>NZ_JBIAHY010000006.1:0-563647 GCF_042870975.1 Streptomyces sp. NPDC006259 | reverse complement strand
GCGGAGCGGGCTCAGACCGGCGGTCTGCCCAAGGCGCCGGCGGACCTCGGGCAGCGCCCCGCGAAGACATGGCGGACGTCGGACCCAGCACCCCGCGGCGGTGAGGCGGGCGTAAGCCCAGCGGCCCGCGGCGGCGAGGCGGGCGTCGGACAGCGGCACCCGGCGCGGAGCGGGCTCAGACCGGCGGTCTGCCCAAGGCGCCGGCGGACCTCGGGCAGCGCCCCGCGAAGACATGGCGGACGTCGGACCCAGCACCCCGAGGCGGTGAGGCGGGCGTAAGCCCAGCGGCCCGCGGCGGTGAGGCGGGCGTCGGACAACGGCGCCCGGCGCGGAGCGGGCTCAGGCCGGCGGCCGAGCCGCCTACCGGCGCCGCAATGTCGTCGTGCGTGCTTCCACAAGCTCAAGCACGACAACCACGGCTTCGTAGCGGCGGGCGCGTTCGTCGTAACGCGTGGCCAGGGCTTCCGCGCAAGCAGCGGACGTCGGGCCCAGCGCCCCCGCACTGGTGAGGCGGGCGTAGGCCCAGCAGCCCGCGAGGCTCAGCGACCCGCGGCGGTGAGGCAGGCGTCGGGGCGGAAGGCACCGCCGGGTTCTGCTGCCGCCAGGATTCCGGGCTCGCCCGGAAGGCCACCCGCGGCCGCCGGCCGTGCCGGACCCCGGCAGGCCTGTCGCATGCCGCTGGGTAGCCCGGTGCCGGACGGCGGGTCCGTCGAGCGCCGCTGGGTAGCCCGGTGCCGGACGGCGGGTGCGTCGTGCGCCGATCGCCCGCGGCGGGAACGGGCCGCCCGGCCACCGGCGCCACCCGGGCCGACCGCCGACGAGAACGACCGCCCGCCCGGTAGGGGCCGCGAGGTGCCCTGCCGGGCGGGCGGGGTGTGTCAGAGCCGGGTGACGTCCAGGTCACCCGCCGCGTACTGCCTGCGCAGCACCTTTTTGTCGAACTTGCCGACGCTCGTCTTCGGGACCGCCTCGACGATCGTCCAGCGCTCCGGGAGCTGCCACCGGGCGACGCCGCCCTCGTCCGCGAGGAAGGCGCGCAAGGAGGCGAAGTCCGCGGTGGCGCCCTCCCTGAGGACGACCGTGGCCAGCGGGCGCTCGCCCCACCTGTCGTCGGGGACGGCGACCACGGCCGCCTCGGCGACGGCCGGGTGGGACATCAGCGCGTTCTCCAGGTCCACCGACGAGATCCACTCGCCGCCGGACTTGATGACGTCCTTGGCGCGGTCGGTGAGCGTGAGGAAGCCGTCGGCGGAGATGGTGCCGACGTCGCCCGTCTTCAGCCAGCCGTCCTCGCTGAACTTGTCGGCGGGGCGCAGCGCTTCGGCGTCGGGGCCGTTGTAGTAGGCGCCGGCGATCCACGGACCGCGGACCTCCAGTTCGCCCGCGGACTCCCCGTCCCAGGGGAGGCGCTCGCCGCCGGGCCCGGTGAGGCGGGCCTCGACCCCGGCCGGGAAACGGCCCTGGGTCAGGCGGTACCCGAACTCCGCGTCCGTGCCGACCGCGGCGGCCGGCGGGCGGGCGACGGTGCCCAGCGGGGAGGTCTCCGTCATGCCCCAGGCGTGGCAGACCCGCATGCCCAGCCGGTCGAAGGCCTCCATGAGGGAGGGCGGACAGGCCGAGCCGCCGATGGTGACCTGGGTGAGGGCGGAGACGTCCCGCGGCTTGGCGGTCAGCTCGGCCAGCAGGCCCTGCCAGATGGTGGGGACCGCGGCGGCGTGGGTCGGCTTCTCGCTCTCGATCATCTCGGCGAGGGGCGCGGGCTGGAGGAAGCGGTCCGGCATCAGCATGTTCACGCCGGTCATGAAGGTGGCGTGCGGCAGACCCCAGGCGTTGACGTGGAACTGCGGCACGACGACCAGAGAGGTGTCCTGGTCGGTCAGGCCCATCGACTGGGCCATGTTGACCTGCATGGAGTGGAGGTAGATCGAGCGGTGGCTGTAGACCACGCCCTTGGGGTCGCCGGTCGTGCCGGAGGTGTAGCACATGGCGGCGGCCCGGCGTTCGTCCAGCTCGGGCCAGTCGTAGACGGTCGGCTTGCCGGCGATCAGGTCCTCGTACTCGTGCACCCGCGCGGTCGCGCCCGCGAGGAGCGAGCGGTCGCCGGGGCCGGTCACGACCAGGTGCTCGACCGTCCTGAGGTGCGGGAGCAGCGGGGCCAGCAGCGGCAGCAGCGACCCGTTGGCGATGACGACCTTGTCGGCGGCGTGGTTCACGATCCACGTCAGTTGCTCGGCGGGCAGCCGCAGGTTGAGGGTGTGCAGCACCGCGCCCATGGAGGGGATGGCGAAGTAGGCCTCGACATGCTCGGCGTTGTTCCAGGCGAGGGTCGCGACCCTGTCGTCGCCGGTGACACCGAGGTCCTCGCGCAGGGCGTGCGCCAGCTGGGCCGCTCGGGCGCCGATCTCGGCGTAGGTGCGCCGCTGCGGTGCGCCCTCGCCGGTCCATGTGGTCACCCGCGACGAGCCGTGGATCGTCGATCCGTGCGTCAGGATCCTCGAGATCAGCAGCGGTACGTCCTGCATGGTGCTCAGCACGGCGTCCTCCCAGGTGCGGCGACATTGCCTACGCGGTGGTAACGGTTGCGCTGATTCTGCGCACATACCACGCGGTATGTCACTAGGGAGCGATGATCGATCAGGTCACGTTAGGGCCCAGGTCGCACCGTCACTTCGGCCCGTTATCGAACAACGCCCAGCTCAGGGTCGTCGCGCAGCTTGCCGAGCGCCCGCGACACCGCCGACTTCACCGTGCCCACCGAGACGCCGAGGACCTCCGCCGTCTGTGCCTCGCTGAGGTCCTCGTAGTACCTGAGGACGACCATCGCCCGCTGCCGGGCGGGGAGTTTCATGATCGCCCGCCACATCGCGTCGTGGAGTGCCTGTCTCTCGGCCGGGTCGTCGTCGCCGGGCCGCATCTCCGGCTCGGGCAGCTCCTCGCAGGCGAACTCGTCGACCTTGCGCTTGCGCCACTGCGAGGTGCGCGTGTTCAGCAGGGCCCGGCGGACATAGCCGTCCAGCGCCCGGTGGTCCTCGATCCGCTCCCACGCGACATAGGTCTTGGCGAGCGCGGTCTGCAGCAGGTCCTCGGCATCGCTGGGGTTCGCGGTCAGCGACCGGGCGGTACGCAGCAGAACCGGCTGCCGGGCGCTGACGTACGACGCGAAGGACGGGTACGGAGAAGGCCGCGTCTTGCCGTTCGAAGCGCGGGTGCAGACGGGTGTGGTCATGGCTCCACGCTAGGTTCGCACCCGGCTCCGGCGGATCGGCCGCAGGTGCCGAAGACGAGTCCGCCTCAGGTTGTAGGGGTGGTGCCGGGTCCACCTCCTGAAGGTGGACGAGAGGACGCCGTCTCCTGCGGGATCGCCCCTGGGGGGCTCAGGTCGGCGGGACCGGGGCGCCCCGGTCCCGGCTCAGCCGTCGGCCGCCAGCACCAGGCCGGAGGTCGGCACCCCCGTCCCCGCCGTGACCAGGGTGCGGGCGGCGCCCGGCACCTGGTTCACGGACGTGCCGCGCAGTTGTCGTACGGCCTCCGCGATGCCGTTCATGCCGTGCAGGTAGGCCTCGCCGAGCTGGCCGCCGTGGGTGTTGAGCGGGAGCCGGTCCTCGGCGACGAACGCGGCCGCCTCGCCCGGCCGGCAGAAACCGAACTCCTCCAGCTGCGTCAGCACGAACGGCGTGAAGTGGTCGTACAGGATCCCCACGTCGATGTCGGCGGGCGTCAGCCCCGACGTCCGCCACAGCTGGCGGGCGACCACCGCCACCTCCGGCAGTCCCGTCAGGTCGTCCCGGTAGAAGCTCGTCATCTGCTCCTGGGCCCGCCCGGCCCCCTGGGCGGCCGCGACGACCACGGCCGGCGGCCGGGGCAGATCGCGGGCCCGCTCCACCGAGGTCACCACCAGCGCCTGGCCGCCGTCGGTCTCCTGGCAGCAGTCCAGCAGCCGCAGCGGCTCGGCGATCCAGCGGGAGGCCGCGTGGTCGGCGAGGGTGATCGGCCGGCCGTGGAAGTACGCCGCCGGGTTCGCCGCCGCGTGTCGGCGCGCCGTGACGGCCACCTGACCGAACGCCTCCGGGGTCAGCCCGTGCACGTGCAGGTAGCGGCGCGCCGCCATCGCCACCCAGGAGGCCGGGGTGAGCAGCCCGAACGGCAGCGTCCAGCCGAGCGCCGTGCCCTCCGCCGACGGCTCGCGCCGCTGCACCCCGGAGCCGAAACGTCGGCCCGAGCGCTCGTTGAAGGCGCGGTAGCAGACGACGACCTCCGCCACCCCGGCCGCGATCGCCAGGGCCGCCTGTTGCACGGTCGCGCAGGCCGCACCGCCGCCGTAGTGGACGCGGGAGAAGAAGGACAGCTCCCCCATGCCGCAGGCCTGGGCCACCGTGATCTCCGGGCTGGTGTCCATCGTGAACGTCACCATCCCGTCCACGTCCGCCGGGCGCAGCCCCGCGTCGTCCAGCGCCGCCCGCACCGCCTCCACCGCCAGCCGCAGCTCGCTGCGCCCCGAGTCCTTGGAGAACTCCGTCGCCCCGATCCCGGCGATCGCCGCCCGCCCACCGAGGCCGTCCCGCGTCCGCACGCTCACTCCGCCTCCGCCTCCCGCGCCCCGGGGACGGTGACCGTGACGGTGCCGGTGACGTGCCGGCCGATGCCGTTCTCCCCGGACACCCGCACCACCGCGGTTTCCCCGTCGACCTCCTCGACCGTGCCCCTCAACACCATGGTGTCGCCCGGGTGGTTGGGCGCCCCCAGCCGGATCGCGACCCGGCGCAGTACCGCCGTCGGACCGAGGCGGTCGGTGACGTAGCGGCCGACCAGGCCGTTGGTGGTGAGGATGTTCATGAAGATGTCGGGCGAGCCCTTGGCCCTGGCCGCCTCGGGGTCGTGGTGCACGTCCTGGTAGTCGCGGGAGGCGAGCGCCCCCGCGATGATCAGCGTGCGGGTGACGGCCACCTCCAGCGGAGCCAGCTCGTCCCCCGCCCGCACGCGGCCGTCCCCGGGCCCCACGCGGTCGGCGCCCGCGGTCACGCGGCCACCCCCTGGAAGACCGGCAGCACCAACTCGTCGTCGTAACGCCGGAATTCGAGCCGCACCGGCATCCCGACGCGCACCTCGTCGTACGGCACCCCGACCACGTCGCTCACGATGCGCACCCCCTCGGCGAGTTCGATCAGACCGACCGCGTAGGGCGGGGAGAAGGCCGGGAAGGGCGGGTGGTGCATGACGACGTACGAATGGACGGTCCCCTCGCCGCACGCCTCGACCGTCCCCCACTCCTGCGCCCCGCAACTCGCGCACCCCGGCAGCCAGGGGAAGCGGAGGGTGCCGCAGGCGGTGCAGCGCTGGATGAGGAGCCGGTGGCGGCGCACGCCCTCCCAGAATCCGGCGTTGTCCCGGTTGATCACCGGGCGGGGGCGGCGCTCCCTCGGTTCGCGGTGTGCCGGGGCGTACTTGAGGACGCGGAAGCGGTGGATGCCGACCGTTTCCCCCGCCACGCGCACCTGGGTGCGGGTCGTGACGAAGTACCCGGTGCCCAGCTTCGTCGTCTTGCGGGCGGAGACCGACTCGATCACGGAGTCGAAGGTGATCTCGTCGCCGGGGCGCAGGGGGCGGACGTACTCCTGCTCGCAGTCGGTGGCCACGACGGCCGTGCAGCCCGCCTCGTCGAGGAGCGCGAGCAGCTCCTCGTAGGCCGGCGCGCGCCCGACGTGACCGCCGAGGCCGGCCATGGTCCAGGCCTGGAGCATGGTGGGCGGCGCGATGGCGTCGGGGCCGGTGTACGCCGGGTTCGTGTCGCCGACCGCCTCGCACCAGTGGCGGATCATCGGCGCGTTGACCGGGTCGCGGCCCGCTCCGGCGGTCGTGGCGGGGCGGCCCTCGTAGGCCTTCAAACGCGCCTCCAGGACGTCGTCCTCCTCCTTCGGCGCCGCTTCCGTGTCAGCCATTCCTCATCACCACCGCCCCCTCGGCCGAGGTTTCTGACTGTCCGTCAGATCGGTGTGGCTGTCAAGGTCGTCCGCCGCCGTCCGCGCACGCGTGAACGCCTGCATGCACACACACCTGGATGCACACCTGCGCGAACGCCTGCGCGGCGGCGCCGAAGCACCGCCGCGCAGACGCGTTCCCGCCCCCCGGAGCACCCCCGGCGCACCCCCGGCACGCCGGAGGGGGCTCGGGGCCGACGCCGGAGCGCCGGCCCGTCAGATCACCACCACAGCGGCGAGAAGCCGATCCCCACGTTGCTGTTTCCCTGGTTGACGGCCGTGAACGCGGAGCCGTCGACCTGCGCGGTATTGCTCTGGTTCGAGGCGCCCGAGCCGACGGCGTTCTGCTGTGTGGTGGACGAGTTGCCGTGGTTGTCGTGCCCGACGCCGCTGCCGACGACGCTCGCCACCCCCGCGTTCGATCCGTCGTCCGCGAGGGCGCCGTTGTCCGCCGCCGAGACGCCGGTGAACAGCGCGGCCGCCAGCGGAAGGGCGGAGACGGCGGCGACGACGCGGGCGGTACGGATGCTTGCCATGGTGTTCCTCCAGAACGGGGACTGCGCACCGGTTCATGACCGGACGACTCGAGAAGTACGGCTTTTCACCAGGGAAGTCGGCCGACCGCCCCGGCACTGTGACGACGTCGCGAGACCAGAGTTGCCCACCGGATCCCCGGCGAACCAGCCCGTCAGCCGTGATTAGCACGCAAGCGTGAGGACAAGTCGATAAACCCGCAGTATCGATTTTTTCGCCCATGCCGTCTCAATCCCCGGCAAGTCGGGCCCCTGCCCCTCAAGCCCCACAAGAGGCGAACCGTTCCGGCACATGTCCAACCGGTCCGTCCGCCCTCGGCGCGCCACCCCCGCCCCCTCTTCCCTTTTTCGAACGGACGTACGAAAATGGATCCATGGCCACCACCGACCGGTATCACCGGCAGGCCACCACCCTGGCCCTCGCCCACGCCCTGTCGGCCGCCGAGCGCGGCCTGGCCGTCATCCCCCTGTCCCGCACCAAACTCCCGGCCCTGCGCTCCCCGCACCGCGACGACCCCACGGCCCCGCCCTGCCACGGTGAGTGCGGCCGACCCGGCCACGGCGTGTACGACGCCGGCACCGACCCCGCACGCATCCGCGAACTCTTCGCCGCCGCCCCCTGGTCCACCGGCTACGGCATCGCCTGCGGACTCCCCCCGCACCACCTGATCGGCGTCGACCTGGACACCAAGTCCGGCACCGACGCCACCACCGCCCTGCGGGAACTCGCCCTGCGCCACCTCTTCACCATCCCGCCCACGGTCGTCGTCCTCACCCCCTCCGGCGGCCGCCACCTCTGGCTCACCGGCCCCGCGGACCTCGTCGTCCCCAACTCGGCCGGCCGCCTCGGCCCCGGCATCGACATCCGCGGCGCCGGCGGCTACCTCGTCGGCCCGGGCTCCCGCACCGACCACGGCGTGTACGCCACCGCCCCCGGCACCGGCCACCTGGTCCCCGCCCCCTGCCCCCGCGCCCTCCTGCGCCTCCTCCTCCCCCCGCCCCGCGCCGCCCGCCCCGCGTCCCCGGCAGCGGGCGGCGCCCACGGCCGCGGCCTCGTCCAGTTCGTCCTCGCCGCCCACCGGGGCCAACGCAACACCCGCCTGTACTGGGCCGCCTGCCGGGCCTACGAGGACGGCATCGGTGAGGCCCTCTCCGAAGCCCTGATCGACGCGGCCGTCCGCACCGGCCTACCGGCCCGAGAGGCCCGCTCGACCCTGGCCTCCGCAGCCCGCATGAGCCGCCCCCGGCCCTCGCCCCACCCCGACCCGCCCCACCGGGGCCCGGGTCCCGACGCACCACCGTGACGGGGGAACACGGAAGGGGTGCCGCTTGGGAGGGCGGCACCCCTTCCGACCCGCGGAGAGGCGCGTGTCGTCCCTCCCCCGCTCCGGGATGAGCCCTGCCGGGGCCGCCCGTCGGGCGTGAGCGCCAGGGCGAGGCCGGGGGAATCCCGCACACCCAGAGAGATCTCTTCCGATAATCTCCCCGCGCCAAGGTCGCCACGCCCGAAGTCGGGTGCGGACCGACTATGCGACGCGGCCGTGTGGCTTCACCGCTCACGCCGCCACACGGACTGGAGAACACCATGCCCAGATGGGCCGTCATGCGAGCCCTCGGTCGGGCGGAACTGTCCCATTACACCGTCCACCGTGAACTCGAGGGGACCGAGGTCGAAGCCCTGGCCGCGATGATGCACATCATCGACACCTTCGAGGAGGCTGTCACCGCAGCAGGGCGTCGACGCCAGCGGAGACAGGTCTTCCGCGTCTCCGAACGCAGCTACTTCGTGCGCGTCCAGAACCGGATGTCTGACGAGGAAGCCCAGTTCGTCCTCGCCGAACTCGTGGCCGACACCCACGACGACGGCCTTCCCGACGCCGCCTGTGGTTCGACGCAGACACCGTGATCCCTGGCCGCAGGCCGGCCGCGCCCGCTGGTCGGGGAGGGGATCGGCGAGCCAGGGTGAGACGGAGTCATGCCGAAGGGGTGCCACTCCGCAGAGTGGCACCCCATCTGAACCGCAACCTTCTGACCTGCTGCACCTACTACGCGGTGGGTGTGGGATTTGAACCCACGGTGACTCGCGCCACGACGGTTTTCAAGACCGTTCCCTTAGGCCGCTCGGGCAACCCACCCCGCGCCACCCGGTGACGGGTGACGCGGGACAAGAGTAACGGGTGGCCACGTGCGTGGTGTCTTGTGCGGGGTGCCGGGCGTCAGTTGTCGCCCTTGCGGGAGCCGAGGGTGAGGTCGACCGTGTGGGTCTTGCCGTCGCGCTGGTAGGTGATCACGACCTTGTCGCCGGGCTTGTGGGTCCAGATCTCGCCGATGAGGGTCGGGCCGCTGTCGATCACCGTGTCGTCGAGCTTGGTGATGACGTCGCCGGGCTTGAGGCCGGCCTTGGCCGCGGGGCCGCCCGACTCGACGGCGGCCGCGCCGCCCGCGCCCTGGTCGGTGATCTTCGCGCCGTTGGCGGACTCCTCCAACGAGACGGAGGCGCCGATCCTGGCGTACACCGGCTGCCCGTCCTTGATCAGCTCCTGGGCGACGTACTTGGCCTGGTTGATCGGGATGGCGAAGCCGAGGCCGATCGAGCCGGACTGGGTGGTGCCGCCCAGCCCCCCGCTACCGGTGGACTGGATCGCCGAGTTGATGCCGATCACATTGCCCTTGGCGTCGAGCAGCGGGCCTCCGGAGTTGCCCGGGTTGATCGAGGCGTCCGTCTGGAGGGCGCTCATGTACGAGGCGCTGCTGCCGGTGCCGTCGGAGGAGGCGACCGGGCGGTTCTTCGCGCTGATGATGCCGGTCGTGACCGTGTTGGACAGGCCGAAGGGCGCGCCGATGGCGATCGTCGAGTCGCCGACGGCGACCTTGTCGGAGTCGCCGAGGGTGAGCGGTTTGAGGTCCGAGGGCGCGTTCTTCAGCTTGATCACCGCGACGTCGTAGCCCTGGGCGTGGCCCACGACCTCGGCGTCGTACTTCTTGCCGCTCGGGAAGGTGGCGGTCACCTTGCCGCCGTCGACCGCGTCGGCGACGACGTGGTTGTTGGTGACGATGTGGCCCTGGGTGTCGAAGACGAACCCGGTGCCGGTGCCGCCCTCGCCGTCGCTCGACTCGGCCTGGATGGTGACGGTGGAGGGCAGCGCCTTGGCGGCGACGCCGGCGACGGTGCCCGGGTCGCGCTTCACCGAGCCGCCGCTGTCGGAGGCGGAGACAGTGGTCGAACCCGTGTCGTCGTTCTTCGCGAGGGTGTAGCCGAGGCCACCGCCGAGGCCGCCCGCGACGAGGGCGGCGACCAGGACGGCGGCGGCGAGGCCGCCGCGGCCGCGGCGGGCCTTGTGCGGGGTGGGCTGCTGGTAGGCGGCGCCCCAGACGGCGGTGTCCACTCCGGGGCCGCCGGGACCAGCGGGGCCACCGGGACCGGCGGGGTGTGCTGCGGGCGCCGCGTATGCCGGGGACGCCGCGTGCGCCGAGTGCGCGCCGAAGCCGTCCTCGGCGTAGGCGGCGGTGGGCGGCTGCGGGGGCGGCCAGGCGGCGTCCGCCGGTGCCGCCGTGCCAGGGGCGGTGGGGGCGGTGGGCGGCGGCCAGTCACCCTGGACGGCGCCGCCCTGAGAGGCGTGGGCGGCGGCCGGCGGGGGCGTCGTCGGCAGCCGGGTGGTGGGCGCACCGGTGTCGGGGGCGGCCTGCTGGGGCGAGGCCGTGGGAGACTCCACCGGCACGGGGGGTGCGGACGGGGCCGGGGGAACCGGGGTGCCCTCGTTGGTGCCCTCGTTCTCGGGGGTGCTCACAGCTCTACTCCTCGGTCCACGGCTGTTTTTCTCGGTCGCACTCGGTCAGGCTCGTTCACGCTTGTCGTCGACCCTGCGCGCTGTAGCTGTGCATGTGCTTTTGTACGTGTCAGCTTTTCCCACGGGCCGTCAGAGCACCATAAGCGGTGCCTGTGGGTCCTTGGCCATTCTTTACATGGCGCATTTTGGTGCATCAACGGCACTTCCCCGGAACATCTCAGCGGGTTCTCACAGGGTTCTCAGAGAGCCGCTCGCCGACGTCTCCATTCGACCGGCCGGACGCGTACCCCGTACCGGTGGCACCATGACGCGGTGACCCACGCACGGCAGCAGCAACGCATCCAGGTCGTCGCCCACCGCGGCGCCTCCGAGGATGCCCCCGAGCACACTTTGGCCGCGTACCGCAAAGCGATCGAGGACGGTGCCGACGCCCTCGAATGCGACGTACGGCTGACCGCGGACGGGCACCTCGTCTGCGTCCACGACCGCCGCGTCAACCGTACGTCCAACGGCCGCGGCGCGGTCTCCCAGCTGGAACTGGCGGACCTGGCGGCCCTGGACTTCGGCTCCTGGAAGACCCGGGCGGCCCGGGAGGCCTGGAACACGCGCGACGAGGAGCCCGACTGGGAGGTGCGGCCCGAGGACCGGGACGCGACCTCCGTGCTCACCCTGGAGCGACTGCTGGAGCTGGTCGCCGGCGCGGGGCGCCGGGTGGAGCTGGCCATCGAGACCAAGCATCCGACGCGCTGGGCGGGGCAGGTGGAGGAGCGGCTGCTGGTGCTCCTGAAGCGGTTCGGACTCGACGCGCCCACCGACGCGGACGCGTCCCCGGTGCGGGTGATGAGCTTCTCGGCGCGCTCGCTCCATCGCGTGCGTGCCGCTTCTCCGACGCTGCCGACTGTCTACCTGATGCAATTCGTCTCACCCCGGCTGCGCGACGGCCGGCTGCCGGCGGGCGTCCGGATCGCGGGGCCCTCGATGCGGATCGTGCGCAGCCACCCCGCGTACGTGGAGCGGCTCAAGAGGGCCGGCCACCAGGTGCACGTGTGGACGGTGAACGAACCGGAGGACGTGGACCTCTGCGTCCGGCTGGGCGTCGACGCCATCATCACCAACCGCCCGCGCGCGGTGCTGGACCGACTGGACCGCTGACCTCCGTCCGCGTCGGGGCTGCGAGACGCTTCCGTAGGAAGAAACAGAAAGTCGCGGAAGCCCCACTGGTCCCATCCACACCTCTTGACCACAAGCACCACAGCGACCATCCTCGCTTCTCGGCCACACCGAATAAATCCAGCCACACGGCACCCTTCCGCTCACCGGGAGTGCTCCGGCGCGTTCGTTCCGTGTCCGATCGTTCGAGTGCGTCACGGGACCTGGATTGGCCGGTTTCCGGTACAGGCCAATGGGGCATCCACACCGTGGCGTGGGGCGAAGGAGGTCTCGGGGGTGGCGTTGGTGGTGGCACAAGAGGTGCCCACGTCGTCAAGCATGGCCGTACCCCATGGCCCTGCGGGCGTGGGCGAGGCGAGACACCGTATGCGCGATCAGTTGCGTACAAGTGGTGTCTCGGACACGGTCATCGACGATGCCGTACTGATTCTTTCCGAACTACTGAGCAACGCGTGCAAGCACGGCCGTCCGCTGGGCGACGCGCTGGCCGGGGACGGCGACGTGCGGGCCGCGTGGCGGGTCGACCCCTGCGGCCGGCTGGTCGTCGAGGTGACCGACGGCGGCGGGCCGACCCGGCCGGCCCCGGCGACCCCCTCCGTCACCGCGCACGGCGGGCGCGGTCTCAACATCATCACCGCGCTGGCCGACGACTGGGGCGTCCGGGACGACGCCCGCGGCGAGGTCACGGTATGGGTCGTCGTCCACGCGGACGTGTACGACCCCGACGCGGGCTGTCGGCGGGACGACTTCGCCTCCCGGGTCGCAGCGCCGTCGGTGGCGTCGCGGCCCGCCCTGGACTTCGCGGACGCGTTCGACGACCTCGACTAGTCCGAGGGGGACGGCCCGACGCGTCAGGGACGGCCCGAAGGATCAGGGGACGAACCGGGCGACCGGACGGGCCGGTCCGCCGAAGCGTCCAGCAGGCGGCCGAGCCGGTTCGGAGGGGTCAGCGGGCCGCCGAGCCGGTTCAGAGAATGCGGCGGGCGGCCGAGCGGACCGGCCGGTGCGACAGTTCGCGGGCCGGCGGGGCGGGCGGACCGGGCAACCCGCACACCAGCGAGCGGTCCGGCGGCATCAGACCCACCGGACGCACCGGCAGGGCCGGCGGAACCAGCGGAACCAGCAACGAGATTCCACGGGAGTGGCCGGGCGGGACGCCGAGGCCGTCGGGGCGCGGCGGACTGTCCACAGGTCCGGTCGTTGTCCACAGGTTCCCCTGGCTCTGCGTGCGAACGGCTAGGCTCCCGCCAGTACCAGACGAGCCGTACCCGGGAGACACCCAGATGGCCAAGAAGCGACCCCAGACGAAGGCCACGCGGCCGCAGCTCACCGAGGGAGACATCCCGGTCGTCGGTGCGCGGGAGCCCTGCCCCTGTGGCAGCGGGCGCCGTTACAAGGCCTGCCACGGCCGGGCCGCCGCCCATGCCGTGACCGAGCTGGTCCAGCGTCCCTTCGAGGGCCTGCCGGGCGAGGGCGACTGGGTGGCGCTGCGCGAGCTGGTCCCGGCGGCCACGGTCGAACTGCCCCTGAAGGACGGCCTGCCCGAGGGCGTCCCGTCGGTCACGCTCGCCACGGTGCTGCCGATGGCCTGGCCCGCCCTGCGCCGCGACGACGGCTCGGTCCTCCTGGGACTGCAGAACGACACCCCCTCCGGGGACATCAGCCGCGACCTGGCCGACACCCTCCTGCGGGCGCTGGCGGCGGAACCGGGGACGCCCGTGCAGGCCCGGCGGGCGCCGGCCGACGGTCCGCGGATGCAGGATCTGCTCGACCCGGAAGGCGCCTTCGAGCCAGTTGTGCACAGCGGTTTCGAGTTCTGGGTCCCGGATCCGGAGAACGCGGCGCCGGAGGTGGCCGCCTCCCTGGAGCGGGCGAACGCCGCGGCGATCCCGACCGTGAAGCTGACCGGCGTGGACGCCGCGTACTGGTGCGAGACCCCGGAGAAGAACCACCTGCGCTGGGTCATGCCGCACCCGGAGGAGCTGCTTCTGGACGCGCTCGCGCGGCTGCACGCGGCGGGTCGGTCCAGCCTGGGAGAGGGCACCCGGCTGGTGGGTTCCTTCCGGGCGCACGGTCTGACCGTGCCCGTGTGGGACCTGCCGAGCGGGGTGTCGGCGGAGGACGTGGAGAAGCCGGCCGCCGAGTTCGCCGAGCGGCTCTCCGCCGCGCTGGCCTCGGACGCGCCCCTCACGACCGACGAGCGTCGCGCGCGTGGCGGTCTGACCAACCGGCAGGTGACGCTCAGCTGAGGCACCGGAGCGGTGCGGGCGCGCGCCGGCCGGCCGGTCGGCGCGCGGTACCGGGCGGCACGGCGGGCTGGAAGCGGGACGGCGTGACTCGGCTCACAACTCCCGTCCGCACAAGGCGAGTCGGCGCCATAAGCGCCGATCTGCCGGTGTCCGGAAAGCCGATGGAAACGCGAGATCGAATTTGCTTGTAGCCGATCTCTTGTTACCGTTCCAATAGCCCGGTTGCTGGTGCATCCCCCGTCGCCAGCAACCGGGTCTTTTTCATGCCCGGCCCCGCATCCGCGCGGCGCCCGGCGTCCCACGCCGCCCCGCATCCGCCCCGCCCCGGCGACCCGCTCAACCCCGCGCACGCACCGGGGCCTGACGTCAACGCCCGCTGTCCGCTGCGGAGTTGCTGCCGGAACGCAACAGCAGCGGCCCGTCGCCGGGCGCTCTCGCGAACTCCGCCACCGCCGTGTACTCCCCGGGCTCGCCGCGGATCGGCTCACGGGGGGTCTCACAGGTGCCCGGCTCGTCGTCGGCGCCCACCGCGCACCGCATCTGCACCGTGCGCCCGCCGGGCCCCATGAGGCTCAGGACGGCCTCCAGAGCGTCGCCGGTGACGTTGCGGTGGTAGGTGCGCGCCCAGGTGTCCTCGCCCTGGGCGAGCACGCAGGTCTGCGCCTCGACACCGTCGGGGGAGGTGACTTCGGGACCGCAGCGGGCCGCGGTGGCCAAGCCGAGGCCCAGCGACAGGGGCGTACGGGAGGGTTCGGCGGGGAGCGCCTTGGCGTCCGTACCCTGACCGGCCGATGGCCGGCCGGCGCGGTCGTCGGTGCCGGGGGCCACGTCCCGCCGCTCGGCCGAGCGGGGTCCGTCGCCCACCGGCCCCGCGGACGCCATGGCCAGGGGCAGGGCGATCACGCACACCACGGCGCCCCCGAGACCGAGGAGACGGAGCCATCGGGGGCCTGGGGGCGGTCCCCCAGAATGTCGCTGCATGGTGCGGAAGATAACGAGCCGGGGCGGGCATCGGGTCCGGTGAGCGCCCGACACCCTTACAACTCGGGCGCGCTCACACCCGTACGAGTGAGGGCCTCGACGACGGCGTCCACGACGGCCTCCACGTCGGGCACCCAGGGCGCGGCCGAACCGGGCAGCGGCGCGCGCTCCCAGCCGATGTCCCCCTGGCCGGTCCCGGAGGGCGGCAGCGCGAGGTAGCCGCCTTCGCCGTGGAAGCGCAGTGAGCCGGGGACGAAGTCCTTGGCGTAGAGCAGCTCGCCCAACTGCTCCATGGAGTACGGCCGGACGAGGATGGACCACCGGGTGGCCGAGGCGACGACCGGGCCGAGGCGCATGCCCTGCCGGTCGAGCGCGACGAGCGCACGGGAGGCTGCGAGGGCGGGCAGGCTGACCGCGCACGGCGCGCTTCCACCGGTGGCCAGGATGATCGGTGCCGTCGGGCGGTTGGTCCACCACCAGCGGACCATGCGCTCGTCGGTGGTGGCCGTCAGGAGGCCGGGGTCGAAGGGATGGGCGCCCGGCACCGAGCATTCCGGGTCGGGGCAGCCGCACCGGGACATCCCGTGCGGGTCGGCCGTCACACCCGGGAGTACGGGCCACTGCCATTCCGTCGCGAAGGTGAGGGCCGCGTCGATCAGTTCAGGCCCTCCGTCGCTGCGCTGGGGCAGGAGCCTGCGTCGCCTTCCGAGGATCTCGCGCATGAGCGCTCGTTCCTTTCCGTTGCACCGCTGGCAACACCGTGGGTCACATCACACCATGTGTCGATCACTTCACTGTGCGTACCTGTTGGCGCATCACACCCCTGTCCGAGACAAGGGGGACCCCCTGGGGGGTCGAGCATTGGCCGCGCTTGCGCGGCCAATCCGTCCCATACTGCGCCCACCTGAGCATGGGCCTGGCGTGGGGTGGCGAAGTCTGGCGTTTTGCCGTCCGGGTATTTCTCTCCGCCTCCACCACGGGAGGATGGGGCACGGTCGTCGGTGGCTAGGACGCCGGGGCGGGTCACCAGGTTCCGGTGGCTCCCAACGACCCCTAGGTCCTTACCGAGTACGTACCCATCACGACCGCTGTGACGCTCCGTGGAGCAAACCCAGTCGACCGCAAACACCCGTTACCCGAGGCAGTTTTAAGCCAACTTTGCCATGACGCAAGGGAGCCGGACAAAGCGTGACCGACAAACCCGCCGACCCCACGGACACCAGCAATCCCAGCAGGACAATGCTGGACATCCCCTCACGAGTGCGTGTACATGTGGAGACACCGCTAGCGGCGCAGAACGACATGGGGGTTTGCGATGCCTTTGAGCAATACGCACCGGTCCGAGAGCCGGACACCATGAAGGCCCCTCACCCCCCGAAAGTGGCTGGAATCGATTCGACGGTTCCCTCGCCCGCACACACTGTCGCGCCCGCGCCCGCCACCCCGGCCGCCCCACCGGTCCCCACCGGCGCGGGAGTCCTCCTCCAGGACCGGCTGGCCGGCTGGGTCTCCGATCTCACGACACTCCACGAACTCACCGAACGCCTGGCCGGTACGGCCACCCTGCCCGACGCCCTCCAGGAACTGCTGCGCGCCGGATCCGCCCTGGTGGGAGCCCGGCGCGGACTCGTCGTACTGGAACCCGCCGACGGCCTCGGCCCCGACACCACGATCGGCCTCGGCCTCGGCCGCGCCGACCTCGGCCACATCGAGACGGTGCCGCGCAGCTCGATGTCCTACGGCCGCATCCTGGACGGACTGCCCGGCGGCGACGGCGAGATCGCGGAACCCGACCTGTTCTCCGAGGACGGACTCGACCCCCGACACCGCGAGGTGGCCGCCCGCCTCGGCTACGCCGCCAGCTATGCCCTGCCCCTGGCCGGGGGTGCGCACGCCAACCGTCTGGGCGCCGCCGTCTGGCTCTACGACGAACCCGCCCAGCCGGACGAGCGCCGGCGCCACCTGGTCGGTCTGTACGCCCGCTACGCCGCCGAGCACCTCGCGCGCCTCGTGGAACTCGAGCGCACGCGCGCGTGCGTGGCGACGATCACCGAGGAGCTGCTGCCCTCACGACTGCCGAGGGTGGCCGGGGTCCAGCTCGCCGCCCGGCACCGCACCGGCCCGCGTGGCGGCGGCGACTGGTACGACGCCCTTCCGCTGCCCGACGCGGCGCTGGGCCTCGCCGTCGGCTCCGTCACCGGGTCCGGGCCGAGCGCCGTCGCGGCGATGGGCCGGCTGCGTGCCTCACTGCGGGCGTACGCCGTGATGGAGGGCGAGGACCCGGTCGCCGTCCTGTCCGACCTGGAGCTGCTGCTGCGGCTGACCGAACCCGCGCGTTCGGCCACCGCGCTGTTCGCCTACTGCGAGCCCGCGCTGCGCAGGATCACGCTCGCCGGGGCCGGGCACTGCCCGCCGCTGCTGGTGGGCGAGCGCCGCACGGAGTTCGTCGAGACGTCCGTGTCCGCCCCGCTGGGCATGCTGGCCTGCTGGGAGGCGCCGAGCGTGGAACTGGACGCCGAGGCCGGCGAAACGGTGCTGCTCTACACGGACGGGCTGCTGCACCGTACCGGCGACCCCACCGACCGCGCCTTCGCCCGGCTGCACGCGGCCGCGGCCGGGGTTCCCCGGTCGGTCCGCCACGACCCGGGCGCGGTCGCCGACCACGTGCTGCGCGCGGTGCTGCCGGAGGGGCTGGACGCGGCCGACAGCGCGGAGGACATCGTCCTGCTCGCGGCACGCTTCGAGTGAGGACCGGAACAGGGTCCCCGGCACGTTCCCTACCGGGGACGGTAAGAGGTCATTCGCCCCTGTGCCCCCTTCTGTACGACCGTACGATGGAGGGGGCACAGTGCCGTACCAAGGAGGATGACCGTGGCGGAAGAGATTCCGGAGACCCCGGAGACCGCTGAAGAAGAGCCCATCAAGGAGCGCAAGAACGGCCTGTACCCGGGCGTGTCCGACGAGCTGGCCGAGAACATGAAGTCCGGCTGGGCCGACACCGAGCTGCGTGACCTGGAGCCGATCGCCCAGGCCGCCGAGACCGCCGCCCGCCGCGCCGCGCTCTCCGCCCGCTTCCCGGGCGAGCGCCTGGTGATCCCCGCCGGCAACCTGAAGACCCGCTCGAACGACACGGAGTACGCCTTCCGCGCCTCGGTCGAGTACGCCTACCTCACCGGCAACCAGACCGAGGACGGCGTCCTGGTCCTGGAGCCCAGGGGCGAGGGCCACGTCGCCACGATCTACCTCCTGCCGCGCTCCGACCGCGAGAACGGCGAGTTCTGGCTCTCCGGCCAGGGCGAGCTGTGGGTCGGCCGCCGGCACTCCCTCACCGAGGCCGAGAAGCTGTACGGCATCCCCGCGGCCGACGTGCGCGAGCTGGCCGGCCTGCTGCGCGAGGCCACCGGCCCGGTGCGGGTCGTCCGCGGGCACGACGCCGGCGTCGAGGCCGCGCTGACCGACAAGGTCACCGCCGAACGCGACGAGGAACTGCGCGTCTTCCTCTCCGAGGCCCGCCTGGTCAAGGACGCGTTCGAGATCGGCGAGCTGCAGAAGGCCGTCGACTCCACGGTCCGCGGCTTCGAGGACGTCGTGAAGGTCCTCGACAGGGCCGAGGCGACGAGCGAGCGCTACATCGAGGGCACGTTCTTCCTCCGCGCGCGCGTGGAGGGCAACGACGTCGGCTACGGCACCATCGCCGCCGCCGGCCCGCACGCCTGCACCCTGCACTGGGTGCGCAACGACGGGCCGGTGCGCTCGGGCGACCTGCTGCTGCTGGACGCGGGCGTCGAGACGCACACGTACTACACCGCCGACGTCACGCGCACGCTGCCGGTCAACGGCCGCTTCAGCGAGATCCAGAAGAAGATCTACGACGCCGTGTACGACGCCCAGGAGGCCGGCATCGAAGCGGTCCGGCCGGGCGGCAAGTACCGCGACTTCCACGACGCCGCACAGCGGGTGCTGGCCGAGCGGCTCGTCGAGTGGGGCCTGGTCGAGGGGCCCGTGGAGCGGGTGCTGGAGCTGGGCCTGCAACGCCGTTGGACGCTGCACGGCACCGGTCACATGCTCGGCATGGACGTCCACGACTGCGCCGCCGCGCGCGTGGAGTCGTACGTCGACGGGACGCTGGAGCCGGGCATGGTGCTGACCGTCGAGCCGGGGCTGTACTTCCAGGCCGACGACCTGACCGTGCCGGAGGAGTACCGCGGCATCGGCGTCCGGATCGAGGACGACATCCTGGTGACGGCGGACGGGAACCGTAACCTGTCCGACGGACTGCCGCGACGGTCCGCCGAGGTCGAGGCGTGGATGGCCTCGCTCAAGGGCTGATACGGCGTCGATGGCCGGGTACCGGTGAGGTGCCCGGCCATCGCCGTGTCCGCTTCACGTACCTAGGGGGAGGGCTTCGTGGACGACTTCTGGTCCGGGGTCGGCGTCGACCTGCATCTGGAGACCGACGGCAACGAGGGGCGGCGGGCCGGGCTGGAACGGGCGCTCCGGGACGCCGTGCGGGGCGGGCGGCTGGCGCCCGGCACCCGCCTGCCGGCCACCCGGCGGCTCGCGACCGAGGTCGGCATCTCGCGCAACACCGTCAAGGCCGCCTACGACCAGCTGGTCGCCGAGGGGTACCTGACCGCGCGCCAGGGTTCGGGCACCCGGGTCGCCGCGCTGCCCGCCACCGCCGCCGAACCGCCCGCCACCGCCGCACGCACCCGTGAACCCCGCTTCGACCTGCGGCCCGGCAGCCCGGACGTCGGCGCCTTCCCGGCGGCGGCCTGGCTGCGCGCCCTGCGCCGCGCGATCGCCACGGCACCCTCACTGGCCTACGACTACGGCGATCCACGCGGCCGGCCAGAGCTGCGGACGGCGCTGTCGGGCTATCTGGGGCGGGCGCGCGGCGTCATCGCGCCGCCGGAACGGATCGTGATCACCTCCGGGTACGTGCAGGGGCTCGCGCTGCTCACGCGCGCGCTGGAGGGTGCGCCGGTGGGCATGGAGGACCCCGGGCTGCCGTTCCACCGGGAGGTAGTACGGCGCAACGGCGGGCACGTGGTGCCGGTGCCGGTGGACGAGCGCGGGGTGTGTCCACGGGGACTGGGCGATCTCGGCGCGCTGGTCGTCACGCCCGCGCACCAGTACCCGACCGGTGTGACGCTGCACCCCGAACGGCGGCGGGCGCTGACGGACTGGGCACGCGCGCGCGGCGCGCTGATCGTCGAGGACGACTACGACGGCGAGTTCCGCTACGACCGGCAGCCCGTCGGCGCGCTCCAGGGGATGGCCCCGGGACAGGTGGCCTATCTCGGCACCGCTTCCAAGACCCTCGGGCCCGCGCTGCGGCTGGGCTGGATGGTGCTGCCGCCGCACCTCGTCGACGCCGTCGCCGACGCCAAGCTGCACAGCGACCACCACACCGAGACCATCGGCCAGCTGGCTCTCACCGAACTGATCCGCGGCCACGCCTACGACCGTCACGTGCGCGCGTGCCGGCTGCGCTACCGGCGGCGCAGGGACCTGCTCCTCGAGCGGCTGGGGGCGCGCCGCGGTGTGCGCGGCATCGCGGCCGGACTGCACGCGCTGGTCGAGGTCCGCGACGAGGCCGACGTGCTGGAGCGGGCGGAGGCCGAGGGCCTCGCGGTCGGCCGGCTCGGCGACCACTGGCACGCGCGCGAGGACACCGGGGGACGGCCGCAGGGGCTGGTGGTGGGGTACGGGACGCCGCGGGAGCGGGCCTACCCGGAGGCGCTGGACGTCCTGGTGAAAGTGCTGGACGGAGCCTGAGCGGCCATCGGCGTCTCGCCCATTGGGCCCATGAGGCAGTCCCGGATTGGTCCTACTGACGGACCCACCGGGCCCCTACCTTCGTGAGCATGACGAAGAATCCGCCGCAGCGCCTGCTCACCCTGGCCCAGTTGAGCAACTCCGTCGGCGACGGCGCCTACTACACGACGTCGGCGCTCTACTTCACCCAGGTCGTCGGTCTCGCCCCCGCGCGCGTGGGGCTCGGACTGACCATCGGCTGGGCGGTCGGCTCACTGGCCGGACTGCCACTGGGCCGACTGGCCGACCGGCGCGGACCGCGGGGTACGTCGGTGCTGCTGGCGCTGGCGACCGCGCTGGCGGTGGCGTCCTTCACGCTCGTGGGCGGCTTCCTGCCGTTCGTGCTGGCGGCCTGCGCGTACGCGGCCGCGCAGTCCGGACTGGCGGCGGCCCGGCAGGCGCTGCTGGCCGGACTGGTACCCACCGGGGAGCGGACCGGACTGCTGGCCCGTCTTCAGTCGACGCTGAACGCCGGCCTCGCGGTGGGGGCCGGGCTCGGCGGGCTCGCGCTGCACGCCGGTACGCGGGCGGCGTATCTCACCGTGTTCGCGGTCGACGCGGTGAGCTTCCTCGTGTGCGCGGTGCTGCTCCTCGGGCTGCCCCGCGTCGCCTCCGTGCCGGTCCGCCCGCGCGGCGGCCTCGGCGTGCTGCGCGACCGGCCGTACACGGTCGTCGCGCTGCTGAACACCGTGCTGCTGTTGCGCCTGCCGCTGCTGAGCCTGGTGCTGCCGCTGTGGATCACCGAGCGGACCGGGGCGCCGGCCTGGCTGGTGTCCGCCCTGTTCGTGCTCAACACCGCGGCGGTGACGGTGTTCCAGGTGCGGGCCGCGCGGGGCGTCACCGGTCTGGTCGGCGCCACGCGCGTGTTGCGGCGTTCGGGGTGGGTGATGTGTGCCGCCTGCGCCGTGTTCGCGTTGTCGGCGGGGGCCTCGGCGTGGGTGGCGGCGGGTGTCCTGGTGGTGGGGGCGGTGCTCCAGGTGGCGGCGGAGATGGGGCAGTCGGCGGGCTCCTGGCAGTTGTCGTTCGACCTGGCTCCGGCCGACCGCGTGGGCGAGTACCAGGGGCTGTTCGGCACCGGGGTCACCGTCGCCCGCACGCTCGGCCCGCTGGTGCTGACCGCCCTCCTCGTCGAGTGGGGGACGCCGGGCTGGCTGCTGCTGGGCGGACTGACCCTGGCGGCGTCGTACGCGATGGGCCCGGCGGCACGGTGGGCTGCCGCCGGGCGGGCGGGGGAGGCCGGAAGGCTCGCGGAGGAGGCCGGAGGGCTCGACATCGCTCGGCCGGCACCGCTCAGCCGGCCCGCAGCGTGATCGGCAGGGAGTCCACTAACCGCGCGCCAGCCAGTAGGCCGGCTGGCGGCCTGGCGGCCTGGCGGGCTGGCCGACTGGCGGGCTGGCCGACTGGCCGGCTGTGCCGCCAGCGCCCCCGGATCCGTGCGCGCTCGATGAAGACGGCGCCGGCCCCGCCCGGCAGTGGCGCCGGGCGGGAGGGGCGGAGGGCCCGGCACCGCTCGGTCGACACCGCTCAGCCGGCCCTGCGCAGCGTGATCGGCAGGAAGTCCACGAACCGCGCGCCCGCCAGCAGGCCGGGTGGTCGGCTACCGCCCGGCGCGAAGGGGAAGCCGGGCGACTCGACACCGCTCGGTCGCCAGCACTCAGCCGGCCCCCCGCAGCGTGATCGGCAAGGCATCCACGAACAGCGCGCCCGCCAGCAGGCCGGCGCTGCCGCGGGGGCTCCACGCGCGTGCGTGGAGGTCGGTGTCGAGCGCGGCCAGGGCCGTGCGGCCCGCCTCCGTCCCGGCGCCGCCCGCCTCCAGGACGCCGCGGGCGCCCGCCTGGACGTGCCGCAGGCCCACCGGACCCGCCGTGTGCAGGAGTTCGGTGTCCTGGAGCGTGGATATGACGGTGAGCAGGGCGTCGAGCCGCGCCGCGGCCTCGTCGGCACCGGCCGAGCGGGCTTCGGCGAGGGCGGTCAGTGCCCGCCGGACGTGCGGGAACCCGGCCCGCGCCTCGCCCCGGGCGCCGGCCGCGCCGTACGTCGCCGACACCGTCGAGCCGCGCGTCGGGCGGCGCGGGGCGCCCCGGTCGGTGTGCGCGGCGATGCGCTTGGCGGTGTGGGTGACCTCGGCGCCCCGCGCCCGCGGGTCCAGCGCGGCCGCCGACACCAGCAGCCCGAGGGTCCACAGCGCGCCCCGGTGGCCGCCGCCGGCCAGCCCCACCGAGTGCTCGGCGCACCGCCCGATCGCGCCCAGTTCGGCCCGCAGCCGCGGTGTGGGTTCACCGGTGCGGCGGGCGGCGGCCGCCATCGCCGCGAGGCCGGGCGCGAGCGCCTTCGCCGACCAGCGCAGCCCACGGTGGTCGCGGCGGGTGACGCGGGCGGCGAGGTCGCGCGGATCGGGCAGCCCGGGTTTGGGAGCCAGGGTCAGCTGGCCGGTCAGCGCGGCCACGGCCGCCCGCGCGAGCGTCTCGTCCTCGCGGCTGGTCATCGCCGTGCCCTACGAGGACGCGGAGGCCGTGGGGGCTCCGCTCGGCGGGGTGCCGGTCGGGGCTCCGCTAGGCGGGGTGCCGGTCGGGGGAGTGCCGCCACCGCCGCTGCCGGCGCCGGTGCTCTCGGCGTCCGGGTCCACGCCGAGGGTCAGGGAGCCCTTGTAGCCCTTGGAGGGGTCGGCCTTCTTGACGGGCTTGAGGGTGAGCAGGCCGCTGGAGGCGCCGCCACCGTCGTAGACCATGTCGTCGTCGAGCCTGGTGTAGGTGCCGGAGTGCCGGGCGTAGGGCGCCAGCGTGAAGATCTCCTCGGCGATGTCGTCGGCGAAGAACAGCTGGCCGGTGTGGTTGACCTTGCCGCCCTCGTAGGTGCCGTCCTCCTTCTCGCCGCCGGTGTGGACCTTGAGGTGGATGTGGCAGGTGCGGGGCGTGTACCAGCCGGGGAAGATCGTCTCGAACTTGACGACTCCGTTGGCGTTGGCGATCTGGTAGCCACGCAGGTAGGTGCCGTCGTCGGCGGTCGACCCGTCCTCGCTCTCGGCCGGGGCCGAGCCGCCCGGGTTGGCGGTGGTGTAGCCGGAGTAGTAGCCCCACGCGTCGCAGTGCCAGATCTCCACGGCCGCGCCGGGGACCGGGGTGCATCCGTCGGTGGCGTCCACGACGGTCAGGCGCAGGGTCAGCGGGACGCCGCTCTTGCCCTCGGTGATGTCCTTGCGCACCAAGGCACCGTCGAGGTAGTACGGCCCCTCGGTGACGCTCGACATCAGCGTCATGCAGGTGCCGCCGGTCGAGGTCGCCGACGCCGTGGTGGCGGCCGTCGTCGCTTCCGTTCCCGTCGTGGTGTCGGCGAACGCCGACTGGTAGCCGGCGACGGCGAGGCCGCCGGCCGCGACCGTGCCACCGGTCACCGCGAGGGCGCGGCGCCGGGTGATGGAGGTGTCCTTGTGGTTTCCCGTCATGTACACGAAAGGTAGGGACGCCACCCGTCAGGGACGTGAGCGGCGGCTGGCAAACGGCTGTGAGTGCCGCGGGGCCGGAGCGGGCCGCCGACGGCTGCTCAGACCGCCATGAGGGGGGCGCCGTTGCGCCACTTGAGGATCTTGTCGAAGCTCACCACGGCCCCACCGCGGCCCGGCTCGTTGCCGAAGTGGACGTGGTCGGCGAGTTCCCGGATGAGGTACAGGCCGCGGCCCGCCTCGGCGTCCGCGCGGGCGTGGGTGGGGGCGGGACATTCGGCCGTGAAACCGGGGCCCGAGTCGGCGACCTCGATACGGCACTTCTCGCCGTCGAGATAGGCGGTGACCCGGTAGGCCTCCGCACAGCCGCCGTGCGCCGCGCTCTTCCCGCCGTGCTCGACGGCGTTGGCGCAGGCCTCGCTCAGGGCGACGGAGAGGTCGTACGAGACGTCGGGGTCGACACCCGCCGTCTCCATCGTGCCGAGCAGCAGGCGGCGGGCCAGCGGCACGCTCGCAGCCTCGCGCCGCAGATGGAGTGACCACCAGATGCTCATGCTCCAGCCTCCAGGCCGCGGCTCGACATACCGATACGTATTACCGCCATGAACCGTAAGTAAGCGCGAATTCCGTGAGACGCCGCCCATATGGGGGATGTGTGGGCCACAAAAAACGGTGTATGCGTGACTCAGGGGCATCAGTCATACCCGTCGTATCAGAAGGTGATCTTCCGGGTCGGGCGGTCTCGCGGACCTGACGTACGGCCGCCCTCCGGCCAGTGCGATGATGAGCCCGCCATGACTGACCCCCACCAGCGCACGGCGCACTCCGGAGGCACTCTCCGGCTGCTGCGGGCCGCGGTGTTCGCCGCGGTCTGCGTCGTGCTGGCCGGGGCCGGTCACACCCTGGCCGCCTGCGCCGCCGTCCCCCTGTGGACGCTGGGCGCCGGATTCCTGGGGGCCCTCGCGGTCGTTCTGCCGCTCGCCGGGCGCGAACGTTCACTGCCGGGCATCGCGGCCCTGCTCGCCGTCGGTCAGGCCGTCCTGCACACGCTGTTCGGCCTCGGGCAGCACGGTACGGCGGCCGCCGCGTCGACCACGACCGCCACCTCCGACGCCGCGCTGGTCCAACGGGCGGCACGGCTCGTGTGCGGGGCCACCGCCGCGGCCTTGAACCCCGCACAGGCGCAGAAGATCCTGGTCGAGGCCCGGCTCCAGCCGGCCGGAGACGGCGCCGGTAGCGGCATGGGGTCCATGCACCATCCGGCCGACGCCATGGCCGGCACCGCGGGCTCGTCGATGTCGCTGCTGCCCTCCCTGCCGATGCTGCTCGGTCACGTCCTGGCGGCCGTCGCCACCGGATGGCTGCTGCGGCGCGGCGACTCGGCCCTGCTGCGGCTGACCCACCTGTCCACGCACGGTGTCGCCGAGGCCGCGTGCGTACGGTCCCTGCGCGGAGCGCTCGCCCTGGTGCGCGCCCTGCTCGCCGGACTGCCCGCCCTGCCCCAGACGGGTCCGCGCGTTCCGCGCACCGCACTGCTCCCTTCCCCCAAGCCGCCCGCCGAGGCGCTCCAGCACACGGTGATCAGGCGCGGCCCACCGGCCGCCACCGGCCTCGGCCTCGCTGCCTGACACGACGCGACCAGCACTCCACTTCACGAGGGGGCGGCCGCCGTCGTGCGGCACGCGCGCGTGCGCACGCTTCCGCGTCCACGCCCGACCCTCACGGTCGTACCTCACCCGTCGTACCTCACACGACGCATCTCACACGACGCATCTCACCGTCGTACTCACTCGAAGTGGAGTGCTCACCGTCATGAAGCCCGTCCAGAAGAAGCCTGTCTCGAAGCGCGTGCTGAACGTCTCTCGCCTCGTCGGCGCCGTCGGCGTCGCCGGTTCCGCCGTTCTCGTCCTGTCCTCGCCCGCCTTCGCGCACGTCAGCGTGCAGCCGGAGGGCACCGCCGCCAAGGGCGGCTACGCCCTCGTGAACTTCCGCGTCCCCAACGAGCGCGACAACGCCTCGACCACCCGGCTGGAGGTCAACTTCCCGGCCGACACCCCGCTCTCCTCGGTGATGCCGGAGAAGATCGAGGGCTGGAAGATCACGATCACCAAGAGCAAGCTGGCCAAGCCGCTGGAGGTGCACGGCCGACAGATCGCCGAGGCCGTCTCCAAGGTGACCTGGACCGCCGAGGACAAGGGCATCGAGCCCGGCTTCGTCCAGCAGTTCCCGGTCTCCGTGGGCGCGCTGCCGGAGAACGCCGACCAGATCGTCTTCAAGGCGATCCAGACGTACTCCAACAAGGAGGTCGTGCGCTGGATCGAGGTGCCGAAGGAGGGCGCCGAGGAGCCGGAGAACCCGGCCCCGGTGCTCGCCCTCTCCGCCGCCGACGAAGGTCACTCCCACGGTGCGTCCGCCGAGGAGACGTCCGGTGAGTCGTCCGAGAAGTCCGGCGACGCCGAGCCGGCCGCCACCACCACCGAGGCCTCCGACTCCTCCGACGGCACCGACACCACCGCCCGCGTCCTGGGCGTCGTCGGCATCGTCGTCGGTGCCGCGGGCGTGGCCTACGGCGTGCTCGCCGGCCGCCGCCGGGCCACCGACGCCTCCTGAGGTCTGCTCGTCCGCGGTGCGCACCGGGGGCCGCCCGAGCCCCCGGTGCGCACCGGAGTTCACACAACTGGGACATTTCTCTATGCGCAAGAAGACGTTCGCCGCGGCCGCGCTGCTCGCCGCGGCCACTCTCACCCTCTCCGCCTGCGCCGGCGACGACAGCGGTGACAGCGGCTCCACCCCTGTCGCGGTCGTCTCCGAGGACTCCTCGCAGCAGGCCGTGACCGTGCTCGACCAGCCCTTCACCAAGCCGGACCTGGTACTGACCGACACCCAGGGCAAGCCCTACGACCTCCGCAAGGAGACCGCGGGCCGGCCGACGCTGGTGTACTTCGGCTACACCCACTGCCCGGACGTCTGCCCGCTGACGATGAACAACATCGCCGTCGCGAAGAAGCAGCTGTCCAAGGCGGACCAGGACGCCCTGCGCGTCGTGTTCGTCACCACCGACCCGGACCGCGACACCCCGGCCGCACTCGGCGCCTGGCTCAAGGGCATCGACTCCCAGGTGGTCGGCCTGACCGGTGACTTCGCCACCGTCCAGACCGCCGCACGCAGCCTCGGCATCTCCATCGAGCCGCCGCACAAGGACAAGAACGGCAAGATCGTCTCCACCCACGGCACCCAGGTCATCGCCTTCTCGCCGAAGAACGACGGCGGCTACCTGCTCTACGGCGAGGACGCCACGGTCGACGACTACACCAAGGACCTCCCCAGGATCGTCAAGGGGCAGAACCCGTGAAGCGGTCCGCCGCCCGCGCCGCCGCGCTGACCGCCGCCCTCGTCCTCGCGGGCTGCGGCTCCGGTTCCGGCTCCTCGGCGGCCGAGCTGTCCGTCAGCTCGGCCTACATGCCGCAACCGGTCTCCGACTCCATGGCCGCGGGCTTCCTGACGATCACCAACAAGGGCGGCACCGCGGACGAGCTGACCTCCGTTACCAGCGATGTCGCGGGCAGCGTCACCGTCCACGAGACCGTCGACGGAACCATGCGGGAGGTCGACTCCCTGGAGGTACCGGCGGGCGGCCGGGTCCGACTGGCCAGCGGAGGGGACCACCTGATGTTCGAGAAGCTGAAGCGGAAGCCGCTGCAGGGCGAGAAGGTGACCGTGGAACTGCACTTCGCCCACTCCGGGACCGTCGAGGTCGAGATGCCGGTGGAATCCGCCACCTACACCCCGGACAACGGAAACTGAGGGAGGGACCGCCTTGCCCACGACCATCGCCCCCAGAATCCGGATGCTGGTGCTGCTGTTCCTGGCCGTCACCGGCGTACTCCTCGCCGGCGCCGGACAGGCCTCCGCGCACGCCGCGCTGACCGGCAGCGACCCCGCGCAGGGGACGGTGGTCGACAAGGCGCCCACCCAGGTCTCACTGACCTTCTCCGAGCAGGTCTCCACGGGCACCGACGCGGTGCGCGTGCTCGACCCCAAGGGCAAACGCGTCGACACCGGCAAGCCGTCCGCGGTCGGCGGCACCACCTACGCCGTCCCGCTGCACTCGGGGCTGCCCGACGGCACCTACACCGTGACCTACCAGGTGGTGTCCGCCGACAGCCATCCCGTCGCCGGCGCCTACACCTTCTCCATCGGCGCCCCCTCCGCGACCAGCGTCCCGGCGACCGCGCGGGAGGCCGGCGGCGGAGTCGTCGGCGGGCTGTACGGCTTCGGGCGGTACCTGTCGTACGCCGGGTTCATCGTCATGGTCGGCGGGGCCGCGTTCGTCCTGGGCTGCTGGCCCGGCGGCAGCGGTGTGCGCGCGCTGCAGCGGCTCGTCGTCTCCGGCTGGCTCGCGCTCACCTCCGCCACACTCTTCCTGCTGATCCTGCGCGGCTCCTACACCGGCTCCGGCAAGGTCGGCGACGTCTTCGACCTCGAACTGCTCGGGGACGTCCTCCAGACCAAGACGGGTGCCGCGCTCGTCTCCCGGCTGCTGCTGCTCGCCGCGGCCGCGCTGTTCATCGCCGTGCTCTTCGGCGCGTACGACAAGCGGGAGGGCGAGGAGAAGCGGGACCTGACCTTCGGCCTCGCCGTCGGTGGGACCGTCGTGGCGGCCGGCCTCGCGGCGAGCTGGGCGATGGCCGAGCACGCCTCCACCGGGCTCCAGCCGGGCATCGCGATGCCGGTGGACATCGTCCATCTGCTGGCCGTCGCCACCTGGCTCGGCGGGCTGGGCGCACTGCTCGTGGCGCTCTACCGGGGTGACACCCCGGTGGAGACGTCGGCCGTCCACCGGTTCTCACGGGTCGCCTTCGGCAGCGTCGTCGCCCTCGTCGTGACCGGCGTCTACCAGTCGTGGCGCCAGCTCGGCTCCTGGTCCGCCTTCACCGAGACCCGCTACGGGCAGCTCCTGCTCATCAAGATCGGCCTCGTGGCACTGCTCGTCGGCCTCGCCTGGATCTCACGGCGGTGGACCGACCGGCTGGGGGAGACGACCGGGACCAGGACGACACGAGCGCGAAAGGCACCGGCGAACACGCCACAGGGAGAGACGGCGCAGGGCGAGGCAGCGGACGGGGAGACCGCCGACGGGGAGACGGCGACAGCTGGGGCGAAGGCGTTCGCCGCGGGAAAGGCGTCGACCGCGGGGGAGACGCGGGTGTCGGAGGTCTCCGCCACGGTCACGGAGCCGGCCGCCAGGCGGGCGTTCTCTGAGAACGGGGCCGAGGGCACCGCAGGGGACGAGGCCGAGGGCGCCACTGGGAGCACTGACGATGATGGGGTGGTGTCCGGGTCGGGCACCGGCTCCGCGTCGGGTTCCGGCTCCGCGTCGGGTTCCGGCTCCGCGTCGGATTCCGTGGACGGCAAGCGGGCCGCTCAGCTCGCGCGGCAGCGGGCCGCCGTGGATGCGGCGCGGCAGAAGCGGCGGCGCGACGCCGACCCCCACCGGCTCGGGCTGCGCCGCTCGGTGCTCGCCGAGGCCGGCGTCGCCGTCGTCCTGCTCGCCGTCACCACGGCGTTGACCTCCACCGAGCCGGGCCGGACGGAGCAGGACGCCAAGGCCGCTACGGCGGCTTCCTCGTCCTCGGCCTCGTCGGACACCTCGGGGGCCGTGACGCTGGACATGTCCTTCGACACCGGCGGCACGGACGGCAAGGGCGTCGTCAGCGTCGACATCGACCCCGCGCGGACCGGCGCAAACGAGATGCACGTCTACGTGACCCGGCCCAACGGGCGCGCCTTCGACGTGCCCGAGGTGCAGGTCGCCTTCACCCTCGAAGCCAAGAAGATCGGGCCGCTGCCTGTCAGCCCCGACCACATCACCACCGGCCACTGGTCGGCGAACGGAGTCCAGATCCCCATGGCCGGCGAATGGCAGATCGCCGTGACCGTGCGGACCTCCGACATCGACCAGGTGACCGTCTCCAAGAACGCGCAGATCGGCTGAACCATCCATGTCTGACCAGACCCTCCCCAAGGCCCCGGACAAGTCCCTGTCCCCCGAGACGCCCAGCGCGGGCCTGACGCGACGCAGGCTGCTGGGCACCGCCGGGGCCACCGGGCTGGTGGTCGGCGCCGCGGGTGGGGCCGTCGGTTATGCCGCGGCTCCCACGCCGGCCACCCCGCTGTCCTCGATCGGGTCCGGCCGGGCGATGTTCCACGTGAAACATCAGCCCGGCATCACCCAGGGACTACAGGCCCGCGGCCACCTGGTCGCCTTCGACCTCGCGGCCGGCGCGGGCCGCAAGGAGGCCGTGGCACTGCTGCGCCGCTGGTCGGAGACGGCCCGGCGACTGATGGCGGGCGAGCCCGCGGCGCAGGACGACACGGATGTGGCACGGGACGCGGGCCCGTCCTCGCTCACGATCACCTTCGGCTTCGGCCACAGCTTCTTCGCCCGCACCGGCCTGGAGAACCAGCGGCCGGTCGCCCTGGACCCGCTGCCCGACTTCTCGTCGGACCAGCTCGACAAGAACCGCAGCGACGGGGACCTGTGGGTGCAGATCGGGGCGGACGACGCCCTGGTGGCCTTCCACGCCCTGCGCGCGATCCAGAAGGACGCGGGCAGCGCGGCGAAGGTCCGCTGGCAGATGAACGGCTTCAACCGGACGCCGGGCGCGACCGTCCACCCCATGACGGCCAGGAATCTCATGGGCCAGATGGACGGCACCCGCAATCCGAAGCCGACGGAGGCCGACTTCGACAAGCGGATCTTCGTGCCGGAGTCGGGCTCGAACGACCCGGCCTGGATGGCCAACGGCTCCTACGCCGTCGTACGCCGGATCCGCATGCTCCTCGACGACTGGGAGCAGTTGTCGGTCAAGGCCCAGGAGCAGGTCATCGGGCGCCGCAAGTCCGACGGGGCCCCCCTGTCCGGCGGCACCGAGACGGCCGAGATGGACCTGGAGAAGACCGACGCCCACGGCGATCTCGTCGTCCCGATCAACGCCCACGCCCGGATCACGCGCCCCGACCAGAACGGGGGCGCGGCGATGCTGCGCCGGCCGTTCTCCTACCACGACGGCATCGACGCCGACGGGGTGCCGGACGCGGGGCTGCTGTTCGTCTGCTGGCAGGCCGATCCACTGCGCGGTTTCGTCACCGTGCAGCGCAAGCTGGACCGCGGGGACGCGCTGTCGAAGTACATCCGCCATGAGTCGAGCGGTCTGTTCGCGGTGCCGGGCGGTGCGGCCCAGGGCGAGTACGTGGGGCAGCGGCTGCTGGAGGGCTGAGACACGCCGGGCGCAGGTCACGCCGGTTCACTCGCGTGAGGGGCGCACGTGAGACGCGGGCTCCCCACTCCGCAAGGCCCATTAGGGTGAGGTCATGCCAGCGAGCTATGCGTATCTCGGCCCCGAGGGCACCTTCACGGAGGTCGCCCTGCGCACGCTTCCGGAGGCGGCCACCCGGCAGCTGATCCCGTATGTGTCCGTGCAGTCCGCTCTCGACGCGGTCCGCACCGGCGAGGCCGAGGCCGCTTTCGTGCCGATCGAGAACTCGGTAGAGGGCGGGATCACCACGACCCTCGACGAGCTGGTCGCGGGCACACCGCTGATGATCTACCGCGAGGTGCTGCTGTCGATCACCTTCGCGCTGCTGGTCAGGCCGGGTACGAAACTGTCCGAGATCAAGACGGTCTCGGCTCACCCGGCCGCGCAGCCACAGGTGCGCAACTGGCTGAAGACCCATCTCCCGGACGCCGTGTGGGAGTCGGCCGCCTCGAACGCGGACGCCGCCCGCCTGGTCCAGGAAGGCCGTTACGACGCCGCCTTCGCGGGCGAGTTCGCGGCAGCCCGGTACGGCCTCGAGGCGCTGGAGACCGAGATCCACGACGCGGAGAACGCGCAGACGCGCTTCGTGCTGGTGGGCCGCCCCGCCCGGCCCGCCGCGCCGACCGGCGCGGACAAGACGTCCGTGGTGCTGTGGCAGCGAGACGACCACCCGGGTGGGCTGCGCGACCTGCTGGGCGAGTTCGCCACCCGTGGCATCAACCTGATGGTGCTCCAGTCGAGGCCGACCGGCGCCGGTATCGGCAACTACTGCTTCTGCATCGACGCGGCCGGTCACATCTCGGAGCGCCGGATGGCCGAGGCCCTCATGGGCCTGAAGCGCATCTGCCGCGATGTCCGTTTCCTCGGCTCGTACCCCCGCGCGGACGTCACCGCGGCCCAGGTGCGGACGCCGCTGCCGGGGACCTCGGAGGGCGAGTTCATGGCGGCGGCGGAATGGGTCACGCGCTGCCAGGACGGCCGGTTCTAGTCCGGATCGACCGGATCGACCGGATCGACCGGGCCGGACCGAGGCGGACTGAGTCGGACCGAGTCCGCTCGTAGCCGACCGGGTTACGGGAAGTCGCACGCGGCTCTACGGGAAGTCGACACGCGGCTCCTATCTGCCCTCCGCCCGTCCTGCACCGCCGTGTCATGCGCCTTGTGCACGCCTCATGCGCGCCTTTTGACTGGTCCTACCTGCATATCTTCGTTATCCACAGGAGTTATCCACAGGACGCCATCTCGACCTGGGGACAAGTCGACACCGAAGGGTCATTCGGTCGACAAATCGCCCCACAGGCTCCCCAACGGGCTCTGGCTCGACAGGTCACCCTTCGTCCACCTGTTTCCTTCGATCAATCCCTTGGGGGGACCCATTTCCACCCGAAAGCGGGTGCGGACGACGTTTGATCAAGGAATTCACCCACCCGCGGCCGCTCCTCGGAATGATCAATTCCCATGTCCACAGATCTTTCGCACAGCCTGTGGATAACTTTCCCGGTAGGCAGATTCCTGTGGACAACCACCCACCCAAGTCCCCCTCCGGACAAGGAAATAGAGTCAACACCCTGCCGCAGGACGCCCCGACCAGGCAGCCGGGCACACTCCATTGACGCGGGAAACAGTCTGCGCCCACATAGGGCAATTCCCTCATAACGGTCCGTAAGGCGTGTTACGCAATAGTGAGTCGTGAGGCGTCACCCCGCACCGGTAGCCTTGACCACGTGATTGACCTTCGCCTGCTTCGTGAGGACCCCGACCGTGTGCGCGCCTCCCAGCGCGCCCGTGGAGAGGATGTCGCGCTCGTCGACGCTCTCCTGTCCGCCGACGAGCGGCGCAGGTCGTCCGGCGTCCGCTTCGACGAGCTGCGTGCCGAACAGAGGGCGCTCGGCAAGCTCATCCCCAAGGCGTCTCCGGACGAGAAGGCCGAGCTGCTGAAGAAGGCGGGCCAGCTCGCCGCCGACGTCAAGGCCGCCGACGCCACGCGCGACGCCGCCGACACGGAGACCCAGGAACTCGCCCTCCGGCTCAGCAACCTCGTGCACCCCGAGGTGCCCGTGGGCGGCGAGGAGGACTTCGTCGAGCTGGAGACGCACGGCACGATCCGCGACTTCGGCGCCGAGGGCTTCGAGCCCAAGGACCACCTGGAGCTGGGTCAGCTGCTCGGCGCCATCGACGTCGAGCGCGGCGCGAAGGTCTCCGGATCGCGTTTCTACTTCCTCACCGGCATCGGCGCCCTGCTGGAGCTGGCCCTGGTCAACGCGGCGATCGCCCAGGCCACGGCCGCCGGCTTCACGCCGATGCTGACGCCGGCCCTGGTCCGCCCGCAGTCCATGGCGGGCACCGGCTTCCTCGGCCAGGCGGCCCAGGACGTCTACCACCTCGACAAGGACGACCTCTACCTCGTCGGCACCTCCGAGGTCGCCCTCGCGGCGTACCACATGGACGAGATCATCGACGCCGAGCGGCTGCCGCTGCGCTACGCGGGCTTCTCCCCGTGCTTCCGCCGCGAGGCCGGCTCGCACGGCAAGGACACCAAGGGCATCTTCCGCGTCCACCAGTTCGACAAGGTGGAGATGTTCACCTACGTCACCCCGGAGGACTCGCAGGCCGAGCACCAGCGTCTGCTGGAGTGGGAGAAGCAGTGGCTGACCTCGCTGGAGCTGCCGTTCCGCGTGATCGACGTCGCCTCCGGTGACCTCGGTTCGTCGGCCGCGCGCAAGTTCGACTGCGAGGCCTGGATCCCGACCCAGGGCAAGTACCGCGAGCTGACCTCGACCTCGGACTGCACCGAGTTCCAGTCCCGCCGCCTGTCGATCCGCGTCCGCGAGGGCAAGCAGGTCCGCCCGCTGGCCACCCTCAACGGCACCCTGTGCGCCGTACCGCGCACGATCGTGGCGATCCTGGAGAACCACCAGCAGGCCGACGGCTCCGTGCGCGTGCCCGAGGTGCTGCGCCCCTACCTCGGTGGCCGAGAAGTCCTGGAGCCGGTGGCCAAGTGAGCGAGGCCGCCGCCCCGGGCTTTCCGTACCGGCTGATCGCCACCGACCTGGACGGGACGCTGCTGCGCTCCGACGAGTCGATCTCCCGTCGCACCCGTGACGCCCTCGCCGCGGCCACCGCGGCGGGCGCGGCCCACATCGTCGTGACCGGCCGTGGCGTCCCGTGGACCCGGCACATCCTCGACGACCTCGGCTACGACGGCCTCGCCGTCTGCGGTCAGGGCGCCCAGGTCTACGACGCCGGCACGCACCGCCTGCTGACCTCGGTGACCCTGGACCGGCAGCTGGCCGGGGTGGCACTGGCCAAGATCGAGGCGGAGGTCGGCCCGCTCCACCTGGCGGCGAGCCGGGACGGGCTGGAAGGGGAGGTGCTGGTCGGCCCCGGTTACGCGGTCACCGGCAGGCTCCCGTCGACGCCGTTCACCGACGCGTCGGATCTCTGGGCGGCCCCGCTGAACAAGATCTACGTCCAGCATCCGGAGCTGTCGGACGACGAGCTGGCCGAGGCGGCCCGCCGGGCCGCAGGCGGTTTCGTCACGGTCGCGATGGCCGGCGCGGGGATCGTGGAACTGCTCCCCCTGGGCCTGTCCAAGGCCACCGGCCTCTCCCTGGCGGCCCGCCGCCTCGGCCTGAAGGCCGCGGACACGATCGCCTTCGGTGACATGCCCAACGACATCCCCATGTTCGCCTGGTCCGCCAGAAGCGTGGCCATGGCCAACGCCCACCCGGAACTGAAGGCAGTGGCCGACGAACTGACCACTTCCCACGATGAGGACGGCATCGCGGTGGTCCTGGAAAGACTGCTGGGATAGCCGGGCGCGAGGCACACCGCCCGGCAACCCGCGGACAGGCCCCGCACAGCCACGAAACACAACCCGCAAGCAGCGCGACGCAGCCCCGCACAGACCCGTCAGGCCGCCAGGCCGCCAGGCCGCCAGGCCGCCAGGCCGCCAGGCCATCAGGCCATCAGGCCATCAGGCCGCCGAGTATCGCCTGGGGCGCCAGGCGCAGGGCCACCGAGAACAGCTACGGGCGCCAGAGCCGCCGAAACTCGCCACAGGCACCAGATTTCCGCCGCCAATCGTCGCCGACGCCAGAGCCACCGGGGGCCGCCGCAGGCACCAGGGGACGAGAGCCACCGGGGATCGCCGCAGGCGCCAGGGGGCGCGGGGAACTGCGCGACCAGCCACGACGCACTCGCACCCGACCGCCCTCCCCTCCACCAGACCCCTTCCCCCAGCCCGGCGGCATCCGCCCAGAGCCCTCTCGACATACCCCAGGCCACAATCCCCGGCCCGGTCAAAGTGACAACGTCTCGCGGAGGATGCACGGATCGAACGTGCGCGGGGTTTCCCCCGACCACGGCTTAGCAAGCCGGTGCCTTGCCACTCGGCCAATCCTCCGGGTGGGCGGCCTCACGCGAGAGCGACATCGCGTGCTCGAAGCGGCCGCCCCGGGCAGCTCCCCGTAGGGCGGACTCCTGGGAGGGGTAACTACTCCGGAGACCGCCGTCGGCTGCCCTGTCGGGAGCTGGACGTACTGCCGTGCATGGGCATCGCCCAGCTCCTCTCCCAGCGTGTGGCGCCGGACTCCCGGCGCTTCGGACAACAACCATCCTGCCCACGCACCGAGTTGGACGCCACCGAATAAAACGTCTGTGCGAGTGACGGACTCCGTGGGTTCCCACCCGACCGAGTCGACCTCGTCCGTCGCCGCCCTACCGGCGGCGCCACCTGCGTCGGCGCGCCTTGCTGAAGAACCACCCCGCCGGCGGTTCGTCCGAGCGCCAGGGCTGGGGCTCGGGTTCCTGCGCACGCCAGCGCGCGGCGAGCATCCGTGCACGGGCGGACGGCTCTGAGGTCTCGGCGGACCGTACGAAGTCCTCGTCGAGGACGACATCTCCCAAGCCGTCGTGCGAGCCCTGCTCCGGGACCCGCCGCTCCACGGCCGGGTCCGGCGTCCCTGCTTCCGACGGCCCGGGGTCCTCCCCGCGCTCACGATCGCCGAACCGCGCCGATTCGTCCGCCATCCCGACCTCCCGCCGTTCCCACGGCCGTATCCGTCGGCCCAGTGTGCCCGGACGGAGATCAAGCCCCCGTCAGAAGCCCCGGCAGCCCTGCCGAAGCCGATGCCGAAGTCCCTGCCGCGGCCGGTGTGAGGGCCCTGGCAGGGAGTCCCGCCGTCCTACTCCTCCCCCGCCAGCGTCAACGCCCGCAGCTTCTGTCCCGCGTACCAGGTGGCCAGCACCGTCACCGCCACCAGCAGGACGGTCGCCGTGGTCAGCCCGACGTCCGAGGTGATCAGGTCGCCGCCGGCGACCTTGTCGGCGACGGCCAGCGACCACTGCTGGACGCTGAGCGTGCGCGCGCCCGGCACCAGCGAACCGAACAGCGCCTCCCAGACGAGGGCGTAGACGAGGCCGAAGACCACCGCGTGCCGGGAGACCGTGCCCAGCAGCAGGAACAGTGCCGCGTAGGCGATGGAGGACACCAGCGCGGCGACCGTGTAGGCGACGGCGATCTGCTGGCCGTTGCCGTTGAGGATGAACCCGGCGATCAGGGTGGGCAGAGCGGAGAACACCATCGTCACCGCGATGGCGACGATGAGTTTGGTGAAGATGATCGTCGGCCGCTTCAGCGGCTTGGACAGCAGATAGACCACGGAGCCGTCGTCGATCTCCGGCCCGATCGCGCCCGTGCCGGCGATGACGCCGATGATCGGCACCATGGTGGCGAGCGCGAGGCCGCCGAGCAGGTCGGACGCGGTCTGGTCGTCCGCGCCGGCGAGGCCGCGCACCACCACCGAGATGGCGATCAGCAGCAACGGCAGCGCGCCGAGGATGAGGGCCCGGCGTCGGCCGAGCAGGGCCCGGTACGTGAGTCGGGCGACTGTGGGGTCGTACATCTTCGGCCTCCTACGCCGCGACCAGGTACGAGAACACGGACTCGAGGGACTCGTCGGACGGCGAGACCGTGAGCAGTCTGATGCCGTGGTCCCTGGCGACCCGTGGCAGCAGTGAGGTGAAGCGGGCGAAGTCGACGGCCTGGATGCGCAGGGCTCCCTCGGCGAGGTCGACCTCGATGCCTGCGGTCGACGGGTCGGCGATCAGCGCGGCCGCGAGGGCGCGGTCGTCGCTGGAACGCACGAGGTAGCGGTGCGGTCGGTCGGTCATGAGCCGGCGGATCTTGCGGAAGTCGCCGCTGGCCGCGTGGCGTCCGGCGACGACGACCTCGATGTGCCAGGCCAGTTGCTCGACCTCCTCGAGGATGTGCGAGGAGAACAGCACCGTGCGGCCCTCGTCGCCCATGCGCCGCAGCAGGTCCATGAGCTGCATGCGCTGGCGCGGGTCCATGCCGTTGAAGGGCTCGTCCAGCAGGAGCAGCGACGGGTCGTGCACGAGGGCGCTGGCCATCTTCACACGCTGGCGCATGCCCTTGGAGTACGTCTCGATCTTGCGGTCCTGCGCGTACTCCATCTCGACCGTGGCCAGGGCCTTCTGCGCGGCCTTGGCGCCGAGGCCGTGCAGCTCGGCGTTGGCGACGACGAACTCCCGGCCGGTGAGGAAGTCGTACATGGCTTCGCGCTCGGGGACGATCCCGATGTGCCGGTAGATGCCCTCGTTGCGCCAGACCTGCTGGCCGTCGAGGGTGACGGTGCCGGTGGAGGGGGCGAGGAAGCCGCCCATCATGTTGATGAGGGTGGACTTCCCGGCGCCGTTGGGGCCGAGGAGGCCCGTGACTCCGGGGCCGACGGTCATGGTGATGTCGTTGACGGCGACCACGTTGCCGAACCAGCGGGAGACGTGGTCGAGGGAGAGCGTGGTCACAGTCCCACCTTCTTGTAGCGGCGCATCAGGAGGCCGTAGCACGCGGCGATCAGGCCCAGGCAGACGAGGACGTAGACGGCGCCCTCCCCGTTGGAGGGGCCGATGCCGCCCGGAGCGGCGGAATCGGCGCCGAGGAACGCCGACTGCACGCCGTCGATGAGGGTGACCGGCGAGAACAGCCCGATCCAGGGGATGGCTCCGGCACTGCCCTGGGCGTCGGCGATGGCCTGGAGCGTGGAGACGGCGCCGTAGGAGATGGTCAGGACGGCGATGACGGCCGCGATGCCGAAGCCGCGGCGCGGGGTGACCGCCGCGATGACCAGGCCCAGGCCGGCGAAGAGCAGCGAGAGCAGTGCCACGGAGACGAGTCCCTGGGCGAATCCCTCGGTCTGGTCGGCGAAGTCGAGCTTGGCCAGCAGGGCGCCCACGTAGAGCACCAGCAGGGGTGCGGCCGTGAGGATGAACAGGGCGGAGGCGAGCGCCGCGAACTTGGCGCGGACGTAGTCGGCGGTCTCGATCGGCCGGGAGAAGTAGAGCGGCACCGTCTTGAAGCGCAGGTCGCGCGAGACGGACTGCGGTGCCTGCGAGGCGACGTAGAGGCTGATGACGGCCTGCATGACGATCGCGTAGCGGGTGTATTCGAGCGGGAGTTCCTTGGTCTTCGTGGCGACCGCGACGGCGACCATGATGGCCGCGGGCACGCACATCACCACGAACAGCAGCATGGGAAGCACCTTGGACTTCACCGAGCGGCCGAGGCCGTAGGCGCCGCGCAGGGACTGCGAGTAGAGGGAGCGGCGGGCGTAGGCGCGGCCCAGGCGCGGGCCGTCGTAACTGCGGTAGCCGATGTTGTGGATGCGGGTCTGGTCGCCCGAGGGGGCGGTCACCGGGTGCTCAACTGCCATGGCCGACGGCCTCCTTCCGCTGCTGGTCACTGTCGTGGAAGACCTCGGAGATGTGGTGCCGGCGCTGTTCCATGCGCACCAGGCCGAGGCCCAGGTCGGCGACCACGTCCCGTACGACGTCGTAGGTGTCCTCGCCCTGGGCGGTCAGCAGCAGGACGTGGCCCGCGCCGGGCAGGCCGCTGTCGGCGTCGAGCACGGCGATCCCGCGCGCGTGGAGCGCCTCGCGGACCGTGCGGGTACCGTCCGGATGCTCGTCCGTGTCGGTGACCTCGATGGCGAGGGTGGTGGTGGTCTGGGTGAAGTCCGTGGTGGAGCTGGACCGCAGGAGCTTGCCGCCGTCGACGACGACGACGTGGTCGCAGGTGCGTTCCAGTTCGCCCAGCAGGTGGGAGGTGACCAGGACCGAGATCCCGAAGTCGGTGTGGATGCGGCGGATCAGGCCGAGCATCTCGTCGCGGCCGACCGGGTCGAGGCCGTTGGTCGGCTCGTCGAGGAAGACCAGCTTCGGGTCGTGGACCAGGGCCTGGGCGAGCTTCACGCGCTGCTTCATGCCCGTCGAGTAGCCGCCGATGGGGCGGTAGCGCTCCTCGTACAGTCCGACGTGGCGCAGGGTGTCGGCGGTGCGCTCCCGCGCGGCGGTCGGCGGCAGGCCGGACATGCGGGCCATGTGCACGACGAACTCGGTGGCCGAGACGTCGGGCGGCAGGCAGTCGTGTTCCGGCATGTAGCCGACGCGCTCCCGGATGGCGGCGCCCTTGGTCGCGACGTCGAGCCCGAGCACTTCGGCGCGGCCCTCGGAGGCGGGGGACAGACCCAGCAGGATTTTGATCAAGGTGGACTTGCCGGCCCCGTTGGCACCGACGAGTCCGGTCACACCGGGTCCGACGTCCATGGAGAGCCGGTCGAGAGCGGTCACCCGGGGGAACCGCTTGCTCAGGCTTTCGGTCGCGATCACAGTCACGACTACGACGATAGTGACGCCGGCCACGTCAGTCGTCAGACCGCAGAGCTGTCCTCGTCTCAGACTCGAGATGTACGGGACCGTAGGGGTTCCCCATCCTGAGAGCTAGATGACATCGGTACCAGGCGTCCCGTACGCCCTATTGACGCTCTCTCTAACAAGTGCCAGATTCGGCATGGTCACGTGACGGACACGTACCGCAGTCGGCGCGGACCGGTGGGACGAGGTGGCATGACGACGTCACAGACCCGCGAACTCGCCTTCGGCCTGCCGGTGCGGGCGGTCGGACCCCCTCTCACGTTCCGGGATGCGGGCACGATGTTCGAGGAGGTCCTGGTGGTCACCGACGCACGGGATCGCCAGGAGAGCGCCTCCTGGCGGGACGACGACCTGCCGCGGGTGCGGTGCCGGGCGCAGGGGAAGACGGAGGAGAAGTGACGATGCCGGAGGGTGCGCGGGAGCGCCGGGTGCGGACCGGCGGGATCGAGCTGTGCGTGGCCGAAATGGGGGATGCCGGGCGGCCGACGGTCGTCCTGGTGCACGGCTATCCGGACAGCAAGGAAGTGTGGTCCGAGGTCGCGTCCCGGCTCTCCGGCCGCTTCCATGTCGTCCTGTACGACGTCCGGGGCCACGGCCGGTCGAGCGCGCCTCGGCCGTTGCGGGGCGGCTTCACCCTGGAGAAGCTGACGGACGACTTCCTCGCGGTCGTGGACGCGGTCAGCCCCGGCCGTCCGGTGCATCTGGTCGGGCACGACTGGGGCTCGGTGCAGTCCTGGGAGTTCGTCACGGTCGAGCGGACCAGGGGCAGGATCGCGTCCTTCACGTCGATGTCCGGCCCGTCCCTCGACCACTTCGGTCACTGGATCGACAGGCGCCTCAGCCGGCCCACTCCGCGCCGCGTCGGCCAACTCCTCGGCCAGGGCGCGAAGTCCTGGTACGTGTACCTGCTCCACACCCCCGTGCTGCCCGAGCTGGCCTGGCGCGGCCCCCTGGGCAAGCGCTGGCCCGGGATCCTGCGGCGGCTGGAGAAGGTGCCCGCCGGCGACTACCCCACGTCCTCGCTGCCCTCCGACGCCGCTCACGGTGCCTGGCTGTACCGGGACAACGTACGGCCGCGGCTGCGTCGTCCGCGCCCGGACGCCCACGCGCACGTGCCCGTACAGCTCGTCATTCCCTTGGGGGACGCGTTCCTGTCGGAGCGGCTGTACGACGACCTGGAGCTGTGGGTTCCACGGTTGACCCGCCGGACGCTTCCGGCGAAGCACTGGGTGCCGCGCACGCGCCCGGATCAGCTGGCCTCCTGGATCACGGAGTTCGTGAACTCGGTCGAAGCCGAGGGGGATGCGCGAGGGGCGGCGCCCGTGCCGAAGGCGGCAGGTCCCAAGACGGCAGGTCCCAAGACGGCCGGTCCGAAGACGGCCGGTCCGAAGACGGCCGGTCCGTACGCCGAGCGTTTCGGCGGGCAGTTGGTGCTGGTCACCGGGGCGGGCAGTGGTATCGGACGGGCGACGGCATGCGCGTTCGCCGCGGCGGGCGCGCGGGTGATCGCCGTCGACCGGGATGCCGAAAGCGCCTCGCGGACCGCTGAGACGGCCCGCCTGACGGGTGCCGCGGACGCCTGGGCGGAGACGGTGGACGTGTCCGACGAGCAGGCGATGGAGCAGCTCGCGGCGAAGGTCCTGGCCGAACACGGCGTGGTGGACGTGCTGGTGAACAACGCGGGCGTAGGGCTGTCGGGTTCGTTCCTCGACACCACGCCGGAGGACTGGCGCAAGGTTCTGGACGTCAACCTGTGGGGAGTCATTCACGGTTGCCGCCTCTTCGGGAAGCAGATGGCGGATCGGGGCCAGGGGGGCCACATCGTCAACACCGCCTCCGCGGCCGCCTTCCAGCCCTCCAGGTCGCTGCCGGCCTACAGCGCGTCCAAGGCGGCCGTGCTGATGCTGAGCGAATGCCTGCGCGCCGAACTGTCCGGGCACGACATCGGAGTCACGGCGGTCTGCCCCGGCCTGGTCAACACCAACATCACCGCCACGGCGACGTTCGTCGGTGTCGACGCGGTGGAGGAGAAGCGTCGGCAGCAGCGCTCCGCGCGTCTGTACGGGCTGCGCAACTACCCGCCGGAGAAGGTCGCCGACGCGATCCTGCGTGCCGTCGTCCGCGACCAGGCGATGGTCCCGGTGACACCCGAGGCGAGAGTTTCGTACGCGCTGTCCCGTTTCGCGCCGCGGCTGTTGAGGCGACTCGCGCGGGTGGACCCTCCGCTGTAGGAGAGTTGGGCGGACGGGAACGCCGGAGAGCCGAAGTCGGCGCTCCCCGTACTTCTTTGGCGTCCCCGGTCCCAAGCTGACTGCCATCGGCGCGCGTTGCTCAACTACGGCGTCATCACTGTCTGTTGTCCACAGAATCCCCAACGCGCCTGTGGATAACTACAGTTGTCTGTGGACCAAACATCGCGCACAAAACTCCATGCGTGATCCGCATCTCGCCCGTCATGCTGATCGGATGGATGAAAGACGCACCGTGAAGGTGTCGAAGTACCTCTCGAAGCATCTGCGCCACCAACCCGAGCGCATCGGCCTGTCCCTCGACGAGGCCGGCTGGGTCGAGATCGAGACGCTCATCGCGGCCGCCGAGGCCGGCGGATTCCGCTTCACGCGGGAAGAGCTGGACCACGTCGTCGCCGCCAACGACAAGAAGCGCTTCGCGGTCGAGGGCACGCGCATCCGCGCCAGTCAGGGTCACAGCATCGACGTGGACCTCGGCCTCCCGCCCGCGACCCCGCCGCCCTACCTCTACCACGGGACCGTGGCCCGGTATGTGGATGCCATCCGGGCCGAGGGACTGCGGGCCATGAACCGGCACGACGTGCACCTCTCCGCCGACCGGGAGACCGCGACCCGGGTCGGCGCCCGCCGAGGGCGGCCGGTGGTGCTCGCCGTGGAGGCGCAGGCCATGTGCCTCGACGGTCACGTCTTTCACGTGAGCGCGAACGGGGTCTGGCTGACGAAGGCCGTACCACCGCGGTACCTGCGTTTCCCCGCCGGGCACTGAACGCCTTGCGGCGCGCATGGTGACCGTTTCACGTGAAACACCGTCGCCGCATACGCTCGGAGCCATGAGTCTGCGACTGAGCACCGTGATCCTCCCGTACCGCCGCTGGCAAGAGGGCGGCCGTTCGTCCTGGACACGCGCCGAGCAGCTCGGCTTCCACACCGGGTACACCTATGACCACCTGTCCTGGCGCACCTTCCGTGACGGTCCCTGGTACGGCGCGATCCCGACGCTGACCGCTGCCGCGTCCGCCACCCAGCGACTGCGCCTGGGCACCCTGGTGACCTCGCCGAACTTCCGGCACCCGGTGACCCTCGCCAAGGACCTGATCTCGCTGGACGACATCTCCGGCGGCCGGGTCACGCTCGGTATCGGGGCCGGCGGCACCGGCTTCGACGCCACCGCACTCGGCCAGGAACCGTGGACCCCACGCGAGCGGGCCGACCGCTTCGCCGAGTTCGTGCCCCTTCTCGACCGGCTGCTCACCGAGGACTCGGTGTCCTACGAGGGTGACTACTACTCGGCGCACGAGGCGCGCAACATCCCCGGCTGTGTGCAGCGCCCGCGGCTCCCCTTCGCCGTCGCCGCGACCGGTCCGCGCGGCCTGAAGCTCGCCGCGCGCCACGGCCAGGCCTGGGTGACCACCGGCGACCCCAAGCTGTTCGAGAACGGCACCCCGGCGCAGTCGGTCGAGGCCGTACGCGGCCAGGTCGAGAAGCTCACCGACGCCTGCGTGTCGCTGGGACGGGATGTGAGCACCCTGGACAAGATCCTGCTCACCGGGTTCACCCCGGACCGCGGCCGGCCGCTGGAGTCCCTCGACGCCTTCGTCGACTTCGCCGGTCGCCATCAGGCGCTCGGTTTCACGGAGATCGTCATCCACTGGCCCATCCCGGACTCCGACTTCGCCGCGGACGAGAAGATCTTCGAGCGGATCGCCATGGAGGCCCCGGCGCAGCTGCGCTGAGGCCGCCGAGGCGGTGGAGAGGCGGCGCGGCTGGGCCGATCGCGACCCCGGTCACCCCTGCCGACCTGGGATGCCGTCCGGCCCCGCCTCATCCGTGCGGGCTCTCGCACGGCCGTGCGGCGCGGTACGGGAGAATGACCGGGTGACCTCAGCGACTCGACAGCCCGAGACCCCGACCGCCGCCACCCCACCGCGTCTGATCGCCACCGATCTCGACGGGACCCTGCTGCGCGACGACAAGTCGGTCTCCCCGCGCACCGTCGCGGCGCTCGCCGCCGCCGAGAAGGCGGGCATCGAGGTCTTCTTCGTCACCGGACGCCCCGCCCGCTGGATGGACGTCGTCAGCGACCACGTCCACGGGCACGGCCTGGCGATCTGCGGCAACGGCGCCGCCGTGGTCGATCTGCACGGCGGTCCCGGCGCCCACCGGTTCGTGAAGGTGCGCGAACTGGCCCGGGAGAACGCCCTGGACGCCGTACGGCTGCTGCGCGAGGCGGCGCCCGGGACCATGTACGCGATCGAGCAGACGTACGGCTTCTACCAGGAGCCGGAGTACCCCAGGATGCACCTGGAGGTCCCCGACTCCCTCGCGCCGGCCGAGCGGCTCCTGGCGCCGGACGCTCCGGGGGCCGGGGAGCCGGTGCTGAAGATCCTCGCGTTCCATCCCACGCTCGACCCCGACGCCTTCCTCACCCTGGCACGGCTGGCGATCGGCGACCGTGCCAACGTCACCCGCTCCAGCCCCAGCGCCCTGCTGGAGATCAGCGGCCCCGAGGTCTCCAAGGCCAGCACGCTTGCCCTGTGCTGCGCGGAGCGGGGCATCTCGCACGAGGAGGTCGTCGCGTTCGGGGACATGCCGAACGACGTCGAGATGCTCACCTGGGCGGGCCGTTCGTACGCCATGGGCAACGCGCACCCGGACGTGATCGCGGCGGCCTCCGGGCAGACGGTCGCCAACAACGACGACGGGGTCGCCGTCGTCGTCGAGCGGCTGATCGCCGAGCGTCTCCGGGCCGGAGGCTGATCCAGGGCTGACCGGTCGGGCGCGGGCCGTGCCGAGCGCTCGCCGGGGAGGGGAAGCCGGGGCCGTCGCGCCGACAGAGCGAGGGGCAGCGCTTCAGCGCGCCCCCACGAGCAGTTCCGCCTCCTCCTCACGCTCGACCATCTCGCGCAGCGGTCCCTCCTCCCCGGCCAACTCGGCGTACCCGCCGCGCTGCACGACCCGGCCCTCGTGGAGGACGACCACCTCGTCCACCGCGTCGAGTCCGGCGAGCCGGTGGGTGATGAGAAGCGTCGTACGGCCTTCGGTGGCGGCCAGCAGGTCCGCGGTGAGAGCGTCGGCGGTCGGCAGGTCGAGGTGTTCGGCGGGCTCGTCGAGCACCAGGACGGGGAAGTCGGCGAGGAGCGCGCGGGCGAGGGCGAGCCGCTGTCGCTGCCCGCCGGAGAGCCGGGTGCCGTGCTCGCCGACGAGCGTGTCGAGCCCGTCGGGCAGTCCGTCGGCCCACTCCAGCAGCCGGGCCCGGCCCAACGCGTCCCGCAGGTCGTCCTCGGTCGCGTCCTTCTTCGCCAGCAGCAGGTTCTCGCGGACCGAGCTGTCGAAGAGGTGCGCGTCCTGTGCGCACAGCCCGACCAGCCGCCGTACGTCGTCCCCGTCCAAGGCGTTCGCGTCCACCCCTGCGAGCGTGTACGAGCCCGCTTCGGCGTCCAGGAACCGCAGCAGCACCTGTGCGAGCGTCGTCTTGCCGGAACCGGAAGCACCGACGACGGCGATCCTGCGGCCCTGTTCCACGGTGAGATCGACACCGGTGAGCGCGTCCCGGTCCTGCCCCTCATGCCGGGCGGACAGCCCCTCGACGACGAGCGGGAACGGCGACGCGGGCGCCCGGCGGGGCCGCGCAGGCTCGCGCACCGGCTCGGGAGAGTCCAGGACCTCGTACACGCGCTCCGCGCTGGTCCGCACCCGCTGGCGGTGCTGGACGGCGAGCGGCAGGCCCAGGACTGCCTCGAAGGCGGCGAGTGGCGTGAGGACGACCACCGCCATGGTCACTCCGCTCAGCCGTCCGTCATGGACGGCCTGCACAGCCACCAGAGCGGCGGCGGCCACCGTCAGTCCCGAGACGAGCGCGGTCAGCCCGCCGCCGAGCGCGGTGGCGGTCGCGGCGCGCGAGGCGATCCGGGTGAGCACGGAGTCCGCCTCGCGGACCGCGGCCGTACGGGCGGGCAGGGCGCCCGCGACCGTCAGTTCGGCGGTGCCGGTGAGCAGGTCGGCCGCGCGGGTGGCGAGCACCCCCCGCGCGGGGGCGAGACGGTGCTCGGCGCGGCGCGCCACGGCGCCCGTGACCAGCGGAACGCCCACACCGGCCGCGCACAGCCCCACGACGAGGACCGCCCCCGCCTCGGGAAGCAGCCACGCGGTGAACGCGACGGATCCCGCGGAGACGAGCACGGCGGACGTGGCGGGCAGCAGCCAGCGCAGCCAGTAGTCCTGGAGGGTGTCCACATCGGCGACCAGCCGGGTCAGCAGGTCGCCGCGGCGCGTGCCCCCCAGTCCGGCGGGTGCCAGCCGCTCCAACCGCCGGTAGACGGCGACCCGGGTGTCGGCGAGCATCCGCAGCACGGCGTCGTGCTCGACCAGCCGCTCGGCATACCGGAAGACGGCCCGTCCGATGCCGAAGGCCCGGGTCGCGGTCACGGCCACCATCAGATAGAGCACCGGTGGCTGTTGCGAGGCACGCGAGATGAGCCATCCCGAGGTGGCCATGAGACCGACGGCGCTGCCGAGCGCCAGGCTGCCGAGGAGCAGCGCGAGAGCGATCCGGCCACGCCGGGCACCGGCCATGCCGCGCACCCGGGCGAGGACTCCGCCCTCCCCGGCAGCGGTCCGCGTCTCCTGCGGGCCCTCCATGGCTACGGGCCCTTCCAGGACGGTTCCGGAGCCCCGAGACGCGACCACCGCGGATTCCCGTGTCACCGCGTCCGCCGCCGCGTCCGCCGCCTCCAGCCGCACCACCCGTTCCGCCACCGCCAGCAACGCCGGACGGTGCACCACCATCAGGACCGTCCGACCTGCCGCCAGGCGTCGCACGGCCGCCACGACCTCCGCCTCCGTCGCCCCGTCGAGCGCGGCCGTCGGCTCGTCGAGCAGCAGAACGGGCCGGTCGGCGAGGAACGCCCGCGCCAGCGCGAGCCGCTGACGCTGGCCGGCGGACAGCCCGGCCCCGTCCTCGCCCAGCACCGTCCCGGCACCGTCCGACAGGGCGTCCACGAACTCCAGCGCACCCGCGTCCCCGAGAGCCCGGCGTACGGCGGCGTCATCGGCGTCAGGGCGCGCCAGTCGCACGTTCTCGGCGATCGTGCCGGCGTAGAGGTGCGGGTGCTGCGGCACCCAGGCGATCCGGGAGCGCCACTGTTCGAGATCGACGTCCGCGAGATCGGCTCCCCCGATGCTCACCCGGCCCTCGACCGGCCTGACGAAACCCAGGAGGGCGCTCAGCAGGGTCGACTTGCCCACGCCGCTCGGTCCGACCAGCGCCACCGTCTCTCCGGGGTCGACGGTGAAGGAGACGTCCGAGACGGCGTCGGCGGAGCGTCCGGGGTAGCGGACGGTCACCCTCTCGAAGGCCACGCCACCCGCCGGTATCGCGCCCTCGCCGCCCGCCGGCAGCGGCGTCTCCAGTACCTCGAAGATCTCCTCGGCCGCGGCAAGGCCCTCGGCGGCCGCGTGGAACTGCGCCCCCACCTGCCGCAGCGGGAGGTACGCCTCGGGCGCGAGCACGAGGATGACCAGGCCGGTGTACAGGTCCATCTCGCCGTGCACGAGCCGCATGCCGATCGTCACGGCGACCAGGGCCACCGAGAGCGTCGCCAGCAGTTCCAGCGCGAACGACGAGATGAAGGCGATCCGCAGCGTCCGCATCGTCGCCTGCCGGTACTCGCCGGTGATCCGCCGGATCGACTCCGCCTGCGCCTTGGCCCGCCCGAACACCTTGAGCGTGAGCAGCCCCGCGACGACATCCAGGAAGTGCCCGGACAGCCGGGACAGCAGCCGCCACTGACGGTCCATCCGCGACTGCGTGGCCCAGCCGATCAGCACCATGAAGACGGGGATGAGCGGCAGGGTCCCGACGATGATCGCGGCGGACACCCAGTCCTCGGTCACGATCCGCGCCAGCACCGCCACCGGCACGACCACCGCGAGGCCCAGCTGCGGCAGATAGCGCGCGAAGTAGTCGTCGAGGGCGTCAACCCCTCGGGTGGCGAGTGCGACCAGCGAACCGGTCCGTTGCCCGCTCAGCCACCCTGGACCCAGCCGGGCCGCCCGCTCCAGCAAGCGGCCCCGCAGCTCCGACTTCACCGCGGCGCCGGCCCGGTGCGCGGACAGTTCGGTGAGCCAGGCGACCAGCGCGCGGCCGATCGCCACAGCCGCCAGGAGCAGCAGAGGCGTGCGGAGTTCCGCGACCGGCCGACCCTGCTCGAAGGCACCGACCACCACCTCGGCGATGAGCATCGCCTGGGCGATCACCAATACCGCTCCGAGGGCTCCGAGGGCGACGACCGTCACCAGGAAGCGGCGGGCGGCACGGGCGTATCGAAGGAGACGCGGGTCGATGGGTTTCACGGGAGACACACCCTCTTCTCAGGGAGCGTGTTTCACGTGAAACGGTTGTTTCACGTGAAACACGTCCCCACTCGGACTCAGTGCACGGCCTCAGCGATGTGCTGCGTACCGATCCGCTTGCGGAAGACCCAGTAGGTCCACCCCTGATAGACCATGACGACCGGCGTGGCGATGGCCGCGCACCAGGTCATGATCTTCAGGGTGTACGGGCTCGACGAGGCATTGGTCACCGTGAGGCTCCAGTCCGCGTCGAGCGAGGACGGCATGACGTTCGGGAAGAGCGTCAGGAAGAGCATGGTGACGGCGGCCACGATGGTGAGGCCGGAGAGGGCGAACGACCAGCCCTCACGCCCCGCCTGGTTCGCCACCAGCGCCGCGACGAGGGCGGCGACGGCCACGACCAGGGCGACGAGGCTCTTGCCGTCACCGCTGTCGATCTGGGTCCAGAGCAGGAAGACCAGCGCGCACAGAGCCGTCACCAGACCGACCTTGGTCGCCAGTTTCCGCGCCCGTTCCCGGATGTCGCCGACGGTCTTGAGGGCCGTGAACACCGCACCGTGGAAGGTGAACAGCGTCAGGGTGACCAGTCCGCCGAGCAGCGCGTAGGGGTTGAGCAGGTCTCCGACGGTGCCGACGTACTCGAAGTCCTGGTCGATCTTCACGCCGTGCACGATGTTGCCGAAGGCCACACCCCACAGGAACGCGGGGAGGAGCGAGGTCCAGAAGATCGCGTGCTCCCAGTTGCGCTGCCAGCTCTCCTCGGGCCGCTTGGCCCGGTACTCGAAGGCGACGCCCCGCACGATGAGGCAGACGAGGATGAGCAGAAGCGGCAGATAGAAGCCGGAGAAGAGGGTGGCGTACCACTCCGGGAAGGCGGCGAAGGTGGCGCCGCCCGCCGAGAGCAGCCACACCTCGTTGCCGTCCCAGACAGGTCCGACGGTGTTGATGAGCACCCGCCGCTCGGGCCGGTCGCGGGCGAGCAGCTTGGTGAGGATGCCGACCCCGAAGTCGAAGCCCTCCAGGAAGAAGTAGCCGATCCACAGGACGGCGATGAGGACGAACCAGACGTCGTGCAGTTCCATGACTGTGCAGCTCCCTCGGCCTAGTAGGAGAAGGCCATCGGCTTGTCGGCGTCACGGGAGTCGCCGCCGATCTTCGTGGGCGGGTTGAGGTCGGCCTCGGTCAGCTCGGGCGGGCCGGCCTTCACGTACTTCACGAGCAGCTTCACCTCGACGACGGCGAGGATGGCGTACAGCACCGAGAAGGTGATCATCGAGATGAGGATCTCGGCCTGGGAGACGCCGGGGGAGACCGCGTCCCGCGTCTGCATGACGCCGTACACGACCCAGGGCTGGCGGCCCATCTCGGTGAAGATCCAGCCCCAGGAGTTGGCGATCAGCGGGAACGCCATGGTCCACAGGGCCAGCAGCCAGTACAGCCGGGTGAGCTTGGAGCCGAGGGGCTTCTTCAGCAGCACCAGCTGCGGTACCTCGTCCTCCCCGGTCCGCAGGGCGGCCGGCAGGAGGAACCTCTTGCGCGTGAGCCACAGCCCGACCAGGCCGAGGGAGAAGGACGCCATGCCGAAGCCGATCATCCAACGGAAACCCCAGTAGGCGACGGGGACGATGGGCTTGTAGTCACCCGGGCCGAACTTCTGCCGGAGCGCCTCATTCGTGTCGTTGATGCCGGGCACGTACGACTCGAAGTCGCTGTGCGCCAGGAAGGACAGCAGGCCGGGAACCTCCAGCGCGACCTTGTTGTGGCCCTGGTCGACGTCGCCGTAGGCGAACACGGAGAAGGGCGCCGGCTGCTCGCCGTCCCACAGCGCCTCGGCCGCGGCCATCTTCATCGGCTGCTGCTCGTACATGACCTTGCCGAGGGTGTCGCCGCTGACCGCGGTGAGCAGTCCGCCGACGGCCAGGGTGACCAGGCCGAGCCGCAGCGAGGTCCGCATCTCCGGAACGTGCCTCTTGCGCATCAGGTGGAAGGCGGCGATGCCCACCATGAAGGCGCCGCCCGTCAGGAAGGCCGCCGAGAAGCTGTGGAAGACCTGGTTGAGAGCGGTGTTCTGGGTGAGGACGCGCCAGAAATCGGTGAGTTCCGCCCGGCCCTTCGCCTCGTTGATGCGGTAGCCGACCGGGTGCTGCATCCAGGAGTTGGCCGCGAGGATGAAGTACGCCGACAGCAGCGTGCCGATCGAGACCATCCAGATGCAGGCCAGGTGGATCCTCTTCGGCAGCCTGTCCCAGCCGAAGATCCACAGGCCGATGAAGGTGGACTCGAAGAAGAAGGCGATGAGGGCCTCGAAGGCGAGCGGAGCACCGAACACGTCACCGACGAAGCGCGAGTAGTCCGACCAGTTCATGCCGAACTGGAACTCCTGCACGATGCCGGTGACCACACCCATCGCGATGTTGATCAGGAAGAGCTTGCCCCAGAACTTCGTCGCCCTGAGGTACTTCTCCTTCTCTGTGCGCACCCACGCGGTCTGGAGCCCGGCGGTGAGCGCGGCCAGCGAGATCGTCAGGGGAACGAACAGGAAGTGGTAGACGGTCGTGATGCCGAACTGCCAGCGCGCCAGGGTCTCCGGCGCCAAAGCCAGGTCCACGTCACCGCTCCTTACTCAGCCGCTTGTGAAAGCGTTCACATTCACAAGCAATTATGGCGCACGGATTTTCGACACGCGAAGGGGGTCCCCCTTACCCCGGGGAACCCCCTCGCCACATCCGGCCGCCCGCACCACGTCATAGGCGCTGACCTGCCCAGATCACCCGACCCCTCGCGGGCCGGGTGACCGATGTCTCACCGCTGAAGCTCCCCGCGGAATCCTTCCGCCGCCTTCAGGAAGATGTCGTTGGCCTCGGTCTCCCCGATCGTCACCCGCACACCCTCGCCCGGGAACGGGCGGATCACGACGCCCGCCCGCTCGCACGCCTGCGCGAAGGCGACCGTCTGCTCGCCCAGCCTCAGCCACACGAAGTTGGCCTGCGTCTCCGGCACCGTCCAGCCCTGGGCACGCAGCCCCTCGACCACCCGGTTGCGCTCGCAGACCAGGGAGCCGACCCGGCCGAGCAGTTCGTCCTCGGCCCGCAGCGAGGCGATCGCCGCCTCCTGCGCGATCTGGCTCACCCCGAACGGCACAGCCGTCTTGCGCAGCGCCGCCGCCACCGGCTCATGGGCGATCGCGAAACCGACCCGCAGGCCGGCGAGGCCGTACGCCTTGGAGAACGTCCGCAGGACACAGACGTTCGGCCGCTCCCGGTAGAGCGCCACCCCGTCCGGCACCTCGGGGTCACGGATGAACTCCCGATACGCCTCGTCGAGCACCACGAGGACATCGGCGGGTACCCGATCCAGGAACCGCTCCAGCTCGGCCCGCCGCACCACGGTGCCGGTGGGGTTGTTGGGGTTGCACACGAAGATCAGCCGGGTCCGCTCGGTGATCGCATCGGCCATCGCGTCCAGATCGTGCACATCACCGGCCGTCAGGGGCACCTGGACCGGGGTCGCGCCGCTGATCTGCGTGATGATCGGGTACGCCTCGAAGGACCGCCACGCGTACATGACCTCGTCGCCCGGCCCCGCGGTCGACTGGATCAGCTGCTGGGCGACGCCGACCGAGCCGGTGCCCGTGGCGATGTGCGAGGCCGGCACACCGAAGCGCTCGGACAACTCCTCCACCAGCCCCGAGCACGCCATGTCCGGGTAGCGGTTGAACGACCCGGCGAGGGCCGTGACGCGCTCCAGCACGCCCGGCAGCGGCGGATAGGGGTTCTCGTTGGAGGACAGCTTGTAGGCCACGGGGCCGTCCGCCGCGGCCGGCCTGCCCGGCTTGTAGGTGGGGATTCCCTCCAGCTCGGCACGCAGCTTGGGGCTCGTCTCGCTCACCGCAGTCCTCCTCGTGACCACCACCGGCTTCAATACTGCTCACCCTATGAGGATTCGGCTCCGCTGCGTACAGCCGAGGACGGACCCGCGCTCGCGAACCCGCGCGGTGCCGCTCCCGGCCGGGGACCCCGACCACGGCCTGCGCCGCTCCGGCGCCGGGAACCCCGACCACGGCCTCGAAGCCTCGGCGCCGGGCCGACCCGTCGTCGTACCGCATCCCACTGCGTCGCACCGCACCCCGTCGCCCCCCGCCGCACTCCACCGCACTCCACCGCACGACATCCACCCCCAACGCCCCCGTCGTATCCCACCGCTTCCACCGCATCGCGTCGCACCCCGTCGCCCCGCTGCGTCGCGCCGCTCCCGTCGTGCCGCACCGCACCGCACCGCGCCGCACACCCACCTCGGCGGCATCACCGTACGAAGGCGGACCAAGACGAACGAAGGCGAACGAAGGCGTGCACGCTGGGGGCGCGCCGTACATATATCTACGCGCCGGTGGCTTGCGCCGTGGCGCGCATCCCTCGTGCAGGTGAGTTGAGACCTCTTCGAAACATCGGCGCCTTGGCAGGCTCATACGTACCCACACGTCACGTCCTGGCATACGAGGGACCAACTACCATGTTTTCTAAGGCATTTGATGACCCATGACCATGCAGAAACGTGCCTGTCAATGTGTGCATATGCGTCCGCCCTACCCCACCGAATGAGCCCTACTATCGGCTCGCCATGACAGCAGCAGGGAAGCACCAGGTGAGCCGCGCGGAAACCTCACGCCGAGGCAACCGGCCGGGCCGAGCGGGCATCAGGGACGTGGCCGCCGCCGCCGGAGTGTCCATCACAACCGTCTCAGACGCCCTCAACGGCAAGGGCAGGCTCCCGGACGCCACCCGACGCCATGTCCGAGAAGTCGCCGACCGACTGGGCTACCGCCCCTCGGCCGCGGCCCGAACCCTCCGTACCGGCAAGTCGGGTCTCATCGGCCTGACCGTGACCACGTACGGGGATGAACCTTTCACCTTCACCGAGTTCGCCTACTTCGCCGAAATGGCGCGGGCCGCCACCTCCGCGGCGCTCGCCCGCGGCTACGCCCTCGTCATCCTCCCCGCGACCTCGCGCCACGACGTGTGGTCGAACGTCGCCCTGGACGGCACGGTCGTCATCGACCCCTCCGACCAGGATCAGGTGGTGGGAGAACTGCTCCGGCAGGGCCTGCCGGTCGTCTCGGACGGCCGCCCGGCCGGTCCGCTCCCGGTCACCGCGTGGGTGGACAACGACCACGAGGCCGCCGTCCTCGACATCCTCGACCATCTCGCCGCCGCCGGCGCCCGCCGTATCGGCCTGCTCACCGGCACCACCACCGACACGTACACCCACCTGTCGACCAGCGCGTACCTGCACTGGTGCGAGCGGGTCGGCCAGGATCCCGTCTACGAGGCCTACCCCGCCCACGATCCGTGCGCGGGCGCCGTCGCCGCCGACCGACTGCTGGCCCGGCCCGACCGCCCGGACGCCGTCTACGGCCTGTTCGACCCCAACGGCACGGATCTCCTCGCCGCGGCCCGCCGTTACGGCCTGCGCGTTCCGGAGGACCTGCTGCTGGTGTGCTGCAGCGAGTCCACCGTCTACGCCAACACCGAGCCGCCCATCACCACGCTGTCGCTGAAGCCCCGGCGCATCGGCACGGCGGTGGTGCAGCTGCTCATCGACGCGATCGAAGGCCTCGACTCCGACCGGCCGGTCGAGCAGGTGATACCGACGGAACTGATCGTGCGTACCTCGTCCCAGCGACGTTCGCCACGTACGACGGTCAGTCCGCCCCGGGTACCGGAGGAGAAGTAGGGGAAGGCGGGCGGTCTGCCCGGGGGGTGGCACGCCGGCTCGGCTCCAGGGGGCCACAGCGGGGTGGACGACCTGGTTCCGCATCCCGGCAGGGGCCGTGGCGGGGGATCCTCCGGGGCTCGGCCGGCCGGGCGGTCTTCGGGGGGCGGGGTGGATGGGTCCGGCGCGACCGGGGCACGGCGAGGTCGCCGAGGCCCGGTGCGCCGTCGGACCGTGTGGGCGGTGGCGGGCCTCCGCCCCGAGACGTCGGTGACGCCCGGAGATGATCCGAGAAACCCCGGCAACACCCGCGGTCGGTCGGCACGAGCCCCGGACGGAGTCGCTCAACACCACCCGGAGCGCGCTCCGATGGTGACCTCACCCGCTCGCACCGCTCCCCCAACACGCTCCCGGATCCCCCGGCGACGGCACGGGCGGGTGGGCCGAGGGTGTACGCACGGTGTGCGGTGGGTGAGCGAGCACTGCCGAAGCCCGGCCCAATCGGGGCGAAAGCCGCGGTGAACAGGAGCATTGCTCCGATTCACCACCCCTGGGTCGTCACACGGCACGATCCGCATTCCTATGATGGGCGCACGGCACCGCGGGCCGTCGCGACCAGGCAGTCCGAAGCGGTGCAGATGCGGCGCGATGGTGGAGGGGTCTGATGACTCAGGGGGCCGGTCAGGGACCCGAGGTGGAGCGTACGGCGACGGTGCGCGACTTCCGGGTGCCCGCGTACGTCCACGAGACCGGTCCGTACGACCACGGCGCGCACCCCGGTAACGCGGCACCGCCCCTCGAGGACCCCCTCGGTCCCCCGGAGGGATACACGCCCACCCAGCGGGATCTGCCCGTCATCAACCGGGGCGACACCCTCCAGGTGGCCGTCGATCCGGCCGAGGCCCAGGCTCCCCAGGCCGGGACCGGCCCAGGTGCTCTGTTCGTCGTGGGCGACGTGCACGGCTACCTGGACGAGCTGATCGCCGCCCTCCAGGAGAAGGGCCTGATCGACGCCGCCGGCAACTGGTGCGCGGGCACCGCCCGGTTGTGGTTCCTCGGCGACTTCACCGACCGCGGCCCGGACGGCATCGGCGTGATCGACCTCGTGATGAGGCTGTCCGCGGAGGCCGCGGCGGCCGGCGGTTACTGCAAGGCGCTCATGGGCAACCACGAACTGCTCCTGCTCGGCGCGAAGCGGTTCGGCGACACCCCCGTCAACTCCGGAGCGGGGACCGCCACCTTCCAGGCGGCCTGGCTGCTCAACGGCGGGCAGAAGTCGGACATGGACCGCCTCCAGGACCACCACCTCCAGTGGATGGCCCGCCTCGACGCCATGGAGGAGGTCGACGGTCATCTGCTCGTGCACTCCGACACCACCGCCTACCTCGACTACGGCGACTCGATCGAGGCCGTCAACGACACCGTCCGCGAGACGATCACGCGCAACGACGCGGACGAGGTGTGGGACCTGTTCCGCAAGTTCACCAAGCGCTTCTCCTTCCGCGACGAGGGGGGCGCCGACGCCGTCCGCTCCCTGCTCGATACGTACGGCGGCACCCGCATCGTTCACGGCCACAGCCCCATTCCGTATCTGCTGGGCGAAGTCGGCTCCGAGGACGACGAGGACTCGGCCCGTCCCGTGGTGGCGGGGCCGCACGTCTACGCCGGCGGGCTGGCCATCGCGATGGACGGCGGAGTGACGATGGCCGGAAAGCTGCTGGTCCAGCAACTTCCGCTGCCCACCTGACGGTCACGGGTCCGTCGCCGCGCGCGCCGGACCCGCCCGACGGCACCGCGGAGCAGGGGTCAATTTCAGCAAACCCCCTGTTACCTCATGCCGTCGCCGCTCTACCATCGCTTTATCCGTAGCAGGCTCCCCTCCGTTTCTGCCCGACGGCTCGTTGGCATGCGAGCCCCAAGCCCTACGGAGCATCGGGGGATGCACATGAACAGCGTTCCGCAGCACCTGCACAGCGAGGACCGCCAGGAGTACGAGCGGATCCTCAACGAGGCGCTGCGCTCCGCACCACACCACCCGGAACTGGCCGCTGTGGGGCAGCGGCTCAACCCCGAACAACTGCGCACCATGGCGCTCAACGCCTCCGCGCTCATCACGGCGGCCGCGGCGACCGAGTACCAGCACTATGTGAAGGTCCGCGAGGAACTGCGCCATCCGGCGTCCTCCGGTCCCTCCTCCGCCGGCCATGAGTCCGGCTCGGGTGAGCCGGGCGTCGGCGGGATCGGATTCGCCGCCACCGTGGGCGAGGCGGCCGAGGCCGCCGGAGCGGGCGCCGTCGCCATCGCCGCTGTGCTCACCCCCGTCCTCGCCGGAACCGCCGCGGTGATATTCCTGCTCGTCGGCTACATCCTGCGGATGCTCGACCCCGAGCCGGCGTTCGCCAGGACGATGCTCATCACCGGATGGACGTTCGGGGCGGTGGCCGCGGCCGCGATCCTCGTCGCGACCGTAGGCCTCCTGCTCACCGCCCTGCGCAACCGTCCCTCCCTGGAGGCCGGCCCGCACAGCGCGCTGAGCGAGGAGGTGGACCGCGCGAAGGAGGCCTGGCGGGAAGCCCTGCTGGAGCGGGGCATCATGCCCTTCCTGCGCGAGGCCCTCGCCAACCCGGACGCCGGCGCCGCACTCGCCCCCGCACCGGCCCCGTCTGCGCCCACCGGCCGCCTGCCGAAGATCGGCTACGACCGTCCGGGCTTCAGCAGCCCGGACGAGGGAACCTCGGCAGGCTCCCGCCCCAGCTTCAGCAGCCCGGACTACTCCAGTCCGGACTTCGGGGGCCCGGAGCACCAGCCGGAATAGGCCCTCGGCTTGCGCCCCCTCCGGGGGAGCGCAAGCCGTACACCGAGGGCCGAGGGGACGGGGGGAACAGGGGACGGGGGCCGAGGAAACACGGGACGGGGCCGGAGGGCGAGGACCGGCATGCCGGTCAGATGATCCCCGCCCGGCCCGCGGCCGTGAGCCACCTCGGGAACTCCGACAGGAGGCGGTCGTACAGCTCCTGGTCCGGGATCGTGCTGATGTCGTCCACGGCGAAGAAGCCGACATTGTCCACGCGCCGGCCCGGCAACGCGTCGAACCGCTCCAGGACGCCGTAGTGGGAGCGGCCCAGTCCGACGAACTGCCAGAAGATCGGCTCCTCCACCGCCGCCCGCAGCTCCTTCTCGATCGCGGCATCGCGGTAGACGCCTCCGTCGGAGAAGAACAGCACCAGCGTCGGAGCCGTCGCCGGATTCCCCCGTACGTAGTCTCTGACCTGGGCGATCACCTTCTGTTCCTCGTTCTGGATGCCGACCGAGCGCATGTCGACCTGGCCCGGTCGCAGCCCCTTCTGCGGCTTCTTGCTCCGCCGGAACAGGCTGATCTCCCCCACCCGCACGTGCAGCCGCAGCCACTCGGGAAGCTCGCCCAGCCGCAGATCCGGCAGACGGGCCGGGTTCGATGCGAAGGTCCACGCCTGCATCTCGCCGTCGTCGTCGAGCTGCGCCGCCACAGCGGCCATGCGTTCGACCACGTCCGCCACCACGCCGCCGGAGTACAGGAACGACATGGACCCCGACGCGTCGAGCACCAGAACGACCCGCGCGGTGACCCCCTCCGCACCACGCTTGCTCAGACTCACGGCCACCTGCTGCTTGCGCAGCGACAGCCGCTTGCGCATATCGACCGGAAGGCGTTCCTCTCCCTTGGTCAGCCTGGCTCCGGAAGGCGGTGCGGGTACGGCGGCGGGGGCGGCCGAAGCCGACAGGGGCGGCGGGGGCGTGACTGGGGGCGGGGGCGCGACCGGGGGCAGGGGCGCGACAGGGGGCAGGGGAGTGACCGGGGGCGGTGTGCGAACGGCCGGTGCGGCCGGGGCGGCTGCCGTACCAGCGGGTTCCTCATCGACGCTGATCCCGAAGTCGGTGGCCAGCCCCGCGAGCCCGGAGGCATACCCCTGCCCGACCGCCCGGAACTTCCAACGCCCCTCCCGCAGATACAACTCACCCGCGATGAACGCCGTCTCCGTCTCCCCTCGCATCTCGAACCGGGCCAGCTCCGTCAGGCTTTCGGCGTCGAGCAGCCTGAGCGCCAGATCGGCCACCTGCCCGAAGGTGCCGCCGTCGGCGGACGCGCACAGCTCCACACGGGCGACGGCACTCTCCAGCGAAGGCAGGTCCACCTCGACCGCGTCGGTGACGACGCCGCCGGCGCTCCGCTTCCCCAGATGCCGAACGGCGCCGGAAGCGTGCCGCGGCTGGTTGTAGAAGACGAAGTCGGTGTCGTCACGCACCTTCCCGGCGGCGGTGAGGATCAGGGCCGACACATCCACGTCCGGCCCGCCGCCCCGCTCGGACCAACTGATCTCGACGCGTACGGACGGCACATCGACCGGCAGATTGGCGCCCTTGCTCATGGATCGCGCTGTCATGACACCAGTCTGCCGAGCCTCGGCCCGGAATCACCGTCCTCGGACGAAGCCGAGCGCCGACCGCCCGCCTCCCACACCCGGCGACCACCCGGTCCGGCCTTCCCCACGACTCGACCGTCGCCGGCCCCCACCACGGTCGGCCCGACCACCATAGGCTGCACCTCCAACGCACGCGAACGCCTGTGGCACCGCTGCCGTGTCCAGCACGCACGGCAGCGGTGCCGTCGCCCGCCCCTCAGTCCGCGATCGGCAGATACACCCGGTTGCCCGCCGCCGCGAACTCCTTGGACTTCTGCGCCATTCCCTCCTCGACCTCCGCCCGACTGCCGCCGTGCTCACGGCGGATGTCATGGGAGATCTTCATGGAACAGAACTTCGGTCCGCACATCGAGCAGAAGTGAGCCGTCTTGGCCGGTTCGGCCGGCAGCGTCTCGTCGTGGAACTCCCGCGCGGTGTCCGGGTCCAGAGCCAGGTTGAACTGGTCTTCCCAGCGGAACTCGAAGCGGGCGTCGGACAGCGCGTCGTCCCACTCCTGAGCACCGGGGTGCCCCTTGGCAAGGTCGGCCGCGTGGGCCGCGATCTTGTAGGTGATGACGCCGGTCTTCACGTCGTCGCGGTTGGGCAGGCCCAGATGTTCCTTGGGCGTGACGTAGCACAGCATCGCCGTGCCCCACCAGGCGATCATCGCGGCGCCGATGCCGGAGGTGATGTGGTCGTACGCCGGTGCGACGTCCGTCGTCAGCGGGCCGAGCGTGTAGAACGGCGCTTCCTCGCAGATCTCCTGCTGAAGGTCGATGTTCTCCTTGATCTTGTGCATCGGGACATGGCCCGGCCCTTCGATCATGGTCTGAACATGGAACCGCTTCGCGATCCGGTTGAGTTCCCCGAGCGTCCGCAACTCCGCGAACTGCGCCTCGTCGTTGGCGTCCGCGATGGAACCGGGCCGTAGACCGTCGCCCAGCGAGTACGTGACGTCATAGGCCGCGAGGATCTCGCAGAGTTCCTCGAAGTTCTCGTAGAGGAACGACTCCTTGTGGTGGGCCAGACACCAGGCGGCCATGATCGAGCCGCCGCGGGAGACGATGCCGGTCTTGCGGTTCGCCGTCAGCGGGACGTACGGCAGGCGAACGCCCGCATGGACGGTCATGTAGTCCACACCCTGTTCGGCCTGCTCGATCACGGTGTCCTTGTAGATCTCCCAGGTCAGCTCCTCCGCGCGGCCGTCGACCTTCTCCAGCGCCTGATACAGCGGCACCGTGCCGATGGGGACGGGGGAGTTGCGCAACACCCACTCACGGGTGGTGTGGATGTTGCGGCCGGTGGACAGGTCCATGACCGTGTCGGCGCCCCAACGGGTCGCCCAGGTCATCTTCTCGACCTCCTCCTCGATGGAGGACGTCACCGCCGAATTGCCGATGTTGGCGTTGACCTTCACCAGGAACCGCTTGCCGATGATCATCGGCTCGATCTCCGGATGGTTGACGTTGACCGGCAGCACCGCCCGTCCGGCCGCGATCTCCTCCCGTACGACCTCGGGTTCCACGTTCTCCCGGATGGCCACGTACTCCATCTCCGGGGTGATCTCTCCGCGCCGGGCGTAGGCGAGTTGGGTCACCGCCCGGCCGTCGCGGCCGCGGCGTGGCAGGCGTGGCCGTCCGGGGAAGACCGCGTCCAGGTTGCGCAGGCCGCCGCGTGGCGAGGTGTGCTTGATCCCGTCGTCCTCCGGACGGACGGGGCGGCCCGCGTACTCCTCCGTGTCGCCGCGGCCGATCACCCAGTTCTCCCGCAGAGGCGGCAGCCCTCGGCGGACATCCGTCTCGACGAGCGGATCGGTGTACGGGCCCGAGGTGTCGTACAGCGTGACCGACTGCCCGTTGGTGAGATGCACCTGACGGACCGGCACGCGCAGGTCAGGGCGTGGGCCTTCGACATACGCCTTGTGCCATCCGATGGACTTCCCGGTCTCCCCGTCGGCAGAGACCTCGTCAGAGGTCTGCGCGGAGGCAGGCGTGCGTGCGTCCTTGTTGGTCATGAGACCTACTCCCTACGCCGGCATTACCCGGTAACAGGTTCGGCGGTCGACGCAGCGGCTTCCGTCCGCCGACGATTCATGTGAAACATCACTCGGTTGTGGTGACGTTCCACGTGAAACATCGCGAATACGGAGGTCAGCGCCCTCTCAGCCCGGTGCTCCGAGCTCCCGCGTGTGCAAAGGTGCCCCCACGCTAGCGTCCTTTGTGGCGCGGTGAACAGTGGGCCTCTGTCGTTCTTGCGATGATCGGGCGGTGACCACGACACCTCCGCCTCCGTTTCCCCCTCCCGAACAGCCCCGCGATCCGGGCATGCCTCCCGGTGGACGCCCGGGACGAGACCAGGGGTACGGCCCCGGCGGCGATTCCGGTCCCGGACCGGGTTCGGGACCGGGTCGGGGTCCTGGCCCGGGTGTCGGTCAGGGTCGCGGTCCTGGTTCTGGTCCTGGTCGCGGTCCCGAGGGCGGATACGGATTCGGGACCGGGGGCGGGCAGGGCTCGGGCCGTGACTCCGGCGGAGGTCACGGACGCGGGCCTGGTGACGGGAACCTCGGCGGAGGCCATGGACACGGCCCGCGCCCGGCTGACGGACACGGCTCCGACGAGGACCACGGTGACGGCCGCAATGACGGCCCTGGGCACGGCAATGGACGCGGCCCCGGCGGGCACGGCGGCGGGCACGGTTCCGGTCCGGGTGGCGGCCACGGGCACAGCCACAGCCATGGCCCGGCCGCCCCCGTCTCCAAGCATCTGCGCAAGGTCATCGCAGCCGTCCTCGTCCCCTTCGGCGTGGCCGTGCTCGTCGGTCTGGTCACGCTGTGGCCCGGCGGTGCCCCGGCGCATGAGCGCACCGGCGTCGGTTTCGACCGGCAGACGCAGCAGGCGACGGTCTCCGAGGTCGTGAAGATCAGCTGCTCGTCGGCGAACGCCTCCGGCGGCACTCCGACCGGGGACACCTCGACCGCTGAGGGCTCATCCGCGCAACAGCAGGCGGACGGCACCTGCAAGAGGGCCACGATCCGCGTGGACACCGGCGCGGACAAGGGCCGTACGTTCACCGAGATCATCCAACCGGACCAGTCACGGCAGTTGCACGAGGGCCAGAAGGTCGTGGTCGCCTACGAGCCCTCCGCACCGAAGGACCTCCAGTACTCGGTCACCGACGTGAACCGCCGTGTTCCCATGGGCCTGCTCGCGGCCATCTTCGCCGTCGCCGTCGTGGTCGTCGGGCGGCTGCGGGGAGTCATGGCGCTGGTCGCTCTGGCCATCAGCTTCATGGTGCTGAACTTCTTCGTCCTGCCCGCGATCCTGCAGGGCTCCAACCCGCTGGCCGTGGCGGTCGTCGGAGCGAGCGCCATCATGCTGATCGCTCTCTACCTGTGCCACGGCCTGTCTGCCCGCACCTCCGTGGCCGTACTGGGCACACTCATCTCCCTGCTGCTGATCGGCGTCCTCGGCTCCTGGTTCGTCGACTGGGCGGCGCTCACCGGCAACACGGACGACAACACCGGTCTCATCCACGGTCTGTACCCGACGATCGACATGAGCGGTCTGCTCCTCGCCGGCATCATCATCGGCTCGCTCGGTGTCCTCGACGACGTGACGGTCACGCAGACGTCGGCGGTCTGGGAACTCCACGAGGCCAACCCCTCGATGGGCTGGCGAGGTCTGTACCGGGCGGGCATCCGGATCGGCCGCGACCACATCGCGTCCGTGGTCAACACGCTCGTCCTCGCCTATGCCGGCGCCGCGCTGCCGCTGTTGCTGCTGTTCTCCATCGCGCAGAGCAGCGTCAGCACGGTCGCCAACAGCGAGCTGGTCGCCGCGGAGATCGTGCGCACGCTGGTCGGTTCGATCGGTCTGGTCGCGTCGGTCCCGGTCACCACCGCGCTCGCCGCGCTCGTGGTCTCGGCGGACCGGTCAGGCACCGGCGCGCTTCCCGACCCGGCCTCAGGGACACCGGGAGCACCGGGGCCCACGACGGCCGGTACGGCGGGTCCGGTCCCGCAGGTCGCCCGGGGCGGCAAGGGCAGGCGGCGCAAGCACTGACACCGGCGGGCGCTCGAAGAGAGTCATCGGGGCCGACTCCCCTCGAGCGCCCGCCGACCTCACGCTCCGTCAGACGGCGCTCTCGCTCCGATCGCCGCCCTGGTGATCGTCGACGCAGCCGGCCGCCCCCTCGCAGAAGCGTTCCTGCACCATCGCGCCACCACCGCTCCGTCAGGCCTCATCCGGCGTTCTGTTCTTCCGCCAGGATCCGGTCCAAGGCCTCGTCGAGGTGGGCGTCGAAGTCGGCGAACGCGCCCTCCTGTCCCAGCGGGACCAGCTTGTCGGTGCGGTCGAGGAAGGCCACGAGCGGCGCCGCCGACGAGCGGAACAGCGCCTGGTCGCCACCCACCTGCAGCCTGATCAGTACCTCGCCCAGCACGTCCCGGTCGGCCGGCGAGACTCGCACGTCTCCCTCGCCGCACGGCCTGCCCACCCCGTCGATGAGCAACTCACGCCCGAACGCCCAGGTCACCGGGGCATCGCCGGGCAGATGGAAGGTGAGCCGTACGGCGTACGGATCGCACGTCTCGTAGCCCAGTTCCACCGGGATACGAAACGAGAGCTCCTCGGAGACGAGAAAGCTCATCATGACCTCTGCCTCTACTGCCTGCACGGACTCGCGCATCGCCTAACCCCGTCATTGCCGTCGACTGGCTGGGAATCAACCCCTGACACTGCTGGCATCTTGCTCAACGTGCACAACAGATCACAAGGAGTGAGTTTTCAGATACTGATAGAGATCGCGAGTGATCCCAGCATTCGCCCGATCTCGCTCTGCAACTGGTGTACCGCCGCCGGCAGCCGGTCGGCCTGATGAACGGGGAGGGAGATGGCCATCGTGGCGGCCGTCGTGCCCACAGTGATCGGGATGGCGGCGCACACCGTGCCCAGCGCGTACTCCTGCCGTTCGACGACCGTCTCCATCCGCCGCGCCCGGGCCAGCCGCCGCAACAGGGTGTGGTCGTCCCGGACGGTGTACGGGGTGATCGACTGCACGGGGTAACGGTCCAGGTGGTCACGGCGGGCCTTCTCGTCCAGTTGGGACAGCAGGCACTGACCGATGGCGTGCGCGTGCCCGGTCTCCCGGAAGTCGGCCCACTCCTCCACCGCCGGATTGCCCGGGGTGTCGGAGACGCACATGACCTCGATTTCGCCGTCCCGGTAGCGGGCGTAGTACACCGGAACGCCGATCGAGTCCCGCCAGTGGGCGAGGGTCGCGACCACGGTGCTGCGACGTTTCTGCGCGGCTGCGCTTGCGCTCAGGCGTTCGGCCGCCTCGCCGAGGAAGAACATGCCCTTGTCGCGCCACAGATAGCCCTCGTGCACGAGGGTGCGCAGCAGGTGGTACGCCGTGGGCAGCGCCAGGTCGGTCTCGCGGGCCAGTTGCTTGGCCGGAGCCCCGCCGTCGTGCCGGGCCACGGATTCCAGCAGGCGCATGGCGCGTTGCACGGAGCCGATGAGTGTCGTCGTGGCTTGCGGTTGTTCGGGGACGCCTCTGCCCGCCGGTCGCTGGGGAAGGGGCGTGGCGCCACGCGTGCGAGTGGGGGGTGAGTGCGGTTCCGCGAATGCTGCGGTGTCAGCCGTGGCCAAGGGTGACTCCCGAAGTGCGAGAGAGCGGCCCGTGCGGGGAACACGGGAGTGGGGGACGCCGCTCGCGGGGGTGTGGCCCCGCGACGGGTTCCGGACTCTAACGGCCCGCCACCGGGGACGGTCCCGCTGTCCGGGAAACTTCCCCCGGCCGAGGGAACCGGCGATTCCTGTTACCGGCTCCCGCTCCCCGAACCGCTCACCAGTCGCCGCGTGAGGAGGAGCCCGCCGTGAACTTGCGGACCACGTAGACCAGTCCGCCGACCAGTGCCACGAAGACCAGCAGCTTGAACAGCAGTCCGATCACGAAGCCGACGACGCTCGCTATCAGCCCGCCGAACACGACCAGCGCGATGACCGGCACCGCCACCCACTTCAACCACCACGGCAGTCCCGCGAAGATCTCTCGCATCGCCCTCGTCCTCGTCTGTCCGATGTCCGGTGCCACTGGCGGCCCGGATCCTTCGATGTCCTGCCGTCGATGCTAGGTCTCGAGGGGTGCCTGCGGGGGCCTCGCATCCCTTGTCCTCCCCTGACCCACCCCCTAGGGAACCCCGAGACCACGAGTCCCCTCCCAGAGGGAGACGCTCAGCCCTCCGCCGGCGAGAACACCACCATGACCCGCAGGTCCTCGCTGATGTGATGGAACTTGTGGGCGACTCCGGCCGGCACGTAGACGACGCTTCCGCGTGCGACCTGGGTGGTCTCCAGACCGACCGTGATGGATGCGCGCCCGCTCACGACGAAGTACACCTCGTCCTGCTGGTGCGGGCTCTGCGGGTCGTGGTCTCCGGCATCGAGCGCGTAGAGGCCCACCGACATGTTCCGCTCCCGCAGGAATTGCAGGTAGGCGCCGTCGTTGGCGGCTCTCTCCGCCTCCAGTTCGTCCAACCGGAATGCCTTCATCGCCCTCGTCCGCCCTCGTAGCCGATCTCTTCTGTCACGATCAGACACATGAAGAATTTCGTAGTCAAGACGATCGCCAACGCGGGCGCCCTGGCGGTCGCCGTCTGGCTGCTCGACAAGATCACCTTGACCGGTGCCGGCACGGGCAAGAAGGTCGGCACCCTGATCGTGGTGGCGCTCCTGTTCGGCCTGGTCAACTCTCTGGTCAAGCCGGTCGTGAAGGTACTGACCTTCCCCCTCTTCATCCTCACGCTCGGCCTGATCACCCTGGTGGTGAACGCGCTGATGCTGTTGCTGACCTCGTGGCTGGCCGACAAGCTCGACGTCAGTTTCCACGTCGAGGGTTTCTGGACGGCGGTACTGGGCGGCCTGATCATCTCCGTGGTCTCCTGGGCGCTCAATGTCGTCCTGCCCGACGAGGACTGAGCACGCGATGAGTTACCGGGTTTGTTTCGTCTGCACCGGCAACATCTGCCGATCCCCGATGGCCGAGGCCGTCTTCCGCGCGCGCGTCGCGGAGGTCGGCCTCGACGCCCTGGTCGACGTCGACAGCGCCGGCACGGACGACTGGCACGCGGACGAGGGTGCCGACCCGCGCGCCGTCTCCGTCCTGGAGGACAACGGCTACGCCGTCGAGCACACGGCCCGCGTGTTCGAACGGTCCTGGTTCACTCGCCTCGACCTCGTGATCGCCCTGGACGCCGGTCATCTCAGGGCCCTGCGCCGGCTCGCCCCCACCGACGAGGACGCCCGAAAGATCCGGCTGCTGCGCGCGTACTCCCCAGCAGGCGGCGACGACCTGGACGTTCCCGACCCCTACTACGGGGGCAGGGACGGCTTCGAAGAGTGCCTCCGGCTGGTGGAGGAGGCGAGCGTCGGACTGCTCGCCGCGGTTCGCGCGGACGTGGAAGGACGAGCGGCATGAGTGACTCCACGACGGCCGGAGGCGCCGGTGAAGGCACGCGCGCGGTACGGGCGGGTCTTCCGGAGCCGGTGAAGTACGAGCCGACCCTGCCCGGCCCGGTGTTCGCCGCGCACTTCCACCTGCCCGGCGAGCCCACAGGTCCGTACACCTACGGCCGCGACGAGAACCCGACCTGGACGCATCTGGAGCGCGCCGTCGGCGAGCTGGAGGCGCCGGGGCAGGACGGTGTCGACACGCTCGTGTTCGCCTCCGGCATGGCGGCGATCTCCTCCGTGCTCTTCTCCCAGCTGCGCACCGGGGACACCGTCGTCCTGCCCAGCGACGGCTACCAGGCGCTTCCCCTGGTGCGCGCCCAACTGGAGGCGTACGGCATCGAGGTGCGCACCGCGCCGACCGGTGGCGACGCCCAGCTGGGCGTCCTCGACGGGGCGAGGTTGCTGTGGATCGAGTCCCCGTCGAACCCGGGCCTCGACGTGTGCGACATCCGGCGTCTCGTCGAGGCGGCACACGCGAGGGGCGCCCTGGTGGCCGTCGACAACACGCTGGCGACGCCACTCGGGCAGCGCCCGCTGGAGCTGGGCGCCGACTTCTCGGTGGCCAGCGGCACCAAGCAGCTCACGGGGCACGGGGACGTCCTCCTCGGTTACGTCACCGGACGCTCCGGCGAACCGATGACGGCCGTACGACGCTGGCGCAAGATCGTCGGGGCGATCCCGGGGCCCATGGAGGCCTGGCTCGCGCACCGGTCGATCGCCACGCTCCAGATGCGTGTGGACCGGCAGTGTTCCACCGCGCTGATGGTCGCCCAGGCGCTGCGGGACCGGCCCGAGGTGAGTGGACTGCGATACCCGGGGCTGGCGGACGACCCGTCGCACCAGGTCGCCGCGCGCCAGATGCGGCGCTTCGGCTGCGTGGTCTCCTTCGCGTTGCCCACGCGCGCACGTGCCGAGCGTTTCCTCGCGGAACTACGCCTCGTGGACGATGCGACCAGCTTCGGCGGGGTGCGCTCCACCGCCGAACGTCGTGGGCGCTGGGGCGGGGACGCGGTTCCGGAGGGCTTCATCCGGCTGTCGGTCGGCGCCGAGGACCCGGAGGACCTGGTGGCGGACGTGCTGCGCGCGTTGGACGAGTCGGCGCGGTGACCGGAACGGATGCCCGCACGGCGTCCCTTCCACCCGGAGACCGGTCCGAGCCCGTGGCTCGGACCGTCCTCGGCTCCGCGCGCGAGGACCATCGCGAACCCGCATCTCGACGCCCTCGTGAAGATCGTCGGGACCGGCCTCGACGACGAGGCCTCCGTACGGACCCTGCACCTTGCCGGTCCGCCCGAGTCACCGCCGAACGGGCCCTTTCCTTCTCTCTCACCGAACCGACCGACGGGGACGGTCGGAGGCTCACCCTGCGCGCTGCCTCGGGAGCCGCCCACGACACCCTGGACGGGCTGGCCGCCGGACACCAGGATCTCGCCATCACCATGGCCCGACCACGCGCCGCCCTGCTCACCACCCCGTTGTGCGACGCGGAGCACGGCCTGGTCGCCGGACGGACCGGGTCGGGGCGGTGCCCATCGGAGATGTTTCACGTGGAACCAGCCGGGCCACATTCCTCCCATGACCGTCCGACCTGTGGTCAAGCGCACCGCGCGCGCCGTTCTACTGGACGGCGACGACCTGATCCTGATCAAACGCAGCAAACCTGGCCTCGATCCCTACTGGGTCACCCCAGGTGGCGGAGTCGAGCCTGAGGACACCACCGTCGTCGACGCCCTGCATCGAGAGGTGTACGAGGAACTCGGCGCGAAGATCACCGATGTCGTCCCCTGCTTCGTCGACACCGTCGAACACATCGGCGAGGACGGCGGCGCGACCGGTGTGAAGGTGCAGCACTTCTTCGTCTGCCGACTGGAGTCCATGGACCTCGCTCTGCGGCACGGCCCTGAGATCGACGAGCCCGTCGGGGAGTACGAGATCGTGCACGTGCCGTTCACCCGGGTCGGGATCGCCTCCGTCCACCTCGTACCGCTCTCTCTGCGGCACTACCTCGACGGCAACATCGAGGGCGTACGTGCCATGCACGCTCCGGACCTGGGGTGACGCTCCGGGCTCAGGTCAGCTTCCGGCGCGGCCACTTCCTCGACCCAGTCGTGACGTACGCGCTTCCGAGGAACGCAGAGATCGGTTGTCCGCGGCGGGTCCTCGGCGGGTCCTCGGCGGGTCCTCGGCGGCGAGGCTGACCGGGTCTCCGCACGGCTCCGCGACGTCGAACGGCGGCCGGCTCTCCTCACAAGGTTTCCGGGGGCCGATGCCGATCGGTCGAGGCTTCGGCGCTGTCATGGGAGCCGAGCGCCTTCATCCCCGGTGTCCGCACACCGCCACGTCCCCAGGCTCCGTTCCCCACTTGTGGCCGGGACGAGGAACGGACCGCGAACGTGCCGGTTCCCGGGCTACGGGGCCTGGCACACCAGTTCATAGGCTTCCCATAGATCCTTGCCCGAGTACGAGTGGGTCGCCAGGCCCGTCAGATGACGGTCGGCATTGACCGCGACCGAGACCGGCACCGCCCCGAACAGATCCTTGTCGGAGAGCGAATCGCCATAGGCGACACAGTCGGCCCGCGTCACACCGAACTCCGCACACAACCGGTCAGCGATCAGCACCTTCGCCGCGGAGGTGAGCACGCCCGCCGGATCCACCGGCTCGGTGAAGGGAACAGCGGGAAAACGCGAACCGTAAGCCGCATGTGCACCCCAGCCGGTCAACCGCTCCACGAAGAACGAAGGCGAGAGCGACACCACGGCGCAGTACTCCCCCCGGCTCCTGATCTCCGACCAGACCTCCCGGATACGCGCCAGCCAAGGCGCTCTCTCGAACGCCGTCGTCACATGGGCGTCGGTGAGCCCGGTCCAGAGCGCGTACACCTGCGCCGCGTACTCCGGCGGTCCGATCAGGCCCGCGGAGACAGCCTGGTCCAGGGCGACCGTCTCCACCTCGAGGCCGAGCTGGCGCGATATCTCGACCGGCGCCGACGTTCCGTGCAGCAGCGTGCCGTCGAGGTCGAAGAAATGAAGTCGTGTCATGGCGGCGAGGCTAACGCGGTGCATGGGCCGTGTTCGCCCTGGCCTCTCCCGAGGGCCGGTCGTCGTTTCACGTAAAACGACGGTCGGCCGTCGGCAAGCTGTGCAGTGGGCCACGGCTTGGCCAAAAGCACCTACGACTGTGGGGAAACAGGTGGACGTCAGAGGCCCCGGTCGGACAGCCTGACGTGCGTGCCGACTCCTTCTCTTGCCGCTCTCCCCGTCCGCCGTCTCACACACCGTGACCTCATCGCCTGCGCCGACCTGTCCGAAGACAGGGGGTGGCCACGCGAGGAGCACAAGTGGGGCTTCCTCCTCACCGCCGGAAAGGGCTACGGCATCGACGACCCGGACGGCGGCCTCGTCAGCGCCTGCGTCGTCACCGAGTACGGCCCTCATGGCCGACCCGCATTCGGCGCCATCGGCATGGTGCTGGTCGCCGAACGGCATGCCCGGCAGGGCGTCGGCCGCCGGCTCGTGCGGCACATCACCTCCGTGATGGGCACGACCCCGCTGACCCTGCACGCGACGCCGAACGGCCGTCCGCTGTACGAGGAGCTGGGATTCAAGACCACGGGCCGCGCCGAAATGGTGGTCGGCCGCTTCACACCCGACGGGCCCGTCTCCGGCGGCGTCATGACCCGCGCGGCCACGGCCGAGGATCTCACCACGATCCTGCGCCTGGACGAGCAGGTCTTCGGCGCCGACCGCATGCCCGTGATCGCCCGGTTGCCCGCCTTCGCCGACCAGGTGCGGGTCGCCGAGGACGGCGGCCGGATCATCGGTTACGCGGCCGCCTGGCCCAACATGGACACCCATGTCGTGGGGCCGCTGATCGCCCGGGACACGGAGACGGCGAAGGCACTGCTGGCGTCGCTGGCCGAGCGCTCCAACCGGCCACTGCGCACCGACATCGACGTCCGGCACGAGGAACTCCTGGCCTGGGTCAAGGAGCGCGGCCTGGCATCGGTCGCCTTCAACACCGTCATGACCTACGGCATCACCGAGTTGCCCGGTGACTGGACCCGGCGGTTCGCTCCGCTGACGGTGGCGGCCGGCTGAGGGAACCGCAGACAGGCGCCGGTTCCCGAGGGCCTCGGGAACCGGCGGACATCCCCCGGGCGGACAGGTCGTCGACCGTCGAACCCGTCGGGAAGCGGGCCAGGTCAGTCGAGCGCCTGCACCGCAGCGACGGCGAATGCGTGGTCCTGCTCGGGGGCACCGCCGCCCACACCCACGGCTCCGATCAGACGTCCGTCACGGTGGACCGGCACGCCGCCCGCGATGAACAGCAGCGGCCTGTCGAGCGCGGTGGGGAGGGTGTGGAACGAGCCGCCGGGCTGGACGGCGTCGACGAGGTCGGCGGTCGGGGTGTTCAGCTGGAGCGCCGTGTAGGCCTTGCGCGTGCTCGTCTCGCCGGAGATCAGGACGGCGCGGTCGTCCCGGCGGAAAGCCATCAGATGGCCACCCGCGTCCAGGACGGTGACACTGACCGTGACCCCGGCGGCCTCGGCCGCACGGCGGGCGGCCGTGAGGAGGACGTCGGCGTCGTGGGCGGTCATGGGCGCGAAGGCGGTGGTGGTGCTCATCGGGGTGTTCTCCTTGCGGGTCTTTCTCGAGCGGGAAGTCTGGTGCGGGTCGTTGTCGTGAACGGTGAACCGAAGGCGTGGACGGCTCTGGCTCCGCGACCTGGAGCGGTTCAGTGGTGGACGGCTGCCGGCTGTTCGGCCGGGACCCGTCCGGTGACGACAGCACTGGCACCTCCGTCGCGGCGCTCCAGCGCGGCCGAGAGGAGAGCCAGCGCGAGAGCCGCCGCGGCGAGGGCGGCGCCGACCCAGTTGGGAGCGGTGTAACCGAGGCCCGCGGCGATGACGAGCCCGCCGAGCCAGGCAGAGAGGGCGTTGCCGAGGTTGAAGGCGCCGATGTTCACCGCCGAGGCGAGCGTCGGGGCTCCGTGCGCCTGGTCGAGGACCCGCTTCTGGAGCGGCGGGACCGTGGCGAAGCCCAGAGCACCGATCAGGGCGATCGTGACGGCCGCAAGAACCTTGTTGTGCGCGGTCAGTGTGAAGAGGGCCAGGACGACCGCCAGGCTGCCGAGGGAGACGTACAGCATCGGCATCAGAGCGCGGTCGGCGTACCTGCCGCCGACGAGGTTGCCGCCGACCATGCCGAGCCCGAACAGAACGAGCAGCCAGGTGACGGAGCCCTCGGCGAAGCCCGCGACATGGGTCATCATCGGCGCGATGTAGGTGATGGCCGCGAAGACACCACCGAAGCCCAGCACGGTCATCGCCATGGCGAGCAGGACTTGCGCGCTCTTGAACGCCGCCAGTTCGTGGCGCAGGTGTACGCCCTCCGCTCGGGGCAGCTCGGGCACCAGCTTGGCGATGCCCGCCAGGCCGAGGACACCGAGGAGGGCCACGACGCCGAAGGTCACACGCCAGCCGGCGGTCTGCCCGACAAGCGTTCCCAGCGGGACGCCGACGACGTTGGCGACGGTGAGGCCGGTGAACATCATCGCGATGGCGCCGGCCTTTTTGTCGGGGGCGACCACGTCGGCCGCGACGACCGAGCCGATACCGAAGAACGCGCCGTGGGCGAGTGAGGCGACCACCCGGCCGATCAGCATGACGGTGAAGGAAGGGGCGACGGCGGACAGGAGGTTGCCGACGATGAACAAGCCCATCAGCAGCATCAGCATCCGCTTGCGGGGCACCTTGGTGCCGAGGACGGTCATCAGCGGGGCGCCGAGCAGAACACCGAGCGCGTAACCGGTCACCAGGAATCCGGCCGTGGGTATGGAGACGTCGAAGTCGGCCGCGACGTCGGGCAGCAAGCCCATGATCACGAATTCGGTCGTTCCGATCCCGAAGGCCCCGATCGCCAGGGCCAGGAGCGCGAGAGGCATGGTGGGGTAGACCTTCCATATGATTGCAGGAGCGCTTTGCGTGCGTTCACAATAGTTGCAGACGCGGGATACATGCAAGCGCGGTCAATTGCGCCGTTGCTCTATCCTGGGATCCAGCCGCACCGGGACGGAGGAGAACCCATGACTGCGACGGACCCCGCCCTCACCGCTCTCGCTCAGGGCTGGTGTGCCCTCTCCCTGCTTCACGGCAGGATCGAGGCCCACATCGAGCGCGCCCTCCAGGCGCGGCACGACCTGAGCGTGCGCGAGTACTCCCTCCTCGACGTCCTCAGCCGCCAGCACGACGGCGACGGAGGACATCTGCAGATGAAGCAGGTCGCCGACGCCGTCGTTCTCAGCCAGAGCGCCACCACCCGACTGGTCACCCGCCTCGAGGACCGGGGGCTGCTCGAGCGCTACCTGTGCCCCACCGACCGCCGCGGCATCTACACGAACGTCACGGAGGCCGGACTGAAGCTGCTCGACGACGCCCGCCCCACCAACGACGCCGCTCTCCGCGAGGCCCTCGACGAGGCGGCGAAGAACCCGGAGCTGGCCCCGCTCGTCCGCGTCGTGGAGTCCCTGAAGGCACCTGCCGCCGCATAAGGTGCGGCCATGGAAGATCTTGAAATACGCGCCGCCGTCGCCGAGGACCTTCCCGCGATCGTCGGCATGCTCGCGGACGATCCCCTGGGGGCGCGACGCGAGTCCCCGGAGGATCTGGTCCCGTACCTGGACGCCCTGGACCGCATCAGAGCCGACCCGAACCAGCGTCTGGTCGTGGCCGTGCGCGAGGGACGTGTCGTGGGCACCCTCCAGCTGACCATCGTGCCCGGCCTCTCCCGGCGCGGCGCCACCAGGTCCATCATCGAGGGCGTACGCGTGCACGCCGACGAGCGCGGCAGCGGCCTGGGCACCCGGTTCATCGAGTGGGCGATCGAGGAGTCCGCGCGGGAGAACTGCCGGCTGGTCCAACTGACCTCCGACGGCACACGTACCGACGCCCACCGCTTCTACGAGCGACTCGGTTTCGAAGCCTCACACGTCGGCTTCAAGCTGCAACTGTGAAGGAACGAGATCGGACCACGTCGAAGAGGAATGGACGTCTCGTTTCACGTGAAACACGACACCCATTCCTCCGGTGAGCACTAGCCGATCCCCCGCCAGCCCTCCCCGTCCACGCCGCCGGGCACCGCCGCCCCCTCGTCGTACGGCTGACGTGTGAACACGAACGACCCGAGGTCGAGGTGGTCGACGGTGCCGTCCTGACGCCGTACGGCCCGCAGGGACTCGCCGGCGAAGTAGCCCTCCAGGCCCTGCCATGTTCCGTCGCCGTTCGCCCGGAACCGCGAGCGTCGCCCACCACCGGAGAGAGGCCCGAGTGAGATGTGGCCGTCGGCCGTGACCCGTAGGGCGAACGGACTGGTCCCCCAGTACCACTGGCCCGCCAGCTCCAGGACGGCCCGATCGATGTCACGCAGTGGCCGCCACGGCTCAGGAATGCGCGGCTCGGCCTCGGCCACCACCCGCGCGAGGTCGGCGGCCACCTGAGTCACCATCGGGCCGGACGTGCAGTTGGCCAGGACCACCGCGGCGACGTCGTCGGCCACACTGATCGTGAGGCCGGCCAGGAACCCCGGCACGGATCCGGAGTGCCCCACGAGCACGCGGCCGCCCACGTTCTCGATCCGCATCCCCAGTCCGTACGTGCCACCGTCCGCGAGGTCCGTGAGTTCGGCCGGTGCCGCCGGGGTCCGCATCTCCTCGAGGGTTTCCGCGCTCAGCACCCGGTCGTCCCCTCGGACCAGGAAGGCGGCGAACCGTGCCAGATCGCCGCTCGTGGACCAGAGCTGCCCGGCCGCCGCCATCCGGCCGAAGGCCTCGGCGGGTTCGGGAAGCAGCACGTCGGCCCATGGGTGCACCGCCCAGCCTCCCGCGTGGGGAGACAGTGGTCGGGTGGTCGTTCGATCCAGACCCAGGGGTTCGAGCACTTCCCGCCGTAGTACCTCTTCCCAGGAGGCACCGCGGAGTTCCTCGACGAGCGCGCCGAGCAGGCTGTAACCGGGGTTCGAATAGTGGAAGCGACGCCCCCGCGGATGGAGAGCGGGTCGGTCACCGAGGACGTCGGGGAGGCCGGGACGCAGCGAGCCCGGAGTCCGCTCCCACCAGGGACCGGGCGACTCGGCCGGCAACCCGCCCGTGTGAGACAGAAGTTGGGCGATGGTAGCCTCCCCGGCGCCCGAGCCCGGCAGATGCTTGTCCAGCGGGTCTTCGAGGTCGAGTGCTCCTTCGTCGCGCAACCGCAGTACGAGAACGGCGGTGAAGGTCTTGGTGATCGACCCGATCCGGTACTGCACGTGCGCGTCCGGCGCGTGCCCGTCGACCGAGGTCCGCGCCCCATGCCACACGGCCCGCCCGTCCCGCACCACCGCGGCGACGAGCGAGGGCGCCCGCCCCTCGGCCTGGGCCACGGCGATCCGGTGCAGCAGCGCCCGCCGGGTGCTGGGAAGCAGCTCTTCCAGTGGTGTCGTCATGGGCCCCAGTCCACCCGGCGCCACGGTCGACGTCGAGCCCATTTCGCCGAGGGCGCTGAAAAGTCTCGCCGCCTATGACATGTCGGTCTTCTGCACCTGCCGGTTCTCTGTCCTCCCACCCCGACGTCACACAGGATCAGTCTCCGATCGATGCCATCCCTCGGCGCAACGATGAGTCCCGCGGCTGAGCCACCGCGAGCGGGGACTACCTCACGAGCGGAGATCGCGTACCGATGAGTTTCCCGCGCCGCGCCGGTCTGTACGCGTGACATCGACTTACGGAACGGAAGGCCGGCGCCATGCGGAAATTGATCTACGGCATGAACCTCACCCTGGACGGCTACATCGCCGCACCCGGTGACGACATCGGCTGGAGCGGCGTGCCGAGCGACGAGCTGTTCCAGTTCTGGTCCGACCAGTTGGAGGCGACCGAGCTGTCCCTGTACGGGCGCAAGCTGTGGCAGACGATGAGTTCCTACTGGCCGACCGGCGACCAGCAGCCCAACGCCACCCCGGCGGAGATCGAGTTCGCGCGCCGCTGGCGGGACATGTCGAAGGTGGTGTTCTCCTCGACGATCGACAAGGTCGACTTCAACGCCCGCCTGGTCACCGGCGACGCGGTCGCGGAGATCACCCGGCTCAAGGCCGAGGACGGCGGCCCGATGGACATCGGCGGCGCGACGCTCGCCGGGGCGGCCATGCGGGCCGGGCTGATCGACGAGTACGTGCTGGCCACCGCGCCCGTCCTGGTGGGCGGAGGCACGCCGTTCTTCACCGCGCTGGACAGTTGGGTGAACCTGAACCTGGTGGAGACGCGCACGCTTCCGGGCGGCGTGATCTTGACCAGGTACGAGACGAGGCGCTGAGCGCCCGCCACGCGACTCAACCGCCTGCCGGGTCCTCGCGCACGTGATCGCCACCACCGAAGACGGCACAAGTCGTGCCTCGGCGATGACACCGTGCCGCGATCCCGAGGTCCTACGGGCGCGCGATCAGGTCTGAGCCATGTCCACGAAACGGGAGTAGTGCCCCTGGAAGGCCACCGTGATGGTGGCCGTCGGACCGTTTCGGTGCTTGCCCACGATGATGTCCGCCTCGCCCGCGCGCGGTGACTCCTTCTCGTACGCGTCCTCGCGGTGCAGCAGGATGACCATGTCGGCGTCCTGCTCGATGGAACCGGACTCACGCAGGTCGGACACCATCGGCTTCTTGTCCGTGCGCTGCTCGGGTCCACGGTTCAGCTGGGAGAGCGCGATCACCGGCACCTCCAACTCCTTGGCCAGGAGCTTGAGGTTACGGGACATGTCCGAAACTTCCTGCTGACGGCTCTCGGAGCGCTTGGATCCGCCCGCCTGCATCAGCTGGAGGTAGTCGATGATCACGAGCTTGATGTCGTTGCGCTGCTTCAGCCGTCGGCACTTCGCGCGGATCTCCATCATCGACAGGTTCGGTGAGTCGTCGATGTAGAGCGGCGCGGACGACACCTCCGGCATCCGGCGGGCCAGACGGGTCCAGTCCTCGTCGGTCATCGTGCCGGAGCGCATGTGGTGCAGGGCGACACGGGCCTCGGCGGACAGCAGGCGCATCGCGATCTCGTTGCGCCCCATCTCCAGGGAGAAGATGACGCTGGGCAGGTTGTGCTTGATCGAGGCCGCGCGGGCGAAGTCCAGGGCGAGTGTGGACTTGCCCATGGCGGGTCGGGCCGCGATGACGATCATCTGGCCGGGGTGCAGCCCATTGGTGAGCGAGTCGAGGTCGGTGAAGCCCGTGGGCACACCGGTCATCTCGCCGCTGCGCGAGCCGATCGCCTCGATCTCGTCGAGGGCACCTTCCATGATGTCGCCGAGCGGGAGGTAGTCCTCGCTGGTGCGCTGCTCGGTGACTGCGTAGATCTCGGCCTGGGCGCGATTGACGATCTCGTCGACGTCGTCGTCGCCCGCGTATCCCATCTGGGTGATGCGGGTGCCGGCCTCCACCAGGCGGCGCAGAACCGCGCGCTCGTGCACGATCTCCGCGTAGTACTCGGCGTTCGCCGCCGTCGGCACGGTCTGGACGAGCGTATGCAGATAGGACGCGCCGCCGACCTTGTTGATCTCTCCACGCTTGGTGAGTTCGGCGGCGATCGTGATGGGGTCGGCCGGCTCCCCCTTGGCATAGATGTCGAGGACGGCCTGGTAGATCGTCTCGTGCGCCGGTTTGTAGAAGTCGTGGCCCTTGAGGATCTCGACGACGTCGGCGATGGCGTCCTTGGACAGGAGCATGCCGCCGAGCACGGACTGCTCGGCGTCGAGGTCCTGCGGCGGTACCCGCTCGAAGGGTGTCCCGCCACCGTCCCACTCGCCGCTGTCCCGGCCCCGGTCGTGCTGTTCGTCCCGCCCTCGGCCCCCGTCGCGCCGGCGGGAGGGGGGCAGACGATCACTGGGACCGCTGTCGGCCCACGGATCGTCCAAGGGCTCGGAAATGCTCAACCGAGCCACCTCCTCCCGTCCGCGGAGCGGACCCTCGCCGCGCCTTCATTTCTACGGCACGGCACTGACAACTAAGACGCCCAACTCCGGTTCGGACACGTCGGTTTTGTGAGGCTTTCACAGCCGAGGAAAGGAGCGGGCGCCGGACCACGGTAGGCCCGTGGGCGACGTCAGCCAATCTGGTTATCCACAGGCCATGTGGACGACGGCCCCGATGCTGTGGAGAACTACGCCAAACCTGTGCACGACCCGGTGGACAGCCCTGTGAACAAGCCCTCTACTTTTGCCACTCGACGCCACTGACCAGCAAGTTTGCCGTCCACCGGCTGTGTAGAAGAAAAACTTCCCCAGTCGGATCAAGATCGGTGCGAAGGGTGCGGGGAAGCACACACAGGGAGTCACCACGTAAGGACCATTAGGCCATTGCATCTCTTACCTGTGGACGATTAGATTGATGGCCATGACACCGGCTCCCCCGATGCCCAAGGCCACGCGGCGACAGCACGATCGAGAGATCGTCGCACTGGCCGTCCCGGCCTTCGGCGCGCTCGTCGCCGAGCCCCTCTTCGTTCTGGCCGACAGCGCCATCGTCGGCCACCTCGGCACCGCGCAACTCGCCGGACTCGGCGTGGCTTCAGCTCTCCTGACCACCGCCGTCAGCATCTTCGTCTTCCTCGCCTACGCCACCACGGCGGCCGTCGCACGCCGCGTAGGCGCCGGCGACCTCCCGACAGCCATCCGCCAGGGTATGGACGGCATCTGGCTCGCCCTGCTGCTCGGCGCGGCCGTGATCGCCTTCGTCCTCCCCACCGCCCCCTCGTTGGTGGAACTCTTCGGCGCCTCCCACACGGCCGCCCCGTACGCGATCACCTACTTGCGCGTCTCGGCACTGGGCATCCCGGCCATGCTGGTCGTCCTGGCCGCGACCGGAGTACTGCGCGGACTCCAGGACACGAGGACACCTCTCTACGTCGCCATCGCGGGCTTCGTCGCCAACGCCCTTCTCAACGTCGGTCTCGTCTACGGCGCGGATCTCGGCATCGCGGGCTCTGCCTGGGGCACGGTCATCGCCCAGTGCGGCATGGCTGCGGCCTACCTCGTCGTGGTGATCCGCGGCGCCCGTCGGCATGGCGCCTCACTGCGCCCGGATGCCGCCGGCATCCGCGCCTCCGCCCAGGCCGGTGTGCCTCTGCTGGTGCGCACCCTGTCCCTCCGGGCCGTTCTGATGATCGCCACCGCCGTTGCCGCCCGCCTCGGCGACACGGACATCGCGGCACATCAGATCGTCCTGTCGTTGTGGAGCCTGCTGGCCTTCGCCCTCGATGCCATCGCCATCGCCGGACAGGCCATCATCGGGCGATACCTCGGGGCCGACGATCCCCAGGGCGCCCGGGCCGTCTGCCGACGGATGGTGGAGTGGGGCGTTGCCGTGGGCGTCCTACTGGGCCTGCTCGTCGTGCTGGCCCGGCCGCTGTTCCTGCCCCTGTTCACCGGGGACCCGGGGGTCCAGGACGCCGCGCTGCCCGCCCTGCTGGTGGTCGCCCTGTCCCAGCCGGTCTGTGCCATCGTCTTCGTCCTGGACGGTGTGTTGATGGGCGCGGGCGACGGCCCCTACCTCGCCTGGGCGATGGTCCTCACTCTGGCAGTCTTCGCTCCGGTCGCCCTGGCCGTCCCCGCTCTCGGCGGTGGTCTCACCGCGCTGTGGGGAGCCATGACCCTGATGATGACGGTCCGGATGCTGACCCTCTGGCTGCGGACCCGCTCGGGACGCTGGTTGATCACCGGCGCGACCCGCTGACCGTTTCGCGTGGAACCGGCGTTTCACGTGAAACATCGCAGTGCTGATCCGAGGCCCTCGTATCCGGCCGAGGCATGCGGAAGGGGCCGCACCCCTGAGGGTGCGGCCCCTCCTCAGCTCTACGAGCCGAACGCGGCGATCAGGCCGCGACGACCTCGAGGTTGACCTTGGCGGCAACCTCGGGGTGCAGACGCACGGACGTCTCGTGGGCGCCCAGGGTCTTGATCGGCGAGCCGAGCTCGATGCGGCGCTTGTCGACCTCGGGGCCACCGGAAGCCTTGATCGCCGAGGCGATGTCGGCCGGGGTGACGGAACCGAAGAGGCGACCGGCGTCGCCGGAGCGGACGGCCAGGCGAACCTTGACACCCTCGAGGCGGGCCTTCACAGCGTTGGCCTGCTCGATGGTCTGGATTTCGTGGATCTTGCGAGCACGACGGATCTGCTCGACGTCCTTCTCGCCACCCTTGGTCCAGCGGATCGCGAAGTTCCGCGGGATCAGGTAGTTGCGAGCGTAGCCGTCCTTGACGTCTACGACGTCGCCGGCGGCACCGAGGCCAGAGACCTCGTGGGTGAGGATGATCTTCATTTTTCGGTCACCCTTCCCTTATCGCGCCTGGGCGGTGTAGGGCAGCAGCGCCATCTCACGGCTGTTCTTCACGGCCGTGGCGACGTCACGCTGGTGCTGCGTGCAGTTGCCGGTCACGCGGCGGGCACGGATCTTGCCGCGGTCGGAAATGAACTTCCGCAGCATGTTCGTGTCCTTGTAGTCCACGTACGTGACCTTGTCCTTGCAGAAAGCGCAGACCTTCTTCTTCGGCTTGCGCACAGGCGGCTTCGCCATGGTGATTCTCCTGTGTGATCAAGAAGTGGGGATACGACCCGCCTTCGACCCGAACAGACCCGGAGGACCGGGCCCGAAGGCCTAGAAGGGGGGTTCGTCCGAGTAGCCGCCGCCAGCACTGCCGCCGCCGGAGTTTCCACCCCAGCCGCCGCCACTGCCGCCGCCCTGGTTGCCACCGGCGGGTGCGCCGGTCGCCCACGGGTCGTCGGCGGGAGCCGCGCCGCCCTGCTGACCGCCGCTGGAGCCACCGCCCCAGCCGCCGCCACCCTGGGCGCCACCGCCACCACCGGCACCGCCGAAGCCACCGCCGCCGCCCTGGCCACCGCGGCCGGCGGTCTTGGTGACCTTGGCCGTGGCATTGCGCAGGCTGGGGCCGACTTCCTCGACGTCCAGCTCGTAGACCGTGCGCTTGACGCCCTCGCGGTCCTCGTAGGACCGCTGCTTCAGCCGGCCCTGCACGAGGACGCGCATGCCTCGCTGGAGCGACTCGGCGACGTTCTCCGCCGCCTGACGCCAGACCGAGCAGGTCAGGAACAGGCTCTCGCCGTCCTTCCACTCGTTCGTCTGACGGTCGAAGGTGCGGGGAGTGGACGCGACGCGGAACTTCGCGACCGCCGCACCGGAGGGGGTGAAGCGCAGCTCGGGGTCGTCGACAAGATTGCCGATGACCGTGATGACGGTCTCGCCTGCCATGGGGGAACCTCTCGGCGGGTTTGCTGCTGCTGGCTGCTAGTGCTGCTACTCGGATCCCGAGACCAGCTGAGCGGGGAAGCTCAGTGGGTCTCGGGGCGGAGGACCTTGGTCCGGAGGACCGACTCGTTCAGGTTCATCTGGCGGTCGAGCTCCTTGACGACCGCAGGCTCGGCCTGCAGGTCGATGACCGAGTAGATGCCCTCGGGCTTCTTCTTGATCTCGTACGAGAGACGACGACGGCCCCAGGTGTCGACCTTCTCCACCTTTCCGTTGCCCTCACGGACGACGGAGAGGAAGTTCTCGATCAGCGGGGAGACAGCGCGCTCCTCGAGATCGGGGTCGAGGATGACCATCACTTCGTAGTGACGCATGTGGAACCCACCTCCTTTGGACTCAACGGCCACGGTCGTTCCGTGGCAGGAGGGTTGTGATGCGTACGCAACGGTATCGGCCGCCACTGACAGTCGGGGGTCGCGGAGCGACCTACCCGCACTGAGCCGGGCGGATTTCCTGGCTGTGCCTGGGCAGACACCGGTGCAGAGGGTACAGACTACCTGCACACCGGCTTCCGGTTGAAATCCGGCCCGGGAGGCGGTCAATCTGTACCCATCGGGTGTGTATGGCGCTACGATGCGCCGCTCTCCGCAGGAGGTGCCCCATGGCACAGGCATTGCGACCCACCACCGCCGGTTCCCTCTTCGCCACCGACGGCAGGCCCCATCCGCTCCAGGACACGCTCATGGCCGTCACCCTGGTCCTGGGCCTGGTGGCCTTCGTCACGGCGATGTTCCACAGTCTCCACCTGCTCAGCTCGTGGGCCGGCCTGGCAGGGATCCTCACGGGCGCGTACGGGCAGTGGATCTCCGAGACCACCCGTGAGCGCTTCGGTCTGATCCTGGGCCTCGGTGCCTCCGGCATCGGATTCTTCCTCGGCATGGCCCACGGCGGCCTCTTCGGCGGCCTCTGGTGACCTGACCGACGCCGGTCCGGCCGCCACCGCCGACCGTCGGCGGCCCAAGCCGCACCGGACCGGTCCGCCCTCGCGGAACGCCCCGGCCGTTCACCTGCCGGGGCGTAGGGGGCGTACGCCCAGTCGGGGCGCTCGCGAGGCGCAGTAGGCTTCGGCGCGAGAGCCGGAGCCCCTGTACCCATGGGGACACACCAGCCCGAGGAGCGCCCCGAATGAGCCTGACCCTCAGGACGATCAGCCGCGAGCAGCATCTGGCATACATCCAGAGCCTGCCGGCGGCGAGCCACATGCAGGTTCCGGCCTGGGCCGATGTCAAGGCCGAGTGGCGGTCGGAGAGCCTCGGCTGGTTCGACGGCAGGACCGGTGAACTCGTCGGCGCCGGCCTCGTCCTCTACCGCCAGCTGCCCAAGATCAAGCGCTACCTCGCCTATCTGCCCGAGGGCCCGGTCATCAACTGGTACGCGCCGAATCTGACCGAGTGGCTGGAACCGATGCTCGCGCACCTGAAGCAGCAGGGCGCCTTCTCCGTGAAGATGGGTCCGCCGGTCATCATCCGGCGCTGGGAGGCCGCCTCCATCAAGGCGGGCATCCAGAACCCGGACGTGAAGCGACTGCGGGACATCGAGGCCGACTTCATCGAGCCGCGGGCCTTCGAGGTGGCCGACAAGCTGCGCCGGATGGGCTGGCAGCAGGGCGAGGACGGTGGTGCCGGCTTCGGTGACGTCCAGCCGCGCTACGTCTACCAGGTCCCGCTGGCGAACCGCTCCCTCGAAGAGGTCCACAGGAACTTCAACCAGCTCTGGCGCCGCAACATCAAGAAGGCCGAGAAGGCCGGTGTCGAGGTCGTCCAGGGCGGCTACCACGACCTCGAGGAGTGGCAGCGGCTCTACGAGATCACGGCCGTGCGCGACCATTTCCGGCCCCGCCCGCTGTCGTACTTCCAGCGCATGTGGACGGCCCTGAACACCGAGGACCCCAACCGCATGCGGTTGTACTTCGCCCGCCACAACGGTGTGAACCTCTCGGCGGCGACCATGCTGATCGTCGGCGGGCACGTCTGGTACTCCTACGGCGCCTCCGACAACATCGGCCGGGAGTTCCGCCCCTCGAACGCGATGCAGTGGCGGATGCTGCGCGACGCCTACGCGCTCGGCGCCTCGGTCTACGACCTGCGTGGCATCTCCGACTCGCTGGACGAGTCGGACCACCTGTTCGGCCTGATCCAGTTCAAGGTCGGCACGGGCGGACAGGCCGCCGAGTACCTGGGTGAGTGGGACTTCGCGCTGAACAAGCTGCTCCACAAGGCGCTCGACATGTACATGTCGCGCCGCTGAGCACCCGTCAGCTGCTTCGATGGCGTCCTACGTCTCGACAGCTCGCTACCTCTGACACACCGCAGCCACGAGAAAGGTTCCAGGTCCGGCCATGGCGCTCACGCTCTACGTCGACACCGCGCGCTGGCGGGCGCACCACAAGCACGTGCAGGAGCAGTTCCCGGGGCTCGTCCCGGTCTGCAAGGGCAACGGCTACGGCTTCGGGCACGAGCGGCTGGCCGAGGAGGCCACCCGGCTGGGCTCGGACATCCTCGCCGTCGGCACGACCTACGAGGCCGCGCGCATCAAGGACTTCTTCGGCGGGGACCTGCTGGTGCTGACGCCGTACCGGCGCGGTGAGGAGCCCGTCCCGCTGCCCGACCGGGTGGTGCGTTCGGTGTCGTCCATCGACGGCGTCTACGGCCTCGTGGGTGCACGCGTGGTGATCGAGGTGATGTCCTCGATGAAGCGGCACGGCATCAGCGAGCAGGATCTGCTGCAGCTGCACGCCGCCATAGAGAACGTCCGCCTGGAGGGCTTCGCCATCCACCTGCCGCTGGACCGTACCGACGGCTCGGACGCCGTCGAGGAGGTCATCGGCTGGATGGACCGGCTGCGCGCGGCCCGGCTGCCCTTGCACACGATGTTCGTCAGCCACCTCAAGGCCGATGAACTCGCGCGTTTGCAGCAGCAGTTCCCGCAGACCCGGTTCCGTGCCCGCATCGGCACCCGGCTGTGGCTCGGGGACCACGAGGCCACCGAGTACCGGGGGGCCGTCCTGGACGTCACACGCGTGACCAAGGGCGACCGGTTCGGCTACCGGCAGCAGAAAGCGGCCTCCGACGGCTTTCTGGTGGTCGTGGCGGGTGGTACGTCGCATGGGGTGGGCCTGGAGGCTCCCAAGGCCCTCCACGGCGTCATGCCGCGCGCCAAGGGCGTCGCGCGCGCCGGCCTGGCCACGGTGAACCGGAACCTCTCGCCGTTCGTCTGGGGCGGCAAGCAGCGGTGGTTCGCCGAGCCGCCGCACATGCAGGTGTCCATCCTGTTCGTCCCCTCGGACGCGCCGGAGCCGACGGTCGGCGACGAGCTGGTGGCCCATCTGCGGCACACCACCACGCAGTTCGACCGCATCATGGACCGCTGAGCACCACGCCGACGACGTGAGGCCGTACACGGAGCGCCGTGTACGGCCTTCTGCGTGGCCCGGCCGGACCGTGTTCGCTCAGGGCGAACCGTCGGCCGTTTGCCGCTGGCCCCACTCCACCGGTGGGCCGTCGGAGGGGGCCGCGTGCCGGGCGGGACGAGCCGCGGCACCCAGGACGAACACATCCTCCGCGCCGTCGAGTACGCCGCCCGAGGGATCGTCGTCCCCGGCCCGTCGGACCACGTCCCGCTCGGGCATCAAGATGTCCCGTACCACCACGACGCACAGGTAGAGCGTCCCGAGCAGGTGCGCGCCGATGGCCCAGTGGTAGCCGTCGGTCGGCAGTCCCTTGTGGGCGTCTCCGCTGGTGGTGTAGGCGAGGTAGAGCCAGATACCGAGGAAGTACGCCACCTCGCACGCCTGCCAGATGAGGAAGTCCCGCCACTTCGGCCGGGCCAGCACGGCCAGCGGCACCAGCCACAGCACGTACTGCGGCGAGTAGACCTTGTTGGTGAGGATGAAGGCCGCCACGATCAGGAAGGCCAGTTGGGCGAAGCGGGGGCGCCGTGGTGCGGTCAACGTCAGCGCGCCGATGGCCAGTCCGCACACCACGACCAGCACGGTGGCGAGGGTGTTGACACTGTCGGTGGTGAGCGGATCGCTGGAGTTCTGGGCCAGGATCAGCCAGAACGACCCGAAGTCCACGCCCCGCTCCTGGCTGAACGTGTAGAACTTCGACCATCCCTCGAAGGCGAAGATCATCACCGGCAGGTTGACCACCAGCCAGGCGACGACCGCGCCCCCCAGGGCCGTGCCGAAGTCCCGCCACTTCCCCGCCCGCCAGCACAGGACGAAGAGCGGGCCCAGGAGGAAGACGGGGTAGAGCTTGGCGGCGGTGGCGAGCCCCAGCAGCACGCCGAACGCGAGCGCCCGTCCGCGTGACCACATCAACATCGCCGCGGCCGTCAGAGCGACCGCCAGGAGATCCCAGTTGATGGTGGCGGTGAGCGCGAACGCGGGCGCCAGGGCCACCAGCAAGCCGTCCCACGGCCGCCTGGCATGCGTCCGCGCCACACAGACGGCCATGACGGCCGCGCACGCCATCAGCATTCCGGAGTTGACCATCCAGTACCACTGGCCCTGGTGCTGGCCACTTCCGCTGGCCGGCGTCAGCCAAGCAGCCACCTCCATGAACACTCCGGTGAGGACCGGGTATTCGAGGTACTGCATGTCGCCGGGGAGCTTGTCGAAGTAGGGCACGAGCCCATCGGCGAATCCCCGCCCCTGGTACAGGTGCGGGATGTCCGAGTAGCAGGCGTGCGTGTACTGGGACACGGCACCGAAGAACCAGCCCCCGTTGTAGCAGGGTGCCTTCTGGATCAGCCCGAGGGCGAACATCCCGATGGCCACGAGGGCGACGACCCGGACAGGCGACAGCCAGGACGTCCCGGTCAGGGCTCGCCGCCCCAGAGGGCCACCGATCAGCTCACTGCCGGCCGCGGCCACCTCGTCGTTCCTGGTCGGCTGCACCGGATCCGGCTCGTGCACGCGCGCTGGCGTCGATTCTGCACTGGGCATGGCCCACATCCTGCCGTACGGACCTAGCAGAACGCCGAGGGCCGCCCCACCTGGTGCGGTGGGGCGGCCCTCGTTTCACGTGAAACATCCGCATGTTTCACGTGAAACGCCCGTCCGGGGCGATTGCGTGCTTACCCGCTCGATCCTCCGAAGAAGTTTCCGCCGTTGCCGTTGCCTCTGGTGTCGTCCCCGGTGTCGCTCGGGGACGGCGAGGGACTCGTCTCACCGGTGCCGCCGTTGTTGCCTCCGCCGTTGACCCCGCCCGAAGTGTCATCGCAGCCGAAGAAGCTGTTGCAGCTGTCGCTGGGGGAGGGCGAGGGCTCCGGCTCCGACTCACTGGGGCTCGGGGACGGCGAGGGGCTCGCCTCCTCGCTCTCGGTGATCGACGGACTGGGCGACGGGAGCGGGTCCTCGTTGAGCACCTCACCGATGGGCTCGGGCTCCGGGAAGCCCTTCTTCGGCAGGCCCTTCATGGCCTCGGCCATGTAGTCGTGCCAGATCTCCGCCGGGAACGAGGCGCCATGGATCTTCTTCTGGCCACCGGTTCCGAACATCTCCAGGAACGTGCGGTTCTTCTTGGTCTCGTCGTCGTCGTAGCGGAACATCGTGATCGCGGTCGACAACTGCGGCGTGTAGCCGACGAACCAGGCCGACTTGTTGCCGTCGGTGGTGCCCGTCTTGCCGGCCACCTCGCGGCCGGGGAGCTGTGCGGCGGTGCCCGTTCCCTTCTCGACCACGGTCTTCAGGATGTCCGTGACGTTGTCGGCGACCTTCGAGGTGAACGCCTCGTTCGTCTCCGTCTTGTGCGTGTAGATCACGCCGTCCTGACTCGTGACCTTCTGGACCGAGTAGGGGTCGCGCTGCTTGCCGCTCGCCGCGAAGGTGGCGTAGGAGCCCGCCATCCGGATCGCGCTGGGGTCGGAGATGCCGATCGAGAACGAGGGGAAGGTGGAACCGGTGAGACTGCTCGGCTTGAGGCCGGCACCTTCCGCGGCTCCCTTCACCTTGTCCAGGCCGACATCCATGCCGAGCTGGACGAAGGCGGAGTTCACCGACTCGCGCATCGCCTCACGAAGGTCGATCTTGAAGTTGGGCGGGGTCCCATAGGACTTCTGGCCGTCATTGGTCTGCAGCCACTCCTCGCCCTTCTCGTTCTTCCAGATCGTCCCGTCGTAGTTCTTGATCTTGAGCTTGTTCTTGCCGCTGAACAGACTTTTGGGGGAGACGATGGTGCGTTCGTCCTGGGCCTGCGACGATCCCAGATCCTTGTCACGGACGCCCCAGGTCATCGCCGCGGCGAGGACGAACGGCTTGAACGTCGAGCCCACCTGGGCGCCGGTCTGGTCGGCGTTGTTGGTGAAGTGCTTCGTCGCGTCCTCACCGCCGTAGATCGCCTCGATCGCGCCGGTCGCCGGGTTGACGGACGCCCCGCCGAACTGGACGTGCGTGTCCTCGGGGCGTTGCTCCGGCTTGATGTTGGCCTTGCGGACCTTCGTGACCGCCGTCTCCAGTTCGGTGACCTTGTTCCTGTCGAAGGTCGTGTAGATCGAGTAGCCACCCTGCTGCAGCTTCTGCTGGGTGATCCCCGTCTCCTTGCTGTGGGTGATCACGTAGCTGTTGGCCAGGTCGACGAGGTAGCCGGTCTGACCGCTCAGCTGGGTGTTCGAGCGCGGGTTCTCCAGTTTGGGCAGCGTCGCGTACCGGGCCCGCTTCGAGGCGTCCAGATGCTTGTACTCGACCATCTTGTCGAGGGTGTCCTGCATCTGGGCCAGAGCCCGCTTGCGGTTGTTCTCCGGCGTCGCGGCCGGGTCGATGGAAGTGGCGCCCGCGGGGTCGTAGTAGGTGGCGCCCTTCAGGGTGGCCGCCAGGAAGGCGCACTCACCCTCGTTGAGATCGATGGCGTCCTTGTCGAAGTACGCGCGGGCGGCGGCCTGGATGCCGTAGGCGTTGCGCCCGTAGTACGCCGAGTTCAGGTAGCCCTCGATGATGTCGTCCTTGTCCTCCTCCGCCCCGACCTTTATCGAGACGAAGATCTCCTTGAACTTCCTGGAGATCGTCTGGGACTGGTCGTTCAGCATGGCGTTCTTGACGTACTGCTGGGTGATGGTCGAGCCACCCTGCGTCTGTCCGCCCCGCGCCATGTTGAACACCGCGCGCGCGATGCCCTTGGGGTCGATGCCGCTGTCGTCGTAGAACGTCTTGTTCTCCTGCGAGATCACCGCCCAGCGCATCGCCTCGGGGATCTGCGAGAGATCGATGATCTGGCGGTTCGTCTCTCCACCGGTGGCAACCATCTGGCTGCCGTCACGCCAGTAGTAGACGTTGTTCTGCGCCGTGGCCGTCTCGTCGACCTTGGGGACGGCGACCATGGCGTACCCGACACCGGCCACCGCGACCAGGCTGCCCATGAAGCCGACGAACAGGCCGGTGACGAGCTTCCAGGACGGCACCCAGCGCTGCCAGCCGTACTTGCCGGCACGCGGGTAGTCGATCAGGCGATTCCTGGCGGAACCCGAACGTCCCCTGCCCCGGCCCGGAGGGCCGGACGGGCCGCGTCCTGCCGGCTCGGCGGCTCTGCGCCGGCCACCCACATTTCTCTGTGCCGTGCGTCGGGCGCCGGCACGGCCACCGGACGAAGGCTCCTCGCCTCCGGGCCCGTAGAAGCCCGACCCGTACGAGTCGGCAGGAGACCCGGTGGCGCCTCGCGGTGCCGCACGGCGGCCGGAGGACGAGCCGGACTGGCCGCGTCGGGCCGCGGCACGTCCGCCTTCCTGCGGCTGCGGCGGTTTGCGACGGTGCTCGCTCATCGAACGACTACTCCTCGGGCAGGCGCATCCGTACGCGCCTGGAAACGGCGGCTGGTTTCCTGTCCCCCCGAAGTACGGATGGGGTCGCTGGCGCATTCACCCGTACTGCACCGGGGAACTCGACGCCCCCCGGCGTCACGCGAGTCCCGGTGGTTTGCATGGCGCACAGACTACGCACCGCCGAAACCCCCCGAGCCCCGAAGTTCACCCCAAACCCGGCAACTTGCCTGCAACGAATCCGTGATGTGACCCCGTTCACCATCGCCCCTCTTGTCCCAGCCGGAAGGCCGTTCTATCGTGCTGATGTATCGAGTCGATACATCAGCTCGGCATAAGACCGTCAGCGGGCCCGTCACCACGGGTCGCGGCAGAGAGGAGGCGACGATGAGCCGGCGTTCCGGGATCCTCGAGTTCGCCGTCCTCGGCCTGCTCCGCGAGTCCCCGATGCACGGCTACGAGCTGCGCAAACGACTCAACACCTCACTGGGCGTGTTCCGTGCCTTCAGTTACGGAACCCTTTATCCCTGCCTCAAGACGCTCGTCGCCAACGGCTGGTTGATCGAAGAAGCGGGGAACACCCCGGAGGACGCCCTTGCCGCTTCTCTCACCGGGCGGCGGGCCAAGATCGTCTACCGGCTGACGGCAGACGGCAAGGAGCACTTCGAGGAGCTGCTCTCCCAGACGGGCCCGGACGCGTACGAGGACGAGACCTTCGCCGCTCGCTTCGCCTTCTTCGGGCAGACCTCCCGCGATGTGCGCATGCGCGTCCTGGAGGGCCGCCGCAGCCGCCTGGAGGAGCGTCTCGAGAAGATGCGCGCCTCGCTGGCGCGCACCAGGGAGCGCCTCGACGACTACACGCTCGAGCTCCAGCGCCACGGAATGGAGTCCGTGGAGCGCGAAGTGCGCTGGCTGAACGAGCTGATCGAGAGCGAGCGGGCCGGACGGGACCTGAAGGGTTCCGGCTCCGGAGGATCCGCTCAGCAGAACACCACATCTGGATCGACGGGCGTCCTGCCCCGCCCCGGGGACACCCCCGGGACGGATACGCCCGGCGAAACCGCCACGTGAGCGCCCACTCAGGGCCTCACTCGTACACACAGGGAGCAACCGGAATGGGTTCGGTTCGCGTAGCCATCGTCGGCGTGGGCAACTGCGCGGCGTCGCTGGTGCAAGGCGTCGAGTACTACAAGGACGCCGACCCGGCGTCCAAGGTCCCGGGCCTGATGCACGTGCGGTTCGGGGACTACCACGTCGGTGACGTCGAGTTCGTCGCCGCCTTCGACGTCGACGCGAAGAAGGTCGGCCTCGACCTCTCGGACGCCATCGGTGCCAGCGAGAACAACACCATCAAGATCTGCGACGTACCCAACAAGGGCGTCACGGTCCAGCGCGGCCACACCCTCGACGGTCTCGGCAAGTACTACCGCCAGACCATCGAGGAGTCCGCCGAGGAGCCGGTGGACATCGTCCAGATCCTGAAGGACAGGCAGGTCGACGTCCTCGTCTGCTACCTGCCCGTGGGTTCCGAGGACGCGGCGAAGTTCTACGCCCAGTGCGCCATCGACGCCAAGGTCGCCTTCGTCAACGCCCTTCCGGTCTTCATCGCCGGCACCAAGTCGTGGGCGGACAAGTTCACCGAGGCCGGCGTCCCGATCGTCGGCGACGACATCAAGTCGCAGGTCGGCGCCACCATCACCCACCGGGTGATGGCGAAGCTGTTCGAGGACCGCGGTGTCCGTCTCGAGCGCACCATGCAGCTCAACGTCGGCGGCAACATGGACTTCAAGAACATGCTGGAGCGCGACCGCCTCGAGTCGAAGAAGATCTCGAAGACGCAGGCCGTCACCTCGCAGATCCCCGACCGCGACATGGGCGAGAAGAACGTCCACATCGGTCCCTCGGACTACGTGGCCTGGCTCGACGACCGCAAGTGGGCGTACGTCCGTCTCGAGGGCCGTGCCTTCGGTGACGTCCCGCTGAACCTGGAGTACAAGCTCGAGGTCTGGGACTCCCCGAACTCCGCGGGTGTCATCATCGACGCCCTGCGTGCCGCGAAGATCGCCAAGGACCGGGGCATCGGCGGCCCGATCCTCTCGGCGTCGAGCTACTTCATGAAGTCCCCGCCGGTGCAGTACTTCGACGACGAGGCCTACGAGAACGTCGAGAAGTTCATCCGCGGCGAAGTCGAGCGCTGATTCGACGGAGCAGGGCGCGCCGACCCCCGCGAGGGTCGCGCGCCGGCTCGGCACACCGCGCTGCTTCCGGCAGCGTGAAAATTCGCTCCTGCCAGGGCTGACGAGGGCCCCCGGGTCGTGTGATCCGGGGGCTTCGCCGTATGTGAGGCTGTCCCCCATGGCCGTCGTCCGCGATCTTCGCGCCCTGCTGCGCCTCGGCGCCTTCCGGCGCCTGCTCGCCGTACGACTGCTCTCCCAGTGCGCCGACGGCGTCTACCAGGTCGCGCTCGCGGCATACGTCGTCTTCTCCCCGGAGAGACAGACCTCGGCCACCGCGATCGCCTCGGCGATGGCGGTCCTGCTGCTCCCGTACTCACTGGTCGGCCCCTTCGCCGGTGTCCTGCTGGACCGCTGGCGCCGCCGACAGGTGTTCCTCTACGGAAACCTCCTGCGCGCCCTGCTGGCCTCGGCCACCGCCGTCCTGATCATCAGCGGCGTTCCCGACCGGCTGTTCTACGCCTCCGCTCTGTGCGTCACCGCGGTCAACCGCTTCGTCCTCGCCGGCCTGTCGGCGGCTCTGCCACGAGTGGTCGGCACCGAGCACCTGGTCATCGCCAACTCCCTCTCACCCACCGCCGGAACGATCGCCGCGACCGCGGGAGGAGGCCTCGCCTTCGCGGTCCGGCTGCTGGTCGGCGACTCCGACGCCGTCGTCGTCCTGCTGGGAGCGGCGTTGTACCTGTGCGCCGCCCTGGTGTCCCTGCGTCTGGCGGTGGACCTGCTCGGCCCCGAGCGGGATCGTGTCCCGCCCCGTCTCTCGGCCGCCCTGCGGGGAACGGCCCGCGGCCTGGCGGCCGCTCTGCGTCACCTCGCCGAGCCGAGGCGCCGGCAGGCCGCCTGGGCGCTGGGCGCGATCACGCTGATGCGGTTCTGCTACGGCGCCCTGACCGTCATGATGCTGATGCTCTGCCGGTACGCCTGGTCCTCCGACTCCGAGGAGGGGCTGGCCCTGCTGGGGCTGGCGGTGGGCATCGCGGGCGCGGGCTTCTTCGTGGCAGCCGTGGTGACGCCGTCGGCGGCCGGGCGACTGGGTCCGGGTCGCTGGATCGCGGTCTGTTCGGCCGCGGCCGCCGTCCTGGAACTCGCCCTGATGATCCCGTTCGCCGAAGCCACGGCGTTCGTCGCGGCCTTCGTCCTCGGGCTCGTCACCCAGGGCGCGAAGATCGCGACCGACACCGTCGTCCAGTCGTCCGTGGAGGACGGCTTCCGCGGCCGCGCCTTCTCCCTCTACGACGTGCTGTTCAACGTGGCCTTCGTCGGCGCCGCCGGAGTGGCCGCCGTGATGCTGCCCCCGGACGGGCGTTCGGCAGCCCTGGTGGTCACGATCGCCGTTATCTACGGAACTGTTTCCGCCACTATGGCCCGTTCTGGACGCCAGTAAGTGTCACATCAATGCCACAGACTCCCTCTGGACTACAGGGTTGTCAGTGGTGGCCGGTAGCTTACGTGCGTCTTATTTCGCGTCTCATACGCGTCGCACACCTAATGTTCTCTAGGGGGACCCCCAGTGACGACTCCGCCGCCCCAGGGCCAGAATCCGTTCGCGCAGCAGGGCCAGCAGCCCTACGGCCCGCCCCAGGGCCAGGCTCCGTACCCGCCGCAGCCCGGTCAGCCCGGCGTCCCGCAGCAGCCCCTCGCCCCTTACGGCGCGGTCCCCCCGGCGCCGCCCGCCCGCAAGGTCAGCTTCAAGCTGATCAAGAACATCGTGATCGTCCTGGCTGTCATCGGCGTGGGCATCGGTGTCTTCATATCGAACCGGGACGACGCCAACACCGCGGCGGTCGGCGACTGCATGCACCGCGGCAGCACCAACGACAACGACCCTGACCTCGAGGTCGTCGAGTGCAGCTCCTCGAAGGCCCAGTACGTGGTGCTGGCGAAGGTCAAGGGCGACTTCTCCGCGTCCAGCGCGGAGACCAAGTGCACGGAGCAGGCCAAGGACTTCCAGTACTCGTACACCGAGACTGGTGATGGCAGTAACTTCCTGCTCTGCCTGAAGGACTACGCGAAGTAAGGCAGTCGCAGCGAGAAGGGGCGGTGTTTCACGTGAAACACCGCCCCTCGGCATACCGGTCGAGGGGCGTGTTTCACGTGAAACAGACCCCGTCCCACGAGCCTCAGCCCTCCTTGGCCCACCACTCCCGCAGTGCCGCCACCGCCGCGCCGTACTCCATCGGCCCGTTCTCCAGCCGCAGTTCCAGCAGGTGCTTGTATGCCTTGCCGACAGCGGGGCCGGGGCCGACGCCCAAGATCTCCATGATCTGGTTGCCGTCGAGGTCCGGGCGGATCGCGTCCAGTTCCTCTTTCTCCTTCAGCTCCTCGATGCGCTCCTCCAGCCCGTCGTACGCGCGCGACAGTGCGGTCGCCCTGCGTTTGTTGCGCGTCGTGCAGTCGGAGCGGGTCAGCTTGTGCAGCCGATCGAGGAGCGGTCCGGCGTCCCGGACGTAACGGCGGACCGCTGAGTCCGTCCATTCACCGGTGCCGTAACCGTGGAAGCGCAGGTGGAGTTCGACCAGGCGTGAGACGTCCTTCACCAGTTCGTTGGAGTACTTCAGCGCGGTCATACGCTTCTTGGTCATCTTCGCGCCGACCACCTCGTGGTGGTGGAAGGAGACCCGGCCATCCTGCTCGAACCGACGGGTGCGCGGCTTGCCGATGTCGTGCAGCAGTGCGGCCAGACGGAGGACGAGGTCCGGACCGTCCTTTTCCAGGGCGATCGCCTGCTCCAGAACGATCAGTGTGTGCTCGTAGACGTCCTTGTGCCGATGGTGTTCGTCGCTCTCCAACCGCAGGGCGGGCAGTTCCGGCAGCACGTACGCGGCGAGCCCGGTGTCGACCAGCAGCGTCAGGCCCTTGCGGGGGTGCGTGGAGAGGATCAGCTTGTTCAGCTCGTCGCGGACCCGCTCGGCCGAGACGATCTCGAGCCGTCCGGCCATCTCGGTCATCGCCGTGATGACCTCCGGAGCCACCTCGAAGTCGAGCTGGGCGGCGAAGCGGGCAGCGCGCATCATCCGCAGGGGGTCGTCCGAGAAGGACTCCTCGGGCGTCCCCGGCGTGCGCAGCACCCGCGCGGCGAGGTCGTGGAGGCCGCCGTGCGGATCGATGAACTCCTTCTCGGGAAGCGCCACGGCCATCGCGTTCACCGTGAAGTCCCGACGGACCAGGTCTTCCTCGATGGAGTCGCCGTAGGACACCTCGGGCTTGCGCGAGGTCCGGTCGTAGGCCTCCGAGCGGTAGGTGGTCACCTCGATCTGGAAGCTTCGATCGACGTCTCCGACACGGGCGTCCTTCTGCGCACCCACCGTGCCGAACGCGATCCCGACCTCCCACACCGCGTCCGCCCAGGGCCGGACGATCTTCAGCACGTCCTCGGGGCGAGCATCCGTCGTGAAGTCCAGGTCGTTGCCGAGCCGGCCGAGCAGCGCGTCCCGGACCGAGCCGCCGACCAGGGCGAGTGAGAACCCCGCCTCCCGGAATCGGCGGGCGAGGTCGTCGGCGACAGGAGCCACCCGCAGCAGTTCACTCACCGCTCGGTGCTGCACCTGGTTCAGGGCGCTGAGGTTGTCTTCGTTGGCGTTCGGCACAACAGAAGAGGGTACGTGGCCCGGCAGGACGCGGGCGCCCCCATGGAAGGGGACCGCCACCTCCCTCGGTAGCGGCACATTCCGGCCCTTCGCGACATGAGCGAAGGGTCCTTTTCATTTGGGCCCATAGGGGATGCCACAGCAGCCGTACCTGATCTTGTGGAGCAGACCGCGGCACTTCCCCTCAGCGGGCATCGTTACCATGCGTGGACGCACATTCCGACGACCACTGACGACGACGAGGACGGACGAGCGCGTGGCCGAGGCGGCAGACTTCCCGGGGATGGCTCCCTCACCTGCCCGCCGGTGGCTTCGGCGCACCGGAGCACTGCTCGCGGGAGCGCCTCTGCTGGCCGGTCTGCTCCAGCTGCCCGCCTCATCGGCACACGCCGCCGAACGGACCTCCGCCAAGGAAGCCTCCGACACGGGCACGGTGGCCGTCGCCGTCGACTCGCTCAGCCCCAGCGTGCCCACCGAGGGCGACACACTGACCGTGTCCGGCACGGTGACCAACAAGGGCAAGCAGACCGTCACGGACGCACACGTGGACCTGCGCCTGGGGTCGGCGCTGGCCACGCGGTCGGCGATCGACAGCGTCGCCAGGCGGCCCACCGACGTCTCCGCCTCCACCGGATCCGAGGTGGGCGACAAGTACGTCGCCAAGTTCGCCAAGCTCAGTCCCGGCGTCTCCCAGCAGTTCAGCATCTCCGTCCCGGTCGACGAGCTGGACCTCGGAGCAGGCGGTGTGTACCCGCTGGGGGTCTCCCTCTGGGGCGAGACCTCCGCGAAGTCGTGGGAGCAGATGCTCGGCATCCAGCGGACGTTCCTGCCGTGGCAGCCCGACGAGGCCGATACCAAGACACGCACGACGGTGCTGTGGCCGCTGCTCTCCGACGTCCACATGACGGCCGAGACGAGGTCGAACGAACGGCAGACGCCGGTCTTCCTCAACGACGACCTCGCCGCGGAGATCTCTCCCGGCGGCCGTCTCGACCAGCTTCTCAGCCTCGGCAAGACACTGGACGTCACCTGGGTGATCGACCCGGACCTGCTGGCCTCCGTCTCCGCCATGACCGAGCGGTACGACGTCCTCGCCGGTGACACCACCACGGCCGGCAAGCACCAGGCCGTCGCCGATCGGTGGCTCGCCGAACTCCAGCAGGCCGTCCAGGGCAAGCAGGTCGTCGCGCTGCCCTACGCCGATCCCGATCTGGCCTCCCTCGCGCACAACGGCACCAGCGTCACCGGCTCCCTGAGCCAGTTGAAAGCCGCCACCGACGTCGCCGCCGACACGGTGGAAACCGTGCTCCACGTGACACCGAGCACCGACTTCGCCTGGCCGGTGGAGGGCGCAGTCGACCCGTCGATCGTCAAGGTGGCCACCTCCGCGGGCGCCGACAAGGTGATCGCGCGCAGCGACAGCCTGGCCGAGGACGGCGACCTGTCGTACACCCCCACCTCGGCCCGCCCCATCGGCGGCGGCACCACGGCGGTGGTCGCGGACTCCCGGCTGTCGCAGACGTTCCGGGGCGATCTGACGACGGCGTCCGCGGCCACGCTCGCCGTGCAGGAGTTCCTCGCGCAGAGCCTGGCGCTGAACCTCCAGACGGACAAGCAGCGCAGCATCGTCGTGGCCCCCCCACGCATGCCGACCGCGAGCCAGGCCCGGGCGATGGCGGAAGCGGTCACCGCCCTCCAGGGCGGCACCTGGTCGCAGGCGCAGCAGCTCACGGCGGCCGCCGCGGCGAAGCCCGATCCCGGCGCCACGACGAGGGTGCCGGCCCGGTCGGCGTACCCCTCCTCGCTCGCCAGGCGGGAGCTGCCGAGATCGGCCTTCGTGGACATCGCGACCACGCAGGACCGGCTCGACAACTTCAAGGTGATCCTCACCGACGAGTCGCGCGTGGTGACCCCGTTCGGGCGGGCCGTCAACCGTGAGATGTCGACGTCCTGGCGCGGCCGGGCCACCGCGGCGAGCACCTTCCGGCAGGCCGTCCAGACCTACCTCAGCACGCTCGCCGACCAGGTCAAACTGATCGACAAGTCGGAGCTGAAGCTCTCCGGGCGCAGTGCGACGATCCCGGTGACCGTGCAGAACAACCTCGTGCAGGGCGTCGACCACCTCGTGCTCCGGCTCACCTCGACCAATCCGACCCGTCTCGAGATCGGCGGCGAAGCCTACGACGAGCAGCCCATCGCGGTCTCCGGCGGGCACAGCACCACGGTGAAGTTCACCACCTCAGCCAACGCCAACGGCCAGGCGGCGGTCGTCGCCCAGCTGTACACCGAGGACGGCAGGGCGTACGGCGCGCCGGTGACCTTCGACGTGAAGGTCACCGAGATCACGGCAACCGTGATGCTCGTCATCGGCGGCGGTGTCCTGCTGCTGGTGCTGGCCGGCTTCCGGATGTACACCCAGCGCAAGCGCGCGGCGGCCCGCAGGGCCGAGGACGACGGCCCCGACGAAGCGGACCCGGCCGCCGAGGCGGCCCCCGCCGGGCAGCACGGTGAGAACCGTCCCGCCGACGCGTCGGACGCCCGGGCGGGGGCGGGCAACCCGGTGCAGCCGAGTGACGGGACGCCGGACACCGCAGCGGAAAGCACGGACCCGTCCGGAACGGGTGAGAGAGTGGACCGTTGAGGAAGTCGTGGCCGGTCGGCCCGGAACGATGAGGTGGGGTAACCATGAACGCGCCGTACGACGGTGACCGCGGCCAGGCCGCGGGCAGCTCGGGTCACCCCGAGGGCCCGCCGCCCGAGCACGGCCAGGTGCCGCCGCAGCACCCCGCGGACATGTACCTCCAGGACGCCTACGACCAGGACCCGTACCGGTCCCAGGACCTCACCGCGCAGGATCCGGTCGCCGAGGCGCTCTACGACCGTGCCGCGCACCCCCCGCCGCCGCCCGCCGCCCACTCTCCTCAGCAGCCGCTCTACGGGCAGCCGCAGCAGTCGCCGTACGCACCGGACCCTCGCGTGTGGGCCCAGACCCCGGCGCCCGAGCCGGAGGGCCCGACGCAGTACCTGCCGTACGGCGACGACCCCCGCACGACCCAGTTCGTGGGCGTGGACGACCTCGTCACGCACTCCGGTGAGGAGCGCCACGAACCCGACGCCTTCGCCCACCTCTTCCGCGACCAGGAGCAGAGCGGCACCCGCTCATCGATCGATGCGCCCGCGGTACCGGGACCGGCGCACGCCCCGGGCGGGCAGGTCCCGGGCCGACAGGTCCCGGCGGCGCAGTACCAGGCACCCGCAGCCGCGTACGCGCCGGAGCCCGCGGGCGCGGCGTCCGGGGCCGACCAGACCATGAACCTCACCGCCACCCCGGCGGCCCCGGTGCCGCCCGCGAAGAAGGGCGGGCGCGCCACGGGGCTTCTGAAGTCGAGCGCGGTGATGGCGGCGGGCACGATGGTCTCGCGTCTGACCGGGTTCATCCGGTCGGCCATGATCGTCGCAGCTCTGGGCCTCGGCTTCCTCGGCGACTCCTTCCAGGTCGCCTACCAGCTCCCGACGATGATCTACATCCTGACCGTCGGCGGTGGCCTCAACTCCGTCTTCGTGCCACAGCTCGTCCGTGCCATGAAGGAGGACGACGACGCCGGCGAGGCGTACGCCAACCGGCTGCTGACGCTCGTGATGGTGGCTCTCGCCGCGCTCACGGCCCTCGCGATGTTCGCCGCGCCCCTCCTGGTCCGTACGCTGGCGAACCCCGTCGCCAACAATCCCGCGGCCAACGAGGTCGCCGTCACGTTCACGCGCTACTTCCTGCCGTCGATCTTCTTCATGGGCGTGCACGTCGTGATGGGGCAGATCCTCAACGCCCGCGGGAAGTTCGGCGCGATGATGTGGACGCCGGTCCTGAACAACATCGTCATCATCGTGACGCTCGGCACGTTCCTGTGGGTGTACGGCACCGCGGCGGACTCCCACATGAGCGTCACGAACATCCCGCAGGAGGGCCAGCGCCTGCTCGGTGTCGGCATCCTGCTCGGCCTGGTCGTCCAGGCTCTCGCGATGATCCCGTACCTGCGCGAGACCGGCTTCCGGATGCGGCTGCGCTTCGACTGGAAGGGCCACGGCCTCGGCAAGGCCGCCATGCTGGCCAAGTGGACGATCCTGTTCGTCCTGGCCAACCAGGCGGGCGCGCTGGTGGTCACCCAGCTGTCCACCGCCGCCGCCATCGACTCGGGCGTCAAGGGCACCGGTTTCGCCGCCTACGCCAACGCCCAGCTGATCTGGGGCCTGCCGCAGGCCATCATCACCGTCTCCCTGATGGCCGCCCTGCTGCCGCGCATCTCGCGCTCGGCGGCCGAGCACGACTCGGGCGCCGTCCGCGATGACATCTCCCAGGGCCTGCGCACCACGGCCGTCGCGATCGTGCCCATCTCCTTCGGCTTCATCGCGCTCGGCGTCCCGATGTGCACCCTGATCTTCGGCTCCTCCGGCATCAGCGAGGCCACGAACATGGGCTTCATGCTGATGGCCTTCGGCCTCGGCCTGATCCCCTACTCGGTGCAGTACGTCGTCCTGCGTGCCTTCTACGCCTACGAGGACACGCGCACCCCCTTCTACAACACGGTGATCGTGGCGGCCGTCAACGCCGCCGCCTCGGCCGCCTGCTACTTCCTGCTTCCGGCCCGCTGGGCCGTGGTCGGCATGGCCGCCTCCTACGGCCTGGCCTACGTCATCGGCGTCGGCGTCGCATGGAACCGGCTGCGCAAGCGGCTCGGCGGGGACCTGGACGGTGCTCGCGTGCTGCGCACGTACGCGCGGCTGTGCATCGCCGCCGTGCCGGCCGCCCTGCTCAGCGGCGCCGCCTGCTACGGCATCTCGCAGAACCTCGGCCAGGGTTCCCTCGGCTCCTTCGCCGCGCTGGTGGCCGGTGGAGTCGTCCTGCTCGGCGTCTTCTTCGTCGCCGCCCGCCGTATGCGTATCGAGGAACTCAACTCGCTCGTCGGCATGGTTCGTGGACGCCTGGGTCGTTGAGGCACGGGTAGGCGCACAACCATCGTCCGCCGCCGCGTGTCGTGCATAGCGGCGGACTGTGGGCACAATTGGTTTCGGCGTCGGACGGCGCGCACGAGGTCGGACGGCGCGCATGGATGGGGAGGCAGGAACGACGGTGGCGGAACGGAGTACGGCTGCCGTCGACGTGGCAGACAACAGCGGTGACGAGCCGCTGACCGCACAGGCGGACCAGTCCACGGCCGACGGTGTGGCCACGAACCGGGAGCGGGACACGGACAGCGACGAGGCACAGGGGAGTGGTCGGACCGAGAGTCCCGGGAGGGCCTCGGCGCCAGAACTGCACAGCGGCCACAAACTCGCCAGACGCTACCGACTCGAGGACTGCGTCACCCGTCTGGACGGTTTCAGCAGTTGGCGTGCGGTCGACGAGAAACTCCGCCGTGCCGTCGGCGTGCATGTCCTGCCCGCGGATCACACGCGGGCCCGTTCCGTCCTGGCGGCGGCCCGGTCCTCCGCGCTGCTCGGCGACCCCCGCTTCGTCCAAGTCCTGGACGCCGTCGAGGAGAACGACGTCGTCTACGTGGTCCACGAGTGGCTGCCCGACGCCACCGAACTGACCGCACTCCTCGCCGCCGGACCCCTGGAACCGCACGACGCCTACCAGATGGTGAGTCAGATCGCCTCCGCCATGGCGGCCGCCCACCGCGAAGGTCTCGCACACCTGCGGCTGAACCCCAACGCCGTGCTGCGCACCTCCACGGGGCAGTGGCGTATCCGCGGCCTCGCGGTGAACGCGGCACTGCGCGGCGTCAGCTCGGAGACCCCCCAGCGCACCGACACCGAAGCGATCGGCGCCCTGCTGTACGCGGCACTCACCCAACGCTGGCCGTACGAGAACGACGCCTACGGGCTGTCCGGGCTGCCGAAGGACATCGGGCTGATCGCTCCCGACCAGGTCCGTGCCGGGGTCCACCGCGGCCTGTCCGAGCTGGCGATGCGCGCTCTCGTCAACGACGGGGCGACCGCCTCCCGGCACGAGTCCGCGTGCACCACCCCCGAGGAACTGGTCAAGGCCATCGGTGAGATGCCCCGCATCCGCCCGCCGGAGCCCACGTTCACCGCGCCGCCCGAGTACCAGCGCACGACGTACCAGCAGGGCAGCTACGGACGTCCCTCGACGCACCCGGGCGTCACCCAGCCGGTGCACAGCCCGCCTCCCCCGTTGCAGAGCCGCACCGGCAAGGCGCTCAAGTGGGCGGTCTCCGCGCTGCTCATCGCGGCCCTCGGCCTCGGCAGCTGGCAGTTGGCGGACGCCCTCGTGGACCAGGGCGGCTCCGAGGACACGAACCAGACGCAGACCACGGACAGCGACGACAACAACAGCGCCGCGCCCAGGCCGATCCGCCAGCTCGAGGTCAAGGGCTCGCAGGAGTACGTCGCCAGCGGTTCCGCCCAGGCGCCGGAGGATGTCGGCAACACCTATGACGGTGACAGCACCACCTACTGGCGGACCAAGAAGTACGACGAGGGGCCGACCCTTGCTCCGTACAAGCCCGGAGTCGGCATCGTCTACGACCTGGGGTCGGCGCAGGAGATCTCCGCGGCGTCGATAGGGCTCCGGTACGCCGGCGACCACACCACCGTGAAGCTCTACGCCACGGACTCGCTCACCCCGTCCACAGGCATCAGCGGGATGAAGAAGATCGGTACCGCCGACGCCAGTGGGACCTCGCTCACCGTGAAGGCGTCGAAGACGGTGAAGACCCAGTACGTGCTGCTCTGGATCACCGCCGTACCGTATGCCCCCACCGACGGCTTCAGCGGCGCCGGCTACAAACAGGCCATCACCGACGTGAAGTTCACGGGCTGATATCTCACCTGAGGGGGAGGGGGTCCGATGGCAGCAGGCGCCGGATACGACGGAATCAGCGATCAGGACCTCCTCGGCCTCCACGTGGGGGGCGACCCCGACGCCTTCGGTGAGCTTGTCCGGCGTCATCGCGACAGGCTGTGGGCCGTGGCCCTGAGGACACTGGGGGACCGCGAGGAGGCCGCTGACGCGGTGCAGGACGCTCTCGTGTCCGCCTACCGAGCCGCCCACACATTCCGGGGCCAGTCCGCCGTGACCACCTGGCTGCACCGGATCACGGTGAACGCCTGCCTGGACCGGGCCCGCAAAGCGGCCTCCCGCAAGACCTCGCCGGTCGACGACACCGAGCGCCTGGAGCTGTTGCTGGAGCCGCACGAGTCGGCCTCGGCACCCGCCGAACGCAACGACCTGAACCGCCAGCTCCTCGAAGCTCTCGGCACCCTTCCACCCGACCAGCGGGCGGCGCTCGTCCTGGTCGACATGCAGGGCTACCCGGTCGCCGAGGCCGCCCGCATCCTGGACGTCCCCACGGGAACGGTGAAGAGCCGCTGCGCCCGCGGCAGAGCAAGACTCCTGCCGCTGCTCACCCATCTGCGACCGGCGCATTCCGGCGGGATGAGAGAAAGCGGTCGAGGACGGAACCGGGCGGAGGGGACATCCGTCCCACCGGCAGCGGCTCCTCGGGACGAGGGTCCGGACGGCGCCGAGACCGGCGATTCGACTGCTGTGAAGGGCGGAGGTGGGCGAACGTGACCTCGACGACGGACACGGCCGGGCACCCGGACGTCGCGGAGATCTCCGACCTCACCGAGGGGCTGCTCACCCCCGCTCGAAGTGCGGAGGTCCGGCGGCATCTGGAGACCTGCGGGCTCTGTGCGGACGTCCACGCGTCGCTGGAGGAGATCAAAGGCCTCCTGGGCGCACTTCCCGGACCGACGCGCATGCCGGACGATGTCGCCCACCGCATCGATGCCGCACTGGCCGCCGAAGCCCCGGTCAGTGCTACGACTGCGGAACTCCCGGACGCGTCGAGGGCCGCCGCTTCCGGCTCGGACTCCACCGCCGCTCATGTTTCACGTGAAACGCCGACGGCGCCACCGCGGCCTGCGGGGCATGCCCGCGGAAGGATCACCGGACCGGGTCGCAAGAATCACCGACTGCGCGGGCGCCGCAGGATCGCCGTACTGGGGACCGTCTTCGCTGTCGCCTCCCTGGGCCTGGGATCGGTCCTGGTGTCCTCACTGACCGGCGAGGAGGGAGCCGGCACCGCGTCGCCCGGCCGAAAAGCCACCGTCGCGGACACCTTCTCCAAGGACGGTCTGGAACAGCAGGTCGCTGATCTCCTCGCGACCGCCCCCGACGCCAGTCCGCACACTCTGGGAATGCAGGGCGAGCCGGAGACCGGCAGTCCCAGGGTCTTCCATCAACCCGCGGTGCCGGGTTGCGTCCAGAAGGGCATCGACCGAAAGGACGCGGCCCTGGCGGTCGACAAGGGCACCTACCAGGGGAAGGAAGCGCTCCTCGTGGTCCTGCCCGACAGCTCCGACAGCACCCGGGTCACCGCGTACCTCATGGATGCCACCTGCGTCAGGCAGCCGTCGTCCGGCACCGCCGAGATCCTCCTCGAGGACTCCTACACCCGCCCGTGACGCCGCAGGGCTCCGTCCCATTCGATCATGGTGTCCCGTACGGTGCGGCCCTTTCGTGTGCCCGGACACACCGGGAATGCGCGCCCCTTAGGATCCGTTGGGTGGGGTGAGAGTTCCGAGAAGCTCCCCCGGTCGATCGACACAGACCAGAGACGAGGAATCAAGCCGTGAGCGACGTCCGAAACGTGATCATCATCGGCTCCGGGCCCGCCGGCTACACGGCGGCGCTCTACACCGCCCGCGCTTCGCTGAAGCCGCTGGTGTTCGAAGGAGCCGTCACCGCGGGCGGCGCCCTGATGAACACCACCGAGGTGGAGAACTTCCCCGGCTTCCAGGACGGCATCATGGGTCCGGAACTCATGGACAACATGCGGGCCCAGGCCGAGCGTTTCGGCGCCGAGCTGATCCCCGACGACGTCGTCTCCGTCGACCTCACCGGCGAGATCAAGACGGTGACCGACACGGCAGGCACCGTGCACCGGGCCAAGGCCGTCATCGTCACCACCGGCTCGCAGCACCGCAAGCTGGGACTGCCCAACGAGGATGCCCTCTCCGGCCGCGGTGTCTCGTGGTGTGCCACATGTGACGGCTTCTTCTTCAAGGACCAGGACATCGCCGTGATCGGCGGCGGTGACACCGCGATGGAGGAGGCCACTTTCCTCTCGCGCTTCGCCAAGTCCGTCACGATCGTCCACCGCCGTGACACCCTGCGCGCCTCCAAGGCGATGCAGGAGCGTGCCTTCGCCGACCCGAAGATCTCCTTCATCTGGGACAGCGAGGTCGCCGAGATCAACGGTGACCCGAAGCTGGCCGGTCTGAAGCTGCGCAACCTCAAGACCGGTGAACTCTCCGACCTTCCGGTGACGGGCCTGTTCATCGCGATCGGCCACGACCCGCGCACCGAACTCTTCAAGGGCCAGCTCGACCTGGACGAGGAGGGCTACCTCAAGGTGTCCGCCCCGTCCACCCGGACGAACGTGACGGGTGTCTTCGCCGCCGGCGACGTCGTCGACCACACCTACCGTCAGGCGATCACCGCAGCCGGCACCGGCTGCTCCGCCGCCCTCGACGCCGAGCGCTACCTCGCCGCCCTCGCGGACGAGGAGCCGGCCGAGCCCGAGAAGACCGCCGTCTGACCTCCTCCCGCCCCGCCGCACCCATCAGTTAAAGGAGCCCGCCGTGGCCGACCTCAAGCACGTAACCGACGACTCCTTCGAGCAGGACGTCCTCAAGAGCGAGAAGCCCGTCCTGGTGGACTTCTGGGCTGCCTGGTGCGGCCCGTGCCGCCAGATCGCCCCGTCTCTCGAAGCGATCGCCGCCGAGTACGGCGACAAGATCGAAATCGTCAAGCTCAACATCGACGAGAACCCGGGTACGGCCGCCAAGTACGGCGTGATGTCCATCCCGACCCTGAACGTCTACCAGAACGGCGAGGTCGCCAAGACCATCGTCGGCGCCAAGCCCAAGGCCGCGCTCGTCCGCGACCTCGAGGACTTCATCGCCGACTAAGGTTCTGGTCGTCGCTCGAGCGACGATGTTTCACGTGAAACACGCATGGGCCGACCCGAAAGGGCCGGCCCATGCGCTTGTCCTCAGTCGGCGCCCGAGTCGATCGCACGAAGCCTGGCACACGAAACCAGTCGCGCGAAGCCGGCCACCGCAGCCGGCCGAGCCGATCACAGCGGTCGCAGCGCCGGCTCCTTCTGCACGGCTCCCAGCAGTCGGTCGAGCGCCATCTCCACGTCTTCCTTCCAGGAGAGGGTGGTACGCAGCTCCAGCCTCAACCGCGGGTGGGAAGGATGCGGACGGACCGTCTTGAAGCCCACCGCCAACAGATGGTCGGCCGGCAGAAGACAGGCGGGATCCTTCCAACGGGCGTCACCGAACGCCTCGATCGCCTTGAAGCCCCGGCGCAGCAGATCCTTGGCGACCGTCTGGACCATCACCCGGCCGAGCCCTTGGCCCTGGTAGCCCGGCATGATGAACGCCGTCATCAGCTGCACCGCATCCGGTGAGACGGGACTTGTGGGGAACGCCGTCGAACGGGGAACGTACGCGGGCGGAGCGTAGAGCACATAGCCCACCGGAATATCGTCGACATAGACGACCCGGCCGCAGGAGCCCCAGTCGAGCAGGACGGCAGAGATCCAGGCCTCCTTCTCGACCGTTGCCGTACCCCCCTTTACCGCCGCCTCGCCGCTGACGGGGTCCAGCTCCCAGAAGACACACGAGCGGCAGCGCTGGGGGAGGTCCTGAAGGTTGTCCAGCGTGAGCGGTATGAGCCGGCGCCCCATAAAGGCTGATCCTCGCTTCCTTCGCCCGCGGCATCGCGAGCGGCTGTCAGAGCGCTGCGTTCCCTGAGCAGGCTGCCGACGAACCCGCCGACCGCGCCGAACCCCAAGGCCGCACCCAGCAGTCCGGGCCGGCTCACTGTTCGCATGGCCCCCGCCTCCCACTCAGAGGTGTCGTCAGGTCTGCGCGCCCTACCTCATCGCATCGTATCCACGACGCGATCGCTCGACACCGTCTGAAAAGCAAAGAGCGAGCCGTGTTCCGGAGAGCACCGGAGGCGGCTCGCTCTTGGCAGTCGGCGGGGCGGTGAGGCCCTGCCAGGGACGGCTCAGCCGTCCGTTCCCGCGGACTCGCCCTCGACGAGACCCTTCTGGAGGACGGGCCCCTCACCAGGAGCCAGGCTGTCGAGGATGCGCTCCAGATCTTCCATGGAGGCGAACTCGACGGTGATCTTGCCCTTCTTCTGCCCCAGGTCGACCTTCACCCGAGTCTCGAAGCGATCCGAAAGCCGGGTGGCGAGGTCGGACAGCGCCGGGGAGACCCGGCCTCCGGCACGGGGGCCCTTGGAGCGCTGGGGGGCCTGAGGGCGCGACCCCATGAGGGTCACGATCTCCTCGACCGCCCGAACGGACAGCCCTTCCGCCACGATGCGGTGGGCCAGCCTGTCCTGCTCCTCCGAGTCATCGACGGAGAGCAGCGCTCGGGCGTGACCGGCCGAAAGCACACCGGCAGCCACGCGGCGCTGGACCGCCGGGGAGAGCCTCAACAGTCGCAACGTGTTGGAGACCTGCGGCCGCGAGCGTCCGATCCGGTCCGCCAACTGGTCGTGGGTGCAGTGGAAGTCCTTCAGCAACTGGTCGTAGGCCGCAGCCTCCTCCAGTGGGTTCAGCTGAGCCCGGTGGAGGTTCTCCAGCAACGCGTCCAAAAGCAGCTTCTCGTCGTCCGTGGCGCGGACGATCGCCGGGATCGCCTCCAGACCCGCCTCACGGCAGGCCCGCCAGCGCCGCTCGCCCATGATCAGCTCATAGCGCGCGGGACCGACCTGGCGCACGACGACCGGCTGGAGGAGGCCGACCTCCTTGACGGAGGTAACCAGCTCCTGGAGCGCATCCTCGTCGAAGACCTCACGCGGCTGGCGCGGGTTCGGAGTGATGGAGTCGATCGGGAGTTCCGCGAAGTGCACGCCCATGGGCGGCGCGGGCACGTCCGCGCCACCGCTTGCCGACTGGTCCTCGGTTTCACGTGAAACGGGCGGCAGCGTGGCCACCTTCGCCGCGGCCACCCCGCGATCGGTCGTCAGGACCGGAACACCGGCAGAAGACGTGGAGGACACGCTTCCCACGGCGGCCTGCGCCGGTGTCCTCTCGGTCGGGGCAGCAGGGATCAGCGCACCGAGACCACGGCCCAGCCCCCTCCGTCGATCACTCACTGGATCCCCTCCATGGTCGGGTTGTTCTGGGCGCCGATGTGGGCGTGCGTGCCGTCGTAGCTGACGCCGGCACCCCTCAGCGCGATCTCTCGGGCTGCTTCAAGGTAGGACAGGGCACCGCTCGATCCGGGATCGTAGGTCAGCACCGTCTGCCCGTAGCTCGGTGCTTCGGAGATGCGGACCGAGCGGGGAATGCTCGTCCGCAGCACCTCGTCACCGAAGTGGGTGCGCACCTCCTCGGCGACCTGTGACGCGAGACGCGTTCGGCCGTCGTACATGGTGAGCAGGATGGTCGACACATGGAGCGTGGGGTTGAGGTGACCGCGCACCAGGTCGACGTTGCGCAGCAGTTGCCCCAGTCCCTCCAGTGCGTAGTACTCGCACTGGATCGGGATGAGGACCTCCTGGCCGGCGACGAGCGCGTTGACCGTCAGCAGGCCGAGCGAGGGAGGGCAGTCGATGAGGACATAGTCCAGCGGCTGCTCGTAGGCCTGGATGGCTCGCTCGAGTCGGCTCTCGCGCGCCACCAGCGATACCAGCTCGATCTCCGCACCGGCGAGGTCGATCGTGGCGGGGGCGCAGAAAAGGCCTTCGACGTCGGGAACCGGTTGGACCACTTCCGCCAGCGGGCGGCTGTCGACCAGGACGTCGTAGATGGATGGAACGTCGGCGTGGTGGTCGATCCCGAGGGCGGTGGACGCGTTGCCCTGCGGGTCAAGGTCGATCACCAGGACCCGGCCACCGTGCAGGGCCAGCGAAGCGGCAAGGTTGACGGTCGTCGTCGTCTTGCCGACGCCACCCTTCTGGTTGGCGACCACCATGATGCGTGTCTGCTCAGGACGCGGCAGGCCTTCGCCGGCACGGCCCAGAGCCTCCACCGCCAGTTGGGCAGCACGACCGATCGGAGTGTCGTCCATCGGAGGCGGTGTTTCACGTGAAACATCCTCCCCCATCGACTCGGTACGGGGACCGGGGACCGGATCGGTCATCGGTCCCGCGATATTGGCGTCGGACCGCAAGGATTCACTCTCCTCGACTTCAGGCTCGCAATGCACAGAGCCTCCCATGCCTTCGGGGTCGTGAACCAGTGAGGCCTGGTCCTCTGTGGAGAAATCCACTTCTGTGGACAACTCCGACCCCCTGACGAGTGAGCCGAGAGGCTTCCGGTCCCGGGGTTCGGCCCCGGCGCGTCCGCGGCTGATGATGCCGTGCAGCAATGAGCGACGTTTCACGTGAAACACGATGCACAGCGCCCGCGGCCGAACCGCCGCGACACTCCGTCGGGCTAGGTGGGGCAGCTTGTGTGGAGTAGGGCTGCTCCTCGCCGATCAGCGCCGCCGACGCGTGCGGCCCGTCCGGGCCGCCTTGGCGCGCTTCGCGGCGAACCTCACACCGCCGGGGCTCTCCCCGACCTCGACCCGCACGACCGTGGAGAGGGGATCGACCGCTCCCTCGCCGACGTGAAGGATCGACGTGCTGACCGCACCGAGCTTGCTCAGTGCGCTGGCCGCGGCCTTCAGCTCCTCCTCGGCGGTGTCGCCCTTCAGTGCGAGCATCTCACCGTAGGGGCGCAGCAGCGGGATGCCCCAGGCGGCCAGCCGGTCCAGGGGAGCGACGGCGCGTGCGGTCACGACATGGACCGGCGGGAGCTTGCCCATGACTTCCTCGGCCCGGCCGCGCACGACGGTCACATGGTCCAGGCCGAGAAGCTCGACGACCTCGGTGAGGAAGTTGGTACGCCGCAGGAGGGGCTCCAGCAGCGTGATCTTCAGATCCTCACGCACCAGTGCCAAGGGGATGCCGGGCAGGCCGGCGCCGGACCCGACGTCGCAGACCGTCACGTCCTCGGGCACCGCTTCGGAGAGCACCGCACAGTTCAGGATGTGCCTCTCCCACAGCCGAGGCACTTCCCGCGGCCCGATGAGCCCACGCTGCACACCTGCCTCGGCCAGTAGCTCGGCGTACCGGACCGCATCCGTGAAGCGATCACCGAATACCTCGCGTGCTTGCTCGGGCGCAGGGGGGAGTTCCGCTGCCTCCGTCACGGGGACCGTCCTTCCGTACCGCATCGACGCGTTCAGCGCCGACCACCAGAACTACCAGGCTGACAAAGACCGGCCCCGCCTGCGCGACAGACGGGGCCGGTATACGTACGTACTGAATCAGTTGGGCAGCACGACGACGAAGCGCTGCGGCTCCTCGCCCTCGGACTCGCTGCGCAGACCGGCCGCCTTAACCGCGTCGTGCACGACCTTGCGCTCGAAAGGCGTCATCGGGTCCAGCTTGACCGGCTCACCGCTGTTCTTGGCGTCGGCCGCGGCCTTGGCGCCCAGCTCGGAGAGTTCGGTGCGCTTCTTGGCGCGGTAGCCCGCGATGTCCAGCATCAGGCGGCTGCGGTCGCCGGTCTCCCGGTGCACGGCGAGACGCGTCAGCTCCTGCAACGCCTCCAGCACCTCGCCGTCCCGGCCGACGAGCTTGTACAGGTCGCGACCGCCGGTCTCACTGATGATCGAGACCGAGGCGCGGTCGGCCTCGACGTCCATGTCGATGTCGCCGTCGAGGTCGGCGATGTCCAGCAGACCCTCGAGGTAGTCCGCCGCGATCTCGCCCTCCTGCTCCAGGCGGGTCAGGGTGTCTGCACCCTCGGCGGAGGTGGTGCCTTCCGTCACGGGATGGGCTCCTTCTTACTTCTTGGACGGGGACTTGGGGCGCTGCGGGCCGCCCTTGCGCTGCCCGGACTGGGCCTTGCTGCGGCCACCGGAGCCGGGCTTCGGCTTGGCGGCGACGGGCTTGGCGTCCTGCGGCTCCTCGGACTTGGTCAGCGAGGTGGGCTCGCCGGCCGCCTTGGTGGTTCCGGACTGACGCTGGGACTTGCTCTGGCGCTTGGGCTGCTGGCGCCTGGCCGTGGCCGTCGTGGCTTCGCCGTCCTCGGTCAGGGTGGCGGTCTGTGCCTCGCCCCTGGTCACGGTGCCGTCGGGCTGGGCAGCGAAGCCCGCCTTGTTCAGGCCGTTGATGAACTTGCGCTCGTAGTCGTTGCGGTCGCGGCCCTTGGCCACGATCGCCTTGACGATGGCCTTCTCGCCGCGGCTGCGCGTCTTGCCGTGGTGCGTGACGTGCTTGTACAGGCGCTCCAGGTAGGCGGCCTGAGCCTTGGACCCCGGGGTCGGGTTGTTGCGGATGACGTACATCTGCTGGCCCATGGTCCACACGTTGGTGGTCAGCCAGTAGACGAGGACACCGACCGGGAAGTTGATGCCGAAGACGGCGAACATGACGGGGAAGACGTACATCAGCATCTTCTGCTGCTGCATGAACGGCGTCTTCACCGAGGTGTCGACGTTCTTCGTCATCAGCTGGCGCTGCGTGAAGAACTGCGAGGCCGACATCAGGACGATCATGATCGCGGTGACCACGCGGACGTCCGTCAGGGTGGCGCCGAGCGCCTCCACCTTCGAGGCGCTCTCAGTGAACTTCGCGGCCAGCGGAGCGCCGAAGATGTGCGCCTTCCGCGCGCTCTCGAGCAGCTGCTCGTCGATGACGCCGATCTCGTCGCCCGACGCGATGCCGCTGAGCACGTGGTACAGGGCGAAGAAGAACGGGGACTGCGCCAGGATGGGAAGGCACGAGGAGAGCGGGTTGGTGCCCGTCTCCTTGTACAGCTTCATCATCTCTTCGGACTGGCGCTGCTTGTCGTTCTTGTAGCGCTCCTGGATCTTCTTCATCTCGGGCTGCAGTGTCTGCATCGCCCGTGTCGCCTTGATCTGCTTCACGAAGAGCGGGATCAGGCAGATCCGGATCAGGATCACCAGGGACACGATGGACAGGCCCCAGGCCCACCCGGTGTCCGGGCCGAAGAGGGCGCCGTACACCTTGTGGAACTGGACGATGACCCAGGAGACGGGTGTGGTGATGAAACTGAAGAGGCTGGCAATCGTGTCCACTAATCATGCTCCTTGGGCATGGGACGGGGTCTCTGCGGCCGGGCTTGAAGAAAGATTCTCTTCGGTGGCCGTTTCGGCGGCGGAGGGCCCGCCCTTGCGTGCGCGCCATGTGTTGCGCAGCATCTCGTGCCACCGCGGACGCTTGCGCGGCGGGACATGGTCCACGCCGCCGAGCGACCACGGATTGCATCGCAGGATGCGCCAGGCGGTGAGGGCCGTTCCCTTGATGGCACCGTGCCGGTCGATGGCGGTGTAGCCGTAGTGGGAACACGACGGGTAGTACTTGCACACCGGCCCGAGCAGTGGACTGATCGTCCACTGGTAGAGCTTGATCAAGGCCAGCAGCGGGTACTTCATCGCGCGCCCCCTCCTAGTAGCCGTTGAAGGGCGGCATCGAGGTCTTGGGCCAGCTGTGCGTGGTCGGCGTCGCCCGCACCGGGCAGCGCCCGTACGACTACCAGGCTACCGGGGGGAAGGAGGGCGACTCGGTCGCGCATCAGATGGCGCAGTCTGCGCTTCACTGTGTTGCGCACGACCGCTCCGCCCACGGCCTTGCTCACGACGAAACCCGCACGCGTCGGGGGAGCGCTCTCCCCAGGCGCGTGCGGGTCCGTTGCACCGCTTCGAAAATGGACGACGAGAGTCGGGCGGCCTGCCCGACGACCCCGTCGTACCGCGGTCGCGAAGTCCTCGCGCCGCCTCAGCCGATGCTCGGTAGGCAGCACGACGTCATGACCTGATCAGGCTCAGGCGGACAGGTTGGCGCGACCCTTGCTGCGGCGGTTCGCGAGAATCGCGCGGCCGGCACGGGTGCGCATCCGCAGGCGGAAGCCGTGGGTCTTGGCGCGACGGCGGTTGTTCGGCTGGAAGGTGCGCTTGCTCACTCGGGGGCTCCAGAAATCAATCGGTGGTGGCGGGGTGCCGTCCTGGCTGTCACCGTGCGCCCACGAGGTAGCTCGCGGTCAACGCCCGAGTGCACCGCTTCCCGATCACCTGACGCGATCTGTGCCCATCGGAGGCAGGCGGCAGCAGCCATCGACAACTCGACCTGGTCACGGTACGCGCGGCTACGCCATCCGGTCAAACCGGCTGCCGCCGGGAGACACTGTCCACAGGCTGGGGACAACAACTTGAACCGCAGCCGTCGCCCTGACTACCGTGGCTGAACTCCGATTCGTTCCTTTGTCCCTGCCCTGCCCGATGCGAATCCCCAACCGTCCCACCCTCACACGAACGTGGGACCCACGAGAGAGCGTGCCCTGTGGCTGACGTGCCTGCCGATCTTGCCGCAGTGTGGCCACGAGTACTGGAGCAGCTCCTCGGTGAGGGCCGCGGCCAGGGTGTCGAGGTGAAGGACGAACACTGGATCAGGCGCTGCCAGCCGCTCGCCCTGGTCGCCGACACCGCCCTGCTCGCCGTGCCGAACGAATTCGCGAAGGGCGTACTGGAAGGCCGCCTCGCCCCGGTGGTCAGCGAGACGCTGAGCCGCGAGTGCGGCCGGCCGATCCGCATCGCGATCACCGTCGACGACTCCGCGGGCGAGCCTCCCGCCTCGCCGGGGGGCTCGCGCTACGCCGAACCCGAACACCAGCCCGGCCAGTACGACGGCCCGCGCGACAACCCGTACCAGGGGTACGGCCGGCACCGGGCCGATCCGCCTCAGGGGGGCGGCGACCAGGGCTCCCGCCAGGACCAGCTGCCCACCGCGCGGCCCGCCTACCCGTCGGAGTACCAGCGGCCCGAGCCCGGCGCCTGGCCCCGCTCCGGGCAGGACGAGTACGGATGGCAGCAGCAGCGTCTCGGTTTCCCCGAGCGCGACCCGTACGCCTCGCCGTCGCAGGACTCCTACGGTGGCCCCACCGGGCCGGACTCCTACGGTCCGCCCTCCCAGGACGGGTACGGATCACAGGACCAGGACTCCTACGGCTCCTCCTCGCAGGACTACCGGCCGCAGGCCATGGAGCGGCCGGCCTACGACCGCTCGCCCTACGACCAGAAGCGCTCGGAGTACCAGCAGTCGCGCCCCGAGTACGACCAGCGCGATCCCACCCGGCGGGAGATGCCGGAGTCCTCGGGCGGCGGCGGTCATCCGCACCGGGGCCCGGTCGGCCACGGTCAGTCCGGCGCGTCCGGTCCACTGGGCGCGAAGCCCGCGCCGGCCGGCGGCCCCGGCGAGCCGACCGCCCGGCTCAACCCGAAGTACCTCTTCGACACGTTCGTGATCGGCGCTTCCAACCGCTTCGCGCACGCCGCCGCGGTCGCCGTCGCCGAGGCGCCCGCGAAGGCGTACAACCCCCTGTTCATCTACGGGGAGTCCGGCCTCGGCAAGACGCACCTGCTGCACGCCATCGGACACTACGCGCGCAGCCTCTATCCGGGCACGCGGGTGCGGTACGTCAGCTCGGAGGAGTTCACCAACGAGTTCATCAACTCCATCCGCGACGGCAAGGGCGACAGTTTCCGCAAGCGGTACCGCGAGATGGACATCCTGCTCGTCGACGACATCCAGTTCCTGGCGGACAAGGAGTCGACGCAGGAGGAGTTCTTCCACACCTTCAACACGCTCCACAACGCCAACAAGCAGATCGTGCTGTCCTCCGACCGGCCGCCCAAGCAGTTGGTGACGCTGGAGGACCGGCTGCGGAACCGTTTCGAGTGGGGTCTGATCACCGATGTCCAGCCGCCCGAGCTGGAGACGAGGATCGCGATCCTGCGGAAGAAGGCGGTGCAGGAGCAGCTCAACGCCCCGCCGGAGGTGCTGGAGTTCATCGCGTCACGCGTCTCGCGCAACATCCGCGAGCTGGAGGGCGCGCTGATCCGGGTGACGGCCTTCGCGTCGCTCAACCGGCAGCCGGTGGATCTCGGCCTGACCGAGATCGTCCTGAAGGACCTGATGCCCGGCGGCGACGATTCGGCGCCCGAGATCACCTCCACGGCCATCATGGGCGCGACCGCCGACTACTTCGGGCTCACGGTCGAGGACCTGTGCGGCACCTCGCGGGGCCGGGCGCTCGTGACGGCCCGGCAGATCGCCATGTACCTGTGCCGGGAGCTGACGGACCTCTCGCTGCCGAAGATCGGCGCCCTGTTCGGCGGACGCGACCACACGACGGTCATGCACGCGGACCGCAAGATCCGCAATCTGATGGCCGAGCGGCGCTCCATCTACAACCAGGTGACCGAGCTGACGAACCGCATCAAGGCGGGCTGACACAGCCGCACGGACCTGTCGAGGGCGTTCCGGGGGCGATCCCGGGGCGCCCTTCTTCGTACCTCGGGCCGGTGCCCGGTCATCCGCTGTTCGATTACGGGCCGGGTTACGGCCTCTCTCCACAGATTCGGTGACTTTCTTCCGTCCACACCCTGGGGACTGCCGAGTTGTCCAGATCCTGTCCACAGGCGCCCTGGGTGGAAGAGAATCAGGGCAGGTCACCTGGCTGTGGATTGGTGGACAAAAGTTATCCACAGGGTGTGGACGAGAAAATGATCCACAGGCTGTGCACGCAGTTGTCCACCGCGAACCCACAGGCTTCGGCCGGTTGTCCCCAGCGATCACGGGCTTCTCCACATGGCTGTCCACTGTTCGGCAACCCGCAGCGCCTCCTCACCGGGTCGAGTGAAAGGCGTCACACGAAGGTGCCGGGTTGGGCTGTGGGAAAGCCGGGTAAACCTGGGGACGCTCCTGGGGAGAAGTCGCCTCATCCTGTGCATGGAGTGTGCAGAACTTTCTGTTCTCCACAGAAGGCCCCGGTTGTCCACCGCCTCCGTCCCCAGGACCGGTGGACAAAATCTCGCCTCTGAGCTGCGGAAACAGGGTTATCCACCGTATCCACAGCCCCTACTACTACTCCCAACTGGAGAGAGCGAGAAGTCCGGTTCGAAGGGGGGGCTGTGCACAACTCGCTGTCCGGGCCCCGGCTGCCCCTCGGCACGACTTGACCCCGAGGGGCACCTACTGTCAGTGCGGTGCGTCAGACTGGTCCCCGGTGGTCCTTCCCCTCACCGGGGCCGACGACACCGAGACAGACGACGAAGGCCAGGCAGGGCGAGAAGCGCCGGCAACAGCAGGAGGCGGCAAGAGTGAAGATCCGGGTGGAACGCGACGTACTCGCGGAGGCAGTGGCCTGGGCGGCGCGCAGCCTCCCGGCCCGTCCGCCGGCGCCTGTCCTCGCCGGCCTCCTGCTGAAGGCCGAGGCCGGAGCCCTCAGCCTCTCCAGCTTCGACTACGAGGTCTCCGCACGCGTGTCGGTGGAGACCGAGGTCGAGGAGGAGGGCACGGTCCTCGTCTCCGGCCGGCTGCTCGCGGACATCTGCCGCGCGCTCCCCAACCGTCCGGTGGAGATTTCCACAGACGGTGTACGGGCCACGGTGGTCTGCGGCTCCTCGCGGTTCACCCTGCACACCCTGCCCGTGGAGGAGTACCCGTCGCTGCCCCAGATGCCGAACGCGACGGGCACGGTTCCCGGCGAGGTCTTCGCCTCCGCCGCCGCCCAGGTCGCCATCGCGGCCGGCCGTGACGACACGCTGCCCGTCCTCACCGGTGTGCGCATCGAGATCGAGGGCGACACCGTGACGCTGGCCTCCACGGACCGCTACCGCTTCGCGGTCCGCGAGTTCCTGTGGAAGCCGGAGAACCCGGACGCCTCCGCGGTCGCCCTGGTGCCCGCCAAGACGCTCCTGGACACCGCCAAGGCGCTCACGAGCGGCGACAGCGTCACCATCGCGTTGTCCGGCTCGGGCGCCGGCGAGGGCCTGATCGGTTTCGAGGGCGCCGGTCGCCGAACGACGACCCGGCTGCTGGAGGGCGACCTCCCGAAGTACCGCACGCTGTTCCCGACGGAGTTCAACTCCATCGCCGTGATCGAGACGGCCCCCTTCGTGGAGGCCGTCAAGCGCGTGGCCCTGGTCGCCGAGCGCAACACCCCGGTGCGGCTCAGCTTCGAGCAGGGCGTGCTCATCCTGGAGGCCGGCTCCAGCGACGACGCACAGGCTGTGGAGAGGGTCGACGCCCAGCTGGACGGCGACGACATCTCGATCGCCTTCAACCCGACCTTCCTGCTGGACGGGCTCAGCGCCATCGACTCCCCGGTGGCCCAGCTGTCCTTCACGACGTCCACCAAGCCCGCGCTGCTCAGTGGCAGGCCGGCGCTGGACGCGGAGGCGGACGAGGCCTACAAGTACCTGATCATGCCGGTGCGTCTCAGCGGCTGAGCCGCCCGGACTTGTCCACAGGCCGTGGAGGACTCCTCCCGGCCTGTGGGTGAAGCCGCAGGTGAGAGCGCGGATGGGCCGTACGTCTGAGCGCGTATGCCCACAGGTGTGCGTGACGGTCCGGGTTTAGGCTCGGACATGGGTACGAAGATGCCCTGCACGCCACACAGCGACCTAAGGAACAACTGATGGAGCTAGGTCTCGTCGGCCTCGGCAAGATGGGCGGCAACATGCGTGAGCGGATTCGCCGCGCAGGCCACACCGTCGTCGGATACGACCGCAACCCGGACCTCGCCGATGTCCACAGCCTCGCCGAGCTCGTGGGCAAGCTCAAGGGCCCGCGGGTCGTCTGGGTGATGGTCCCGGCCGGTGCCGCCACCCAGTCGACCGTCGACGAGCTGGGCGAGCTGCTGGAGCCGGGTGACGTCGTCGTGGACGGCGGCAACTCCCGCTGGACGGACGACGAGAAGCACGCCGGGGAACTGGCCGCGAAGGGCATCGGTTTCGTCGACTGCGGCGTCTCCGGCGGCGTCTGGGGCCTGGAGAACGGCTACGCGCTGATGTACGGCGGCGACGCGGAGGACGTGGCCAAGGTGCAGCCGGTCTTCGACGCGCTCAAGCCCGAGGGCGACTTCGGCGCGGTGCACGCCGGCAAGGTCGGCGCCGGCCACTTCGCGAAGATGGTCCACAACGGCATCGAGTACGCCATGATGCAGGCCTACGCCGAGGGCTGGGAGCTGCTGGAGAAGGTCGACTCGGTGACCGACGTCCGCGAGGTGTTCCGCTCCTGGCAGGAGGGCACGGTCATCCGGTCCTGGCTGCTGGACCTGGCGGTCAACGCCCTCGACGACGACGAGCACCTCGACAAGCTGCGCGGCTACGCGCAGGACTCCGGTGAGGGCCGCTGGACCGTGGAGGCCGCGATCGACAACGCGGTGCCGCTGCCGGCGATCACGGCCTCGCTGTTCGCGCGGTTCGCCTCCCGCCAGGAGGACTCGCCGCAGATGAAGATGATCGCGGCGCTGCGCAACCAGTTCGGCGGCCACGCCGTCGAGTCGGCGAAGAAGTAGTCCACCGGGCCGCCGTTCCGGCGGTCCGTCACCGGACCGCTCCGCGGTCCACGACGCCGGGGGAGGTCGGTGAGACGACCATGCACGTCACGCATCTGTCGCTGGCCGACTTCCGCTCGTACGCCCGGGTCGAAGTCCCGCTCGACCCGGGCGTCACCGCTTTCGTCGGCCCCAACGGGCAGGGCAAGACGAACCTCGTCGAGGCCGTCGGCTATCTCGCCACCCTCGGCAGTCACCGGGTCGCCTCCGACGCGCCCCTGGTCCGGATGGGCGCCGACCGCGCCGTCATCCGGGCGCAGGTCCGGCAGGGCGAGCGGCAGCAACTGGTCGAGCTGGAGCTGAACCCCGGCAGGGCCAACCGCGCCCGCATCAACCGGTCCTCGCAGGTCAAGCCGCGTGACGTGCTGGGAATCGTACGGACCGTGCTGTTCGCGCCCGAGGATCTCGCCCTGGTGAAGGGGGACCCCGGTGAGCGGCGCCGGTTCCTCGACGAGCTGGTCACCGCGCGCTCTCCGCGGATGGCGGGCGTGCGGTCCGACTACGAGCGGGTGCTCAGGCAGCGCAACACCTTGCTGAAGTCCGCCGCGCTGGCTCGTCGGCACGGTGGGCGGACCATGGACCTGTCCACGCTCGACGTGTGGGACCAGCACCTCGCGCGCGTGGGCGCCGAGCTGCTCGCCCACCGTCTCGACCTGGTGGCCGCGATCCAGCCGCTCGCCGACAAGGCGTACGAGCAGCTGGCTCCGGGCGGCGGCCCGGTCGCGCTGGAGTACAAGGCGTCGGCGCCGGGCGAGGCGCACACGCGCGAGGACCTCTACGAGCAGTTGACGGGCGCGCTCGCCGACGTCCGCAAGCAGGAGATCGAGCGGGGCGTCACCCTCGCGGGCCCGCACCGGGACGACGTGCTGCTCAAGCTCGGTCAGCTGCCCGCCAAGGGATACGCCTCCCACGGCGAGTCCTGGTCCTACGCGCTGGCTCTGCGGCTGGCCTCGTACGACCTGCTGCGGGCCGAGGGCAATGAGCCGGTCCTCATCCTCGACGACGTGTTCGCGGAGCTGGACACCCGGCGCCGGGAGCGGCTGGCGGAGCTGGTCGCGCCGGGTGAGCAGGTGCTGGTCACGGCCGCCGTCGACGACGACGTGCCGCATGTGCTGGCGGGTGCGCGGTACGGCGTGGCGGAGGGGACGGTGGAGCGCGTATGACGGTGCCGGAGCCGAAGAAGACGCCCGAGCCGTCCGGTGTCGACCTCGCGCGCGTGGCGCTGAGGGCGGCGCGCGAGCAGGCACGCGCGCGGGGGGACGCGGCGCAGCAGAAGAAGCAGGCGCGGCGCGGGGGCGGCCTGCGCTCCGGCGCGCGCGCGGACGGGCGCGATCCCATGGCGCTGGGGTCGGCGATCAACCGGCTCCTCACCGAGCGCGGCTGGGAGGCGCCGGCCGCGGTGGGCGGGGTGATGGGGCGCTGGCCGCAGATCGTCGGCGCGGACGTCGCCAAGCACTGCGACCCGGAGCGGTACGACGAGGAGGAGCGGGTGCTGTTCGTGCGCTGCGACTCCACGGCCTGGGCGACGAACCTGCGGCTGCTGGCTCCGACGCTGGTCGCCCGCCTCAACGAGGACCTCGGCCACGGCAGGGTGCGGCAGATCAGGGTCCAGGGGCCGGCGGGTCCGCCGCGGCGCTACGGCCCGCTGCGGGCCCCGGGCAGCAAGGGCCCCGGCGACACCTACGGGTGACTTGTGTCACGTGATGTGGCCGGGGCGGAGTTGTCGTACCGTCCCGGCCTTCGTCGCGTGCGGGCCTGTACGGCCCTGTGAGGCCCGCGCAGGGTTCGGACCTGGTTCGAGGGGTCCGTGAGCGCTGTGGGCCCGGTGGCCGATCCGGAGCTGACTCGCCGGTAGCCAAGGGTTGACACCTGGAAGCGCTGAGTGCCTCCGTGAGCCTCTTGGGGGCCCGCTCCGTATATGGGGACCCGGTGGAGACCGGTTGAGGGCGGCACATGCGTACTCAGGTACCGGCAAACCCCCATCACTGTCGGCGCTACCGGTAGACTGGAAGAGAATCCCGCCCCGCACGTGGGGACCGCCCGGGAGACGCTGAGCAACGCTGATCAAGGCTTACCAACGCAACATGCCGCAGCCGCTCCGGCAACCCGCCGACGAGCCCGGCTCGTGCTGTGCCAGAAAGGGCGCTTCGTGGCCGATTCCGGCAACCCCAACGAGAACATCCCGTCCACCGACGCCGGCGTCACCAGCAAGGCCGCGACCTCCGGCAGCGAGGTCACGGCCTCCTACGACGCCAGCGCCATCACCGTCCTCGAGGGCCTGGACGCGGTCCGCAAGCGACCCGGTATGTACATCGGCTCGACCGGCGAGCGCGGCCTGCACCACCTGGTGCAGGAGGTCGTCGACAACTCCGTCGACGAGGCGCTGGCCGGGCACGCGGACACCATCGACGTGACGATCCTGGCCGACGGCGGGGTCCGCGTCGTCGACAACGGCCGTGGCATCCCGGTGGGCATCGTCCCCTCCGAGGGGAAGCCGGCCGTCGAGGTCGTGCTGACCGTGCTGCACGCGGGCGGCAAGTTCGGCGGCGGCGGCTACGCGGTCTCCGGAGGTCTGCACGGCGTGGGCGTCTCCGTGGTGAACGCCCTGTCGTCGAAGGTCTCCGTCGAGGTCCGGACAGACGGCCACCGCTGGACGCAGGACTACAAGATGGGCGTGCCGACGGCCCCGCTCGCCCAGCACGAGGCCACCGAGGAGACCGGCACCTCGGTCACCTTCTGGGCGGACGGCGACATCTTCGAGACCACCGAGTACTCCTTCGAGACGCTCTCGCGGCGCTTCCAGGAGATGGCGTTCCTCAACAAGGGTTTGACGATCAAACTCACTGATGAGCGCGAGTCGGCGAAGGCCGTCACCGGTGCGGACGAGGCGGGCGCCGACCTGAAGGACGAGGTCAAGTCCGTCACGTATCACTACGAGGGCGGCATCGTCGACTTCGTGAAGTACCTCAACTCCCGCAAGGGGGAAGCGGTGCACCCGACGGTCATCGACCTGGAGGCCGAGGACAAGGACAAGAACCTGTCCCTCGAGGTCGCGTTGCAGTGGAACAGCGGCTACAGCGAGGGCGTGTACTCCTTCGCCAACATCATCCACACGCACGAGGGCGGCACGCACGAGGAGGGCTTCCGGGCGGCGCTGACCTCGCTGATCAACAAGTACGCGCGCGACAAGAAGCTGCTGCGCGAGAAGGACGACAACCTCACGGGTGACGACATCCGCGAGGGTCTGACCGCGATCATCTCGGTGAAGCTGAGCGAACCGCAGTTCGAGGGCCAGACCAAGACCAAGCTGGGCAACACGGAGGCCAAGACCTTCGTCCAGAAGGCGGTCTACGAGCACCTCAACGACTGGCTGGACCGCAACCCGGTCGAGGCGGCGGACATCATCCGCAAGGGCATCCAGGCGGCCACCGCGCGCGTGGCGGCCCGCAAGGCCCGCGACCTGACGCGCCGCAAGGGTCTGCTGGAGTCGGCGTCCCTGCCGGGCAAGCTGTCCGACTGCCAGTCGAACGACCCCACCAAGTGCGAGATCTTCATCGTCGAGGGCGACTCCGCCGGCGGCTCGGCCAAGTCCGGCCGGAACCCGCAGTACCAGGCGATCCTCCCGATCCGCGGCAAGATCCTCAACGTCGAGAAGGCCAGGATCGACAAGATCCTGCAGAACCAGGAGATCCAGGCGCTGATCTCCGCCTTCGGCACGGGCGTGCACGAGGACTTCGACATCGCGAAGCTCCGCTATCACAAGATCATCCTGATGGCGGACGCCGACGTCGACGGCCAGCACATCAGCACCCTGCTGCTGACCTTCCTGTTCCGCTTCATGCGGCCGCTGGTCGAGGCCGGGCACGTGTACCTCTCCCGCCCCCCGCTGTACAAGATCAAGTGGGGCCGGGACGACATGGAGTACGCGTACTCCGACCGTGAGCGCGACGCGCTGATCGAGATGGGCCGTCAGCGAGGCAAGCGGATCCGTGAGGACTCCATCCAGCGCTTCAAGGGTCTCGGCGAGATGAACGCCGAGGAACTGCGCATCACGACGATGGACCAGGAGCACCGCGTCCTCGGCCAGGTCACCCTGGACGACGCCGCCCAGGCCGACGACCTGTTCTCCGTCCTCATGGGCGAGGACGTCGAGGCACGCCGTGCCTTCATCCAGCGCAACGCCAAGGACGTCCGCTTCCTCGACATCTGAGTCGGTCTCAGCTGACCGGACCAGGAAGGATCAACACCAGCAATGACCGACCAGAACACTCCCGCCGGCCCTGAAGAGGGCGGCGAGATCGCCATGCGCATCGAGCCCGTCGGGCTCGAGACGGAGATGCAGCGCTCGTACCTCGACTACGCGATGTCCGTCATCGTCTCGCGTGCGCTGCCGGACGTGCGGGACGGCCTCAAGCCCGTCCACCGCCGCGTCCTGTACGCCATGTACGACGGCGGCTACCGTCCCGAGCGCGGCTTCTACAAGTGCGCCCGCGTCGTCGGCGACGTCATGGGCAACTACCACCCGCACGGCGACTCCTCGATCTACGACGCGCTGGTCCGTCTCGCCCAGCCGTGGTCGATGCGCATGCCGCTCGTGGACTCCAACGGCAACTTCGGCTCGCCGGGCAACGACCCGGCGGCCGCCATGCGGTACACCGAGTGCAAGATGGCGCCGCTGTCGATGGAGATGGTCCGCGACATCGACGAGGAGACCGTCGACTTCACGGACAACTACGACGGCCGCTCCCAGGAGCCGACCGTCCTGCCGGCCCGCTTCCCGAACCTGCTGATCAACGGTTCGGCCGGTATCGCGGTCGGTATGGCGACCAACATCCCCGCGCACAATCTGCGCGAGGTCGCCGCCGGTGCCCAGTGGTACCTGGAGAACCCGGAGGCCTCGCACGAGGAGCTGCTGGACGCGCTGATCGAGCGCATCAAGGGCCCCGACTTCCCGACCGGTGCCCTCGTCGTCGGCCGCAAGGGCATCGAGGAGGCGTACCGCACGGGCCGTGGCTCCATCACCATGCGCGCGGTCGTCGAGGTCGAGGAGATCCAGAACCGCCAGTGCCTGGTGGTCACGGAGCTGCCGTACCAGGTCAACCCGGACAACCTCGCGCAGAAGATCGCCGACCTGGTGAAGGACGGCAAGATCGGTGGCATCGCGGACGTCCGGGACGAGACCTCGTCGCGCACGGGGCAGCGCCTGGTGATCGTCCTCAAGCGGGACGCCGTCGCCAAGGTCGTCCTGAACAACCTCTACAAGCACACCGACCTCCAGACGAACTTCGGCGCCAACATGCTGGCGCTGGTCGACGGCGTGCCGCGCACGCTGTCCCTGGACGCGTTCATCCGGCACTGGGTGACGCACCAGATCGAGGTCATCGTCCGGCGTACGAAGTTCCGGCTGCGCAAGGCCGAGGAGCGCGCGCACATCCTGCGCGGTCTGCTGAAGGCCCTGGACGCCATCGACGAGGTCATCGCGCTGATCCGGCGCAGCGACACCGTCGACATCGCGCGCACGGGTCTGATGGAACTCCTGGAGATCGACGAGATCCAGGCGAACGCCATCCTCGAGATGCAGCTGCGCCGGCTGGCCGCCCTGGAGCGTCGCAAGATCGTCCAGGAGCACGACGAACTCCAGGCGAAGATCACCGAGTACAACGCGATCCTCGCCTCGCCGGTCCGCCAGCGCGGCATCGTGAGCGCGGAGCTGGCCGCGATCGTCGAGAAGTACGGCGACGACCGCAAGACCCAGCTGATCCCCTACGACGGTGACATGTCCATCGAGGACCTCATCGCCGAGGAGGACATCGTCGTCACCGTCACGCGCGGTGGCTACGTCAAGCGGACCAAGACCGACGACTACCGGGCGCAGAAGCGCGGGGGCAAGGGCGTACGGGGCGCGAAGCTGAAGGAGGACGACATCGTCGACCACTTCTTCGTCTCCACCACGCACCACTGGCTGCTGTTCTTCACCAACAAGGGCCGCGTCTACCGCGCGAAGGCCTACGAGCTGCCCGACGCCGGGCGGGACGCGCGCGGACAGCACGTGGCGAACCTGCTGGCCTTCCAGCCGGACGAGGCGATCGCCGAGATCCTCGCGATCCGCGACTACGAGGCGGCGCCGTACTTGGTCCTGGCCACCAAGGGCGGTCTGGTCAAGAAGACGCCTCTGAAGGATTACGATTCGCCGCGTTCCGGCGGTGTCATCGCGATCAACCTGCGGGAGCGGGAGGACGGATCCGACGACGAACTGATCGGAGCCGAACTCGTCTCGGCCGACGATGATCTGCTGCTGATCAGCAAGAAGGCCCAATCGATCAGGTTCACCGCCTCGGACGACACTCTGCGCCCGATGGGCCGCGCCACCTCGGGCGTCAAGGGCATGAGTTTCCGTTCGAGTGACGAGCTGCTGTCGATGAATGTTGTTCGACCCGGTACGTTCGTGTTCACTGCCACAGACGGCGGGTACGCGAAGCGGACCAACGTCGACGAGTACCGCGTCCAGGGTCGCGGCGGCCTCGGCATCAAGGCCGCCAAGATCGTCGAGGACCGCGGCTCACTGGTCGGCGCGCTGATCGTCGAGGAGACCGACGAGATCCTCGCCATCTCGCTGTCCGGCGGTGTGATTCGTACGCGAGTCAACGAGATCAGGGAGACGGGCCGTGACACCATGGGCGTCCAACTGATCAACCTGGGCAAGCGCGATGCCGTGGTCGGCATCGCTCGTAACGCCGAGGCGGGGCGCGAGGCGGAGGAGGTCGACGGCGACATCGCCGTGGACGACATCGCCGAGGACGCCGCGACCAGCGGCACGGACGAGGGTGAGGCGCCCTCGACCGAGTAGGACGAGGAGTGAGTCATCGTGAGCGGAGCCACGGGCGCCGGTTCGGTCGGAACATCGGCCGGCACCTCTGCCGACCCTTCGACCGGCACCTCAGCCGGTACGGAAACGGACGGCGGCCGTGGCTCCGCCGCGGTGAACAAGGACGCGCGGACGACCGACGCGCGGCCCACCGACGGGCGGGGAACCGACGCCCGAGCGGCCGACGCGCGCGTGACGGATCCGCACACGACCAACCTCCAGGCGATCAAGTCGCCCGCGAAGGACTCGCAGCCGGCCGACACACATGGATCCCAGGGGGGAACTGTGACGGACACCCGAGGCCCGCAGGCCCGGCAGTACGCCGCTGGAGCGGGCAAGGCCGCCGCCGGCGGCAAGGCGCAGCCGCAGGCAGGTCCGGAGGCCCAGCAGGCCTCCCCGCTGCCCGGTGAACGCCAGGGACAGCAGGCCGCCGGGCCCTACCACCCGCCGCAGGCCTACTCCACCCCCGCCCCGGGCGACGCCGTGCGCCGACCGCGCACCGGCGCCCGGACCACGCCCCGGGTGCGCAAGGCGCGGCTGCGGGTGGCGAAGGCCGACCCGTGGTCGGTGATGAAGGTCAGCTTCCTGCTGTCGATCGCGCTGGGCATCTGCACGATCATCGCGGCCGCCGTCCTGTGGATGGTCATGGACGCGATGGGCGTCTTCTCCACGGTCGGCGGCACGATCTCGGAGGCGACCGGCTCGAACGAGTCCAACGGATTCGACCTCCAGTCCTTCCTCTCCCTGCCCAACGTCCTGCTGTTCACGTCGATCATCGCGGTCATCGACGTCGTCCTCGCGACGGCCCTCGCGACGCTCGGCGCGTTCATCTACAACCTCTCCGCGGGCTTCGTGGGCGGCGTCGAGCTGACCCTCGCCGAAGACGAGTGACTTGGTCGCCACCGTCGTTCCAAACCCCCGCCCGACCTCCGGCGACAACCGATTTTGGGACTGCCCGCGTCGTGCGCTAATCTTCAGGGGTCAGCGCGCGGGACACACACCGCAAGGCGCGGCGGGGCTATAGCTCAGTTGGTTAGAGCGCATCCCTGATAAGGATGAGGCCACAGGTTCAAATCCTGTTAGCCCCACCAGTACGAAGGCCCCCGACCGATCAGGTCGGGGGCCTTCGGCGTGTGTGCCAGGGGTGGTGGTGGGCGGAGCCGGCTGGATGCAGGGCGAAGGCGATCCCGGGTGACCGTTGCCGGGAAATCGCGTTCCGGTGCTGGGTGCTGGGTGCTGGGTGCTGGGTGCTGGGTACCGGTCCGTGCCCTCGTCCCGTGGTCCTCCTGCCTCCGCCTTCTGTCCACGCCTCCTGCTTCCGCCTTCCGCCTTCCGCCCTCCGTTTTCTCCCTGCCCGCCTCCGTCCTGCGCTGGTGGAGCGGGTGTCGTCCGGTGTGTCGGCCTTGGGGGGAGTGGGTGGGAGCGCCGGTGGCCGGGAGTGGGCATGGCGAAGGCCCGGTTGCTCCGGGGGGAGCTGCCGGGCCTGCATCATGCGGCTGTACGCAAGTTCGCCGTTACGTCGTGATCGCGGTGCGGTTCGGCACGAGGTGCCGGGGTGTCAGCGCTGGAGGGGCGTGGCGGGCTCGGCGGCAGGGTCGGTCTCGGTCTCGGTGGAGCAGGGGGCCGCGAGGCGGTCGTCCGCTTCGGTCTCGGGGAGAGGGCGCCGGCGGCAGCTGGGGGACTTGCCGTGGGCCTCGGCGTGGATGCGCTGCTTCATCGTGGGGGGCAGGGACCGGGCCAGTAGCCAGGCCCAGGGGGACTCGGCCGCCACGTTCGCCGGTACGGCGCTGCCGCTGTCGCCGCTGTTGCGCGTCGGCTCGCTCTGCGCTACCGCCGTCGACGCGGTGGTGGTGACGAGTCCGAGCGCCGTGCACAGCGCGAGGAAGGCGGTGATGATGGCGGTCCACAGCTTCATGACCCGGTTGTCGGTCATGGCCCCTCACTTTCGGGTTGGGCGATTTGCGTACTTTCCTCATGATGTGTATGGGGAGCGCGAAGTGGTGGACCGACGCTCGTGGCGTGGCGTTGTTCCGATGAACACCACACGGATGGGTGCAAGGAGGCCGATAAGCCATCGAAGAGGGGCGAAGTCACCGTCCGTGCGAGTGGGATCACCCTCCGATCCGAGGGTCCGATCCTGTGCCGCGCCCTCGTCTACTGGGCTGCCGAGGGCGGCAGTTGAGGGGCCGAGGCAGGTCACCGATCGATATCGGTCGGTGTGTATAGTCGGGCGCCAGAGGTCCCCTACGTCAAGGAAAGACGAGGTCGCGCGGTGAAGAAGCTTCTCCTGGTCGCACTGGCCGCCATCGGCGGGCTCCTCGTGTACCGCCAGATCCAGGCGGATCGCGCCGAGCAGGATCTGTGGACGGAGGCGACCGACTCCGTGCCCACGGGTTCATGAGCACTGGTACCGAGAACTGATCAAGCCCCGGCCGCTTCGAGCGGTCGGGGCTTTGTGTTGCGGGGCACGCCGACCCGGTCTAGGGGAAGCCGTTTCGGACGTTCGCGCGGTATGCGCGGGCGGGGTGTCGGTCGGCGGGGCAGGATGGCCCGGGCCGGCGGGACGCGGCCGGGGCAGGGCAGCGCCAGGTCGGGTCAGGGCCGCTGCCGACGAGGACTTGGGCGAGGGGGCGTGTGATGGACCGGCGTACGGGGTGGGTGACCGCACTGCGCGAGGTCGTGGCACGGACGGCCGTCGGGCGGGTCGCCGCCGTGGCGGCGGTGTTGTGCGTGGCCTCGGCCGGGCTGCCGGGGACCGTGGCCGCGGCCGCCGGTGCGGCCGACGTGCCCGCCTACGCCTTCGACCGCGACGCCCGCGCCATCGCCGCCGCCGAGGGCACCACCGACGCCGTACGTCTGGAGCCGGGCACCACCTACCGCAGCGCTCTCGCGGGCAGCGGGAAGGTGTTCTACCGGCTGGAACTCGACGACGCCTCGAACGCGTACGTCTCCGTCACGGCCGTCCCGCGCGCGGGCACCACGCTCGCCAGCGGCGACGGCGTCAAGGTCTCCGTACAGAACGCCGACAGCGGCAGCTGCTCCTACGACACCGTGACCGTGGGCGCCTCAAGGGACCCCCACCCGATCACCGCCTGGGGCGCGCGCGAGATCCTGGTCGGCAAGGGGCTCTGCCAGGAGGCGGGCACCTACTTCCTCGTGGTCGAGCGCACCGAGACCGGCACCGAGACCGGCCGGCCCTGGGAGCTGGAGCTGGCGCCCGTGTCCGAGCCGCCGTTGGCCGGGGCAGGCGCGACGAGTGTGCCCGAGGCCTGGAACTCCGCCACGCCGGCGCCCCTCGTCGGGGAGCCCGTGGACCGGCCGGGCGGTGGGGGCTTCTCCGGCGCGGCCGCCGTGGGACAGGGTGTCTGGCGGGACGAGATCGTCCCCGGACAGACCCTCTTCTACAAGGTTCCGGTCGGCTGGGGGCAGCAGCTGTACGCCACCGTCGACCTGGACAGCGCGGGCGCGGACTCGGGATTCGTGGTCCCGGCCCTCGACCTGACCGCCTACAACCCGGTGCGCGCCGAGATCGCCGACACGAGCATCGGCTACGGGGGCACCCAGAAGTCGACCTCCCTGCCTCTTCTGCCACCGGTCCGGTACGTCAACCGGTACGCCCCCACCGACCCGACCCAGAGCCTGCGGTTCGCCGGCTTCCACTACCTGTCCGTATACCTGTCGGCGCGCGTCGGCGAACGCTTCGGCGACGGGCCCTACGGGATGAGGCTGCGCGTCCGGATCGGCGGGGCCGCGCAGGCCGGACCGGGGTACGAGGGCCGGTCGGTGCCCAGCGGTGTCGTCGACACCGGCACGGGCGGCGGTCGGAGCACCCCGGCCGGTGGTACGGCCGAGGGCGGCGACGGCGCTGGGGGCGCAGGGGCGATGACGGCGGTCGCCGTGGGCGGTATCGGTACCGGCAGCGCGCTGCTGCTGGTGCTGGGTGTGTGGACGGTGACGGCCCGGCGTCGCGCCTCCGCTCAGATCCGGGCCAGCGCCCAGAATCCGACGGCGTAGCAGACCAGCGCCAGCAGCAGGAGCGGCAGAGCGACCTTGGTGGGCGGGCCGGGGCGTCGCGCCGCCCGGGCACGGCGGTGGCCGCGGCGGCGGACGCGTTCCGGTGGGGCGGCGACTGGGCCTGTGGGAGGGGGTGCCTGGGGGTCCTGCGCGGTGTAGGAGGCGGTGGAGGTGTCGACGTGCCGGGCCGGTGCGGGCCGGGACGGCAGGACGAAGGTGGAGTCGCCCGGGGCGCTGGGAGCGGGGGCCTGCCGGTGGGCGGCGGCGCCCGGATCCAGTGGGGGCGGCAGGGGGAAGCTGCCGGTGTCCGACATGGAGCGGACGGGGCCGGCGGACGAGGCCCGCACCGGCTGACGTGGATCGCCGGCTTCCGGAGGGCGAGGCGGCGCGGCCGGCGCCGGTGCCGGAACGCCCGCCGCACCGGGACCGCCGGGCGGAGGAGACCCGGCCGGTACGGCGTTGTCGGCGCCGGCCTTGCGCGGTAAGGCGCCCGCACTCGGCTCCGGGCGGCCGTGAGGTACGGGATCCCGTCGCGGCGGCGCCGAAGGCCGCACGGCGGGTGGCGCGGAGGGCGGGGCCGGAGTTCCGGACGGGACGGAACCCGTGCCTGGCCATGCCGGGAGGGGATCGTGGCCGTGCTCGCCGGAGAGGGCGCCGCTGGTGTCTCGCTGTGGGGAGATCCGCCCGCGGGGCGCGGGTCCGGCGACCCCCGGTGCCGGTCTCAGAGGGCCCTGCGGTCCGAACCCCGCAGGGAGAGGCCCGAGTTGGTCGAAGATCTCGATCTCTTCGTCGTCCGGGCCGGGGTCGGGGAGCAGCTCGGCCGCCGCGGCCAGTGCCTTGCGCGTTCCCGTGGCCGTGCGGAAGCGGGCCTGGGGATCCGGTTGCAGCAGCGTGGCCACGACCTGCCACAGCGGCTCGGGAACTCCTTGGGGAGCGCCCGGAGTTCCATGATCCGCGAAGTACTGAAGAAGGGCCTTGGCGTCCGGCTTGGCGCCCTCCAGGAGGTACAGGGCGACCAGGCCGACGGCGAAGAGGTCGGCGGGGAAGTCGGGATCGGCGCCCATCATCTGTTCGGGGGCGAGGTAACCGGGCGTCCCCACCACCAGGTTGGTCTCGGTCAGCCGCGGTTCGCCCAACCGCATGGCGATGCCGAAGTCGGACAGCCGCAGCCGCGGCCGGGCCGTACCGGTGGCCTCCAGCAGGATGTTGGCGGGCTTGATGTCACGGTGGACCACGCCCTCCGCGTGGACCGCGGAGAGCCCGGAGAGCAGCTGGTCCAGGAGTGCGCAGACGAAGCGGGGAGGCAGTGGGCCGTAGTCGTTCACGAGGTGGACCAGGGAGCCGCCGGCCACCAGGTCCATGGTGAAGAGGACCTTGTCGTCGTCGGCGGCCCAGCTGGCGGGAGCGAGGACATGGGGATGGTCGATGCGCAGCGCCTGCTCACGCACGAAACGGAGCAGCGCGTGGGCGTCGCTCTGCTGGAGCACCTTGGCCGCCACATAGCGGCGTCGGCGATGGTCCCAGGCACGCCAGACGGCGCCGACCCCTCCGCGGCCGATCGGGTCGGCGAGTTCGTACCGTGCGGCGAAGACCTCACCCATGGCGGTGCGTCGCTCCTCCCCCTCGGATTTCCCCCTGTTGTTCCTCGCTACCCCGGTGATGAGTGATACGACCCCCGTGGCCCGTCACGATCCGGCTCGCGTCATCCCCCGGCGAAGAGCGCCACCCCTGCGCTCCTCGCGGTCCCGCACTGTGCCGTCGTCCCGGTCGCCGAACCCCCTTCGGTCTCCGGGACCGGGCTCAGCTCTGGTGGGACTGGTAGTGCGCCACGGCGTCCGAGGTGCGACCGGCGCCGTAGACCCTGAGGAACTCCGCCAGTTCCGGATGGGTCGGGGCGAGGGCGTCGGCGGCGTCGATGATGTCGCCGGCGGCGGCCACCGAGCGCAGCAGCGACTGGATCTCGCGGACGACCCGCTTGACCGTGGGTGCCCCCGAACCGCTCGTCGTCTGTGTGGTGGCGCTGAGCACCGATCCTCCTTGCGACCGCTTGATCTCGTCCATGCGTTCGGTCGCCTCGGCCGCGCTGACGCTGCCGTCCGCCACCTGGGCCGCCAGTTCCTGCAACTGCTGCACCCGCTGCACCACCGCCGGGTTGCCGATCTTCGCCCGCTGACCGCTCATCAGCTGCGACAGCATCGGCGCCGACAATCCCAGTACCCCCGCGAGACGCGCCTGGTTGAGACCAAGATCGTCGATGAGCTTACGGAAGAGTGCCCCCAGCGGCTCCCCGTACCAGTTCCGCTGCAGTTCCCGCGCTCTCGCGGTGGCTTCCTGCTGTGCGGCGTCCATGTGCGTCTCCCCATCGCTTCCCCAAGAAACCGCGGTTCGCTGTAGCGAACCACGCGGAGCATCTTACGGAGAGTGGTCATCCGCGGGGACCCCCAATCTTTTTGCAAGATACGGGGGGTGACCCGGTACTCTGGTCGTCGGCGCCCGCCGGGATCGGTTCCTCCGGCCGGACGCTTTCCCGCGAGGGGCCTTAGCTCAGTTGGTAGAGCGCTGTCTTTGCATGGCAGATGTCAGGGGTTCGACTCCCCTAGGCTCCACATCGAAAGAGCCCCTCCGTCCGGCGACCACCGGACGGAGGGGCTCTTTCTCATGGGCCCCCCGTGCGACCGCTGTGCGATCCCTGGGTGACCCCTTGTTTCACGTGAAACGTGGGCGGAAAAAGCTCAGCCGCGGTCCTCGCGGCTCGAGGTCTCCTCGTCCTCCTTCGCCTGCACCTCAGGATCCAGGGCCGAGGCGTCGGTGCTGCCGTCGACCGACGTCAGCCCGCCCGCGGCGGGTACCTCGGTGGCGGCGGGCGGTTCGACCAGCCAGTCCGGGTTGGCCTGCTTGTCCCACCACTTCCAGGCGGCGAAGGCGCCCCCGGCCACCACACCTGCCACCGCCAGTGCCTTGGCGAGCTTGCCCGCCCTGGCCCGGCGGCGGTGCTTGCGCACGAGCTTCTCAATCTCCCTCGGCGTCACCTGACCGCGCAGGGCGGCCAGCGCGGCGACGCTGCGGGCAGTGGCCTGGTCCCTCACGGGCCCGGCGGCGGCCACCGCCTGTTCGAGCTTCGGACGGGAGTAGTCGGCGGCCTGCCGGGCGGCCAGGCGCGTACGGAGAGCCGCTTCATGAGCGGCCTGGTCGACTTTCGGCGGGACATGCGCCAACGCCTGCTCCAGGCGGGGCGCCACCCGGGCGTCGTACTGGACGCGGGCCTGTTCGGCGGCCTGCGACACCTTGGGCGCGAGCCGTACGCGGGCCTCGTGCGCGTAGAGCGCGGCCCTCTCCTTGGCCGTGTCGGCGTAGGGCGCCACCACTTCCGCGGCGTGCAGCACGCTGTCCTTCGCCGAACCGGTCGCGGCGCGCACGCTGTCGATGCGGGTCACGGGTTCCTCCTCCTCGGTGGCGTACGGTATTTCGACTTTCCACCCTTTTACGGATCATGCCTGCCGACGGCCTTCTGGGCATGCGCGGACGGGCATACGGGTGCCGGACGCCCGAGTTGTCCTGATCGGATGCAAGGGCGGATGAATACGGGGCAACGGGAACTTGTCGTCGACAATGCCACGGATCGGCCGGGCTTGCCCCCGTCCCGGACGGGTCCGGCGCTTTTCCGTAGGCGAAGTGGGCGGTTCCTGTGCTCGGTCGGTGGTCGGACGACGCACCTTCGTGGGCGTGCGAGGATCGGTGGGTCACAGAAAGACAACGGAAGGCAGACCGTGGCCGAGCAGCTCTACGCCACCCTGAAGACCAACCACGGCGACATCGTGGTCCGGCTCTTCCCGGACCACGCGCCCAGGACGGTCAAGAACTTCGTCGACCTCGCCACCGGGGGGCGGGAGTGGACCCACCCCGCCACCGGCGAGAAGTCCACGGCCAAGCTCTACGACGGCACGGTCTTCCACCGGGTGATCAGCGGCTTCATGATCCAGGGCGGTGACCCGCTGGGCAACGGCACCGGCGGGCCCGGCTACCAGTTCGAGGACGAGTTCCACCCGGACCTGCGCTTCGACCGGCCGTATCTGCTGGCGATGGCCAACGCCGGGCCAGGCACCAACGGCTCGCAGTTCTTCGTCACCGTCTCCCCCACCGCCTGGCTGACCCGTAAGCACAGCATCTTCGGCGAGGTCACCGACGTGGCGAGCCAGAAGGTCATCGACGCGATCGCGGGCGTCCAGACCAACCCGCGCACCGACCGCCCGCTGAAGGACGTCGTCATCGAGTCGGTCGTCGTCGAGAAGCGTTAGGGCCCCTCGTTCGGATCGTGCCGGGCCGGCGGGGTCGCCGATCCGGCCCGACCCGGCCGAACGAGAGCCACCCAGGGCGCGGCGCCCGGTCGCCGCGGGAACCAATCGCCCCGCTCGTCCGTAGGGACGGTCGGGGCACAGCCCTGTTCACGACGAGATCGGGGGAGCCCATGGATCAGGCGCCAGGCAGCCGTCCGGACGACGCTCGCAGCGGCCTGCCGGTCTGCTACCGGCACACGGACCGCGAGACCGGCGTGCGCTGCACGCGCTGCGAGCGTCCTGTCTGCCCCGAGTGCATGGTGAGCGCCTCCGTCGGTTTCCAGTGTCCGGAGTGCGTGCGCAACGGCTCAGGCACGGGGCACGCCCCGACGGCGAACCGGCCCCGCACCCTCGCGGGTGGCACGGTCGCGGCCGACCCGCATCTGGTGACCAAGGTCCTCATGGGCCTCTGCCTCGCGGTGTTCGTGGTGCAGCTGGCTGTCGGCGACCGGTTCACGGACCGGTTCAGCCTGCTGGGGCTGGCGTACGTGCCCGAGCTGGGCTCGGTGGAGGGCGTCGCCGAAGGCCAGTGGTACCGGCTGCTGACCTCGATGTTCCTGCACCTGGACTACTTCCACATCTTCTCCAACCTGCTCAGCCTCTGGTTCGTCGGCCGGTATGTGGAGGAGGCGCTCGGCCGTACCCGCTATCTGGCGCTCTACCTGCTGTCCGGGCTGGCCGGCGGAGCCCTTGCCTATCTGGTGGACGCGCCCAACCAGCCCTCGCTCGGCGCCTCGGGCGCCATCCTCGGTGTCTTCGGCGCCCTGGCCGTCCTGGTGCGCCGGCAGCGCTACGACATGCGGCCGATCGTCGCGATGCTGGTGATCATGGCGATCATCACCTTCGGGTGGAGCAACGTCTCCTGGGAGGCGCACGTCGGTGGCCTGGTGGGCGGTGCCGTCATCGGCTTCGCGATGGTGCACGCCCCCCGTGACCGGCGGGCTCTGGTGCAGTACGGCACCTGTGCCCTCGTGCTGGCCGTCATCGTGGTCGTCACCCTCCTGAGGACCGCCCAGCTCAGTTGAGCGCGGTGTCGGCCCCAGTTGTCCACAGCGCGTGCCCGATCTTGTGCATACCGTGCGGGAACACATGTGCCCCCTGTCACTGACCCGTGTTTCCGCAGGTCAGGCAGGGGGCGAACAAGCTTTCGAGTGCTGGCCGTTCTTCACACCGGCGTCAACATCCGAGAGGTTATCCACAGATGGTCGTTCTTTTTCCCCACTGTGGAAAACAGCTGTGGATAACTCGGTGGATACCCCTGGGCAGAGGTGCTCCGATGGCTACTTCCACTGGGTGGAGACGCCGAAGCCGGCGGCGATGAAGCCGAAGCCGACCACGATGTTCCAGTTGCCCAGGGCGTCGATGGGCAGCGAACCGTCGGTCACGTAGAACACGACGATCCAGGCGAGTCCGATGAGGAACATGGCCAGCATCACCGGCGCGACCCAGGCACGGCTGTTGAGCTTGATGGCGGTCGCCTGCTTCGCGGGCGGCGGCGTGTAGTCGGCCTTCTTGCGGATACGTGACTTCGGCACGAGGGTCTCTCCTGTCGATGCGCTGCGTGGCCGCGCAGGGTACTGGGTCGGGCTCGGGGCAGCGTACAAGGGGACACTGACCGCTCCCCCGGGCGTCCGTTAGCGTAGTGCTTCTACGGCGCCGAAGGAGATAAGGGTACGTTGAGCAATTCTGCCGACTTCCCCGGGACGGGTTCAACGGGTCCCGCTCCCGGCCGCCGTCCACGCCTGCGGCCGGTCCGGGTGCTCACCGCCGGCGTCTTCGCCCTCGCGGGTCTCATCTTCTTCACCAGCTTCGACACCGCCAAGGGCACCAACATCCGCACGGACGCCTCCCTGCTGAAGCTGTCCGATCTCATCCAGGAGCGCAGCCACAAGAACGGCGAGCTGGACGAGGTGAACGCGGCCCTGCGCGACGAGGTCGAGTCACTGGCCGAGGCCGACGACGGCAGCACCCGGGCCGAGGACGAGAAGCTGTCCCGGCTGGAGGACGCGGCGGGCACCCAGAAGGTCAGGGGCCGGGCGGTCACGGTGACGCTCAACGACGCCCCGCCGAACGCCACCGCCAAGCTCCCCGGCTATCCGGAGCCCCAGCCCGACTACCTGGTCATCCACCAGCAGGATCTCCAGGCCGTCGTGAACGCCCTCTGGCAGGGTGGCGCCGAGGGCATCAAGGTCATGGACCAGCGGCTGATCTCCACCAGTGCGGTGCGCTGCGTGGGCAACACCCTGATCCTCCAGGGCCGCGTCTACTCCCCGCCGTACAAGATCCAGGCGGTCGGGGATCCGGAGAAGCTCCAGCAGGCGCTCGCGGACTCCAAGGCGATCCAGAACTACATGGTGTACGTCAATGTCTACGGGCTCGGCTGGAAAGTCACCGAGGACGGCACGGTGACTCTGCCCGGCTACTCGGGCACAGTGGATCTGCACTACGCGAAGCCGGTGGAGTAGCCGGGACCAGCCGCCTCTGGGGAGCCGCCGGTGCGCGTGATCGTCAGAACCGTCAGCGAAGTGTTCGTCACCGTCGGCACCCTGATCGTCCTCTTCGTCGTCCACCTCCTCTTCTGGACCGGTGTGCAGGCCGACCGCGTCATGGACGACCAGATCGACAGCCTCGAGCAGCAGTGGGAGCGGCAGCCCGCGGCCGTGCCCGGCGTCTCCGCGCAGCCGGCGCCGCCGACGCCGTACAGGGAGGGGAAGCCCTTCTCGATCATGTACATCCCGCGGCTCGGTTTCACGTGGAACAAGCCGGTGCTCGAGGGGACGGGCACGGGGACCCTGCAGAAGGGGCTCGGCCACTACGCGGGGACCGCGCGGCTCGGGCAGACCGGGAACTTCTCCGTCGCAGGTCACCGGCGCACCTATGGCGACCCCTTCAAGGACTTCCCGAGGCTGCGGCGCGGGGACGCGGTGGTGCTGACGGACGGCACGACCTGGTTCACGTACCGGATCGATCAAGGGCCGTACAAAACCGTGCCCACGGACGTCGAGGTGATCGACCCCGTGCCACGTAAGTCGGGGTATACGCGTCCCGGACGCTATCTGACGCTGACGACGTGCGACCCCGAGTGGGGGCACAGTCACCGGCTGATCGTCTGGGCGCACCTGGACTCCACACAGCCTGTGGAGGCAGGCAGACCGAAGGCCCTGCGCCGCTAGTCTGGTGAGGTACGGCGTGAGTCTGGTGCCGTGGTGCGACGGAAGGGACGGCATGTACGGCTGGATCTGGCGGCATCTGCCGGGAAACGCGTGGGTGAAGGCGCTGATCTCGATCGTGCTGGCTCTGGCCGCGGTGTATCTCCTCTTCCAATACGTCTTCCCGTGGGCCGAACCGCTGCTTCCCTTCAACGATGTGACGGTGGACAACCAGTGAGCGCGCGCATTCTCGTCGTCGACAACTACGACAGCTTCGTCTTCAACCTGGTCCAATACCTGTACCAGCTGGGCGCCGAGTGCGAGGTCCTGCGCAACGACCAGGTGTCGACGGCGCACGCCCAGGACGGCTTCGACGGCGTCCTGCTGTCCCCGGGCCCCGGCACCCCGGAGGAGGCCGGCGTCTGCGTCGACATGGTCCGCCACTGCGCGAGCACCGGCGTGCCCGTCTTCGGGGTCTGCCTGGGCATGCAGTCGATGCAGGTGGCGTACGGCGGCGTGGTGGGCCGGGCGCCGGAGCTGCTGCACGGCAAGACGTCGCCGGTGGAGCACGGCGGCAAGGGTGTCTTCGCCGGTCTGCCCTCGCCCTTCACGGCGACCCGCTACCACTCGCTCGCGGCCGAGCCGGCGACGGTCCCGGCCGAGCTGGAGGTCACGGCCCGCACCCACGACGGCATCGTCATGGGCCTGCGCCACCGTGAACTGCCCGTCGAAGGGGTGCAGTTCCACCCGGAGTCGGTGCTCACCGAGCACGGGCACCTGATGCTGGCCAACTGGCTGGTGGAGTGCGGCGACCGGGGTGCCGTGGCAAGGTCGGCGGGGCTCGCCCCGGTGGTGGGCAGGGCCACGGCGTGACCGCATTGCGCCCCGAGCGTGAGGACCTGTACGGCGGCGAGCCGTACGAGCGTCCCCTCGACGAGGAGACGGTGGCGCTGCGTGTGCCGCCGCCGCCCGGGTTCGTGTTCGGCGGCGAGTCCATATCCGCTTCTGGGGCCTCAACTGCCGCTCCGCCGACGGGAACCCCGGCGGGGGGCCGCGCGGCCCGCAGAAAGGCCGCCAAGGGCCGTCACGGGCGTCATGGAGGCCATGGGGCTCCTGGGGGGCATGGTGGCGACGGCGGGGTCCATGGCGGCCCGGAGGATCCTCCGGGATCGGCGGGAAGGCCGCTGTCGCGGGTGGAGGCCCGTCGGCGGGCGCGGGCCCGCAAGCCGGGCGCGGCGGTCGTCGCCAGCCGGGCGGTCGGCGAGGTGTTCATCACCGCCGGGGTGCTGATGCTCCTGTTCGTCACCTACCAGCTGTGGTGGACGAACGTCCGGGCGCACGCGCAGGCGGACCGGGAGGCCAGCAGCCTCCAGGACGACTGGGCGAGCGGCAGGCGCAACCCCGGCGCCTTCTCACCGGGACAGGGCTTCGCCATCCTGCACATCCCCAAGCTGGACGTGGTGGTGCCGATCGCCGAGGGCATCAGCAACAAGAAGGTGCTCGACAAGGGCATGGTCGGGCACTACGGCGAGGACGCGCTGAAGACGGCCATGCCCGACGCGAGGACGGGCAACTTCGGGCTCGCGGGCCACCGCAACACGCACGGCGAGCCGTTCCGTTACATCAACAGGCTTCAGCCGGGCGACTCGATCGTCGTGGAGACGCAGGACGAGTACTTCGTCTACAAGATGGCGTCGATGCTGCCGGTGACCTCGCCGAGCAACGTGAGCGTCCTCGACCCCGTGCCGTCGGGCTCCGGATTCACCGGGCCGGGCCGGTACATCACGTTGACGACGTGCACGCCGGAGTTCACCAGCAAGTACCGGCTGATCGTCTGGGGCAAGATGGTCGAGGAACGGCCGCGCAGCAAGGGCAAGCCGGATGCGCTCGTCGAGTAGGCGTGCAGTCGAGTAGGGGCAGAGTGAACGTGGCAGCGACCACCGGCGACACCGAGCACGAAGAGCACAGCGGCGCGCGGGCCGCCACCGCCTCCGGACCCCCGCGGCGGCGCGGCGGCCGGGTCACCCAGGCGGTCGCCGTCTTCGGTGAACTCCTCATCACGGCCGGGCTGGTGCTCGGCCTGTTCGTCGTCTACTCCCTGTGGTGGACCAACGTGGTCGCCGACCGCAAGGCCGACCGGCAGGGCGACAAGGTCCGCGACACCTGGGCGCGGGAGGACACCGGTCCCGGCGCGCTCGACACCAAGGACGGCATCGGCTTCCTGCACGTGCCCGCCATGGGGAACGGCGAGGTCCTGGTCGAGAAGGGCACCACGTCGAAGATCCTGAACAACGGCGTCGCCGGCTACTACACCGACCCGGTCAGGGCCACTCTCCCGACCAGCGGCAAGGCCGGGAACTTCGCCCTCGCCGCCCACCGCGACGGACACGGCGCCAAGTTCCACGACATCGACAAGCTTGAGGAGGGCGACCCGATCGTCTTCGAGACCAAGGACGACTGGTACGTCTACAAGGTCTACGCCGTCCTCGCCGAGACCTCGAAGTACAACGTCGAGGTCCTCGGCGCGGTCCCGAAGGAGTCCGGCAGGAAGAAGGCCGGCAAGTACATCACCCTGACCACCTGCACGCCCGTCTACACGAGCCGCTACCGGTACGTGGTGTGGGGAGAGCTGGACCGCGTGGAGAAGGTGGACGCGGAGCGGACGCCGCCGAAGGAGCTGCGCTGAGAGCGGGCCCGTGAAGCGTCACCGGGCATGAGCGAAAGGCCTCGGGCCCTGCCGGACGGATGGTCCGGCAGGGCCCGAGGCCTTCTCGCGCAGGGTGGCGGCTATCCGGAGGTCCCGCTGAAGAAGCCGCCTCCGCCGTCGTTGCCGCCGTTGTTCCCGCCGCCGCCGATGGTGATCAGGTTGACCGTCTGGCCCTTGTTCACCGTGCTGCCCGGGGCCGGGTCGGAGTTGATGACCGTGGCGTTGTCGTCGTCGACGGTGACGTTGCCGACGTTGAGACCCGCGTCCTGGAGGGCCTTCTTGGCGTCCTTCAGCTTCATGCCCTGGAGGTTGCCCGGCACCTGGGTCTGCTGGTTCTCGGGCGCCTTGCCGATCCGGATCTGGACCTGGGAGCCCTTGGTGGCCTTCGAGTTGGCCTCGGGCGTGGTTCCGATGACCTTGCCGACCAGGTTCTGGTCCTGCGTCTCGACGTCGGTGCAGTTGCCGACCAGGTTGTTGGCCTCCATCTGCGCCTTGGCCTGGTCACAGCTCTGGTTGAGGACGTCGGGGACGGTCGACTTGTCCTCCGCCTTGGCGACGGTGAGGGTGATCTTGGAGCCCTTCTCCACCTCGGCGCCCAGCTTGGGGTCCTGCCCCGTGACGGTGCCCGCGGGCTCCGGGGACACCTCCTGCTTGGTGTCGACGACCAGTTGGTACTCGTCGCCTTCGAGCAGTTTCTTGGCGTCGTCGACGTTCTTGCCGAGGACACTGGGCACGGTCACCTTCGGCGCCCCCGTGGACACCACCAGGTTGACCGTGGAGTTCTTCTCGACCTCTGTCTTGGGGTCGGGGTCCTGGTCGCAGATGTTGCCCTTGGCCTGGTCCTCGCAGGGCTTCTGCGTGACGGTCCCGACCTTGAGGTCGACGTTGGCCAGCTGTTGGGCGGCGGCGGCCTGGGTCTTTCCGATCAGGATGGGCACCTGCACCGTGTCATTGCCCGTGCCGTTACCGGTGAACGCCCACTTCCCGATCAGGATGGCGCCCACGAGGACCAGCACGGCGGCGACGATCAGCAGGATCGTCGAGGTGTTGGACTTCTTCTGGCGGCGCCGGTCGGGGCGGTCGTCGTAGCCGAAGCCCACGTCGTCCGGGTTCATCGGGGGCAGCATCGAGGTCGCTCCGCCGTCCGCGGAGCGCAGCGCGGTGGTCGGCTGGTCGTCCGGGTAGCCGCCGTAGCCGACCGAACCCATGGCCGCGGTGGCGGCGACGGGCTGGCCGTCGAGGCAGGCCTCGATGTCGGCGCGCATCTCGTCGGCGGACTGGTAGCGGTAGTCGGGGTCCTTGACGAGGGCCTTCAACACGATCGCGTCCATCTCGGGCGTGATCTCGGGGTCGAAGACGCTGGGCGCCTGGGGCTCCTCGCGGACGTGCTGGTAGGCGACCGCGACCGGGGAGTCGCCGACGAACGGCGGCCGTACGGTCAGCAGCTCGTAGAGCAGACAGCCCGTCGAGTACAGGTCGGAGCGGGCGTCGACCTGCTCGCCCTTGGCCTGTTCCGGCGAGAGGTACTGGGCGGTGCCGATGACCGCCGAGGTCTGCGTCATCGTCATGCCGGAGTCGCCCATGGCGCGGGCGATGCCGAAGTCCATGACCTTGACCTGGCCGTTGCGCGTCAGCATGACGTTCGCCGGCTTGATGTCGCGGTGCACGATGCCGGCCCGGTGCGAGTACTCCAGCGCCTGGAGGATGCCGATGGTCATCTCCAGCGTCCGCTCCGGCAGCAGCTTGCGGCCGGAGTGGAGCAGTTCGCGGAGCGTGGAGCCGTCGACGTACTCCATGACGATGTACGGGATGGAGACCCCGTCCATGTAGTCCTCGCCGGTGTCGTAGACAGCGACGATCGCGGGGTGGTTGAGCGAAGCGGCCGACTGGGCCTCCCGGCGGAACCGGGCCTGGAAGGAAGGGTCGCGCGCGAGGTCCACGCGCAGCGTCTTCACCGCCACGGTGCGGCCGAGGCGGATGTCATGCGCGAGGTAGACCTCGGCCATGCCACCACGGCCGAGCACGTGGCCCAGCTCGTACCGGCCGCCGAGGCGACGCGGCTCTTCCATAGCTACCTACCAGCCCTCTCCGTCGGTCCCTACCGGCACACGTGTGCGGTGGGTGGCTGCCGTCCGGGCATACCGTACCCGGACGGCGCTGTGTGACCTGGCCAAGCCCGTCACCCGATACAGGACCGGTATCGCAACGTGCACCGATGTGTAGGCGACGTGATGGGGGTCACTTGTTGCTGTCGATGACTGCCTTCATCACGTCCCTCGCGATCGGGCCGGCGAGGCCGCCACCGGTGATGTCGTCACGGCTGGCGGCGCCGTCCTCGACGACGACGGCGACGGCGACCGGCGAGCTGCCGTCGGACAGCTTCGCGTAGGAGATGAACCAGGCGTACGGCTTCTCGCTGTTGTTCAGGCCGTGCTGGGCGGTACCGGTCTTGCCGCCGACCGTGACGCCGGAGATCTTGGCCTTGCCACCGGTGCCCTGCGGGTTGTTGACGACCGTCTCCATCATTTCCTGGAGCTTCTGCGCGGTCTCCGAGGAGACCGCCTGGGACAGCTCCTCCGGCTCGGTGGTCGCGATGGTGTCGAGGCTCGCGGCCCTGAGCTGGTCGACCATGTACGGCTTCATCAGCTTGCCGTCGTTGGCGACGGCCGAGGCGACCATGGCCATCTGGAGGGGGGTGGCCCGGTTGGAGGCCTGGCCGATGCCGTCCATGGCGTTCTGCGGCTCGTTGTCCTCGGGGTAGACGCTCTCCGAGGCGCGGACCGGGGTGTCCAGCTCCTTGTTGTTGTAGCCGAACTTCTTGGCCTGCTCGATCATCTTCTCGTTGCCGACGCTGTCGGCCATCTTCGCGAAGACGGTGTTGCAGGACACCATGAGCGCGTACCGCAGGGAGGCGTTCTCGCACTCACCGTGCTCGTTGGTGAGGTCGGTGGTGGTCTTCGGCAGCTGGTACGGGTCCGGCGTCTTGGTGGCGTCGTCGATGCCCGACACGATCTTGTTCTCCAGCGCCGCGGCCGCGGTGACCACCTTGAAGGTGGAGCCCGGCGGGTAGGTCTCGCGCAGCGCCCGGTTCAGCATCGGGTCGTCGGGGTTGTTCTTCTTCTGGACCGCGTTCCACGCCTTGGCGTCCTCGTCGGAGGTCCCGGCGAACTTCGACGGGTCGTACGACGGCGTCGAGACCAGCGCGAGGATCTTGCCGGTGGCCGGGTCGATCGCGGCGACGGCACCCTTCTTCTTGCCCAGACCCTCGTACGCGGCCTTCTGGGCGGCGGCGTTGAGGGTGGTGACGACGCTGCCGCCGGCCTTCTTCTTGCCCGTGATCATGTCGAGCGTGTTGCGGAAGAAGAGGCGGTCGTCGTTGCCGCTGAGGATGCCGTCCTCGAGCTTCTCCAGCTGGGTGGCGCCGAAGGCCTGCGAGGAGTACCCGGTGACCGGCGCCCACATGGGGCCGTTGGTCCAGGTGCGCTTGTACTTGTAGTCGCCGTTCTTGTTCTCCACCGAGCCCGTGATGGCCTTGCCGTCGACGATGATGTCGCCGCGCGGGGTGGCGTAGCGGGTGATGTTGACGCGGCGGTTCTCGTCGTCGCTCGCCAGGCTGTCGGCCTTGACGTACTGGATGTAGTTGTCGCGGAGGAGCAGCGTGAGGACCAGGAGGCCGCAGAAGATCGCGATCCGGCGCAGGGGCTTGTTCATGACGGGCGGACCACCTGGGTCATCTCGGCGTCGGGGTTGGAGGCGGGGACGGGTGCCGGTCGGCGTGCGGTGTCGCTGATGCGCAGCAGGATGCCGATCAGGGCCCAGTTGGCGATGACGGAGGAGCCGCCGTACGCGACGAACGGCAGCGTCATTCCGGTCAGCGGGATGAGGCCCATGACACCGCCGGCCACGACGAAGACCTGGAGGGCGAAGGCACCGGAGAGGCCGATGGCGAGCAGTTTGCCGAACGGGTCGCGGGCGGCGAGGGCGGTGCGCACGCCGCGTTCCACGATCAGCCCGTACAGCAGCAGGATCGCCATGACGCCGGCCAGGCCCAGTTCCTCGCCGAAGGTGGCGAGGATGAAGTCCGAGTTGGCGGCGAAGCCGATGAGGTCGGAGTTGCCCTGGCCGAGACCGGTGCCGAGGGTGCCGCCGGAGCCGAAGGCCCACAGGGCCTGCATCGCCTGTTCGGAGTGGAGGATGCCGTCCTTTACGCCTGCACGGCTGAGTTGGTACTCGTGCAGCGGGTCCAGCCAGGCCTGCACACGGGTCTGGATGTGCGGCTCGAAACTCGCCACGCCGACGGCGCCGACCGCGGACATCAGCAGACCGAACACGATCCAGCTGGTCCGCTCGGTGGCGACGTACAGCATGATGATGAACATTCCGAAGAACAGCAGCGACGTACCGAGGTCGGTCTCGAAGACCAGGACCAGGATCGAGATCACCCAGACGACGAGAATCGGACCGAGGTCCCGGCCGCGCGGCAGATACAGCCCCATGAAGCGGCGGCTCGCCAGCGCCAGGGCGTCTCTCTTGACCATGAGGTAACCGGCGAAGAACACCGCGAGGGCGATCTTCGCGAACTCACCGGGCTGGAGCGTGCCGAGGCCGGGGATCTTGATCCAGATCTTGGCGCCGTAGACGTTCGCGCCGAGGCCGGGCACGAGCGGCAGGACCAGCAGGAGCAGCGCGCCGGCCATGGAGATGTAGGTGTAGCGCTGCAGGACGCGGTGGTCCTTGAGGAAGATCAGCACGACCACCAGCAGGGCGACGCCCATCGCGGAGTACAGCAGCTGGCGTGGTGCCGCTTCGACGTAGTTCTTGGACAGCTGCAGTTTCTTCGACTGGTCCAGACGCCAGATGACGACCAGGCCGATCCCGTTCAGCAGGGTCGCCAGCGGCAGCATCAGCGGATCGGCGTACGGAGCGAACTTCCGTACGACGAGGTGGCCGATGCCCGCGAGCAGGCCGAGTCCGAGGCCGTAGCTCAACAGCCCGGGCGGCACCCGGTCGTTGATCGCCAGGCCCACGTTGGCGTACGCGAAGACCGGAATGAGGACGGCGAAGACCAGCAGTGCCAGCTCGGTGTTGCGCCGGCTCGGTGTGCCGATCGAGCCGATCGTGGACGTGTGGTGCGTCGGCGTGTTGGTTGTACTGCTCATCGTGTGACGGGGCCTCTCACGGCTTGCCTACTGCTTACCGCACAGCGAGACGACCTTCTTCTCATCCTCCGAGAGGGTGGGGCCGGGGCCGGGAGTGGCGGTCGCTGACGTGGACGGAGACGTGGACGGGGACGGGGCGGATCCCGACGGGTTCGGGGTCGGCGATGCCTTGGACGTGAGGGAGACGGGTGTGGTTCCCGCGCTGCCGCCGGCCTTGCCTGTGTCGGCCGTGGAGCCGGCCGAGCTGGGCGTCGTGATCGTCGACTTCGCCTGCTTGCGGCACGCGGACGCCTGCACGGCGAGTTCGTCGATCTTCTTCTGGGCGGTGGACCGGCTGCCTTCGGCGATCGTCGCCTCGACCAGCTTCTGCTGGTACTGCGGCAGGTACTTGAGTTCGATCTCGGGGTGGTCCTTCTCCACCTTGGAGAGCGAGACCCAGGCCAGGTCCTGGCTGATGCCCCGGTACAGCGCGACGTGCTCGCCCTTGGTGCCGACGTAGTACTGGGTCTGCGTCCAGCGCCAGCCGGCGTACATCCCGCCGCCGACGACGGCGAGTGCGAGCACGCCGTACACGGATCTCTTCAGCCACCGGCGGCCCTTGCGGGGTTTGACGAAGTCGTCGTCGCTGTAGTCGCCGAAGCCGTCGGTGGGGATGAAGCCGGTGACGTCGCCCGAGCCGGGCGGGCCGAACTCGCCGCCGCCGCCCTGCCCGCGGCCCTGACGGCCGAGGCCGGAGGCGCGGCCGGCCGGGGTCTGCATGATGCCGTTGTCGTGCGGCTGGAGCTGGTTCTCGGCGACGGCGCCGACCACGACCGGGGTGTCGGACAGCTGTCCGGCGAGGGTGTCACCGGTGTCGAGGTCGAGGACGTCGGCGATGATCACGGTGATGTTGTCGGGGCCGCCGCCGCGCAGCGCGAGCTGGATCAGCTCCTGCACGGTCTCCTGCGGGCCCTGGTAGCTGGCGAGGGTGTCCTCGAGCGTCTGGTGGGAGACGACGCCGGACAGACCGTCGGAGCAGATCAGATAGCGGTCGCCGGCCCGGACCTCACGGATCGACAGGTCGGGATCCACATGCTCGCCGCTTCCCAACGCCCTCATCAGCAGCGAGCGTTGCGGATGGGTGGTGGCCTCTTCCTCGGTGATCCGGCCCTCGTCGACGAGGCGCTGCACCCAGGTGTGGTCCTGCGTGATCTGGCTGAGTACGCCGTCCCGCAGCAGGTACGCGCGCGAGTCGCCGACGTGGACGAGCCCCAGCCGCTGGCCCGTCCACAGCAGCGCGGTCAGCGTGGTCCCCATGCCTTCGAGCTGGGGATCCTCCTCGACCAGCGAGCGCAGCTGGTCGTTGGCCCGCTGGACGGCCCTGCCGAGCGAGGTGAGGACGTCGGAGCCGGGCACGTCGTCGTCGAGGGCGACGATGGTGGAGATGGCCTCCGAGGAGGCGACCTCACCGGCGGCGGCGCCGCCCATGCCGTCGGCGATGGCGAGCAGGCGCGGACCGGCGTAACCGGAGTCCTCGTTGCCCTCCCGGATCATGCCCTTGTGCGATCCGGCGGCGAAGCGCAGTGACAGGCTCATGCCCACCTCGCCCGTCGGCCCCGGGTACAGCCGGTCATGTCGAGCCACACTGCCCACCCTCCGGTCGGGAGCGCGCCGGGGCCCGGGGTGCCGGCCGGCCTGGCGTGCTCGCTCCGCTCGCGCTCACTCATGATGTAGCACTACTTCCGAAGCTCGATGACGGTCTTGCCGATACGGATCGGCGCGCCCAGCGCGATCGGCGTGGGGGTCGTCAGCCGCGTTCGGTCGAGGTACGTGCCGTTGGTGGAGCCCAGGTCCTCGACGATCCACTGGCCGTCGCGGTCCGGGTAGATCCTGGCATGGCGGCTGGATGCGTAGTCGTCGTCCAGCACGATGGTGCTGTCGTGCGCGCGGCCCAGGGTGATGGTCTGGCCCTGGAGCGCGACGGTCGTGCCGGTGAGGGTGCCCTCGGACACGACCAGCTTCGTCGGCGCGTTGCGCCCCCTGCGCCCGCCCCCCGCGGCGGGTTGCTGGCGCTGTTGCGGGGGCGCCTGGCGCTGGGCCTGCTGTGGCCGGGCCGCTTCCCGGCGCGCACCGCGCTGGGTGACACGCGTACCGAACAGGTCGCTGCGGATGACCTGCACGGCCACGATCACGAACAGCCACAGTACGGCCAGGAAACCTAGCCGCATGACCGTGAGGGTCAGCTCTGACATTGCCCCCGCTTCACCCTTCGGCTTGCCGGTAAATGATGGTGGTGCTGCCCACGACGATCCGCGAGCCGTCGCGGAGCGTAGCGCGGGTGGTGTGCTGCCCGTCCACCACGATGCCGTTGGTGGATCCGAGATCCTGGATCGTCGAGGGCGTTCCGGTCCGGATCTCGCAGTGCCGACGCGAGACGCCGGGGTCGTCGATCCGCACGTCGGCCTCGGTGCTGCGGCCCAGCACGAGCGTCGCGCGGGAGATCTGGTGGCGGGTGCCGTTGATCTCGATCCAGTGGCGGGTCCGGGAGCCCGGCGCCGGGGCGCCCGCGAGGCCGCCGCCCGCCGCGGGGCGCTGACCGCCGGCCGCCGGCGGGTAGCCGTACCCGCCGGGACGGGCGGGCCCACCGGGCGGGGGTGCGGCGGGCATGGGGGGCGCGGCCGCCACTCCGCCGGCCGCGGGCGGATAGCCGTAACCGCCGGGCCGCTGCCCGCCGGCCGGCGGCCGCTCGGGCGCCTGCGCGCCGCTGGTGGAGGAGGCGAGGGTCCGGCTTCGCACCCGGTACAGACCGGTGTCGAGATCGTCCGCCTTCTCCAGGTTGACCTTGATGGGCCCCATGAAGGTGTAGCGCTGCTGCTTCGCGTAGTCGCGGACCATGCCGGCCAGTTCGTCGCCGAGCTGGCCGGAGTAGGGGCTGAGCCGCTCGTGGTCCGGCGTGCTCAGCTCCACGATGAAGTCGTTGGGTACGACGGTCCGGTCGCGGTTCCAGATGGTGGCGTTGTTGTCGCACTCCCGCTGGAGCGCTCCGGCGATCTCGACGGGCTGCACCTCGGACTTGAACACCTTGGCGAAGGTGCCGTTGACCAGACCCTCGAGACGCTGCTCGAATTTCTTCAGGACTCCCATGGGGCACCTCCTCCGTCGTGACTTGCGTCCCGTGTCCTGCTGCTTACCCGGTACTGCCTACCTGGTACTGCTTACTGATCGTATCCACGCGCCGGTGAATCGGCTGGTTCCCCCTGTCGACCCCGCCGACAGGTGTCGACGACGTCCTCCCTACCCGGTTCCGTACGGGCTTCTCCACGCGCATCCGATACGTGCATCCGATACGTGTTTGCGGTACGTGCATCCGATACGCGCTCGCGCTCGTACTTCCGCTCGTCCCTCCGCCCGTCCTTCCACTCGTCCTTCTGCCCAGGATCGTAGAGGCGGCCGAGGACCAGTGTCCCGCACCTGGCTGTGGAGCCGGCCCGCGTACTGGGGAGACGGCCTCCATAGGTACGAGGTTGATACGTGAACCGGTCGCCGCCGAGACGTGCGGAGGTTGCCGCGGGCATCTCGCGGTGACCCCTGCCCCGGAAGAAGGGATGTGAACGCACCCTGGCCCGCGTGCTAATGTTCTGCGTGTCGGAAGGCGCCGGACCACAAGGTCAACAGCCCGAAGACACACCCAATGCGCGGGTGGCGGAATAGGCAGACGCGCTGGATTCAGGTTCCAGTGCCCGAAAGGGCGTGGGGGTTCAACTCCCCCCTCGCGCACAGTTGAAAGCCCCGTAGGTCTTCGGACCTGCGGGGCTTTCGCGTGTCCGGAAGCGCTCGCGCGCGTGAGCTATCTCACGGGGGTGTGGTGGGGTTGGTGAGGCTGCGGATGGAGCTGGAGACGCGCGTCGGCTGAGGGGGCCTGTCGCCATGGCTTGCGGGCTTGCGGGCTTGCGGGCTTGCGGCCTGCGGGCTGCGGCTTGCGGCTTGCGGCCTGCGGTGCGTCGGCTGAGGGAGCCTGTCGCCATGACCTGCGGCCTGCGGCGGCCCGTCGGCTGAGGCGGCCCGTCGCCCGCGAACGGAGGCCCGTCGTGCTGTCGGCGGAGGCGGCCCGCCGCCACGGCCCGCCCACCAGCGCCCCGCCCTGCCCACCGCCCCGCCTGGCCGCGGCCCGTCGTGCTGTCGGCGGAGGCGGCCCGCCGCCACGGCCCGCCCACCAGCGCCCCGCCCTGCCCACCGCCCCGCCTGGCCGCGGCCCGTCACCCGCGGCTGCCGACCACCACCGTCCACCGAGCACCACCCTGTCCTCCCCACGCACAAGGCATCCCCACCCGGGTGGCGGGCCGCGGTTGACGGTGGTCGGGTGGCCCGTGGGTGGTTGTCCACAGGGTCTGACGGGATGTGGCCAGCGGCGGTACGGTCTGCACGAGTTGATGTTCGTTCGGGTGCGGGGGGAGGCGGTCGTGGTGACCGAGGTGGGTACTGACGTGGGTGTGGGCGCGGCTGCCGACGTGGGCGCGGGCGCGGGGTCGCGGCTTCCCCGGACGCGGGGATTCGCCGAGTGGCCCGCCTCCGGGTCGCCGAAGGAGGAGGGCAAGGCCCTGCGCCACCGGGTGCCGCGTGCGGCACACGCCGCGCTCGACCTGGCCGCCTCCCGCCCGGACGCGGTGACCGCGGTCGAGGAGTCCGGCCGGGGCCGCCTGCCCGAACTCACGCCGATACGGGTCGGCCGGATGGCGGCCACACCGTTCGCGTTCCTGCGGGGCTCCGCGGGTCTCATGGCCCACGACCTGGCCCGTACCCCGATGACCCGCGTCACGGCGCAGATCTGCGGCGACGCGCACGCGGCCAACTTCGGCCTGTACGGCGACGCCCGTGGCGGCCTGGTCATCGACCTCAACGACTTCGACGAGACGGTCGACGGTCCCTGGGAGTGGGACCTCAAGCGGCTCGCCACGTCGCTGGTGCTCGCGGGCCGGGAGGCCGGCGCCGACGAGGACACCTGCCGCCAGGCGGCACACGGCGCGGTCGGCGCCTACCGCCGCACCATGCGCCTGCTGGCCAGACTCCCGGTGCTGGACGCGTGGAACGCCATCGCCGACGAGGAACTCGTCTCGCACACCGACGCCCACGACCTGCTGGGCACGCTGGAGCGGGTCTCGGAGAAGGCGCGGGCCAATACGAGCGGGCGGTTCGCCGCGAAGTCGACCGAACCGACTCCGGAGGGCGGCCGGCGCTTCGTCGACGCCGCGCCGGTGCTGCGCCGCGTCCCGGACGCGGAGGCCGCCGCGGTGGCCGGATCCCTCGAGCAGTACGTGACCACACTGCCGGAGGACCGGCTGCCCCTGCTGGCCCGGCACGCGGTGCACGACGTGGCCTTCCGCATCGTCGGCACGGGCAGCGTGGGCACGCGGTCCTACGTCGTCCTGCTGCTGGACCACCGGGGCGAGCCGCTGGTGCTCCAGGTGAAGGAGGCGCGGGGCTCGGTGCTCGTGCCGCATCTGGCGACCGCCGGCTTCGAGACGCCGGCCGTCGACCACGAGGGGCGGCGCGTCGTCCTCGGCCAGAAGCGTATGCAGGTCGTCAGCGACATCCTGCTGGGCTGGACCACGGTCGAGGGCCGGCCCTTCCAGGTCCGCCAGTTCCGCAACCGCAAGGGCAGCGTCGACCCCGCCGCGCTCGCCGCCGACCAGGTCGACGACTACGGCCGTATGACCGGCGCCCTGCTGGCCCGCGCCCACTCGCACAGCGCCGACCCGCGGCTCATCGCCGGCTACTGCGGCAAGAACGAGGAGCTGGACGAGGCGATGGCGGCCTTCGCCGTGGCGTACGCCGACCGGACGGAGGCGGACCACACGGAGTTGGTGACGGCGGTGCGGACGGGGAGGATCGCGGCGGAGGCGGGGGTGTGAGCGCGGCATGAGGGGCGATCGGTGAAGTACGTCGAACTGGACGGCCGGGTCGGTGACCTCACCGGGGTCCTCGATCCGGGGCCGTACCTGGAGAAGCTGGCGGTACTGGGTGGGCAACTGCCCTCGGGGGCGCGCGCGTTCGCCACCGACCCGGGCCACTACGACTTCTCGGGCAGGCGATGTGTGAAGGACCTCCTGCCGACGCAGGCCCGCCGGACCGGGTCGGACGAACTGGTGATCCGCTTCGGGCACAACTGCTGGAAGCACGACGAGGACCTGGTCGTCCGCTACACGGGCGTCTCCCGCTTCCAGGCCGACGTTCTCGACGTCTGTGTCCTCGACGACCTCGGTGAGGTGATCCTCGACGAGATCCTCCCGCACCCCGGCGGCTGCACCCACGAACTGGCCTGCCGCCCCGGCACGCTCATCGTGGTCTGCCGTGATCTGGAGGCGGAGTGGGTGGCGGCGGACTGCCCGCGGGCCCACGGCTGAGGGGTCCGCGCCGGGGGTGCCCTACGCTGGTCGGGTGACGACCCCCGAAGCTGAGCAGCCGCGGCCCGAGGCGCGGCTTGAGCAGGCCGTGCGGGCCGCTGAGCAGGCGTTGATCGAGTTCGAGATCGCGGTGGAGACCTTCCGCGTCGAGGTCGAGAACTTCTCGCGGCTCCACCACCAGAAACTCGGTCCGATGTACGCCCGGCTCGATGAGCTGGAGGCGCAGATCGCCGAGGCCACGGCCGCCCGTACCGGTGATCCGGAGGACCTGCGCAAGGCGGCCGAGGCGCGGGCCCGGGTGATGCCGATGCCCGGGGTCGAGGAGCTGTTCCACGGCTGGATGGACGGCAACGGGCTGTTCCCCGAGGCCGAGGCGATGCTCACGGACCAGTCGGTGCGGCCCCCGCAGCGGGTGCGGCCCAGCGACGAGGCCCGCAAGCTCTACCGGGAGCTGGCCCGCAAGGCCCATCCCGACCTGGCGCAGGAGGATCCGGAGCGGGCGCGGCGCGAGGAGTTCATCACGAGGGTCAACGCCGCCTACGCCCGGGGAGACGAGGCCCTGCTGCGGGAGTTGGCCGAGGAGTGGGCGGCCGGCCCGGTCCCGGCGGAGCGTCGGCCGAGCCCCAGCGAGGAGCTGTACGCCCGCCTGGAGTGGCTCGCCGAGCGCAAGGAGATGCTGGCGCTGGTGGCGCGGGAGCTGGAGGAGGGCGCGATCGGCGCGATGCTCCGGATGGCGCCTGACGACCCCGACCGGCTCCTTGAGGAGATCGCCGACCAGCTCCTGGCCGAGGTGGCGAAGCGGGAGGCCGAGCTGGCGGAGCTGGCGGGCTAGGGTCTTCGGCCGGAGCGGGCCGGAGCGGGCCGGAGCGGGCCGGAGCGGGCCGGAGCGGGCCGGAGCGGGCCGGAGCGGGCCGGACCAGGCCGGACCAGGGTCAGGGGCGGGCCAGGGTGGGTCAGGTCCTGTCGGGCTTCCGTCGGGCGTCCGTCGGGATCGGTCGTGGTCTGTCAGGGCGAGGGGGCGGCCGCCGTGCGTCGAAACGCGGAGCAGCGGGTCGGGGCGGGGCCCTCGGCCGACGGCCGTGCGGTGAGGTGCGGTGCCGGGCCTCGCGGGCCCGGCGAAGTGCGGACGACGCGGACGACAAGGTCTGGGCGGGTCGCTTCGGGTCGGTCGTCACGCGACAGGTCTGGCTGCCGGGCCCGCGGCGGGAGCGTCGTCGGGTGCGGGGCGTCCGGTAGCGTCGGGGGTATGAGTTTCGGAGCTGGTGTGCCCACGGTCGGGGTCGAGGACCTCAAGGACGGCGACTTCCTGCTGGACGTCCGCGAGGACGACGAGTGGGAGGCGGGCCATGCCGAAGGGGCGCTGCACATCCCCATCAGCGACTTCGTCGCCCGCTACGGCGAGCTGACCGAGGCGGCGCCGCAGGATGGGCGGGTCCATGTGATCTGCCGCTCCGGCGCCCGTTCCGCCCAGGTCACCATGTACCTCGCCCAACAGGGCATCGACGCGGTGAACGTCGACGGCGGCATGCAGTACTGGTCGGCCGTGGGCCGCCCGGTGGTCACCGACGACGGACAGCCCGGCTTCGTCCTGTAGGTCTGCTGACGCGTGGGCCCGCGGCCGTGTACGCCGGGCCTTCCGGCCCGGCCCGCAGGCCCGTGCGGCCCGCGGAGGGCCGTGGGAGCCGGCTTCAGCCGAGCGCGTGGGCGGCCAGCAGGTCGCCGAGGGCTTCCTCGTGCGCCGCCGCGGGGCCCAGGGACAGCTCCAGGTGTTTGGCCCACGCGTGATAGCGGTGCAGCGGGTAGTCGACGTCGGCGCCGAAGCCGCCGTGCAGGTGCTGCGCGGTCTGCACCACCCGCCGTACGCCCTCCGAGGCCCAGATCTTGGCCACGGCGATGTCGCCGGAGGCGGGCAGGGCGCCCTGGGTGCCGGTGTCGAGCCGCCAGGCGGCCTGCCACAGGGTGGCCTCCATCGCGCGCAGGTCGATGTACCGGTCGGCGGCCTGCACGGCGACCGCCTGGAAGGTGGCGATCGGGTGTCCGAACTGCTCGCGCTGCCCGGCGTAGTCGCTGGTCATGCGCAGGACGCGTTCGCCGAGGCCGAGCGCCAGGGCGCAGGTTCCGGTGGCCAGCAGGCAGCGCAGCCACTCCCAGGCGCCGTCGGCGGTGATGACGTGCCGGCCGGGGACGCGCGCCGACTCGAGGCGCAGTTCGCCCAGGCGCTCGCCGGTGGTGGAGATCTGCTCGGCCAGGGAGGCTCCCGTGTTGCCGCGGGGGACCAGTGCCAGGACGCTCCGGTCGTCCGCGGTGTGCGCGGGCACGAGGACGAGGTCGGCGTCGTACGCCCAGGGCACCGCCGTCTGGACCCCGTCCAGCACCCACTCCGGGCCGTCCTGCCGGGCGGTCACGGAGAGTTCCGCGGCGTCGTGGCCGGTGCGGCCGTGCGCGGCGACGGTCAGGACGGTCTCGCCCCGGCCGGCCCGTGCGAGCAGCTCCGACTTGGCCTCGGGTCCTCCGTACGCCTGGACGGCGGCCGCGGCCGCGCTGCTCTCCAGGAGCGGGACGCGCGCCAGTACCTTCGCCGACTCCCGCAGCACCAGGCACAGGGCGACGGCGTCGAGGCCGCCCCCGCCGTACTCCTCGTCGAGCAGCAGGCTCAGCAGGTCCGCTCCCGCGAGCCTGTTCCACAGCACCCGGTCGAAGTCGTCGGCGACGGCGCCCCTGGTGAGGGCGGGGCTGGGTACGCCGTCGGGCGCGACGTCGGCGAAGACGCCTCGCGCGGCCTCGGCCGCCGCCTGCTGCTCCTCGGTGAAGGTGAAGTCCACGGCCTGTCCTCCCGACGGTCAGCGGATCTGACGGTCCGTCAAGATAGAGCAGGTTCGGGCAGAAGGGAACGGAGGCGGCCGGGCGTCGTGCCCTTCCCCGGCTCACCGGTCGAAGTCCACCTCCACGGTCTCCGTCAGCGGATGGGACTGGCACGCCAGCACATAGCCGGCCTCCGTCTCCTCCGGCTCCAGTGCGAAGTTGCGGTCCATGCGCACCTGGCCGGAGACCAGGAAGGCCCGGCAGGTCCCGCACACTCCGCCCTTGCAGGCGTAGGGCGCGTCGGGCCGGTTGCGCAGCACCGTCTCCAGGACCGACTCGCCTGCCGCCACGGGCCAGCTGCCGCCCCGGCCGTCGAGCCGGGCGGTGACCGTGCTGTGCGCCGGGGCGGGGGTGGTGGACGTGGGAGCTGCGACGACCACGTGGAAGATCTCCTCGTGGACGCGGGCGCGGGCGACGCCGATCTCCCGCAGGGCCTGCTCGGCGCCCTGCACCAGCCCGAACGGCCCGCACAGGAACCAGCCCGCCACGTCGGCCACGGGCAGCAGCGCCGGCAGCAGCGCGGTCAGCCGCTCCCGGTCCAGCCGCCCGGACGGAAGCCCGGCCTGCTGTTCCTCGCGGGAGAGCACGGTGACCAGGTGCAGCCGCTGCGGATACCGGTCCTTGAGGTCGGCGACCTCCTCCAGGAACATCGTCGACGCGGCCGTACGGTCGCTGCGGATCAGGCAGAACCGGGCCGCGGGTTCGCGCGCGAGCAAGGTGGAGACGATCGAGAGCACCGGGGTGATGCCGCTGCCGCCCACGATCGCCGCGTACAGACCGGGTGCGGGATCCAGGGTGAACCGGCCCGCCGGTGTCATCACCTCCAGCTCGTCCCCGATGTTGATCTCCTTGAGCGCGTACGTGGAGAAGGCGCCGCCCTCGACCAGCCGTACCCCCACCCGCAGGGTGTGCGGGCCCTCGCCGCCGGGCTCGGGCGCGGGTGAGCAGATCGAGTACGTCCGCCGGACCTCGGTCCCGTCGGCCCTGCGCCGCAGGGCGAGATGCTGGCCGGGGGCGTGCCGGTACTCCTCGCGCAGGGCGGCGGGGACCGTGAAGGTCAGCGCCACGGAGTCGTCGGTGATCCGGTCCACCGCGGCCACGGGGAGCGGGTGGAAGCGGGCCATCACAACTCCTTGAAGTGGTCGAAGGGTTCCCGGCAGGCCAGGCAGCGTCGCAGCGCCTTGCAGGCGGTGGAGGAGAAGCGGCTGAGCAGTTCGGTGTCGGCCGAGCCGCAGTGCGGGCAGTGGACCGGGTGCTGCCCGGCGGCGCGGGTCGGCCCCAGGGTGACGCCGACCGGTCCGGCCGGGTGCCCGGCGCGCGGCGGCGCTATGCCGAACTCCCGCAGCTTGCGGCGGCCTTCGGCGGAGATGTCGTCCGTCGACCACGCGGGAGTGAGCACCGTGCGCACGGTGACCTCGCGGACGCCGTGGTCGCGCAGGGCCCGCTCGATGTCCGTGGACATCGCCTCCACGGCCGGGCAGCCGGTGTAGGTGGGGGTCAGCTCGACCTCGACGGCGTCCGTGTCGCGCGCATGCACCGCGCGCAGGACCCCCAGCTCCTGGAGGGTCAGCACCGGCAGCTCGGGGTCGGGCACGGAACCGGCGACCGCGAGCAGTTCCGCCTCCAGCGCGGTGGGAGTCACCATGACGCCCCCGGGTGGCTGCGGTGCAGATGCTGCATCTCGGCGAGCATCCGGCCGAAGGACTCGGTGTGCAGGCCCTGGCGCCCCGCGCCCGCGCGCCACGCGCCCGTCCGAGGCCCTTCGGGCAGCTCGAGTCCGGCCCGGCGCAGCACGGCCCCGACCGATTCCAGCCAGACCGTCTCCAGTCCGGCCAGGTCGGCGTCGACGCCTTCCACCGGCTGGAACATCTCACCGGTGAACCGCCACAGGGCGTCGCAGGCCCGGCGCATCCGGTCGTGGCTGACCTCCGTGCCGTCGCCGAGGCGCAGCGTCCACTGCTCGGCGTGGTCGCGGTGGTAGGCGACCTCCTTGACGGCCTTGGCCGCGAGTCCCGCGAACGGCCCGTCGCCGGCGGCCAGTCGGTCGTACAGCAGGTGCTGGTAGGTGGAGAAGTAGAGCTGGCGGGCGATCGTGTGGGCGAAGTCGCCGTTGGGCTGTTCCACCAGCTGGAGGTTGCGGAAGGCGCGTTCCTCGCGGAGGTAGGCCAGTTCGTCCTCGTCGCCGGCCATCGACAGCAGGATGCGGGCCTGGCCGAGGAGGTCGAGGGCGATGTTGGCGAGGGCGACCTCCTCCTCGAGCACGGGCGCGTGGCCCATCCACTCTCCCAGGCGGTGGGAGAGCACCAGGGCGTCGTCGCCGAGGGCGAGGGCGGCGGTGTTGGTGTGCGCGGTCGTGGTCACAGGTGCTTCACCCCCTCCGGGATCTCGTAGAACGTGGGATGGCGGTAGGGCTTGTCGGCGGCCGGATCGAAGAACGCGTCCTTCTCGTCCGGCGAGGAGGCGGTGATCGCGGTGGACGGCACGACCCAGATCGAGACGCCCTCGCCCCGCCGGGTGTACAGGTCACGGGCGTTGCGCAGGGCGAACTCGGCGTCCGGCGCGTGCAGGCTGCCCGCGTGGGTGTGGGAGAGACCGCGGCGGGAGCGCACGAAGACCTCCCACAGGGGCCAGTCGGTGTTCGTCATGCCTGCTTCGCTCCTGTCTCAGGGCTGTCGGGGCTCTCGGCGGCCTCCTGGACCGCGGGGGTCTCGTCGCTCCCGCGGTTCGCGTGGTTCGCACGGCTGTGCCGGGCCGCGTGGGCCGCTGCGGCCTCCCGCACCCAGGCGCCCTCCTCGTGCGCGCGGGTGCGCTGGGTGATCCGCTGCTCGTTGCACGGACCGTCGCCCCTGAGGACCTCCTTGAACTCCGTCCAGTCGATCGGGCCGAAGTCGTGGTGGCCCCGCTCCTCGTTCCACTTCAGATCCGGGTCGGGGAGCGTGAGGCCCAGGGACTCCGCCTGCGGGACGCAGATGTCGACGAAGCGCTGGCGCAGTTCGTCATTGGAGTGCCGCTTGATCTTCCAGGCCATCGACTGCGCGGAGTGCGCGGACTCGTCGTCGGGCGGGCCGAACATCATCAGCGAGGGCCACCACCAGCGGTCCACCGCGTCCTGGGCCATCGCGTGCTGCTCCGGGGTGCCGCGGCTGAGGGCCAGCAGCAGTTCGTATCCCTGGCGCTGGTGGAAGGACTCCTCCTTGCAGACGCGGACCATCGCCCGCGCGTACGGGCCGTAGGAGCAGCGGCACAGGGGGACCTGGTTGGTGATCGCGGCGCCGTCCACCAACCAGCCGATCGCGCCGACGTCGGCCCAGGTGAGGGTGGGGTAGTTGAAGATCGAGGAGTACTTCTGGCGGCCGGTGTGCAGCTTGTCCAGCAGCTCCTCGCGGCCGGTGCCGAGCGTTTCGGCCGCGCTGTAGAGGTACAGGCCGTGGCCCGCCTCGTCCTGGACCTTCGCCATGAGGATGGCCTTGCGGCGCAGGGAGGGCGCGCGCGTGATCCAGTTGGCTTCGGGCTGCATGCCGATGATCTCGGAGTGGGCGTGCTGGGCGATCTGGCGGACCAGCGTCGCGCGGTAGGCGTCGGGCATCCAGTCGCGGGGTTCGATGCGTTCGTCGGCGGCCACCGCGGCGTCGAAGGCGCGCTGAAGGGCCTCCTGGTCCTCGGCGGCCTCCCCGCCGCCGTACCGCTGTGTGCGGGCCGTCCGGTGCGCGGCTGCTGTCGCCATGCGGTCCCCCTCGACCTCGGGCTCTCTCCGAGCCATCTCCCGACCGATCGTTCGGTCCGTGCGATTCCATGGTGAGACGGCCGTCGTAAGGTGTCAACCACTGTGGACAACCTCCGGGCATCCCTGTGGAAAACTCGGGCGGCCCGCTCGGGCGGCCCGCTCGGGCGGCCTGTCGACGGCGCGGCCTCGCTGCCTCCTCGGCCGGGTCCGCCGGGGGGAGGGCTGCGCGGCGCATGCGGGGCTGAGTACCGTTCCGTGCGACGACTGTGCGACGGCCGTGCGAAAGCCGTCCCGCCCGGTGTTTCGCGCGGGGTGCGCGAGAGCGGGTCGGCGAGACGCGGCGACGCGTACGTACGGGTCGCCCTCGCGCGGCCGAGCAGGCGGAAGACGGACCGGAATCGGGGAACGGGGCGGAATGAACGCGTACGACGCAGGCGCCGGTCCCCCGCGGGAGGCCGAGGCGCCACGAGGGCCGGAGGTGCCGGCAGGGGACCCACGGGCGGCGGACGGGCCGCCCGGCGTCCGGACCGACGGCGCCCAGGCCGTGGACCAGGCCGTGGACCCGGCCGTGGACCCGGTAGGCCCTCCGGCCGGACCCGGCCCGCGCGGCGGTGTGGCCGCTCTCTCGCCGCGCCACCAGGTCGTCGCCGCCCTGGCGCTCGCCGTCGTCGCGGTCGCCGTCTGTGTCCACGTCGGCATGGTCTTCCTGCACGTCGCGCCGTCCAACACGGTCACCAAGACACACGGCGAGGCGATCGACGAATACGTCTATCCGGAGTTCGAGCAGAACTGGAAACTCTTCGCGCCGAACCCGCTCCAGCAGAACATCGCCGTCCAGGTCCGCGCCGACGTCCGCACGGCCGACGGCACGGCGCGCACCACCGGCTGGTTCGACCTGTCGGCCCAGGACGGCCGCGGCATCGACGGCAACCTGGTGCCGAGCCACACCCAGCAGAACCAACTGCGCCGTGCCTGGGACTTCTACGTGGGCTCGCACGACTCCGACAACCGCTCGACGAACTCGCGCGGCAGCCTCTCCGAAACCTACCTGCGCAACATCGTGTTGCTGCGGCTGGAGCGGGGCGAGGCGGCCGGACGCGGCGGCGCCATCGAGCGCGTCCAGGTCCGCTCCCGCACCACCAACGTGCCGGCGCCCCCGTGGAGCACCGACAAGAACACGTCCCGCCCGGTCTACCGCGTGCTGCCCTGGTGGCCGCTGCCCGCCGGTGAGACCGAGGGAGGCGCGCGGTGAACCGGTTCTCCGTGACGATGTCCACCGTCATCGCGCGCGTCACCGAGTCGGCGCTGGGGCCGTACCAGAGCGCCGTGGTCCGCATCGGATTCAGCCTGACCTGGCTGCTGTTCCTGCTGCGCGAGCTTCCCCACCGCGCGGAGCTGTACGGACCCGACGGCCCGTGGAGCTGGGAGCTGGCCCGGCAGCTGATCGACGACAACGGCGCCTTCACGGCCCTGATCTGGTCGGACGGCCGGGCCTGGTTCGAGGCCGTGTACGCGCTGTCGGTCCTGTCGAGCCTGCTGCTGCTGCTGGGCTGGCGTACCCGGACCATGTCGGTGCTGTTCATGGTGGGCGTGCTCTCGCTGCAGAACCGCAGTGTCTTCGTGGGCGACGGCGGCGACAACGTCCTGCACCTGATGTCGATCTACCTGGTCTTCCTGCGGTGCGGCCGGGTGTGGTCGCTGGACGCGCGACGGGAGCGGCGCGCGGCCGAGGCACACGCGCGCGGGGAGCGGGTCACCGATCGCGTGGGGCCCGCCCTGTGGAGCGCGTTCGGCGTGGCGCTGGTCGCGGCGACCGCGGGCGGCCGGCTCGACGGCGACTGGACCGTGCCGGTGATCCTGTGGGCGGTGTGGGCCGCGCTGGGCGTGCGGTGGGCCGTCGGGCGCCTTCCGGCGGCCGCGGAACCCCGGATCCTGCTGGACGTGGTCACCAACGTCGTGCACAACGGCGCCCTGTTGGTGATCATGGCCGAGGCCTGTCTGATCTACGCGACGGCCGGCTGGTACAAGATCCAGGGATCGCGCTGGCAGGACGGCACCGCCGTCTACTACCCGCTGCACCTGGACTACTTCTCCCCCTGGCCGGCGCTCGGCGACCTGCTGTCCGCCAGCGGCGTCATGGTGATGCTCGTGACCTACGGGACGGTCATCGTGCAGGTCGCCTTCCCGTTCACCCTCTTCAACCGGCGGGTGAAGAACGTGCTGCTCGTCGCGATGATCGCCGAGCACGCGGCGATCGCCGTGATCCTGGGGCTGCCGTTCTTCTCCCTCGCGATGATCGCGACGGACGCGGTGTTCCTGCCGACGCCTTTCCTGCGGCGGCTGGGCGGCTGGGCCACGCGCTTGTGGGAGGCCCTGCTGCCGCGGCGCGGCGCCGCCGTACCGGAGCAGCGGGAGGCGCGCGAGCCCGAGGACGCCGAGGCCGGCCGCGTAGGCTTCACGGCATGACCGATCCCGATCCGCTCGGCCTGTGGCGCCGGCTCGCCGACGGCTGTGTGCTGCTCGACGGCTTCCACGCCGTGAAGCACGCCGTGCGCTTCGGGGCGGACATTCCGGCGGCGGTCGCCGTGGACCGGCGGGCGGCGCTCGCCCTCGCCGACGACCTCGCCCCCGACGTCCGGGCGGCGCTGGAGGAACTCCTGACGGAGGTGCCGGAGGCGGCGTACACCTCGCTGGTGCCGCGGCCGCATCCCACCGCCGTGGCCGCGCTGGCCGTACGGCCCTCCCGGGAGGCCAATCTGCGGGCACTGGCCCGCACTCCCCGCAGCGCGCCCGTGGTGGTCCTGGACGATCCGCGCAACCTGGGCAATGCGGGGGCCGTGATCCGGCTGGCCGCCGGTTTCGGCGCGACCGGAGTGGTCACCACCGGCACGCTCGACCCCTGGCACCCGACCGTGGTGCGGGGCGGGGCGGGACTCCACTTCGCGACGGCCGTGGAGCGGCTGACCGCCGAGGAGCTGCCGGCCGGGCCGGTGTTCGCGCTCGATCCGGAGGGCGAGGACATCCGGGGCGTGAAGCTTCCGGACGACGCCGTCCTCGCCTTCGGGTCGGAGCGCAGCGGCCTGTCCGGGGCGCTGCGCGCGCGGGCCGACCATCTGCTGGCCCTGCCGATGCGCCCCCAGGTCTCCAGCTACAACCTCGCGACCAGTGTGGCCATGACGCTGTACCACTGGAGCGCGACCGGGGGCGCCCCGCGCGCGTAGGCCTCGCCGCGCGCGGGCCCCGCGCAGGTGTCAGGCCTCGCGGCGGACCTCGACGACGCGGAAGCGGTTCGCGACGAACGCGCCGTCCGTGAGCGCCGCGTTGGCCGCCGGGTTGCCGCCCGAGCCGTGGAAGTCGGAGAAGGCGGCCGTCTGGTTGACGTAGACCCCGCCGGTGAGGTTGAGGGAGAGTTGCGCGGCCTCCTCGAAGCAGACCTCCTGCACGGCCCGCTCCACCTCCTCGTCGGTCGTGTACGCGCCGACCGTCATCGCGCCCTTCTCCCGGACCGTGCGCCGCAGCAGCTCCACGGCGTCCGCCGCCGAGTCGACCGCGACGGCGAAGGAGACCGGCCCGAAGCACTCGCTCATGTAGGCCGCCTCGTCCTCGGGCTTGGCCCCGTCGAGCTTGACGATCACGGGCGTGCGCACCACGGCACCGGGGAACTCGGGGTTGCTCACCTCGCGGGAGGCCAGCGCGACCTCGCCGAGACCGGCCGCGGCCTCCAGCCGGGCCTTCACGTCCGGGTTGACGATCGCGCCGAGCAGGGCGTTGGCGCGCGCGTCGTCGCCGAGGAGGCCGTCGACCGCGCGGGCGAGGTCGGTGACGACCTCGTCGTAGGTCTTGGGGCCCTCGTCGGTACGGATGCCGTCGCGGGGGATCAGCAGGTTCTGCGGGGTGGTGCACATCTGGCCGCTGTACAGGGAGAGCGAGAACGCCAGGTTGGACAGCATGCCCTTGTAGTCGGCGGCCGACTCGACGAGCACCGTGTTGACGCCTGCCTTCTCGGTGTACACCTGCGCCTGGCGGGCGTTGGCCTCCAGCCAGTCGCCGAACTCGGTCGAACCGGTGTAGTCGACGATCCTGATCTCGGGGCGGGTGGCGAGGACCTTGGCGACGCCCTCGCCGGGCCGCTCGGCGGCGAGCGCCACCAGGTTCGGGTCGAAGCCGGCCTCGGCGAGCACCTCGCGCGCGACGGCCACGGTCAGCGCGAGCGGCAGCACCGCGCGCGGGTGCGGCTTCACGAGGACCGCGTTGCCGGTGGCGAGGGAGGCGAACAGGCCCGGATAGCCGTTCCACGTCGGGAAGGTGTTGCAGCCGATCACCAGGGCGATTCCGCGCGGGACCGGTGTGAACTGCTTGGTGAGCGCCAGCGGGTCGCGCTTGCCCTGGGGCTTGGTCCATTCCGCCGTGTCGGGGGTGCGGACCTGCTCCACGTACGCGTACGCCACCGCCTCCAGGCCGCGGTCCTGAGCATGCGGGCCGCCCGCCTGGAACGCCATCATGAAGGCCTGGCCGGAGGTGTGCATGACGGCGTGCGCGAACTCGTGGGTCCGGTCGCTGATGCGCTTGAGGATCTCCAGACAGACCACCGCGCGGATCTCCGCGCCCGCGTCCCGCCAGGCGCGCTGTCCGGCCCTCATGGCGGGCAGCAGCTCGTCGATGTCCGCGTGCGGATACTCGACGCCCAGCTCGACGCCGTACGGCGAGGTCTCGCCGCCCACCCAGCCGTCGGTGCCGGGCTGGCCGAGGTCGAGGCGGGTGCCCAGCACGGCGTCGAAGGCCGCCTTGCCCGCCGCCGCGTCCAGGCCGCCGTCCGCGCCGTAGGCCTTGGGGTGTTCGGGGTGCGGGGACCAGTACGCGCGTGTGCGGATCGCTTCCAGGGCCTGGTCGAGGGTGGGCCGGTGCTTGGCGATCAGATCGTGAGCGGTGAGTTCGGCGGCCATGCGGGACCAACTCCTCGTCTGGAGAACTCTTCGTCGAGCTCTGGACCTGGACGGAAACAGGGACAGGAACGGGCGGTCAGGGTTAGAGTAACCGAACGATCGGTCGGGACAAGGGGGTCCGCCGCATCTGTGGAAAACCCCGTGCGGGAGGATCGCGCACATGACAGCACTCGACCTCAGCAGCCCCGTGGCCGTCGTCGGCACCGGCACCATGGGCCAGGGCATCGCCCAGGTCGCGCTGACCGCGGGCCACCCCGTGCGGCTGTACGACGCCGTCGCGGGACGTGCCGGGGAAGCGGCCGCGGCGATCGGCGCCCGTCTCGACCGGCTCGTCGAGAAGGACCGTCTCACCGGCGCCGAGCGCGACGCCGCCCGCGCCCGCCTCGCACCCGTGGACACCCTCGCCGAACTCGCGGACTGCGCGCTGGTCGTCGAGGCCGTCCTGGAGCGGCTGGACGTCAAGCAGGATCTGATGCGGGCGCTGGAGGACGTGGTCGGCGAGGACTGCCTGCTCGCCACCAACACCTCCTCGCTCTCGGTGACCGCCATCGGCGGCGCCCTGCGCAACCCGGGCCGTCTCGTGGGCCTGCACTTCTTCAACCCGGCGCCCCTGCTGCCGCTGGTCGAGGTCGTGTCCGGGTTCGCCACCGACGTCTCGTCGGCCACGCGCGCGTACGAGACCGCCCGTGTCTGGGGCAAGACGCCGGTCGCCTGCGCCGACACGCCCGGTTTCATCGTCAACCGCATCGCCCGGCCCTTCTACGCCGAGGCCTTCGCCGTCCACGAGGCGCAGGGAGCCGACCCGGCCACCATCGACGCGATCCTGCGGGAGTCCGGCGGCTTCCGGATGGGCGCGTTCGAGCTGACGGACCTGATCGGGCAGGACGTCAACGAGTCCGTCACGCACTCCGTGTGGCAGGCCTTCTTCCAGGACGTGCGCTTCACCCCCTCGCTGTCCCAGCGCCGCCTGGTCGAATCGGGCCGCCTGGGCCGCAAGACCGGCCAGGGCTGGTTCGACCACCGTGACGGCGCCGAGCGCGCCGAGCCGCACACCGCGGAGAAGCGCCGGCCGCCCGCCTACGTCGTCGTCGAGGGCGACCTGGGGCCGGCCTCGGAACTGCTCGCGATGATCCGCGAGGCGGGCATCCAGGTCCGTGAGGAGGACGAGGACGGCGGCACCCGCCTGGTGCTGCCGAGCGGGGGCCAGCTCGCCCTCGCCGACGGCCAGACCTCGGTGGAGTTCCGGGACGTCGTCTACTTCGACCTCGCCCTGGACTACCGCAAGGCCACCCGCATCGCCGTGTCCGCCTCCCAGGACACCCCCCAGCAGACGCTCTCCGAGGCCATCGGCCTCTTCCAGGCGCTCGGCAAGGACGTCAGCGTCATCGGTGACGTCCCCGGCATGATCGTCGCCCGTACGGTCGCGCGGATCGTCGACCTCGCGCACGACGCCGTCGCCAAGGGTGTCGCCACCGAGGAGGACATCGACACCGCGATGCGCCTGGGCGTCAACTACCCGCTCGGCCCCTTCGAGTGGAGCCGCAGGCTCGGCCGGGTCTGGGCCCACGACCTGCTGGAGGAGCTGCACCTGCGCGAGCCCTCCGGCCGCTACGCGCCCTCTCTGGCGCTCTACCGCCACGGACACTCCGCCGACAAGCGGGAGGGCACCCCATGACCACGGCCAAGCGTGACACGTACACCCCGGAGACCCTGCTGTCGGTCGCCGTGCAGGTCTTCATCGAACGCGGCTACGACGGCACCTCCATGGAGCACCTCTCCAAGGCGGCCGGTATCTCCAAGTCGTCGATATACCACCACGTCAGCGGCAAGGAGGAACTGCTGCGGCGGGCGGTGAGCCGGGCGCTGGACGGCCTCTTCGCCATCCTCGACGAGGAGCCCGCGCGCGTGGGACGCGCCGTGGAGCGCCTGGAGTACGTCGTGCGGCGGATGGTCGAGGTGCTCATCTCCGAACTGCCGTACGTGACGCTCCTGCTGCGGGTGCGCGGCAACACCGGCACCGAGCGGTGGGCGCTGGAGCGGCGCCGCGACTTCGATCACCGGGTCGCCGCGCTGCTGAAGGCCGCCGCCGACGACGGGGACGTACGCGGCGATGTGGAGGTGCGGCTCGCGACCAGGCTCGTCTTCGGCATGATCAACTCGATCGTCGAGTGGTACCGCCCCGACGGACGGGGCATGGGCGAGCGCGAGGTGGGCGACGCCGTCGCCCGGCTGGTCTTCTCAGGGCTGCGGCGGGCCTGAGGTCATCCCTGCGGCTCCAGGTCCTCCTCCTCGAACACCAGCAGCGTGCGCGTGCTGAGGACCTCGGGGATCGCCTGGAGGCGGGTCAGCACCAGCTCGCGCAGCGCTCTGTTGTCGGGCGTGTGCACCAGCAGCAGGACGTCGAAGTCGCCGCCCACCAGGGCGATGTGGGAGGCGCCGGGCAACTGCCTGAGCTGCTCGCGGACCGTGCGCCAGGAGTTCTGGACGATCTTCAGCGTGACGTAGGCGGATGTTCCGTGGCCCGCGCGCTCGTGGTCCACGCGCGCTCCGAAGCCCCGGATGACGCCGTCCTCGACGAGCCGGTTGATGCGGGCGTAGGCGTTGGCGCGCGACACGTGGACGCGCTCGGCGACCGAGCGTATCGAGGCGCGGCCGTCCGCCTGCAGCATCTGCAGGATGTCCTGGTCGATGGCGTCGAGCGGTCGGGCCGGGGCTTTGCCTTCCGTACGGGGCGCGGCCGGGTTCTCCGTGCGGGCCGGGGCCGTCTTCTCCGCCCGGGACGCGGCTGTGGGCTCCGTGCGGGACGCGGTGGTGTTCCCCGGGGGGGACGGGGCCGTGCTCTCCGCGCGCGGGGGTGGGCGGCCGTCCGGGCTGTCGGCCATTTGTTCAGGTGTCATGTCCCCCCGCCTCTCCGCCGTGGACGTACTGCGTCCATCTCAGGCTGTGCAGAACCGTTTGTCCACAGCCTGAGGGGGCCGGTAGCCAAAATGTGCCGACGACCGAACAATCGGTAGGTGAGGCGGGTCACAGCCGACCCGCCTCCCGTAGCCACTCCCACGAGGAGGTGCCGTCATGACGGTCATGGAGCAGCGGGGCGGATACCGGCCGACACCGCCGCCCGCCTGGCAGCCCCGCACCGACCCCGCGCCGCTGCTGCCCGACGCGGAGCCCCACCGCGTCCTCGGCACCGAGGCGGCCGCGCAGGCCGACCCGGAGCTGCTGCGTCGGCTCTACGCCCAGCTGGTGCGTGGCCGTCGGTACAACGCGCAGGCCACCGCCCTGACCAAGCAGGGCCGCCTCGCCGTCTATCCCTCCAGTACCGGCCAGGAGGCCTGCGAGGTCGCCGCCGCGCTCGTCCTCCAGGAGCGCGACTGGCTCTTCCCCAGCTACCGCGACACCCTGGCGGTCGTCGCCCGCGGTGTGGACCCGGTCGAGGCCCTCACGCTGCTGCGCGGCGACTGGCACACCGGCTACGACCCGTACGAGCACCGCGTCGCCCCCCTGTGCACCCCGCTCGCCACCCAGCTCCCGCACGCCGTGGGCCTCGCGCACGCCGCCCGCCTCAAGGGCGACGACGTGGTGGCGCTCGCCATGGTCGGCGACGGCGGCACCAGCGAGGGCGACTTCCACGAGGCGCTGAACTTCGCCGCCGTCTGGCGGGCACCGGTCGTCTTCCTCGTCCAGAACAACGGCTTCGCGATCTCCGTCCCGCTCGCCAAGCAGACCGCCGCGCCCTCCCTGGCCCACAAGGCCGTCGGGTACGGCATGCCGGGCCGGCTGGTCGACGGCAACGACGCGGTCGCCGTGCACGAGGTGCTCGCCGACGCCGTCCGGCACGCGCGCGCGGGCGGCGGTCCCACGCTCGTCGAGGCGATCACCTACCGCGTGGACGCGCACACCAACGCCGACGACGCGACCCGCTACCGCGGCGACGCCGAGGTCGAGACCTGGCGCGGGCACGACCCGATCGACCTGCTGGAGCACGAGCTGACCGCGCGCGGACTGCTCGACGAGGAGACGAAGCGGGCCGCCCGGGACGCCGCCGAGACCATGGCCGCCGATCTGCGCGCCCGCATGAACCAGGACGCCCCACTCGACCCCATGGACCTCTTCGCCCATGTGTATGCCGAGCCCACTCCGCACCTGCGTGAACAGCGCGCTCTGCTGCGGGCCGAGATCGAGGCGGAGCAGGGGGGAACGCACTGATGACCACCGTCGCCGTCAAGCCCGCCACCATGGCGCAGGCCCTCACGCGCGCACTGCGCGACGCGATGGCCGCCGACCCGTCCGTGCACGTCCTCGGTGAGGACGTGGGCACCCTCGGCGGCGTCTTCCGGGTCACCGACGGACTCGCCAAGGAGTTCGGCGAGGACCGTTGCACGGACACCCCGCTCGCCGAGGCAGGCATCCTCGGCACCGCGGTCGGCATGGCCATGTACGGCCTCCGGCCGGTCGTGGAGATGCAGTTCGACGCCTTCGCCTACCCGGCGTTCGAACAGCTCGTCAGCCACGTCGCCCGCATGCGCAACCGCACCCGCGGGCGCATGCCGCTGCCCGTCACGATCCGCGTCCCCTACGGCGGCGGCATCGGCGGCGTGGAGCACCACAGCGACTCCTCCGAGGCCTACTACATGGCCACCCCCGGACTCCACGTCGTCACACCCGCCACGGTCGCCGACGCCTACGGTCTGCTGCGTGCCGCCATCGCCTCCGACGATCCGGTGGTGGTCCTCGAACCCAAGCGCCTGTACTGGTCGAAGGATTCCTGGAACCCGGAGGAGCCGGCGGCCGTTGAACCCATTGGCCGCGCGGTGGTGCGGCGCTCGGGCCGGAGCGCCACACTCATCACGTACGGGCCGTCGGTGCCCGTCTGCCTCGAAGCCGCCGAGGCGGCCCGGGCCGAGGGATGGGATCTCGAAGTCGTCGACCTGCGCTCCCTGGTGCCGTTCGACGACGAGACGGTCACCGCCTCGGTGCGACGGACCGGACGTGCGGTCGTCGTCCATGAATCGGGCTCCTTCGGAGGCCCGGGCGGGGAGATCGCGGCCCGCGTCACGGAGCGCTGCTTCCACCACCTGGAAGCACCGGTGCTGCGCGTCGCCGGGTTCGACATCCCCTACCCGCCGCCGATGCTGGAGCGCCACCACCTGCCCGGCGTCGACCGCATCCTGGACGCCGTGGCGCGTCTGCAGTGGGAGGCCGAGAGCTGATGGCACAGGTGCTGGAGTTCAAGCTCCCCGACCTCGGGGAGGGGCTCACCGAGGCGGAGATCGTCCGCTGGCTGGTCGAGGTCGGTGACGTCGTCGCCGTCGACCAGCCGATCGTCGAGGTCGAGACGGCCAAGGCGATGGTCGAGGTGCCCTGCCCCTACGGCGGTGTGGTCACCGCCCGCTTCGGTGCGGAGGGCACGGAACTGCCCGTCGGCGCCCCGCTGATCACGGTCGCGGTGGGCGCACCGGCCTCCGACGGCTCGGCGCACGTCCCGGACGCGCCGGTCACCCACGGCACGTCGGCCGCCGTGGACGGCCAGGGCTCGGGCAACGTCCTCGTGGGATACGGCACCTCCGAGGCGCCCGCGCGACGCCGCAGGGTACGACCGGACCGACCGGCCCCCACCACCGTGCCTCTGGCGACGCCGGCGTCCCGGTCGGCGAACGGGGAGGTCCGGACCGCCGGGGCGGCTGACGCGACCGCCGGGGCGGCTGACGGCCCCGTGGCCGTGATCTCCCCCCTCGTGCGCAGGCTGGCCCGTGAGAACGGCATCGACCTGAGGGAGCTGACCGGCTCCGGACCCGACGGGCTGATCCTGCGGGCCGACGTGGAGTACGCGCTGCGGGCCGCCGCTGTACCGGGCCGGACCACGACGGCCGTTTCCGAGCCGCACACGCGCGTGGCCCCGCGGCCGACGGTCACCACCGCACCCACCGGTCCCTCCGCCGGCACCCGCATCCCGCTCAAGGGCGTCCGCGGTGCCGTCGCCGACAAGCTCTCCCGCAGCCGCCGCGAGATCCCCGAGGCGACCTGTTGGGTCGACGCGGACGCGACCGAGCTGATGCGCGCCCGTACGGCGATGAACGCGGCCGGGGGGCCGAAGATCTCCCTCCTGGCGCTCCTGGCCCGTATCTGCACCGCGGCCCTGGCCCGTTACCCGGAGCTGAACTCCACCGTCGACCAGGAGGCCAGGGAGATAGTCCGCCTGGACCACGTCCACCTGGGCTTCGCCGCCCAGACCGAGCGGGGTCTCGTGGTGCCCGTGGTCCGCGACGCCCACGCCCGCGACACCGAGGGCATCGGCGCGGAGTTCGCCCGGCTCACCGAGGCGGCCCGCACCGGCACCCTCACGCCCGGCGACCTCACCGGCGGCACGTTCACGCTGAACAACTACGGCGTGTTCGGCGTCGACGGCTCCACGCCGATCATCAACCACCCCGAGGCCGCCATGCTCGGCGTCGGCCGCATCGTCCCCAAGCCCTGGGTGCACGAGGGGGAACTCGCCGTGCGCCAGGTCGTCCAGCTCTCGCTCACCTTCGACCACCGGGTGTGCGACGGCGGCACCGCGGGTGGCTTCCTGCGCTATGTCGCGGACTGCGTGGAGCAGCCGGCGGTGCTGCTGCGCACCCTGTGACCGTCTCGGCACTCCGGCGTTCCCTGTGACCGGAGTGCCGCGCATACTCGGGGGGTGACTCCGAACGAGCCGCGGCCGGTCACCTTCGGTGATCGCCCCGACCGGGACGCCGCCGCGCCGCCCGACCAGGACGCCGCCGCGTCCACCGATCAGCGCGTCGGCGTGCCCCTCGTCCATGACGCCGTCGTGCTCGCCGGGGGCGGTGCCCGCCGGCTCGGCGGCGCCGACAAGCCCGGGGTGCGGGTGGGCGGGCGCGCGCTGCTCGACCGAGTGCTCGGCGCCTGCGGCGACGCGGAAACCACCGTCGTCGTCGCGGACCCACGGCCGACCGCCCGTCCCGTGCGCTGGACCCGCGAGGACCCGCCCGGCGCGGGCCCCGTGGCCGCGCTCGGCGCCGGGCTGCGGCACATCACCGCGGCCCGCGTCGTCGTCCTCTCCGCCGATCTGCCGTTCCTGGCGACGGACACCGTCCGGCGACTGCTGATGGCCCTGGACGCCGAAGGCACCGAAGGCGCCCTGCTCACTGACGCCCACGGCCGCGACCAGCCGCTCGTCGCCGCCTACCGCACGTCCGCCCTGCGCCGCGAACTCTCGGTGCTCGGCGAAGGGGACGGCGGCCTCGGGGGGCTGCCTCTGCGCCGACTGACCGCCGGTCTCGACCTCACCCGCGTCCCCGACCCCGTCGCGTCCTTCGACTGCGACACCTGGGACGACATCGCCGCCGCCAGAGCACGCATCAGGGAGCATGGCCACGTGTTGGACGAATGGATTTCCGCAGTCAAGGACGAGCTGGGCATCGAACTCGACGTCGACACCGGCGCCCTCCTCGATCTCGCCCGCGACGCCGCCCACGGAGTGGCCCGGCCCGCGGCGCCCCTGACCACCTTCCTCGTCGGCTACGCCGCCGGACGGGCCGGAGGGAGCCCGGAAGCCGTCGCCGAGGCGACCCGCAAGGCCACCGCCCTGGCACTCCGCTGGGCCGACGAGACCAACGGCGTCCAGGAACCGGGGAGGACCACGCCCGCTGCCGGGTCCGCCGGACAGCCCGACGTGGCCCCCGACGCCACGCCCGACACCCGGCCGGACGCCGGATGACCGCCCCCGGCATCCGGGACGGCCAGGACGCCGAGGACCTCGACGTCGAGGAGGTGCTCGCCCTCGTGAAGGACGGCAACCGGCCCGCCCGGCCGTCCGCCGGCGCCACACCCGGCCCGGCGGCCACGCACGGCGGACGCCACGGTTCGCCAGGCGTCCCCGGCGCCGGAACAGGCCACCCGCAGGCCTCCGCGACCCCCTGGACCGACGCCCGCACCCGCGCCGGCCGTGCCGCCCGCTCCCTGGCCGCTCGCCGGACCCCCGTCTCCGTGACCCTGGACGACGCCCTCGGCCTCGTCCTCGCCGCCCCCCTCACCGCCCTCACCGACCTTCCCTCCTTCAACACCTCCGCGATGGACGGCTGGGCGGTCGCCGGGCCCGGCCCCTGGGCCGTGCGCGACGAGGGCGTTCTGGCCGGGCAGGCCGAGCCCGCCCCCCTCGTCGACGGCGAGGCCGTCGGGATCGCCACCGGCGCACGGATCCCCCCGGACACGACCGCGGTGCTGCGCAGCGAGCACGGCCGCACCGACGAGAAGGGCCGGCTGCACCCCGGCCGCGACCTCCAGCACGGCCAGGACATCCGTCCGCGCGGCCAGGAATGCCGTAGCGGCGACCAGTTGCTGCCCGTCGGAGCCGTGGTGACCCCGGCCGTCCTGGGGCTCGCCGCGGCCGCTGGATACGACACGCTCGCCGCGGTCCCCCGCCCCCGCGTCGAGGTGTTCGTCCTCGGTGACGAACTGCTCACCGAGGGACGTCCGCACGACGGACTCATCCGTGACGCGCTCGGCCCGATGCTGCCCCCGTGGCTGCGGGCGATGGGCGCCGAGGTGGTGGCCGTGCGCAGGCTCGGCGACGACGCGGAAGCCCTGTACCAGGCCCTCACCACGTCCGCGGCCGATCTGATCGTCACCACCGGCGGGACGGCCGCAGGGCCCGTCGACCATGTTCACCCCACCCTGCGCCGCCTCGACGCCGAGCTGCTGGTCGACGGGGTCGAGGTGCGTCCGGGGCACCCGATGCTGCTGGCTGAACTCACGGCGGACCGGTATCTCGTCGGCCTGCCGGGCAACCCCCTGGCGGCGGTCTCCGGACTGCTCACACTCGCCGAGCCTTTGCTGCGGACCCTCGCCGGCCGGTCCGCTCCGGAGCCGTACACGTTGCCGCTGCGGGAGGCGGCTCACGGCCACCCGTATGACACCCGGCTCGTCCCGGTCGTCCTGCGGGGCGATCACGCCCTGCCGCTGCACTACAACGGTCCGGCCATGCTGAGGGGTATCGCGGCGGCCGACGCTCTCGCCGTCGTCCCGCCCGGCGGTGCGCGAGCCGGCCAGGAGACGGAAGTGCTCGATCTTCCGTGGGCGACAGCGGGGATCGCGGCCTGTTTCACGTGAAACATCCGAAGGGGATGAGTCATCCGGTTGTTTCACGTGAAACACCCGGATAGCCCGGCTCGGCCTGTTCCACGGGAAACATTCCCGGTCAGAGCCCGCAGGCTTCCGGCGCTCTGGTCAGGCCTGCTCGGACACCTTCGCCCGGCTCACCGTGATCACTCGGTCCCCGGCCTGAAGATGCGTGAGGCGTGGGTCGGCGAAGTCCAAGAGGTCCTTGCCGCGGACGACGGCCACGACCAGGTCGGTGGAGGCGCGCGGCGACTTGCCGGCCTCCTGCTGGGTGATGGGCCGCTCGATGAGGTCCAGGCCGCTGCCGAGGGTCATGAGGTCCTCAAGGGTCCTGGCCGCGGTCGGGCTGACCATGGAGACACCCAGCAGTCGGCCGGCGGAGCTGGAGCTGGTGACCACGGTGTCCGCGCCGCTCTGCTTGAGCAGTGGCACGTTCTCGTCCTCCCGGGCGGCGGCGACAATGGTGGCCCGCCGGTTCAGCTGGCGGGCCGTGAGCGTGACGAGGGCGGCGGTGTCGTCGCGTTGCGGGGCGACGATCACCCGGGAGGCGTGGGCGACCTCCGCCTTGAGCAGCGTCTCCGAGCGGGTGGCGTCTCCGATCACCGACACCAGCCCGTCGTCCCCGGCCGCGTGGGCGGCCTTGCGCTGGATGTCCACGACGACGATCTGTTCCTTGGCGATGCCCTGCCCGACGAGCGTCTCCACGGCGTGCCGTCCCTTGGTGCCGTAGCCGACGACCACGACGTGCTGATGGGTGCGGCTGCGCCAGCGGTGGATGCGTACCTGCTGGCGGGTGCGTTCGGTGAGGACCTCGAGGGTCGTGCCGACCAGGATGATCAGGAAGAGGACGCGAAGCGGCGTGATGACGAGGATGTTCACGAGCCGGGCCGCGTCGCTGACAGGAGTGATATCGCCGTAGCCGGTGGTGGAGAGGGTGACGGTGGCGTAGTAGGCGGCATCGAGGAAGTCGACGGAGCCGTCGGAGTTGTCGTTGTAGCCGGCGCGGTCGACGTAGACGATCAGCGTGGTGACCAGGAGCACCAGCAGGCCCAGGGCGAGGCGTCGCAGCACCTGTTTGAGCGGAGGAAGGGCGCTCTGCAGGGGCATGGTGATGGAGCGGCCCGCCTCGGCGTCGTCCCGGGCCTCGGCGCGCGAGCGGTACCACAGCGACCGTACGAGGGAGAGCCGTCCCGGCCCGGCCGACTGTCGTTCGTGGTCTCGCATCGCGTGGCCCCCTGTGGTGGTGATCGGATCAGTGGGCACCATGGTTCACGGCGGGGTCGCACCCGTCAGGACGCGACACCCGTTGCGTACAGAGCTTTCGCCCAGCAACCCGGAGGTCCCCTTGCGCGACCACACTGTCGTCGTCGGCTTCGGCACGAAAGGCCGGTCCGCGATCCGGACCGCCTGTGCGTCGGGGCTGCGGAAGGAACAGGTCGTCGTGATCGACCCCGGCGCGAAAATGATCGACGCGGCGACGGCCGAGGGGTACGAGGGCGTGGTCGGTGACGGCACCCGCAGTGATGTGCTGCGGCGGGCGGAGGTGCAGCGGGCGGGGCGGATCATCATCGCGACGGAACGCGACGACACGGCGGTGCTCGTGGCCCTCACGGCACGTCAGCTCAACCCGCGGGCGAAGATCGTCGCCGCGGTGCGCGAGGAGGAGAACGCGCCGCTGCTGAAGCAGTCCGGCGCCGACGAGGTCATCACCAGCGCGGGAGCGGCGGGCCGGCTCCTCGGGCTGTCCGTGCTCAGTCCCGCGGCGGGCCGGGTGATGGAGGACCTCATGCACCAGGGCAGCGGCCTCGATCTCGTCGAACGGCCGGTCACCAGGTCCGAGTCGGGACGTACCCCACGCGAGACGGACGACCTCGTGGTGAGCGTCGTCCGCGGTCACCGGGTGCTGGCCTACGACGATCCGTCCGTGGGCGTCCTGGAGTTGACGGACCGGCTCGTCACCATCGTGCGGGTGCCGCCGGAGCCGCCGAAGGCACTGCGTTTCTGAACGGTGGACGCGCCGCTTCGCCGGACCGGCGCGCAGGCCCTACCTGCGGTTGTAGAGCCGCATGGTGACGGGGCCGAAGACCAGCACGAACAGTCCCGCCCAGCCCAGGGACCAGGCGACCTCGGCGGCCGGCCAGTCGCCGGCCATCAGCCCACGCACCGCGGACGCGAGGTGGGTGACCGGGCTGTTGTTGACGAACGCCTGGAGCCAGCCCGGCATGGTCCTCGGGTCGACGAACACGTTGGACAGGAAGGTCAGCGGGAAGATCACCATCATGCTGACGCCCATCACCGACTTCTCGGTGCGCAGCAGGAGCCCGAACATCGTCCAGATCCACGAGAACGCGAACGAGAAGACGATCAGCAGGGCGATCCCGGCCAGGACCCCGAGCACCCCGCCGTCCGGCCGGTAGCCGAGGATCACGCCGACGGTGAGCATCACCACGGACGCGATGGTGTAGCGCAGGGCATCGCCGAGGAGGTAGCCGACCATCGTCGACGGCCGCCAGATCGGCAAGGAACGGAACCGGTCGAAGACGCCCTTCTCGATGTCCGTGTTCACCGAGACGCCGGTGTACATCGTGATCATCACGACCGACATCACCAGGATGCCGGGCAGCAGGAACTGGATGTACTCCTTCGGCGACCCGGCCAGAGCGCCCCCGAAGAGGTACGTGTACATCAGCACCATCATGATCGGGAACGCCGTGACGTCGAACAGTTGCTCCGGCACGTGCTTGATCTTGAGAACGGCCCGCCAGCCGAAGGTGAGGGAGGCCGACCAGGCGCTCGGCCGCGGCGGGCGCTCCTTGGCGACCAGCAGCGCCGCGAGGGAGTCGGCGCGGACCGGCGCGAGGTCCTGGGTCTCGTTCGTCGTCGCGGTGCTCATGCGGCCGCCCCGTTCCTCACGGCGTCCTCCGCCTGGGTGTCGTGTCCGGTGAGGGCGAGGAAGACCTCGTCCAGGCTGGGCTGGCCCAGCGCGAAGTCGTCGACGGTGATGCCGGCTCCGGCCAGTTCGGTCAGGGCCCGGGCGGCCTGCTCCGCGGCCGTGTCGCCGGCCGCCGCGGCCAGCCGGGCCGTCAGGGCCAGCGGATCGGGATCGTGCCGGACCCGTGCGTCCAGCACGGCGGCCAGTACCTCCGCCGCCCGCGGACGCTGCTCGGCGTCGCGAAGCCGCAGATGGACGGAGCCGGCGCCCACGGACGCCTTCAGCTCGCCCTTCGTGCCCTCGGCGATGACCCTGCCGTGGTCGATGACGGCGATGCGGGACGCCAGCTGGTCGGCCTCGTCCAGGTACTGGGTGGTCAGCAGCACGGTCGTGCCCTGGGCGACCACCGCCCGCACGATGTCCCACACCTGGTTGCGGCTGCGTGGGTCGAGCCCGGTCGTCGGCTCGTCGAGGAACAGCAGGTCGGGGGTGCTGAGGATGGAGGCGGCGATGTCGATGCGGCGGCGCATGCCTCCCGAGTAGTGCTTGACCTGCCTGGAGGCCGCGCCGGTGAGCCCGAAGGCCTCCAGCAACTGCGCGGACCGCTCACGCGCGGACCTCTTGGCGTGCCCGAGGAGCCGGGCCAGCAGCACGAGGTTCTCGGTGCCGGTGAGGTCCTCGTCCACGGACGCGTACTGCCCGGTGAGGCTGACCAGGCCGCGTACCGTGTCCGCCTCGCGGACGACGTCGTGGCCGAAGACGTGGGCCTGGCCGCCGTCGGGCCGCAGGAGGGTGGCGAGCATCTTCACGGTGGTCGTCTTGCCGGCGCCGTTCGGCCCGAGGACGCCGTAGACGGTGCCGGCGGGGACGGCGAGGTCCACGCCGTCCACGGCCCTGGTCCCGCCGAACGTCTTCACCAGGCCCGCGGTCTCGATCGCCAGGCCGGAGGTGTGCTGGCTCATGGTGGGTGTCCTTCCGCGCATGGGCTGACACAGGGGCAGACCCTCGCCGTCGCGCGAACTCATCGGTCGCGCACCGGGCTCCCGCCACGGATCGGGCCAAGGACCGAGAAGGCTGCGACCAGGGAGTGCGGGGTAGCGTCCCTCTCATGCATGCGATCACGATTCCCGAACCTGGTGGTCCCGAGGCGCTGGTGTGGGACGAGGTCCCCGATCCCGTACCCGGCGAGGGCGAGGTGCTGGTCGAGGTGGTGGCGAGTGCCGTCAACCGTGCCGACGTCCTCCAGCGGCAGGGCTTCTACAACCCGCCGCCGGGCGCCTCGCCCTACCCCGGCCTGGAGTGCTCCGGCCGGATCGCCGCGCTCGGCCCCGGCGTCTCGGGCTGGGAGGTCGGCGACGAGGTGTGCGCCCTGCTCGCGGGCGGCGGATACGCCGAGAAGGTCGCCGTACCGGCCGGGCAGCTGCTGCCCGTACCCGAGGGGACCGATCTCGTGCGGGCCGCGGCACTGCCCGAGGTGGTCTGCACGGTCTGGTCGAACGTCTTCATGATCTCCCACCTCCGCGCCGGCGAGACGCTGCTGGTGCACGGGGGCTCCAGCGGCATCGGCACCATGGCGATCCAGCTGGCCAAGGCCGTCGGCGCCACGGTCGCCGTCACCGCGGGCAGCGCGCGGAAGCTGGAGCGGTGCGCCGAGCTGGGCGCGGACATCCTGATCAACTACCGCGAGCAGGACTTCGTCGCCGAGATCAAGAAGGCCACCGAGGGTGCCGGTGCCGACGTCGTCCTCGACAACATGGGCGCCAAGTACCTGGACCGCAATGTCCAGAGTCTCGCCGTCAACGGCCGGCTGGTGATCATCGGCATGCAGGGCGGCGTCAAGGGTGAGCTGAACATCGGCGCGCTCCTCGGCAAGCGCGCCGCGATCAGCGCGACCTCGCTGCGGGCCCGCCCCGTCGGCGAGAAGGCGTCGATCGTCGCGGCCGTGCGCGAACACGTCTGGCCGCTGCTCGCCGACGGCCATGTCCGTCCCGTCGTGGACCGTGAAGTGCCGATGAGCGACGCGGCCGCGGCGCACCGGGTCGTCGAGGAGAGCGGACACGTGGGCAAGGTCCTGCTGGTCGCGCGCTGACACGGCCGCCGGCGCGCTAGCCGCGGCGGAGCCGCAGGCCGAGGAAGGCGAGGCCGAGGCCCAGGCCGATGAGGACCAGCCCGCTGCCCAGGGGCAGGGCCCGCAGCATCCGTCCGGCCCCCCGCTCCTCGGCGGCGGCGTCGGTCTGGCCCACGGTCCGCGGGGAGGCGGAGGGGGCGAGCCCGGCCTCGTGGGGAGCCGCGTCCGGGGCGGCCGGCTCCTCGGCCGGCTCCTCGGCCCGCTGCTCGTCGAGGCCCTCTTCCTCTTCGGCGTCCGCCTCCTCGCCGGGAACCTCCGGGTCCTCCTCCACGGCGGCCTCGGTGCGGCCGGGACGCACCCGGCCCTCCCCGGCCCGGCTGCCGGCCCGGTCGGGACCGCCGGGAGACACGGAGGGCGAGGCGGAGGCGACGGCCGCCGACACGGCGGTGGACGCCGATCCGGGGACGTGCGACGGGCCCCGGGGATACGGGGGAACGTGGTCGTGCCTCGCCCCCGGCGAGGGCGTCGGACCGGCCCGTCCGTGCGAGGGACCGGGCCCGTGCGTGGTGCCGGGCGCGCGCGTCGCGTCACGGTCGTACGCCGGTCCGCTCTCGTACGCCGTTCCGGGGCCGTACGCCGACACCGCCGCGTCCGCCGGCACGCCCCCGAAGGGCAGCACGGCCATCAGCAGCCCCGTCCCCATACCCACCCCGCACAGCCCCCGCCACCATGGCGTCACGCCCGTGCCCTCCTCCCGGTGTTCCGTCGTCTCGGAACGAGGCCCCAAGCCTCACATGACGGGACGGGAGTGGCATTCCGGACTGATCCGATCGGGAAAAGCGTGGTTCGCCCTTCACGGGGGGCGCCACGGTGATGAGGTGGAGGGGTGCGAGAGAATGGCGGCATGGAGATGCCGAGGAACGAACGGTCGCCGGAGAACGCCCAGAAGATCCTGGTCGTGGGCCAGGACGGCATGGCACTCGGCGGCATCGACGCGGAGGACGACTCCCGTGAGATCCCCGTGACCGAGCAGGTCGAGCAGCCGGCGAAGGTCATGAGGATCGGCAGCATGATCAAGCAGCTGCTGGAGGAGGTGCGCGCGGCCCCTCTCGACGAGGCCAGCCGGGTCCGTCTCAAGGAGATCCACGCCAGCTCGGTGAAGGAGCTGGAGGACGGTCTGGCGCCGGAGCTGGTCGAGGAGCTGGAGCGGCTGTCCCTGCCGTTCAACGAGGAGTCGACGCCGAGCGACGCCGAACTGCGGATCGCGCAGGCCCAGCTGGTGGGCTGGCTGGAGGGTCTGTTCCACGGGATCCAGACCACGCTGTTCGCCCAGCAGATGGCGGCCCGGGCCCAGCTGGAGCAGATGCGCCGTGCGCTGCCGCCGGGTGTGGGAGGCCCGGAGGGTTCCGACGACCCGCGCGCGGGGGGCCGCTCGGGGGGCCCGTACCTGTAGAGCCGCGTCCCCAGCGCCGCGTCAAGGATCCGTACCGACCACAGAACAGAAGGGCCCGGCGACCGACGCCGGGCCCTTCTCGGTCGTGCGGGGTCAGGACGCCGGGTTGCCCGTGGAGACGCTCAGCTCGATCTCCGGCATGTCCTTCGGGTCGACGTCCGTCCCGGCGGACGGGAACTGGTCCATGACCGTGCCGTCGCCGTAGGTGTTCTCGTCCACGTCCTTTTCCTTGATGTTCCAACCGGCCGCTTGGAAGCAGGACTTGACCGAGTCGATGTTCTTGAACTTGAAGTCCGGAACCCGGATCTTGTCGGGGTCGTTGTACGACTCCTGCGGCTCGGTGCACTCGGTCGTGTCGATCGTCTTGGCGGTGTCCGGGCCGCGGTAACCGGCGGCCTTCGTCGCCGAGGCGGAGGTGCTGGTGCCGGGGTCGCCGCCGTTGTCGTCGTCACCGCCGCCGTTGGCCGCGAGGGTCCCGATCAGGGCGCCGACGGTCGCGAGCGCCACGACCGCCGACCCGACGAGCACTCCCTTGTTGCTCCTGCGGCCACCGCCCGGCCCTCCCGCGGCCGAGGTCTGCGGGTTCAGGTTGTAGGCGGGCGGGGTGTTCGCCCCCTGCTGGTGGCCGTAGGCGGGGGCGGGCGTCTGGTAGCCCTGCTGGGGATAGCCGTACGACGGGGCGGGCGTCGAGGGGGTGCCGTACGGGTTGGGCGTCGGGGCCGGCTGGTACGGCGTCTGCACGTTGCCCACCGGCGTCTGGGGGCTCTGGCCGACCGGCGGGAACACCGCGGAGCCGACGCCCGAGCCGCTCTGCGCGGGGTTGCCGGGCACGATGCTCGGCGGGGCGGCCTGGAAGGAGGCCGCGACGCGCAGGCACTCGTCGCGCATGGCGACGGCGGTGGGGAAGCGCTCGTTCGGGTTCTTCTTGAGCGCGCGGGCGACGAGCGCGTCGATGGCCGGCGGCAGCGCGCGGTTGATGGAGGAGGGGGCCACCGGCTCCTCCTGCACATGCGCGTACGCGATCGCCAGTGGCGAGTCGGCGTCGAACGGCAGCCGCCCGGTGACCAGTTGGAACAGCATGATGCCGACCGAGTACAGGTCGGAGCGGGCGTCCACACCGCGGCCGAGGGCCTGTTCGGGCGAGAGGTACTGCGGGGTGCCGACGACCATGCCGGTCTGGGTCATCGAGGTGACACCGGACTGCATGGCGCGCGCGATGCCGAAGTCCATCACCTTGACGATGCCGCGCTTGGTCATCATCACGTTGCCGGGCTTGATGTCGCGGTGGACCAGGCCCATCTCGTGGCTGATCTCCAGCGCGGCCAGCACGTCCGCGGTGATCTTCAGCGCCTTGTCGGCGGGCATGGCGCCCTGCCGCCGTACGTCCTCGTCGAGCACCGACCCGAGCGGGCTGCCCTCGATGTACTCCATGACGATGTACGGAGTGGTCAGACCGTCGACATCGTCCTCGCCGGTGTCGAAGACCGAGACGATGTTGGTGTGGGTGAGCTTGGCCACGGCCTGGGCCTCGCGGCGGAAACGCTCGCGGAAGGCCGGCTCGCGGCCGAGTTCGGTGTGCAGCGTCTTGACCGCGACCTGCCGGTCGAGGACCGCGTCGTAGGCGAGGTGCACCGAGGCCATGCCGCCCTCGCCGAGCAAGTCGCGCAGCTGGTACCGGCCGCCGGCGAGCGCCCGCCCCGCGTACCGGCCCTGCGCGCCGTCGTGGCTCATTCTCCGCGTCCCCCGTCAGGCCCTCGGCGCTGCAGCTCGCCCTGGCTTGCCCATTGATCGAAAGTGCTATTCCCGGCCAAGTCTGCCCCAGGGCACCGACACGTCAAGCTCGGTGCCCGTTCCGTGACCGTACGTGAAAGAAGAGTCGCGGAAGCGTTACCGGTGTCGTACCGCCGCTACACAGAATTTGCACGCCGGCGCGGGGTGCGGGTTTGATGGCCGATCCGTCTCCGACCGATACCCGAGATGATCCCGGACCGGCGGCTTGCGCGGAGGCTGTAGCGTGGCCGACGGAGACCGTGACAACACCGCGCGCACCGCGGGCAGAAACGACGGCGAGGACTGATGGCACAGCAGCAGCGCGCTCAGGGCCCGTCCGACCCCGAGGCGACTGGCGGCGGTATGTCAGATGCGCCGGAGATGTGGGGTAACGGCGGACTTGTCGGAGACGGCCGTTACCGGCTGACCGGCAGACTCGGGCGGGGCGGCATGGCGGAGGTGTTCGCCGCCGAGGACGTGCGTCTCGGCCGCACCGTCGCCGTCAAGCTGCTGCGCGCCGACCTCGCCGAGGACCCGGTGTCCAAGGCCCGCTTCACGCGCGAGGCGCAGTCGGTGGCCGGCCTCAACCACCACGCGATCGTCGCCGTGTACGACTCCGGCGAGGACGTCGTCGGCGGCCAGAGCGTGCCCTACATCGTGATGGAACTGGTCGAGGGACGGACCATCCGCGACCTGCTCCTCAACGCGGAGGCGCCGGGCCCCGAGCAGGCTCTGATCATCGTCTCCGGGGTGCTGGAGGCGCTCGCCTACTCGCACCAGCACGGCATCGTGCACCGTGACATCAAGCCGGCGAACGTGATCATCACCGACAACGGCGCGGTGAAGGTGATGGACTTCGGCATCGCGCGCGCGTTGCACGGGGCGTCGACGACCATGACGCAGACCGGCATGGTCATGGGCACCCCGCAATACCTCTCCCCGGAGCAGGCGCTCGGCAAGGCCGTCGACCACCGCTCCGACCTGTACGCCACCGGCTGCCTGCTGTACGAACTGCTCGCGCTGCGGCCGCCGTTCACCGGGGAGACCCCGCTGTCGGTGGTCTACCAGCATGTGCAGGACATTCCGGTGCCGCCGTCGCGGACCTCGGAGGGCGTGTGCCCGCCGGAGCTCGACGGTCTCGTCATGCGTTCGCTGGCCAAGGATCCCGACGACCGGTTCCAGACCGCGGAGGAGATGCGCGGCCTCGTCCAGTACGGGCTCCAGATGCTGTACGACCAGGGCGCCCACACCGGCACCTGGAACACCGGCCCGGTCGAGGCGGGCACCGGCGCGGGTGCCGCCGCGGCGGGCTTCGCGAGCACGAGCGTGCTGGCGCAGGGCGCCGACGGTTCCCGCACCTCGCAGATCCCGCAGCCGGTGCTGCCCACGGGCTACAACAACGGCGACGACGGCGGTTTCGAGGGGCGCGGCAACCGGGGCAGCGGCCGCGGCAAGCTGTGGATCCTCGCCGTCCTCGCGGTGATCGCCGTCGCCGCGGGCGTCGCGCTCGCGCTGAACAAGCAGGACGCGGGCAGTGGCGGCGGGACCGAGACCACGAAGTCGCCGAGCGCCAGCCCGTCCGCGTCGGACGACCGGACGAGCGCGTCGCCGAGCGAGGAGGCGTCCGACGAGTCGTCGCAGGACACCTCCGACGGCAGCACGGGTTCGAACTCCGGGTCCGGATGGACCCCGTCCTACACGCCGTCGTACTCGCCGTCGCCGAGCTACAGCAGCGAGCCGTCGGACGAGCCGTCGGATCCGGCGACGAGCGATCCGGTCTCGGAGGAGCCGAGCGACTCGGTGTCGAGCGATCCCGGCACGGCGGACGGGGGCGCCGGCGACGGGGGGACGTCGCAGGGCGGCACCATCACCGGCGTCACCAACGGCGGCACCGCCGGCGACGAGGGCTGACCCGCGGCACGGTGACCGACGACACGGCGCGACGCGCGCGTGAGCCCCTGACGGGTCCTCACGCGCGCGTGGTCGTCTCCGGGGGCTCGCCCGCGGTGGCCCTCAGTCCGTGAAGGCGTCGCACACCGCGTCGTACTCCCGTGTCCACCACACCGCGAGGGCGGAGGCGGCCGGGAACTGGGGTCGGCGCGGGTGTCGCCGCGCTCGTAGTGCCAGCGCAGCATCCAGAAGTCGTTCAGGCGCTCCCACCACACCCGGTGCACGGCGGCCGCCAGCTCGGAGGGCGCGGCACCGGCGGCGGGCCGGTACGCGCGCGCGTACGCCCGCGCCTTCGGCAGGTCGAGCGTGCCGTCGGGCCGGACGAAGAAGATCGCGGCGGCGCGTACGGCCTCCTCCGCGCGGGGCTGCACTCCGAGCCGGTCCCAGTCGACGATGGCCGCGGGCGCCTCCCCGCGGTAGAGCAGGTTGAACGGGTGGAAGTCGCCGTGCACCCAGCCGGCCGGGCCGGCGCGCGGGGGGCGCCGGTCGGCGTGCCGTTCCAGCAGGGTGCGGCGTTCCATGAGCCGGTGGCGGGCCAGTTCGTCGAAGGAGTCGGCCGGGCGGTGCCGGCGTACGCGCGCGAGGAGGTCGTCGATCACGGCGAAGGTGTCGGCGGGTGCGGGGCTCTCGGCGGGAGCGGCGCGCGCCCGCGCGTGGGCCGGCATCACGCGCTCCAGGCTCGCGTGGACCACCCCCAGCAGCGCTCCCAGGCGCCCGCACGCGTGCGGGGTGAGCTGCGCGCCGTGGCGGTGCCGGCCCTCGACCCACGGGTGCAGGGCGTAGGCGTGGCCGCCGACGACGGCGACCGTGCGCCCGTCGCGGCCGGGCAGCGGGGGCGCGACCGGGACACCGAGGTCGGCCAGGCGCTGGGTGGCCCGGTGCTGGCGGACGATCGAGGCGGGGTCGGCGGTGTCGGGGTCGAAGTGGTGCTTGAGGAAGTACCGGCCGCGGGTGGTGCGCAGCCGGTAGCCGCGGTTCAGCAGCCCCTGGTCGACGGGCTCGCACGCGAGCGCGGAGCCGGCGGCATAGCGCCGGAGCAGGACGCCCAGAGGGGGCGCGTGGGGCATGAGGGGTGGTACACAGGAGCGCGGCACGCGCCGATCGTAGGGCACCCCGCACGGCTGTGAGCTGGGGGTTGTCACAGAACGTCACCGACTGTCACAAGTGATCCCCGGCGGTCGGCTTGGGGTGCGCCTCGGCTGTGAAACGGTCCGGACGGCCGAGGGCCGCCGCTGTACGGCGGTGCGTCGCGGGGCGACCGGCAGGTGGCCGGCGACTCGACGCGGCCGCCGCCGACCGCGATCCGCGGCGCGGGCCCGGGGGGTGTCCTTGGGGGAATGCGGGGAAACCGCCCCGGTGCCGGCCGAGGCGCTCCCGCGCGGAAACTCTTCCCGTGACCTGGGTGCGCGGGATAACGTGCCGTTGCTCCGGCCTCCTGCAAGGCTGTGACCAGGCTCCTTCCCGACTTTGCCGATTTACTTGGAAATCCAAGCAAAAACGCAGGTCAGGTGGGGTTTCACAGAAATGTGGCGCACTGGGTAACGTGAGGCTTGCAGGGCGCTCGCCGGGGCACCTGTCACGCCTGTTCCGGCCGAGGGCACCCACCCCGTGCACGGGTTTCGGAACAGGTGAGCCGCACTGGTCACCCGGCAACCCCGGGGGCCGGACCGACGGAGGAGCACACGTGACCGTGGAGAGCACTGCCGCGCGCAAGCCGCGACGCAGCGCCGGAGGCAAGGCCGGCGCCACCGGCACCGAGACGGCGGCCGAGGCCACCGGCACGGCGACCAAGGCCACCGGTGCCAGGCGCACCACTCGCACCCCCCGCGCCGCCGTCCGCAAGAGCACCGCCGAGCCCCAGCTCGTGCAGCTGCTGACGCCCGAGGGCGAGCGCGTGGCGAACGCCGAGTACGACCCGTACGTCGCCGATGTCACGCCCGAGGAGCTGCGCGGTCTCTACCGCGACATGGTGCTCACCCGCCGCTTCGACGCCGAGGCCACCTCCCTCCAGCGCCAGGGCGAGCTGGGCCTGTGGGCCTCGCTGCTCGGCCAGGAGGCCGCCCAGATCGGTTCCGGCCGGGCCCTGCGCGACGACGACTACGTCTTCCCGACCTACCGCGAGCACGGCGTCGCCTGGTGCCGCGGTGTCGACCCGGCGAACCTGCTCGGCATGTTCCGCGGCGTCAACAACGGCGGCTGGGACCCCAACGGCAACAACTTCCACCTCTACACGATCGTCATCGGCTCCCAGACGCTGCACGCCACGGGCTACGCGATGGGCGTGGCCAAGGACGGCGCGGACTCCGCGGTCATCGCCTACTTCGGCGACGGCGCCTCCAGCCAGGGCGACGTGGCCGAGTCGTTCACCTTCTCCGCGGTCTACAACGCGCCGGTGGTCTTCTTCTGCCAGAACAACCAGTGGGCGATCTCCGAGCCGACCGAGAAGCAGACCCGCGTGCCGCTCTACCAGCGCGCCCAGGGCTACGGCTTCCCGGGGGTCCGCGTCGACGGCAACGACGTCCTGGGCTGTCTCGCGGTCACCAAGTGGGCCCTGGAGCGGGCCCGCAACGGCGAGGGACCCACCCTCGTCGAGGCGTACACGTACCGCATGGGTGCCCACACGACCTCCGACGACCCGACCCGCTACCGCCACGACGACGAGCGGGCGGCCTGGGAGGCGAAGGACCCGATCCTGCGCCTGCGCCGGCACCTGGAGGCCGCAAACCACACGGACGAGGGATTCTTCGCGGAACTCGAGGCCGAGAGCGAGGCGTTGGGCAGGCGAGTGCGCGAAGCGGTCCGTTCCATGCCGGACCCGGACCACTTCGCCATCTTCGAGAACGTGTACGCGGACGGGCACGCGCTCGTCGACGAGGAGCGCGCCCAGTTCGCCGCCTACCAGGCGTCGTTCACGGACGCTCCCGAGGGGGGTAACTGAGATGGCGGAGAAGACGGCCCTCGCCAAGGCGATCAACGCGTCGCTGCGCAAGGCCCTGGAGTCGGACCCGAAGGTGCTCGTCATGGGCGAGGACGTCGGCAAGCTGGGCGGCGTGTTCCGGGTGACGGACGGCCTCCAGAAGGACTTCGGCGAGTCCCGCGTCATCGACACCCCGCTCGCCGAGTCGGGCATCGTGGGCACCGCCATCGGCCTGGCCCTGCGCGGTTACCGCCCGGTGGTGGAGATCCAGTTCGACGGCTTCGTCTTCCCGGCCTACGACCAGATCGTCACCCAGCTCGCGAAGATGCACGCGCGTGCGCTCGGCAAGATCAAGATGCCGGTCGTCATCCGGATCCCCTACGGCGGCGGCATCGGCGCCGTGGAGCACCACTCCGAGTCCCCCGAGTCGCTCTTCGCGCACGTGGCGGGCCTGAAGGTGGTCTCCCCGTCGAACGCCGGCGACGCCTACTGGATGATGCAGCAGGCCATCCAGAGCGACGACCCGGTGATCTTCTTCGAGCCCAAGCGGCGCTACTGGGACAAGGGCGAGGTCGACCCCGAGGCGATCCCCGGCCCCCTGCACAAGGCGCGGGTCGTCCGCGAGGGCGCCGACCTGACCCTCGTCGCCTACGGCCCGATGGTGAAGCTCTGCCAGGAGGCCGCCGACGCGGCCGCCGAGGAGGGCAAGAACCTGGAGGTCCTGGACCTGCGTTCGGTCTCCCCGCTCGACTTCGACTCCATCCAGGCCTCCGTGGAGAAGACCCGCCGTCTGGTCGTCGTCCATGAGGCGCCGGTGTTCTTCGGTTCGGGCGCGGAGATCGCCGCCCGGATCACGGAGCGCTGCTTCTACCACCTGGAGGCCCCGGTGCTCCGGGTCGGCGGCTACCACGCCCCCTACCCGCCGGCCCGTCTGGAAGAGGAGTACCTGCCGGGCCTGGACCGGGTACTCGACACCGTCGACCGCGCCCTGGCGTACTGAGGAGAGGGTCGTGACGACGATGACGGAAGCGTCCGTACGCGAGTTCAAGATGCCCGACGTGGGCGAGGGACTCACCGAGGCCGAGATCCTCAAGTGGTACGTCCAGCCCGGTGACACGGTGACCGACGGCCAGGTGGTCTGCGAGGTCGAGACGGCGAAGGCCGCCGTCGAACTGCCCATCCCCTACGACGGAGTGGTGCGCGAGCTGCGGTTCCCCGAGGGCACCACGGTCGACGTGGGCGTCTCGATCATCGCGGTGGACGTGTCGAGCGGGTCGGCCCCGGCCGCCGCTCCCACCCCGGCCGCCGTCCCCGCCGCCGCGACCGCTGTGGAGCAGCAGCCCGAGGAGCCGAAGGCACACGGCTCGGGCCGCCAGCCGGTCCTGGTCGGTTACGGCGTGGCCGCGTCCTCCACCAAGCGCCGCCCGCGCAAGGGCGCCGAGATCCCGGTCCAGGAGTCGGCGGCCGTCTCCGCGGCCGTCCAGGCGGAACGGAACGGACACGGCCCGGTCCCCGCGGCCCCGCCCGCCCCCTCCGCGACCGGGCACCGGCCGCGCCCGCTGGCCAAGCCGCCCGTGCGCAAGCTGGCCAAGGACCTGGGCGTGGATCTCGCCTCGGTCACGCCGTCCGGCCCGGACGGCGTCATCACGCGCGAGGACGTCCATGCCGCCGCGGCCCTGGCGCAGGCTCCGGAACGGCCGACGGAGCCACAGTCCGCTCCGGCGGCCTTCCCGGCGCCGGCCGCCGCATCGGCCCCGGCCGCCACCTACGACACGGCGCGCGAGACCCGTATCCCCGTCAAGGGCGTCCGCAAGGCGACGGCGGCGGCGATGGTGGGCTCGGCGTTCACGGCGCCGCATGTCACCGAGTTCGTGACGGTCGACGTCACGCGCACCATGAAGCTCGTCGAGGAACTCAAGCGGGACCCCGACAAGTACGGGATGCAGGGCCTGCGGGTGAACCCGCTCCTGCTGATCGCCAAGGCGCTGCTGGTCGCCATCAGGCGCAACCCGGACGTCAACGCGTCCTGGGACGAGGCGAGCCAGGAGATCGTGCGCAAGCACTACGTCAACCTGGGCATCGCGGCCGCGACCCCGCGCGGGCTGATCGTGCCGAACATCAAGGACGCCCACGACAAGACGCTGCCGCAACTGGCCGAGGCCCTGGGCGAGCTGGTGGCGACGGCGCGCGAGGGCAGGACGTCCCCGGCGGCCATGCAGGGCGGCACGGTGACCATCACCAACGTCGGCGTCTTCGGCGTCGACACCGGCACGCCGATCCTGAACCCCGGCGAGGCCGCGATCCTCGCGGTCGGCGCGATCAGGCTCAAGCCCTGGGTCCACAAGGGCAAGGTGAAGCCCCGTCAGGTGACCACTCTCGCGCTGAGCTTCGACCACCGCCTGGTCGACGGCGAACTGGGCTCCAAGGTGCTCGCCGACGTGGCGGCCGTCCTGGAGCAGCCGAAGAGACTGATCACCTGGGGCTGAGACAGCCTGGGTCGAGGACCTGCGGTGGAGGACCTGCGGCTGAGACGCCGCAGGCCCGCACAGCGAGGCGTAGGCGGAGCGGAGGGGGTGAGGGGGGCGGGTGCCGCCCCCCTCACCCCGTCACCTCCCCACCGCGCCCCGGCCCCCGCCTCCAGTGCCCTCCGGTGCTCCACCCCAACAGCCGGTGGCCCTCCGCGGAATCCGCCGAGCCGCCCTCCGCGACCTGGCGCGGCCCGGTGAGCGCCGGCGAGAGCCGGCCCGTCACATGGCCGGGCCGGCGCCGGGCCTCCTTGGTCAGCCGGTCCAGGGTGCGGGCCTGCTCCTGCCGCGTGCAGCGGGACAGTGGAACAGCATCTGGCGCCCGCGTAGGCGGCGTCGCTCGACGTCGTGAGCGCGCGGGATGGTCGACCGGACGCGTAGCCCGGGTTCGCCTCCACGAGGTGCTGCTGCTCAGCGACGTGATCCCTGAGCCGGCGTGACGGGTTCCGCCCCCGTGCCCTCCGGGACAGGAGCCGGGTGCTCTCCTGCTGAGCTACCCGCCGATGCGTCGACGTGTCGGGTTCCGCCCCCGTGCCCTCCGGGTCCCGAGCCCGGTGGTCCGCCCCTGAGCTATAGGTCGTGCGACGACGCCAGATCGCGAACAAGCGGGCGGACAACAGGGTTTCCCCGCCACGTCGGCCGACCCCGGGCACCGCGCCCGCTGGACGGCTCGCGCGCAGGGCATGCGGCATGGCTGGGCCCCTCTCACGTGCGTGCTCGACCGGCCTGGCGGGGCCGGTTCGCAGCGGGCGACGGGGAGGGCTACAGGGATGACGGACGATCCTTCGCACCCGCGCGCTACACGGGCACGTGCACGGAGGCCACCCGGCTGGCGACCGACCGCTCCTTCTCCCGGCGCGCCGCGCGCGAGCGCAGTCGCAGGATCTGGCTGACCCCGAGCGCCTGGAGCACGAACACCGAGGAGAAGGCGATCCGGTAGTCGTCGCCGGTCGCGTCCAGCAGGACACCGACCGCGAACAGGGTCGTCATGGAGGCGACGAACCCGCCCATGTTGGTGATCCCGGAGGCGGTGCCCTGCCGCTCCGGAGGGTTCGCGGGCCGCGCGAAGTCGAAGCCGAGCATCGACGCCGGTCCGCAGGCGCCCAGCACCGCGCACAGCACGACGAGCAGCCACATCGGCGCGTGCTCGCCGGGGTAGGCCAGCGTGACCGCCCACAGCAGCGCGGTGGCCCCGACGGTGCCGAGCGCCAGCGGCAGCCGCGCCTCGTGGTGCCGGGCGACGACCTGGCCGTAGACGAGTCCGACGGCCATGTTCGACAGGACGACCAGGGTCAGCAGTTCGCCGGCCGTGGCGCGGGTGAGGCCCTGCGCCTCGACGAGGAACGGCATGCCCCACAGCAGCAGGAACACCATCGCCGGGAACTGGGTGGTGAAGTGCACCCACAGCCCCAGCCGCGTCCCCGGTTCCCGCCAGGACGCGGCGATCTGCCGCCGTACGTAGGCGGCGCCCTGGTGCGGGAACGGCTGGGGCTCGTGGCCGTCGGGGTGGTCCTTGAGGAACAGCAGGAGCAGGACGAGTACGACGACCCCGGCGAGCGCGCTGCCCGCGAACGCGGCCGTCCATCCGACGCCGTGCAGCAGCCGGGCCAGGAGCAGCGTGGAGACCAGGTTGCCCGCCATGCCGGCCAGGCCCGCGAGCTGCGCGACGAGGGGGCCGCGGCGGGCGGGGAACCAGCGGGTGCCGAGCCGCAGGACGCTGATGAACGTCATCGCGTCGCCGCAGCCGAGCAGCGCGCGCGAGGCGAGGGCGGTGCCGTACGTGGGGGAGAAGGCGAAGCCGAGTTGCCCGGCGGTGAACAGGACGACACCGATGGCCAGCACCTTCTTGGTGCCGAGCCGGTCGACCAGCAGGCCGACGGGTATCTGCATGCCGGCGTAGACGAGCAGCTGGAGGATGGAGAAGGTCGACAGGGCCGAGGCGTTCACGTCGAAGCGGTCGGCGGCGTCGAGGCCGGCCACCCCGAGCGAGGTACGGAAGATGACGGCGACGAAGTAGACCGAGACGCCGATCCCCCATACGGCTGCCGCGCGCCGTCCGCCGGGCGGGTCACCCGGCAGGGTGATGTTGTTGCTCATCGGACCTCACCCCGCGCCAGGTGCGAGAACCAGCCGACGTGCCGGTGGACGATCTCCACGGCCGCCGCCGCGTCCCCGGACCGGAGGGCGTGGAGGATCTCCTCGTGCTCGGCGAGGGTCTTGGCGATCCGGTCGGGGTGGGAGTGCATCACGGCGACGCCCATCCGCAGCTGGCGGTCGCGCAGCTGGTCGTAGAGCCGGGACAGGATCTCGTTGCCGCCGCTGCGGACGATCTCGGCGTGGAAACAGCGGTCGGTGACGGCGGCCCCGGCCAGATCACCGGCCGCGGCCTGCGCCTTCTGCTGTTCCAGTAGCTCCTCGAGCCGTCGGATCAACCCGGCGGGGGCGGGTACGGCCTTGCGTGCCGCGTGTTCCTCGACCAGCAGCCGGGTCTCGACGACGTCCTTGATCTCCTGCGCGGAGACCGGCAGGACCAGGGCGCCCTTCTTCGGGTAGAGCTTGATCAGCCCTTCGGCCTCCAGGCGCAGCAGCGCTTCCCGCACCGGGGTGCGGGAGACCCCGACGGCCTCGCCCAGCTCGCCCTCGGTGAGGAGGGTGCCGCCCTCGTAACGGCGGTCCAGGACCCCCTGCTTGACGTGCGTGTAGACGCGGTCGGCTGCGGGCGGCTGCTTGACGGGCGCGGGCGCGGCGGAAGGCATGCGAACAGGATAGATACAACACGTACGCATGGGGGAGGCGGGTCCAGTATGTGGTCGGGCGCATGGTCGGGCGCATGGGCGGGCGACGCGGGGCCCGGGCCGGACGGGGAACCGGACGAGGGGCCGGACGGGGAGGCGGACGAGGGGCCGGACGATGCTGGATCGAGGCCGGACGGAGGCTGCACAGGAGCCGGACCGGGGCTCGACCGGGGCCGGACCGAGGCCGGGTGGAGGCTGCACGGGGAGGCGGACGAGGGACCGGACCGAGGCCGGACGAAGGCCGCCCGGGGAGCCGGACGGGGAGTCGGACCGAGGCCGGACGGAGGCCGCCCGGGGAGCCGGACGGGGAGTCGGACCGAGGCCGGACGGAGGCCGCCCGGGGAGCCGGACGGGGAGTCGGACCGGGGCCGGGTGGAGGCTGCACGGGGAGTCGGACCGGGGCCGGACGGGAGCCGCGCGGGGAGCCGGACGGGGAGGCGGACCAGGCCGGGCGGAGGCTTTGCGGGGAGCCGGGCGGGGAGCCGGACCGGGGCCGGACGGATCCCGCCCGGAGAGCCGGAGGAGGGGTCTGGCCCAGGCCGGACGAGGAGGCGGGTGGGGAGTCGGACCGGCGGTCCGAAAATACTTCGCAGCGGGCGCACAACCATCTGTGCTACTTACGTGTCACACACATGCGGCCCCTTCTACTTTCCCCTTCAACTCGGCCGCACCGCAGGGGCATTCGACGTAATCGGGGTATTTCAGTTGATAACCGCCACCAAGGGCTTCCGTGTTCGCAGGGCCGCAGCCGTCGCCGTCACGGCCGGCGCGATGCTCTCCACGGGAGTTCTCTTCGCGGCACCCGCGCAGGCTGTCACGGTGCCCACGATCACCGCCAAGAGCGGCTTCGTGATGAACAGCGCCACGGGCGCGTCCCTCTACGCGAAGGGCGCCGACACCAGGAGGCTCACCGCCTCCACGACGAAGATCATGACCGCCAAGGTGGTGCTGTCGCAGGCGAACCTCAACCTGGACGCCAAGGTCACCATCCAGAAGGCGTACAGCGACTACATCATCGCCAACAACTACGCCTCCAACGCCAAGCTGATCGTCGGTGACAAGGTCACCGTCCGACAGCTGCTCTACGGGTTGATGCTCCCGTCGGGCTGCGACGCCGCGTACGCACTCGCCGACAAGTTCGGCACCGGCACCACCCGTGCCGCGCGGGTGAAGTCGTTCATCGGCAAGATGAACACCACGGCCAAGGCCCTCGGCATGAAGAACACGCACTTCGACTCGTTCGACGGCATCAGCAAGGGCTCCAACTACTCGTCGGCGCGCGACCTGACGCTGCTCGGCCGCAGCGCGATGAAGAGTGCCACCTTCCGCGGCGTGGTCAAGGCCAAGTCGTACACGGCGAGGACGATCACGAAGACCGGCGCCGCGCGCACGATGGCGCCGTGGACCAACACCAACACCCTGCTCGGGTGGAACGGCACGCTCGGCATCAAGACCGGCTCCGGCACCGAGGCCAAGTACTGCCTCGTCTTCGCCGCCACGCTGAACGGCGAGTCGGTGGTCGGCGCCGTCATGACGTCGCCCTCGGCGGCCAACCGCACCGCGGACGTGCAGAAGCTCATCAAGTACGGCTACGCGAAGATCAGCTGACGCCGCCGCACACGCACCAGGGCGAGCCCGCCGCGATCACCGCGGCGGGCTCGCCCGTTCCCGTACCTGCCCGCGTCACCGGGTCACCGCGTCACCGCGAAGTTCCGCAGGATCGCCGCCGTCAGTTCCGGCTCGCCCTCGGCCTTCACCCGGTCGGCCACCGCCTCCGGCGTGACCCGGCCGCAGGCCAGGCGGACGTACGTCTCCCAGTCGAGGGAGAAGGAGGCGGCGGGGCCGAGCGCGGGAGCCGTCTCCAGGGTGCCGCGGCCCTGGATGTCGACGCGGATCGTGCGCAGGAACTCGATGGGCCCGTGGATGTCGAAGACGATCGCGGAGCTGCGCGGAGCGTCGGCCTTCTCGGCGACGACGGCCGGGAGCGCGTCGAGCAGCACGTCGCGGGCGACGTGGGCGCCGGGGGAGTCCAGGTTGCCGGGGCGGCCGAGGGCGGTCCGCAGGTCCTGCTCGTGCACCCACACCGCGAACGCGTGGTTGCGCATCGACTCCTCGAGGGTCAGCTCGGTGCCGAGAGGGCCGCGGACCAGGGTGTCGGGCTGACGTGTCTCGTTCCGCAGCTGGCGGTTGCGGCGGATGATCGAGAGTTCCAGCTCTGAGGTCATCTCCGGCGCCGTGTGGTGGCGGCGGACGTCCACCTGCATCTCCATGTAACGCTGGAAGTCGGTGGTGACGTGGAAGAGGTCGCGCGGCAGCGTGTGGATGGGGCGCGGGTCGCCGTACATCTCGCTGTCCAGACCGATGACGTGCGAGACGAGGTCGCGGACCGACCATCCCGGGCACGGCGTGCGCCTGTTCCACTCACCCTCGACAAGCGGCTGCACCAGCTCGGATATCGCTTCGATGGAGTGGGTCCAGGCGTCGGCGTAGGGCTGGAGGGTGGGATGCAGACTCACGGAACGGGACCCCTCGGCGGTCGGTACACGGGTAGGTGATGGCGGCGTTGCCAGCGGGAGGTGGCTCTCGGCGGGTGTCTTGGCACTCCCCCAGTTCTCGGCTGCGCTCGAGGCTGGGGGGATCCCCAAGTTACGCTGCTGTGAGGCACCCCGGCAGTGCTTTCGTGTGACGATCGTAGGCCCGTGTGAACGGCTCGAATGCCAGGACGGTGGTAGTGTGCGCGCCTCTCTGATCCAGATCGCCGTAGACGAGGGCGAATCGGTCGAATCGCGGCGGGGGCGGGTCGCGTCTCTCGTACGGGATCAGGCCGGTGTCGCCGATCTGGTGGTCCTGCCCGAACTGTGGACGACCGGTGCCTTCGCCTATGAGGAGTTCGCCGCCGAGGCCGAACCGCTGCGGGGTCCGACGCACGAGGCGATGGCCAAGGCCGCGACCGACGCGGGCGTCTGGCTGCACGCGGGCTCGATCCCCGAGCGGGACCCCGACGGCACGCTCTACAACACCTCGCTCGTCTTCTCCCCCTCCGGTGAGCCGACGGCCGCCTACCGCAAGATCCACCGCTTCGGCTTCGACAAGGGCGAGGCCGTGCTGATGGGCGCGGGCCGCTCCCTGGTGACGGTGCGTCTGCCCGGTACGACCCTGGGACTGGCCACCTGTTACGACCTCCGTTTCCCCGAACTCTTCCGCGGTCTCGTCGACGCCGGCGCCGAGACCCTGGTCGTCTCCGCCGGTTGGCCGGAGCGCCGACGGGCGCACTGGACGCTGCTGGCTCAGGCGCGGGCGGTGGAGAACCAGGCGTTCGTGCTCGCCTGTGGAACGGCCGGGACACACGCCGGAGTTCCGCAGGCCGGTCACTCGATCGTGGTCGATCCGTGGGGTGAGGTGCTGGCCGAGGCCGGACCGGGCGAGGAGGTCCTCACCGTGGAGTTCGACCCGGCGCGGGTGCCGACGACGCGCGAGCAGTTCCCGGCCCTCAAGGACCGGGTCCTGGGGCTCGACCCGCCACGCCGCTGATACCCGCGCGCCCCTCAGTCCTCCCGCTCCTTCTCCGCCAGGTGGATCACGCACACCGCGATCGCGATGAGGAGTGCCGGATCGGCGTCGTCCCGGACCACGTCGACGCCGTACGTCTCGCGCACGTGCAGCCAGCGGCGGGAGACGACGGCGAGCAGCTCACCGTCGTACTCGACGGCGAACTCCCGGTCGAGGATCTTGCCGCTGACGTCCAGCACGGTGCGGCCGTCCGCGAGGGAGACGCGGTAGTGGTTGCGCAGCAGGGACAGCCGCTTGCGGCGGATGGTGGCCAAGGGCTCGCCGTCCCGTTCGATCACCATCGTGTCGCGCAGCGCGAACATCTTCTGGTGGATGTCGATCAGGACCCGCCCACGGGTGTCCTTCAGCTCGAAGGTGTCCCGGAGCCGGATGGCCTTTCCGTCGACCAGGAAGACCTTGTTGCCCTGGTCGTCCTCGATCCAGTAGTCGTCGCCGAAGCCGAGGATGCGGTCGCGCACGAGGAATCTCATGGTTCTACGGCTTCCCCGCCGGGCCGCGCGGAACGCCGGCACTAGCCCGACGGGCCGAGTGCCGTACCCCGGTGGCACCCGCGGTCGAGCCGTGGAGCGGTACGCGAGGAGTGGTACGGCGTGGGCTTTGCGGTGCTGGACGATCCGGAGCCGGCCACCTGGAAGCGGTACGCCGTGCGGGGGTGGCCGACGCCGGTGGTGGCCGGCCCGAAGGGGCAGAGGGCCGCGCGGCAGGCGGGTGAGGGGCATGTGCACGCCGCACCCGGCGACGCCGTCCGCGCCGGGTGGCCTGCGGCTGAGGGTGATCCCCCGGGCGCCGCCCGGTCAGAGGCCCTGCACCCGGTACGGCCCCTCCGCCCGCCGGTCCCCGCGACCCCGCCCGAGCCGCTGCTCGCCGCCGAGGGCGCGGGCAGGCGCCCGGCACGCACGCCGGAGTCGGACCCGGCCGTGCCGGCCGGGGTGTCGCACGTGCCCGCGATGGCCGCGTCCGGGCGATGGCCGCGTCCGCGCGACGGCCCCGTCCCGCGACGACGACCTGTCCTCAAGCACCTGTCCGTAAGAGAAGCGGGGAAGAACCCCGGCACGCCGTGTCCGTCAATCCGACCGGGGTGTCGCGGTGCTGCTCGCCGAGAGCGGCGCCGATCGCCTGCCGTCGGTGCCGGCGGGCTCGGACGCCTGATCCCGGGGAGCGGTCACACGCCGTACCCGTCGCCGTATCCGTCACGGCGGTGCTGCCGTTCGGTCTCCACCACGGTCGTCGAGGCCGGGGGAACCATCACGCGGCGACGCCTGGCGATGCTGCTGAAGGTCGTCACGCCGATCAGGCCGACGATCATCAGGATGACGCCGACCAGGTCGAGGTTGACGCCCTGCATGTGCCAGTCCGTAGCGAACGTGAGGATGGCTCCCACGGCGATGAGGATGATGCACCCGCCGAGGCCCATGAGTGTCGCCTCCCTGCTCGGTGTGCCGGCCGTTCCGGTCACCGGAATCGGGTACCCCGGCGGGCAACTACCATGCGGGAGCGCTCCTTTGCGGGCGGGTGGCTAGCCCTCCAGGAACGCCACCAACGCGTTGGCCAGCAGGTACGGGTCGTCGGCGCCGCTCAACTCCCGTGCGCTGTGCATCGACAGGATGGCCACGCCGATGTCGACGGTGCGGATGCCGTGCCGGGCCGCGGTGATCGGGCCGATGGTGGTGCCGCACGGCATGGAGTTGTTGGAGACGAACGACTGGAAGGGCACGCCCGCCTTCTCGCACGCGGCGGCGAAGACGGCCCGCCCCGAACCGTCCGTGGCGTACCGGTTGTTGACGTTGACCTTGAGGATCGGGCCGCCGTTCACCCGCGGGTGGTGCGTCGGGTCGTGCCGCTCCGCGTAGTTGGGGTGGACCGCGTGCCCGGTGTCCGAGGAGAGGCAGACGGTACCCGCGAGGGCTCTCGCCCGGTCCTCGTACGATCCTCCGCGCGCGAACACCGAACGCTCCAGCACCGTGCCGAGCAGCGGTCCGTCGGCGCCGGTGTCCGACTGGGAGCCGTTCTCCTCGTGGTCGAAGGCGGCGAGCACGGGGATGTACGGCAGGTCCGCGCCGCTCGTCGCGACGGCCGCCAGCGCCGCCGTACCGGCGTGCACGGACAGCAGGTTGTCCATGCGCGGGCCGGCCAGCAGCTCCTCGTCGCGGCCCAGGTAGGCGGGCGGTTCGACGGGGTGCACCATCAGGTCCCAGCCGGCCACCTCGCCCGCGGCCAGTCCGGACTCCTCCTCCAGGAAGGCGATCAGGTCGCCGTCGCGGACATCGCCGCCCAGGCCCCAGATGGGCTGGATGTGGCGCTGCTTGTCCAGCTTGAGGCCGTCGGTGTTGACCGCCCGGTCCAGGTGGATGGCGAGCTGCGGCACCCGCAGCAGCGGCCGGCCGATGTCGACGAGGCGGGTCGAGCCGTCGCGCAGGGTGAGGCGGCCGGCGAGGCCCAGGTCGCGGTCGAGCCAGGAGTTGAGCAGCGGCCCGCCGTAGATCTCCACGGCGACCTGGCGCCAGCCGTGCGCACCGGTGTCGGGCAGCGGCTTGACGCGGAGGTTGGGCGAGTCGGTGTGCGCGCCGACGATCCGGAAGGGGGTGTGGGGCGTGGCGCCCTCGGGGACGAACCAGGCCACGATGGCGCCCCCGCGCAGCACGTACTTCCCGCCGCTCGTCCCCTCCCAGGCGTCCGTCTCGGCGACCTGGCGGAACCCGGCCTTCTCCAGCCGCTCGGCGGCGGTCGCCACGGCGTGGTACGGCGACGGGCTCGCCGTCAGGAAGGACATGAGGTCGTCGGTGTGGCCGCGGTCGAAGCGGGAGGGTGCGCTCATGGGGTTCACCTTAACGACGTACGAGGGCCCGCTCCCGGCGATCGGGAGCGGGCCCTCGTAAGGACGGTGTGGAGGTCGGTGGGGGTGACCGGATGTGTCCTGGAACGCGGCTTCGGAGGGACCGTGAAGCTGTTTCGGACGGTTCCGGACACGGCCTCGGTCATGTCCGGAACACGGCCTCGGTCATGTCCGGAACACCGCCGCGGCCGTGTCCGGAGCGCGCCGGCCCGGCTGTGTCCGGACCGCCTCGGCCGTGTCCGTAATGCCGTCTCGGCCGGGTCCTAGAACGCGGCCTCGTCCAGCTCCATCAGGTCCAGCTCGACACCGGTGGCGATCTTGCGGGCCAGCGTGACGCCGGGCAGGACGTTGGCCGCGAAGAACTTCGCCGCGACGATCTTGCCGGTGTAGAAGGCCACGTCCTTGGCGGACAGGGCCTTGGTGGAGGCCGTCTCCAGCTTCTCGGCGGCCACGGCGGCACCGCGCAGCAGCAGGTAGCCGACGACCACGTCACCGGAGGCCATCAGCAGGCGGGTCGTGTTGAGACCCACCTTGTAGATGTTCTTGACGTCCTGCTCGGTGGCCGCGAGGTCGGTCAGCATCAGGCCGACGATGGCCTCCAGCTCGACGGCCGCCTTGGCCAGGTGCTCGCGGGCGCCCGCCAGCTCCTCGCCGCCGGTGCCGAGCGCCAGGAACTTCTTGATGTCCTCGGCGAGGGAGTTCAGCGCGGCGCCCTGGTTGCGGACGATCTTCCGGAAGAAGAAGTCCTGGCCCTGGATCGCGGTGGTGCCCTCGTACAGGGTGTCGATCTTGGCGTCGCGGATGTACTGCTCGATCGGGTACTCCTGGAGGAACCCGGAGCCGCCGAAGGTCTGGAGCGACTGGGCGAGCTGCTCGTAGCCCTTCTCGGAGCCGTAGCCCTTGACGATGGGCAGGAGCAGGTCGTTCATGGCCTCCAGCGCGGTGGCGTCCTCGCCGGCCGCCTCCTTGACCTGGATCTCGTCCTGGATCGCGGCGGTGTGCAGCACGAGCGCGCGCATGCCCTCGGCGTACGCCTTCTGCGTCATGAGCGAGCGGCGGACGTCGGGGTGGTGCGTGATGGTGACCTTGGGCGCGGTCTTGTCCATGAAGTTCGCCAGGTCGGGGCCCTGGACGCGCTCCTTGGCGTACTCCAGCGCGTTCAGGTAGCCCGTTGAGAGCGTGGAGATGGCCTTCGTGCCGACCATCATGCGGGCGAACTCGATGATCCGGAACATCTGGCGGATGCCGTCGTGCTTGTCGCCGATCAGCCAGCCCTTGGCGGGGTGGCGGTCGCCGAAGGTCATCTCGCAGGTGTTGGACGCCTTGAGGCCCATCTTGTGCTCGACGTTGGTGGCGTAGACGCCGTTGCGCTCGCCCAGTTCGCCGGTCTCGAAGTCGAACTCGTACTTCGGGACGAGGAAGAGGGACAGGCCCTTGGTGCCGGGGCCGGCGCCCTCGGGGCGGGCGAGGACGTAGTGGAGGATGTTCTCCGACATGTCGTGCTCGCCGGACGTGATGAAGCGCTTCACGCCCTCGATGTGCCAGGAGCCGTCCTCCTGCTGGACCGCCTTGGTGCGGCCGGCGCCGACGTCCGAGCCGGCGTCCGGCTCGGTGAGGACCATGGTGGAGCCCCACTGCCTGTCGACGGCGATCTTCGCGATGTGCTTCTGGACCTCGTTGCCCTCTTCGAAGAGGATGCCCGCGAAGGCGGGACCGGAGGAGTACATCCAGACGGCCGGGTTGGCGCCGAGCACGAGCTCCGCGTAGGCCCAGATCAGGGAGCGGGGCGTGGTGGTGCCGCCGATCTCCTCGGGCAGGCCGAGCCGCCAGTACTCGGAGTCCATGAAGGCCTGGTAGCTCTTCTTGAAGGAGGCGGGGACCGGCGCCGTGTTCGTCTCCGGGTCGAAGACCGGCGGGTTGCGGTCGGCGTCCGCGAAGGACTCCGCCAGCTCGTTCTCCGAGAGGCGGGTCAGCTCCTCGAGGATGCTTTTCGCGGTCTCGGTGTCCATCTCCTCGAAGGGGCCGGTGCCGTACAGCTTGTCGCGCCCGAGTACTTCGAAGAGGTTGAACTCGATGTCGCGGAGATTCGACTTGTAGTGCCCCATGGCGACTGCGCTCCGTAGAGAGAGATCGGGCGAGGCACTTGATCCTCGCGCTAGTTCACGTACCAACGAGTAGCTCCGATGATGCTACCCGCCGGTAATAAGACGCAACCCCAACTCGGCCAAGTGTGAGAAGGGTCTACCCACCGACCGCGGGACCGCCTCTCGGTACGCTTGCGCCCATGTACGGCTACGACCAGAACGTTGGCGCCCAGCAGCAGTACGCCCAGCCGCAGCAGCAGATGCCCGGCGGCCTGGGCGGATACGGTCAGCAGCCGCCTCTGTACCCCGAGCCGTCCCCGCCCTCGCTGGCGGACGCGGTGCGCGCCTTCACCACCGGGCAGCTGGCCGCCGAGGACTTCCAGCAGGTCTTCGCCACCTCCAAGGTCTACTGCCCACGAGGTGACAACCCCGGATTCCTCGCCCTGCACAACACCCAGCAGCCGGTGATCCCGATGTTCACCACGCTCAAGGAGCTGCGGCGGTACGCGGGCAAGGAGTCCAAGTACTTCGTCATCACCGGAGCCGAGGTGCTCGACCTGCTGCCCACCGGTTACGGCTTCGTCCTCGACATGGAGGGTGAGCACCGGATGGTCTTCGACGCGAAGGCGGTCGAACAGATGGTCGACTTCGCGATGCGCAGGATGTACGGCTGACCCAGTGCAACGGTCGCGGGCCCGGAGGGAATGTCCTCCGGGTCCTCGTCGTTCTGGGTGGCAGAAAGTTCAATGCTCAACTAAACTCGAACGTACGCCGCCCAAGGAGGTACGGACATGCCCGCAGTGACCGTCGAGAACCCGTTGACCCTGCCCCGAGTGGCCGCACAGGCCGACGCCGTGGCACGTCCCGTGCTCACCGTCACGACCGCGCCCAGCGGCTTCGAGGGCGAGGGCTTCCCGGTCCGCCGAGCGTTCGCGGGGATCAACTACCGCCACCTCGACCCGTTCATCATGATGGACCAGATGGGCGAGGTGGAGTACGCGCCGGGCGAGCCGAAGGGCACCCCGTGGCACCCGCACCGCGGCTTCGAGACCGTCACCTACATCATCGACGGGATCTTCGACCACCAGGACAGCCAGGGCGGCGGCGGCACCATCACCAACGGCGACACCCAGTGGATGACGGCGGGCAGTGGCCTGCTGCACATCGAGGCGCCGCCGGAGCAGCTGGTCATGTCCGGCGGTCTCTTCCACGGTCTCCAGCTGTGGGTGAACCTGCCGGCCAGGGACAAGATGATGGCCCCGCGCTACCAGGACATCCGCGGCGGCAACGTCCAGCTCCTCGCCTCCCCCGACGGCGGCGCGCTCCTGCGCGTCATCGCCGGAGAGCTGGACGGCCACGCCGGGCCCGGCATCACGCACACCCCGATCACGATGATCCACGCCACGCTGGCGCCCGGTGCGGAGATCACCCTGCCGTGGCGCGAGGACTTCAACGGCCTCGCGTACGTCATGGCGGGCAAGGGCACGGTCGGGGCGGAGCGCCGTCCGATCCACCTCGGCCAGACGGCCGTCTTCGGCGCCGGTTCCTCGCTCACCGTCCGCGCGGACGAGAAGCAGGACGCGCACACGCCGGACCTGGAGGTCGTGCTGCTGGGCGGACAGCCCATCCGTGAGCCCATGGCCCACTACGGTCCCTTCGTCATGAACACGCGTGAGGAACTCCAGCAGGCGTTCGACGACTTCCAGAAGGGACGCCTGGGCACCGTTCCGGCGGTCCACGGAATGTCCGAGGGCGGCCCGCGGACCTGAGACCCCGCTGACGTACGAGCCGAGACGGGCCCGAAACCGCGACCTTGTTCGCCGGCTTCGGGCCCGTCCTCTCAGGGCCACCCCTACGGCAGTACGTAGACGGGCGCCCCGTCCATGGCACAGCCCGTCTGCCGCATGCACCCCCGCTTGAGCAGTGTGCGCAGGCAGTCGTGGACCCGGGCGACGGAGAGCCCCGTACGCGTGGCGATGTCCTCCATGCGGTAGCTGGCCTCGCCCCGAACGAGCGCGGGCGCCAGGTAGGCCGCCACGGCGTGGATGTCCTCGGTGAAGACGAGGTTCTTGGCCTTCCAGACGGCGAGCAGCTGCTGGGGCGTCAGCTCCGGCTCGGGGTGACGTCCCTTGAGGACCTGCGCGATCTCCTGGAGCGCCTCGGCGATCAGGCCTTGGCTGCGAGCGATCGAGGCCTGGTTGCGAGCGATGGAGGTCTGGCTGCGGCTGATCTGTCGCAGGGCATCGGTGTGCTGCTCCTGGGCGGCCGCCAGCATCTCGTCGGCCTCGATGTTGCGCACTTCCAGTCGCACGATCGCGTCGGCGACCTGCTGGGGCATGACGTACGCCGTGCCGCCGGTGGGGGCGGCGGGTTGCACGGGCGCCGGTTCCAGGGAGTAGGAGCCGTCGCGCTGAACGGTGGCGATGACTTCGCAGACCCAGGCCTTGAAGGGTTGGGACTCCTCTTTCGTGCAGGCGTTGACCAACCGGATGAGTCCTGGCAGGTTCACCAGATTCATGTCTCGACGCCACTCCCGACCTGCGGGAATGTCGAGAGTGTGCTTCAGGAGCACACTCTCGACGCTGGCGAAATTGGTCGTGTCGGCGATGTTCCGGAGAGCCGAGCCCACATGTGAGTAGCCCAGGTTCCTGCACACGTCGACGGCCGGGAACCAGTGGGTCCCGTCCGGCATGGTCAACCTCCGCACCCGCGCGCCCGTCGCCGCGTACACGAAGTCACTGATCTCGATCGCGTCCTGCTGTCCTGTCGCCGTCCGGTCCGACGGCATGTCGTTCTGCTCGTACATCGAGCACCACCTCCACCTCGGAAGATAGGCAGCCGGAGGTGCAACTGATGTGCGGAGCAAGCTTGTTCACCCTTTGGTGGGTGATGCATCGATTCTGCTCGGCGCCGGGCCGGATGACGGGCCGTCACCCGGCCGGCCGTCCGGGCAGGACAGCCCATGGGGGACGTGGTCCGCTGGACGCGTGCTGTCGTCGCTCCCCGTCCCCGTCCGCCGTCTCGCCGCCTGGTGCGTGGTGATCCTGCTGGTTTCGGGGGTCGTGTACGTCGGGATCCGGCTCTGCGCCGAACTCCGTACGGCCGTCGTGCCGGTGTTGCTGGCGCTGCTGGGAACGGCGTTGCTGGGGCCGTTCCACCGGCGGCTGGTCAAGGCGGGGGTCAACCGGTCGGTGGCCGCGGGGGTCACCTGCGTGGTCGTTCTCGCGGTGGTCGGTGGGGCCGTGTACATCGTGGTCGCCGCGCTCGTGGACAGCGGGGACGAGATCGTCGCCTCCTTGAAGGAAGCGGCGCGGGGACTCACCGAGCATTTCGGGGCGGCGGGGACCTCACTGGACGACGTCGCCTCCAACGCGCGGGAGCTGCTGACGAAGTTCGGCGGGACGGCCGCCTCCGGGGTGATCAGCGGGGTGAGCGTGGTGGGCGAGAGCATCGCCATGGCCGTACTGGCGCTGCTGCTCGTCTTCTTCTTCCTGCGGGACTCCGACCGGACCGTGGCCACGCTGCGGGCGCTCGCTCCGAACGGGACCGCGGACGGGCTGGAGGCCATGGCGCGGCGGGCGTTCCGGGCCGTCGAGGGGTTCATGCGGGGCACGTCGCTGATCGCGTTCATCGACGCCCTGTGCATCACCGTCGGACTGCTCGTCCTCGATGTGCCCGGCGCGGTGGGGCTGGGGGCGCTCGTGTTCGTCGGCGCGTACATCCCGTATCTCGGCGCGTTCGTCTCGGGGGCCGTCGCCGTGCTGGTGGCGCTGGCCGACCGGGGGTTCGTGATCGCGCTGTGGGCGCTCGGCGTGGTGCTGGCCGTGCAGGTGCTGGAGGGGCATGTGCTCCAGCCGATGATCCAGAGCCGGACCGTGCAGATGCATCCGGCGGTGGTGATGCTCGCGATCACGGCGGGCGCGTCGGTCGCCGGGATCCTCGGCATGCTGCTCGCCGTGCCGCTGACGGCGGCGGCGTTCGGGGTGCTGCACGAGCTGCGGCAGCGCTACGCCGCACCCGGCTCCGGCTCCGACTCCGGCCCGGCCCCGGACCCCGCCGCACCGGGAGGCTCGCCGGACTCCGGGGCCTCGCCGCCGCACTCCGCCGGTTCGTGAAGTTCGAACCAGATCGTCTTGCCCTCGCCGCGCGGGGCCACCCCCCACTCGTCGGCGAGCAGCTCGGTCAGGACCAGGCCCCGGCCGGACGAGGCCAGCTCGCCGGGCCGGCGTTTGTGCGGCAGGGAGTCGCTGGTGTCGGTGACCTCGATCCGCATCCGGCGTTCGCCGGGGCCGCCGGACACCTCGGCCACCAGCAGCGCGTCGTCGTCGGTGTGCACCAGGACGTTCGTCAGCATCTCGGAGACCAACAGGACGGCCGAGTCGACCTGGTCGTCGCTGGGCCAGTCGTGCAACAGCTCGCGCAGCTGCGCGCGGGCCTCGGCGATGCGCTCGGGCTCCGCCTGCGCGATCGTCAGCATGGAGCGCCGTCCCGACGTACGGGCCGGTGCGGTGGCGCCGAGGCCGCCGCAGTCCGCGCCGCCGTGGCGGCAGACGAGCAGGAGGGCGATGTCGTCCTCGCGGCGGTCGGCCAGTGGGCCGGTGGTGTGGTGCGAGGACGGCCCGTGCACCGCCTGCACCAGCGCGTCCGCCAGCTCCTCCAGGCCGCCCTCGTGCGTCTCCAGGGTCTTGCGCACCCGCCGCCAGCCGGTGTCGAGGTCGTGTCCGCCGGTCTCCAGCAGCCCGTCGGTGCACAGCATGAGGGCCTCGCCGGGTTCCAGGGCGAGGCGCGTGGTGGGGTAGTCGGAGTCCGGGTCGATGCCGAGGGGCAGTCCGCCGGCCGTGGCGTGGACGAGGACGGTGCCGTCGGCCATCCGGATCGCCGGGTCGAGGTGCCCGGCGCGGGCGGCCTCCAGGACGCCGGTGACGGGGTCGACCTCGATGTAGAGGCAGGTCGCGAAGCGCAGGTCGGCGTGGGCGTTGGCGTCCTCGGTGTGGGTGAGGCCGTACAGGAAGCGGGAGGCGCGGGAGAGGACGGCGTCGGGGCCGTGACCCTCGGCGGCGTACGCCCGCAGCGCGATGCGGAGCTGGCCCATGAGGCCCGCGGCCCGCACGTCGTGGCCCTGTACGTCCCCGATGACCAGCGCGAACCGTTTGTTGGGCAGCGGGATCATGTCGTACCAGTCGCCGCCGACCTGGAGCCCGCCGCCGGTCGGTATGTAGCGGGCGGTGAGGGTCATGCCGGGGATCTCGGGGCCGAGCGTGGGCAGCATGGAGCGCTGGAGCCCGTCCGTCAGCTCGCGCTGGGTCTCGGCGGCGCCGGCCCGGGTCAGGGCCTGGGCGAGCATGCGGGCCACGGTGGTGAGCACGGACCGCTCGTCGGGGGTGAACGCGACGGGGTAGGCGAAGCCGGCCATCCAGGCGCCCATGGTGCGTCCGGCCACCGTCAGCGGCAGGAACGCCCAGGAATGACGGCCGAACTGCGAGGCGAGGGGCCAGGTGAGGGGATAGCGGGACCGGTACTGCTCGGGCGAGGCGATGTAGACGGCCTTTCCGGTGCGGACGACCTCCGCCGCCGGATAGTCCGTCTGGAGCGACATCTGGGTGAAGGGTCCCTCGTCGCCGGGCTGGTGTCCGTGGTGGCCGATGATCGTCAGGCGGTCGCCCTCCACGCCGAACACGGCGAGCCCGTCCGGTGAGAAGCCCGGCATCGACAGGCCGGCCGCGACCCGCAGCACCTCCTCCGTGGACCGGGCCTCCGCCAGCGCCCGGCCCGCGTCCAGCAGGAACGCCTCACGGGAGCGCCGCCAGTCGCCGGTGACGGCGCTGCGGCCCGCCGGGGTGCCCGGCGAGGGCTCGGTGACCTCCTGGAGGGTGCCGATCAGCTCGTACGCCTTCTTGACCGGGTCGAACGACGGCTTGGAGCGGCTGCGGACGACCCGGACGATCCGCCCCCGTTCGTCCATGATCCGGATGCGTACCTCGGCGAGGGTGCCCTCGGCGACGGCCAGCTGGACCACGCCGGTGATCTCGTTCCAGTCGACGGGGTGCAGCCGGGCCCGGGTCTGGGCCTCCGTGAGGACGGCTCCCTCGCTGGGCAGTCCGAGTAGCCGGGCCGCCTCGGCATCGACCGTGACCAGCCCGGTGGCGGTGTCCCAGTGCCAGATGCCGGTCGCGAGGGATGCCAGGACCTCCCCCACGGCGGGCAGAGGCTCGCCAGTGCGCATTGCCCCACTTTAAGAACAGGTAATCGAAGAGTGCCACTGATCGCCGGGCCCATAAGGGTGGGAGCCGATCATGGGGCGCCCGGTACCCTGGGGGTTGTTTCACGTGAAACACGCCCCCGATCCGCGAAGACTGGATGAACGACGATGCATCGGTACAGGTCCCACACCTGCGGCGAGCTCCGCGCCTCTGACGTCGGCACCGACGTCCGGCTGAGCGGCTGGCTGCACAATCGGCGCGACCTGGGCGGCATCCTCTTCATCGATCTGCGCGACCACTACGGCATCACGCAGCTCGTCGCCCGTCCCGGCACGCCCGCGTACGAGGCCCTCGACAAGCTGACCAAGGAGTCGACGGTCCGCGTCGACGGCAAGGTCGTCTCCCGCGGCAGCGAGAACGTGAACGCGGACCTGCCCACCGGTGAGGTCGAGGTCGAGGTCGGCGAGGTCGAGCTGCTCGGCGCCGCCCAGCCGCTGCCCTTCACGATCAACGCCGAGGACGGGGTCAACGAGGAGCGGCGCCTGGAGTACCGCTTCCTCGACCTGCGCCGCGAGCGCATGCACCGCAACATCATGCTGCGCACGGCGGTCATCTCGGCGATCCGCCACAAGATGGTGACGCTCGGCTTCAACGAGATGGCGACCCCGATCCTGACCGCGACCTCCCCCGAGGGCGCGCGCGACTTCGTGGTTCCCTCGCGCCTCCACCCGGGCCGCTTCTACGCCCTTCCGCAGGCCCCGCAGCAGTTCAAGCAGCTGCTGATGATCTCCGGCTTCGACCGCTACTTCCAGATCGCCCCCTGCTTCCGCGACGAGGACGCCCGCGCGGACCGTTCGCCGGGCGAGTTCTACCAGCTCGACGTCGAGATGAGCTTCGTCGAGCAGGAGGACGTCTTCCAGCCGATCGAGAAGCTCATGACGGAGCTGTTCACGGAGTTCGGCGGAGGCCGCGAGGTCACCTCGCCGTTCCCGCGGATCCCGTTCCGCGAGTCGATGCTGAAGTACGGCTCCGACAAGCCGGACCTGCGCGCCCAGCTGGAACTGGTCGACATCACCGACATCTTCGAGGGCTCGGAGTTCAAGGCCTTCGCCGGCAAGCACGTGCGCGCACTGCCGGTGCCGGACGTTGCCGCGCAGCCCCGCAAGTTCTTCGACCAGCTCGGTGACTACGCCGTCTCGCAGGGCGCGAAGGGCCTGGCCTGGGTCCGCGTCGCCGAGGACGGCTCGCTCTCCGGCCCGATCGCGAAGTTCCTCACCGAGGACAACGTGGCCGAGCTGACCAAGCGGCTCTCGCTGGCCGCCGGTCACGCCGTGTTCTTCGGCGCGGGGGAGTTCGACGAGGTCTCCAAGATCATGGGCGCGGTGCGTGTCGAGGCCGCCAAGCGGTCCGGGCACTTCGAGGAGAACGTCTTCCGGTTCTGCTGGATCGTCGACTTCCCGATGTACGAGAAGGACGAGGAGACGGGGAGGATCGACTTCTCGCACAACCCGTTCTCGATGCCGCAGGGCGGCATGGACGCCCTGGAGAACCAGGACCCGCTGTCCATCCTGGCCTGGCAGTACGACATCGTCTGCAACGGCGTCGAGCTGTCCTCCGGAGCCATCCGGAACCACGAGCCGGACATCATGCTCAAGGCCTTCAACATCGCGGGCTATGACAACGAGACCGTGGAGCGCGAGTTCGCCGGCATGCTGCGGGCGCTCCGCTTCGGCGCCCCGCCGCACGGTGGCATCGCCCCCGGCGTCGACCGCATCGTCATGCTCCTCGCGGACGAGCCGAACATCCGCGAGACGATCGCCTTCCCGCTCAACGGCAACGCCCAGGACCTCATGATGGGCGCGCCGACGGAGCTGGAGGAGACGCGGCTGCGTGAGCTGCACCTGACGGTGCGCAAGCCGCAGCCGAAGTAACCGGTGACACGAGTGGCCCGGAACCGATGTCGGTTCCGGGCCACTGTCGCGTTTGCAGGCCCGGCCGCGTTCAGGGCGGTCTCATCGGCGTCCCACAGGCACCACCGGGGCCCGTCCACAGCGGGGCGGCGTCTCATGGGAGGCGCGGGGTCGGTGGGGCGAGGGAGGAAGCCAGGCATGGGGTTCATGGGCGTGTGGTCGGTGCTGCTGTTCATCGGCGCGGTCGGTGGGGTGGTCGGTGGGGTGGCCGCCCGGCGTCGCTCCCGGCGGGACCGGACCCCGTCCGGCCTGGACGCGGAGGCCGAGGCCAACCACTGGCTCGTCCGGCTCGGCGGAGGCCTGGTCCCGCCGGACGTGCGCACCTGGGCGGGGGCCGGTGAGGACACGGCACGGGCGCTGACCAGCGCGGCGGACTGCCATCGCGAGGCACGGGCACGGCTGGCCACGGCGCGTACGGCGGCGGAGTACGCGGAGGTGACGCGGTCGGCGAGGGAAGGGCTGGACCATCTGCGCAGAGCGCGGGCGGGGCTCGGCAGGGAGACGGCGTCGGCGTCGGCGTCACCGGCGGCGGGATGAAGGCGGGCGGTGACGTGGACCGCCGGTGAAGCCGGCGAAGACCCCGACGACGCAGGAGTGGCGGTTCTCCCCCGGCCGCGCCGACGGCGAGTTCCGGCCTACCGTCCCCGCTCACGTCCGCGACGGCTCCCGACGGCTCCCTGATGGCTCCCCGGCTGGTATCCCGACGGCTCCCCGGCGGATCCTGACGCCTCCCCGGCGGACCGCTGACGGGCTCCCCGGCGGATCGCCGACGGGTTCCCTGACGGTTGCCCTGCGGGTCCCCTGCGGTTGCCCTGCGGGTCCCCGGCGGGTCCCCGGCGGGTCCCCGCGGGGACGCTCGTGCGCTCGCGGAGCGAAGTCCGCAGGAATGGGGCGAAACGTGAAGGTGTGTGAGCGCGTGGTGGAGGTCGCCGGAAAAAAGGGCTCGCGACGCGGCAACTCTTCATCCCACGGCGACCACTGACAGGGCGTAACCCCGCTCCCCCCTGTAAGGATCCCCCGTGGCAGCTCCCTCCCACCGCCGGTCCCTCCGCTCGCGCCGTGCCGTCGTCGTCTGCGCCGCCGTGGTGGCCGCGGGTGTCGGCGCCGGTGTCGTCGTGATGAACGCCAACGCCGGGACCGTCGACCTGTACCACCAGACGCTCGCCGCCAAGGACGGCTGGGCGGCCTCCGGTACGGGCACCACCGGTGGCACGAAGGCCGACGCCGCTCACACCTTCACCGTCTCCACCCGCGCCCAGCTCGTGAAGGCGCTCGGTTCCGCGACCGACACCACGCCCCGGATCATCAAGGTCACGGGCACCATCGACGCCAACACCGACGACGCGGGCGCGAAGCTGACCTGCGCCGACTACGCGGCCGGTACCGGCTACTCGCTGTCGGCCTACCTCAAGGCCTACGACCCGGCCACCTACGGCCGCTCCCAGCTGCCCTCCGGCACCCAGGAGAAGGCGCGCGCCGCCGCCCAGTCGAAGCAGGCCAAGAACATCGTCTTCAAGGTTCCCGCCAACACGACGATCGTGGGTGTCCCCGGCACGAACGCGGGCCTCACCGGCGCCATGCTCCAGGTGCAGAACGTGGACAACGTCATCGTCCGCAACCTGAACTTCGCCGCCACCGAGGACTGCTTCCCGCAGTGGGACCCGACCGACGGCGACGACGGCAACTGGAACTCCAACTACGACTCGGTCACCCTGCGCGGCGCGACCCATGTGTGGGCGGACCACAACACCTTCACCGACGCGCCCCACCTGGACAGCGTCAACCCGAAGTACTACGGCCGCGAGTACCAGATCCACGACGGCGCCCTCGACATCACCAAGGGCTCCGACCTGGTGACCGTCTCGCGCAACCAGTTCACCAACCACGACAAGACGATGCTGATCGGCAGCAGCGACACCGACAGCGTCGGCAAGCTGCGCGTCTCCATCCACCACAACGTGTGGAAGGGCATCGTGCAGCGCGCCCCGCTGGCCCGCATCGGCCAGATCCACATCTACAACAACTACTACGACGTCACGACCCTCAACGGCTACGCGCCGCAGTACAGCATCAACTCCCGCGCCAAGGCCCAGGTCGTCGCGGAGAACAACCACTGGAAGCTCCCGTCCGGCGCGAAGGCCGCCAAGCTCCTCAGCGGCGACGGCACCGGCTCGGTCAAGGGCTCCGGCAACCTCGTCAACGGCACGGTGACCGACCTCGTCGCCGCCTACAACGCCGCGTCCTCCAAGGACCTGAAGACCACGGTCAACTGGACGCCGACCCTGACGGCGGGCCTGGAGACGTCGGCGAAGGACCTGCCGACGTCACTGGCCACGACGACGGGCGCGGGCGTGCTCAAGTAGCACCCCCGTCGCGCGGGGCCCGGGAGGCATGCCGCCTTCCGGGCCCTCGCGCGTCAACCACCGTCGGCCGCGGCTTCCAAGGCCACCGAAACCTGGCGGCCAGGGCCGGAGGTGGCGATGTCAGGGGGTCTGGAACCCCGTGGCACGGGCGTGAGGATGCGCCGGGTGGAGGCGTTCGCGGTGTTCCAGGCGTAGACGGACGGGCGGCTCGCTGCGGCCTTCAGTACCCCAGGTAAGTGATCTGGACGACGTAGACACGTTCGCTGCGTACGACGACCTGGTATCTGAACATGCCGCCGGGGACGATGACGTCGCCCCCCTTCGGGTCGAAGCCCTTGTGGGCCCTGCCGTGAAGGTGGAGGGCTTCGGCGGCTCTGACCAGTTCGTCGGCCTTCCGTTCCACACCAGCGAGGAAGTCGACGGGTGCGGTGCCGGCGGTTTCCTCCGCACCGAAGGCGTACTCCCACTTCCAGCTCAACCGCGCACTGCCTTCATGCCTTCGTCCAGGACCGCGCTCAGCTCCCGCAGTGCCTCCTGAGCGATGGCGGGATTCTCGTGCTCCAGCCTGCTCCGTGCCCGTGCGAAACGGGAGGACAAGTCGGGGCGCCGGGCGATCTCGATGTCCCGGGCCCAGGTGAGAACCCAGCTCCGCACGGGGCTGAGGGACTGCCACTCCACGGCCTTGGCGAAGGCGTCGTCCTTCGTGGCCTGCATCTCGTCCAGGCGGCCCGGATCGACGACGGCGAGAGCCGTGCGCAGGGCGTCAGGAGTCTGCTCGGGACGCGGGATCAGCTCGTGTCCGTGATCGGCCTGAGTGCTCATGGTGTCCTCCACAGGGTGCCCCGACCAGGGTATCCAGACGGGGCTGCGGAGGAGCCGGACCGGGAGCTGGGCGGGCCGCGAGCGGCCTGTCACGGTCGGCCCTGATCGGCGGGGGAGGGCTCGCCGATACCCGCATCGGGGGCACCGGAACCATCGTCCGCCGACCCGCACCCCTGGCAGTGGTGTGGGTCGGGGCCTCGGTAGCCGAGGTCGCAGGTGTCGCAGACGCGCAGGGGGTGCCGGACCGGCGGTGGTGGCTCGGGGGCGCGGTACGGCGGGAGGGGCGGGAGTTTGGCCGTCAGGCGGTGGGCCAGGAAGGCGGCGGGCCGGATCAGGGGCTCCAGGGGCAGGTCGCCGGCCAGGGCCTTGCGTACGGCGGTGGGGGTGAGGTCGCGCTCCAGCCAGGCGGCGGCGCCGGGGGCGAGGTGCTCGGCCTCGGTGGCGGTGAGGAGCAGGCGGGGGTCCTCGCGGCGGAGTCCGGCGAGGACGTCGGTGGCCGCCCGGAGGAGGTCGGGGGAGGTGCAGGAGGGTTTCGGTACGGCGGGGAGGGCGCGGCGGCGTGCGGGTTCCCGCTGCGGGGCGGTGGTCGCGCGGCGGGCCGCGGGCTTCGGTGACTCGCCCGTTCCCGACGTGGCGTCGCGTCGGCCGGGCTGGTTGCAGGAGACGGTGCGGGTGACGATGCGGCCGGCCGGGGTGCGTTCGCGGGTGCGGCGCAGGTAGCCGTGGGCTTCGAGTTCGCGCAGGGCGGCGGCGATCCGGGTCGGGCCCTCGGGGAAGCGGGCGGCCAGGGTCTTGATGTCGATGGGGGCGCCGGTCGGGAGGGACTGGATGTGGCAGGCCAGTCCGATCGCCAGGAGCGACAGGTCCGGGTGCTGGGCCAGGTGGTTGCCGATCACCGTGAAGCGGGTGGCGTGACGGGTGTTGTCGTGGGTGACGCCGCCGGGGTGCCCCTTCGCGTGGGCGTGCCGGTAGGGGTGGTTTTTCCCGCTGTTACGGGACTGGGCGTGCGGGCGCACGCTAGGGTTTTCGGTGTCCATCGGGAAGCCGTTTACTTCCTTGGTGGTCAGGCCCTCGCATCGGGATTGCCGTCCCGGCGAGGGCCGTTGCATGTCTGGGGTCGTTGTGCCGTGTCGTGCTGCGCTGAGCGTAGGGCAGGCAACCCGTCACAAATCCAGTTCAGTTGGTGATGTTCACTCGGGAGAGTGAGCGTGCGCCGTGGGCGGGAGGGGTGGGGCTTGGTGCGGTTTCTTTCCCTCCCGTGTTCCTTGGGGAAGACAGCCGACGGAACCGGAACACACGCGGCCGGGTCCCGGTGCCTGTGCCGTTTCCGCTGGTCAGGCCGGCGGGAGGTCGAGTTCTGCCCATACGGTCTTGCGGGGGGCCGGCCCGAGCGCGACGCCCCAGCGGTCGGCGAGAGCCTCGACCAGGAGGAGGCCGCGTCCGGACTCGGCGTCGGGGGCGGGTGGGCGTCGGCGCGGGAGGTCGTCACCGCGGGTGTCCGTGACCTCGATGCGGAGGGTCCCGCCGCGGGCCAGGAGGACGAGGCGGAAGTCACGTCCGGGGAGCCGGCCGTGGGTGGCGGCGTTCGCGGCGAGTTCGGCGACGAGCTGTTCGGCGGCCTCGGCGACGCGGTGGGGCAGGTCGCGGGTGCGCATCCAGTCCGTGGCGAGGAGCCGGGCGAGGCGCGCACCGCGGGGCGTGGGTGACAGGAGCACGCCGAAGTGGTCGGTGGATGGGAGGAGTTGGGTGGACTTTTCGCTGTTCACGCGACCGAGCGTGGCCGCGCGCGCTTACCGTGAACAGTGACTGCGCTGATACGTAGGGTGACTGTCCGGAGCTTGTCGGCCCTTGTCCGGACCGTCGGTAACGGGCCCGCGGGTAAGGGCGTCACGGCACGGCGGTACGACAGAGGGGTGCGGTATGTCGGTGGACGGCGAGGCGGTACGGCTCCGGACCGAGGCGGACGAGCCGGGGTGGGAGGTGGACCCGGACGACGAGTGGGGCGTGGCCGTACTCGCCACGGTGGGCAGGCAGTTGCGGCTGCGGCGGGAGTCGGTGGGGATGCGGGCCGCCGACTTCGCGGTGGCGGTCGGGTACGGGGAGGACCTGGTCTACAAGGTCGAGGGCGGGAAGCGGATCCCCCGGCAGGAGTACCTGGACAAGGCCGACGAGGTGCTCGGCGCGGGCGGACTCCTCGCGGCGGCCTGGGAGGACGTGAAGAAGGTCCGGTATCCGAAGAAGGTTCGAGAGCTGGGGAAGCTGGAGGGCAAGGCGGTCGAGATCGCGCTGTACGAGTGCCACGTCGTGCCTGGGCTGTTGCAGACGCCGGAACACGCGCGATCGGTGATCGGGGCGGCGCAGCCGCCCTACTCGCCGGACGATGTGGAACGCATGGTGGCCGCTCGCTTGGCCCGGCAGTCGGTCTTCGAGCGCTCACCCGCGCCGGCGCTCAGTTTCGTCCTCGAAGAGGGGGTCTTGCGGCGCCCCATCGGGGGCAGAATGGTGTGGCGTCAGCAGCTTGAACGTCTGCTGGAAGTGGGGCGGGCGCACAATGTCGTGCTTCAGGTGATGCCGATGGACTGCGACACCCACTCCGGCCTGGACGGCCGGATCGAGCTGCTGAAGTTTCCGGACGGTACGGCCGTGGGGCGCTCCGACGGTGCGTTCAACGGCCGGACGATCTCCGAACTCAAACATCTGCGCATCCTTGAGCTGCGGTATGGCACCATCCGGGCTCAGGCGCTCTCACCACGGGAGTCACTGGCCTTCGTCGAGCAACTGCTGGGAGAGACATGATCCGCAAGACCACTGCCGGGGACCTTTCCGAGCTGGCGTGGTTCAAGAGCAGCTACAGCGGTGGCAATGACGGCAACTCCTGCGTCGAGCTTGCCCTCACTCCCGGCACCGTGCACGTCCGCGACTCCAAGAACACCGACGGCCCCCGGTTGGCGCTCGCGCCCACTGCGTGGGCGGACTTCGTGGCGTACGCCTCGGAACGCTGACTCGGCAACGGCACACGCCCCGCACCTGGTGGTCACCGGGGACGGGGCGCGTCGGCCTGCGGCGGCAGCAGCCGTCGGGCGGCACCGCTACTGCGTGACGAACTGCGTGAGGATCGCCTGGACCTCGTAGATGTCCACGCCCTTGGTGAACGTCTTCTGGATCGGCGTGGGCGTGCCCGACACCCAGATCTTCAGTTCGGCGTCGAGGTCGAAGGTGCCGGCGGTCTCGACCGCGAAGTGGGTGATGCTGCGGTACGGGACGGAGTGGTACTCCACCTTCTTCCCGGTGATCCCCTGCTTGTCGACCAGCAGCAGCCGCCGGTCGGTGAACAGGATCGTGTCGCGGATCAGCAGGTACGCGGCATGCACGCGCTCGCCCTGCCCGAGCAGCCGCGCGTAGTCCTGCTGGGCCGTCCCCGAGTCGATCGTGTGCGCGTTGCCGAACAGCGCCATGAGATCCCCCACTGGTTGTCATCGGTGTCGCTGTGGGGGACGCCGTCGCGATGCCGGCAGTTGCGTGGCCGCGTCGTGCGGGTGGCCCGTCAGGTGTCGTACGTGCCGTCCCACGGGGCGCCGAAGCCCAGCTGATCCGGGTACAGCTCCGCCCAGTCCTCGTCGTCCTCCTCGTCCTTGCGGATCACGAGCCCGAACAGGACGTTCTCGTAGGTGAGTTGGAAGGGGTGGACGGCGATGTCCGTGTAGGAGCGCCGGGGCAGGCTGCGCAGGAGGGTGGCCAGCCGGGCGCGGGCGCGGTGGAGGACCGAGTCGTCGCCGTGCGGGTTGCTCTGCTGCTGCGCCCAGGTGCCGGCGCACCAGATGTCCGAGTTCCGGTAGCGGCCCTCGGCATCGAAGGTGTGCAGCACGGTGTAGAGGCGTTTGTGCTCTTCCCAGCCGTCGTCGAGACGGAAGCCCTGCGGGAACGCGTACGTGACCGATGCGAGGAACTGACCGTCCGCGTACCGACCGATGGACTCGGTGCGGTGCTTCGGCTCGTAGGCGATCGGGATGACCTCGGGGACTGCCATGGCGGAAACCATACGGCTTGGCGAGAACATGCCGAAGCCGGGGCCCCGTGCGGGGGGAGGGACGGGGCCGCCCCTCCCCCCGCACGGCGTGTCACTCGTCGGCGCCGCCGAAACGCTCCTTGTACGCGGCGAGGTCGTCCTCCGTCAGCTTGGCGAAGAGGACCGGCGGGACCGTGAAGGGGGTGCCGGCCGGGACCGCGCTCAGGGCCTTCGCCTCCGCCTCGGTGACCCAGGTCGCCGCATCGTCGGCGAGGGCGAACGCCTCGCGCATCACCTTCGCCGTCGCCGGGATGAACGGCTCCGAGACCACCGCGTACAGGTGGATCAGGTTCATCGCCGTGCGCAGCGTGAGGGCCGCGGCGTCCTTGTCGGTCTTGATCTCCAGCCAGGGGGCCTTCTCCTCCAGGTAGGAGTTGCCCGCCGACCACAGCGCGCGCAGCGCGGCGGCCGCCTTGCGGAACTGGAGGGCCTCCATCTGCTGCTCGTACTCGGCGAGGAGCCGCGCGATCTCCGTGCCGAGCCTCGCCTCCGCCTCGCCGGGCGCGCTGCCCGCCGGGACCTCGTCGCCGAACCGCTTCCTGGAGAACGACAGGACGCGGTTGACGAAGTTGCCTAGGGTGTCGGCGAGGTCCTTGTTGACCGTGGCCGTGAAGTGCTCCCAGGTGAAGGACGAGTCGTCCGACTCGGGGGCGTTGGCCATCATGAAGTAGCGCCAGTAGTCGGCGGGCAGGATCTCCAGGGCGTCGTGCGTGAACACGCCGCGCCGCTGCGAGGTGGAGAACTTGCCGCCGTAGTAGTTCAGCCAGTTGAAGGCCTTGATGACGTCGACCCGCTTCCACGGCGAGCGGGTGCCCAGCTGGGTGGCCGGGAACATCACGCTGTGGAAGGGGACGTTGTCCTTGCCCATGAACTGCGTGTAGTGGACGTCCGCGTCCGACTCCCACCACCAGGAACGCCAGTCGCGGTTCTCCGGGTCCTGGTCCGCCCACTCCTTCGTCGAGCCGATGTACTCGATCGGGGCGTCGAACCAGACGTAGAAGACCTTGCCGTCCGCCGCCAGGTCCGGCCAGGTGTCGGCCGGGACCGGCACGCCCCAGTCCAGGTCACGGGTGATCGCCCGGTCGTGCAGGCCCTCGGTGAGCCACTTGCGGGCGATCGAGGACGCGAGCACCGGCCAGTTGTCGGCGCGCTCGTCGACCCACGCCTCGACCTCGCCCGCGAGCGCGGACTGGAGGAGGAAGAGGTGCTTGGTCTCGCGGATCTCCAGATCGCTGCTGCCGCTGATCGCCGAGCGGGGCTCGATGAGGTCCGTGGGGTCGAGGACGCGCGTGCAGTTCTCGCACTGGTCACCGCGGGCCTTGTCGTACCCGCAGTGCGGACACGTGCCGATGATGTAGCGGTCGGGGAGGAAACGGCCGTCGGTGTTCGAGTACACCTGGCGGATCGCCCGCTCCTCGATGAAGCCGTTCGCCTTCAGCTCGCGCGCGATCTCCTGCGTGATCTCGCGGTTCTGCGGGGACGAGCTGCGGCCGAAGTGGTCGAAGGCCAGGCTGAAGCCGTCGTAGACCGCCTTCTGCGCGTCGTGGGCCTGCGCGCAGAACTCGGCCACGGGGAGACCCTGCTCCTTCGCGGCCAGCTCGGCCGGCGTGCCGTGCTCGTCCGTCGCGCAGATGTACAGCACGTCGTGGCCGCGCTGGCGGAGGTACCGGGAGTACACGTCCGCCGGGAGCATGGACCCCACCATGTTGCCCAGGTGCTTGATTCCGTTGATGTACGGAAGGGCGCTGGTGATGAGGTGTCGAGCCATCGGGGGCTGCTCCCAGGTTGCTATGTACGGAACCTGGAAATCGTAGCCGACACGGGTACGCCGCCCGCTTCCCGTTTTACGGGATGAGAAGCGGGCGGCGTGGGAGCCGGGGCTCCGGCCGGGCAGCGGCAGGGGCTACGGGCGCCAGGTGGCCAGTACCCCCTCGTACAGCTCCTGGTCGGTCAGCTCCCGGGGGGTCGGGCCCGCGTGGAAGAACGCGGTGTTGCCGGTCTTCAGCTTGCGGAGGTAGTCGAACGCCTTGTTGTCGTGCTCACCGAAGGCGACGAAGGAGAAGAAGAGGGTGGGGTGCTTCTCCGCCGCGTCCGCGAGGGACTGGGTGGCGGGGGTCTTGGCGTCCGGGGCGCCGTCCGTCTGGAAGACCACCAGCGCGGGGGACTCGGGGGACGCGGCGTGCTTCTCGTGGTGCGTCACGACCGCCTCGACGGCGGCGTGGTAGCTGGTACGGCCCATGCGGCCCAGCCCCGCGTGCAGGTCGTCGATCTTGTTCTCGGGGTCGGCGAGGGTGAGGTCGGCGGTGCCGTCCAGCTCGGTCGAGAAGAAGACGACGTGGACCGTGGGGGGCTGGTTCCGGCTCCGGGTCAGGTGGGCGGCGAGGGCCAGGGTCTGGTCGGCCAGAGCCTGGACGGAGCCGTCCTTGTAGTACGCGCGCATGGACGCGGAGCGGTCCAGGACGAGGTAGACGTCTGCGGCGGTGCCGGTGAGGTTCAGCTTGGCGAGGGTGGCCGCGGCTGCCTTGTGGGCGGTACGGAGGTGGGGGGGCGGGGTGTCGTCCGCCTCGGCTTCGCCCTCGGCGGGCGGCTCCGCCGGGTCGGGGGTGTCGTCCGCCTCGGCTTCGCCCTCGGCGGGGGTGTTCCCACCCGCACCACCCGTGCGGGTCTCGTCGTCGGCTGCGGGTGGCCCCTGTGGGGCGTCCTCGCCATCGGCGGCCTCGGGCTCGGCGGCCTCAACCTCGGCCTCGGCCTCCGTCTCGGGCTTCTCAGCGGCCTCCGGCTCCTCCGTGACCGGCTCGGTCACGGCCTCGGTCGGGTCCTCGGCGACGGGCTCCACCTCGGGGGCGGGCGTCTCGGTGACGGGCTCCTCCACCTCAGGTGCGGCCGCCTCCGTGACGGGAGTGACCGGCTCCTCAGCCGTCCTCGGCTCCTCGACCGCAGCCGGTTCCTCAGCGGCGACCGGCTCCTCGACCGCAGCCGGTTCCTCAGCGGCGACCGGCTCCTCGACCGCAGCCGGTTCCTCAGCGGCGACCGCGGCAGGCGTCTCCGTAGCGGCCGGTTCCTCAGCGGCGACCGGCTCCTCAACCGCGACCGGCTCCTCAACCGCGGCCGGCTTCTCTGTCGCGGCAGGCTCCTCAACCGCGGCAGGCGTCTCCGTTGCGACCGGCTCCTCGGCGTCGGCGGCGGTGTCGGCGGTGTCGGCGGTGGTCGGTTGCGGGGTCGGGTCCTTGACCGTGATCTTGTCGAAGGCCGCTGCCACCAGTTCGTGTTCTTCCGCCGCCGTGCGGGGCTCCGGTACGTGGGCCGTCGTCGGCTCGGTCGGGGGGGTGGGGGCGACCGTGGTGGGGGTCGCCGTGGTCGGCTGCGGCTCGGGGTGGTTCGTGGGTTCCGTCTGCGAAGGAATCCCTGCCGCACCCTCCGCCTCTGCGGTCCGCTCCTTGCGTGAACGGCCGAATGCGTTCCGCAGGAGAGTGAGAATGCCCATGTGCGCAACCCTTCGCGTGAGTTGTTCCCGTCAATCCCTGGCCAGGACGGACACGTAAGGTTAGCGGCCCCTGAGGGTGATCTTCGGCAGGGGTGAGTAGGCGTACGGCAGGTGTGTCAACACCGCCTCCCGGCTCGGGGAACACCCTTGTGGCAGCCGGGGATTCACCCGCCGTTCACTCAGTGTCAGTGCCTCCGCACAAATGTGCCCCTACCGTCACGCTCACACCAAGGGCACGCAAGGGGAGATTAAAGGTGCGCAAGCTGTTGCCGCTGATCGGAACGCCGTCCCAGTCGCATCCGGGCGGACGTTCCGCCATGACCTGTCGTTTCCGGTGTGGTGACGCCTGCTTCCACGAGGTGCCCAACACCAGCGACAACGAGTACGTCGGTGACGTCATCGCGGGGGCCCTCAGCCGCCGTTCCATGATGCGCGCCGCCGCCGTCGTCACCGTGGCGGGGACCGCAGGTGCGGCCGGTGTCGCGGGGGCGCGGCCCGCCGCGGCGGCCACCGTCGAGCACGGGAAGCCGTCGACGCCGTCCGAACCGTCCAGGCCGTCCAAGCCGGTGACGGCTTCCGGGGCTCGCGGGCTGCGCTACGGCAGCGTCGCGCCGAACACCGTCGACGCCGTCGTCGTACCGGACGGATACACCCAGAACGTCGTGATCCGCTGGGGTGAGCCCATCCTGCGCGGTGCGCCGGCCTTCGACCCGGAGAACCAGACCGCGGCCGCCCAGGCGGGCCAGTTCGGGTACAACAACGACTTCCTGGCGCTGCTGCCGCTGCCGGGCGAGCGGAACCGGCAGCTGCTCGTCGCGAACCACGAGTACACCGACGAGGTGCTCATGTTCCGGGGCTACGACGCCGCCAACCCCACCCGGCGGCAGGTGGAGGTCGCGTGGGCCGCGCACGGGCTCTCCGCGGTCGTCGTCGAGGGCGACCGCAGGACCGGCAGGCTCGTCGCCGTTCCGCGCCACCACCTGAACCGGCGGGTCACCGCCACCACCGAGTTCCGGCTGACCGGGCCCGCCGCCGGGTCGGACCTGCTGAAGACCTCCGCCGACCCGACCGGCACCAAGGTGTACGGCACGCTCAACAACTGCTCCGGCGGCACCACCCCCTGGGGCACCACGCTGCACGGCGAGGAGAACTTCAACCAGTACTTCGCCAACAGCGGCCGGGCGACGGACAAGCGTTACGGGATCGGTACCGGCGCCACCGAGCGCAAGTGGGAGCGGTTCGACCGCCGTTTCGACGTCGCGCAGGAACCGAACGAGGTCCACCGGTTCGGGTACGTCGTCGAGTTCGACCCGTACGACCCGTCGTCCACGCCCCGCAAGCACACCGCGCTCGGGCGGTTCAAGCACGAGGCGGCGACCGTCCGGCTCACGCACGACGGCCGTCCCGTCGTCTACTCCGGTGACGACGAGCGCTTCGACTACTTCTACAAGTTCGTCGGCAGCAAGCGGATGCGGCACGGCGGCGGCCGGTCGGTGCGCGAGCACAACCTCTCCCTGCTCGACGAGGGCACGCTGTACGTCGCCCGGCTCACCGGTGACTCCCCCGCTATCGAGACCGACGGCACGGGCAGGCTGCCGTCCGACGGCGAGTTCGACGGCGGCGGCGAGTGGATCCCGCTGGCGACGGCCACCGCGAAGGGCGCGGTGTCGCACGTCGAGGGCATGACCGCCGAGGAGGTGTTCGTCTTCACGCGGCTCGCCGGTGACAAGGTCGGCGCGACGAAGATGGACCGCCCCGAGGACATCGAGCCCAACCCGGTCACCGGCAAGGTGTACGTGGCCCTCACCAACAACACCAACCGGGGGGTCGGCGCCAACGCGAAGGCGGACGAGGCCAACCCGCGCAACGCCAACAAGCACGGGCACGTCCTGGAGCTGACCGAGCGCTGGAACCGGCCCGAGTCGACGAGGTTCGGCTGGTCGCTGTTCCTCGTGGCCGGCGACCCGGCGGATCCGGCGACGTACTTCGCGGGCTTCCCGAAGGACGCCGTCAGCCCGATCTCCTGCCCGGACAACGTGGCCTTCGACCCGCACGGCAACCTGTGGATCTCCACGGACGGCTCGCAGCTCGGCTCGCACGACGGTCTGTTCGGGGTCGCCACCCGCGGTGCGCGGCGCGGTGAGCTGAAGCAGTTCCTGACCGTGCCGACCGGCGCCGAGACCTGCGGTCCGCTCATCCAGGAGCGGCGCGTGCTGGTGGCCGTGCAGCATCCGGGCGAGCTGGACGGCGCCTCCGTCGAGAACCCCCGCAGCACCTGGCCCGACGGGCCCGGCAGGATCGTCCGTCCGGCGGTCGTGTCGGTGTGGCGCGCGGACGGCGCGGACATCGGCGTCTGAGGGCGTCGCCGCGAGGGGGTCACGGCCGGTGCGGCGAGGCGATCGTCCGCGCGGCCGCCACCTCCTGGCGGAGCGGCTCCAGCACGCTGTCCGACGGGCCCGTGAGGTCCGTGCGGACGGGGTGGAGGACGTCGGTGTCCCGCAGGCCCCGCGCCAGTTCGCGCAGTTGCCGGGCGACATGGGTGATCTCCGCCTCGGACGGCGGCTCTGCTCCGTGCTTCACACGGACCCGGGCCGCCGTCGTCGCGTCCACGATCCGTTCGACGGCGACGACCAGGGGCCACCAGGCTGCGGCCCGCGCGCCGGTGGGCGGCGGTTCGGTCAGGGCGCGCTGGAACTCCGTACGGACGACGGAGAGGTCGCGGTAGAGGCGGCGGCGCATCCGGGCGCGGGCCGGGGGGTCGATGTGGCCGCCGAAGGCGGACTCGGCGTAGCGGGCCGTGTCGGCGACGGCGTCGGCGAGGCGGTCGCCGACGCGCGTGTGCCAGGACTCCGGCCACAGCAGGTAGCCGGCGACCAGGGCGATCGCGCAGCCGACGAGGGAGTCCACCAGGCGGGGCAGGAGCAGGGCCGTGCCCTGGTGGTTGAGGACGTCGGAGAGGAGCAGGATCACGGGGGTGATCGCCGCGGTCTGGTAGCCGTAGCCGCGCGGGGTGAGGGCGGGGATCAGCGGGGCCAGCAGGAGCATCACCAGTACGTCCCACCAGCCCCGCGGGACCTGGGAGAGGACCGCCGCCGCGACGACGAGGCCGGCGACCGTGCCGAGGGCGCGCAGCAGGGCGCGGGAGAAGACGGAGCCGAAGTCGGGCTTGAGGACGAAGGTGATCGTCAGGGCGACCCAGTAGGAGCGGGGCACGGGGACGATCGACACGAGGACCTGGGCGAGGCCGATGCACAGGGCGAGGCGCAGCCCGTAGCGCCAGGAGGCGGCGGAGAGCATCACGTCGTGAGCCGCTCGGGCGGCGCGGACACGGAGCGCGGCGGGGCGGCCGAGCCGGTCGACGAGGCCCGACGGATCGACGTCGGGGGCGGCGACGACCTCGGCGGTGTGGCGCAGGGCGTGGTCGACGGCCCGGCCGGTCTCCTCGGCGGGCGTCGGCAGGTCGAGCCGCAGGGGTCCGGTGAAGCCGGTCAGCACGGCCTGCGCGAGATGCCGTACGGCCGCGGGGACCTCGGGCGGGAGCGGCCGGCCGGCGAGGTGGGCGGCGGGAGCGACCTCGACGACCGGGGTGATCGCGTTCAGCTGGGCGAGCAGCCGGGTGAGTTCGGGGCTGCGGCCGTGGTGGCGGGCGCGGTGGGCGAGGACGAGGTCGTACGCCTGGTTCAGGGACCGGGTGACGGCGTACCGGGCTTCCTCGTAGGCGCCGGGGGTGGGGTCGCCGGAGGCGGCGAGGAGGGTGGCGACCGTGCGGTAGGTGCCGGCCACGGCGGCGCGTTCGGGGACGCCGGAGCGCAGTGGCCAGGCCAGCAGGGCCAGGAGCAGGACGAGGAGGCCACCGCCGGTCATCAGGACGGGCGCGAGCCACCAGGCGCCCGGCATCGGCAGGCCCGCGCCGACGACGGAGTTGAGGAGCAGCAGCAGCCCGGACACCGAGGCGACGGCGCCGATCGTCGAGATCATCCCGGAGACGAGCGCGACGGCGGTGACGGCGGCCACCGCGAGCCAGCCGTGGCCGTACACGGCCGCGCCGAGGGTGATGCCGACGGCCCCGAAGGCCTGCGGGATCGCGATGTTGAGGATGCGCAGGCGGTAGGCGTCGGCGGTGTCGCCGATGACACCGGACAGGGCGCCCATGGAGGCGATCGCCCCGTACGCGGGCTGCCCGAGCGCCAGTCCGGCCAGCAGGGGCAGCGCCATGGCGAGCGCGGCGCGGGCGACGGCGGGCTTGTTGACGGGGGCCTGCTGGGGCCGCAGGTTCCGCACCAGCCAGTCGGGAGGGGTGAGGCCGATGGGAAGCTCGCGGGACATGGCCTCATTATGGGCACCCCGCCGTGCGGCTCATCGGGGCCGGTGGAGGGTGACGTCGACGAGCAGCGAGCGGTGGTCGGTGCCGGGCAGGTCGAGGAAGCGGGCGCGGCTCGCGGAGAACTCCCCGGAGACGAGGACGTGGTCGATCTGGGTGCCGAGGACGGGGGTGGTGCGGGCTGGCCAGCTCGGCTCGCGCGGGCTGCCCGCGAGGCGGGCGGCGTCGCGCAGCCCGGTGTCGAGGATCCGGCGGAACGCGGCGTGGTCCTGGGAGGCGTTGAAGTCGCCGGCGAGGATGAGCGGCCCGTCGTCGCGGTGGTCGTCGGCGAAGTCCCGCAGCCGCCCCAGTTCCCGTTTCCACAGGGCGACCTGGCGGGGCAGCGGCGGCTTCGGGTGCGCGAGCTGGAGCCGTACGGGCCGCCCGTCGACGTCGGCGACGGCACCGGGCATGCCCATCCGGCCGGGCACGGGCGGGGCGGGCGTCAGCGGGAAGCGGCTGAGGACGACGGACCCGACGGAGGTGTCCCCCTCGACGGCCCGCCGGTACGGCAACGCCTCCCCGAGTTCCCGCCGCACGGTGGCCTGGCAGCCGTACTCGCACTCCGACACGAAGACCACGTCCGGTCTCTCCCGGCGTACGGCGGTGACGAGGGCGTCCGTCGCCCCGCCGAACTCCACGTTGGAGGCGAGCACCCGCAGCCGGGCGACGGCGAGGCCCCCGGGTTCGTCGGCGTTGCCGTACGGCTCGATGAACCAGGCGAGCAGTCCGAGCACGACGACGCCCCACACCAGCCCGGTCCACCAGCGGGCGAGCAGCGACAGCAGCAGTGCGGCCCCGGTGGGCACGAGCAGCCAGGGCAGGAAGGCGAGCAGTTGGGGAACCGGCGTGCGGGCGTCGGTGTCGGCCGCCCGGCAGGCGACGACGGCGCTCACCCCGGCGAACAGCAGCCCGGCGCACCGGGCCCCGAACACCCGCCCGCGCCCTCGCGGCACGTCAGCGGAACTCCCGTACGACGTCGATGGTCCCGACGATGTGCGCGTTGAACTCATCCAGCTCCTCCGCCGGTACCCACAGCTCAAGGATGCTCTCCCCACCGGCCTGCCGCACCGGATACCGCGTGAGGAAGTCGCTGCGCACCTCGAACCTCGTGACGTAGCCGACCCCGGACGCCGGGACGTTCCAGTCGCGGGCGATGCGGATCGCGTAGTCCTCGTTCAGGACGGGATAGAAGATCGGCTGCTCGGGCAGCCGCGGCGGCCACGCCCGCCACCCTGAGGCCTCCACCAGGGCCAGCTCCTCGGGTCCGGTGGGCCGCCACAGGGTCGTCGTCGTGGTCGTCGTCTCGTTCATGCGGTGACGGTAGAGGTGGGGACGGCCGGCGGGCCAAGGGTTTGCCGGGGCGTCGGACGTGTCGCCCGCCGGGTCGGGGCGGCGGGTCAGCCCCCGTCCACCCGCTCCAGGAACTCCGCCAGCACCGCGTCGAACTCCGCCGGACGCTCCAGGTTGGGCAGGTGGCCGCAGTGGTCGATCACCCGCAGGGTCGAGTCGGGGAGCAGGGCGTGCAGGGTCTCCGCGTCGTGGACGGGGGTGAACTCGTCGTCCGCGCCGACGACGACGAGGGCGGGGACGGTGACGCGGCGGAGGGCGGGCCGGTAGTCGGGGCGTTCGGCCCGGCCGCGGAGGGCCGCGGCGGCGCCCTCGGGGTGGGTGGACGTCATCATGCGGTGCACGTGGGCCTTGACGGCGGGCGGGGCGTGCGGGGCGACCATCTTGAGGAGGACCTCGTGGGCGTAGCCGTGCATGCCCTCGGTGAGGAGGCGGTCGGCGAGGGTGTTGCGGGCGGTCCGGCCGGTGGGGGTCTCCGGTTCGGCGAAGGTGTCCGCGAGGACCAGGCCCCGGACGCGGTCGCCGAGGCGGGCCTGGCACTCCATCGCGATCTGGCCGCCCATCGACACTCCGGCCAGGACGAAGGTGTCCACCTCCAGGTCGTCGAGGAGGTCCTCGATGTCCTCGGCGAAGCGGGAGAGGAGGGTGGTGCCGGGGGTGACCGGAGAGGCGCCGTAGCCGCGCAGGTCGGGGGCGATGACGCGGCGCGTGGGAGCGAAGGTCTCCAGTTGAGGCGCCCACATCGTGTGGTCGAAGGGGTGGCCGTGGACGAGGACCAGGGGGATACGTCCGTCGGTATCCGCGCCTTTGTCCTCGTATGCGAGGAAGGGTGCCATGCGTCGACCCTAGGTCCGCCCCACTCCTCGGTGCAATAAGATCTTTGCCCTCGGTGCAATGCCGGGAAGGGGAGGGCAGGAGCCACCGTGAGCGACTACCGGCTGATCGCCGATCGCCTCGCCGACGACATCGCGCGCGGGCGGCTCGTACCGGGGCAACGACTGCCGCCGCAGCGGCGGTTCGCCCGCGCCCAGCGGATCGCCCCGTCGACGGCCGGTCGCGTCTACGGCGAACTGGTGCGGCGCGGACTGGTGGTGGGCGAGGTCGGCCGGGGAACCTTCGTGCGGGCGGCACCGTCCCTCCCCCAGGGGCGTGCCCTGGTCGAACCGGCCACCGCCGCGCCGGTCAACCTCGAACTCAACTACCCGACCGCGCCGGGGCAGTCGGAGCTGCTCGCGTCCGGACTCGCGCCGCTGCTGCGGGCCGACGTGCTGTCCGAGGCGATGCGCCCCGCCGCGGCCGACGGCACCGCCGTCGCCCGCGCCGCCGCGGCCCGGCTGCTCGCCGTTCCCGGCTGGCGCCCGGAGCCCGCCCAGCTCTTCTTCACGGGCAACGCCCGCCAGGCCATCGCCGCAGCGCTCGCCTCCCTGGCCCGGCCCGGTGGCCGCGTCGGCGTGGAGGAGCTGACGTATCCGCTGGTCAAGGAGATCGCCGGGCGGCTGGGGATCGTGCTCGTGCCGGTCGCCGGCGACGGCGAGGGGCTGCGGCCGGACGCCCTGCGCGCCGCGCACCGCGCCGCTCCCCTCTCCGCCCTGTACGTCCAGCCGGTCCTGCACAACCCGACCTCGCTGACCATGACCGGGACCCGCGCGCACGAACTGGCCCGTACGGTGGTGGACCTGGCGCTGCCCGTCGTCGAGGACCGCATCTGGTCCTTCCTCCGGCCGGACGCCACCCCGCTCGCCGCCCACGCGCCCGGCCTGGCCCACGTCGTCGACGGCCTGTCCAAGCGGGTCGCGCCGGGGCTGACGGCCGGCTTCCTCGTCGTACCGCCGGACCGGGTGGAGGCGGTGGCCGACGCCGTGCGGTCCGGGGGGTGGAGCGCGGGGAGGTTCGCGCTGGAGGCGGCCGTGCGGTGGGCCGGGGACGGGACGGTGGAGCGGCTGGTGGCGGCGAAGCGGGCGGACGCCGCCCGGCGGCAGCGGATCCTCGCGGCCCACCTGGGCGGGTTCTCCCTACGGACCGACCCGCACGCCTATTTCGCCTGGTGGGAACTGCCGGCACCGTGGCGGGCCGACACCTTCACGGCCGCTGCCGCCGCGCACGGCATCGCCGTCACCCCCGGCACCGCCTTCACCGTCGACCCGCACCGCACCCCGGACGCGGTCAGACTCGGCCTGGCGTCCGCGGCGGAGGGGGAGTTGGAGCGGGCGCTGCGGCGACTGGCGTGGCTGGCAGGGGAGTCGGAGCCGCCCGGCGGCGGATCAGGCGGCCCACCCGCACGTACCGGGTGAGCCACATCCCCGCGGCCACCGCCAGGCCGACGCCCAGCAGGAACCAGGACGCCGTGCGCAGGGTGGCCGTCAGGGCGTCGTAGACGGCGGCCGCGGCGGGGCGGCGGGACGGGTCGCGCAGGTCCGTGAGGGTGAGGTGGCGGGCGACGGCGATCGCGAGGCCGAGGAACGCGCCGCCCAGGGCCGTGCCCAGTGCCGCCGCGGTGAGGGCGCGGCGGCGGCACGCCGCGACGGCGATGCCGGACACGGCCAGGACGACGGCGGCCAGGGGCAGCCAGAAACCGGCGAGGTCGAGCACGTGACAGCCCTTCCGGAGGGTGGCCAGTTCATCGGCCGGGAGCAGTGCGACGCGGGTGTGCGCGAGCGGGACCCGGTCGGCGAACGGCACCCGGTCGGCGACCAGCTGGGCGCGGACACGGGCGGCCACCGGTGCCAGGTCGACGGTGACCTCGTGGGCGCGGTCGTCGCGCAGGGCCGACATCACGGCGGTGTGCGCGGCCTCGTTGCCCGCGTCCCACGCGGTGCGGTAGGCGCGGGTGTGGGTGAAGGAGCGCAGCGCGTCCCGCACGAAGGGGGCGATCTCGGGCGGCAGCGGGCCGCGTTCGACCGCCGCCCTGCGCAGGATGCCGTCGCCGACCGTGTCGACCACGGCGTCCCGTACGGCCGGGTCGGCGGCGAGCGGCGCCATGGCGGTGACGTACCGGCCGGTGTCCGTGAGGCCGTACGCCGCCCACGCCGCCAGTGCGCCGAAGGGCATCAGGAGGCAGGACAGGGCGATCAGGGCGGCCGACACGGCGGTCCGCGGACGTCGGGACACGCCTCCAGGCAAGGGCGTACGGGCCGGACGCGCGAGCGGGGACGGCCAGTCGGGTGGCGGTGGGCGGGCGGGTGGCGATGGCCAGTCGGGTGGCGATGGGCGGGCGGGCCGAGTGGGGACGGTCAGTGGGGTGGTGGTGGGCGGGCGGGCCGAGCGGGACGGTCGGTCGGGTGGTGGTGGGCGGGCGGGGCCCGGATGTTCCGGGATCAGGAGAGCCGTGGGCCCCGGCGACCATCGCCGGGGCCCACGCGCGGCAGGGGGCGGAGCTACCCGGCGCGGTGTCCCGCCGCTTCACCGTGCGTGGAGTAGCGGTAGAACATCGCCGCGAAGAGGCCCGCCGCGGCCGCCAGCGAGACGCTCGCGGAGTACAGCACGCTCGCCCCGCTCTGGTTGACGAGGAAACCGATCGCGCAGCCGGCGAACAGCGCCCACAGCAGGGCGTGCGCTTCCCGCCGCAGACGCGGGGCCACCGCGCGGATCGCGACGTACAGCGCGGCGAACGCGAGCGCCGCCACGAAGCCGAACAGGATGTTCCAGCCGGTGACGGGACCGCCGCTGCGCCGGTTGGCAGCCGCCCAGTAGCCGTAGACGAGCCCGAGCGTGACGGGCACCGCCCACCTCGCGACCAGGTGGGTCCGTTCGTCGAAGACGTCGGGCAGGTGGTCCGTACCGGATCCGGTCAGGGCCGGTGTCCGCATGCCCGGTGTGGGTGCCGCGTGAGCCATGGGAGCACTCCTCTCTCCTCGACCCCCGCTTCCAGGGCACACCTGGCCACGGGCGGCGGCAAGTCGGTGGGGGGTGGCCCGTGCGGGGCGTGGACCGGGATGCGGCCCGTGTGCGGGCGTGTTTGGCTGGGACGGTGAGCGACCGAGGGGGCCAGGGGCTGCTCGCGCGAGACCCGCGCGCCCGGCGCCGGGACGTGCCGGAGCGCCAGAAGCTGCTTCAGTTCCGCGGCCACAGCGTGACCTGGCTGGTGCCGCTGCTGACGCTGGTCACCATCGCCGTCGTCGACTTCAACACCAGCGGAGAGTTCCGCATCGTCTCCTGGTGCGTGTTCGTCGCCGCGCTCGCCGCGGCGCTGTGCGGGGTGTGGGTGACGGTCCTGTTCGCCGTGCTGGCGCTCGTCACCTACGTCGGCGCGGACGCCGCCTGGCCCTCGCAGTACCGGGAGGGTCCGGCCGACTTCGTCCTCGTCCTGGTCGGCGGGGTGCTCTCCGTCCTGGCCGCCGCGCTCCGGGTGCGCGGCGAGCGGCGGATGCTGCACATGCGGCACATCGCCGAGACCACCCGCCGCACGGTGCTGCGTCCGCTGCCGCCCGGCTGGGGCGGCCTCGACCACGCCGCGGTCTACCTGGCCGCCGACGCCGACGCCCGCGTCGGCGGCGACTTCTACGACATCCAGCCCGGACCGCACGGCACCCGCGTGCTCCTCGGCGACGTACAGGGCAAGGGGCTGGGCGCGGTGGAGGCGGCGGCCGCGCTCCTCGGCACCTTCCGGGAGGCCGCCTACCACGAGGCGGACCTCGCGACGGTCGCCGAACGGCTGGAGATCCGCATGCGGCGCCACCGCGTCCACACCGTCGCCCTCGGCCGCGCCGACGGGGACCGGTTCGCCACGGCGGTCCTGCTGGGCTTCCCCGACGGCGGGAACGGGGTGGTCGAGGTCGTCGGGTTCGGACACGAGGCGCCGCTCGCCGTCGGTCCGGGCGGGGTACGGGCGCTGCCGCACGGCGGCGGACTCCCGCTCGGCCTCGCCGAACTCGCCCCCGGCGGCCCGCCGCCGGTGCTGCGCGCCGCCGTCGGCCCCGAGGAGACGCTGCTGCTCGTCACCGACGGCGTCACCGAGGCGCGGGACTGCGCCGGCGTCTTCTATCCGCTCGCCGACGACGTCGCCGACGGCCTGGCCCGCGACCCGCGCATCGTCGAACCCGGCCGCCTGGTCGGATACGTCCGGGACCGCACCCTGCGGCACTGCGACGGCCGCCTCATCGACGACACGACGGTCTTCGCGGTACGGCGGCGGCGGGCGGGGAGCGGGTGGAGCGCCGCCGGGAGTGCCGGTGGCGCGGGGCGTGCGGAGGGCGGGACGTGCGCAGGGCGGGACCGGCCCGGACGGGACCGGCCCGGACGGTGACGAAGGGCCCGTACGGGGACGTTTGCGGGCCTGAGGTCCCCGTCCGCGGCGGCAGCGGTTACCGTGCTGACGTACGTGATCGACAGGGGGAGGGACCATGCCCGGAACCGTGCTGCTCCTCGCGGCCTCACCCGTGGGCAAGGGGTGCCTGGTGGACGCGGCCTCCGTGCTCCCCGTGCTCGCAGCCGTGCCGCCCGCCGTCCTGGCCGGCACCGACACGGCGAACGTCGTCGAACTCGCCGATCCGCTGGAGCCGCAGGCCGTGCTGACCCGGCTGCGGGCCGCCGCGGCGGCCCCCGGACCGCTGACCGTGTTCATCACCGGTCAGGTCCAGCTCGACCGCAAGCAGCGGCTGCCGCATCTGGCGCTGGCCCGCACGACCCCGTCGACCGTCCGCTACACCGGTTTCCCCTGGCACTGGTTCCGTGAGGAGCTGCGGCTGCGGGCCGCCGGGACGACGACGCTGCTGCTCGACCTGCACGCGGACGCCGAGGCGTGGGGGTGGCTGCGCGGGCGGGGGCTGGAGTGCGGGGCGGGGGTCGCCGTGTACGGGCGGATCGCGCCTCCGGTGGGGCGGCGGCGGATGGCGGCGCCCACGTACATGAAGGCGGTCGCGACCGTGTTGCGGAGCGGGGGACGGCCGGGGCTGGAGCAGTTGCATCAGATGGCGCTGGCGCGGATCGCGGGAGAGGGGGAGGTGGGGGATCTGGTGCTGTCGGGTGCGGGTGCGGGTGCGGGTGCCGGTGCCGGTGCCCGTGTCGGGGATGTGCGCTCGGGTGCCGGTGTGACCGGTGTGACCGGTGTGACCGGTGTGACCGGTGTGACCGGTGTGGCCGGTGTGGCCGGTGTGCCGCTGGGTGCTGGGGCCCCGAGGGGTTTCGTCCCCGCCGCTCCCTTCCCTCCCCTCCCTCCCGCCCCCGGTGGTGCCCCAGGGCCCCCGCTCGTGGCCCCGGACGGGCCTCGTCCGCAGGCTCCCCGGCAGCGGGCGCACCAGGACGGGCGGGCGGACGACCCCCACGCGAGTATCACGGCGGCCGTCCAGGCCGGTGATCACCGCGCCGCCGACGCTCTCGCCGCCCGCTGGGAGCAGGCCGCGCTGGTCGCCCACGGGGACGGGTCGGAGGAGGCCCTGCACTGGTCCGAGGTGCGGGCGGACCTGGCGATGTTCGCGGGGGACGCCGAGCGCAGCTGCCGTACGTGGATGGCGGTCGCGGCGGCCCGGCTGGCCGCGGGGCAACCGGTCGACGCGGTGCCGGTCGAGGCGGCCGTGGACCGGGCCCACCACCAGTGGGGGCGCATCGCGGACCGGAGCAGGGCCCGCGATCTCGGGCCGGCGCTCGCGGATCTGCGCGGCCGGGTCCCGGGCCGTCGGCAGGGCGCCCTGGACCACGTCCGCGAGCAGCTCCGCCAACTCCAGACGCAGGGCTGAGGGTCGTCCCGTCATCCCTGCCGGGGCCGGTCCCGCGATCCCTGCCGGGCCATGGCACAACCCTCAGGGTCTCCCGTCCCCGCCTCGGGGCGCCCGGCCGTCCGGCGCGCGCCCGCCCGTCACCGGCCGGTCCGCTCCACGCCGGCCGACGGGCGGGGGGTGTCCGTGGCGCGGGCCGGGACCGCGTTGGCGGCGGTGATCAGCGCCGCCACCGCGATGACGGCCGCCGTCACGGCTCTCGCGTACCGCGGGGAGGGGCGCCCGTAGGGTGCGGATGGGCGTTCCTGCACGGCGACCTCGCAACGTTCGGCGGCGACAGCGGTCCGAAGTGACGGCGGACACGGAATGACGGTGGACACGGAATGACGGTGGACGCGATGACACTGGACCCGAAGTGACACTGGACCCGAAGTGACACTGGACCCGAAGTGACACTGGACCCGAAGTGACAGTGGACAAAAAGCGACAACGTCGGCGGCCATGACGTCAACGGTGTATTAAGCATGCTTAACACGCCGTTTAACCTAGAGGCTCCGCGAGCCGAACGGCAAGGGGCTCAGGGGGAGTTGGGGTGTTGCGGGCCGTGGGTGAGCGGGACGAACCGGAGGTCATCGGGCGCCGGGTGCAGCGGATGCGGACGGAACAGGGGCTGACCCAGCGCCAGTTGGCCGAGCCGACCTACACCCCCGCCTATGTCTCGACCCTGGAGGCCGGCCGGGTGCGGCCCTCCGATGAGGCGCTCAAGCACATCGCGGAGCGGCTCGGCGTGGACTTCGAGGAGCTGGCCACCGGCCGCTCCGCCCGGCTCGTCACCGCTCTGCGGCTACGCCTCACCGAGGCCCAGCGTGCCCTGGCCACCGGGGAGGCCGAGCAGGCGGCACGGCAGTACGCGGAGCTGCTCGCGGAGGCCGAGGAACACGGCCTCGTGGAGGAGCAGGCCACCGCCCTGCTGGGGCTCGGGGAGTGCGGCATCGACACCGGTGAGCTGGAGACGGCCCGCCGGCACTTCGAGCGGGCGGAGCGGTGCCTCGCGCACGCGCCGCTCCCGGCCCGCGTCCCCGCCCTCCGCGGCCGGGCCGTCGCCCACTACCTCACGGGAGAACTCCGGTACGCCGTCTACCTGCTGGAGTCCACCCTCGACGAGCTGAACCGCGGTGGCCTGCACGACCCCGACGCGCTCCTGCTGCTCTACGCCTCCGTCATCGGCCCCTACATGGACATGGGTGCCCAGGCCCGTGCCGCCCAGGCCGCCGAGTTCGCCCTCGCCCTCGCGCCCCAGGTCGGCGATCCGGCTCTCGTCGCCCGGATGCACCGCTCGGTGGCCCGCACCCTCCTCGCGGAGGGCCGCCTCGCCGAGGCCGACGCCTCCCTCGCCAAGGCCGCCGAGCTGTACCGCCAGCTCCATCTGCGCACCGAACTCGCCAACTGCCACTGGATGCGCGGGTACGTCTACGCCCAGAACAACCAACTGGAGCGTGCCGAGGACGAGTTGCGGCAGGCCCAGGCCATGCTCTCGGCCCAGCGCGCTGCCCTCTACATCAGCCAGGTCGCCGTCGAGCTGGCCGACGTCCTGCACCGCCGCGGCAAGTCCGAGGAGGCCGCCGCCCTGCTGCACGGGGTGCTCGGCGACCTCTCCTCGGAGCGCGGCGCCATGCACGCGGCCGGCGCCCACCGCCTGCTCGGCATCATCGCCGAGGACGCCCGCGACACCGACTCCGCCGAGGAGCACTACGTCCGGGCCCTGAGCCTGCTGGAGCGTGCGGGCGCCGTCGGCGACCTCGCCGACCTGTGCCGCCTCCTCGGCGACCTGCTGCGCCGCACCGGCCGGGTGGAGGCCGCGCTGGACGCGTACCGCACGGGCCTGGGCCACCGTACGGCGCCGGGTACGACGACCCTGGGGCCGGCACCCGCGCAGCCACCGCTGTAGCGGCCACCGTTTCAGCGGCCGCGTGGGGCGTGGGACCGGCCTCGTCACCCACGCCGCCGACGGCACCTGGTGTGTCACCCGGCTCGCCGGCTCGCCCGACCCGCGGCCGACGGCGCCGCCGGGGCCGGGATCGGCCGGGGGCCGGGTCCGCGAGGCGTACCCGTCGCCCGCCGACACGCGGGCGACGGTGACCGGCCTCCGGCTCCCCGAAGGGCCCCCGGCCCGCGGATTCGGGCCGGCCGTCGGTTCCGGACGCGCTGACGGTCCCGCGGGCCGAGCAGCCCGCGGGCCCGTACGAGAAGGCGTGGGCCCGGCCGGTTTCCGGTGGCCGCGAGGGCGGTACCCGGCGGGCCAGGAGGGATCCGACACCCGCGGACGGAGGTGATCGCCATGACCGACCGGAACCGGGAACGGGCTGCCGAGGTGATCGCCCAGGAAGTGCGCGGGGCGGAACCCCGGGACGTACCCGAGCGGCTGTGCTCGGCGGCGGTACGGCTGCTGCCGGTGATCGGCGCCAGCGTGTCGCTGCGCGGCGAGGGGATGCCCGTACCGGTGAGCGCGAGCAGCGAGCGGGCCGCGCACCTGATGGAGATGCAGGCCACCCTGGGTGACGGACCCTGCCTGTGGGCCGCGGAGACGGGTGCGCCGGTGTTCGCGGCCGACCTCACGGCGGGCCGGGACGCGTCGCGCTGGCCGGTGTTCGCCCAGCAGGCGGCCGCCGCCGGGGTCCGGGCGGTGTACGCGCTGCCGCTGGGCGACCGGGCGGTGTGCGTGGGCACCCTGGACCTCTACCGGGACGTCCCCGGGGAGCTGGCCGCCGACGACGTCCGCACGGCACGGCTGGTGGCGGACGTGGTGACGGTGGCCATCATGGCCCTGCCCCGCGGCGAGGACGCCGGCCGGTACGGCGACGACGTCTGGCTGAGCCCGCTGGCCACCGGCCACGACGGCGTGCACCAGGCGATCGGCATGGTCATGGCCCAGCGGGGAGTCCACCCCGACGAGGCCCTCGCCCTCCTCCGCGCCCACGCCTTCGCGGAGGGGCGCACGGTCACGGACATGGCCCGGGAGATCGTCGGCGGCACGACCCGGTTCGACCCGGACTGAAGAACACCCGCCGCCCCTCTCCGAGCGCCCCCGAACCACCACGACCGACCCACCCCGGCCCCCGCCCTCCCTGCGACCACCCGGCCGGGCAGGGGGGGCGAGGCGGGGCCTCCGTCGTGGTCGCCACCCTCGGATGGGCTTCCCGCCCCCGGACGGAACCGGCCGCCCGCCTCCGCCCCTGGGTCACCCGCCCGGCGGGGCGCGTGACCGGGCAGGGGCGCGTGACCCGTCGAAGCGTCGGGCGGGGCGTGGTCGCCCGCCCCGGCCCTGGCGGCGGGCCGGCGCGAGGTCGGCCGACCGGCCGCGTCCCTACACCTGCACCCGCCCCTGCTTGCGTACCTCCGTGAGGCGTTGCACGCCCAGTTGGACCGCTGCCTGGGTGGCCTCGTTGGGGACGTCGGTGAGGCCGCCGTTGGTGAGGGTGAAGGTGTCCTGGCCCGCGCGGACGGTGGCGACGTCGAGGGCGAGGGCCACCGGGTCGCCGTCGGTGTTCCAGTTGGTGAGGACGACGCGCAGGCCCTGGCGGACGTCGCCCACCTCGGGCAGCGGCTGCTCGGTGACGGTGGCGTCGAGGACCGTGCCGTCCGGGGCCTTGGCGGTGAAGCGGGCGCACTCGCGCGGCAGCGTCTTCAGCCAGGCGAGGGTGCGGTCGACGTCGGCGGGCCGCCGGTCGGTGAGCTGGTAGCGGAGCTGGGCGCCGGTGTCGGCGTCGTCGAGGGCGACGACCGCGCGGGGCGGGGCGCCGAGCAGTTCGTCGCTGTAGAGGCCGTCGAGGAGTTTCTGGCAGTCCGCGATCGTCGCGGTGGCCTTGAGCATGCCGTCCCGCCAGGTGGCGAGGGAGCGGGTCGGGGTCCAGGGTTCGCCGAGGTCGGTGTCGGTGATGAGCGCGGCGTGCGCCTGCGCGTCGGTGAGGACGGGGGAGGCGACCGGCGCGGTGGGCCGGGCCGAGGACCGCTCGACGGTGGGCGGGGCGGGCCGGGCGGTCGGCGGGTGCTCCAGTCCGAGGGTGGCGCAGGAGCTGGCGGCGACCAGTCCGGTGACGGCGAGGGCGGAGGCGAGGAGGGGACGGCGGGTCATCGGAGGTGCCTCCTGGAGTGGCCGGTGCGCACCGGATCGGGTCCGCGGGGCGGGGTGCGGCCGGGTGCGAGGGCGTCCCGGATCCCGGCACCGCGGAGGTGCGTGCTCCCTCTCACGGCACCACCGCCACCGCCGGCCGACCAGCGCGGCGGTCCGTCCGGGTTAATCGCCACCCCGCCGGCCCTGCCCACCGGGCCGCGCGGCCGGTGCCGTACCAGGCGGTGATCGGGGAGCGGGAGGCGGAGGGCGCGGTGGTGGCCGTACGGCTGCGGGGCGGGAGGCGTCCGGGGGCGGTGCCGGTGGCGGAGCTGCTGGACCGGATCGCCGCCCGTGCCGCGGATCACGGAGCCGAACTGTGGCCCGCTGCGTAAGGTCACAGAAGCAACAGCCCGCACAGACGCAGAGGAGCGCCGCCGTGACCGGTCAGCCCATCCCGGTGATCATCGACTGCGACACCGGGGTCGACGACGCCCTGGCCCTGCTGTTCGCCGTACGGCATCCGGGGCTGGACGTGCGGGCGATCACCTGCGTGGCCGGGAACACCGACGTGGACGGTGTCGTCCGCAACACCCTGACCGTGCTGGAGCAGGCCGGCGCCGGTGACATCCCGGTGGCGCGGGGTGCCGAGCGCCCGCTGATCGAGCCGGTGCGCACGGCACGGCATGTGCACGGGCAGGACGGGATGGGCGACCTCGGGCTGCCCGCGCCCACCCGCCGTCCGGTCGACGTGGACGCGGTGACCCTGCTGCGCCGGGAGATCCTCGCCTCGCCGAGGCCGGTGACCCTGATCCCGATGGCGCCCCTGACGAACATCGCCCTGTTGCTGCGCACGCACCCGGAGGTGGTGGGCAACATCGAGCGGATCGTGTTCATGGGCGGCGCGGTGGCGACCGGCAACGCGACGGCGGTCGCGGAGTTCAACGTGTGGCACGACCCGGAGGCGGCCGCGATCCTCCTCACGGCCGGGGTGCCGATCACGATGTACGGCCTGGACGTCTTCAAGGAGGTCCTGGTGCCGGCCGCCGACGTCCAGCGGCTGCGGGCCAGTTCGGAGCCGCGCCTGCGGCTGGCGGGCGAACTCCTCGCCCACCGTGATCCGGCGACCTCGGGCGACCCCACCCCCACGGGCGGCCTCGGGGACGCGGGCGCGGTCTGCGCGGTCGTCGACCCGGACGGCCTGACCACCGAACGCCTCCCGGTCGAGGTGAGCCTGGCCCCGGGAGCCACCCGGGGCCAGACCGTCGTCGACCGCCGCCCCCGCCCCGGCGAGTCCGAGATCCACCACGGTCCGCGCGAGCAGGCCCTGGTGGACGTCGGACTGGGGGTCGACGTGGAGCGGTACGTGAGCCTGTGGCTGACGACGGTGGAGAAGCCGTAGCCGATCCCCCGCGCGGGTGACGACGGCTCACCGGGCCCTCGACCCCCGCGCGGCTGGCACGCCCCTACGAGGCTGGGCGCCGCTACGACGCCTGGCCGCCCCTGCGGCGCCGGGTCGCGACGACGATCGCCGCGCCGCCCAGCAGCAGAGCCGCCGCGCCGCCCGCGATGACGGGCGTGTTGCTGTCGGCGCCGGTCTCGGCGAGGTCGCCGCCGCCACCGCCGTGGGGGGTGGGGGCCGCGGCCGGGGTGGACCGGGAGGCGGAGGGGGCCGGGGCGGAGGTCGACGGGGCCGCCGCGGGAGTGGTTTCGGAGGGGCTCTCCGGCGGCGCCTCGGTGGACGGCGTCGAGGAGGTCTCCGACGGAGTGGACGGGGAGGCCGGGGGCTGCTCGGCCGGCGGCTGCTCGGCGGGGGGCTGTTCGGCCGGCGGCTGCTCGGCCGGGGTACAGTCCTTCGCGCCGCCGTTCCAGGCGGCGATCAGCTTGTCCTTGATGACCGGGCGGTCCGGCCCCTTGGGCAGGTCGCCGTGGTCGAAGCCGTCCTGGGCGTCGAGCCTGCCGTCGAACTTCACGGCGCCCCGGTAGAGGTCGAGCTGCGCGTAGCAGCCCGCGTCGGGCACGGCGATGTCGAGGGTGTCGGTCGCGCCGGGCCTGACCGTCACGGTGTCGAAGTCGACGAAGACCTGCTCGCCCGAGGTCCGGAAGTCGGGGCCGTGCGCCAGGTAGGAGGCGAGCGAGGCGGTGCAGGTGGTGGCCTTGTCGGCGGTCCGCACGGTGAGGTGGATCCGGCCGTCGGCGGTCGGCTTCAAGTTCTGGTCGTCGATCCTGACGGAGCCCTGGAAGTGCGTGCCGTCGAGCGAGAACTGGCAGCCGTCGGTCTCCGTCTCGGTGCCCGCCCCGGTGCCCGGCTGGTACTGGCCGCCGGACTTCCAGCCGTCTCCGCCGGGTGTTCCGGTGCCGGCCCAGGCCCCGGAGGCGGCGGCGACGGACGCGGCGCACAGGGCGAGTGACGCGGTGCCCGTCCCCAGCAGGCGGCGTACGGAAACACGTCTCGCTATGGACATGCGATTCCCATCTTGGCGAGTGCGAGTGCGAGTGCCCATCACGGCGGCGTCGCGACATGGCGATGCCCGGGTGATGGTGCGGTTCAGAAGAGACACCGGGCCCATTGGTCACGTGCGCCACGGTGCGGGCTCATCGTGGTTCGACAGGCAGATACCTGTCAACCTGCGGCGAAACCAAGGGAGTTCAAGATCCCGTCACATCTCGCCCACGTGCGGAATGATCCCTTCCGGAAGGTGCGGACGTTCCCCTTCCCGGCAAAGTGGACAAGCTTGTGTGCGTGACCGACTTCGTGCCCGCATCCGAGACAGACCAGCCGTCCGCCCCCGACTTCTCCACCCGCGACCCCGACTGGTGGCGGCAGGCCGTCGTCTACCAGATCTATCCGCGCAGCTTCGCCGACGCCGACGGCGACGGCCTCGGCGACCTGAGGGGGATCACCGAGCGCCTCCCGTACCTCGGCGCGCTCGGCGTCGACGCCCTCTGGCTGAGCCCCTTCTACCCGTCCGAGCTGGCCGACGGCGGCTACGACGTCATCGACCCCCGTGACGTCGACCCGCGCCTGGGCAGCCTGCGCGACGTCGACGCGCTGGTCGCCGAAGCGCACCGCCTCGGACTGAAGGTGATCGTCGACATCGTCCCCAACCACACCTCGCACCGCCACGTGTGGTTCGAGGAGGCCCTGGCCGCCGGCCCCGGCTCCCCGGCCCGCGACCGCTACGTCTTCCGGGACGGACGCGGCGCGCACGGCGAACTCCCGCCCACCGACTGGCAGTCGGTGTTCGGCGGCAGCGCCTGGCAGCGCGTCGCGGACGGCCAGTGGTACCTCCATCTCTTCGCCCGCGAGCAGCCGGACCTGAACTGGGACCACGACGAGGTCCGTGAGGACTTCCGCACCACGTTGCGTTTCTGGTCCGACCGGGGCGTGGACGGTTTCCGCGTGGACGTGGCCCACGCCCTGGTCAAGGACCTGAGCGAGCCGCTGCGCGACCTCGGCGCGGTGGGGCTGAGCGGTGAGGACGCGCTCACCGCCCTCGCCCCCGGCACCCACCCCTTCTACGACCGCGACGAGGTCCACGAGATCTACCGCGACTGGCGCCGTCTGCTGGACGCCTACACCCCGCCCCGGACGGCGGTCGCCGAGGCGTGGGTGCCGGGCGCCCGCCGCGCGCTGTACGCCCGCCCGGACGAACTGAACCAGGCCTTCAACTTCGAGTACCTGCAAGCGCCGTGGGACACCGAGGCGATCCGCGAGGTCATCACGGCGTCCCTGGCCACGGCCCGCGCCGTCGGCGCCTCCGCCACCTGGGTGCTCTCCAACCACGACGTCGTACGCCACGCCTCCCGCCTGATGCTTCCGCCCGGCACGGACCAGAACGCCTGGCTGCTGTCCGACGGCCACGCCCCGCACGTCGACGGGGAGGCCGGCCTGCGCCGGGCCCGCGCCGCCACGCTGCTGATGCTGGCGCTGCCGGGATCGTCGTACGTCTACCAGGGCGAGGAACTCGGCCTGCCGGAGGTCGCCGACCTGCCCGTGGAGGTCCTCCAGGACCCGCTGTGGGAACAGACGGGCCGGGTCCGCAAGGGCCGCGACGGCTGCCGGGTGCCGCTGCCGTGGACGACCACGGGCCCGTCGTACGGCTTCGGCGCGGGCGGCGCGTGGCTGCCGCAGCCGGAGTCCTTCGCGCGGTACGCCGTCGAGGCGCAGGACGGCACGGACGCCTCGACCCTGGAGCTGTACCGCACGGCCCTGCGCCTGCGCCGCAAGCTGCTGGACGGTGAGGACCTCACCTGGGCGCAGGACACCCCGCCCGGTGTGCTGGCCTTCGCCCGCTCGGACGGCTGGCGGTGTGTCGCCAACCTGTCGGACGCGCCGGTGCCGCGCCCGCCGGGCGAGGTGCTGCTGAGCAGCGCCCCGCTGGACGGCGACGGCCGGATCGGCCCGGACACGACGGTCTGGCTGGCGTAGCGAACGCCTCGGGGCGGCCGGACTCACCCCGTCGGCGTGGGGGCGGGTGCCGGAGCGGGCCCGCCTCCCGCCGCCGCGGCGTCGATGTCCACAGGTGTGGACGTGGCGGTGGGCGGCGGGGTGAGGACGACCAGCGGCTGCCCCACGGGCGGGGGCGGCGGGGTCAGGTCCGACTGGGGGAGCTTCGGCGGAGTGGTCTGCTGGAAGAGCGTCTGGTCGAAGTCGACCATGCCGGTCTTCTCCATCACCGTGATGTGGTCCAGGACGGTGTCGTTGGCCTGGTCGGCCAGGGCCCGGATGAGGGTGTTCTTGGTGGTGGAGCGGACCTTCGCGATGGTGTTGAAGATCGAACCGTGCGTCATGCGGAGGATGTTCGCGAACTCGACGTCGAAGTCCTTGCCCGTCTTCGCGTTGATCGTGTTGACGAACGCCACCTGCTGCGGGCTGGCCACGTTGGGCAGGGTGATGTTCAGCATGGGCGCGAGTTTGCGGCAGGTCGTGTCGAGGGAGGCGTGACCGTCGATCAGGTGCTCGCTGGCGGTCTTGACCGCCGGACTCTGCCCCTTCTGAAGACCGATCACGCCGAGGGGGTACTCCCAGAGCCCGGCCGCCCGCACCTTGACCACGAAGTCGCGGTCGCCCTCCGTCAAGGGCCCCCATTGGGTGTTGGCGATGATCCGGTCGTTCGAGGTGGACACCGTGTCCAGTCCCAGCATCGACGGATAGGCCAGAGCCGCGAGGGTCAAGCTCAGGGCGCCGCCCACGAAGGCAGTTCCCATCGCGTTCCGCGAAAAGCGCACCGTTCCTCCTGCCTGATCGGGGACACCGCCCGTGCTCGTCCGTGCCCGGCGGGGTCCAACACACAGGAGTACGGACGAACGCCCGCCGCAACTCATCACGTGCGGCAAAACTTGTCGTATCAGCTGACGGGGCAAGACGGGGGAAGGGGAACCGCGGTGTCGGAACGGGCGAGGGTCACGGAGCTGACGTACTACCCGGTGAAGGGTTGCGCCGGAATCACGGTGCCGGAGGCGCGGATCACGCCCGACGGGCTGCCGCACGACCGGGCGTACGTGATCGTCGACGAGGCGGGGGAGCTGCGCTGGCAGTGGGGCGACCCCGGCCTGGCGCTGATCACCCCCCACTCGGTGGGCCACCGGGGGGACTTGACCCTGCGGGCGCCGGACCGGGACGACCTGAGGGTGGCCGGGAAGGAGGAGGCCCAGGAGGTCATGGACCTGCCGGGACAGCCGTACGGCGCCGTCGACCAGGGCGAGGCGGCCGCCGCGTGGGTGACGGGGGTTCTGGGCCGCCCGAGCCGGCTGCTGCGCGTACGCAAGACCCCCGGCGGCACGGCGGCCAACCACAGCCGCCTGCACGTGGTCTCACGAGCGAGCCTGGACCGGCTCAACGGCCACCTGACCGAACGGGGCGTCGCCCCGCTCCCCGTGAACCGCTTCCGCCCCAACATCGTCGTGGACGGCTGGGACACCCCCCACACCGAGGACACGGCCGCCCGCCTGTCGGTCGGCTCCACGGAACTCGCCCTCACCGAACCGACGGTCCGCTGCGCGATCACGATGGTCGACCAGGAGACGGGCCGCCGGGCGGGCCCCGAACCGCTGCGCACCCTGGCGGACTACCGCAAGGCGCAGGACGGAATCGTGTTCGGCGCGTACTTCACCGTCGTACGGGAGGGGAAGGTGACGGTGGGAGACGGGGTGGAGGTCGTGGAGGCCGTGGACGTCTGACCCACACGCTCGAAAAACGGTGGAGGTGCGCCGCCCCGCACCACTACCGTGCTCCCGGACCACGCCCCCCAGCCAAGGACATGCCGTTGTACACCGTGTGAGACCCCCCGAGCGCTGAATCGTCGCGCGTCGCGCCTGTCGCGCCGCGCTCCTTCTTGCTGCGGACTTCTCACACTGGAACCGGTGTATCTCTGTGCTGCTCGAAAACTGGGTGGTCGCTCCCACCTGCCTGCCCGTCGTTCTCCGCCGCTGCCACACGTGCGCGTCCGAGCGCTTCCGGGCCAACGGCAAATTCCGCGTCAACGCCCATCACAAGCTCCTCGACGCCTGGCTCCTCGTCCTCTGCACCGCCTGCGGGGCGACGGCGAAGCTCACGGTCCTGGAGCGGATGAACGTGCGCTCCGTACGGCCCGAGCTGCTGGACCGGCTGCACGACAACGACCCCGGTCTGGCGGCCGAGTTGCTCCAGGACCCGGCCCTACGGCGCCGTAACCGCATCGCCCTCGACTGGGACGACGCCTGGCGTCTCTCCACGGGCGGCTCGGATCACCTCGACCGCGAGGTGATCGACATCTCGGTCCGCTTCACGGCACGGATACCCGTCCGTCCGGTGCGGCTGATCGCTGAGGGATGCGGCCTTTCGCGGGCCGAGGTCGAGAAACTGATCGAGGAGGGGAAGCTCGTCTCGGCGGTCCGCCTGACCGGCAAGGTCACCGGCGACTTCACCTTCACGCTCAAACGCTGATCGCTCCGCGGGATCGGGGGCCTGCCCGGCTGGACCCATCTGGGCAGGCCCTGCCCCGGCCGCCCCGCGGGCCCCTCCCTCAGAGAACGTGGGCGCGTATGGCGTCGAGGAGGTGGGTGAGGGGGGCGGGGGTGGTGGTGAGGACGGTGGCGGGGGTGTCGCTCTCACGGAGGTGGAGGGTGGTGGGGGTGGAGGCGAGTTCGAGGCAGTTGGAGCCGTCCCCGCCGCCGGAGAAGGATGACTTCTGCCAGGTGTCGGGGGTGGTCATTGGCTGCCTCACAGTTCCTTAGCAAGTCGGTGGATGAAGTCACGCGAACGGTCGGGCGTGAGTGATGCTGCCTCGATTTTACGGAAGAGCGTTCTAAAGGAACTGAGTTGAGCCTCGGAGTCCACGAAGGCTGTGCCGTTGGCGGTGACGTCGCGCACGACCGTGTCCAGCTTGGGGACCGGGCCACCGGCATACATCATCGTGCTCCACGCGCCGCCGAATCCATCGAGGTCGAAGGGGATGACGCGGACGGTGACGTTGTCGGCTTCCGACAGTTCCAGGAGACGGGTGAGTTGAGCGCGTGCGGCAGCGCGGTCGCCGACTCTGATACGAAGAGCGGCCTCGTGAATCACCGCCTCGTACGGGATGGGTGCGGATCCTTCGAGGACCGCTCTGCGCTGCATGCGGTGCTGCACGCGCAACTCCGTCTCCTGCGCTGGGAGTTCAGGGACCCGGTACGAGAACACCGCCTGAGCGTAGTTCTCGGTTTGGAGAAGTCCTGGGATGTTCAGGAACTCCATGTCCAGCCGGTACGCCGCGTGGTGTTCCAGTTCGGCGATATCGAGAAACGGAGTCGGTAGCTTGCCTCTGTACTCCTCCCACCAGCCAACAGTCCGATCTGTGGCCATGGCCACCAGCGCTTCGATCAGAGCGTTGTCCGTGCACGAGTAGTGCGCTGCAAGCCGTCGTACGCGGGCCTCGCTGACTCCTGCGGTCCCGAACTCGATCTGACTCATCTGGGCAGAGTCCGTGCCGAGGAGGGCGGCGGCCTCACGTCCTTTCAGCCCGGCGGCTTCGCGAAGCTTCCGTAGCTCAGCACCCAATCGGGCCTGGCGGGCAGTTACATGGGATCTGCGGGCCACGACTTCCTCCTTGCCTCGTTCGGGGAGCAGATTACGCAACGGCTTGCGCGGTCCCAAATTGTGGCTCTACCGTCGGTGATGCGTTGAACACCCTGCGGAAGCGCACCGCACCGTCCTGCCATGGCGGTCGCGGCAATGCCACCGCGCCTTCACTCACCCACCCCCCACCTGGAGCTGACGCATGCCCGAATCCACTTCCGGCGCCTGGGAGTACTCCCTCTCCCTGCCCAACGACCTCAGAGCCGTCCCGATCTGCCGTCGCACCCTGCGTCTGATCCTGACCATGTACGGGCTCATCCACCTGGTGGACACCGCGGAGCTGATCGCTTCGGAGCTGGTGTCCAACGCCGTTCTGCACACCAAGGGGCCGGCGGTCCTGCGTGTCAGCTGGGCGGACGGGGTTCTGCGGATCGGCGCGTGGGACGCGAACCCGGCACCTCCCGACCCGCCGGACGACCTGGCGGATCTCGCGAACGCCGAGAACGGGCGCGGCACCGCCCTGGTCCGGGCCTGCGCCGACGTGTGGGGCTGGCACCCGCTGTCCCGGTTCGGGCACCGGGGCAAGTACGTGTGGTGCGACCTGGCGGCGGCGTGAGGCGGGCGGAGCCGTGCGACGCCGGCCGGACTTCGCGGTGCGCGGTGAGGGAGTGATGCCGCGGTCGGGCCGGGCGTACGGCTCAGCGGGGGGTCAGCCCGTGCAGCAGGACGCGGACCAGGTCGTCGGTCATGGCGAGGACCGCCGTCTCGTCGAGCATGCCGCCCGCCGTCAGGGCGGCGAGGCCGTGGAGGGCGGCGCCCGTGAAGAGGGTGAGCTGCTCCGGGTCGCCGTCGATGATCTCGCCGTGCCGCTGCGCGTCCGCGATGACCCGCTCCAGGGCGCCCACCGTACGGTCCACCCCGGCGGCCATCTGCTCGGCGGCCTCGGGTTCGTGCTTGCGGGCGTACATCAGGGCCAGGAGTTCGGCGTTCTCGGTGGCGAAGGTGAGGTAGGCGCGGGCGAGGGCGGTGAGGCGGGGCTGGAGCGGGAGCGCGGGGGCGTGGGCGGTGTCCAGGGCCTTGGCCATCCGGTCGTAGCCGACCAGGGCCAGGGCGTCGAGCAGGGCCTGCTTGTCCTTGAAGTGACGGCCGGGGGCGGCATGGCTGACGCCGGTCTCACGCGCCAGTTCGCGCAGCGACAGGGAGCCGACACCCTTCTCCCGCAGGGTGCGCTCGGCGCTCTCCAGGAGGGCGGCGCGCAGGTCACCGTGGTGGTAGGGGCGGCTTTCGGGCATGGCGGTCATCGTATCCCGATGTTGTCGCTGCCACTTTTGTTGGCAGCGACACCATTGTAGGCATTGTCATCATTGTTGGCGGCGTCTACATTGAGGTCATGGCAACTGACGTGAACAAGCGAGGGAACGCGACCCGCCTGCCCGACCTCACCGGCCGCACGGCCGTCGTGACCGGCGCCAACAGCGGCATCGGGCTCACCGCGGCGGACGCCCTGGCCCGCGCGGGCGCACACGTGGTGTTCGCCGTGCGGGACCTGGACCGCGGCCGTGCGGCGGCGGCGACCCTCACCGGCAGCACGGAGGTGCGCCGCCTCGACCTGGCGGACCTGTCCTCCGTGCGCGACTTCGCGGACGCCTGGCAGGGCCGCCCGCTGGACCTGCTGATCAACAACGCCGGCGTGATGATGCTCCCGCGGCGACGCACGCGGGACGGCTTCGAGATGCAGTTCGGCACCAACCACCTCGGCCACTTCGCGCTGACGAACCTGCTCCTGCCGTACGTCACCGACCGCGTCGTCACCGTCTCCTCCGGTGCGCATCGCTGGGGCAGGGCGACGATCCGCTTCGACGACCTGAACCTGGACGCGGACTACACGCCGCGCGCCGCCTACGCGCAGTCCAAACTGGCCAACCTCCTCTTCACCCTCGAACTCCAGCGCCGCCTCACGGAGTCGGGCTCCCGCGTCCGCGCCCTGGCCGCCCACCCGGGATACGCGGCCACCAACCTCCAGAGCCACGCGGCGAACCCCGTCGCCCGCGCCTTCATGCGCCTCGGCAACCGGTTCGTCGCCCAGGACGACCGGGCGGGCGCGCTGCCCACCCTGTACGCGGCGACGGCGGACCTCCCCGGCGCCGGCTACGTCGGCCCCGACGGCACGGCGGAGCTGCGGGGCGGCCCGACGCTGGTGGGACGTACGGCGGCGGCGAGCGACCCGGAGGCGGCGCGGCGGCTGTGGACGGTGTCGGAGGAACTGACGAAGGTCACCTTCCCGGCGGTACCCGCGGCTCGCTGACCGGGCGGGGCGCGAGCGTCGGCCCCGGCGGGGTCACCCGCCCGAGCCGACACCGGGATCCGACCTCAGTGGTACTGGCCCACCACGTAGTCCCCCGCCGGCTGCCGCGTCATCACGTTGCCGCGGTTGAAGGCGTTGATGAGGGCGATCTGGGCGACCAGCACGGCGAGTTGCTCCTCGTCGTAGTGCTTGGCGGCATTGGCCCAGACCTCGTCGGGGACGCCACCGGCCGCGTCGGCGATGCGCGTGCCCTCCTCCGCCAGTTCGAGGGCCGCGCGCTCGGCCTCCGTGAAGACCTTCGCCTCGCGCCAGGCCGCCACCAGGTGGAGGCGCTGCGCGGTCTCCCCGGCCGCCGCGGCGTCCTTGGTGTGCATGTCGATGCAGCCGGCGCAGCCGTTGATCTGGCTGGCGCGGAGCATCACCAGTTCGCGGGTCGCGGCGGGCACCGTCGACTCCCCGAGGGTCATGGCGGCGGCGACGATGTGCTTCATGACCTTGGCCGTGACGGGGCTGGCCATGAGGTTCAACCGGGCTTCCATGGTGGGCTCCTGTGTCGTCATGGGTGCGGTGCGTGTGCCCGCACCTCCTTGACCGGACAGCCCCCGCGATCCTGACATCAGGGACCGTGACCTAGGTCACCCGGTACGGAACGTGCGCCGGTACGTGTCCGGCGGGACGCCGATCGTGCGGTTGAAGTGCCGTCGCAGGGTCGCCGCCGTGCCCATGCCGGTGGCGGCGGCGATGGCGTCGACGCCGTGGTCCGTGGTCTCCAGCAACTCCTGGGCGCGTCGGATGCGTTGGGTGAGGAGCCACTGCAACGGGCTGGTGCCGGTCGCCGTACGGAAGTGCCGGCCGAGGTGCCGGGAACTCATCCCGGCCTGGCGGGCCAGGTCCTCCACGGTGAGCGGCCGGTCGAGGCGGTCGACGATCCAGGGGAGCAGCGCGGAGAGGGGATGGTCGTCCCGGTCGGGCACGGGCGCGGCGACGAACTGGGCCTGGCCGCCCGCCCGGTGGGGCGGTACGACGAGCCGGCGGGCCACCGAGTTGGCGACCGACGAGCCGTGGTCGAGGCGGACCAGGTGCAGGCACAGGTCGAGCGCGGCGGCCTTGCCGGCGGAGGTGAGGACGGTGCCGTTGTCGACGTAGAGGACGTCCGGGTCGACCTCGACCCGCGGGTGACGGGCGGCGAGGACGTCGGTGTGCGCCCAGTGGGTCGTGGCCCGCCTGCCGTCCAGGAGACCGGCCGCGGCCAGCACGAACGCCCCCGTGCACAGGGAGGCCACACGGGCCCCGGCCTCGTGGGCGGACCGCACCGCGTCGACCAGTTCCGCGGGCGGGGCCACGTCGACGTCCGCCCAGCCGGGCACGATCACGAGATCGGCGTACGGCAGCCGGTCGAGGCCCGCGTCGGGATCCAGCCGGAACCGGCCGACCCGCACCGCGTCCGTTCCGCACACCGAGAGGTCGTACCAGGGGACGGTCACGTCGACGGGCGCGAAGCCGAACACCTCGTAGGCGATGGCGACCTCGAAGTGCAGCATGCCGTCGGTGACGGCCAGCGCGACGGTGCCGCCGGGCCGCGACGCCTTCCCCACGTCCATGTCCGGAAGTGTACGGGGTGTGTCGTTCCGGACACTCGTGCGCCGGTCACCCGCGGGCGACGATGTGGGCACGGCACGGGGCGACGCGGAGAACGCCGCGGAGAACGGGGAGACTCATGGGATCGGCTCACACGGTGACGGTGTTCGGGGCGTACGGACACACCGGGCGGTTCGTGGTGGCGGAGCTGCTGGACCGGGGCTTCGTCCCGGTGCTCGCCGGCCGGGACGCCGCCAGGCTGCGGGAACTGGCGGCCTCGTCGCCCACCGGACTCGAGGTCCGCCCCGCCTCCGCCGAGGACCCGGCCTCGCTCGACCGCGCGCTGGCCGGTGCGGCGGCCGTCGTCAACTGCGCCGGGCCGTTCGCCACGACCGCCGGGCCGGTCGTCGAGGCGGCCCTGCGCGCAGGCGTCCCCTACGTCGACGTGGCGGCGGAGATCGAGGCCAACGTGGACACCTTCGCGCGGTACGGGGACCGCGCCCGCGCCGAGGGAGCGGTGATCCTCCCCGCGATGGCCTTCTTCGGCGGCCTCGGCGACCTGCTCGCCACCACCGCCATGGGCGACTGGACGGAGGCCGACGAGGCGCGCGTCGCCTACGGCCTCAGCGACTGGCACCCCACCGCCGGCACCCGCACCGCCGGGCAGGTCTCCCGTGCGCGCCGCGACGGCCGCCACGTCCGCTTCACGGGCGGGAGGCTGGAGTACCACGACGATGAACAGCCCTTGCTGGACTGGGAGTTCCCCGCCCCACTGGGGCGAAGGACCGTCGTCGACGAGTTCACCATGGCCGACGTCGTCACCCTCCCCAGCCACCTCCGCATCCCCGAGGTGCGCACCGCGATGGCGCTGGACGCGGCCAGGGACCTGGCGTCCCCGGACACCCCGGCGCCGACCGCCGTCGACGAGCGCGGCCGGTCCGCGCAGACCTTCCTCGTCGACGTCGTCGTCCGCTCCGGCACCACCGAGCGGCGGGCCGTGGCGGGCGGCCAGGACATCTACGCCGTCACCGCCCCGCTCGTGGTGGAGGCGGTGCACCGCATCCTCACCGGCCGCACCAGGACGACCGGCGTCGCCTCCGCCGGCGCCCTCTTCGACGCCGCCGACCTGCTGCGATCCCTGTCGGCGCACCTCACCCTCGACGTGGGCGAGAGGGCCGTGCCCGCCACGGGCCAGGTCCGCGTCGCCGGGCGCGCCCAGGGAGAGTGGTGAACGCGCCGGACAGGCGTTCGTCGAGGACCGGGACCAGCACGGTCGCTTCCGGGGCGGCAGGTGGCGGCCGGTCAGCCCGGGGCGGGAGGTGGCGGCCGGTGGGCTCGCGGCGGCAGGTGGCGGCCGGTCAGCCCGGGGCGGCCGGTGGGCTCGCGGCGGGAAGTGGCGGCCGGGCGGCCGGTGAGCCCGGGACGCGACGTGGCGGCCGGTCAGTCCGCAGCGGCAAGTGGCGGCCGGTGGGCTTGCGGCGGGAGGTGGCCGGTCAGCGCAGCAGCAGGTCGATCACGCCCGTCAGGCCCTCCTCGCCGCTGCCCTGGGCCAGACGGCGCCGCATCAGCTCGAAGTAGGGGCTGAGCAGTTCCGCGCTGACCCCCTGCTGCTCCGCGGTGCTCAGGAAGGTCGGAATGCCGGCCACCTGCATGCCGAGGTGGGAGACGACACCCTCGGTGTAGTCACCGCTGCGCAGTTGGCCGGCGGTCTGGTGAACGGCCGGAGCCATCGCGGTGAGCCAGTCGCCGAGCAGCGAGGCGAACGCCGCGGGGTCGATGTCCTCCTTGCGGATCAGGGCGAAGGCGTGCGCGGACCCGGCGAACATCCCGTACATGGCGCTGAGCAGGGCCACGTCGTGCAGGGCCGCGAAACCCGCGTCCTCGCCGACGTAGGTGGTGCCGACCGGGACGCCCAGGGTCCGCCGGTGCCGCTCGAACAGCTCCGGCGATCCGCTGTAGAGGATGTGGCCGCCGGCCTCCGGGACTCCGACCATCACAGGCACGGCCATGATCCCGCCGTCCAGGTAGCGGGCGCCGCGCTCCCGGGCCCACTCGGCGCGGGCGCGGGCCTGGGCGGGGGTGCTGGTGGTCAGGTTGACCAGGTCCCGGCCGGTCAGGTCGGCGTCGGCCAGCACATCGCCGACCGAGGCGTCGTCCAACAGACAGACGACTACCAGGGTGTTCGCCGCGACCGCCTCAGCGGCGGTGTCCGCGGCCACGGCCCCCTCGGCGGCGAGCGCCGTGGCGCGGGCCGGGGTGCGGTTCCAGACGGTGAGCGGGTGGCCGGCGGCAAGCCAGGTACGGGCCAGGGCGGTCCCCATCGCGCCGAGCCCCAGCAGGGTGACGGGGGTCTTCTCAACAGTGTCGTGTGCCATGTCGCTTAGGCTGGTCACCAGTCCGGGGATGATCAAGTACGCACTTGGCAGTGGGTGGTTACCCCCGGGTGAGTGAGCACGTCGGGAGGGTGGGGCATGACGACGCTGAACCGACCGGGCACATCGGACGGACACGTCTGCGGGATCGACACCGCGATGGAGGTGATCGGCGGCAAGTGGAAGGTGCTGATCCTCTGGGCGCTCCACGAGCACCCCTGCCGTCGCTTCGGCGAGCTGCGCCGGCTGGTGCCGGGGATCACCGAGAAGGTGCTGGCCTCCCACCTGCGTGAGCTGGAGGCGGACGGTGTCGTGCACCGCGTCTCCTACGACGAGGTACCGCCCCGCGTCGAGTACTCACTGACCGAGGACGGCAAGCGCCTCAACGACGCGCTCCAGCCGCTGGCCGACTGGGGTCGCGAGCGGCCGACCGGTCCCGGACGGGAGCGGGAGGCAGGCCGGGGCCTGTCGTGAACGTGCCGGCCACGGCCGTTCGCCGAGGGCCGCGACCACCGCGCGTCCGTCAGGCCTGCACGAGCCGCGGCGCCCGACCGTCCACACCCAGGATCCACTGGCAGAACTGACCTCAGGCCATCCAGCCGACCTCAGGCCATCCAGAAGAAGACGGCCGTCATCCGCTTCTCCTCCAGGGTCGTCCCGCAGTAACCGGTGGCGCTGTGCACGAGGTTGGCGTTGTAGAGCAGCAGCCGGTTGTACCTGTGCGGCACGCGTACGTCCTCCTCGAAGGCGTCGGGTGCGACGAAGCGGGTGCCGAGCGCGTCGACGAGGCTGTTGTGCGGGGCCCCCACGACGTTCCCGCCGAGCCGGCCGCCGGGCAGGGACTGGCGGTAGAAGCTGGTCCCGCAGTCCTTGGGGGCGGCCGGGTTCAGATACAGCACGGCGGCGTACCGGCACAGGGAGCGGGAGTCGGTGTGCGGACGGGGCGTGCTCTCGCCCTCCCCCACGACCTGCACGCAGTTGTGGTTGAGGGTGCCACCGCCGGGCGTGCGCCGCACCCACAGTTCCCTGGCGCCGGTCGCCTCCCTCACCGCCCGTTCCACGCGGGCGAGTTCGGCCGGTTCGAGGCCCGGCATGGCCCGCAGTCCCGGCCAGGCCTGCGAGGTGTACGGATACCCCCGCACCCAGTCGTCCTTGCCCAGGCACCGCTCACGCACGGCGTCGACGTCGGGCAGGACGTCGTCGATCAGCCAGTAGTCGCGCCCCTTGACGGGCTTGCGGTAGGGCAGCACGGGAAGCGGGGCCCGCACGGGCTGTGCCGGCCGCTGTGGCATGGACATGCACCCGAATCTAGGCCGGGTCCGGGTCAGGACTCGCCCGCGAAGCGGTATGGACTGAGACGGCAACCGGTCAACGCGCGGTCAACGACCAGGGGTGCGCCGAGACGCCTCAGTACCGCACCGCCCGCGCCACCTCCGCCTTCACCTCGCCCGGGAGCCGGTGGCCGCTGCGGGCCGTCGCCGTACCGGATGCTCCGGCCGGGACGTCGGAGACGGTGACGAGGACGGTGTCCAGCCGTGTGCCGTCCTGGTCGGTGAAATCGACCTGGACGGAGAAGGACCTCGTCGTGGAGTCGGTGTTGGTGGCGGTCACCTCGGTCGTGGTGCGGTCGCCGTCCGTCTTCGCTCCACCAACCTTCACGTCGTCCGCCGCCTCGGTCCCGCCCTTGATCCCGTCGAGCCTGCGGCCCGCCTCCGCGGTCGCCGAGGCCAAGCCCTCCGTGGCCCGCGAGGCGAGGGAGGACGCGGCGGCGGTGGCCCGGTCGCGGGCCGATTCCGCCGCGGACGCGGCCCGGCTCGCCACGCCCGACGGGCTGTCCCCGTCCGAGCAGCCGGTGAGAAGGGTGAGAGCGACGAGCGCGGCGGCACAAGCCGTGGCCGGCACGGCTGCTCCGGACGGGCGGGTGCGGTGGACGGGCATGGTGCCTCCGGCATCGGGGGTCTGGGCTCGGCGGTCAGGGCGTCTGGCTCGGCGGTCAGGGGCAGGTCGGGGGCGGGAGAAGTCGGGTGCCGGGGATCGGCGGGTCCTGCCTCCAGTGAAGGTGCGTCCGTCGGGCCGCGCACGCCGGCTCACCCGCACGGCCCAGTTCCCGTGGTGGTGACCGTCATCCGGACGGAAGGTCGGAGGAACGCAACACTCGGCAGAGAGGCGGGGTACGGACATGACTGACGCGTCGCAGCCCGGTAATCGGGAGGGCTCCCCCGTCTGGGACCCCTCGCACCAGGGCACCGGCCCCTCCCGTCCGGCCGGCCGGTCACCGGGACCATCCGCCCACGGCGGCTGGGTCGCCGGCGGAACCACCTTCGCGGGCGTGCTGATGCTGGTCAACGGCATCCTCGCCATCCTCCAGGGCATCGCCGCGATCTCCGAGGACGACGTGTACGGCCGGATCGGCGACTACGTCTACAAGATCAACCTGACCGGCTGGGGCTGGATCCTGCTGATCGTCGGAGTGGTGGCCGCGGTGGCCGGCTGGGGCATCCTCCAGGGTGCGGCCTGGGCCCGTGTCACCGGCATCCTCCTCGCCTCCGTCAGCCTCATCCTCCAGTTCCTGTTCCTGCCGTACGCCCCCGTCTGGTCGATCGTCCTGATCGCGATCGACGTCTTCGTCATCTGGGCCCTGGCGGCACACCGGCCGACGGCCGCGGAGCACGGGGCGTGACGGAGGTCCCGGCGGTCGCGGGGCCGTGGCGCGCCCTTCTCCCGCGTACGGCCGACGGGCGGGCACGGCGGCGGCGGCCGTCACCCGCCGACCTCGACCGACTTCCTCCGCAGCCACGGCAGGGGTGACACCGCCGACCCCATGTACGGCGTGATGCGCACCTCGAAGTGGAGGTGGGGGCCGGTGACGTTCCCGGTCGCGCCGGCGAGGCCGAGGCGCTGTCCCGCCGCGACCCGTCCGCCCTTGCGGACGTCGATGCGGGACAGGTGGGCGTACTGCGTGAAGTAACCGTCGGGGTGGCGCACGACGACCTGGTTGCCGAAGCCGTCGCCGCAGGTCGTGGCGCGGACGGTGCCGGGTCCGACGGCGTACACGGGGGTCCCGCTGGGCACGGCGAAGTCCTGGCCGGTGTGCCGGTGGGACCAGTGCGCGCCGCGCGCCGCGTAGCCGGCGGAGAGCCGGTAGCGGCGGGTCGGCGCCGTCCAGACCCCGCCGCGGCCCTCGGGCGCGCGGGCGCGGGCGCGGGCGGCCGGGCAGCGGCCCGCGCGTCCGAAGGGGTCGACGGCGACGGGATCGCCCGCGTCCCGGGCCACCGCCCACAGGGCGTCCCACAGCCCGGCGCGGATGGCTTTGCGGCGGCGTTCGGCGGCTCTGACCTCGGTGGAACGGGCGTCCCGCGCGCGCAGCCGGTCGACGCGGGCACGGGCCTTCTCATGGGCCCGGACGGCCCGAGCGGTCTCCTTGCGGAACGCGTCGCTCCGGGCCCTGGCGGGGGTCGCGGAGTGCAGGTGGGTGTGGTTCCCGGCCCTGGCGGGGGTCGCGGTGTGCGGATGGGCACGGTTCCCGGCTCCGGCGGGTGTCGCGGTGTTCGGATGGGTCCGGTTCCCGGCTCCGGCGGGCATCGCCGTGAGCGCGACCAGTACGCCCGCGATCAGTACCGCCGCCAGGGCGGAGGGGAGGGCGGCCAAGGACTTCCGCGCGGGAGCGAGGCACGTCCGCGGGAGGCGCGCGTGGTGTTCTCGTCGCATCCTGGGATCATCGGACCGGCGGTCGCGGCAGCCGGGACGGCACGCCCGGGGCAGAGCCGGTTCAGCCGAACGGACCTGCCACCACCGGGCCACCGCCCTGGGCTACCACCAGGCCACCACCCCGGGCTACCACCGGGCCACCGCTTTGGGCTACCACCGGCCGACCACCCCGGCCCCCCGCCCTGAGCCACTACCGGGCCCCCTGGCCCACCGCTCAGGCCACCGCCCCCGGTGGAGGGGACCTGCCGCCGCACCACCGCCGTCCGGTGAACCGCCGGCCCGCTACCGTGCGACGGCCGCCCGGTAGACGGCCGACGCCCGCGGGTTGTCCCGGCACCGCCACACGCCGTGCGGGCAGTAGTCGGTGATGGTCTGGTACAGCGGCCGCTGCCGTGCGAACCAGCCGAGCATGCCCCGCACATAGGCGGCGTTGTCGCCGTTGCGGAACAGCCCCCACTCCGGGTACGACACCGGCTTGGCGTGTTCCGCCGCGAACCGCACGTGCGCCGCGAGCCCGTACGGCTCGGCGACCTGCTCCTCGAACGACATGCCCGCGGGCTGGTCGTAGGCGTCCATGCCGACGATGTCGACGTGGGCGTCACCGGGGTAGCAGTCCGGCCACGGGACGGCGTCGCGCCCCCGGCTCGGCGTGAACTCGAACCGGAACCGCTGCCCCGGCACCGACCGCATCGCCGTCACGATCCGCGCCCAGTACGCCTTCCAGGCGCCGGGATCGGGCCCGCAGCGGTGGGTGTAGGTGATCCCGTTCATCTCCCAGCCGACGACGAGCACCGTGTCCGGCACGCCGAGGCCGACCAGCCGTCGCCCGAGCGCCCGGAAGTGGCCGTCGTACGCGCCGCGCGCACCCGCGCGCAGCTCCTCCCGCACGACGCCGTCGGGCAGACGCTCCTCGGTGCGCTCCAGCATCGGCACGTTCAGCACGAACATCCGGTCCGCGCGGTCCGTCCGCCACCGCGCCCAGTGGTCCAGATATCCGGGCGCCCCCTCGATGTTGCTCCAGCGGTCCCCGGGCAGGTACGCCCGCCCGACCCGGGGCGTCGCGGCCCCCAGCCACCCGTCCAGTCCCGCGATCCGCCGCACCCCGCCGGCGTCGTACCCGACGTACGCCCCGAACGCCCCCACGGGCACCGGCGGCCCGCCCCCGAGCGGCACGCAGGCGGGCCAGGCGACCAGAGCGACGGCGGTGAGGACCGCGCCGAGAACCACACGAAGGAGCCGAGACACCGGCTCATGATGACGACCGCGGCCGCACCGGCGGGCGGAACCCGCCACGCGGCACCCGGACGGGGACGGAGCCGGAGAGCAGTTCGGGCGTCAGCGCCGGATCCCGGCCGGCTCCCGCACCAGGAACACGTCGACGGCATCCTCCCGCTCCAGCACGAACCCGTGCCGCTCGTAGAGCCGGCGGGCCGGGCTGCCCCGCAGGACGTCGAGGCGCAGCCGGACGGAGTCACGGTCGGCCTCGCCGAGGAACCGGCCGAGCACGGCCGAACCGATACCGCGTCCCTGCGCGTGCGGCGCGAGATAGAAGTGCTCCAGCCGGCGCGCGTCGCCCTCCGGCCGCAACGCCACACACCCGGCGAAGACGCCATCGACCTCGATGACCCACGTGTGCGCGGCGACGAACCCGTCCCGCAACCGCCGGCGCACCCGCCGCTCGTCGAACCGCCCCAGCCGCTCCAGATCCGCCCGCAACACCACGGCCCGCAACTCGGCGACGGCCTCGACATCCGCCCGGACGGCGGGCCGCAGACTCCACTCGTGCACACGCCGATGCTATGACCGCCCCGGTGACCGGGTGATCCGCAGCTCACCCGGCGGCGCCCGGCGGGCGTGCGGCACCGCCCGCCCTCGCGGGGGCCTTTCCGGGGGATCGCCCCTCAGTGCGCCTTTCGGCACTACAGTTCCCCCTGCGATGCACTGTGTCGCACGTCACGCAGGTGGGGCGTGGTGGGCGGGCGAAAGGGCTTTCGAGCGCTCGCCGCCCGTGGGCTGGGGGGTTTCATGCACGAGATGGTCAAAGGCGCCAACGTAGGGCTGTCGGCGCTCAGCGAGGACGTCGACGCGGTGATCGTGAGCCTGGGGTGGGCGAGCCCGACCGGCGAAGGGGACGCGGACGTGTCGGTCCTCCTGCTCGACGGGCACGGGAAGGTCCGCAGCGACGCCGACTTCTACTTCTACAACAACCCCGTCGCCGCGGACGGAAGCGTGCAGTTGCTGGGCAAGGCGCCGGCCGGTGAGGGCAGCGAGGACCGGATCGGCTTCGACCTGACGGCGATCCCGGCCGACGTGGAACGGGTCGTCGTCGCCGCGAGCCGCTACGAGGGCGCCCGCTTCGGCGAGCTGGACGACCTCCGGGTCATCCTGACCGACGGGTCCGGGGAGCACCTCCTCCGGTTCGCGATCGACGACGCCGGCTCGGTGAGCGCGTTCATCTTCGGAGAGCTGTACCGGCGCGCGGAGGAATGGAAGTTCCGGGCGGTCGGACAGGGCTACGACTCCGGGCTGGCCGGGCTCGCGGCCGACTTCGGCGTCGACATCGACGACGCCTCCGACGACGCCCTCGATGAGGCCTCCGACGACGACGCCGCCGACCGGGACGCGGCCGACGAGGTCCCCGACGGCGCGACGGCGACCGGCGTGGCCCCGGCCGCTCCGGCCGCCCCGGCCCTCCCGGTCGCCGTCGAGAGGGTGCCGGATACCGATACCGCCCTCCCCGCGGTGCCCGCTCCGCGCCGGGCCGCGGACGACGCGGAGCCGGGCAAGGCCCTCGCGCGGCCCCGTACGGCCAAGAAGAAGGTCACGCTGCCGAAGGCGGTGAAAAAGTCCCTCGCGGAGAACGAGTCCTGGAAGCAGGCCCGCCTCTTCCCGGTGTCCGCGCTCAAGAGCGACCGCGACCGTGAGACGCGGGCGACGTCCGTGCTGCTCTCGGTGATGGCGCAGGTTCCGGAGTTCGGCAGACGCCTCACCGCGGGCTTCGGCGCCCCGGCCGGCCGCATGGAGACGTTCACCGAGGTGTCGCTGCCGCACGGCGACAACCCGCGCCGCCCGGACGGCGTGATCAGGGTCGAGCGGGCGGGCAGGCTCTGGACCGCGCTGGTCGAGACGAAGACCAACGGCAACGCGCTCAGGTCCGAACAGGTGCAGGCCTACATGGACATCGCCGCGCGGCGCGGCTACGAGGCCGTCATCACGCTCTCCAACGACGTCGCGCTCGAAGGCAGCCCGCTGGTGGACGTCAAGATCGACGGACGGCGTAAGCACAAGGTGGCGCTCCGCCATCTCTCCTGGGCCGAGGTGGCCCACCACGCACAGCTGCTCATCCGGCACGAGGGTGTCGGCAACAGGGCGCACGCCTGGCTTCTCGAGGAGCTGCTGCACTACCTCCAGCACGACAACTCGGGCTGCCACGGCTTCCAGAACATGGGCTCGGCCTGGGTGCCCGTACGCAGGGGCATCGACGACGAGACCCTCTGCCAGGGCGACCCGCGGGCGCTGGAGGTCGTGGAGAGCTGGGAGCGGCTGATCCGCCAGGTGTCGCTGGGGCTCGGCGGCGACCTGGGCCAGAAGGTGCTGCCCGTCCAGCGCGCCCGGCGCGGCACCGACCCCGCGGACCGGCGGGCCAGGATGGCCGAACAGCTCTGCGCAGAGGGGAAGTTGGAGGCGGAGCTGCGCATCGAGGAGGCGCCGGGGGCGCTGGTCGTCGGCGCCGACCTGCGGACCGGCAGGCTGCGCACGTCCATCGAGGTCCCGGCGCCCACGCAGGGCTATCCGCTGACCTGGGCCAAGCGGCTCGTGCGGCGGATGGCGGAGGCACCGGCCGACCTCCATGTGGAGACCCTGGTCGAGGACGGGGCGGGCGGCCCACGCGGCACCCTGGAGAAGCTCCGCCCGGAACCGGCGGACCTCCTGCCCAGGAACGGCGCGAAGATCACCGGCTTCCGCCTCACCCTCATCAAGAGCATGGGCAGCGGGCGCGGCAACGCGGAGTCCGGCTTCATCCGCAGTGTCGACGACGCCGTGCAGCGCTTCCACGGCACGGTCGTCGTCCACCTGGAACGCCCGGCCTCGCGTACGGCCCCCGCGACGGAGGGCGCGGTCACGGGCTGACCGGGCGACCGGACGAGCCGAAGGGAGAGGTCGACAGGCCGACGGGTCGACAGGTCGGATGGGACGGACAGACGGACTGACCCAACCGACGGACCGGCCGGGCAGGTCCGGAAGGTCGCCGGTCCGGCCGGTCGCCGGTTCGGGTGAAGTTCCGATCAACAGGCAACCTGCGTAACGGGTTTACCTCTCTCACAGGGTGCTCACAGGCTTTCCCGGGACGCGTGGGGTGCGTTCGCACGGTGGGTGGGCCCGCGGGTTGTCCAGTCCGATGCCACTGACCATGGCACTCGCAGACGAGGAACCGATGACCAGTCAGCCAGACCGCAGGAATCTGAAGCGCGCGGCGTTCGCCGCGGGGGCCGCGCTCGCCGTCGTCGCCGTCGCCGGGGCCGCTCCCGGCGCCGGCGCCGCACCGCAGGCGAAGCCCGGGGTGCCGCAGCTCAAGCTGATCGCCGCGTCGAAGTCCGTGACGCTCGACCGGTGGGACTGGGAGGGGGAGCCCCCCGGGGTCCACCTGGACCTGGGCACCTACATCCAGGTGGAGAACGCGCCGCTGGAACTCAAGGTGACGCGCAAGTCGTACAGCACGCCCGTCGTGGCGCAGCAGATCCTGCGCGACGGGACGAAGGTGACGACCAAGGCGCTGCCCGCCGGGCTCGTGCAGGACTTCAGCGGGCTGCCCGGCTTCCTGGAGGTGTCCGTCACGGACGCCGCGGGGAAGGAGGTGGTCGCCACCAAGGGCAACTTCTGCCCCAACAACGCCTCCGGCCGGGTCCGTCCGGACGCCCCGGCCACCTCGCACTATCCGGAGAGCTGCCCCACCAACCCCTTCACCCTGGGATCGGTGTGGGGTGTCGAGAAGGGCTGGGCCGCCAACTCCAGCACCGTCGACTACGACAAGCCCGTCGACCTCCCGGCGGGCGAGTACACCGCCAAGGTGGCGGTGGCGAAGAAGTACAGGGACCTGTTCGGCATCCCCGACGAGCGGCCGACCGTGAAGGTGACGGTCCGCCAGCAGACCGGCGGGGGCGGTGAGGGCGGCGGCGCCGGGCTGCGGTCCTCCGCCGCACACGGGCAGCACTCCGGGCACGGGGGAGACTCCGCGCACGGGGAGCACGCGGCCCACGCCTCCGGCGGGCACCACTACGGTCCCCGCGGCGCCGACGCCCCCACCCCGCCCGCCCTCTCCCACGCCATGGAGGACCGGGGCCTCGCCCACCACCTCGGTGACGGCGCCGGACACACCGACGGCTCCCGTGTCGCGCCCGCGCTCACGCCCAACGCCAAGGCGCCCACCGGCCGCGCGAGCGTCCCGGCGAACGTGCCCAAGCCCGACCTGCGCTCCCTGCCGGCCTGGGACATCGCCGTCACCGACGGCGAGGACGGCGACGTGGCGGGCAAGGACTACCTCGCCTTCAGCGCGAACGTCTGGAACGCCGGGCCCGCCCCGCTCGTCGTCGACGGCTTCCGCAGCCCCGGCGAGGACCTCATGGACGCCTACCAGTACTTCTACGACGCCGACGGCAAGCAGGTCGGCTACACCCCCACCGGCACCATGGAGTGGGACCCGCGCATCGGCCACGAGCACTGGCACTTCACCGACTTCGCCAGCTACCGGCTGCTCAGCGCGGACAGGTCCAAGGAGGTCCGCAGCGGCAAGGAGGCGTTCTGCCTCGCCAACACCGACGCCGTCGACTACACGGTGAAGAACGCCAACTGGCACCCCTTCAACACCGACCTGTCGACCGCCTGCGGCCAGCAGAACTCCATCTCCGTGCGCGAGGTCCTCGACGTCGGCTCCGGTGACACGTACACCCAGTACCGTCCCGGCCAGTCCTTCGACATCACCGACCTGGCGAACGGCACGTACTACATCGAGGTCCTCGCCAACCCGGCCAACCGCCTCCAGGAGACGAACCTCAAGAACAACGTCTCCCTGCGCAAGGTCGTCCTCGGCGGTACCCCCGGCGCCCGCACGGTGTCGGTCCCGCCGTACGAGCTGATCAACACCCCGTAGCCGAAAAGGCGTTGGCGGTCGCTCCCCCGTGATGGGCATGATCCGGTCATGAGCCTGACCCGGGGGACCACGACACCATGACGACCGCCACACCTGGCGTCGGCGCCTACGACCGGCCGCCCTACCGCCTGCCCGACGCCCCGGCCCGTGCGAACGGGCCGGGAGCGTGGGCGCTCGACGTGCTCCTGCCGTGGCGCCTCGCCCAGCGGATCTACGGACCGTTCCGCGTGTTCCGCTTCAGCGCGGCCGACGCCGTCGGGCTCGCCGCACCCGGTCAGCCGGTCGCCACCGTCCTGGCCGAGCAGGCCGCCGACCCGCTCATCGAGCGGCTGATGCTGCCACGCGCGCTGCTCGGCCTGGGCGCCCTCTTCCTCGTCATCCGCCTGTTCACCGGGGGCGGTCTCTTCGAACCGCTCGGGCAGGCCCTCGGCGACAGCGTGCTGATGCTGGCCACCGGCCCCGTCGCCCTGCTCCTGGCCTGCGTGCCGCTCGTCGCCGTCGCCCACCCCGGCACCCGCCTGACGGTGGCACGCCTGTGCGCCCGGCCCCTGCTGACCGCGCTCGTCACGACCGCCTTCTGCGGCCTCTTCGTGCTCTGGGCGGTCCACGGCTACGACTACCGACCGGACCGGACCGGCTGGCTGGTCCTGGCGGTGCTGTTCGGACCGTGGCTGACGGTGTTCTTCGGTTCCGTGCTCTTCCTGATCCACCGCAACGCCTTCGGCGTCGGCGGCCATCCCCTCGTCCGCCCCCTGACCTGCGTGCCGCTCGTCTGGCTCACGGCGATCGCGCACTCCGTCCTCATCGACGCCGTCGAGGCCTACCCGGGCGCCCGGCCCACCCCGGCCTACCTCGTCGCCCTGTTCGCGGGCCCGGTCGGCGTGACCGTCACCGCCGCCGTCGAGGTCGTCCTGCTGCGCCGCCGCCACGGGGTCGGCTTCCGCGGCCCCCTCCCGCACCGGCGGCCCCCGGCGCCGCGCCCGCCCACGCTCCCCCCGGCCCTCGTCGCCCGGCTGCGGGCCGACCTGACGCACGGCCTCGCCCACCACTGGCCGCGGTACGTCGACCGCGAAGGCGTCGTCTGGGCCCTGACGCCGGCCGTGCACGAGGGCCATCGGGTGCTGTGGCCGTACGTGCCCGCCTTCACCGAGCGGACCCGGCCCGCGCCCTGGCCGGAGGTCGAGGCCGCGGCGGGGCCGCTGCGGCCGAGGTGACACCGCCGGCCGCGTTCACCGCCCGTCCGCATCCCGTCCGCGTCGGAGGACCCCGGCGCGGGGGCCGGGGCGCGGGGGCCGGGGCGCTCCTGGGCGGGCCGCGCGAGTCCTCCGCGAGCGGGAGGCAGCCCCGCCGCCTCGGACTCGGCGACCCTGAGATCCGCGCCCGCCGGAGCGCTCAGGTGCGGCTCGCGGCCGTTCGGACGGCGACCGGTATCACCCTTCCGGAAAGGGGAGTTACCCGGCGAGCGGGCCGGGGCCGAGGTGATCGCCGCGCCGGACCGGGCCGGTTGACCAGGGCAGGCCGACTCCGCCCGCGCCGTCGACGACCAACGCGCCCCGCGGGCACCGCGATACCGGCCCCTCACAAGTCCACGGTCCACGGCTGCCGTGGCCGGCCGACCGCCGCACTCACGGGGACTGCCGGGCGACGGGCACGTCGGCCACGTCGGGCAGGACGGGCAACCCTTGGGCCCTCCCGTGAGTCTGGTGAGTCGTCAGGGGTCTCCGGGACGTATGTCTACCTGCATGTAGGGTTTCGTCGTCCACGGACGATCCAGCACCGGACGATCCGAGCACGGTGTACGGGGTGAAGAACGGCCGAGGCGGAGGCGAGCGCCGGTGAGCGGGACGAGAAGGCGTGGACGTACTCCGGTGGAGGCGACCGGCCGCGGTGGCAGGGTGAGGCAGGGCGGCGGCAGGGGCGGAGCCCCCGGCAGGACGCGGCTCACACGGCGCGGACGGTTCCTCGTCTGGGGCGCCGGGGTGACCTCCGTGGTCGTCCTCGGCATCGGCGGTGTCGGCGCCTGGGTCTACAACGACCTGAACAACAACATCGACTCCGCCGACGTGGACGACAAGCTGGGCGGCGACCGGCCGGAGAACCTCAGTCCGGGTTCGAAGAACATCATGGTCGTCGGCTCCGACAGCCGGGACGGCGCGAACGCCAAGTACGGCAAGGACCTGACCACCATGCAGTCGGACACGCTGATGGTGCTGCACATCCCGGCCAACCGGAAATGGGCCGCGGTGGTGTCCTTCCCGCGCGACTCCTGGGTGGACATACCCTCCTGCGAGATGGGCGACGGCAAGACGTCCACCCCGCACAAGGCCAAGATCAACGAGGCGTTCGCCATCGGCGGCAGCAGCGGCAAGGTCGCCGAGGCCGCCGCGTGCAGCATCAAGACCGTCGAGGCCCACACCGGCCTGCGCATCGACCACTTCATGTCGGTCGACTTCTCCGGCTTCAAGGGCATGGTCGACGCCCTGGGCGGCATCGAGGTCTGCCCGAAGGAGCCCATCAAGTCCGACAAGGCCAAGCTGGAGATGGACGCCGGCTGCCAGAACGTCGGCGGCGAGAAGGCCCTCGGCTACGTCCGCGTCCGCTACGGCGTGGGCGACAACTCCGACATCGGCCGCATCGGCCGCCAGCAGGAGTTCATGAACGCCCTCGCGGAGAAGGCGCAGTCGAAGCTGACCAGCCCCGACGCCCTGTACGGCTTCCTCCAGTCCGCCACCAAGTCGCTGACCACGGACCCGGATCTGGCGGGCATCAAGCAGATCTACGGGCTGGCCGACGAACTCAAGGGCATCCCCAGCGACCGGCTGGCCTTCCTCACCGTGCCCAACTACCCGCGTGAGGCGGACGTCCCCGCGGACCGGGCCAACGTCGTCTGGCAGTACCCGCAGGCCGCGAACCTGTTCACCGCCCTGGCCAGGGACAAGGAGACGACCAAGGCCCAGCTCCAGGCCGCCGCCAAGGATCTGGTCTACGCCTCCCAGGTCAGCGTCCGGGTGCTCAACGGCACGGGACGGTCCGGGCGCGCCGCCGCCGTCGCCGAGAAACTGCGCACCATGGGCTTCACGGTGAGCGGTACCGGCAACGCCCCGGCCACGGTGACCAGTACGTCCGTCAGCTACCCGGCCGGGCTGGAGAAGCAGGCGGCGGTACTGTCCTCACGGCTGCCGAAGACACGGTCGGCCGCGGCGGCGGACGCGCAGGCGGGTGTCGTCACGCTGGTCGTCGGACCGGACCTGGACGTCGACGAGATGGGCTGACGGAGCCCGCACCGGGCCGAGTTGGCGAGGCGCGGGTCTCCGTGTAGCATTGATCTTGAGCTGGTCGCCACAACAGCGGCGAATCGGTTCTGCGTTGGTCGTCCAAGGAAAGACGCCCCACTTCCTGTGGGGAGATGCAGGTGCAAGGCCTGCCCGGCGCTCCAGCGAACGAGTCCCATCCCGCGTCGAGCGGGGTGGGACTCGTTCTTTTGCCGGCCTGATGTCGGCCTGCCGTCGGCCGAGAAGAGGATCGGGGCGGGCGCCCGCGAGGTGGCCGCCCCCTACGCCGCTCCCAACGCCGTCCGGAAGCGCTCCGCCGGCGCTCGTCGGCCGCCGGACCCGCTCCCCGCGACGCCCGCTCGCCCGCTCGCCCGCCGAGGCGCCGTACGCCGCCGCCGGGGGCGAACGGAGTGAACCGGGCCTCCCCGCCCCGCCGGGACGGAGCACCCACCCTCCGCCGGCCACCCGCGCCCCCTCGGCGCACGGTGTCCACACCCTGTGGACGAGCGAGGCCGCGGCCCCCGACCCGAACGGGCGACCGCCCGCCCGCCCCGCGCGGCGCCCTGGAGGCCGTCCCGCGCCTTCCCGCCCACGCCTCGCCGCCCGCTCTCCCCGCCCCGCGCGGCGCTCCGGAGGCCGTCCCGCGCCTCCCCGTCCCGCGTCCCCCGGCCCCGCGTCCCCCGGCCCCGCGTCCCAGGCCGGTGGGCACGCGTCGCGCCCGGCAGCGGGCGGGGCGGGTGTCGCCGTGACCGGCCGACGGCCGGCCGACGTGGCGCTGTCGGCTTCCACGGTTGTTCGACGCCGATTACCTCATCGTCGAACGCGCGGAAATCTATGGTGGCCGGAGTAGACATTGGGTCGTGGGGTGGTTATGGTTTCTCTCGTAGCCAAGAGGAACCGAAGGGCCCGGCAGACATGAACTGCCGGGCGGCAGTACCGCAGTTGCAGTGCGCAGGACGGTTCGGTGGTGGAGTTTCGAAGCCAGGCTTGTTGCAGGACGGCGACGGGACTGACGACCGGACCGGGTGGCCCGCAGTGATCAGGGGCCGCCGTGAGCAGGACCGCGATGGACGCGGTGCAGTACCCAGCAGTGAAGTGAGTGAGCGGTACCTCGGTGAAGGCGTCGGCTGCGGGCGCGCGCACCGGGAGGTCCGGCAGTGGGGTTCCAAGCCAGAGCAGACGCAGGACGGGCGACGGGGCTGGCTGTCGGAGAGTAAAAGTGGCGCTGTCACAGGCCACCAGCGGTTCGCAGTACAAGAAGTACCAGCAGTACGCATCACCAGCAGTTCGCATCACCAGCAGTTCGCAGTACAGCAGTACCAGCAGTACGCAGTCCCCCGTTTGGCAAGTAGTTGATCACTGAGGGATGAACGGAGGAGCCGAAGCGCCATCAGGATCGCCCGGGGCGGAAGTACAGGACCCGGGTACCGCAGGACATCGATAGTGAGGTGGTCTCCGGTCGAGCAACCGCGATCCCAGCATCCCCGACAGCATTCCGGTCGGGTCTGCGGAAACAGAAGGCCGGCGCAGCATGAGGGCCGGCAGATGGTGTAGTAGTTCCTTCGGGCCCTGGCGCCGCACGGCGCCAGGGCCCTCCACGCGTTCCGTAGAGAGGTGCAAGTGACAGCAGACGATTCGTACGACCGTCTCGACGACGACGACTATCCCGCCTACACCATGGGCCGGGCCGCCGAGATGCTCGGCACCACCCAGGGCTTCCTGCGCGCCATCGGGGAAGCCCGCCTCATCACCCCGCTGCGCTCCGCGGGCGGACACCGCCGCTACTCCCGGTACCAGCTGCGCATCGCCGCCCGCGCCCGGGAACTCGTCGACCGCGGCACCCCCATCGAGGCCGCCTGCCGCATCATCATCCTCGAGGACCAGCTCGAAGACGCCCAGCGCATCAACGCCGAATACCGCCGCACCGCATCCCGGCACGCGGCGGGCATCTGACGCACAGGCCGCGGCGCCGCGCCGGGCCGCCATCCACCGCCGAGACCCCAGAATACGAGCGCATGATCGCCGAAGATTCTCAGCCGCCGTCACCAGGACGGGAGTCCCAGACCCGCTCCGGCACCACCTCCGCCCCCGCGCACGCCCCGGCGGACGATGTGCCCGCCGGCACGACCGGCCGGCTGACCGCGGCGGCCGGCCTGGAGAGCGGGGTGGAGCGCGCGGCGGCCGCGCTGAAGCCGAGGATGCGCGGCTGGCTGCACGCCGGCGTGTTCCCCCTCGCGCTGGTCGGTGGCATCGTCCTGATCGCCCTCTCCCGCTCGACCGCGGCGGTGCTGGCCTGCTCGGTGTACGCGGTCTCGGCCTGCCTGCTGTTCGGCACCAGCGCGGTCTACCACCGCGGAACGTGGGGGCCGCGCGGTGAGGCGGTCCTGCGGCGGATGGACCACGCCAACATCTTCCTGATCATCGCCGGCACCTACACCCCGCTGGCGGTACTGCTGCTGTCCGCGGGCCAGCAACGGCTCCTGTTGGCCGCGGTGTGGGCCGGGGCACTGGCCGGCATCGCCTTCCGCATCCTGTGGATCGGGGCCCCCCGGTGGCTGTACACCCCCTGCTACATCGCGCTGGGCTGGGTGGCCGTCTTCTACCTGCCCGAGTTCGCCCGCACCGGCGGCACCGCGGTCGCCGTACTCGTCATCGCCGGCGGTCTGCTCTACACCGCGGGCGCCGTCGTCTACGGACTCAAGCGCCCCGACCCCTCACCGGCCTGGTTCGGCTTCCACGAGGTCTTCCACGCCATGACCATCGCCGCCTTCGCCGCGCACTACACGGCCATCCTCCTGGCGGCCGGCTGACCGCGTCCAGGGCCTGAGCGCGGGACGCGGCGCGCCGCGTCGCCCGTCCCGCGCCGCCCACGTCCGGGGAGGGACATGACCGCCCACCGAAGCGGGACCGAGCTCGGCCACAGCGGCCCCGACGGCACGGTCCGGACCGCCGGCGCGGGCCGCCGTACGGGCCCCGCCCGCCGTGTCCTCGCGCCACTGCTGGTGAACCTGCTCATCGGCGTACCGACAGCCGTCCTCGTGGCCTGCGCCCGCTGGTACGCCGAGCACGGGCACTGCGAGTACGCGGACCTGGGCCGCCGCGACCTGGACCAGTGCACGTACGACCAGATCGAGAGCAGTGGCTTCGTGCTGTTCGGCCTGATCACCTCGGCCCTGCTGGTGGTGGGCCTGATCGTGGTCCTCGACGTGGTGAGACCACTGACGGCCGGCCGCCCGGTCACGTACCGCCTGCTGACCCTCCCCGCGGCGCTGCTGCCGTACGCGCTGCTCCTGACGGCCGCATGAGCGGGCCGGGTCCGGCCGGCCGGCCGCCGGGATATAACCGAACGATGATCTATCACCTCGTGCCGAAGGCGGTCTGGGACGTCCGCCCCGACCGCCCCTACGCGCCCGCCTCCCTCGACCAGGACGGCTTCACGCACTGTTCGCCCGACGAGGAGACGACGCTGGCCGTCGCCAACGCCTTCTACCGCACGGCCCCCCGGCCGCTGCTGGCGATCCTCCTCGACGAGAACCGCCTGACCGCCCGCTGCGCGTGGGAGGCGGCGGCCCCGGCCCCGCCCCCCGGCGTCCCCGACTCCACCCTGTTCCCCCACGTCTACGGCCCCCTCGACCGCACCGCGGTCACCCGGGTCCTGGAGGTCCACTGGGACGAGGACGGCCGGGCGAGGGGACTGGCCCCGTCGGAAACGCGCCCCTGAGCACCGCGGGCACGCCCGGCGCCACCACCCACGGCACCGGCGTCCCGCCGGTGCCCCGAACGCCCTCCGCGGGGCGGGACGTCGGCTCGACGCAGCCGTGTCTCAGCGGTCGTGCGGATCGTCGCGCGGCACCAGCGTGACGCGGTGCAGGTTGCACGTGGAGGGGGACGGCGCGGGGGCAAGGACCGGGCCCTGGGACAGGTGGGCCTTGAGGGCGACGCTGACCAGGCTCATCAGCAGGTCCACGTCGGTGTCGCAGTCGAGGTGGACGGTGACCCAGCGGGAACCGGGCACCACCCGCACCGCGGTCGACTCCATCAGGTCCGCGTGGATCCGCCGGATGGCCGGGACGGTCAGGTGCAGGTCCGCGTCCCGGCCGGAGTGGAAGTGGAGTATCTCGCTGTGGGCGGAGCGCAACGCCCGTCCCGCGCCGCAACTGGCCTGCCCCGTGCTGAGGTCGGGCCAGACTTCCAGTCGCTCCATGGCGCGCTCGGCCAGAGTCATGCGGCCATGGTCGCTCGCACACCGCCCGGCCACCAGGGGTTGAGGGAAACGTAACCGGGGCGTGAGAAGACCCCCGCGCGCCGTACGTTCCCTGTGACGCTCCGTCACCCCAGGTGCGCCGACCGACCGCCGGTACGCGCCGGCCGCGACCCGGACGGCACCCTCGCCGACCGTGTCGGACGCGCCGGAGGGTTCCTCGGGGACGCGCTCCGGCTCGGGGGGACCCAGGACCTCCGGGGCCCGCCGGGGACGGACACCTGGGAACGGCGGCCGCCCGGCAGGACGGCGGCCGGGAGCGTGACGTGACCGGACGGCGCGCCGGACCCGCGCGAGCGGTCGCGACGCCCCCTGGACGGGCCGCCGCCCCCGGCGGTGACCCCGCTCGCCGGGATCGCGGCGGCCGGAGACCGAGGCGACCCGGCCGCGCCACGCGGGACCCCGCACTGGTGCGGCACGCGCCGCCGCGGCCCACCGCCCCGGCCGGTCCGCCGGCCGCCCCGCCCGATCCCTTCCCACGGGAGGCGCGGGTGCGGGCGGCCACCGGCCCGCGTACGCCGGGCGGCGCCAGCCTCCGGGACACCCTCGCGGGCGAACCGGGCGAACCGGGCGAACCGGGCGACAAGGTGCGGAAGGCGGTGGACGGGGCGGAGGCGGTGGACGCGGTGGAGGCGTGACGAGGGGAGCGGGCGACAGGCGCCAGGGGGCCTGCCGCCTCTCACCACGTCCTCACTGGTCCGAATACCCGATGTCCCCGACCGTCCACGCGCTCACGTCCTCCAGGGCGACGCGGTACATGCCGCCCGTGTCGGGGATGCCGAAGTTCCCCTGGAGGATCCGTGCGACGTGGAAATGCAGATGGGTGGGCCGGCCGGCCCGCGGTTCGGGTGGTGTGCCGGTGTCCTCCGGGCGGGTGAACACCGAGGAGAACGCCCCGAGTTGATCGGAGGCCTCGAGTACCTCCGCAACCCTCTGCTTCCACAGCGTCTCCGGTGCGAGCCGGCCCGTGATCACGGCTCCGGGAATCACCACGGTGAGGGACATCCGACTGTTGTGCTCCGACTCCACCCTTGCGGCGATGTCGACGAGCAGGTCATCAGCGTGCGCCATGAGTGAGGAGCCTACTCGGTGCCGGCTCCGCTCTGCCCGGGAGCCGCCTGCTGGACCACCTCGAAGGACCACAGCGTGGCACCCGAAGCGGCTGGTTTCGGCCGTTCGGCGCCCTCTGCACCGCCGCCTCCGTGAGCCGCCCGCCCCTGTCCGGACACCCAGTTCTGGAAGTCCTCCTCGGTGCGCCAGCGCGTGTAGACGAGGTAGGTGTCGGTGCCCTCCACCGGGCGCAGCAGCTCGAACCACTCGAACCCGTCCGAGTTCTCGACCGCGCCCGCCCGCGCGGCGAACCGCTTCTCCAACGTCTCGCGCTGCTCCTCGGGGACGGTCAGCACATTGATCTTGACGATGCTCATGCGCCCATTGTCCGCCGTCCACGGAGTGGACGCGCACCGGCCGGACGACCCCGGCCGGTCACGGAAGCGACACCGTCTTCGTACGGCTGCGGCGGCTCAGGGGCCGGCCTGCGCCTGGAACTGCTCGTGCCGATGATCACGGAGGTCGTGGCACCGCCGTACCACCGGGCCCTCCGCGACGGCACCGACTCCCGCCGGCCTCGGACGTCACCGGCCGCGTCCTCGCCGACGAACGGACAGCGCCACGTGCCCTTCCGCTGCGAGCGGCCGCGCACCTGCCGCGCGGAGCCGCCCCGCCCGACCCGGCGCGCCCCGTGATGGCGTCCCGGCGGCTGCTCCCGCTCGCGGCCTCGCTGGTCGTCGCCGCCGACCGAGGGCCGGGACTGCGCCGGCTCGGCCTCGGACACCGGCGCTTCGTGGCGGACGTCATGGCCCCACCCGACGAGGTGGTCTGCGCGGTGCTCGCACCGGTCAGCCGGAACCCCGGCCCGAACCGGAACCCGCGTGCGAAGCCGCGTGGGAGTCCCCGCGGGAATGCGCGCGGGAGTGGGCAGGCGCATCCGCGGGCGAACCGGCATACGCATCCGCAGCCGAACCCGCCGGGGAGTCCGGCACATCGCTCGCGGCCCGGCGGAACTCGGCGTTGATCCGCCGGGCCTCCTCGAGCTGGTCCTCCAGGATGACGATGCGGCACGCGGCATCGATCGGGGTGCCCTTGTCGACCAGCTCGCGGGCGCGGGCGGCGATCCGCAGCTGGTAGCGCGAGTACCGGCGGTGCCCGCCCTCCGAGCGGAGCGGACTGATCAGGCGGGCCTCCCCGATGGCCCGGAGGAAACCGGGGGTGGTGCCGAGCATCTCGGCCGCCCGGCCCATCGAGTACGCCGGGTAGTCGTCGTCGTCCAGACGACCGCTGAGCGGGTTGTCTGCTGTCATGTCACCTCGTTGATCGCGCGTAGCGGGGACCCTGCCGCCGTCCGGCACCCGGGCCCCTGAGGAGATTCAACACTGTCCGCGGGTGTTCCCGCCGTCCCGGTCCGCCGTTACGGGTACCCCGCCCGCCTGTCGCCCGCGTCGCACCACCCCCGGCCCGGCATGCGGAAGGGCCCCGCCGGCATCCGTCGACGGGGCCCTTCTTCCCAGGTGGGGGGCGGTTTCCCGACCCCCACCCGGACACGCTTCGGAGCGTGGTCCTGCCGGGTTCGCTAGGCCGCCGAACCGAAAGCGGTGCGACGCTGGGTACGGCCGCGCGAGGACGAGGCGTCACCGCTGGAACGGCCGCGCTCGCCGCCGCGCTCACTCCGCTCGCCACCGCCACCGCCGCCACCGCGACCACGGCGGCCGCGGGAGGACGAGCCGCCGGAGGAGGCGGAGCGCCTGGGGCGCTCAGTGACCGGCGCGGTGATCACGACGGGCACACCGGACGGGGCCTGGGCGCCGGTGATGCGGGTCAGCTCCTCCTCGCCCGAGCGGACCGAGGTGACCTGCGCGGTGACACCGGCCGCGGCCGTCAGCCGGCTCATGGCGCGGCGCTGGTCGGGGGTGACGAGGGTGACGACACTGCCGGACTCGCCCGCACGGGCCGTACGGCCGCCGCGGTGCAGGTAGTCCTTGGGGTCGGTCGGCGGGTCCACGTTGACCACCAGGTCGAGGCTGTCGACGTGGATGCCGCGCGCGGCCACGTTGGTCGCGACGAGCACGGTCACATGGCCCGTCTTGAACTGGTCCAGCGTCCGGGTGCGCTGCGGCTGGGACTTGCCGCCGTGCAGGGCCCCGGCGCGCACGCCGTTGTTCAGCAGGTGCTTGGTCAGCCGGTCCACCGCGTGCTTGGTGTCCAGGAACATGATCACGCGGCCTTCGCGGGCCGCGATCTCCGTGGTCGTGCGCTGCTTGTCCGTGTCCTGCACGTGCAGGACGTGGTGCTCCATCGTGGTGACCGCGCCGGCCGACGGGTCGACGGAGTGGACGACCGGGTCGGAGAGGTAGCGGCGGACCAGCCGGTCCACGTTGCGGTCCAGGGTGGCCGAGAACAGCATGCGCTGCCCGTCCGGCTTGACCTGGTCGAGCAGCGCGGTGACCTGGGGCATGAAGCCCATGTCGGCCATCTGGTCGGCCTCGTCGAGGACGGTGATGCGGACCTCGTCGAGGCGGCAGTCGCCCCGGTCGATGAGGTCCTTCAGGCGTCCCGGCGTGGCGACGACGACCTCGGCGCCGCCCCGCAGGGCGCTCGCCTGACGGCCGATCGACATGCCGCCGACCACCGTGGCCAGCCGCAGCCGCACGGCGCGGGCGTACGGCGTCAGCGCGTCGGTGACCTGCTGGGCCAGCTCGCGGGTCGGCACCAGGACGAGCGCGAGAGGCTGACGCGGCTCGGCCCGCAGGCCCGCCGTGCGGGCCAGGACGGCGAGACCGAACGCGAGGGTCTTGCCGGAGCCGGTACGGCCACGCCCGAGGACGTCACGGCCGGCCAGGGAGTTCGGCAGGGTCGCGCCCTGGATCGGGAACGGGACACTCATGCCCTCGCTGACCAGCGCGGCCGACAGCGGCGCGGGCAGGCCCAGGTCGCCGAAGGACTCGACGGCGGGCAGCGGCGGCGTGATCGTCTCCGGCAGCGCGAACTCGCCCTGCTGCGCCATCGGCCGGCGGCCGGAGCCGCCCTGCGAACGACGGGGCGCGGAGGAGCGGTTGCCGGAGGAGCGCTGCGGGGCGCCGCCTCCGGAGCGACCGTACGAGCGGGCGCTGGAACGTGCATGGTTCATGTGGGGACCTTCCTTGATGCGGCACGTATCAAGGAATTCCCGGAGCACATGAAAGGCGCGGAGAATTGCGAGAACGAGCCGGAGTGGGTGGGGCCGAAACAGGTGGACGGGAATCACGTCACCGTCCTGCGGGAAATCAGGTCATCCCGCGCGGCACCCGGAAAAGCGGCGAAGCCGAGGCCCGCACCCCATGGTGCGGGCCCCGGCTGCGACGTTACGCGTCAGGCAGGGTCAGGCGGGAACGATGTTCTCCGCCGTCGGGCCCTTCTGGCCCTGAGCGATGTCGAACGACACCTTCTGGCCTTCCTGGAGCTCACGGAAGCCCTGGGTCGCAATGTTCGAGTAGTGAGCGAAGACGTCGGGACCGCCGCCGTCCTGCTCAATGAAGCCGAAACCCTTTTCGGCGTTGAACCACTTCACGGTGCCACTGGCCATTTTATTCTCCTTCGAGGAACGGTTCGGAGTCACCCTGTGTGCCTCCGGTCGCCGTGATGATCACCCCGACGGAAAAACCTTCTGGCAACCACAACTGCAACTGATGAAGACAGTAGCACGGTGCGTTCGGCCGAGTGCGCTGGACTATTTCGCCTGGTGAGCCGGTTGCGGGAATATTCATCGGGGGCTGCGGCAATTTCTCACCTGACGACCACAGATATTGCTCCGCGGACGCTTCCGCATTCCTGCCGGAGTCACCGACCACACCTCCGTGACCTCGTGTGACGGCGCTCGGACGCCTCTCCCCGCACGAAACCCGCGAAGGCCCGAAACGGTTCCACTGCGACGTAGGACACATCGCGGAGGAACACGCGTCCGACGGTGCGGCCCGTCCGTCCCGTAGTCCCACCGGTGGATACGGGGCGCCGCCGTACTGCGTTCTCAGTAGGGCGGATCGACGGCAGGCGAACGACGACAGCCGGGGGGTGGCACGGCGAGTCTGGGCGGACAGTCGGCATCAGATGCGGAGACCTCCTGTCGTGGCTACTTTCCTCTATCGCGTGGGCCGCCTGGCCTTCCGGCGGCGCTGGTACGTCGCCCTGGTCTGGGCGGCGGTCCTCGCCGCCGTCGGGCTGGGCGCCCTCAAGGCCCCCGGCGCGGCCGACGAGCAGTTCTCGATGCCGGGAATCGAGTCCCAGAAGGCGTTCGACTTGATGGAGCAGCGCTTCCCCGGGGCCTCGGCCGACGGCGCCACCGCGCGGGTCGTCTTCGTGGCGCCGGGCGGCCAGAAGGTGACCGCGGCGCAGAACAGGCGGGCCGTCGAGGACACGGTCGCCGAACTGGCCGACGGACCGCAGGTGGCGAGCGCCGCCGACCCGTTCCGGACCCGGGCGGTGAGCGAGGACGGCTCGACGGCGTACGCGACCGTCACCTACAAGGTCGCGGCGAGCGACCTCACCGACGACAGCAGGTCCCGGCTGGAACGGGCGCTCGCGGACGCCCGCGGCGCCGGGCTGACCGTCGAGGTCGGCGGGAACACCCTGGAGGGCGGTGGCGGGCCGGGCGGCGTCGCCGAGATCATCGGCATCTCGATCGCCGCGGTCGTCCTGCTCGTCACCTTCGGTTCCCTGGCCGCCGCCGGGTTGCCGCTGCTGACCGCGATCATCGGCATCGGCGTCAGCATGGCCACGATCATGGCGCTCTCCGACGCCCTCGGCCTGTCGACCACGACCGGCACCCTGGCGATGATGCTCGGCCTGGCCGTCGGCATCGACTACGCCCTGTTCGTCGTCTCCCGCTACCGGGAGGAACGGGCCCGCGGCCGTACGCCCGAGGAGGCGACCGGTCTCGCGGTCGGCACCGCCGGGTCCGCGGTCGTCTTCGCGGGCCTCACCGTCGTCATCGCCCTGGCCGGACTCGCCGTCGTCGGCATCCCGATGCTCACCAAGATGGGCCTCGCCGCGGCGGGCGCGGTCGTCGTCGCCGTACTGATCGCGCTGACGCTGGTGCCGGCGTTCCTCGGGTTCTGGCCGAACGCCGTGCTGGCGCGCAGGACACGCAGGAGCGGCCGGGTGGCCGAGGGCGCCGGGGACAACGGCGGCACCCGCTGGGCCCGGTTCGTGCTGCGCCGCCCGCTGCCCGTGCTGCTGCTCGGCGTGGTGGGCCTCGGCGCCCTCGCGCTGCCGGTGGCCGATCTGCGACTGGGCATGCCCGGTGCCGAGGCGAAACCCACCTCCACCACCGAACGCCGGGCCTACGACGCGCTCGCCGACGGCTTCGGTCCCGGCTTCAACGGGCCGCTCACCATCGTCGTCGACGCGCGGGGCGACTCCGACCCGAAGGCGGCCACGCGGGCCGTCGCCGACGAGATCGGCGGCACCGAAGGTGTCGTCTCCGTCTCCCCGGCCCGCTTCAACGAGGCCGGTGACACCGCCGTCTTCTCGGTCGTGCCGTCCACCGCGCCGACCGACGAGCGCACCAAGGACCTGGTGAAGACGATCCGGGGCGAGCGGCCCGGCGTCGAGGCCGCGACCGGTGCGACCTTCGAGGTCACCGGCAGCACCGCGCTGAACATCGACCTCTCCGGGAAGGTCCAGGCCGCGCTGATCCCGTACCTGGTCGTCGTGGTCGGCCTGGCCATCCTGCTGCTGATGGTGGTGTTCCGGTCGCTGCTCGTCCCGCTGAAGGCGGCTCTGGGGTTCCTGCTGTCGGTGCTGGCCTCCCTCGGCGCGGTCGTCGTGGTCTTCCAGCAGGGCCACGGCGCCGATCTCCTCGGTGTGGAACAGACCGGTCCGATCATGAGCCTGATGCCGATCTTCCTGGTGGGCATCGTGTTCGGCCTGGCCATGGACTACGAGGTCTTCCTGGTCTCCCGGATGCGCGAGGCGTACGTCCACGGCGAGCGGCCCGGCCAGGCGGTCACGTCCGGCTTCCGGCACAGCGCACGGGTGGTCGTGGCCGCCGCTCTGATCATGATCGCGGTCTTCGCCGGGTTCATCGGCGAGAGCGACTCCATGATCAAGATGATCGGGTTCGGGCTGGCCGGAGCCGTCCTCTTCGACGCCTTCGTGGTCCGGATGGCGATCGTGCCGGCCGTGCTCGCGCTGCTCGGCGACAAGGCCTGGTGGCTGCCGAAGTGGCTGGACCGGATCCTGCCGCGCGTCGACGTGGAGGGTGAGGCGCTCACCCGGCGGGCCGGTCCCGAGGACCGGCAGCGGGTCGGCGAGCCGGACAGGGCCGATCTGGAGCCGACCCGCACCTGAGCCGGTCCCGCCCCCGCCGACGGGGACCGTCCGTGGTGAACGACACGGGCGGTCCCCGTCGCCCGTCCAGGGCGCGGACGTCACGATGGACCCAGCACCACCGACCGGGGAGCCGATGCCCGATGAGCAGCAACCTCGAGCGCTACGCGGACCGTCTCGAGAAGTATTCGGAACGCGTCGAGCAGTACGCGGACCGTCATCCGCGCCTCATCGACCTGGCGGTGATCCCTACGCTGATGGGCTGCGTGCTTCTCGGCAGCTCCCTCACCCTGCCCGGCGTCGCCCCGCCCGACCACGGGGGGACCGGCGCCGCCCTCATGGGCGTCTCCTGCCTGGCCCTGCTGACGTATCGCAGCCACCCGCGCACCGCGGTCGTGGTGACCGCGCTCTGCACGGTGATCGCGGTCGTGCTGGGGTACCTGGTGACGCCGCTGCTGCTGGCCCCGGTCATGGCGGCGCTCTACTGGCTGGCCACGATCACCGACCCCGCGACCACGCGCCTCTTCGGTGCCACCGCGATCGTGGCGGTGGTGGCCGCGTCCGTCCTCGCCGACAGCATGGGCGACCTCTCGCTGCTGATCCGGACGATCGGCCCGGTCTTCTGGCTGATGCTGCCGATCGTCGGCGGCAGCATGGCCCGGCTGCGCCGCGCCTACCTCCGGGCGGTCCAGGCCCGCGCCGAGCACGCCGAACGCACCAGGGAGGAGGAGGCCCGGCTGCGCGTCACGGAGGAGCGCATGCGCATCGCCCGCGAACTGCACGACGTCGTCGCACACCACCTGGCGCTGGCCAACGCCCAGGCGGGCACCGCCGCCCATCTCGCTCTCACCCGTCCGGAGCAGACGAAGAGGATCCTGACCGACCTGACCGGCACCACGTCCTCCGCGCTGCGCGAGCTGAAGGCCACGCTGGGGCTGCTGCGCCAGAACGACGACCCGACCGCCGACCCGCTGGAACCGGCCCCGGGCCTGGCCCGCCTGCCCGAGCTGGTCGCGGCCTGCGAGTCCGCCGGGCTCGGCGTCTCGGTGACCACCGAGGGGGAGCCCCGGCCGCTGTCACCGGGAGCGGATCTGACCGCGTTCCGGATCGTGCAGGAGGCGCTCACCAACGTCACCAAGCACGCGGGCAGCCATTACGCGCGCGTACGGCTGGTGTACTCCGGCTCCCGGCTGGTGATCACGGTCAGCGACGACGGCCCGGCCACCACGCCGCCGCCCGCGGCGGCGCCGGGCCGCGGCTTCGGCATCCTGGGCATGCGCGAACGCGCCCACTCCATCGGCGGCGAACTCCGCCTGGGCCCCCGCCCGGAGGGCGGCTTCGAGGTCACGACGGCACTGCCCCTGATCCCCGAGGCATGAGCCCTGCGGGCCTGCGGTGTGCGAGCCTGCGGCTGTTCGGGCCTGCGGCGTGCGCCACGCAGTTCTGCGGGCACGCGGGCAGGTGTACTTGAGCCAGGCGGCCCTGCGGCGTGCGGCCCTTGAGCCCTGCGGCCACGCGGTCGTGCGGCCAGGCGGTTTTGGGCCCCGCGGGCACGAGCCGGTCCACGGGGGTGGGCGGTCCGGACCCGTCAATTCCATCGGGCGGGGCGCTGCGGCCAGGCGGCCTTGAGTTCTCCGGTCACGCGGTCACGCGGGCGTGCCTTCTCCCGCCCTGCGGCCAGGCGGCCTTGAGCCCTGTGACCACGTGCCGTCCACGAGGGGTGGGCGTTCCGGACCGCTAAGCCCACTGGGCAGGGCCACGCGGCCACCCGCCCTGCGGCCAGGCGGTTTTGAGCCCTGTGGCCACCTGCCGTCCACGAGGGATGGTGGCCCAGGCCCGCTGAGTTCACTGGGCGGGGCGCTGCGGCCAGGCAGTCCTGGGCTGTCCAGCCTCGCGGCTCTGTGCTGTCAGGTCTCGCGGCCTCGCGCCACCCGCCCTGCGGCCAGGCGGTTTTGAGCCCTGCGGCCACCTGCCGTCCACGAGGGATGGCGGCCCAGGCCCGCTGAGTTCACTGGGCGGGGCCACGCGGCCAGGCAGTCCTGGGCTGTCCGGCCTCGCGGCCCTGTGCTGTCCGGCCTCGCGGCCCTGTGCTGTCAGGTCTCGCGGCCTCGCGGCCTCGCGGCCTCGCGCCCTCCGCCACCCGCCCTGTGCGGCCAGGCGGTCTTGAGCCCTGTGGCCACGTGCCGTCCACGAGGGATGGCGGCCCAGACCCGCTAAGTCCACCGGGCAGCGCCAGGCGGCCACCCGCCCTGCGACCAAGCGGTCTGGAGTCCTGTGGCCACCGACCGGATCACGAGGGGGGGCGGCCACCGCTGAGCCCACGGGGCGGAGTCTGCGGCCCAGTGGCCACGCCGCCCTGAGCGTTGCGGTCGCGTGGCTCTCAGCCCCGTCGTCCTAGAGCCCGAACTCCTGTGCCGACAGGCCGAGGACCGAGCACGCCTCGCGCAGGACCTGCTCCTCGGCCGGCGCGACATACCCGTCCGCACCCGCGACGACGAACCCCGTCTGGACGACGGCTCTGGCCTCCGTCGGCTTCTTCGCGGCCTTGGCGATCTCCTGGAGAACCTCGGCCTTGCCCTGGGGGAAGTCGAACGCCAGCCGGTCCACATGCTTGTTGAAGCGCTGGCGCAGCTGCTCGGGCGGGAAGTTCTGCAGGACGTCGTTGTTCATGATGAGCGACTCCACGTGTTGTCGCTCGGCCGGGTCGACATGTCCGTCGGCGGCGGCGACCAGCGCGCACATGGCCATGCTGGCGTCGCGGTAGGCACCGCTCTTCAACTCGGTCTTGAGCGAGGTGAGCTGGGACTTGAGCGTGCTCACCAGCTGGGCGCGTGAACCGCCCGAGCCGGTGGCGCCCGGCCGCCCGTGGCCACCGGTGCCCCGCGCTCCCTGCGCCTGCTGGAGCCCCTTGGCCTGGTCCTTGATCCGATCCCACATCGCCACGCGTGCCACCCTCGGCTTCAGCCCTGTCGTTCCGGTCCGACGCGCGTGTCGCACGCGTCATCCTGGCAACGGCTGCCGGACCGGCGAAGTTCCGCGGCTGCCCGGCCGTCGGACGGGGCTGTGCCCAGGGCGTCGGCGCCGGCGCGGGCCGTGGGGCCACGACGCCGGCGTGGTGGGTCGTCCGTCCTACAGGTCCCGGGGGGCGGGACCGCCGAGCATCTCCGACGCGGACTGCATGGGGGAGAGGGCGCCGGCGCTCACGGCCGCGGCCTCCTCGGGCAGACCGTGGCAGGTGAAGCCGAGGCGGCGCATGGCGCGGACGACCTCGCCGCTGCTGAAGTCACGGCGGTCCTGCCGGGTGACGATCTCGCCGACCTGCTTGACCGGGTAGCGGCGGCGGCCGATGGTGACGGACTCGCCGGTGACCAGCTCGGGAGTGACTCCCGCCATCGAGGCCAGCACCCCGCTCTTGGTCAGGTCGAACGGGTACCGGGCGATGACACAGCGCATGTTGCCTCACAGAGCGAAGAGAGGGGGAGTGACCCGGGAGACGGGGAACCAGGGGGGAGGGTGAGCGGTGAGGGAGTGGTGGTGCGTGCCGCATCCCCCGTATACAGCGACTGGGGCCCGCACCCCAAGGTGCGGGCCCCAGCTGCGAAGTGCGGGTCGGTGCCGGTACCGGGCGGTGACGGCAACTGAAATCGACAGTAGCACGGGCCGATCGGGCCCGGCCGGTCCGAGATTTCACCCACTCGGGCGACTGTGGGGCGGGGTGTCCACCGACCGATGATCGAATAGAAGTTCGATATTTGGAGTGGGCGGAAACGGGCTGGAGTACCGTGAAGGGGTTGGGAGTATCTCGCGCACCGGCCTCCTGCCGCTGCCGTTCCCGGTGACCGACGACGCCGGACCGGATCCGTCCGTGCCCGGAGCAGGGCTCGCCTCATGACCGTGACAGTGCCCGGCCGGCCGACGACCCCGGAGCCCGCGTGGCCCGGCGTCCACCGGTGGACCCCCGAAGCGACACCCGACCGCAGGGCGGTCCGGACACAGCGCGACCAGGACCCGTCCCCCTGGGAGGCCGACCGCGTTCGCGCGCTGAGCCGGAGTCAGGTCGAGGACCGGCTGGGGGAACTGGGCGATCTCTACGCCGACACCGCCGGCGGCAAGCCGTGCGGCCGGGAGCGGGACCGGGACGCGTTCCTGCGCGGGCTCGCCGGCGACGTACGACGGCCGGGGTTCGCGCTGCTGGTAGCCGAGACCACCCTCCTCACCGGCTGCGCCTACGGCTTTCCGGTGGACGACCGCGGGGCCTGGTGGCGGGGTGTGAGCCCCGACGGGCACCTGTCGGCGGACCTGCGCCGCCTCGCCGCCTCCGGGCAGCTGTTCGCGGTCTCCCGGATCGTCGTCCAGCCCGCCGTGCGCACCCGGCACCAGGGCCGGGACTGGAACCTGGCCCGGCGTCTCCAGCGGCGGCTGCTCGCCGACCACGACGCCGCGGCCGGGATCACGCTGGTGAGCCGTACCGACGCCGGGACGCTGAAGGCGCTGCTGTCCTGGGGGTGGCGGTACGCGGAGGGCGACGCCGGCGACGGGCCGCTTCCCGCGGCCGCCCGGCACGCGCTGATCCTCGACGCGTGAGGAGGGGCCCTCACACCTCGTCGGTGTGCGCGGGGCCCTCCGAGGACGAGGCGCTGGCCGACAGCCAGGACCGTGCGGGCCCGGCGGTCTGCGCGGTGTCGATGGTGAGGTGGAGCCGGGTGCCGCCGCCCAGGCCGGCCGGATAACTGCGCTGCTCGGCCGAGGCGAAGCAGTGGCGCAGCACCTCGGCGACGCGGCGCGCGACATCCGGCGTCGCCGCGACGATACGAACCTCCGCGAAACCCTCCGCGGGCAACGGTTCCTGATCCACCGGACCTCCTGTGCATAGCTGCCGGCCCGCTCGTCGACGTACGGCCCGCTGCTCGAAGACTATGCCCCGCTCCGCGGCCCCCGGCCCCGCGTCACACCCGTATCCACCTGGCCCCCTCTCCTCGCGGCCGGTGCGGGCTAGGATCCTGGGTCATGGTCCTGACCGTGAACGACGTGGAACGGTTCGAGACCTTCAGGCCCCGCCTGGAGGTCGTCGCCTACCGCCTGCTCGGCTCGGCGAGCGAGGCCGAGGACGCCGTACAGGAGACGTTCCTGCGTTGGCAGGCCGCCGATGTCGACCGCATCGAGGTGCCCGAGGCCTGGCTGACGAAGGTCCTCACCAACCTGTGCCTCAACCAGCTCACCTCGGCCCGCGCCCGGCGCGAGACCTACGTGGGCCAGTGGCTCCCCGAGCCGTTGCTCGCCGGGGACCCGATGCTCGGCCCCGCCGACACCGTCGAACAGCGCGAGTCGGTGTCGTACGCGGTCCTCACGCTGCTGGAGCGTCTGTCGCCCAACGAGCGCGCGGTGTACGTGCTGCGGGAGGCCTTCGACTACGCGCACCGGGAGATCGCCGACATCCTCGACATCACGGAGGCCGCCAGCCAGCAGCTGTTCCACCGCGCGAAGAAGCACGTGGCGCAGGGCCAGGCCCGCACCGAGATCGACGAGGCCGAAGCCCGGCGGATCGTCGACGAGTTCCTCGCCGCCGCCATCAGCGGCCGTACCGAGCCGCTCGTACGGCTGCTCACCGGTGACGCCGTCTCGATCGGCGACGGTGGCGGCAAGGTCCCGGCCCGTGCCAGGGCGGTCGAGGGCACGCTCGCGGTCGCGAAGTTCATGCGCGGCCTGTTCAAGCCCGGCAAGGCCAAGCGCGACCTGGTCGGCGGCACGCCCGAGATGTACGCCGCGAGCGCCAACGGCGAACCCGCGGTCGTCGTCGTCGTGGACGGCCGCGTCATCGGCGTCATGTGCCTGGAGATCACCCCCGAGGGCATCGCCGCGTTCCGCACCCAGGTCAACCCGGACAAACTCGAACGCGCGACGCGGCTGTGGGCGGCCACCGACCACGGTGAGCCGCTCGTCGTTCCGCTCTGACGCCTGTGTGAGCTGCTTCACATCGTGTTCCTGTCAGGAAACGGGAGGCCGCCCGGTTCAAGTGGCGAACCCCAAGACAGGAGCATGGAGATGGAGCACCGCATCATCGTCCTCGGAGCCGGATACGCCGGAGCCGTCGCCGCCGGGCGCCTCGCCAAGCGGCTGCACCGGGAAGACGTCGCCATCACCCTCGTCAACGCCGAGCCCGACTTCGTCGAGCGCGTGCGGATGCACCAGCTCGCGGTCGGACAGGACCTCAGGCCCCGGCCCTTCCGCGAGATGTTCGCGGGCACCGGCGTGGAGCTGAGGTTCGCGAAGGTCACCGCCGTGGACGCCGACAGCAAGACGGTCACCGTCACCGGCACCGACGCCGGCGCGGACGGTGTCGAGGAGCTGGAGTACGACACCCTCGTGTACGCCCTCGGCAGCGCCTGGAACGACCAGGGCGTCCCCGGCACCGCCGAGCACGCCCACGAGATCTCCGGCCGCCCCGGCGCACTCCGGCTGCGCGAGCGTCTGGCCCGCCTGGACGCCGGACAGCCCGTGGTCGTGATCGGCGGCGGACTCACCGGCGTGGAGGCCGCGACGGAGATCGCCGAGGCCCGCCCGGACCTGGACGTCGCCCTCGCCGCCCGCGGCACCCTCGGCGACTGGCTCTCGCCCAAGGGCCGCCGGCACCTGCGGAAGGTCTGCGACGACCTCGGCGTCACCGTGCACGAGAACGCCACCGTCACCGCCGTCGGCGCCGACCACGTCACCACCGCCGACGGCACGTCCGTACCGGCCGCCGTCACCGTGTGGACCACCGGCTTCGCCGTCCACCCCATCGCTCGGGCCACCACCCTGGAGGTCACCGACACCGGCCAAATCGTGGTCGACCGGACCATGCGCTCGACCTCCCACCCGGACGTGTACGCCATCGGCGACGCGGCCAGTGTGCCGGGCCCCGGCGACAAGCCCCTGCGCATGTCGTGCGCCTCGGGCGTGCCCACCGCCTGGCAGGCGGCCGACGCCATCGCCGCCCGCCTGACCGGCACGAAGATCCCCGAAGTGCCCATCCGCTACTTCAACCAGTGCATCTCGCTGGGCCGCAGGCAGGGCCTCATCCAGTACGTCACCGCGGACGACCGGGCCGTCCGCGCGGCCCTCACCGGACGCGCCGCCGCCCTCTACAAGGAACTGATCTGCAAGGGCGCCGCCTGGGGAGTGGCCAACCCCACCATCCTCCCGACCCGCCGCCGCCGAGTACCGAAGGACGCGGCACGGCCCGGAACCGCGCTGCGGTCGGTCGCCTGACGGCGGACCGAGCCGGTGTGACGGCGGGCCGAGCCGGTGTGACGGGGAACCGACCCGTCCTGACGGCGACCGAGCCGTCCTGACGGCGGACCCAGGCGTCTCGACCACCGCCGGCCCCCGGCAGCGGGCCGGCGGCGCCGCCTGCGGGCGGGACCGGCGAGAGTCCGCTGTGGCGGGCGGCACGCACGGGTTCGACTGTGAGGGGCGGCACCCAGGGTTCGACGGCTGGTTCGGTCGCGCCGAGGCGCCGGAGGAGACGGAGACGGGGCCCTCCCGGAGGGTGCCGGAGCCGGCGGCGGTCGGCGGCGGTCGGCGGTCGCCCCGCCGCTGAGACTGCGGCCGTCGCCCGGACGGCCTGATCCCTCCGCCGCCCGGCACTTTCCCGGCCTCGGGGGCCTGCCCCACGCACTCCGCGGCGCGCGGGCCGGTACCGGTGACACCGGCGACCGGCCCCTGCCCACGGTGCCCGCGGGTTCGCTCCACGGCGAGCACCGCGGGACGGCGTGCACCGCAGGACGGCGTGCACCGCGGGACGCGACAGCGCAACAGCTCCTCCCGAAGACTCCGCCGGAACACTCCTCGCGCGAACTCCTCCCGGAGGCTTCTCGTGCAGACACCCGCACCACTCCGAGGGAACCTGGTGGTCCGCCGTACCGCGACCGCGCGCGGACGGACCCCCAGGCTCCGGGAAGGTGCACGATGAGCGCTTCTGCCAGGGACAAGGACGACGCCGGGACCACGCCCGAGGCGGCCCGGCGTGAACGGACACTGCGGGCAGCCGTGCGGCAGGGACTCCTGGACCCGGAGTCCGCGCTGCTGGCCGCCTTCGTCGACCTCGACGGCGTGGACTCCACCGTCGCCTCCCTGCGGAGCGCGTTCCCCGACTCCCTACGGGTCCTGCACGCCTTCGCGGCCAAGGCGAACTGCCTGGTCCCGGTGCTGGAGGCACTGCGCCTGAACGGCATGGGCTGCGAGGTGGCGAGCGCCGGCGAGCTGGCCCAGGCGCTGGCGGCCGGCTTCGACCCGGCCCGCATCGTGTTCGACTCCCCGGCCAAGACCCGCGCGGAACTGGTCCGCGCACTGAGCCTGGGCGTCGCCGTGAACGCGGACGGCTTCCAGGAACTGGCGCGCATCGACGACATCCTGGCGACCCGCGCCTCCGGCTCGCGCATCGGCGTACGGATCAACCCCCAGGTCGGCGGCGGCTCGATCAGCGCCATGAGCACGGCCACGGCGACCTCGAAGTTCGGCGTCCCCCTGGCGGACGAGGGCAACCGGCGGCGCCTGCTCCAGGCGTACCGGGACCGTCCCTGGCTCACCTGGGTGCACACGCACGTCGGCTCGCAGGGCTGCCCCCTGGACCTGATCGCCGGGGGTGTCGCGAAGGCGGTGGAGTTCGCCGAGGAGGTCAACTCCCACCTCGGCCGCCGGCAGGTCACCGGCATCGACATCGGCGGCGGGCTGCCGGTCAACTTCGACAGCGACGAGACGACCCCCGGCTTCGACGCCTACGTGGACCGGCTGCGCGAGCACGCGCCCGCCCTGTTCTCCGGCGCGTACGAGATCGTCACCGAGTTCGGCCGCTCGGTTCTCGCCAAGAACGGGTTCATGGCGGCGTACGTCGAGTACACCAAGACCGTCGGCGGCCGACCCGTCGCCATCACCCACGCCGGCGCCCAGGTCGCCACCCGTACCGTGTTCGCCCCCGGCGCCTGGCCGCTGCGGATCGAGGCCCACGACCCGGACGGCGGCGCCAAGGGCGGTCCGCCCGTGGTCCAGGACATCGCGGGCCCGTGCTGCTTCGCCGGCGACCTGCTGGCCCGCGAGCGGGCGCTGCCCCTCCTGGACGCCGGTGACCTCGTCGTCGTACCGGACACCGGCGCCTACTACTTCTCCACGCCGTTCCACTACAACAGCCTCCCCGAGCCCGCCGTCCACGGCGTCCGGATCGACGCCGGCGGGCGCGTCACCTTCCGCCCGCTCCGCCCCGCCCGGACCGTCGACCCGGGCGCACCGTTCCTCACGGACCGATGACCGTCTCACCGAGACGCCATGACCAACCCGGTGCGGCCCGATGCGGCGCGGTGCGGCCCGGCGGCCCGATGCGGCGCGGAACGGCCTCGACCCTGCCCGGCGCCGCCGTTCCCCACCTGGACACCGCGGCACCGGCCGGCGCCACCCCCCTACCGGGCGCGGGTCTACGGCGAGGACGGCGACACCGCCGGGCAGACCGGCCAGGGAGCGGTCCCCGGCACCCGCCCGGCGACACCCGCCTCCAGCTGACGAGCATCGAGGTGACGATCCGTCACCCGGCTGTTCAGGGGCGCCCGTTGCTCTACATGCGGCCGGCCGTGGCGGAGCATCGGCGTTTCCTCTGCCCACCGTGATATTTCGCTCTCAATTGTCACTGGCATGCCATACGCTTCTTTCCTCGGCAGCGTCCACACACCCGTCGCGGTGTGAGGGGGGACGCGCGGCCGACTCATCTCCGCCCGGCCACCGCCGGGCTGCTTCTGTGGGGGTTCACATCACTGTGCGCAGGCGCACCATCTCGACCGCGACCGCACTCGCGGTCGTCTTCAGCTCCGCGGTCCTCGCCGTGGGCACCGCGGGACCGGCCACGGCCGACTCCGCCCACACCCTTCCGGTGAAGTCGGTCGGCGACATCGTCGTGGACGGCGCCCACCAGCGCGTCTACGTCTCCGACCCGACCGGCGGCAAGATCGTCGTCACCGACTACGCGGGCGCCGTGAAGGCGACGCTGACCGGGCTCTCCGGCGTGAGCGGCCTCGCGCTGTCCGCCGACTCCGGGCAGGTGTACGCGGCCGTGACGAACGGCGACCGGATCGTATCGGTGGAGACGGGGACGTACACCGAGACCGCGAGCTACCCGGTCGGCACGGCCCCCGGCGACCTGGAGGTGGTGGACGGCCGCGTCTGGTTCGCCCACGGCACCGACTTCGGCTCGCTCGACGTCTCCGGCGCCGAACCCGTCGTCCACCTCGCCGAGCGGGGCGACGTCGAGTTCCACGGCGCCTTCGGGATGTTCCTCGCCTCCGATCCGGCCGTCCCCGGCGTCCTGGTGGCGGGCAACGGCGGCGCGCTCGCCGTGTACGACGTCACGGCCGACGGAGCCACGCTGCGGGTCAAGGGCGACATGGACACCGCCGTGAAGCAGTTGGACCTGACGCCCGACGGCGGCCAGGTGCTCACCTCCTGGGGCAGCCCCGACTTCGGCTACGGCATCGGCGCCTACTCGACCGCCGACCTCACCGAGACGGCGGGTTACCCCACCGACGCGTACCCGAACGCCGTGCGGGTCGCCCCCAACGGCAGCGTCGCGGGCGGCAGCTTCTCCTGGTACGACCCCGACGTGCACATCCACCGGCCCGGTGACCCGACGCCGACGCGCGAGTACGACTTCCCCAACACCGGCAACAGCAGCGGCGCCGACACCCTCGTGGACGGAGCGCTCGCCTGGGCGCCGGACGCGAGCCGCGTCTTCGCCGTCTCCGTGAACACCTACGGCACGTACACCCTGCGCGCCCTGACCGACCCGACCAAGGAACTGCCCACCCTCACGGTGGCCGCCCCCGCCACGGCGGAACGGGCCAAGAAGCTCACCGCCACCGGCAGGCTGACCTCGAAGGCACCCCTCCCCGCGGGCACCGTCCTGAAGGTGATCCGCACGGACGTGGAGTCGCCGAGCGGCAAGGCCCTCGCCGCCGTGAGGACCAAGGCCGACGGCACCTTCTCCTTCACGGACGTCCCGCCCGCCGGCGGCAAGGTCACCTACAAGGTGTCCTACGCCGGCGACGCCACGCACGCCCCCGCCGCCGGCTACGACGCGGTGCAGGTGTCGCGCAAGGCGACCGCGCTCACCCTGAACAACAACGGCAAGCTGTACGCGTACGGCAAGGACGTCACCTTCACCGCGCACCTCGGCGCGACGTACAAGAACCGCACCGTCTCCCTCTACGCGGACCCCTTCGGCTCCGACAAGCCGAGGAAGCTGCTGAAGAAGGCGAAGGTCAACTCCAGCGGCAACCTGTCGGCGATCGTCGACATGACCCGTGACACCGCCGTCACCGCCGTCTTCGACGGTGACGCCCGGTACGCGTCCAAGACCGTGAAGTCGACCGCGTACGCCAACGCCAAGGTCTCCACCGCCGTCTCCAGGCACTACAAGACGGGCAAGATCGGCTCCACGACGTACTACTACTTCCACAAGAACACCGACCCGGTGTTCACCACGACGATGAACTACTACGCGGGCCGCCAGCAGCGGTTCCAGCTCCAGGTCTATTACCAGGGCTCGTGGTACGACTCCGGGTCCGAGTACTTCGCCCTGGCCACCAACGGCAAGTCGGCCGTGCGCCTGGAAGCGCCGGGCGACTCCGGCATCCGGGCCAGGATGCGCTCGTCGTACATCAACGGCTCCTCCGGCGACTCCGTCAACTCCACGACCCACGGCGCCTGGAAGTACTTCGTCTTCACCAGGTGACCTCGCGTCGCACCCTGTGGACCACACCCCCGGCTCCCTGAGCCGGGGGTGTTGCCGCTACCGGGCCTGCGCGGCCCGGCCCGTCAGGAACCCTCCGCGAGGCCGCCTCCCACGGCACTCCCCGTGGCGCCTCCCGTCCCGCCCCCGGCCTCGCCCCCGGTTTTGGCCCCGGTTTTGGCCGGCGTCCTGGCCCTGCCCGGCGTCCCGCCCTTCGTGACAGCCGCCCAGAGCCCCGAGGCCACCCGTTGTGCGAACTCGGTCGGCGGCGGCTCGTTCGGCAGCCGCGCGGGCACCGTCGCACCCTTCCCGCCGCCTGCCCGGTCGGCGAACAGCGCGACCGTCAGGGCGAGCCGGCCGTCGTACCCGGTGGCCCACACGGTCCGCCGGGCGGTCCCGCCACCCGCCCCGGCGGTGGCGAACGTCTTCCCCTGCGCCGAGCCGTCGGCGACGGGCGTCGGCTCGGCCCCCGCACGCGCGCCCACCGTCATCGCCTCCTCCTCGTCCAGCAGCCGCCGCACGTCGGGACGCGCCCGGTAGACGGTGCGGCCGTCCTGGGTGATGCGCGCGACGGTGTAGGGGGTGGCGTACCTGCCGTCCGCCGCCACCGTCGCGTACGCCGACGCCAGGTTCAGCGGAGTCGGCGCCGCCGTCCTCAGCAGTTCGCCCAGCGGCTCGCCCGCCCGCCTCACGTCGCCGAAGGGTTCGAGGGCCGTGCCCGACTCCACCGCCCCGCTCACCGCGTCGTTGAAGGGCTGTCGCGCGTAGTCCGAGCCCCCGTAGAGCAGCCGTACCGCCCCGTCGCCGGGCACCATGCCCACGACGGCGGTGTGCACCCGGACGCCCTCGCCGCCGGGATACTCCTCGACCAGTTGCGTGGCGCGGTCCTGCGCCGCCAGGTCGAACGTGGTCGTCACGCTGTAACCACCGCTCGCCAGCCGGTCCTCGGCGATGCCGAGCCGGTCGGCCGCCTCCTTGGCCGCGACGTCGATCAGATACTGCCGCTGCCCCTCCGTCTCACCCGGCGGATAGAACCGGAACGCCGGGAACCGCGCCGCGGCCCGCTGCCCGTCCGTGATGCTGCCGCTCGCCGCCATCGCGTCGAGCACCCACTCCCAGCGGTTCTCCAGCTTCGCGGTCACCCCCGGATCGGAGCCCGCCTTCTCGTAGTACGAGGGGATGTTGAGGATGGACGCCAGCGCGGCGCCCTGGGCGACCGTCAGGCTCCTCGCGTCCACCCCGAAGTAGTTGCGCGCGGCGGACTGGACGCCGGCGGCGCCCCGCCCGAAGTACACGGTGTTGAGATAGCCCTCCAGGATCTCGTCCTTGGTGCGGGTGCGGTCCAGCTTGATCGCGATGAGCGCCTCACGGACCTTGCGGGACAGCGATCGCTCCGGGCTCAGCAGCGCGTTCTTCACGTACTGCTGGGTGATGGTGGAGCCGCCCTGCGGGTCGCCGCCGGTCAGCGTCGCCAGCGTGGCCCGTGCGATGGCCTGCGGCGAGACTCCGCTGTCCGTGCGGAAGGAGCGGTTCTCCGCGGCGATCACCGCTTCCCGCACATGCGCGGGGACCGCGGACAGCGGGACGTCCTGCCGGTCGACCGGGCCCCGCCGGCCCAGATAGGCGCCGCCCGAGTCGAGGAACACGGTGCTCTGGCTGACGGTCTCCGGGTGCGGCTCCGGAACGGCCGTCAGGTGGTACGCCACGACCGCCGCCGCACAGAGCGTCGCGATCAGCGTGAGGAAGGCCTGGAACAGCCGGCGGAGGCGCCGGCCCCGGGTGCGCCGGTACCGGACCCGGAGCGGCGTACGGCTTCCGCGCCGGGACACCGACATCCCCCCCTTCCGCGATCGCCGTGCCGTTCGCGCGGGCGGTGCTGCCGGTGCCGTTCGTGCTGTTCGTGCTGTTCGTGGTGCGGTGGTCCCGTCGGTCCCGGGGTCCCCGTCGTGCGTGTGGCTCCCGTCCGTGCCGTCGTGCGGGTGCTTCTCGTCGGTCCCGTCGGTCCCGTCGGTCCGGTGCATGGCCGTCACCACTCGCTGTCCGACCGTGCGGCGAGCCTGCCGGAGGCGTCGTACACCGTGACGATCCGCTCGTCCCCTCCCGCGTCGAAGAGCATCCGCATGTCCCGCTCGGGGACCGGTGCGCTCGCGTACCAGATGCCCCAGCCCGGGCTTCCGGCCAGGACGAGGACCTTCGCGGTGGTCGTGCCGGCGCCGGCGCTCACCTCGACGCGGCCCGGCTCGCCGCTCAGGCCGTGGAAGAGACCCGACAGGAAGAAGCCGTCGTCCACGCTGTCCACCCGTACGGAGACGCCGGGCTCGTCGAGGGGGCGGTCGCTGTTGTCCCCCGGCAGATCCATGGGCACCGACCAGTGCCCACCGTCCGCCGTCAGCCACACCCGCACCCCCGGCCCGACGGTCACCCGCTCACCCGGCGCCACGACCCGTACCGGGCTCGTCGCCGAACGGGCGCCACCCCCGGTCCGCGCTCCGGCCGCTCCGTCCCGCGCACTCCCGGCCCCGGCACGGTCGACCGCGATCACGGCGACGGGCACGAGCAACGCCGCGCAGGCCGCCGAGGCCACGGTCAGCCGTCGGCGTCGCCGGACGCGGCCCCCCGCCCGGAGACCGGCCAGCGGCACCTCGGACGGGACGACGTCCTGGGCGGCACGGGCGTACGCCTCGCGCAGCCGCCCGGGATCGGCGCCGGCCGCTGCCAGACCGCGCCGGGCACGGACACGCACCGCGGCCACCGAGCAGTCCAGCAACTGGGCGATCTCCACGTCCGCCAGCCCTTCCCAGAACCGCAGCACCAGGACGGCCCGCCGCCGCGCCGCCCGCCGTCCACGCGGCCGGCGCAGGTGGCCCCGCACCAGACAGCGCAACACGTGGAAGTCCATGTCGTCGCGGGGAACGCGCCGCCACCGCGCGCACATCCGCACCAACGTCGTCCGCACCAGTCCCTCCGCCGCGCCGGCGTCGTCGGTGAGCAGCCGCGCGGTCACGATCAGCCGGGACCAGTGCGTCCGGGCGTACGTGGCGAAGTCGTGGCCGTCGGGGGGCACATCGTGGGTGGGTGGCACGTGGAGGTCCTTAGGCTCGGGAACTCGGTCGTGGCCGGACGTGCGGGCGTCCGTCCTGGTCAGGCAACTGCCGAGTCGTGCCGGTAGGTTGGGCAGCCGACGGGCCAACCCCGTGGGGGAGGGAGGGAGCCCGGAACCTCCGCGCGCCGTCTTCCCGGTGGGTTGCGCCTCGCCGGATGCGACTGGCGCGACTACGGGACCTGTACGCACGGCGGAGGCGGCCGGGTTGCAGACAAAGGACAGGAATTCCGGTGGGGGCATGACCGAGGAAGAGTTCGACGCCTTCTACGCGACGGCGTTCCCCCGACTGACCGGACAGCTCTACGCCTTCACCGGAGACCACGGCGAGGCCCAGGACGTCGTTCAGGAGGCGTTCGTACGGGCCTGGGCCCGACGACAGCGGTTCCTCGCGGACAGTGCCCCCGAGGCGTGGATCCGTACGGTGGCCATGCGGCTGGCGGTGAGCCGCTGGCGGCGCTCCAGACGCTGGCTGGAACTGATGCGGCGCACTCCACCGCCCGACTCCGTCCCGGGGCCGAGCCCTGAGTACGCCGCGCTCGTGGCCGCCCTGCGCGAACTGCCCGAAGCACAGCGAATGGCGATCGTCCTGCACCATCTGTGCGACCTGAGCGTGGAGCAGGTAGCCTCCGAAACCCGTGCGCCCGTGGGGACGGTCAAGGCGCGGCTGTCCCGGGGACGGGCGCGGCTGGCGAAGCGTCTCGCGGGCGACGAGGTCGATGGGCGGGTCGAGGAGGCCGGCGTGCGGGTCGACGACACCGGCGGGCGGGTCGACGACACCGGCGGGCGGGTCGACGACACCGGCGGTCGGGTCGAGGAGGCCGGCGGGCGGGTGGAGGAGACCGGCGGGCGGGTGGAGGAGGCCGGCGTGCGGGGCGACGCGACCGGCGGTCGGGTCAGGAAGGGGAGCGGTCGTGGCCGATGAACTCTCCGCGGCGTTGCGCGAGTTGGCCGCGGCACAGGAGACCACCCCGACCGTCGGAGGCCCCGCGACCCGTGCCCGGGCGATGCGCCGCGTGCGCCGCCGCCGTACCGCCGCCGCCCTCGGCGCGGGAACGGCGGCCCTCGCGCTGCTGGCCCTCGCCGTCGGTCTGCACCTCGGCGGGGACCGGCACCAGGACCACCCGGCCGGGCGCCGGCCCCCGGCCGTGGCCGGCCCCCACTCCGCCTCGCCGTCCACGGCCACCCCGACGCCCGTCGCCGGCACACTCGACCTGTCCGGGCGCACCCTCACCTTCGGCGGCCGGGTGATGCCGATCCTCTCGGCATCCGACGACGCCCTGCTCACATCCACGAGCCCGATGACGGTGGTCGCGAAGGCCGACCCGAGACACATGCCCCTCGGCACGTCCACCGAAGGCCCCACCATAGGCCCGACCGAGGTACGCGTCCGGTACGTCGTCGAGCTGCGCGACAGGCGGGGCCGACCGCACTACATCGGCCTCTACACCCCTCAGCTCAAGGCCCTGAGCAGCCACGACGCCGTGGCCGGCTGGATCGGCCTCGGCGCCGAGGACACCGAGTTCTTCTACGCCCAGGTCCGCGTCGGCGACACCTTCCCGGTGACGACCGACCCCGGACCGGCAGCCACCCGCTCGGCCACCGCCACGCCACCGATCGCCACGGCATCCCCGTCCCACAGGGCGGACGGCGCACCTTCCGGCGGCGCGGAGACCGCACCTTCCGGCGGGGCGGAGGCCGCACCTTCCGGCGGGGCGGAGGCCGCACCTTCCGGCGGGGCGGAGGCCGCACCTGCCGGCGGGGCGGGCGTCGCTGCTTCCGGCGGTATCCGTTTCCCGCCGTGACGGGTGGCACGTGTGATCACGGAGGTGTACTGGACCACGTGGAAGGGGCGGAGCCCTGTCGGCATCGGGCTCTGCGACGAGTTCCGCCACGGGCTGTTCCCGCTGCCGTATGGGCGGGCTACGGCGGAGACGCGTAGGGGACCGAGCGCTCACCCGGCCTGCGGCGGTCCGGTTCAGACCTGGCCGAGGTCGATCTCGACTGCGAAGGGGGCGGTGACCTTCAGGGCGCCGGTGAACACGTCCCCGTCGCGGTACGTCCTCGTCGCGGGGTCGAGAATGTATGTGTAGACCAGAGGCGTCCCCGTCGCGGCCTGCTCGATCCGCCAGTAGAAGCCGATGCCTGCCTTGGCGTACTGGTCGACCTTCACGATGCGGTCGGTGGTCTCCGAGCCCGGCGACACCACTTCGACCACCAGCAGTACGTGCTCAGGCCGGGTGGGCGTGATGTCGATCGTGTCCGCGCGGTAGACGATGACGTCGGGACGGCGATTGGTGAGCGGAACGTCCTGCAGACGGACGTCGAAATCCGTATCGGCGTTCCAGTCGGGGCCCGCGGCGGCGTCCAGGGCGTTCGCCAGGACGCGGGCGAGCCGGTTGTGCCGTTTGGACGCGCTGGGGCTCACGACGACCATTCCGTCCACGATCTCGATGCCGGCGCACTGCTCCTCGGACCACGACTCGTATTCCTCCGCCGTGATCTGCTCGTGCATCCACGCCGGGGCCACCATGTCGGCAGTCACCACATGCCTCCCGGACACTGTGCCGCGGGCCCGATCCCGCTCGGACTCAGCGTACTGTCCGCAACGCGTGGGCCGCCTCGCACGGACCTCGGCCAGTTCCGACGCTCACGGTATGCCTGAGGCGGGCGAGCGAGGTCTGTTCGACACCTGCCGGCCTGACTCACTCCGGGCGTCCCGGGGCTGTGGGCCACTCCCCGATCTCTTTCCGCGCTGCTCCTGACGCCTTTGGGCCTGCTGATACTCTCGTGCCGCTGTGCGTGGGGGGCAGTTCGGGGGGCTGGGCATTTTCAGCAGCATCGTTGACGTGCGCCTGATCGGCCGCCGCCGTTCCGTCACGCCCTCTTCTGTCGGAAGGCCCAGGAGGCAACGATGGCCCGTCGTACCACCGCCCGCACCACAGCCCGAGGCATCGCCGCATTGGCGGTCCTCGCCGTCATCGCCGGTCCCGGCCCACTCGCCGTCGCCGTCGACGCGGACGGCGGCGTCCCCGACACCGTTCTCTCGACGGAGAAGGTCTTCCAGGCGGACCGCTACATACCGCGCGGGGACCGGATCCGCACGGCCGGCCCAAGCGGCTATCTGCATGTCCAGGAGGGCCGTTCCGGCTATCTGTGGACGTCGTACGACACCGGCACGACGACCGAGCTGGGCGACCTGGCCCGAGCCGAACTCCCCGCGTACCTGGGAGCCTCGTCCGACGTCGTGACCGATGTGGTCTCGCCCACCCGGAAAGTGGTCCTCAGGGATCTGTCCGCCGGCACCACCACGGACGTCGCCCTCACCCATGGCACGTACCGGGCCACCTTCGGCACCCATGTGCTGACGCTGGCCCAGGACGTCGACGGCAACCGCGTGTTGTGGCTCTACGGCGACGGCGCTCCCGCCGACGGCACCCTTGTCGGCGGATGGCCGACCGGGATCACGACCAACTTCAGCGTGCTGGGCGGCGACAGCGGTACCGCTGTCATCGGTTACAGGCTGGGAACCGGCGAGCGGCGCCTGGCACTCGTGGACCTCGCCACCGCGACGGTCACCGGTGATGTGGCCGTCCCCGTCGCCCCGACGGGGATCGCGCTGAGCGCCGACCGGCTGGTCTGGTGGTCCGACCTCAAGACGGCCCATGTCATGGACCGAGCGGACCTCTCCGCGGCCGAGACGACCGTGACGCTGCCTGGCACGGAGGGCACCCCGTCGGTGGGCATCGCCGGGCGCTGGCTGGTGGTGGCCCGTTCCATCCCGTCGAGCGCGAGTAACTGGGGCGACAAGTCCGGCGAGCGGCTGATGGCGGTCCCCCTCACCGGCGGCGACCCGATCACCCTGCTCCGGCACGCGAACAGCTCCCTCATCCCGGCACCGGACGGCAGTCTGCTGGCCGTCGGCGGCACCGACGCCGGGCACTGGGCGGTACGCAGGGTCACCGATACAGGGTCCGGCACTCCGACGCTGACGGAGCTGACCGCCGTACCGTCGATGGCCGCGAAGATCGACCGGCTGTCGCTGCAGAACGGCACCCTGGCCACCGCCGAGCCCGACAGCAGCTTCCTGGGCGCTTACTACACCCGGCGGATCGCTCCCGACGGGACGCCGGACGCGGCGATCTGGCAGAGCTGGGACGGCCGCGGAGCGGGCCCCTACACCACCGGTGACGGAAAAACGGTGACGTTCATCGCCGACCCGGACCCCGTGGGCTCGCACGTCCAGTCCCTCGACAGCCAGTCGGGCTTCTACCTGCCCTCAGCCTCCGGGACCGTCCTCGACATCACCGGCCGCTACGCGGTCGTCAACGGGTCCTCCCCCGCCAAGCAGTACATCGGCGACCTCGGCGTCTACTCCGACCTCCAGCCTGTCCTCACTCGCTCCGTCACGGCCGCCTCCGTCTGGGGGACCAGCCTGTGGACGCCTGGTTCCGGCACCGGTGTCGTCACCGCCAAGGATCTGAAGACCGGCAAGACCACCGACACCGTCAACACCGGGGCCCCGTGCGTGCCCCAGGAGCTGCAGACGGTGGGTCGTTGGATTTACTGGTCATGCGGCCCGACCGCGACGGCGGGCGTGTACGACCGTACGGCGAAGAAGAGCATCACCGTCCCGTCCGGCGAGGCCCTGCTCGGCGACGGTTATGTCGTCCGGCACGACACCTCGGCCGGGGCGCTGCTCCTCACCGCCATCGCCGACGGCACCGCGACCACCCGCAAGATCGGCGACCTCGCGGCGGGCACCTCCAGCCTGCGCGGGGTGACCTGGACCGTGGACAAGTTCGGCGGACCCGCGGCCTACGTCGACGCCGACAAGCGGATCCACCTCGTTTCCGGCGGAGTCGCCACCCAGAGCCTCTCCGCCGTCGAGTCGGAGGTGACCGACAACGCGTGGGAGAGCAGCGCGGCGAGCAGCCCGTGGTGGCAGTGGCGCGGACTGCTCTCCAAGCCCGCCGGCTCCTGGACGGCCACGCTCACCAGCAAGACCACCGGCGCCGTGGTCCGTACGCTCTCCGGCGGCGAGGTGGAGGGCAATCTGACCGCACGCTGGGACACGCGCGACAGCAAGGGCGCGCTCGTCCCCAACGGCACGTACACCTTCAAGCTGACGGCTCGACCCGCCGACGGATCGGGGTCGGCGCTGACCGTGTCCCGGACGGTGCAGGTGTCCGTGGGAGCCGCGGTACGCCGTGACTTCACCAACGGCGGTACGTGGGCCCCCGACGGGACCGGCGACCTCCTCACTGTCAGCTCGTCCGGTGCCATCGGCTACCGGCCGGGCAACGGGACGGGCGCCTTCGGCAAGGCCATGTCCGCCTCGGGCTGGCCCTCCTCCGTTACGCCGGTCCCCTTCGGCGACCTGAACGGCGACCGCCGCAACGACATCCTCGTCCGGTTCAGCAGCGGCGAACTGCGGGCCTACCGGACCATGCGCGGGCAGGCCTTCATCACGAGCACCCCGCACACCTCGCTCGGCAAGGGCTGGAACCAGTACGACGTGCTGACCTCGCCGGGTGACGTGTCCGGCGACGGCCGCCCGGACCTGGTGGCCCGCAACTCCTCCACGGGGGCCGTCTACCTCTACATGGGGACGAGTTCGGGCAAGCTGTCGTCCCGCGTGAAGCTCTACGACAACTGGAAGACGTACAAGAAGGTCGTGGGCGTCGGGGACCTCAACGGTGACGGCATCGGTGACCTGATCGCCCAGGACAAGTCCAACAACCTGTACCGCTACACCGGCACGGGCAGGGGCACGTTCACGGCCCGAGTGAAGCTGTACTCGGCCTGGGGCGGCTCGTACAACGCAGTCGTCGGCGTCGGGGACGTCACCGGCGACGGCAAGGCGGACATCATCTCCCGCGACACCGCCGGCAACCTGTGGCGCAACAACGGGAACGGAAAGGGGTCATTCGGTTCCAGCGCGAAGATCGCCACAGGGTGGCAGGCGTACAAGCGCGTCTTCTGAGGCCCGACGCGGCACGCAGGGGCCCGGTGAGTCGTCGATCATCGTGACCCAGAGCAGCAGAAGCAGCGGCAACGCCATTTATCTCGACTGATGTGGACCCGCAGGGTGCCGGATTCGCCACCTCGGCACCAGCGGTCGGGAAGACGCTGCACTGGCTCTGGGACGCGAACCCGGCGCGTGGTACGGGTTGGCTTGGGAATCTTCTTCGTGAAGAGAGGCTTTCGGGAGCGGCCGACGCCAGAGATCACCCGAGACGGTTGCCGGTGTTGTTGTCAGTGCCCGGCCCTAGTGTGCACACGTGACATTTCGATCCGGCTTCACGCTCTGGCAACTGGTCCGGACGGCACGGGAACTCACTGAGGATGCGCGCGTCCGGGAGCGCGTCGACGCGGTGCTGCACATCATGGGTGGCCTCGGTGGGACGTACGGCAAGGGCAGGTCCCTGGTGAACGCCTTGGAGGACGTGGCGCAACAGGCCATCCTTCAGGGCGACTTCGCATTCGCCCAGCGCTTTCAGCGCTTTGCCGCCTATGCCGGAGGTGAACTGTTCCTCGACATTCTTGAGAACTACTACGACGACGAAGCCCGACAGCGCAGCGAGAAGCACATGCGCCGGATGGCTGCCTTGGGTGCGGACAGGGCGGTCGCCGCCCTGGACGTCCTGTGCCGCGACAGGCCCGACGCAAGCGCCGCCGACGCCCGTGACCTCTTTCGCGGCATAGCCCAGTCCGTCGACTACTTGGGCCTCGGGGATGGCGAGGGCGGGATCCGGCTCTCCACCAAGGAGGTGAGGCAACTCCAGAAATACGGACACATGGAGATGGTCCTCCGCACCCTGCCCCGACCCGCCTCCGCCGAGACCGCCCGGATGATGAGTGACGTCCTGGCCGATGTCGACGCCGGCATACTGGCCCAGTTGCTCGAACTGCGGGCCAGGCAAGTTGGTCTGGCGGCACTGCGTGCCGCGGTGGAGGACCCGAACAGTTCCGAGAGTGCCCTCCATGGCTGTCTGAAGAACCAGGAGTGGATCTTCGGCGGGGCCTACGTCGCCGAGCTGGCACGTCGGCAGTACACCCCGGACGCCATCCTCGACGTCCCGCTCCTGCGCGGCGACGGCTCCCTGCACGTAGTGGAACTCAAGCGCGCCAACATCAAGGACCTGGTCATACGACGTTCCGGCCACCTCATGCTGGGTGCCCCGGCGCACCGCGCGGTCTCCCAGGCGCAGAACTACCTCCGTGCAATGGACGAGAACCGCCCGAGCATCCTGGCCGAGCACGGAGTCGACACCCGCCGGGCGTCGGCGACGGTCGTGATCGGCCATCCGCGGTACGTGACCGGGGACGTCACGTCCCAGGAGATCGCGGAGACGCTGCGAACCTACAACACGCACCAGGCGCGCATAGAAGTGATCACGTACGAGACCCTGCTGGATTCAGCCTCACGCATGCTGGCTCTGTCATCGGCACGGCAGGACGCAGACCCCGACCCGGACGAGGAGTCCGCCGCATGACCGAGACACCACCCGCGATCGAACCGCTGCTGGCCCGCTTGTGCGGGGGCGAGGTCACCGACAAGGACTACGTCGGATACTTCATGAACGAATACGGAGAGGAACTCGTGTTCGCCCAGCGTCGGGGCGGGAAAACCGCTCGGCTCTGGCACAGCGACGCGGACTGGGAGATGTACCTCGTCAGCGACCATTCCATCCGGCTCGACGGCCCGATGGACGGGATGATCACCGTTGCCGACCTGATCATCAACCGCGAGGAGGCGACATGGCTGTCCTCCTGCCTCGCCGCCTCCCGCCATCTACGGCAGAGACGGACCTGACCACCTCCCTGTGCTGAGGTCTCAACGGATGGGCCTGCCTCAGGGGGGCGGCCGGGCCCCTGTACATGAGCCCTGCTCTGCCCGGATGTCCTCCGCCCCGCTGTCCGTGACTCGGTCGCCTGCGGCCGGAGTGGTCATCGTCTGCACGTACGGCATCGCGGGCAACATCGCCGAGCTTGGTCACGGGCGCGCAAAAACGGCGTGCGGCGTCAGCGTTGTAGCTGCAGTCGCCATGAGGCCGACATCGAAGCGGGCGGGAGGCCGCTCGGGTACTCTCTGGCGACCCGCTCTGATGCAGGCTCCTTCGCGGTCAAGCGCCCGCCTCCGCAAAAAATCGCATCCATTCACGACGGCGTGCAGTGTGGGGCGGGTGTCCGTTTGTCAGGGAACGGCGGGCTGAGGGCTCGAACCGCGCGAACTCTCGCTCAGCTACGTCACAGAGCAGATCAGCACCGTGCTGCGATGCGGGCGGCCTACCGCCTCGAGGAGCTGGTGCCCTCCGCGTGCCCAATCGTCGAGGGCGGGGATCTGGGGGCGTCTCCGGGTAGGGGACCGCTGTTCCCCGTGGCTCCCCGCAGTATCTGGCACGGGTCTGGCACGAGCGCGTTCAGGCGGGTCAGTCAGTCACGCCGCGCCCTCGGCACGCCGATACCGGATCCAAGATCGGTGGAGACGGTCAACGAGTGGGCCGCGGTCCTGAGACTGTTCTCCCATCCTGGGAGTTCGTCCGCGCTCATCCACTCGCTGTAGTCCGCTGCGATGGAGAGGAACTGTGTCTCCTCCGGGGTGCGGGCTGCGACCGTTATCGACAGTTGGTCGACCACATCCTTGGGGCTCAGCTCAGCATTCGCGAGACCTACCGCGAGGCTCACGAGGAGCCGGCGGCCGGCTGTCTCTTCATCGGGAAGGGGTACGCCGAGTTCGTCCAGGGCCTGGACATACAGTTCGCGGATCTCGGCCTCGTCGCTCCTGCGTGGCAGGCCGGCCAGTTCACGCAAGGCGGGGGAATCACGCCCATCGACGAGTGCATGAGCAGCAAGCATCGGGAGTTCCTCGGGTGGGAGTACCTCCGCCACATACCGCCAAGCGCTGCGCTGCAACCGGTCCATGCACACATCGTGAGACTAACGGAGACTTCCTGACCACCTGATTTGTCGATCTGACCTGGGCTTCTGTAGGGAGCGACCTCCTCTTCGTCCCGAAGCAACTTGTGTGGGTCCTCGACCTGGAGTTGGTGTGCCTCTCACCTGTTGTGATGCTCTGCAGACGTCCATGCTTGTTCGCGGTCGTTCATCGGCGCTGTCACACAGTTCGACACTCACCCCGTGCCTCTGCATCACTTCTTACGGCGCTTGCTCGCCTTCTTCTTCTGTTCGACTTGGCCACGCTTCGTCCAGTCGCCTTGGTGGCGGTAGCAGCGCGACGTGCCCTTCATCGTCTTGTTCTGACAACGTCCCCCCGCCGACGTCGGCCAACCGCACTTCCCTTGCTTCCACGCGCCCACCGTCCACCCCCGGTAGTTCGGCTTCAAGGTCGGCACCCAGCGTGCGTCGCCGTGTAGCCATCGGGTAGGGCGCACGGCCGGCGCAGCAAGAGCGTCATGTGCACGCGAGTTGGTACAGGCAGCACCGTCGCACGTGCACGCTTTGCAACTGTGGTGGTGAAGCGCTGGGCTAGGGTCAGGGGCGTTCACCTGCGGTCATGAACGGCTGGCCGTCGGTGCGGGGACGGCTTCGGATCGCCTGAACGTCCCTGTACTGCGCTGAATGAGACGGGGACTGAGACAGGCGTAGGCGTCTAGCCGGTACAGGTGTCGTCGAGCTATAGGCCGCGAAGTGCCTCGTAGAGGTCGCCGTACGCGCTCCAGCAGGTGATGCTGCCGTCGTCGTTGAGACTGCCCATGTACCAGTCGTCATCGTTCACGGCTTTCACCAGGCAGAGCCCGTGGAATCCCAAGACGATCTCGGGGTGGAGCCGCTCACCTTGTGCCGGCCAACCGGTCACAACTCGATCGATGTCGAGAGATGTGGCCTCCCAGTCGCCGGAGACCTTACGGATCTCCTCCAGGGTCCAACCTGCCGGGAGCTGCCTGCCTGTCATCCAATGATGATGACAGCCACCACACGGGCCGAGGGCGGCACGGCTTCTCAGAGCACCGCTTTAGGAGTTCGGTCCGAGTCCGCTCCAGCCGCTGCCGGTAACTGGTGCGACGGCCGGACCGAGCTGCTGCTGTACGCTCCCGTGCGGCGTCGTGATGTCAGCCGTGGATGTCAGAGACCTTCTGATCCGTAGCTCTGGAGAGATTGGTCATCGGAGGTCATACAGGCTGTGGGGAGGGTCGTGGTGGCCGATGTTGGGTGCTGACGGTTGCTGCTGTCCAGCAACGGCTACCAGTCCCGCCAGTTGTCCGTGATCTCAGTGCGGCTGATACCTCGCCTCGCTGCCAGAGCAGGGACGTCGATGCCGTGTTCCGTCAAGGTTTGATCGATGTAGAGGCACAGCTCTTCACGCTCTTCAGTCTCATAGCCGGCGCCGTCGTGGTCCTCGTTGATTGCGTTCAGCACCAGAACGACACGCTTGATCGCTTCGAAGACCTGCTCGTCGTCCTGGTCCCGGAGCGCTTCCACATCCAGCTCGAACGCGCGCAGTGCCTCATCCGTCGCTGCCAAAAGCGACTCAGGGAAGAGCTCCGACAGGAAAGCATCGCTCGGGGCCCGTGTCCCCACGGCGAGCTCCGCTGCCTCTTCGTCCACGCGCGAACGCCAACGTGCTGATGGTCTGATTGCCATGTCCTGGACCGTGAGCCCAGGCTGTGACAATGCCGTTGCTGCGCACGCTGTTCCAACTGTGGTGGTGGAGTGGTGCGCGTTGTTCGTGGGCGTTTACCTGGGTTCATGCGCGGTCGGTCGTCTGAGCGGCTGCCGCCTCCGGTCTCATCTGAATGGCCGCGAACGGCACTGAATGAGACGGAAACTGAGACGGGTCGCGGGGCCGGGCTCGCTAGCGTCTTCGCTGTTGGCGGGGATGCCATGACACTGGTCCGCAAGGGATCACGACGGATCGTCGTTAACGGCGCGGCTTACCGCTGGCGGCTGCGAGGCAGGCCGACCTACTTCCAGGGCTTGACCTGGGGCGCCGTGCACGTTCGCGGTCGAGCACTCAGACACTCCAGGAGTGACGCTCGTGGTCATCACCAACCAGCCGCATTCGAGCAACTGGATCGGACGCGCGGCTGAGCCAGTACAGCCGTCCCGCGTTGCCGCGGCCATTCGGCTCGCCCTGCGTTGAGGCTTGGTTCCCGACGATTCCGGGTTCTGCGTTCCACCTCGACCAGTCCGCTGGCTTCACGCCTGCGTCCTGAACAGCAAAGGAATCGATGAACGTACTGTCGGCCTGAACTGAGTCGGGAGGTAACCGGGGTTGTACGCACATGAGGTGGTCGTGAACGAGCTCGCGCAGGGACTCAGGCCGACGGTCGAGGGTGTCGAGTGGTTCGAGGGTCTCTCGGAGGATGACCAACGCAAGGTCGTGCGTGCTCTGGTGCTGTTCTGCGGGCAGGCCCGCGCCTGCGAGGACAATGTGCCGGAGAGCATCGCGCGTTCTGGCATTCGTCCCACTCACACGCCGGCGGTGATGCTCACGAAGTGGCGCTTCGGGATGGCGGCGCTACCAGCCTATGAACTCACCAAGTCCTTCCGCCTACTCGTCGCCCTCTTCAGCATCGCGGATACCCGCAGGCGGACGCGGCATTGCGCCGATGGGTGCGGACACGAGTGGCACAATCTGTCGGATCCGCTGCGGGATGCAACCTAGATGCCTTCTTGCCCTGGGTCTTGCCAGGGATCTCGGTGATCTGGGTTTTTGCTGGTCGGGAGTGGCGGCCTCGTGCGCCTGGTGGTCGTCGTTGGTCGTCCTTGGCCACTGGTGAGTGACGTCGGACTACCCAGGGACGGCCCAGCGTTGCCGCAGCCAGCTGACGGCCGGCACCCTCGCTACGGCCCGCTCTGCACCTCAGCCGACGACAGTCAGCCACGAGGGCGGGCGCGCCAACCGATCAGGCGCGCGTGTGCCTCGGGGGCGTCCGCGAGTGGCGTGCCGAACGGCTGCGGGCTACGGGCGCCAAGACGATCACCGCCAAGGCGTACCGGCTCCTCAAGGCCGTCATGGAGACGGCCGTGGACGACGAGCTGATCCAGCGCAACCCGTGCCGGATCAAGGGCGCAGGCAAGGAGAAGGCGGCTGAGCGGCGCATCGCCACCGTCGCCCAGGTCGACGCGCTCGCCGAAGCGGTGGGGATGCGGTGGCGGCTGATGGTCTACCTCGGCGCCTACGGTCCGATGCGGCCGGAGGAACTGGCGGGCCTTCGCCGCCGTGACGTCGACCTCGACAACCTCCGCGTCCGCGTCCGCCTCGCCGAGCCGGAACGGATGAACGGGCGACGCGTCCAGGGCGACACCAAGTCGGAGGCCGGGACCCGGACTGTGATCCTTCCCGCATTCCTTCACCGGGAGCTCCGCTGGCACCTGGAGTCGTTCGCCGAGCCGGGGCCCGACGGGCTTCTCTTCGTGGGGGAGAAGGGTGCGCCCTTCCGGCGTAGCACCTTCGGGTGAAGGTGGCGGAAGGCTCGGGAAGTCGTCGGCATGCCAGAGGGCTTCCGCTTCTACGACCTCCGCCACACGGGGCACACGCTGTCCACCCGGTCCGGTGCCACGCTCAAGGACACGATGGTCCGCGCCGGCCAGTCCTCCGAGAAGGCCGCGCTGATCTACCAGCACTCCGACAACGACCGACAGAAGGAAGTCGCAGCCGGCCTCGACGCCACCGTACGGAAGGCGCGGGCCGCCGCAGCCAAGGGAGCACGGGGCGAGCCTTCTGGCACGAATCTGGCACGCGGCGAGTGAACACGGAGGAAAGCAAAAAGGCCCGGGTCATTGACCTGGGCCTTCTTCGTGGAGCGGGTGACGAGAATCGAACTCGCGCTCTCAGCTTGGGAAGCTGATGTTCTACCATTAAACTACACCCGCGTAAGACGCCGGTCGGGCCGGTGTCTGATCGCGCGGTTACTCTACCTCATCCCTGGCCCCCGGTGCTGAAGCCCTGGGGGTCGAGTGCGTTCCAGGGGGTGGGATCCCTCTGTGTGGCGCCGGAGTTGGGGCGTACGGTGGAGGGGTGGGAAGAGGGGCCGCGTGTGGACGGAGTGCCGCTTGGAGGGTCGTCTTGTTCGTCCCGTAATGTGGCTTTCGTCGTCCGGCGAGCAGTAGTCGGACGCGGCTCTTGGGGAAGGGACTCATGGACTTGATGGAGCGCACCGTCGTCCGTTGTGCCGACGGGCACGTGTTCAGCACCGCTTCGTTCCCGATGCAGCAGGCCGAGCGGCTCGGTCCCGGACGGCTCGTCCGGTGTCCTCGGTGTGCCCGGCTCCGCAGTGTGGTGCCCGTCGCCCTCGAGAAGCGGTAGCCGCGAAGAGGCGGTAGCGGCGAGCGGCAGCAGCCGTACAGCAGTACCAGTGCCACCAGCACCAGCACCAGCACCAGCACCAGCAGTCGGCGGCGTGCAGTGGCAGCCGTCGTACCTGTGAGCAGCGAGGCGCGGCCCCCGCACACAGACAGCAGTACCGGCAGCAGCGGCCTGGCGCGCGGAGTCGTCCTGATGGTGGGCGGTCCGCGCGCCTTGCGTATCCTCGGGGCGTGCTTCTCTCTGACAAGGACATCCGGGCCGAGATCGACGCCGGACGGGTACGGATCGATCCCTACGACGAATCCATGGTGCAGCCGTCCAGCGTCGACGTGCGCCTCGACCGCTACTTCCGGGTGTTCGAGAACCACCGGTACCCGCACATCGACCCCTCGGTCGAGCAGGCGGACCTGACGCGGCTCGTCGAACCGGAGGGTGACGAGCCGTTCATCCTGCACCCCGGGGAGTTCGTCCTCGCCTCCACCTACGAGGTCATCACGCTCCCCGACGATCTCGCGTCCCGACTGGAAGGGAAGAGCTCCCTCGGCCGGCTCGGGCTCGTCACGCACTCCACGGCCGGTTTCATCGACCCGGGTTTCTCCGGGCACGTCACCCTGGAGCTGTCCAACCTCGCCACCCTGCCCATCAAGCTCTGGCCGGGCATGAAGATCGGGCAGCTGTGCCTGTTCCGGCTCAGCTCACCCGCCGAGCACCCCTACGGCAGTGAGCGGTACGGGTCCCGGTACCAGGGGCAGCGAGGCCCGACCGCCTCCCGCTCCTTCCTCAACTTCCATCGGAGCCAGGTGTGAGCGGCGTATGAGCGACGTGCGGGAGAACCTCACCTACGAGCGGTTCGGCGTCGCCGTCCGTGAACTCGCCCAGACCATCGCCGACGACGCCTACGAGCCCGACATCGTGCTGAGCATCGCTCGCGGCGGCGTCTTCGTCGCGGGAGGGCTGGCGTACGCCCTCGACTGCAAGAACCTCCATCTGGTGAATGTCGAGTTCTATACGGGCGTAGGCACCACTCTCGAGATGCCCGTCATGCTCGCGCCGGTGCCCAACGCGATCGACTTCTCCGACAAGAAGGTCCTGATCACCGACGACGTCGCCGATACCGGCAAGACGCTCAAGCTGGTGCGGGACTTCTGCCTCGACGCCGTCGCCGAGGTCCGCAGCGCGGTGATCTACGAGAAGTCGCACTCCCTCGTGAAGTGCGAGTACGTCTGGAAGCGCACCGACGACTGGATCAACTTCCCGTGGAGTGTGCTGCCTCCGGTCCACAGGTCCGGGGAAGCGGCCAAGCCGAACAAGGAAGCGCTCTGAACTGCGCGAACGTTCGCTTCCCGCCCAGAAGCGGAAGGAGGGGCCTCGGTGATTCCGAGGCCTTTCGTCATGTCCCGCCTCGCCCTCGCCATGTCCCCGCCTCCCCCTCCTCAGGTCCTGCCTCCCCCTCGGCAAACCGGTTTCGGCCTGCCACTTAACCGGTCCGCGCCGCGCCGCTAACATGTTCGAACTCGCGATGAACGCCCCTATGACCCCTCGTTCACCGGAAAACCATGACATCCGGCGTGATAAGTAACTCGGTCAGCCAAAATCTACTAAATCGGTCAGACAATTGATACCTAAAGCGTCGCGGGTGTTTTCGCGAACAAAAGGCAGAACCGCGTTCCCCGAAGGGCGTCGATCCCGGACGGTTCTCTGGGGCACGGTGAGTGCGGCGGCTCTCGGATTCGTCGTCGCGCTGGAGGGCTTCGCGCGGCACGAGGGCCTGCCCGGGCCGATCACCTGCCAGCTGCGCGAGGTGGTGTTCGCCCCCAAATCGGGATTCCTGCTGTACGCCAGCATGGCGTTGATGATGGTCGTGCTCACCTGGCGGCAACGGTTCGTCGCCGTGGCCGCCGCGATCGGTATCGACATCGCCTTCCTGGCGGGCCGCTGGGCGTTCGGCGTCGAGGTGACCGACGGCCACCCCTTCGGCAACGGCGCGCTGTGGGTGATTCTGGGCTGTGCGGTCATCGCCGTCACGCGCCGGACCGGCCGGGAGCGTGTCCTCCTGCTGAAGGGCGTCGGGCTGGGCCTGCTGCTGGTGGCCGGCCGCAAGGTCGGCGACACCTGGCTGGTCATCACGTCCAAGACCCGCCCCACCGTGCTCGACCAGTACATGGCGACCGCCGATCACGCGCTGGGCAACCCGTCGTGGGTGGCGGGCCGGATCGTCACGGCCACCGGCTCGATCGGCTTCAACCTTCTCGACGTCGTCTACGGCCAGCTCGCGGTGGCCGCCGTCGTCGTCGCGCTGTACCAACTGCGCAACGTGGCGGTCGAGCGCCGCTTCCCGCGCCACCACCTGGTGCGCACGTTCCTGGTGATCGGCCTCCTGGGCCCCGCCGTCTACATGATCTACCCGGTGGTCGGACCGGTCTTCGCCTACGGCACCGGTGCCGCGCACTGGGCGTCGGTCAGCCTGTGGTCGGAGACGCCGCCCAGCGTGCAGTGGGCGGTGGCCGACCTGTGGCCGGACACGCCGCCGCCGCTGACGCCCCCGCACCACATGCCGTTCGACGAGATCACTCCACGCAACTGCATGCCCAGCCTGCACACGGCGTGGGCCACCGCGATCTTCGTGCATTCCCGGAAGGGTCCGCGCGTTCTGCGGTTCGCGGGCACGTTCTGGCTGATCGCCACGCTCTGCGCGACGCTCGGATTCGGCTACCACTACGGCGTGGACCTCATCGCCGGAGTGGTGTTCGTGCTCACGGTCGAGGCCGCGCTGCGCGCGTTCGACCGCGGCTGGGATCGGTCGGGGATCCGGCTGGCCGCTTACGGCGCGGCGGTCTTCGCCGTACTCCTGGTGTCGTACCGCTTTCTGCCGTCGGAGATGGCCGAGTACCCGTGGCTGTCAGGACCGGTTCTCCTGCTGGCGATGGCCTCGGTGGTCTACGGCTATGTACGGACGACCGCACGGTGGGAGACGACGCCCGCACCGGCGCGGCTGCCGGAACCGCAACCCGAACCGATCCGAACCGTGTGACACCTCGACGGGGGTCGCGTCGCGCGCCGACGGCGGTCGCGTCGCGTCCCGCTCGGGGGTCACGCCCCGCACCGGGGGTCGCGCTCTCACGAGGAAGCCGTCATGAGGACGGCCGGCAACAGGGAAGGCCCCCGGCATACGCACCGGGGGCCTGCCTAGCAACGGTCGTGTCGGCCCGTGTCGGTCCGGGTCGGGCTCAGAACGTGCCCAGCTTCACGATCGACAGGATGGCGATCAGCTGGATCGCCGACGCGCCCAGGGCCTTCGGCCAGGGCAGGTCGTGGGAGCGGCTGACCATGAGGGTGAGGAGGGCGCCGGCGGCGACCCAGGTGGCCCAGCCCAGCAGCTGCACGAATGACGCGTCGCCGCCGGCGAACATCGCGACGACCAGGCGCGGGGCGTCCGTGAGGGACATGATCAGCATGGAGAGGCCGACCGTGGGCTGCCAGGCGCCGTCGCCGCCGAGCTGGCGGGCCACGGTGTGGGTGACGACGCCCAGGATGAAGGAGCTGAGCACCATCGCCACGGCCGTCGTCAGGACGATCGGGATGGCGTTGGACAGCGTCGCGTTGATCGTGTCCTGGCGCGTGTCGTCGAAGCCGAACACCGCGAGCAGGCCGTAGAGGAAGGTGACGACGAGGGCGGGGCCCCACATCGTGTAGTCCCGCATCCGGAGGAAGGTCTGGTTGGGGGACACGACGACGCCCCGCAGGAGTTCCTTCCAGTGCAGGCGCGGGCCGGTCGGACCGGCCGGGGCGGCGGCGCCCGCATGGTAGGTCTCGCCCTGGTTGTACTGCTGGTGGTCGTCGATCGAGAACGCCTGGGTGTGACCCGGGTTGTTCGCGGCGTACGGGTCGTGCGGGGGCGCGCCGTAGGGGTCGCCACCGCCGAAGTACTCCGGCTCGCCGCCGCCCTGGCCACCGCCGTTCGACGGGGGCCACTGCTGGCCTCCGCCTCCGCCGCCGTACTGCGGCCGCTGCTGCGGCGGGTACGGCTGCTGCGCCGGCGGGTAGCCGTGCGGGGGCGGCCCCTGGGGCGTCTGCCGCCCGTGGGGAGGGTCATGGGGTCGCGCTTGCGGGGCGCGGCCGTCCCGGCCGCCACGTCCGATCCTGAATCCAGCCACGTCATCGAACGTACCTGGTCCCGCAGAGTGACGTGCGGGGCCCGGCCCTCCGGAGGCGGCTTTGCTGCCGACCTGTGACATCCCCTAAGGGGAGACCCGTACGACCCGTCCGGGGCCCGTGGCGGGAGACCCGCACGACCTCCGGGAGCCGGGTGAGGGAGACCCGTACGACCGCCAGGAGCCCCCCATGGCGCCCGGATCAGCACGGGTGACCAAGGACCTCATGACCAGGACCTCACGGCCCGGGACGCCATGCCCCAGGACCTCACGACCTCATGACCTCGTGGCCCAGGACGCCATGACCCGAGACTTCCTGACCCGAAACCTCATGACCCGAGACCTCATGACCCTGGACCCCCAGGGTCCAGGGCCCGTGGCCCGGCCCCCGCACGACGACGCCCCCCCGTCCGCTCGGGACAGGGGGCGTCGCAACGTGCCGTCGTCGGCGGTCACTTCACCGGCTGGGGCTCCGGCTCGTTCTCCGACTCGGCCGCGCCGGCGGGGGGTTCGTCGTCGACCGGGGTCTTGACGGAGTCGAGGAGGAGCTGGGCGACGTCGACGACCTGGACGGACTCCTTGGCCTTGCCGTCGTTCTTCTTGCCGTTCACGGAGTCCGTGAGCATGACGAGGCAGAACGGGCAGGCGGTGGAGACGATGTCCGGGTTCAGGGACAGGGCTTCGTCGACGCGCTCGTTGTTGATGCGCTTGCCGATCCGCTCCTCCATCCACATCCGCGCGCCACCGGCGCCGCAGCAGAAGCCGCGTTCCTTGTGGCGGTGCATCTCCTGCTGACGCAGGCCCGGCACCGCGGACATGATCTCGCGCGGCGGGGAGTAGATCTTGTTGTGGCGGCCCAGGTAGCAGGGGTCGTGGTAGGTGATGAGGCCGTCGACCGGGGTCACCGGGATCAGCTTGCCCTCGTCGATGAGGTGCTGGAGCAGCTGGGTGTGGTGGATGACCTCGTAGTCGCCGCCGAGCTGCGGGTACTCGTTGCCGATGGTGTTGAGGCAGTGCGGGCAGGTGGCGACGATCTTCTTCGCGGACCGGGGCTTGCGGGACTCCTCGGTGACCTTGCCGTCGTCGTCGGTCTCCTCGCCGAACGCCATGTTCAGCGCCATGACGTTCTCCATGCCGAGTTCCTGGAACAGGGGCTCGTTGCCGAGGCGGCGGGCGGAGTCACCGGTGCACTTCTCGTCGCCGCCCATGATCGCGAACTTGACGCCCGCGATGTGGAGGAGTTCGGCGAAGGCCTTGGTGGTCTTCTTGGCGCGGTCCTCGAGGGCGCCGGCGCAGCCGACCCAGTACAGGTACTCGACCTCGGACAGGTCCTCGATGTCCCTGCCGACGACCGGGATCTCGAAGTCGACTTCCTTCGTCCACTCCAGGCGCTGCTTCTTCGCCAGGCCCCAGGGGTTGCCCTTCTTCTCCAGGTTCTTGAGCATCGTGCCCGCCTCGGAGGGGAACGACGACTCGATCATCACCTGGTAGCGGCGCATGTCGACGATGTGGTCGACGTGCTCGATGTCGACCGGGCACTGCTCGACGCAGGCGCCGCAGGTGGTGCAGGACCACAGGACGTCCGGGTCGATCACGCCGTTCTCCTCGGCGGTGCCGATGAGGGGGCGCTCGGCCTCGGCGAGAGCGGCCGCGGGGACGTCCTTGAGGGCCTCGGCGGACGCCTTCTCCTCGCCCTCCATCGTCTTGCCGCCGCCCGCCAGCAGGTAGGGCGCCTTTGCGTGCGCGTGGTCGCGCAGGGACATGATCAGGAGCTTGGGGGAGAGCGGCTTGCCGGTGTTCCAGGCGGGGCACTGCGACTGGCAACGCCCGCACTCGGTGCAGGTGGAGAAGTCCAGCAGGCCCTTCCAGGAGAACTGTTCGACCTGGGAGACGCCGAAGACGTCGTCGTCGCCGGGGTCGGTGAAGTCGATCGGCTTGCCGCCGGACGTCATCGGCGGGAGGGCGCCGAGAGCCGTGCCGCCGGAGGCCTCGCGCTTGAACCAGATGTTCGGGAAGGCGAGGAAGCGGTGCCAGGCGACACCCATGTTGGTGTTCAGCGAGACGACGATCATCCAGACGAAGGACGTCCCGATCTTGATCATCGCGGTGAGGTAGACGAGGTTCTGCAGCGCGCCGACCGACAGGCCCTTGAAGGCGAGCACCAGGGGGTACGAGGCGAAGTAGCCGGCCTCGTAGTGCTCGACGTGGTGCAGTGCGCCCTCGAGGCCGCGCAGCACGTAGATGGCGAGGCCGATGGTGAGGATCACGTACTCGACGAAGTACGCCTGACCGGCCTTGGAGCCGGCGAAGCGGGACTTGCGGCCGGGCCGCGTGGGCAGGCTCAGCAGGCGGATCACGATGAGCACGGCGATGCCGAGGATCGTCATCACGCCGATGAACTCGATGTACAGCTCGAACGGCAGGAACTCGCCGATGAGCGGCAGCGTCCAGTCGGCCTGGAACAGCTGGCCGAACGCCTGCGCCAGGGTGGGCGGCAGCGTCAGGAAGCCGACGGCCACGAACCAGTGGGCGAAGCCGACGATGCCCCAACGGTTCATGCGCGTGTGGCCGAGGAACTCGCGTACGAGTGTCACGCTGCGCTGGTAGGGGTTGTCGGTCCGGGTGCCGGCCGGGACCGGCTGGCCCAGCTTGAAGTACCGGACGAACTGGCCGATGGCGCGGGCGAGCAGGGCGACGCCGACCACGGTCAGGGCCAGCGACACGATGATCGCGGCGAGTTGCATGGGGGCTCCTCGGGCCTGCGAGGTTTGCGGGGTTTCGTCGGCGGCGCCGACATTACTAAGCGGTAACTTATGCAGTCCGTCTGAGAGTACCCCTATCTTGCGCCGCACTGTAGCCGGGCGCGGGGTGATCTGGATCGCTCAGGGTCACCTCAGGAATAGGGGAAATCTGACCGTGTTATTCGTACCAAATTGCTACATTCATGACTAATTTATATCCGTGCTCTACGGGATCGTCGCCGCCACCACCGCCCTGCTCCTCGCCGCCGTCCTCGCCGCGCTGCTGCGCGTCCCCGCCCTGCGCCTCGGACTGCTCGACCGGCGGCAGCGGCAGCGACGCGTTCCGCTGTCCGGGGGCGTCGCCGTCGTCCTCGCCACCTGCCTCGTCGTCGTCGGCGGCGACCGCACCGGATTCGCGCCGCTCGGCGAGGGCATGGGCACGCTCCTCGCCGCCGGGGCCGGCGCCGCCGCCCTCGGCCTGGTCGCGGACGCCTGGCGACTGAAGACACGTTTCCTCGTGGGCGGTACGGCGGTGGCGGCGGCCTTCGTCGTCCCGTACGGCGACACCGGTTCGCTCGCCGGAGTCGCCGCCGTCGGCTGGATCGCCTGCGTGGCCCTCGCCTTCCGGGCGCTCGACCACGCCGACGGGGTGGCCGGCACCGTCGGGGTCGTCACCGCCTTCGGCGTGGCCGCCTGCGCCGCGGCCGAGGTGATGGACGGTCTCGCGGTGCTGCTGAGCGTGCTCGCCGCCGCGCTGACGGGCTTCCTCATGCACAACTGGCCTCCCGCGCGCGTGGCCCTCGGCGGCTGCGGCGCCATGTTCACCGGCTTCCTGCTCGCCGCCGCCGCCGTCACCACGCGCGCGGGACAGGACACGGCCGTCGGGGCGGGCGTGCTGTTCGCGCTCACCGCGGTCGCCGTCGCCGACGCCCTTCTCGTCCTGTTGATCCGGCGCACGGCCGGGCGCCCGCCGCTGCGCCGTGGACCCGATCACCTCGCCCACCGGCTGCGGCGGCTCGGCCTCACGGCCGCGGGGGCGGCGGTCAGCCTCGGGGTGGCCGCCTTCGCGGGGGTGGCCGTGGGGGTGCTGGTCCACACGGGGCTGCTGGGCGCGCGGGCCGTGCTCTGGGTGGCGGGGGGTGTGCCGGTCGTCGTCCTGGTGCTGTGGCGCGTACGCGCGCGCGTGCCGGGACAGGTGTCCGCGGGCCGGGATCCGCGGACGGGCCACGCGGTGCCGGTGGGGCGCGCGGTCCCGTCGCGGCACCCCCCGGGCGACCGTCCGAGGCCTCGACGACAGTCCGTGTCGGCGGTCCAGCCCCCTCGGGAGTCGGTGGAATCACCCCCACGGGCAGCTCGCCGTAAGGCGTCCTCGCAGGTCAGCGGAGTCTTGCGTGTAAGGAACGGATAAGAGTTGAGTCTGCCTGACTCATGTCTGTTGACCCAGGGGTGAGTGTCGTGCACACTTGAGCCTGTTCCACTCAAGTCAGCTGGAGGAGAATCACCATGGCACGTGCGGTCGGCATCGACCTGGGCACAACCAACTCCGTCGTCAGCGTTCTGGAGGGCGGCGAGCCCACCGTCATCACCAACGCCGAGGGTGCCAGGACCACGCCGTCCGTCGTCGCCTTCGCCAAGAACGGCGAGGTGCTGGTCGGCGAGGTGGCCAAGCGCCAGGCGGTCACGAACGTGGACCGGACCATCCGCTCGGTGAAGCGCCACATGGGCACCGACTGGAAGATCCAGCTCGACGGCAAGGACTTCAACCCGCAGCAGATCTCCGCGTTCATCCTGCAGAAGCTGAAGCGGGACGCCGAGGCCTACCTGGGCGAGAAGGTGGCCGACGCGGTCATCACCGTCCCGGCGTACTTCAACGACTCCGAGCGCCAGGCGACGAAGGAAGCCGGTGAGATCGCCGGTCTCAACGTCCTTCGCATCGTCAACGAGCCCACCGCGGCCGCGCTCGCCTACGGCCTCGACAAGGACGACCAGACGATCCTCGTCTTCGACCTCGGTGGCGGCACCTTCGACGTGTCCCTCCTGGAGATCGGTGACGGCGTCGTCGAGGTGAAGGCCACCAACGGTGACAACCACCTCGGTGGTGACGACTGGGACCAGCGCGTCGTCGACTACCTGGTGCAGCAGTTCAAGTCCGGTCACGGCGTGGACCTCGCCAAGGACAAGATGGCCCTCCAGCGCCTCCGTGAGGCCGCCGAGAAGGCCAAGATCGAGCTGTCCTCGTCCACCGAGACCTCGATCAACCTGCCCTACATCACGGCGTCCGCCGAAGGCCCGCTGCACCTGGACGAGAAGCTCACGCGCGCCCAGTTCCAGCAGCTGACCGCGGACCTGCTGGAGCGCTGCAAGACGCCGTTCCACAACGTCATCAAGGACGCCGGCATCAACCTCTCCGAGATCGACCACGTCGTTCTCGTCGGCGGCTCCACCCGTATGCCCGCCGTGGCCGAGCTGGTCAAGGAGCTGACCGGCGGCCAGGACGCCAACAAGGGTGTGAACCCGGACGAGGTCGTCGCCATCGGCGCCGCCCTCCAGGCCGGTGTCCTCAAGGGTGAGGTCAAGGACGTCCTGCTCCTCGACGTGACCCCGCTGTCCCTCGGCATCGAGACCAAGGGAGGGATCATGACCAAGCTCATCGAGCGCAACACCACGATCCCGACCAAGCGGTCCGAGATCTTCACGACGGCCGAGGACAACCAGCCGTCCGTGCAGATCCAGGTCTACCAGGGCGAGCGCGAGATCGCGGCGTACAACAAGAAGCTCGGGATGTTCGAGCTGACCGGTCTGCCGCCGGCCCCGCGCGGCGTGCCGCAGATCGAGGTCGCCTTCGACATCGACGCCAACGGCATCATGCACGTGACCGCGAAGGACCTCGGCACGGGCAAGGAGCAGAAGATGACCGTCACCGGTGGCTCCTCGCTGCCGAAGGACGAGGTCGACCGCATGCGCCAGGAGGCCGAGCAGTACGCGGACGAGGACCACCGTCGCCGCGAGGCCGCCGAGGCCCGCAACCAGGGCGAGCAGCTCGTCTACCAGACGGAGAAGTTCCTCAAGGACAACGAGGACAAGGTCCCGGGCGAGATCAAGACCGAGGTCGAGAGCGCGATCGGCGAGCTGAAGGAAGCTCTCAAGGGCGAGGACACCGCCGAGATCCGTACCGCCACCGAGAAGGTCGCGGCCGTCTCCCAGAAGCTCGGCCAGGCCATGTACGCCGACGCCCAGGCCGGTCAGGCCGCCGGCGGCGAGGCTCCGGGCGAGGGCGCCAAGGCCGCCGACGACGACGTGGTGGACGCCGAGATCGTGGACGACGAGCGCAAGGACGGTGCCGCGTGACGGAGGAGACCCCGGGCTTCGAGGAGAAGCCCGACGTCCCCTCCGGCGCCACCCCTGAAGACGCCGAGCCGAAGGCCGACTCCTCCGCCGCGGCGGAAGAGGCGGCCCCGGCAGGGGACGCGAACCAGACCGTGGCACTGGTGGCCCAGCTGGACCAGGCCCGCAAGGCGCTCGACGAGCGCACGGCGGACCTCCAGCGGCTCCAGGCCGAGTTCCAGAACTACCGTCGCCGGGTCGAGCGGGACCGGGTCGCGGTCAAGGAGATCGCCAACGCGAACCTCCTGACCGAACTCCTGCCCGTGCTCGACGACATCGGCCGCGCCCGGGAACACGGCGAACTCGTCGGCGGGTTCAAGTCCGTCGCCGAGTCCCTGGAAACCGTCGCGGCGAAGATGGGCCTCCAGCAGTTCGGCAAGGAGGGCGAGCCCTTCGACCCGACGATCCACGAGGCCCTCATGCACAGTTACGCCCCGGACGTCACCGAGACGACGTGCGTGGCTATTCTCCAGCCCGGGTACCGGATCGGCGAGCGCACCATCCGACCCGCGCGCGTGGCGGTCGCCGAGCCCCAGCCCGGCGCGCAGGCCGGCAAGGGGGACGAGGCGGAGGCCGGCGACGACAAGGAGAGCGGTGGCCCGGACGAGGGCTGAGCTTGACAGGCGGACGAGGAAGGAGGGACGTCGAGGATGAGCACCAAGGACTTCATCGAGAAGGACTACTACAAGGTTCTCGGCGTCCCCAAGGACGCCACCGAGGCCGAGATCAAGAAGGCGTACCGCAAGCTCGCCCGCGAGTTCCACCCGGACGCCAACAAGGGCAACGCCAAGGCCGAGGAGCGCTTCAAGGAGATCTCCGAGGCGAACGACGTCCTCGGCGACCCCAAGAAGCGCAAGGAGTACGACGAGGCGCGCGCCCTCTTCGGCAACGGCGGCTTCCGTCCGGGGCCGGGCGCGGGCGGCGGCTCCTTCAACTTCGACCTGGGCGACCTCTTCGGGGGAGCCCAGGGCGGCGGCCAGGGAGCCGGCGGCTTCGGCGGCGGACTCGGTGACGTCTTCGGGGGCCTGTTCAACCGCGGCGGCCCGGGCGCGGGCACGGGCACCCGTACCCAGCCCCGGCGCGGCCAGGACATCGACACCGAGGTCACCCTCACCTTCACGGAAGCCATCGAGGGTGCGACGGTTCCGCTGCGCATGTCCTCGCAGTCCCCGTGCAAGGCCTGCTCCGGCACCGGCGACAAGAACGGCACGCCGCGCGTGTGCCCGACCTGCGTCGGCACCGGCCAGGTGGCGCGGGGCTCGGGCGGCGGGTTCTCCCTGACGGACCCCTGCCCGGACTGCAAGGGGCGCGGCCTGATCGCCGAGCACCCCTGCATGGAGTGCAAGGGCAGCGGCCGTGCCAAGTCCTCCCGCACCATGCAGGTCCGCATCCCGGCGGCCGTCACCGACGGGCAGCGCATCCGGCTGCGCGGCAAGGGCGCGCCCGGTGAGCGGGGCGGCCCGGCCGGCGACCTGTACGTGCTCGTCCATGTCGACGCGCACCCGGTCTTCGGCCGCAAGGACGACAACCTCACGGTGACCGTGCCGGTGACGTTCGCGGAGGCGGCGCTCGGCGGCGAGGTCAAGGTGCCCACGCTGGGCGGCCCGTCGCTCACGCTGAAGCTGCCGCCCGGCACGCCCAACGGGCGCACCATGCGGGCGCGCGGCAAGGGCGCGGTCCGCAAGGACGGCACCCGCGGCGATCTGCTGGTCACCGTGGAGGTAAGTGTTCCGAAGGACCTCTCGGGGAAGGCTCGTGACGCACTGGAGGCGTATCGCGAGGCGACCGCGGGTGAGGACCCGCGGGCGGAGCTGTTCGAGGCAGCGAAGGGAGCTTGAGAGTGATGGACGGCCGTCGGCGCAATCCGTATGAACTGACCGAGGAGACCCCGGTCTACGTCATCTCGGTGGCGGCCCAGCTCTCCGGCCTGCACCCGCAGACACTGCGCCAGTACGACCGCCTGGGCCTGGTGTCCCCGGACCGCACTGCCGGCCGGGGCCGCCGTTACTCGGCCCGCGACATCGAACTGCTGCGCACCGTCCAGCAGTTGTCGCAGGACGAGGGCATCAACCTGGCGGGCATCAAGCGGATCATCGAGCTGGAGAACCAGGTCCTGGCCCTCCAGTCCCGCATGGCGGAACTCGAGGCGGCGCTGGACGGCGCGGCGGCGGCGATGCGGCAGCGCGAGGCCGCGGTGCACGCCTCCTACCGGCGCGATCTGGTGCCGTACCAGGAGGTCCAGCAGAGCAGCGCGCTGGTGGTGTGGCGGCCGAAGCGCCAGCAGCCGTCGGACTGACGGTTCATCAAGGTGTGCGAGGGGCCCGGAGGTTGATTCCTCCGGGCCCCTCGGCGTGCGGTACGGGTGGATCGGCCTCCCGGCGGCGCTGCCGTCCGCTCGGGACGCCCCCTGAAGGCGGTGTCCGCACGCGGGCCTCCCCGCGCGGTCCTCACGGCCGCACCTGCACGGCGCACGGGCGAGACACGGATGGCCGCCGCGCGGGGCGGACGCGGTGACACCGGTGGGGACGCCGCGGGTCGCGGCGAGGACGGCCGTCGCGAGGTGGCCGACTTCGTGCGGACTTCTGTTCGGGTGAGGGCGGCCGGGCGTCCGTTCGCTCTCGTGGAGGCGGCCGGACGCTCCGTCGCGGTCACGGCCCGTGAGGAACGAACGGGGTCGCGCGTTCGTCTGTCGGGGTGTGAACTCGCGTTGCGTGGAGGGTCCGTGAAGGCCGCCGGGAGAGGTTTCCGTCTCGTCTCCATGCGTCTTCACGTGGTGAGCGGAGCGTGATGTTGTCACTTCGTTAAGTAGTACGGCTTGACGCCGACGGTGGCCGCCGCGTTGGCTTTTGAGCCACCTGGGTCAACATGTCGCACCCATGTCCGGAACGCACCTGAAGTGAGCCCTCGAATGCGTCGTATCGCCATAGCCGTGGCTGCCTCCACGATGTCCCTCTCGCTCGCCGGATGCGGGATGCTGAGCGCGACGGAGGACAGTGGCGAAGCGACCCCGACGAAGAGCAACGACATCACCGTCGGCGTGCTGATGCCGGAGAAGACGAACACCCGGTACGAGGAGTTCGACTACCCCATCATCAAGGCGAAGGTCGCCTCCCTCACCAACAACAAGGGCAAGACCGAGTACGCCAACGCGGATGCCAAGAGCGCGACGCAGGTGACCCAGATGGAGCGGATGATCGACGAGAAGGTCGACATCATCCTGCTCGACGCCGTCGACTCGCACGCCGTCGCGGACACCGTGCAGAAGGCCAAGGACGCCGGCATCCCGGTCATCGCCTACGACCGTCTCGCCGAGGGCCCGATCGACGCGTACGTCTCCTTCGACAACGAGCTGGTCGGCGAGGTGCAGGGCCGCACCCTCGTCGAGTCGCTCGACGCGCCCAGCACCGCCGACAAGATCGTCATGATGAACGGCTCGCCCACCGACCCGAACGCCAAGCAGTTCAAGAGCGGCGCGATGTCGGAGCTGAGCGGGCGGGTGACGATCGCCGAGTCCTTCGACACCAAGGACTGGAGCCCGGAGGTCGCCCAGTCCAACATGGCCGAGGCGATCAAGAACATCGGCAAGGGCAACATCGCGGCCGTCTACTCCGCCAACGACGCCATGGCCGGCGGCATCATCAAGGCCCTGCGCGCCGCGGGCGTCGAGGACCTGCCGCCGATCACCGGCCAGGACGCCGAGCTGCCCGCGGTGCAGCGGATCCTCAGCGGCGAGCAGTACATGAGCGTGTACAAGCCCTACCCGCAGATGGCGGAGGCGGCCGCGGAGATGGCCGTCGCCAAGGTGCAGGGCCGCGACATCGAGTTCGACGCCCTGACCCGCGACAAGATCGACAGCCCCACCAACAAGGAGATCCCGGCCCAGCTGGTCACCGTGGTGGCGCTGACGAAGAAGAACATCAAGGAGACCGTCATCGCGGACGGCATCTACAAGGCGTCCGACATCTGCACGGCCAAGTACGCCGCCGCCTGCCAGGCCCTCAAGCTGAACTGACCGGCGCGAGTGGCGGCGGACGGCGGCGGACGGCGGCACCCGCCCGGTGCTCGTCGTCCGCGGCGAGCGGGGCGAGCGGGACGCCCCGGAGCACCGCCGGCGCCGCCGTGCTGCGGGAGGTCGGCGGAAGGTCGGCGGAAGGCCGTATGCCGGACCGCTCGGCCACGGCCGCCGGGGCGAAGCCGTCCGTGTGCCGTCCACGTGCCGTGGGTTCGACGGCGGAACGGGCGTACGACCTCCGCCCACGACCGGAGCAGGCGGGGCTCGCCGGCGGGCGAGCCGGACCCGGATCCGGATCCGGATCCGCGGGGCGTTGGTGCCCGTGCGGCGACTCCACCGGAACGTCGGCGTCACACCCTCGTCGCCGAGGAGTCCCACCACATCATTCGGCCACGACCGCGTCGGCCGGAACGAGCCCTCGGCCTCAGCGCCCCTGAGGGGCTCCTGTGCGGCGTTCGCGCCACCGGATGGACTCCACCGTCGCCTCCGGCGGGCCGCCCGTCACACCCCCGGTGAGCGCCCTTGTGGGGGCAGCGCCACAGGTCCCCCGGCCGAATTCCCCGGCCGAGCCCCCTGACGCGGGACCCGTCGGTGCGGGTGCGGGTGGGGTGGACCGGTGGGGGCGGGGTCCACCGGCGACCGCGCCGCGGGTGTCGCTCGCACTGCCCGTGCTGCCGGTGGCGGCGTCCACGCGCGCTTGCCGCCGTGCCTTCCTGCCGCCGCTGCCCCGTACGCCGTGCCGCGCGCGTGGCGTCCGCGCCGCCATGCCGCCCGTGCTCGGGTCGCCGGTGCCGCGCCCTGGGCCGTCCGTTGGGCCTGCGCCCCGTCCCGCGCCCCCGATTTCGCGCTGTCGGTGCCGTCTGCCGCCTGTGCCGTCTGCCGCCTGCCGTCTGCCGTCTGCCGTCTGCCGTCTGCCGCCTGTGCCGCCTGTGCCGCCTGCGCGGCCGGTTGTCGGTGCCGCGCCCACGCGCGTGGGCCGCCGTGCCTCTCGTGTCGCCCGTGCCTGGTATGCCGTGCCGCGCGCGTGGCGTCCGCGCCGCCATGCCGCCCGTGCTCGGGTCGCCGGTGCCGCGCCCTGGGCCGTCCGTTCGGCCTGTGCCCCGTCCCGCCCCCGACTGCGTGCTGTCGGCGCCGTGTCCCGCCCGTTGCTCCAGGGCTTCCGGCCCTCCCCGCCCCCCGCCACTCAAGCCGCCAGATATGTCCGCGCTGCCGGTCGCCGTTACCGTCTCGCCGCTTGTGCCGCCCGTGCTCTCCCTTCCCGCTCCCACGCGGTCCTGGCCCCACCTGGCCACCCGGCCCTCTCCTCGCCCGCATCGACCGGTCCGCGTACCAGGCCTGCCCGCCCACCCCGCCCGCCATTGAGAGGGCGTCAGAACCCCGACACCCTGCGGCGGTCGCTCGGCCGGTCGGCGCGGTGGCGGCCGTCGGCCGTGGGCCACGCGCGGGTGCGGCGGTCGTGCGGCGGGCTCCGGGATCGCGCGGGCGTACAGGTCGCGAGGGCCTGGACGGATTGCCGGGCGCGTGCGGGAGCATCAGCTTGTTGCAAGGGGGAGGGGCGGAGGCCGGGAGGAACCAGCGCAGATGGGCGGAAATCCAGGAGGTCGGCGGGAGGAGCCGTGTTGCGGAGCCGGACCGGGGCCGCGCATAGTTGCGCTGCGGAAAACGGGGAAGACATGCGACACGCGGACAGCGGGGGTGGGATGGGCGATGGCCGGGCACGGGGCGGAGGAGCATCCTCACGGTGCTGACCGACTGTGCGAGGCCGGGGACCGCGTGTACTCCCGGGCCGTACGGCGGGGCCGGGTGCCGCGCCGGGACGCCGAGCCGGTCCCCTGCCTGCTGGACCTCGCCCTGCTGCACCCCGACCCCGACGACATGGACTGGCTGGTCCCGACCTCCCCGCAGGAGGTCATGACCCGGCTGTTGCGCGGACTCCACGACGAGGTGAGCGCCAGCCGGCGGCGGATGGGCTCGGCGGTCGCCGCCTTCGAGTGGTACGCCGGACTCGGCGGGAGCACGCCGGGCACACCGGCCGGGGAGGGAGCGGCGATCCGCGTCCTGGACGGGGCCTCGCGCATCCAGGCGGCCCTGGACGAGGCCACCGAGGTGTGCACGACCGAGGTGCTGACGGTGCAGCCCGGCGGGATCCGGCGCGAGCACGAACTGTCCGAGGGACTGCACCGGGCGCTCGCGCTGCGCGGGCGGGGCGTGCGGATGCGGGATCTCTACAACCACGTGGCCCGGCACGGGCAGGGCCTGCTGAACTACCTGGAGCTGCTGGGCGACGCGGTCGAGGCCCGCACGCTCGACGAGGTCATCGACCGGCTGATCCTCTTCGACCGCACGGTCGCCTTCATCCCGGCCAACGCCGACCGCACGATGGCGCTGGAACTGCGCCACCCGGCCCTGGTCGCCTACCTGGGCACCGTCTTCGACCGGCTCTGGCGGCTGGCGGTCCCGCTCACCGCGGCGCTGCCCGACACCCGTGTCGAGGGCGTCTCCCACCGCGAGCAGTCCATCGCGGCGCTGCTCGCCGAGGGGCACCAGGACGCGGTGATAGCCGAACGCCTGGGCATCAGCGTGCGTACCTGCCGCGCGCACATCGCCCGCCTCTCGGAGACGCTCGGGGCGGCCAGCCGTACCCAACTCGGCGTGCGGATCGCACAGGTGGGCCTGGACGTGCCGCTCGGCGCGGACTCCGCTCAGCCCTCCGGGTCGAGGATCCCCGAGCGCCCGATGAGGTAGCCGAGCTGTGCGCGGCTCTCGCTGCCGAGGGTGGCGGCGAGTTTGGCGATGTGCACCCGGGCCGTACGGACGTTCATGCCGAGGCGGTCGGCTATGACGGCGTCGGTGTGGCCCTCCACGAGGAGCGCGGCGATGGCGCGCTGGCGGGGGGTGACGCCGTTGAGGGTGGGCTGGGTGACCGTCTCGGGATACATGGGGGTGGCCAGGCGCCAGAGGCGGTCGAAGACCGTGACCATGAAGGAGATCAGCGAGGGGTGGCGGATCTCGAGCGCGAGGCTGCGGTCGGCGTTGGCGGGGATGAACGCCACCGTCCGGTCGACCACCAGGAGACGGTCGGTGATCTCGTCCAGGGTGCGGGCCTGCGCGTCGCCGCGGAGCTGTTCGTAGCGGGACAGCACGAGGGGCCGGTAGCGCTGTGTGTGCTGGTACAGGGTGCGGATACGGCCGCCCCGGTCCAGGAGCGCCTGGTCGCGCCGCATGGCGACGGCCTGGGCCGCCTCGCCGCGCGCGCCCGCGTGGTGGCTGTTGGGCTGGATGCAGAGGACTTCGAGGGCGGCTTCGCCCATGGCGTCGGTGATGGCCTGGTTGATCTGCTCGGTGCCGCTCAGGATGCGCAGGGACGACGCCTCCGTGTCCGCGGTGCTGCGCCCGTCGATCCGTATCAGCGGCTCGAACGACTCCAGCAGCAGGGTCTCGCGCCGGCGTTCGTCGGCGATGCGCGCCGCCGAGGTGCGCAGCAGGCGGTGCAGCGCGGTCGCCGGGGCGACCGGCCTCAGGAGGCAGGGCTCACCGGGGTCCGGGTGCAGGAGACCGAAGCCGAGCAGGCAGGGGGCCTCCTCCTCGGCGTCCTTCCCGGTGACCTGCCCGTCCCGCAGCGCCCGGGCGTACAGATCCAGGGCGGCGTCGCACAGCTCCTCCACGCCGTGCTCCGGGTGCGGCGGCGTGTTCACCGGGTTCACGGCGTGGTGTCCTCCTGTTTGAGGATCCCGGACTGCGCGAGGAGGAAACCGAGCTGGGCGCGGCTGCCGCTGCCCAACGTCGAGGCGAGTTTGGCGATATGCGCCCGGCAGGTGCGGACGTTCATGCCGAGCCGGCGGGCGATGGCCTCGTCGACATGGCCCTCGACCAGGAGCTTGGCGATGGAGTGCTGGATGTCGGTGATGCCGTCCGGCGCGGGTTCGTACGGGGCGCCGGCGCTCAGGGGGACGGCGCGGCTCCACATGAACTCGAACACTTTGATCAGGTAGCGGACGAGGCCGGGGTGGCGCAGTTCGAGCGCGACCTGCCGGTCGTCCCGGGTGGGGATGAAGGCCACGGTCTCGTCGCAGATGATGAGGCGCTCGACGAGTTCGTCGATGGTGCGGTACTCCACCTTGCCGTCGGTGAACTGGGCCACGTAGGCCAGCGTCTCCGGGCTGTGCCGGGCCGTGTGCTGGTACAGGGTACGGATGCGCACGCCGCGGTCGGTCAGGGGTTTGTCCCGGTCGAGGGCCTGTTCGAGGGTGTGTTCCAGCCGTCGTTGGCCGGGCTGGACGGTGAGCATCTCCGACTGGCACTGTGCGGTGGCGAGGTCGAGGGCCGCGTTGATCCGGTCGAAGCCCTCCAGGACCGTGATGGAGTGGGTGGAGGCCGTCGACTGCGCGCTCAGCGCCATGAAGGGTTCGAAGGCGTCGGCGATCTCGATCGACATCCGCCGGTGTGCGCTGATCTCGCGTTCGATGGGGTTCAGGCGCTGTGCCAGGGCCACCGCCGGCGGTACGGGACGCAGCCAGTCGGCGTCGTCGGGGTCCGGGTGCAGGAGGGCGAATTCCATCAGGCACGGAGCGGGTTCCACGTCCACGCGCGCGATGCGACCGGCGCGGAGGGCATGCGCGTACAGCCGGGCGCCGACCTCACACAATTCGGTCACCGCATGGGGATGTGTCCCTTTAGTCCCGATAGTTGCCAAATTTCCACCCCCCAGGGTCCTGAACATGCAGGAACATGATGCACCGATCGTGTGGCCATGACGTGCCCATATGAGCCATCGTCTTACTCGACGGGGGAAGAGGTGACCATCAAGTGAGGACGAAGCCGACTATGGGCAAGAGAATGCTTCGCTCGGTTCGTGTCGCCGCCTTCTCTGCCGCTGTGGCCTTCGGAGTACTGAGTGGCCTCGCGGGTGCGAAGGGCGACGCCCTGGCGGACAGTAGTTGGGGTCTGAGGCAGTCGACCACCGTTGTCGCCGGCGACAGCAGCTGGGGCGTCGTGGTGCCGGTCGGCGCGGACGACAGCAGTTGGGGCTGACGGGAAGATGACGACACCTCCTGACGACCGCTCCTTCCGACGCGAGATGGCCACGGCCTACCGCTCCGGCTGGCACTTCATCGATCTGGTCACCGCCATCCCCCACAGCGGTGACTCGTTGATGGTGACGGTGTTCGGGGAGCCGGTCGTCGTGACGCGCGACGAGGACGACGACGTGCGCGCGTTCCGGTGTCTGCGGCGGCCTCGGGGGGCGCCACAGCCGGTGCGGTGTGCCATCAGGTACGGAATGATCTTTGTGAACCTCGACCAGCGTGACCACGAGCTGGCGGAGTCGGCGAGTCCGGCGGCCCCCAGCACCATCTCAGCCACCCCCCGCAGTGCCTGACGCGATTCCCCCGTCGTAACAGATCGCGCAGGTGCTTCCCCCCGGCAGCGGCGTCACCGTGACCTGAACACGGTGACGCCGCTGCATTTTGTGGCGACATTTCGGGGTATCGCACCGCGACGGCGTGGCCGGAAACGGCCGTGTGGAACCGGTCACTCCACGGTCGTTCCGTCAGTCGCTTCACCAGTCCTTCCACCAGTCCTTCCACCAGTCGTTCCACCAGTCGTTCCACCAGTCGCTCCACGGGTGGTTCCACGGCTCATCGCGCCGGTCGGTCCACCGGCCCTCCCCGGCCCATGGCCCGCGTCAGCTCGATCTCGATCACCACGCGCGTGGGATTGGGGCGTGGCGTCCGGCCGTACCGCTCCGCGTAACGGCGCTCCGCCTCGGCGACCCGGTCCGGCTCCGCGCGGACGAAGGCCCGGCCCTCCAATGTGGCCCAGCGCCGGCCGTCGACCTGGCAGACCGCCACCCGGGCGCCCTCCGCGCCCGCCGCCAGCACGTTCCCCACCTTCGCGCTCGCCCGGTCCGCGATCACCCGGGCCAGCCGGCCCTCGGGGTCGTACGTCACTCCGACGGGGACCACGTGCGGAGAGCCGTCCGGGCGTGGTGTCGTCAGAGTGCACAGGTGCCTTTCGCGCCAGAAATCGCGGTACGACGCGTCGGGAGCGCCCGGGTCCTGGGGGTATGCGGCCATGGCCTGGAACCTAGCGCCTGAGGGACTCCCGGCGACAACCTTGAGTGGAATAGACTCAAGTTTGTGTACGCTGACAGAGTCAGTGAAGACGGCTGACACGAGGAGGAGACAGCGAACGTGGACGCAGAGCTGACCAACCGGAGCCGGGAAGCCATCCAGACCGCCGGCAACCGGGCCCTGTCCGCAGGGCACCCCGACCTCACCCCGGCACACCTGCTCCTCGCGCTGCTCCAGGGGCAGGAGAACGAGAACATCGTCGACCTGCTGGCCGCCGTCGACGCCGACCGGGCCGCCGTGCGGGCGGGCGTCGAGCAGGTGCTCGGCTCGCTGCCCAGCGTGGCCGGGTCCACCGTCGCGCCCCCGCAGCCCAACCGCGAACTGCTCGCCGTGATCGCGGACGCCCAGGAGCGCGCCAAGGACCTGGGCGACGAGTACCTCTCCACGGAGCACCTGCTGATCGGGATCGCCGCGAAGGGCGGCCGGGCCGGCGAGGTGCTCGACCGGCAGGGAGCCACCGCGAAGAAGCTGCTGGACGCCTTCCGCAAGGCCCGCGGCGGACGCCGGGTGACCAGCGCCGACCCCGAGGGGCAGTACAAGGCGCTGGAGAAGTTCGGCACCGACTTCACCGCCGCCGCCCGCGAGGGCAAGCTCGACCCGGTCATCGGCCGGGACACCGAGATCCGGCGCGTCGTCCAGGTGCTGTCCCGCCGTACGAAGAACAACCCGGTCCTCATCGGCGAGCCCGGCGTCGGCAAGACCGCCGTCGTCGAGGGGCTCGCCCAGCGGATCGTGAAGGGGGACGTGCCCGAGTCCCTCCGGAACAAGCGGCTCGTCTCGCTGGACCTGGGGGCCATGGTCGCCGGCGCCAAGTACCGCGGTGAGTTCGAGGAGCGGCTGAAGACGGTCCTCGCCGAGATCAAGGACTCCGACGGGCAGATCATCACCTTCATCGACGAGCTGCACACCGTGGTGGGCGCCGGCGCGGGCGGCGACTCCGCCATGGACGCGGGCAACATGCTCAAGCCGATGCTCGCCCGCGGTGAACTGCGCATGGTCGGCGCGACGACCCTCGACGAGTACCGCGAGCGGATCGAGAAGGACGCGGCGCTGGAACGGCGCTTCCAGCAGGTGCTGGTCGCCGAGCCGTCCGTCGAGGACACCATCGCGATCCTGCGCGGCCTCAAGGGACGGTACGAGGCCCACCACAAGGTCCAGATCGCCGACAGCGCGCTGGTCGCCGCGGCCACCCTCTCCGACCGGTACATCACCTCCCGCTTCCTGCCCGACAAGGCCATCGACCTCGTCGACGAGGCGGCCTCCCGGCTGCGCATGGAGATCGACTCGTCCCCCGTGGAGATCGACGAACTCCAGCGCGTCGTCGACCGGTTGAAGATGGAGGAGCTGGCCCTCGGCAAGGAGACCGACCCCGCCTCCCGGGAGCGGCTGGAGAAGCTGCGCCGCGATCTCGCCGACAAGGAGGAGGAGTTGCGCGGCCTGACCGCCCGCTGGGAGAAGGAGAAGCAGTCCCTCAACCGGGTCGGTGAGCTGAAGGAGAAGCTCGACGACCTGCGCGGCCAGGCCGAACGGGCCCAGCGCGACGGCGACTTCGACACCGCCAGCAAGCTGCTCTACGGCGAGATCCCGGCCCTGGAGCGCGACCTGGAGGCCGCGTCCGAGGCCGAGGAGGAGGCCTCGAAGGACACCATGGTCAAGGAAGAGGTCGGCTCGGACGACATCGCCGACGTCGTCGCCTCCTGGACCGGCATCCCGGCCGGGCGCCTCCTGGAGGGCGAGACGCAGAAGCTGCTGCGCATGGAGGACGAGCTGGGCAAGCGGCTCATCGGCCAGGGCGAGGCCGTCCGGGCCGTCTCCGACGCCGTACGCCGCTCGCGGGCCGGCATCGCCGACCCCGACCGGCCGACCGGCTCCTTCCTCTTCCTCGGCCCCACCGGTGTCGGCAAGACCGAGCTGGCCAAGGCCCTCGCCGACTTCCTCTTCGACGACGAGCGGGCCATGATCCGCATCGACATGTCGGAGTACGGCGAGAAGCACAGCGTCGCCCGGCTCGTCGGCGCCCCGCCCGGCTACATCGGCTACGAGGAGGGCGGCCAGCTCACCGAGGCGGTGCGGCGCAGGCCGTACAGCGTGGTGCTGCTCGACGAGGTGGAGAAGGCGCACCCGGAGGTCTTCGACATCCTGCTCCAGGTCCTCGACGACGGACGCCTCACCGACGGACAGGGCCGCACGGTCGACTTCCGCAACACCATCCTGGTGCTGACCTCCAACCTGGGCAGCCACTACCTGGTCGACCCGATCTCCACCGAGGCGGAGAAGAAGGAGCAGGTCCTGGAGGTGGTCCGGGCGTCCTTCAAGCCGGAGTTCCTCAACCGGCTCGACGACCTGGTCGTCTTCTCCGCGCTCAACAAGGAGGAACTGGCCCGGATCGCGCGGCTCCAGATCGACCGGCTCGCCAAGCGGCTGGCCGAGCGCAGGCTCACCCTGGAGGTCACCGAGGCGGCCCTCACCTGGCTCGCCGACGAGGGCAACGACCCGGCGTACGGCGCCCGGCCGCTGCGCCGCCTGGTGCAGACCGCCATCGGCGACCGCCTCGCCAAGGAGATCCTCGCGGGTGAGGTCAAGGACGGCGACACGGTCCGGGTGGACGCCTTCGGAGATGGCCTGATCGTGGGTCCCGCGGCCACCGGGAAGACCCTCTGACCGGGGCGTGCGACCCTCCGGCCGCACGCCCTGAGCGGAATTCCGCCAACCGGAGGTGAACCCTGAGGGGCGGGGGTTGCCACCCCCCGCCCCGCATGGGGGAGGATGGCAGGATCCGTACGAAGGGAAAATCACGGTGACCATCGACCCGTCCTCGATTCCGAACTTCGGGGGCCAGCCCGAGCCGCAGCCCCAGGGACCGGCGGGCCCCGTCGTTCCGGATCAGGACCTCGTGAAGCAGCTCCTCGACCAGATGGAGCTGAAGTACGTCGTCGACGACGAGGGCGACCTCGCGGCGCCGTGGGAGGAATTCCGCACGTACTTCATGTTCCGCGGCGAGGGCGACCAGGCGGTCTACTCGGTGCGGACGTTCTTCGACCGGCCCCACCCGATCGACGAGAAGCCCCAGCTGCTCGAGGCCATCGACGACTGGAACCGCCGCACCCTGTGGCCCAAGGTCTACACGCACACCCACGACGACGGCACCGTCCGTCTCATCGGCGAGACGCAGATGCTGATCGGCGCCGGCGTCAACCTCGAGTTCTTCGTCTCCTCGACGGTGAGCTGGGTGCGCGCCGCGATCGAGTTCGACAAGTGGCTCGTCGAGCAGCTGGGTCTGGAGCCGTCGTCGGCCGAGGACGCGGACAAGCCCGCCGACGACGAGTAGCCGATCGCCGCACTCGACACGCCGCACCTCAGGCGAGGGAGAGCCCGGCCAGGGCCGCGACCGCATGACGGTCGCGAGCCAGGGCCGGGCTCTCGCCGTTCCGGGCCCGGCCCCTCCGTTGTCCACAGCCTGTGGACGGGCGCGGCGCACGGGACGACGGGAGCGCCTCGGCACGCGCGGTGGCCGAGCGCTGACGACCGAGCCGTTGGCTCGGCGGCTCCGAACACCGGCGGAACCCGGGGCGGAACCCCGGCGGCGCCGCCTCGGCCGCGACCGGGTGTTCCGCACGGCGGGACACGGCCGCCGCCGCGACCGCCGGGCGCGGAACGAACTCGGCGCGAACTCGGTGCGACCGGCGCGCGGCACATAGGTCGGGCCCTGTTCCCGCGCTTCCGTCTGGCGCGCTTTCTCAGCGAGTCAGCCGCCCGAGGCGTTCTACCGCCTCTTGCAGAACCGCCGTCCGCTTGCAGAACGCGAACCGTACGAACGGCGCGCCCGCCTCCCGGTGGTCGTAGAAGACGGCGTTGGGGATGGCGACGACGCCCGCTCGTTCCGGCAGGGCCCGGCAGAAGGCGAAGCCGTCGCCCTTCTCCGACAGCGCGTCGCCGAGCGGGCGGATGTCGGTGGTGATGAAGTAGGTGCCCGCCGGCCGGTAGACGGCGAAGCCCGCCTCCGTGAGGCCCGCCGCCAGCAGGTCCCGCTTGGCGAGCATGTCCGCGCGGAAGGCGTCGAAGTAGGTGTCGGGCAGGGCCAGCGCCTCGGCGACGGCGTACTGGAACGGGCCGGACGAGACGTACGTCAGGAACTGCTTCGCCGAGCGCACCGCCGACACCAGCGCGGGCGCCGCCGTCACCCAGCCGACCTTCCATCCGGTGAACGAGAACGTCTTGCCGGCGCTGCCCAGAGTGACCGTGCGCTCCCGCATCCCCGGGAGCGTGGCCAGCGGCACGTGCTCGGCGTCGTCGAAGACCAGGTGCTCGTACACCTCGTCGGTGACGACCAGCAGGTCCCGCTCCACCGCCAGCTCGGCGATGGCGGTCAACTCCTCGCGGGTGAGGACCGTGCCGGTCGGGTTGTGCGGAGTGTTGATCAGCAGGAGACGCGTGCGGTCCGTCACCGCGTCGCGCAGCTCGTCGAGGTCGAGGCGGAACCGGGCCTGTCCGGGATCCGGCCGGAGCGTCACCGGCACCCGCGCCGCGCCGGCCATGGCGATGCAGGCCGCGTAGGAGTCGTAGTACGGCTCCAGCGCGACGACCTCGTCCCCCGGCTCCAGCAGTGCCAGCAGGGTGGCCGCGATCGCCTCGGTGGCGCCCGCGGTGACGAGGACCTCCGTGTCCGGGTCGAACGACAGGCCGTAGCGGCGGAGCTGGTGCTCGGCGATCGCCGTCCGCAGCTCGGGGACGCCGGGACCCGGCGGGTACTGGTTGCCGCGCCCGTCCCGCAGCGCCCGTACGGCCGCCTCGCGGACCTCCTCGGGTCCGTCCGTGTCCGGGAACCCCTGACCGAGGTTGATGGACCCGGTCCGCGCGGCCAGCGCGGACATCTCGGCGAAGATCGTCGTCCCGAACTCGGCGAGACGGCGGTTGAGGATGGGGCGTGCGGTGGAGGTCATGCCGGTCATCCTGCGCCGAAGCTCTGGACTTCCTCAAGTGTGCTTTGGCGCGTGTGACAGGCGGGCATCCCCCGTTCACGCACCGGTCACACCGGTAGGCGAGGCGCCCACGGGGGGCCGCTTCGGGGGATTCGGAAGGAGGGTGGAGCCATGGCAGTCGGCATCATCCTGGCGGTATTCGCAGTCGTCGTCCTGCTGGTGGTCGTCATCGTCGCGGCCGTCCGCAGGAGCACCGCCGGATACCGGGGAGCGTCCCGGCCCGGCTCCCGGTCACGCCGGGGAGGCGGGGGCGGTGGCAGCGGCAGCGGGGACAGCGGCAGCTGGTGGGTCGCCGGCGGCGGAGCCGCCGTGGCGTGCAGCTCCTCCTCGGGCAGCGACGGCGGCGGTCACTCGGGCGGCGGTCACTCCTGCGGCGGCGGATCCTCGTCGTCCTGCGGCGGCGGCTCGTCCTGCGGGGGAGGAGGCGGCGGATGCGGCGGAGGCAGCTGACACGGGGCAGCTGAGCTTCCCGGGGGAAGCCGCATCCGGACCGCGGGGCCGTCCCCTGACCGAGGGCGCCCCGCGGTCGCACCATGTCCGGGGTGCGAGGCGGGCCCGAGGGGCGTGCGGGAGCCAGTACGGGCCGCACGGCGTACGCCGAGGTTGAACAGTTGAGCTGGGGAGCCCTCTGAGGGATGGAAACCCCACGAGGTTGGGTAAAAACGCTGTGTCGTCGCCACAGTTCATGATTCCCTCTACAACACCAACGCAGCCCCTCGGACCCTCGGACGTCCCGCGCGGACGCCCTCTCCATGCCGGGCCGGCCGGGGCGCATCCCCCCGGAGTCACCGGGCGCGCCGAACCCTTCCTCTTCTTTGCGTTCTAGCGGAGCCGAGTCATGCTCACGACCCTGAACACCTCCTACACCGACACGTGCGCGGCCGACCTGGCCTGGACCCTGGGGCGCGAGCCGCTGCCCGCCCTGGCCACGCTCGACCTCCAACTGTCGGGCGCCCAAGTCCAGTTGAGGCTGCTCGGTGCTTCGCACCAGGTACTGCTGGAAGAAGAGGAGGGCTTCTGCTCCGAGACGGTCGCGTGCATCCCCGGCAGCAGCGCCCCGCTCCCGCTCGGCCTGGCCAAACGGGTGGGCGGCTGGGAGTACGAGTTCGCGGCCCGCGTCGAGGTGCTGACGCCGGGCCAGTTCGCGGGCCGGGCGCAGGAGCTGCTGGCCCTCGTCGCCGACCATCCGCACGGCCTCGCGGGCGTCTTTCCGGGCAGTCCGCACGCCTTCACGGCCCTGCTCGCCCAGCGCCAGGACGGCTATGTGCACTGGCGGACCTGGCACGCCTACCCGCAGGACGGGCAGCTGGTGGCGACGAGGACGCGGGTGGGCGCGCCGACGCAGACGGACTGAACGGCGGGCGCGAGTGCGGCGAGGGGGACGGACCGGGTAAGCACCGGTGAGGGGCGCGGGCCGGGTGGGCACCGGTGAGGAACTTGGATCGGGTGAACGCCGGCGAGCGGCCCGGGCCGGGTGGGCACCGGTGGGCGGCGCGGGCCGGGTGGGCACCGGTGGGCGGCGCGGACCCGTCGAGTGCCGGTGAGGGGCACCGGATGGGCGACCGGCCGACCGCCCGAACCTCGCCTCAAACACACGGCGTCTGATCGACGCGGAGTTCCACACGTGTGGGTGACGAAGCGTCCCGTACTCGTGACGTAACGTCGCAGTCGTGATCGAACCGCTCGCACCGGCCCAGCCCGGCGTACCGCCCGGCGTACCGCCCCGGCGCGGTCCCGCGCGGCTGCCCGTCCGGACGGGCACCGGACGGTTCCTGGTCCTCGCGTGCGTGTTCGTCTGCGCGGCCTGTGGCCTGGTGTACGAACTCGAACTCGTCGCCCTGGCGTCGTACTTGACGGGCGACTCGGTCACCCAGGCCTCCGTCGTGCTGTCCGTCATGGTCTTCGCGATGGGCATCGGCTCCCTCGCCGCCAAACGGCTGCGCGGCCTCGCCGCGGCCGGTTTCGCCGCCGTCGAGGTGGCCCTCGCCCTGATCGGCGGTTGCAGTGCGATGGCCCTGTACGCCGTCTTCGCCTGGACCGGCGACTGGGGCGGCACGTGGGCGAACGGCCCGCGCGTCCTCCTCGTCGCCTTCTGCCTCGCGATCGGACTTCTCATCGGCGCCGAGGTCCCCCTGCTGATGGAGCTGATCCAGCGCGTCCGCCGCCAGGACGCGGGCGGCGCGGTCGCCGACCTGTTCGCCGCGGACTACGTGGGCGCGCTGGTCGGCGGCCTGGCCTTCCCCTTCCTGCTGCTGCCCTTCCTGGGCCAGCTGACCAGCTCCCTGCTGACCGGCGCGGTCAACGTGGCGGCCGGCGGCGCCCTGGTCCTCGGCCTGTTCCGCCGCGACCTGACCCCCCGCGCCCGCCGGCTCCTCCTCGCCGCCACCGTCGCCGTCCTCGCCGTCCTCGCCTCCGCCGCCGTCCTCGTCGACGACTTCGAACGGGCGGCACGCCACACGGTCTACGGGGACGACGTCCGGGTCGCCCTGCACACCGGCGTCCAGGAGGTCGTCCTCACCGGCGGTACCCACGGCCGCCCCCTCGCCCTCTACCTGGACGGCCGGCTCCGCGGCGGCGGCCGCGACCAGATCCGCTACCACCAGGCCCTGGCCCGCCCCGCGATGAGGGGTCCCCACGCGCGCGTGCTCGTCCTCGGCGGCGGCGACGGACTGACCGTCCGGGAGGTCCTCGGCCGCCCCGGCACCCACCGCGTCGACGTCCTCGACCGCGACCCCGCCCTCGTCCGGCTGGCCCGCACCGATCCCGGGCTCTCCCGCCTCAACGGTCACGCCATCGACGACCCGCGCGTCCGCGTCACCGTCGGCGACGCCTTCCGCCAGCTGCGCGCGACCCCGCCGGGCACCTACGACGTGGTCATCACCGACCTGCCCGACCCCCGCATGACCGCCGGCACGAAGATGTACTCCCAGGAGTTCTACGGCCTCGCCCGCCGCGCCCTGCGCCCCGGCGGCCGGCTCGCGGTCCACGCCGGCCCGGTCGACACCCGGCCGCACACCTTCTGGACGGTCGAGACGACGATGCGCGCGGCGGGTCTGCGCACCGCCCCCTACCGGGCGAGCGGCGACCGGGGCTTCGTCCTGGCCGCCACCGCCGCCCGCCCCGGCCGGTGGCTCGGTCCCGGCGAGAGGGCGCTGCGCGCCGGGCCGACGGGCCTGCCGGCCTCCACGCTGGTGCACCCCCGGTACTGAGCGCGCAGGGTACGCCTCGCCGGTGCGCGGGCGCCGGCGATCCAGGTTTCGGCGGGTGCTTTTGCGGACCCGCTGGGTAGGCTCCGCCCTTATGGAGCATGAGGTGTTCGTTCCGGTTCCGACAGAGCGGCTGCGGGCGGCCCTCGCCGACCCCGCGCAGGTGGCCCGAGCACTCCCCGGCTTCCAGCAGGACGCGGGCGCCGAGCCCGTCGCGGGCCGGCTGAAGCTGCGCGTCGGCGGCCACACCATCACCTACCGCGGTTCCCTGCGCGTCACCGCCCGCCAGGACGGCGGGTACGCCGTCGAGGGTGACGCCACCGAGGTTCGTGGCTCCGGCACGGTCGGGCTGGCGCTCACGCTGGGGCTGCGGGACACGGACGGGGCGGTCACGCTCCGCTTCGCGGGTACGGCGACCGCGGACGGCCGTATCGCGGAACTCCCGTCGGACGCGGTGGACGCGGCGGTCGTACGCCTGCTGGACCGGTGGGCGGAGAACCTCGGGGCGGAGGCGGTGGCCGACGAGCCGCCCGCCGCGGCCGCCGTCGTCGAGACCGGAATCCTGCCGCCGGGACCCGACGACCTCACCGGCCTCGACTCCGTGAACGGCTCGCCCGACGCGGACGACCTGGACGACCTGGACGACGCGGACGCGGTGGACGACGCGGACGCGGTGGGCGACATCGGCGACATCGCCCACGTCCACGACCTGCACGCGGCGGACGCCGTCGCCGGGTTCCCCGACCCCGGTGTGCCCCCGGCGGAGGCGGCGCACGCGCGCCGCACGATGATCGGGCGCAGTGCCGAGGAGGTGGACCACGCCCCGCCGCGCGGCCGGTACGCCCCGGTCCCGGCCCCGCAGACCTTGGTCCGGGACAACGCCCTGCGCTGGGCGGCCCCCGCTGCCGCGCTCGCGGTGGCGTCGGCGATCGTGGTCGGGCGGGCGCTGCGGCGCCGCCGGTGACCCGAAGGCCCCGGTGAACCCGACGCCCTCTTGATCACCTCGATAGGGTCGTCCCGTGAGTGACGAAGACTTCACGCTGACCGCGGGAGACGCGGAGGTGACCGTCCAGCCGGGCAACGGCGGACGGATCGGAGGGCTGCGCGTCGGCGGAGCCGAACTGCTCCGGCAGGGAGAACGCTTCGGCTGCTTCCCGATGGTGCCCTGGTGCGGGCGGATCAGGGACGGCCGCTTCCGGGACGGGGCGCTCGTCCGCCAGATGCCGCTCAACTCCCCGCCGCACGCCATCCACGGCACCGTCCGCGACGGCGCCTGGAAGGTGGCCCGCAGGTCGGCCGACGAGGCGGTCCTGACGTACGACCTGGTCGACCCCTGGCCGTATCCCGGGCGGGTGACGCAGATCGTCGCGTTGACCGGGGACGCGCTGACGCTGTCCATGGCGGTGGAGACGCACGGTTCGTCGTTCCCGGCGCAGATCGGCTGGCACCCCTGGTTCAACCGCGACCTCGGGGGTGAGGGCGTGCGGGTCGCCTTCGACCCCGCCTGGCAGGAGGAGCGCGGCGAGGACCACCTGCCGACCGGCAACCGGATCGAGCCCGGACCGGGCCCGTGGGACGACTGCTTCGGCATGCCCGACGGCGTCTCGGTCTCCCTCACCTGGCCGGGCCGGCTCCGGCTGGACGTGACCAGCCCGCAGAAGTGGGTCGTCGTCTACGACGAGCAGGAGGCCGCCGTGTGCGTGGAACCGCAGACCGGCCCGCCCAACGGCCTGAACACCCTCCCGCGCCTGGTCACGCCCCTGGAACCGCTGGAGGCCACCACCACCTGGGCCTGGACCCGCCTCTAAGCTGAGGGGCATGACGGACGACGTACGCGGCGCACTGCTGCAGCAGATCAAGGACAAGGCCGTGGTGCACGGCAAGGTGACCCTCTCCTCGGGTCTGGAGGCCGACTACTACGTCGACCTGCGCCGCGTCACCCTCGACGGCGAGGCCGCCCCGCTGGTCGGGCAGGTGCTGCTCGACCTCACCGCCGAGCTGGACTTCGACGCCGTGGGCGGGCTGACCATGGGCGCCGACCCGGTGGCCGGCGCCATGCTGCACGCCGCCGCCGCGCGCGGCCGCAGGCTGGACGCCTTCGTCGTCCGCAAGGCGGCGAAGGCGCACGGGATGCAGCGGCGCGTCGAGGGCCCGGACATCAAGGGCCGCCGGGTCCTGGTCGTCGAGGACACCTCGACCACCGGCGGGTCGCCGCTGACCGCCGTGGAGGCCGTGCGGGAGGCGGGCGCCGAGGTGGTGGGCGTCGCGACCATCGTGGACCGGGCGACCGGTGCCGCGGAGAAGATCGAGGAGGGTGCGGGAGTTCCGTACCTGTTCGCCTTCTCGAAGGACGAACTGGGCCTGGACTGACGAGGCGGTACGACCCGGACCTGACCGGCGCACGGACCGATCGCGCATGTCTGGAAAGATGGGGACGACGATGACGTCGCACCCAAGGTCTAGGTCAGGGCCGTAAGACTCAGAACGCCAACCCGCACACCCAAGGAGCGGACGAATGCCCATCGCAACCCCCGAGGTCTACAACGAGATGCTCGACCGGGCGAAGGCAGGCAAGTTCGCCTACCCGGCCATCAACGTCACCTCGACCCAGACCCTGCACGCGGCACTGCGCGGCTTCGCCGAGGCGGAGAGCGACGGCATCATCCAGATCTCCACGGGTGGCGCCGAGTTCCTGGGCGGCCAGTACAGCAAGGACATGGTGACCGGCGCCGTCGCCCTGGCGGAGTTCGCGCACATCGTCGCCGAGAAGTACCCGGTCACGGTCGCCCTGCACACCGACCACTGCCCGAAGGACAAGCTCGACGGGTACGTACGTCCGCTGCTGGAGATCTCCCGCAAGCGCGTCGAGGCCGGTCTGGGCCCGCTGTTCCAGTCCCACATGTGGGACGGCTCCGCCGAGACCCTCGCCGACAACCTCTCCATCGCGCAGGAGCTGCTGGAGAAGGCGCGCGCCGCGAACATCGTCCTCGAGGTCGAGATCACCCCGACCGGCGGTGAGGAGGACGGCGTCTCGCACGAGATCAACGACTCCCTGTACACGACGGTCGACGACGCGCTCCGCACCGCCGAGGCCCTCGGTCTGGGCGAGAAGGGCCGCTACCTGCTCGCCGCGTCCTTCGGCAACGTGCACGGCGTGTACAAGCCGGGCAACGTCGTGCTCCGCCCCGACCTGCTCAAGGAGCTGAACGACGGCGTCGCCGCCAAGTACGGTCAGCCGGCCGGCAGCAAGCCGTTCGACTTCGTCTTCCACGGCGGCTCCGGCTCCTCCGCCGAGGAGATCGCGACCGCCCTGGAGAACGGCGTCGTCAAGATGAACCTCGACACGGACACGCAGTACGCCTTCACGCGTCCCGTCGTCGACCACGTGTTCCGCAACTACGACGGCGTCCTCAAGGTCGACGGCGAGGTCGGCTCCAAGAAGACCTACGACCCGCGGACCTGGGGCAAGCTGGCCGAGGCGGGCATGGCCGCGCGCGTCGTCGAGGCCACGCAGCACCTGCGGTCGGCGGGTACGAAGATCAAGTAACGGCCGCCGGCCGGGTGATCCCCGGCCGGCGACGACCGCTCACCGCGAGCCCGGCGCTTCGGCGCCGGGCTCGCGGCGCACCCGGATCCATGCCCGACGTCCGGCCGGCCTCGCCCGGGGGCTGTCTCCGGCGACCCCGTCGGCGCGGACCGCGGCGGGTCCCCCAGACTGGACCCATGTCCATTCACGAAAACCTTCTCGGGGGACCGGCCCCGACCCATCTCCCCGACGACCCCGCGCCCCGCGAGCTGCTCGCGGCCGGCACGGCCCCCGCCGACGTCGCCGCGAAGTACCCCACGTCCTCGCTGGCCTGGGCCCAGCTGGCCGACGACGCGTTCGAACGCGGCAGCGTCGTCGAGTCGTACGCCTACGCCCGTACCGGCTACCACCGCGGACTGGACAGCCTGCGCCGCAGCGGCTGGAAGGGCCACGGCCCGGTGCCCTGGGAGCACGAGCCGAACCGCGGCTTCCTGCGTGCCCTGCACGCCCTCGCCCGCGCCGCCGGATCGATCGGGGAGCAGGAGGAGTACGAGCGCTGCACGCAGTTCTTGAAGGACTCCTCGCCGGCGGCGGCCCAGACGCTGGGCTAATGCGGGAGCGGGAGCGGCCGCGGGAGCCGAGGCCGGGGCTGGGGCCGGGGCAGGGGCCGGGCCTCGGCTCGACCTGGGCCCGGTCCCCGGGTGCTCCCCTGCCCGTCCCCGGTCGGCGCCGGAGGCGGAGACGGCACCAGGTAGTGCTTTCGGGCTAAGGGCCCGCCCGATGTGATCGGGCGGGCCTTGCACTTTCGGGTGACGATTGCGGAGGATGCCTCCTGGGGACCGGGGCCCCCGTGTCGGTAACGGCAGGGGCGGACCGCTACCCGGAGTACATATCAGGAGACAGCGATGTCCCACGAGGCTCACGAGCCCGAGACCCCGCATCTCGACTTCGCAGGCACGACGCCGTACGAGGACTACGTCAAGGCGGACGTGCTCACCCACCTCCAGCACACCCTCTCCGACGATCCCGGAGAGATGGTCTTCCTGGTCACGACCCAGGTCATGGAGTTGTGGTTCACCGTCATCGTCCACGAGTGGGAGACCGCGGCCGGCGCCCTGCGCAGGGACGACGTGCCGACGGCCGTCGCCGCGCTGAAGCGTTCCGTGCGGGAACTGGAGGCGCTGAACGCCTCCTGGAAGCCCCTCGGACAGCTCACGCCGGCCCAGTTCAACTCGTACCGCAGCGCACTCGGCGAGGGCTCCGGCTTCCAGTCCGCGATGTACCGCCGCATGGAGTTCCTGCTCGGCGACAAGTCCGCGTCGATGCTCGTCCCGCACCGCGGCGCACCGCGCGTCCACGCCGAGCTGGAGAAGGCGCTCCACGAGCCGAGCCTCTACGACGAGGTCCTGCGGCTGCTCGCCCGGCGCGGGCATCCCGTCCCGGAGGCCGTACTGACGCGCGACGTCTCCCGGCGCTACGAGCCGTCGCCGGAGGTCGAGGCGGTGTGGACCGCGCTGTACGCCGGCGACGAGTCCGACGAACTCGCCCGCCTCGGCGAGGCGTTGACCGACGTCGCCGAGCTGGTGTGGCGATGGCGCAACGACCACCTCGTCGCCACCCGCCGCGCGATGGGCGCGAAGACGGGCACGGGCGGTTCGGCCGGCGTGGCCTGGCTGGAGAAGCGCGCGCAGAAGAACGTCTTCCCCGAGCTGTGGACGGCGCGCTCCCATGTCTGACCTCCCCCTCATAGCCCGGGAGCTGGACTCCGCCGACGAACTGGCCGTCAAGCGCAAGGAGTTCGTCCTCGACGAGGTCGTCTACCTGGACGGCAACTCGCTGGGCGCGCTGCCCGTGTCCGTCCCCGGCCGCCTGGACGACGTCGTCCGCCGCGAGTGGGGCGAGCTGCGCATCCGCTCCTGGGACGAGAGCGGCTGGTGGACCGCGCCCGAGCGGATCGGCGACCGGATCGCCCCGCTGGTGGGCGCGGACGCCGGACAGATCGTCGTGGGCGACTCCACCAGTGTCAACGTCCTCAAGGCGGTCGTGGGCGCGGTGCGGTTGGCGGGGGAGGGGCGGGACGAGATCCTCGTCGACGCGACCACCTTCCCCACGGACGGCTACATCGCCGAGTCGGCGGCCCGGCTGACCGGCCGCACGCTGCGGCCGGTGACCCCGGCGGAGGTGCCGGCGGCCCTGTCGGACCGTACGGCCGCGGTGCTGCTCAACCACGTCGACTACCGCACCGGACGGCTGCACGACCTGCCCGCGCTCACCGCCGCCGTACGCGCGGCGGGCGCGATCGCCGTCTGGGACCTGTGCCACAGCGCGGGCGCGCTGCCGGTGGGCCTCGACGAGCACGGCGTGGACCTCGCGGTCGGCTGCACCTACAAGTACCTGAACGGCGGCCCCGGATCACCGGCGTACCTGTACGTACGGCGTGACCACCAGGACCGCTTCGACTCCCCGCTGCCCGGCTGGAACTCGCACGCCCAGCCCTTCGGCATGCGCTCCGGCTACGAGCCCGCGCCGGGCGCCCTGCGCGGGCGGGTCGGCACCCCCGACATCCTGTCGATGCTCGCCCTGGAGGCGGCGCTGGACGTCTGGCAGGGCGTGTCCGTCGACGCCGTCCGCGCCAAGTCCCTCGCCCTGACGGACTTCTTCCTGGAGTGCGTCGCCGCCTACGTGCCCGACGGCGAGGTGGAGTGCCTCACCCCGCTCCCCCACGACCGGCGCGGCAGCCAGATCGCCCTGCGCTGCGACCGCGCGGGCGAGGTGATGCGCCGCCTGATCGAACGCGGGGTGGTCGGCGACTTCCGCCACCCGGACGTGCTCCGCTTCGGCTTCACCCCGCTGTACGTCGGCTTCGGGGACGTGGAGCGGGCGGGGAGGGTGCTGGGGGAGGTGCTGGGGGGCTAGGCGCTGGGGGGGGGCGGCCGCTCGGGGGCCCGGCCGTGGGGGTCTGTCGCAGGGCCCCGGCCGTTCCGGTGCGCGGTCATTCCGGCGCTGGGCATGCCGTGCCGGTCGTCGCGGTGCCGGTCCTCCTGGTGGTCGGTGGCCGGTGGTCGGTGGCCGGTGGTCGCGGTGCCGGTCCTCCCGGTGGCCGGTGGCCGGTGGTCGCGGTGCCGGGGCGACTCGGCGCACGGTCGGCTCGGGGTGCGGTCATTTCGGTGCCGGTCTCCCCGGTGGTCGGTCGTCGCGACGCCTGTCACCTCGGTGCCGGTCACCGCGACGCCTGTCACCTCGGTGCCGGTCACCGCGACGCCTGTCACCGCGGCGCCGGTCACCGCGACGCCGGTCACCTCGGTGCACGGTCACCGCTGACGGACGTAGACCCCCGCCACGGCGGCGGCGCAAGCCGCGCGCGCGGCCCGCTCCGCGGCGGGGGCGTCCGGCACCACCCCCGCGGTCAGCCACTCGTAGTACAGCGGCGCCGAGACCGCCCGCACCACCGCCCCCGCGTCGGTCCCCACGGGCAACTCCCCCCGCGCGACCGCCTGCTCCACGCACGGCGCCCACTCGGCGACCCGCACCTCGTAGAACCGCCGCAACGCCTCCCGCGTACGCGGGTCACAGGCCGCCGCCGCGATCACCGCCCGGAACAACGCCCCCTGCCGGACGTCGGCCAACGTCCGCTGTACGAGCCCCGCGTTGGCCAGCAGATCGGTCAGCACCGCCCCGGTGTCCTCACGGGGCGACGACGTCTCCGCCATCTCGGCCAGGAGATCGGCGACCAGCCCCGTCACGGACCCCCACCGCCGGTACACGGTCGTCTTGCCGACCTCCGCGCGCCGCGCGACGTCCGCGAGATCGAGCCGGTCGAACCCCTCCTCGACCAGTACGTCCCCGGCCGCCCGCAGTACGGCGGCACGCACACGAGCGGTACGTCCTCCGGGACGCACGGTGCCGGGCTCGGCGGACATAACGGCCTCCTTGGTGCGCGTCGGGCTCCATCCCGACCAGGACGTCAGCGTAACGAAACAGCAGAACCGTTTAACCCTTACCGAGCGTGACATCCGCGTGTCCGCGCACGTCACGGGCCTGATACCGTCCCCGCCAACGGCCGAATCCCCACCGGGTCCGCCAGAACCGTTCCGCCCAATTCCGTTTTGCCGCTGAGAGGTTGGAGCATGCCGGACGACGTCGTCGCAGCCCGGGCCGCCGCCGAGGAGGAGTCGGCCTTCTCCCATCCCGCGGTCGAGCCCGACGCCACCGCCGCCTACGGCGACCATCCCGACCAGCTGATCGACTTCTACGCCCCGCGCGGCGCGACCGGCCCCGTGCCGCTGGTGGTGGTCCTGCACGGAGGAGCGTGGCGGGCGCCGTACGACCGCAGGCACATCACGCCGTTCGCGGGCTTCCTGGCCCGTCGGGGCTTCGCCGTGGCCAACGTGGAGTACCGGCGGGGCGCGGAGGTTCCCGGGGGTGAGCCCGAGGGTCCGGACGGCGGGGCGCCGGCCGCCGGTCGCTGGCCCGAGACCTTCGACGACGTCGCCGCCGCGCTGGACGCGCTGCCCGTCCTCGTCCGGGGGGCCCTGCCGCAGGCGGACGTGCGCCGCACGGTGCTCACCGGGCACTCGGCGGGCGGCCACCTGGCGCTGTGGGCCGCGGCCCGGCACCTCCTGCCGACCGGCGCCCCCTGGCGCGTCGACGGCCCGCCGCCGCTGCGCGGCGTCGTCGCCCTCGCCCCGATCGCCGACTTCGAGGTGGCGCAGAAGCTGGACGTGTGCGGTGGTGCGGCGCGTCAACTGCTCGGCGGGCAGGCGTACTTCGACGAGCGACGGCCGTACGTCGATCCCGTGCTGCTGCTGCCGACCGGCATCGCGACGACCCTGGTCCAGGGCCGCACCGACCTGGTCGTCCCGGAGGCCGTCGCCGAGTCGTACGCGGACGCGGCGGCGAAGGCCGGCGAGGTGGTGGGCCTGACCCTGCTGGAGGATGTCGGCCACTTCCCGCTGATCGACCCGGTGGCGGACGCGTGTGCGGTGGTGGCGGAGGAGATCGCCCAGTTGGCTTGGTGAGTGAGTGAGTGGTGGTCGGGTCGTGAGTGGTGGTGGGCGGTGGGTGCTGCGTGATGGGCGGTGGGGGTGCTGCGCCGAGTGGTGGTGCGGGGGCGAGTGGTGCGGTGAGGAGGGCCGCAGTGATGTGGTGCGCGGTGGCCATGGTCCCCGTGGTGCGGCGTCCCCGTCATACCCCTAGTACCTGAGAGCTACCTCCGAGGACAGCTCCCCGGTAGGACGCGAGTGACGACCCTTGATCCGTAACTTCCCCTCCAGGGACGCCCGATGGCCGGGCGGGCCGGTCGGGGAGGGGCGGGGCGATGGGGGTCGGAGCGGGGCGATTCACCGATCGGCGATTCGGTGTGAGCCGGTTCGGTGTGAGCGGGGTCGGGGAGAGCGGCGAGCGGGGACCGGATCGTGAGGCACGCGGGGCGCCGGGCCGTGGGCGTGCGCGGGGCCACGGGGGTTCGCCGGGGCGTGGGCGTGCGCGGGGCGGCGGGGGTTCGCCGGGCCACGGCAGCGCGTCGGTGGGTGAGTCCGCGCCGGGCCGTGGGTCCGTGCTCGACCGTGGGCCCGTGCTCGACCGTGGGGGTGTGTCCGGTCGTGGGGGTGTGCCCGGTCGTGGCGGTGCGCCCCGTGGTGACCTTGTGCCGCGCGGTGGGTCCGTGCTCGACCACGGGGGTGCGTCCGGTCGCGAGTCGGCGCCGGGGCGTGACGGAGCACGGGGGCATGCCCGGCGGTGGGTCCGTGGCCGGGGGTGGGTCCGTGCCCTTCTCGCCGTCCTCGTCACCGCCGCCGTGGTGGTCCCTCTCACGGCCGCGGTGCGGCCGAGCATCCCCGCCCCTGCCCCCGTCGGCCTCGCACCGGTCACGGCGTCGTCGCTGGAGGAGGCGTACGCGGCCAACCGGGCCAACGCCGAGCTGGCGGCCGGGATGGCGGCCGCCCACGGGGACCGGCGCCGCGCCGCCGCCGACCGCGCGCTCGCGGCGCCCTCCCGAAGACTCCTCTCCTTCGACGGCCGCGGTTCCGGCCGGGCGGCCGAGGTCCTCGGCGACCTGGCCCATGCCGACCGCGTCGCCGTCCTGGTGCCCGGCTCGGACACCTCCCTGGACACCTACGAACGCTTCCACGCGGCTGCGACGGCCCTGCATCGCGGTCTCACCCGGAAGACCCCGGACGGGACCGGCACCGCGGTGGTCGCCTGGCTGGGCTACGCCACTCCGGCCACGGTCAGCACCACCGCGATCACCTCCGGCCGGGCCGAGGAAGCCGCCCCGGACCTGCGCGAGTTCGTGCGCGGGCTGCGCGGCGTCACCGGCCCGGACCCGCGGATCACCCTGCTGTGCCATTCGTACGGCTCGGTGGTGTGCGGGCGGGCCGCCGACGGCCTGGACGCCGACGACCTGGTCCTCCTCGGCAGCCCGGGCACGGGCGCGGACTCGGCGGCGGACCTGCGCACCCGCGCGCGGGTGTGGGCGGCCCGTGGCGGCGACGACTGGGTGGCGGAGGTCCCGCATGCCGACGTCGACCTGTTCGGCACGACGGTCGGCTTCGGCACCGATCCGGTGTCCCCGGCCTTCGGCGCCCGGGTGTTCGCCGCCGGGGCCGGCGGCCACAGCGACTACTTCCGACAGGGCTCGACATGCCTGGCCAACCTCGTACGGATCGTCCTCGGCGAGACCTCGGAGGTCACCCGTGCGTGAGACGACCACAGCCGGCCCCGTGCGGCGGGGCGTCCTCCCCACCCGTGCCGGGATACGGCGGGCGGCCGGCCGAGTCGACGCGGGCACCCCGCCCGACCGGGACCGGGCCGTCGACGCCCTGCGGGCCCTGGCGATCCTCGGCGTCGTCATGGGCCACTGGCTGGTGACCGCGCTCGTCGCCGACGGCGGCACCCTGCGCGCCGAGAGCCCGCTGGGCCCCATGCCGTGGCTGGCCCCGGTGTCCTGGGCGTTCCAGACGCTCGCGGTGTTCTTCATGGTGGGCGGTCATGTCGCGACGAAAGGGCACGCCTCGGCCCGCGCGCGGGGCGTGACCTACGGCGCCTGGCTGCGGGCCCGCCTGGCCAGGCTGTTCGTGCCGGTGGCCGCCATGACGGGCCTGTGGGCGGTGGTCGCCGTGTGCCTGCTGCTCGGCGGCGCCAGCTTCACCACCGTGCACACGGTGGTGAAGCTGGCGCTGTCGCCGCTGTGGTTCCTGCTGGTGTTCGCGGCGCTCACGGCGGCGACCCCGGTACTGGCCCGGCTCAACCCGCTGTGGCCACTGGCCGTCGTCCTCCACGTGGACCTGGTCCGCTTCGGTCTCGGCGGCCCGTCCTGGCTCGGCTGGGTGAACGTGGCGGCGGGCTGGCTCGTGCCGTACACCCTGGGCGCCGCCTGGACGCGCGGGGAGCTGGAGCGCCGGCGCGCGGGCTGGATCCTGTGCGGGGCGGGGGCCGGGGCGACGGCCGTGCTGGTGGCCTGGGCGGGCTATCCGGCGTCGATGGTCGGCGTGCCCGGCGCGGCGGTCTCCAACCTCAACCCGCCCACCCTCGCGGCCGTCACCTTCGGTCTGGCCCAGTGCGGCGCCGCGCTGCTGCTGCGCGACCGGCTGCGGCGGGCCGTGCGCGGACCGGTGGTCTGGGCGGCCGTGGCTCTCGCGAACCTCTCCGCGATGACCGTGTTCCTCTGGCACCAGACGGCCCTGATGGCGACCACCGCCACCGGCCTCCTGGCGGGCCGCCTCCCCGGTCTGCACACCGTGCCCGACGACCTGGGCTGGGTCGCGGCCCGGCTGCTGTGGCTACCGGTCTTCGCGGCGGTGCTGGCCGTGTGCTGGACGGCGTTCCACGGCTTCGAGAGCGGCGGGCGGCGCCCGCGGGCCGAGCCGGCCGACTCCCGTGTGGTGCGGATCGGACGGCCGCCGCACAGCCAGGAACTGCGGAAGGCCGGTCGTGTCTAAGGTGGAGCGGATGAACGGGGTGGAGGCGCGGGTGACCCGCGGCCTGCGGGTGCTGCGCGACGATCTGTGGACCGTCCGGGCGGCACCGCTGCCGCCGTCGGTGTGGTTGCGCTGGCTGCCGCACGGTCTGGTCTGGCTGGTCGCGTTCGGCACCTTGCTCGCCAACGGCGACTTCCTGGCCGACCGTTATCGGCTCGGCACCCAGTTCGGTGTGCTGTGCGCGGTGGCGCAGGGTGTGGCGGTGGTGCTGGCGCTGTGGCGCCCGATTCCGGCCTGGTGGCTGTCGACGGTGGTCACCGTGGTGGTCGCCCTGGTCGCCCGGGGCCGTCTGCTCCAGGCTTCGCACTCGGGCGACCCCAGCTGGCCGTGGGGGCCGCCCGGTCTGATCGCGCAGTGCCTGGTCCTGTTGCTGTTGTCGCTGCGGGTGCCGACCCGGGTGTCGGCCGAGGCGCTGGCGCTGACCGCGCTGGCCACCTATGTCCTCGAAGGGGTGATCGGCGGCGCCAACTACGGGCCGTCCGGCACGCTCGCGGTGACCCTCTTCGCCGTCGTCGTCCTCCTCGGCAGCGCTCTGCGCGGTCGTCGCGAGGCCCGGCACCAGCTCGTCGAGCAGACCGGCATCACCGCCGAGGAGCGCGCCCGCCGCACCGTGCTGGAGGAGCGCAACCGCATCGCGCGCGAGCTGCACGACGTGGTCGCCCACCACATGTCGGTGATCTCGATCCAGGCACAGGTGGCGCCGCACCTGGTGGAGAACCCGTCCCGGGAACTGCGTGAGAACCTCGAAGGCATCCGGCAGAACGCCCTGGAGGCGCTCACCGAACTGCGCAGGGTCCTCGGTGTGCTGCGCTCCGAGAACCCCGAGGACCCCTACGGCCTCGGCCCGGCCGGCGGCGGAGCCACCCCGGACGCCCCGCAGCCCACGCTCGACCGGCTCGGCTCCCTCATCGACAACACCCGTGCGGCCGGGCTGGAGGTCGTCAGCCGGGTGCGGGGCGAGGCACCGGCGTATCCGCCGGGCGTGCAGCTGTCGGCGTACCGGATCGTGCAGGAGGCGCTGAGCAACGCGCTGCGGCACGCGCCGGGTTCGCACGTGCGGGTCGACGTCGTCCACCTCCCGCAGGGCCTGTCCCTGGAGGTCGTCAACTCCCGCCCGCGAGGTCCGGTCAGATCGTCGCCCGGCGCGGGACACGGGCTGCTGGGTATGCGGGAGCGGGCCGTGATGCTGGGCGGTCACGTCGCCGCGCACCCCACCCTGCACGGCGGGTTCATGGTCTCGGCGTTCCTCCCGAAGGACGGCATCCCCCTCCCGCCCACCGAGGACACCGACCCGCCCGCCGACCTCGAACTGATCTTTCCGGAACCCCGCCCGAGGTCGCCGACGGCCGGACCGGCGCCGGGATCCACAGCAGCACCGCTGACCGGTCTCTCGGCAGGCCTCCCGCCGGGTCCCTCGGCAGGCCTCCCGTCGGGTTCCGCGGCGGAACCACCGACAGGAGACGAGACCAGATGACGAGCGGCACCATCCGCGTACTGATCGCCGACGACCAGCAGATGGTCCGGCAGGGCTTCACCGTGCTGCTCGACGCCCGCCCGGACATCGAGGTGATCGGGCAGGCGGTCGACGGACTCGACGCCGTCGCGCAGGTCGCCGAGCTGTCCCCGGACGTCGTGCTGATGGACATCCGCATGCCCGAACTGGGCGGCATCGAGGCCACCCGGCGCATCACGCTCGCCACCCCCGAGATCAAGGTGCTGGTGCTCACCACCTTCGACCTCGACGAGTACGTGTACGAGGCGCTGCGCGCCGGGGCGTCCGGGTTCCTGCTCAAGGACGCCTCCGCCGACCAGCTCGCGGAGGCGGTGCGGGTGGTGGCGGCCGGTGACGCGCTGCTCGCGCCCGGCATCACCCGGAAGCTGATCGCCGAGTTCTCCCGTCTGGACGGCACGCCCCGCGCCCCGCTGAAGGAACGCGTCGGTGACCTCACCGAGCGTGAGACGGAGGTGCTGGCCCTCATCGCGCAGGGCCTGTCCAACGCGGAGATCGCCGGCCGGCTCGTCGTCGCGGAGCAGACGGTGAAGACGCACGTGGGCCGCATCCTGGTGAAGCTGGGCCTGCGGGACCGCACCCAGGCGGCGGTGTTCGCCTACGAATCCGGGCTGGTGAGACCCGCCGGGTACTGATGTCCCGGCGTCCGCGGCGTCCGGGATCCGACCCGTAGTACTTGAGAGGGACCCGGCGGAACCCCTCTCACTGGTGACGACCGCGACCCCCCTCTCCGCCTACGGTTCTGATGTGACCGAGACGACCCAGACGCAGACCACGCCGCCGGACGACCCGTACGCGACCTACCGGCCGCGCAGCCCGGAGATCCGGGCGGCCGTGGGCGCCCTGCGAGGGCTGCGGGAGGACCTGTTCGAGGACGCCTTCGCCTACCGCCCGCTGCCCCGCCGTGAGCCGGTCGGCCGCTTCACCCGTCGGCTGACCGGCCGCAAGCGGGTGTACGCCACCTGGTCCCGGCACGCGCTGGTCGGGGCGGGCGGCGCGCTGGCCCTGCTGATCTCCCTGGCCGACGGCGGCGGCGGCTTCACGGGCCTGGTGTGCGGGCTACTGGCGCTGGCCCCCGTGCTGCTGACGCTGGTCCGCCCGGCGGGCGCGTTCTGGCTGTCACTGATCTCGACGACGCTGGTCGCCGCCATCGGCACGGCGTGGAGCGAATGGCCGTGGCTGCCGGGCAGCTTCGTCTCCCACCTCGTGGTGCTGACCGTCGTGGCGATACGCACCCGCCCGCGCACGGCGGCCTGGATGTGGCTGCTGACCCTCGCCTACGGCTTCGTCGCCGAGACGGCCTTCAGCTGGGGCCACTACAGCACCGACGTCGCGCCGATGCTGGTCTTCTCCGCGCTCATCCTGCTCGCCGTCACCGTCTGGCACATCCGCCGGCAGGCCGAGGAGGAGGTGACCGCCCAGCAGACGGTCACCGCGCACGAGCGTTCCCGGCGCACACTGCTGGAGGAGCGCACCACGATCGCCCGCGAGCTGCACGACGTGGTCGCCCACCACATGTCGGTCGTCGCCATCCAGGCGGAGGCCGCCCCGTACCGGGTGGAGAACCCGCCGCCGGAGCTGGAGAAGGCGTTCGCCACGATCCGGGAGAACGCGGTCGCGGCCCTGACCGAGCTGCGCCGGGTCCTGGGTGTGGTCCGCGCCGAGGACTACGAGGCCCCGGACACCCCGCAGCCCACGCTCGCCGAGCTGGACGGGCTCCTGGCCAATGTGCGGGAGGCCGGCCTCCCGGTCGAGAAAGTGGTGACCGGCGCGGTGCGCGAACTGCCGCAGGGCGTGGAACTGTCGGCGTACCGGATCGTGCAGGAGGCCCTGAGCAACACCCTGCGGCACGCGCCCGGCGCGAGCGCCCGCGTGGAGATCGGCTATGTGCTCGGTGGGCTGGGCCTGCGCGTGGTCAACGGAGCGCCGCCCAACCCCGCCCTGGTGAAGCCCTCTCCGGGCGCCGGGCACGGCATCACGGGCATGCGGGAGCGGGTGACAATGCTGAACGGCGAGATGACGGCGGACCCGACGCAGGACGGTGGCTACGAGGTGGCGGTCTTCCTTCCGGTGCCGATGGCCGCGGTGGGAGACGGTGAGGCATGACGATCCGGGTACTGATAGCGGACGACCAGATGATGGTCCGCGAGGGGTTCTCCGTCCTGCTGAACGCCATGCCGGAGATCGAGGTCGTGGGCGAGGCGGTCAACGGCCGCGAGGCGGTGGACCGCGTCCGTGAACTGGCTCCCGACGTGGTCCTGATGGACATCCGGATGCCCGAGCTGAACGGCATCGAGGCGACGCGGGAGATCGTGGCCGCGGACTCCACGGCGAAGGTGCTGGTCCTCACCACCTTCGACCTCGACGAGTACGTCTACCAGGCGTTGCGCGCGGGAGCCTCCGGCTTCCTGCTGAAGGACGCGTCCGCCCGCCAGCTCGCCGACGGGGTCCGGATCGTGGCCGCCGGGGAGGCGCTCCTCGCCCCGTCCGTCACCCGGCGCCTGATCACCGAGTTCTCCAAGCTGTCCGACGGCCCCCGGCTGCCCCGCGCCGCCCAGGCGTCCTACGGCGACCTGACCGAGCGCGAGACGGAGGTCCTGGTCCTCATCGCGCAGGGCCTGTCCAACGCGGAGATCGCCGGGCGGCTGGTGGTGGCCGAGTCCACGATCAAGACGCACGTCAGCCGGATCCTGGTGAAGCTCGGCCTGCGGGACCGCACCCAGGCGGCGGTGTTCGCGTACGAGGCGCGGCTGGTGAGACCGGGGTGAGACACCCCTGGTCAGCGGCGGGGGCGACGGGCTAGCGTCCGGTCATGGCAGCAGTCGACGACCTTCGCTTCGATCCGTGGGACCCGGCGTTCGTGGCCGACCCGTACCCGGCGTACGCCGAGCTGCGGGAGCGGGGACGGGTGATCAGGTACGAGCCCACCGACCAGTGGCTGGTGCCGCACCACGCGGACGTCTCGGCGCTGTTGCGGGACCGGCGGCTGGGGCGTACCTACCAACACCGTTTCCGCCACGAGGAGTTCGGGAGGACGGCGCCCCCGGCGGAGCACGAGCCCTTCCACACGCTGAACGACCACGGCATGCTCGATCTGGAGCCGCCGGACCACACCAGGATCCGGCGTCTGGTGTCGAAGGCGTTCACCCCGCGCACGGTCGAGCGGCTCAAGCCGTATGTGCGGCGGCTGGCCGGTGAACTGGTGGACACGCTGGTGGCGGCAGGCGGCGGCGACCTGCTGACGGACGTCGCGGAACCGCTGCCGGTGGCGGTGATCGCCGAGATGCTGGGAATCCCGGCGTCGGAGCGGGCCCCGCTCCGGCCCTGGTCGGCGGACATCTGCGGGATGTACGAGCTGAGTCCGTCGCAGGAGACGGCCCGCAGGGCGGTGCGCGCGTCGGTGGAGTTCTCCGAGTACCTGCGGGAGCTGATCGCGGCCCGCCGCAAGGAGCCCGGCGACGACCTGATCTCCGGACTGATCGCGGCCCACGACGAGGACGACCGGCTCACCGAGCAGGAGATGATCTCGACGGCCGTGCTCCTGCTGAACGCGGGCCACGAGGCCACCGTGAACGCCACGGTCAACGGCTGGTGGGCGCTGTTCCGCAACCCCGACCAGCTGGCGGCCCTGCGCGCCGACCACTCCCTGGTCCCCTCCGCCGTGGAGGAGCTGATGCGCTACGACACCCCGCTCCAGCTCTTCGAGCGCTGGGTCCTCGACGACATCGAGATCGACGGCGCGGTGATCCCGCGAGGTGCGGAGGTCGCGCTGCTGTTCGGCTCCGCCAACCACGATCCCGCGGTCTTCACCGCCCCGGAGCGCCTGGACCTCACCCGCGGGGAGAACCCGCACATCTCCTTCAGCGCGGGCATCCACTACTGCATCGGCGCCCCGCTCGCCCGCATCGAGCTGGCCGCCTCGATGGGAGCCCTCCTGGAGAAGGCCCCCACACTGCGCCTGGCTACGGAGCCCGCACGCAAACCGAACTTCGTGATCAGAGGCCTGGAAGGGCTCAGCGTGGAGATCGGCTGAACCCCACCGAGTGCCGGCCCCTCAGCCCGGCCTGAGGGGCCGCCCGAGACGGGACTGCGGCCGAGCTGGGGCTGAAACCGGGTCTGAGCCCAAACCCCACCCGAACCCCCACCCGAACCCGCGCCCGAACCCGACGCCAACCCGAACTCGAGGCCGGCCCCCGCCCCCGGACAACCGGCCAGGACCGAGCCCGCCCCCCTGCGGCGAGCCCGCCCCCCTGCGGCACCCCACGGCGACGCCGACACCCGCGAGGACCTTCCTGGCCGTCCTGCCCGGCATGCTCGCTCCAGCTCCGCCACGGCCTCCGGCTCTCCGACCTGCCTACCGCCCCCTCCCGGCTGCGTCCCCCCGGGGGGCGGGCCCTCCCGCTCACCGCCCCGGCAGCACCAGACCGAGCGCGCCCTCGCGGACCACCCATGTCCGTCGCCGTACCGGTCCCGCCACCGCCGCGTCGGCCCGGTAGCGGAAGTCCGCTCCGGACACCGTCACCGTCCGGCCGCGGGCCTCCAGCGGGGAGGCCTCCGCGCCCACCGAGACCGGGCGGACCGCCACGACCGCCGTGCCGGGGGCGTCCGGGGTCACCGACACCGCCTCCACGGGCTGGTCCAGGTCGACCAGCGTCACCCCGTCGACCTCGACCCGGAGCCGTGTGGGGCCGGGTGCCGGCGGGAGGGGGACCGGCCGGGCCGGGACCAGGGTGCGGACGAGGGACCGGCAGGTCCGCAGCCACGGCCGTACGCCGTCCGCGTCCCGCCGGTCGTCCGGGTCGGACAGCGGCGGGATCCGCAGTGCGCCCAGGACGACCCCGTCGCTGTCGTCGACGAGCAGGTCGAGGCGCCGCTCGGTGCCGTCCAGGACGGCCCGCGCCGCCGCGACCGCCCCCAGGGGCACCCCCAGGGCGTGCGCGACGCTCAGGGAGCTGCCCACGGGCACCATCGACAGCACGCACTCGGCCAGCTCCCGCCGCCGGTGCAGGAGGGCCACCGCTCGCATCAGCGCACGGTCGTCACCGATCACGACGGGTCGCCGCGAGCCGCGGCGCGCGAGGACGCGGTCGAATTCCTCCACGTCCTCGGGGAGGCACACTTTCGTGGCCGCACCCGCGCTGAGCACGTCTTTCGCGATCCGTACGGACTCTCCGTCCGTCCTCCGGGCGACCGGATCGATGATCACCAGCAGCTGGTCCGGCGTCGCGAAAGTCGCCACCTCGGTCCTGCCTCGCTTCCTCGGGTAGCATCTTTGTGCAAGAGCCCCTTGCGCTATTGCGCCAGGGGCTTCGTCTATTCCGGGGCATCCGGGTCCGACGGTGTGCGGCCGGCAACGGTCGCGTGGCGGCCAATGACGGTCGCGGTACCGCGACCGACGACGGTCGTGGTGCACGCGGTGGTGAGAGCCTCCGCGTACGCCCCTGACCCTGGACATGCCCCACCCGGAAGGGGTGTACGCGCGTGCCCGCACTTGTGCTGCTCGGTGCTCAGTGGGGTGACGAGGGCAAGGGAAAGGCCACCGACCTGCTCGGCGGCTCGGTGGATTATGTGGTGCGATACCAGGGCGGCAACAACGCCGGCCACACGGTCGTCGTGGGCGACCAGAAGTACGCACTGCACCTCCTCCCTTCCGGAATCCTGTCGCCCGGATGTACGCCCGTCATCGGAAACGGAGTCGTCGTCGATCCGTCGGTCCTGCTCTCCGAGCTGAGCGGTCTGAACGAGCGAGGCGTCGACACGTCGAAGCTGCTCATCAGCGGCAACGCGCACATCATCACGCCCTACAACGTGACTGTCGACAAGGTGACGGAACGCTTCCTCGGAAAGCGGAAGATCGGCACCACGGGCCGGGGCATCGGCCCGACCTACGCCGACAAGATCAACCGGGTCGGCATCCGCGTACAGGACCTGTACGACGAGTCGATCCTGGAGCAGAAGGTCGAGGCGGCGCTCGACGTCAAGAACCAGCTGCTGACCAAGCTGTACAACCGCCGTGCCATCGCCGTCGAGCAGGTCGTCGAGGAACTGCTGGGCTACGCGGAGAAGCTCCGCCCGTACGTCGCCGACACGGTCCTGGTGCTGAACCAGGCCCTGGAGGATGACAAGGTGGTCCTCTTCGAGGGCGGCCAGGGCACGCTCCTGGACATCGACCACGGCACGTATCCCTTCGTCACCTCGTCGAACCCGACCGCGGGCGGCGCCTGCACCGGCGCCGGCGTGGGCCCGACGAAGATCAGCCGGGTCATCGGCATCCTCAAGGCCTACACGACCCGGGTCGGCGCCGGCCCGTTCCCGACGGAGCTGTTCGACGAGGACGGCGCGGCGCTGCGCCGCATCGGTGGCGAGCGGGGTGTCACCACCGGCCGTGACCGTCGCTGCGGCTGGTTCGACGCGGTCATCGCCCGCTACGCGACCCGCGTGAACGGCCTGACCGACTTCTTCCTCACCAAGCTCGACGTCCTGACCGGCTGGGAACAGATCCCGGTCTGCGTGGCGTACGAGATCGACGGCAGGCGCGTCGAGGAGCTGCCGTACTCGCAGAGCGACTTCCACCACGCGAAGCCGATCTACGAGAACCTCCCGGGCTGGTCCGAGGACATCACGAAGGCCAAGACCTTCGAGGACCTGCCGAAGAACGCCCAGGACTACGTCAAGGCGCTGGAGGAGATGTCCGGCGCCCCGATCTCCGCGATCGGCGTGGGTCCGGGCCGGGACGAGACGATCCAGATCAACTCGTTCATCTGATCGGCGGTCCGAGGCACCCGGGGGACCGCCGGGGGCCGACCGGGGGCCGCCTTCCGCGCACGCGGGAGGCGGCCCCCGGTCTCGTCGGGAGATATGCCGTGAACGGGCTTAGGCTGAACCCAGACCGCCGCGCGTCGACCAGGAGAAGGTGAGTGCGATGCGCGTACTGCTCAAGGCATCCATGGACACGGAGAGGGCCAACGAGGCCATCCGCAACGGCACCCTGGGAAAGCTGATCCAGGAGACGGTGGAACAGATCCACCCCGAGGCCGCCTACTTCACGACCGATGACGGCAAGCGCACGGCCTACCTGGTCTTCGACATGCAGGACAGCTCCCAGATGCCGGTGATCAGCGAGCCGTTCTTCCTCAACCTCGGTGCGGAGATCTCCTACACGCCGATCATGAACAGTGACGACGTGCAGAAGGGGCTCTCCCAGCTCGGCCGCTGACGCCGGTCCGGGCGGGTCCGGGGCCGGAGCCCGTCGGCTCAGCTGAAGACGATCATCGACCCCTGCGCCAGACTCCGGGTGGCCGCCGCGTGCAGCCCGAGCCACACGTGCCGCTCGCGGGCGAACGGGCTCGGATCGTACGGGGGCGCGACGGCCGGCTCCTCCAACTCCGTCGGGGCGGCCGGAGGTTGCGGCGCGGCCGGCGGGTTGGCCGGATCGATGCCGATCGACGGGGCGACGTACTCCAGCTCCCGCAGCAGGGACTGGGCGGAGCCCAGCGGGCCGCCGCCGGCGAGGAGTTCGTCGTTGGACAGGGGCTGCGGGAAGTCGACCGGGACGTAGGCGCCCGCGTGGTCGTAGTGCCAGACCAGGTGGGACTGCTGGGCCGTCGACTCGAACATCTCCAGGAGCTGCTCGTAGTCGCCCCCCAGGTCGTCGACCGGGGTCACCGGCAGTCCGCACACCTGGAGCAGGTAGGCGCGGCGCAGGAAGTGCAGGGCGTCGTAGTCGAAGCCGGCCACCGGGGCGACGTCTCCGGACAGGCCCGGCATGTACTGGTACACCGGCACGGGCGGGAGTCCCGACTCGGCGAGCACCTTGTTGTACTGCGCGAGTTCCTCGGCGAACGGATTGTCGGGGGTGTGGCACAACACGTCGACGAGCGGCACCAGCCACAGGTCACAGGCCAAAGAGGGCTCCTCACTCAGGGTGTCGCGCGGTCATTGCTTCCCATTGCCCGAACTGGGAAGGGTAGCCGGTGCGTCCCGCGTCGGCTCCCCCTCGTGCAGGTCCCATACCCACACTCCGGCCACCCACCTACCGGGGCGGCCCACCAGCTTGTCCACGGTGGCCCGAAGCGGCCCGTCGTGCGGTTGCGGGGTGAGCACGAGCGCGCCCGCCCGCCAGTACGCGAGGTCCCGGCGGGCCTCGTCCCGCGCGCGGTCGTCGATCACCTGGGCGACGCCCGTCTCCCGTACGTCCTTCAGCAGGCTCGCCGTCCAGTTCAGCGGGACGCCGTAGACGCCGCTGCGGTCGCCGTCGCCGTAGGGCCGGTTGAAGTAGCCGCCCGGCATCCGGAAGCCGAGGCCGGCGGCGATCTGCCAGTGCAGGGCCGCCGCGGCGGTGGGCTCGGGCAGCGGCACCGGCACGAGGGACTCACCGGGGCGGACGTACGCCTTCCAGGCGCCGTCCGTGAAGAAGGCGGGCACCTCGGCGCGCGGCTCGGACCGCAGCGGGGCCGGGATCAGGGGGAGCAGGGCCAGGCAGACGGCGAGGAGGCCGGCGTACTGCGTGCCCAGGGAGCGGGCTCCCGCCAGCCGTCCGATCGCGAGGGCGAGCAGCATGCCGAGGACGGGGGCGCAGATCAGCGCGGTGCGGCTGACGATGACCGACTCCAGCAGCGGGAGGCCCGCCAGCGGGGCCCACGGGCCCGGGACCTCGGCGCCGGTCAGCGGGACGCGGACGCGCGTGCCCAGGGAGAGGACGGCCGCGGCGGCCGCCGTGAACGCCAGCGCCCTGACGACGGGCCGGCGCCACAGGGCGACGGTGATCGCGAGGGCGAGGAGGAGCAGGGGCCAGCCGTAGAAGGCGTTCTGCTCGGTCGGGTTGAGGGAGAGGGCGTCGGCGCGGTCGGCGTCCCCCGCGAGCAGGGACCGCTCGGCGAAGGTCAGCAGGGCGCGCACGCTGTTGGCGGCGCCGGGGCCGTGGTCGAGGTGGGTGTAGCTCTGGGGGCCGGAGAACTGCCAGGCCAGCGGGTAGACGACCAGGGTCAGGCAGACGGCCGCGGCGATCGCCAGGCCGCGCAGCAGGGGACGTACGGCCGCGCGCGCCTCGCGGGGCCGGACGGCGGTGTGGGCGGCGGCGAACAGCAGCATGCCCAGCGCGGCCAGCAGCAGCGCCTCCTCACCGAGGAAGACCTGGTAGGCCGCCATCAGGCCGAGGACGACCGCGTCGCGGACGACCCGGGTGCCCGCGCACAGCCGCAGGGTCCGGTCGAGGATCGCCGGGATCATGAACAGGACGACGAAGTTGGGGTGGGCGTTGGCGTGGCTGACCATCGGCGGCGCGAAGGCGGCCAGCGCGGCGCCGGCGAAGGCCGCCCCGCGCTGGGGCACGAGCCTGCGCACGATCAGCCGGTACCAGGCCGTCGCGGTGGCCGCGAGGCCCAGCGTCGTCGCCAGGCTGAGGGCGACGGCCGGACCGCACAGGAGCGTGACCGGGGTGAGCGGGACCGACAGGCCGAGCATGGCGGTGTTCGCCATCAGGTTGACGCCGTCGGGGACGCCCTGGAGGTCGCTGAACAGCGGGTTCCGCAGGTGGGCGATGTTGTCGGCGGTCACCGCGAAGAACCACTCCCACTGGTTCTGGTCCTGGAGGGAGTCGGTGAGGTAGCGGTGGGCCGGGTCGAAGAAGCGGCCGGCGTAGAGGGCGACGGACAGGGCGAGGAACAGGGCCGCGGCGACGGCGTCGGCGGGGCCGGGGAGCGGGAGGCGCAGGCGGATCAGGTCGCGCGGGAAGCGGAGGTAGTCCAGCGGGCGGATCTTCGAGCCGGGCCGGTGCGACCAGTGCACCGCGACCTCGGCGACCGGCCAGTCCGCCCGCTGGAAGTGGCGCAGCACCTCCACGTCGATGGCCCAGCCGTCCAGCCGGGACGCGGCGAACGCGGCGCGGACCTTCTCGCCGTCGAACAGCTTGAACCCGCACTGGGTGTCGCGTATCCCGCGCACGGCCGTCGTGCGGATGAGCAGGTTGCCCGCGCCCGCGAGGAGTTCGCGCACCGGGTGCCGGCGGTCACCGAGTGTCGCCCCCGGCACGGCCCGGGAGCCGACCGCGGCCGCGTTGCCCCGCGCGAGCGCCGCGTCGAGCCGCTCCAGCTCGGCGGCGGGTACGGCGAGGTCGGCGTCGGTGATCAGCACGCGCCGCCCCCGGCTGGCGCCCACGCCGAGCCGCAGGGCGTGCCCCTTGCCGCGGTTGCGGGGGCTGGTGATCAGCCGCAGCCGGGGGTCGCGGCGCAGGGTGACGATCTCGCGGGTGGCGTCGGTGGAACCGTCGTCGGCGACCACGATCTCCCAGTCGCCCCACCGGTCCCCGGCTGCGGCGAGCTGCCGGACGAGCGCGTCGAGGGTGGGGCCGAGCCGGCGTTCCTCGTTGTAGGCGGGCACGACGACGGAGAGGTCCGGGACCGCCCGGCGGGCTGTGGTTCCGCGGGACTCGGTGGTCACGTGGGAGGCGATGGTCGTGCGGGACTCCGGGGAGCCGTGGGTTTCGGTGGTCGCGCGGGACTCGGGGGAGCCGTGGGACTCCTCGGCGGTGTCCGTCCCGCTCACCCGGCCGCCAGCCGCTCGATCAGCGCGAGGGTGTGGGTGTTGTACGAGGCGAGGATCGTGCGGGCAGTGGTCGTGTCGCGGCGATACAGGGCATCGACCAGTTCGGTGTGGCCGGACCACAGGTGACCGCGTAGTTCGGAGAGCCGGCGCAGATGCTGCACCAGGCACACCCAGGTCTGCACGCGCAGCCGGTTCAGGAAGTCGGCGAGATAGGGGTTCCCGAACAGGGCGCTCAGCTCGCGCCAGAACCGCAGGTCGTAGCCGATGAGCACGGTGAGGTCACCGGCGGCGGCGGCCCGCTGGGCCTCCTCGCCGCGTCGGCGCACCCCCGCGACGGCCGCCGCGATCCGCGGGTCGTCCGGGTTCCGCAGGCGCTGCCCGTCCGCGTCCAGCGCGAGGAACATCCCCTCGATGACCAGGCTGCGCGCCTCGACCATGCCCCGGAAGTCGGCCACGGAGTACTCGTGCACCCGGAAGCCCCGGTGGTGGTCGGCCTCCAGCAGCCCCTGCGCCGACAGGTCGACCAGCGCCTCGCGGACGGGGGTGGCGGAGACGCCGTACTGCTCGGCTATCTCCTTCACCGTGAACTCCTGGCCCGGCTGGAGCCGTCCCGCCAGCACCTCGTCGCGAAGCGCGTCGGCGATCTGCTGCCGCAGGGTGCTGCGGGTCACGGCGCCGTTGCCGCTGCTGCCGGGCATGGTCGGGGCGTCTCCCTCGTCCTCGTCGCGTACGCCGGTCGACGGCGTGAGCGCCATCGGCCGACGGCGTGCTCGTCGGTATGTACGAGCACGCCACCTTACGCGTTCGACGAATGCGGGGACTTGTGCGCGGAGCCCGGACGCGGGCGGGCCGCCCGCGGGCTATGCGGTGTACTCGTCGGCCACCGACAGCGCCGTGTCCAGTGCCGCGAGGCCCTCCTTCAGCTCCGCCTCGTCGGCGTTGCACGGCGGCACGAAGTGGGTGCGGTTCATGTTGACGAAGGGCCACACCCCGGCCTTCTTGGCGGCGGCCGCGAAGGCGGCCATCGGCGCGTTCGCCTCACCGACGGCGTTGTACGGCACCAGCGGCTCGCGCGTCTCGCGGTCCTTCACCAGCTCCAGCGCCCAGAACATGCCGACGCCGCGTACCTCGCCGACGCTCGGGTGGCGCTCGGCCAGCTCCCGCAGCCCCGGTCCGACGACGGAGGCGCCGAGGTTCTTCGCGTTGTCGACGACGCCCTCCTGCGCCATCACGTCGATCGTGGCGACGGCGGCGGCGCAGGCGAGCGGGTGTCCGGAGTAGGTGAGACCGCCGGGGTAGGGCCGCCTGCCGAAGGTCTCCGCGATCGCGCCGGAGATGGCGACGCCGCCCAGCGGCACGTATCCGCTGTTCACGCCCTTGGCGAAGGTCATCAGGTCGGGCACGACCCCGGACAGGTCGGCCGCGAACCACTCGCCGGTGCGCCCGAACCCGGCCATGACCTCGTCCAGGACGAAGACGATCCCGTACGTGTCGCACAGTTCCCGCACGCCGGCCAGGTAGCCGGGCGGCGGCACCATGATCCCGGCCGTGCCGGGGATCGTCTCCAGGACGATCGCGGCGATCGTCGCCGGTCCTTCGAAGGCGATCGTCGTCTCCAGGTGCTCCAGCGCCCGCGCGCACTCCTGCTCCTCCGTCTCCGCGTAGAAGCGGGAGCGGTACAGGAACGGCGCCCAGAAGTGCACGACCCCGGCCGTGGCCGAGTCGGAGGCCCAGCGGCGCGGGTCGCCGGTGAGGTTCACGGCCTGCTGGGTGCCGCCGTGGTAGGAGCGGTAGGCCGACAGCACCTTGGGGCGTCCGGTGTGCAGCCGCGCCATGCGCACCGCGTGCTCCACGGCGTCGGCGCCCCCGTTGGTGAAGAAGATCTTGTCGAGGTCGCCGGGGGTGCGCTCGGCGATCAGCCGGGCCGCCTCGGAGCGGGCCTCGACGGCGAAGGCGGGCGCGAAGGTGGTCAGGTGCGCGGCCTGCTCCTGGATCGCGGCGACGACCTTGGGGTGCTGGTAGCCGATGTTGGTGTAGACGAGCCCGCTGGTGAGGTCGAGGTAGCGCTTGCCGTCGTAGTCCCAGAAGTACGACCCCTCGGCGCCGGCCACGGCGAGCGGGTCGATGAGTTCCTGCGCGGACCAGGAGTGGAAGACGTGGGCGCGGTCCGCGGCCTTCACGGCGGCGCCGGTCTGGGGGTCGGTCTGAGGGGTCATGCGGGCGAGCGTAAATGTCCGCGATGCGGAAGGGTATCGGCGTCCTGTTCCCTGGACGGGGGGATTCCGCGACAGGTTGTCGGGCGTGGAGAGCGCCGGACCGGACCGTACGGCTCAAGGCATTGACAGCATGCTGGCAAGTGGACAGGATGCTGTCATAAGGTCTCCATCGGTCGAGGAGAAACCATGAACACCGGCCACACCCCCCGCGAACCCGTGTACCTCGCCGTCTACGACACCTTCGCCGACTGGGAGACCGGCCACGCGACCGCCCACCTCGCCCGCGCCGGGTACCGGATCCGCACGGTCGGCGCCTCGACCCGCCCGGTGACCAGCCTCGGCGGGCTCCGCGTCCAGCCCGACCTCGCGCTGGCGGACGTACGCCCCGAGGACGGCGCGCTGCTGATCCTGCCGGGCGCCGACCTGTGGGACACCTCCGACGACCTCGCGCCCTTCGCCCACGCGGCGGGGGAGTTCCTGGCCGCGGGCACCCCCGTCGCCGCGATCTGCGGCGCCACCGCCGGACTCGCCCGCGCCGGCCTGCTCGACGACCGCGCGCACACCAGCGCCGTCTCCTTCTACCTCGCCGCCACCGGATACGCGGGCGGCGGCCACTACGTCGACACCGACGCCGTCACCGACGGACACCTCGTCACCGCCGGGCCCACCGAGCCCGTCGCCTTCGCCCGCGAGATCCTCCGCCTCCTCGGCGTGTACGACGGTGAGGTGCTCGACGCCTGGTACCGGCTGTTCCACGACTCCGACCCGGAGGCCTACGCCGTCCTGCGGCAGGCCGGCGCACGGTGAGCCGGGAGCGGCAGGACCTGCTCAGCCGGGGCGCGCTCGGCGTCTTCCGGCTCAACGGCCAGTTCCTCGGCGTCGCGGAGGAACTGGCCCGGCCCTGCGGGCTCACCGCCGCCCGGTGGCAGGTGCTCGGCGCGGTCCTCACCGAACCGCTCCCCGTGTCCGGCATCGCCCGCGCCATGGGCATCACCAGACAGAGCGTGCAGCGCGTCGCCGACCTGCTCGTCGACGGGGGACTCGCGGAGTACCGCCCCAACCCGGCGCACCGGCGCGCCAAACTGCTGGCGCCGACGGCGGAGGGACGCGCCGCGATCGCCCGCGTCGACCCCGGCCACGCGGCCTTCGCCGACCGGCTGGCCGAGGCCTGCGGGGAGGCGGAGCTGGCCGAGGCCGTCCGCCTGCTGGAACGGCTGTCCCAGGTGCTGGAGAAGCTGGGACCGTCCGATCCGGAGCCGCCCGTTATGGAACCGTAGACACCACACCGCTCGACTCCCTGAGGGGCCGGTTTATTCTCGGCTCGATCGCATCTGTGGGGGAAAGGCGGAGCTGCCATGGAGAAGCTGGGACCGGGGGATCCGCAGCGGATCGGTGGCTACCGGCTGCTCGGGCGGCTCGGGGCGGGCGGAATGGGGCAGGTCTTCCTCGCCCGTTCGGACCGCGGACGGACCGTCGCCGTGAAGCTGGTCCGCCCCGAACTGGCCGCGCGCGAGGAGTTCCGGGCGCGGTTCCGCCAGGAAGTGCGCAACGCCCAGCGGGTCGGCGGGTTCTGGACCGCGCCCGTCCTCGACGCCGACACCGAGGCCACCGTGCCCTGGGTCGCCACCGGCTATGTCGCCGGGCCCAGCCTCCAGCAGGTGGTGGGCCACGACCACGGCCCGCTGCCCGAACGGTCGGTGCGCATCCTCGCCGCCGGCCTCGCGCACGCCCTCACCAACATCCACGCGGCCGGGATCGTCCACCGCGACCTCAAGCCCTCCAACGTGATGGTCACCATCGAGGGCCCCCGCGTCATCGACTTCGGCGTCGCCCGGGCCCTGGAGAGCGTGACCGGCGACGGCGCGATGACCTGTCTCGACGACGGCGGCCTCACGCAGACCGGCGCGGTGATCGGCTCCCCCGGCTTCATGGCCCCCGAGCAGGTGCGGGGCGATCGGATCACGCCCGCGTGCGACGTCTTCTGCCTGGGCTCCGTCCTCGCCTACGCCGCCACCGGGGTCCTCCCCTTCGGCTCCGCCGAACAGCAGGGCGTCCACGCCCTGCTGTTCCGCATAGCCGAGGAGGAGCCCGACCTCGCGCGCGTGCCCGAAGGCATCGCCGACCTGGTCCGCGCCTGCCTGCGCAAGGACCCCGGGACCCGGCCGACGCTGGAGTGGATCCTGGAGCACACCGGCGCGGAGGACACCGTCGCCGACGGGCGCTCCCGCGACCCGTGGCTGCCGGGCACCCTGGTCGCCCAGCTCGGCCGGCACGCCGTACGGCTCCTGGAGACGGAGAACCCCGAAGGCACCTTCACGGAGGCCGCCCCGCCCCACTCCACCCCGCCGGACCACGTCCCCACCCTGGCCGCGACCCACCCGGCGTACGGCCACCCCCAGCCGTACCCGGCCCCGCCCCGGCGGCCGGCGCCGATGCCGGTGCAGGCACCGATGCCGGTCCCCGTCCCGCACAATCCGTACGCGGCCGGCCCGGGGGCGTACGGCGCCCCCTACGCCGACGAGCCCCAGGATCCGCCCCGCCGCGCCGGCCGCTCGACGGCGCTGCTGGTGTCGGTGGCCGCGGTGGTCGCGCTGGCCGCCGGCGGCACGGTGTACGCGGTGATGAACGGCGACGACGGCACGTCCGGGGCGGACCCCGCCCCGACGACATCGGCACCGCCGACCCCCACGGCCTCCGGGACCGGCTCGCCCTCGGCTTCCCCGACCCCGTCCGCGTCCCCCTCTTCGTCACCGCGGGAGGGCGGCGGGATCCCCGAGGCCTACCTGGGCGCCTGGACCGCCACCATCAACGAGGCCGACACCCGCCGCCTGACCCTCACCCAGGGCGAGGTGGGCGACACGGTCCTGCGCCTGGTGGCCGACGGGGACGCCTACCACTGCGAGTTCGCGGCCACGTTGGCCCAGGCCCCGACGCCGCAGGCCGCTCTGCGGCTCGGCCCCTCCAAGGTCGTCACGGGCGAGCCCCTCTCCTCCTGCTCCCCGGGCGCGGCGACGGAGGTGACCCTCCTGCCGAACGGCCGGCTGGAACGCCTCAACCCCACGACGGGCGAGAAGCTGACGTACACCCGAGGCTGACGGCGGCGGCTCCCCGGCCGCGACGGCCCGTCCGGCGATCGACGACGAGCCGTTCACCTCACCCCACCGCACCTTCGCTCGCCTCACCTCACCTCACCTTCGCTCGCCTCACCTCACCGAGGCTCGGGCGGCCGCTGCCGTGGCATGTTCGGCCGTCCCGCACTCCCCGGCGGCAACGGAATCCGCCCAGGAACCACACCGGCCTCCCGCACCGCACCGCCGGAGACACCCACGCCCTGCAACCCCATGGGCGCCGTTCCCGTCCGGAACGACACCATCCAGTCCACCGTCTCCACCCGCACCAGCTCCGTCACGTCCTCCGAGAACCGCCGCAACACCGACAGACACCGCTCCGCGGCCTCACCGGCGGTGCCCTCCGCGGGCCCCAGCACCTCCCGCGCGCTCTCCGACGCCCAGTCGAACTGCAGTACCTGCAACCTCCGCTGCACCGCCTGCGCCGTGGCCACGTCCCGCATCCACCCGGCGGTCACCCCGAAGAACCGGTCGACGGCCAGGCACGCCACCGCCGCCAGCAGCGCCAGATAGCCCCAGGGCGCCATCCCGGCCATCGCCCCGGTGAGATCGAACAGCGGCAGCGCCGCCCCCGCCACCGCCCCCGTCGCGGCCCCGCCGCGCAGCACCCGCGCCCCCCGCCGCTTCCACACCCGGTCGGCGAGATACCAGGCGGCCGTGTCCAGCGCCCCCCGCTCCACCCACCGGTACAGCTCGTCGAGCCGCTCGGCAGGCTCGCCCCAGTCCCCGAGCGGGAAGGCCCGCCCGGCCAGATCGCCCGGCCGCAGCCCGGCCGCGCCCTCGCCCCGCCCGTCCTGGGGCGGACCCTCGGGCTGCATCTCCGGCTGCTGACCCACCCGGCACTCCCTACTGATCCCGACCGATCACTTTGCGTAACGCCTGATGCCACCCGATGCCACTTGATGCCCCCGTGGCTCCCGATGCCGATGCGCCGGACCCTTTCCTACCTCCCAATGGGTGGCGAAGAGGACGGTTTCACCTCTTTTCCGTCCGGAAGTGGGCCTTGATCAGGTATAGGCCCCACCCGAGACTCACTCGAAAGAGTGCTGGGGCGACACCCGCACAGACCACGTAGGCTCGTGGCGAGCGGAAGAACCGCACCGACCAAGGCACGAAAGAGGAGCCGATCGTGATTCCCGGTGGTGGCCAGCCCAACATGCAGCAGCTGCTCCAGCAGGCCCAGAAGATGCAGCAGGATCTGGCCCGTGCCCAGGAGGAGCTGGCGAACACGGAGGTCGACGGCCAGGCCGGCGGCGGCCTGGTGCGGGCCACCGTGACGGGCGCCGGCGAACTGCGTGCCCTGAAGATCGACCCGAAGGCGGTGGACCCCGAGGACACCGAGACCCTTGCCGACCTCGTCGTGGCGGCCGTCCAGGCGGCGAACGAGAACGCGCAGAACCTCCAGCAGCAGAAGCTCGGCCCGCTCGCCCAGGGCCTCGGCGGCGGCGGCAGCGGCATCCCCGGTCTGCCGTTCTGACCGGCGGCGGCCCCGCCCGGAGCCCGGCCGTCGCGATGTCCGTCGCCCACGCGACGCCCACACCGCCTTCCTAGGACGGGTGGCGGGCAACTACCGTACGTACTGCAAGGAACCCCAGGAAGGACGGCAGTCCGTTGTACGAAGGCGTGGTCCAGGACCTCATCGACGAACTGGGGCGGCTCCCCGGCGTCGGTCCCAAGAGCGCGCAGCGGATCGCCTTCCACATCCTCCAGGCGGAACCGACGGACGTACGGCGTCTCGCGCAGTGCCTGATGGAGGTCAAGGCGAAGGTCCGCTTCTGCGCGACCTGCGGCAATGTGGCGCAGGAGGAGCTGTGCAACATCTGCCGCGACCCGCGCCGCGACCTCTCCGTCATCTGCGTGGTCGAGGAGCCGAAGGACGTGGTGGCGATCGAGCGCACCCGCGAGTTCCGGGGCAGGTACCACGTCCTCGGCGGGGCGATCAGCCCGATCGAGGGGGTCGGCCCCGACGACCTGCGGATCAGGGAACTCCTGGCGCGCCTCGCCGACGGCGCCGTCACCGAGCTGATCCTCGCCACGGACCCGAACCTCGAAGGCGAGGCGACGGCCACGTACCTCGCCCGCATGATCAAGCCCATGGGCCTGAAGGTCACCCGCCTGGCCAGCGGCCTCCCGGTGGGCGGCGACCTGGAATACGCGGACGAGGTCACACTCGGCCGCGCCTTCGAGGGGAGACGACTCCTAGATGTCTGACGCCACGCTGCACGCGACCGAGCCGAACCCGGACGACTTCGTCGTCCAGATCGCCGATCAGGTCGAGAGCTTCCTGGTCGCCGTCTCCGAGGTCGCCAAGGGCGACGAGCCGGACTCGGCCGTCCCCTTCCTCCTGCTGGAGGTCTCCCAGCTGCTGCTGGCCGGCGGCCGCCTCGGCGCCCACGAGGACATCGTCCCCGACGAGCGCTACGAGCCCGACCCCGGATTCGAGCCGGACCCGGACGAACTCCGCGAGAACCTCGCCCGCCTCCTGGAGCCGATCGACGTCTACTCCGAGGTCTTCGACCCCTACGAGCCCCGCAAGGCGCCCGTCCCCGCCCGCATCTCGGACGACCTCGCCGACGTCATCGCCGACCTCCGCCACGGCATGGTCCACTACCGGGCCGGCCGCACCTCGGAGGCCCTGTGGTGGTGGCAGTTCTCCTACTTCTCCAACTGGGGCGCCACGGCCTCGGCGACCCTGCGCGCCCTCCACTCGGTCCTGGCCCACGTCCGCCTCAACCAGCCCCTGGAGGAACTGGACGGCCTGGACACCGACCAGGGCGACGGCGACGACACCCTGGAGTTCGAGGCGGGCCGCGTGATGGCCGAGGAGATCGGCGGCCGGCTGGGACCGGGCCCGGTCAGGTAGCCCCCGGCGGGCATCGCGGGGGTCGGACCGCTCGGCGGCTCCGCCGAGGCGCTCGTCGCGGTCGGCGTTCGCCGGGCCGGTGACGGTGGTCGGCACGGAGCGTCCCGTCGCTCGGCGGGCGTCGGCCCGGTCCGTGGCCGGGACGGGGATCAGCTGCCCGACAACCGCCCGCCAGACAGGCGGTGCCATGAATTGGACGGCCCCTGGGCGTCCCCTGTACCAGGGCTGCACCGGCGCTAACCGGCCGGACGTGAATCTTGAGTCATCCCAACAGGCACCTTCCGCACAGGAGTTGCGATGACTCGCAAGACCCGCATACGCGCCGCCCTCGTCACCGCCGCCGCCGTCGTCACCGCCGCCACGGTGACGGCCGGGGTCAGCGCGGCCGGCCCCGAGGAGTCCCCCAGGCCCACGAGAAAGCAGATCGCGTCCTTCTTCGACACCTGGAACGCCGCGCTGCGGACCGGCGACCCGGACCAGGTGGCCGACCTCTACGCCAAGGACGCGATCCTGCTGCCCACCGTCTCCAACGAGGTGCGCACCGACCGGGCCGGCATCGTCGACTACTTCGAGCACTTCCTGCCGAACAAGCCGGTCGGCAAGAAGATCCGGACGATCGTCAACGTCCTCGACGACAACTCGGCGATCGACACCGGTGTCTACGAGTTCACCCTCACCGACCAGGACACCGGCGAGAAGCGCGTCGTCCAGGCCCGCTACACGTACGAGTACGAGAAGCGCGGCGGCACCTGGAAGATCGTCAACCACCACTCCTCGGCGATGCCGGAGGGCTGACCCGCGCGGCGCGACGCGGAGCCCCGCGGACCGGCGCCCGACGTCCGGCCGACGCGCCGCGCGCGGTGGCCGCTCCGAGCGGCGTCCGTGCCTGCGGCGGCCTCGCGCGCACTGCCCGACCACGGCCGGGCCTCACGGCCGGGCCTCGCGTGCACTGCCCGACGGCGGCCGGCCGGCGGCGCCACGCACGTGAGCGGAGAGCCCGCTCAGCCCGGGCGCTGCCCCGCCCGCAGGGTGATCCGGACGCACAGGCCGCCGCCGGGGGCGTCGGTGAGGGCCACCGTGCCGCCGTCGTCCGTCAGGAGCTGTCTGACGACGGCGAGACCGAGGCCGGAGCCGGAACGGCCGGTCAGGCCCCGGCCGCGCCAGAAGCGGTCGAAGGCGCGGGACTTCTCCGGGTCGGACATGCCCGGCCCCTCGTCGAGGACCTCCAGCAGCACCGTGCCGCCGCGGGCCTCGGCGCGGACGGTGATCGTGCCGCCGTCCGGTGACACCTCCAGGGCGTTCGAGAGCACGTTGTCCAGCACCTGGTCGAGATGGCCGGGGGTGGCCAGCACCAGCGGCCGGTCGTCGGCACTTCCCCTGAGCGCGATGGTGACTCCGCGCTCGTCGGCGGCCGGTCTCCACACCGACAGACGCTCGGTGACGATGTCCCGCAGCGGCAGCGGTTCCGCCGCCGCGACCTTGGCCTCGGCGCGGGCCAGCACCAGCAGCCCGTTGACCAGCCGGCTCATCCGCACCACCTCGGCGGTCGCCTGCTCCACGTCCTCCCGGACGAGGTCGTCGTCGACGCCGTCGGCGATGTTGTCCAGCGACAGCCTGAGCGCGGTGAGCGGCGTACGGAGCTGGTGGGAGGCGTCCGCGACGAAGATCCGCTGGGAGGCGACCAGGGTGTCGAGGCGCTCACCGGCCTGGTTGAGGGTGCGGGCCAGGGTCTGTGTCTCGCGGGGACCGGTGACGGGGGAGCGGGCCGTCAGGTCGCCGTCGCTGAGTCTGCTCGCCATGTCGTTGAGCTGGCGCAGCGGCGCGGTGAGCCGGCGGGCCACCACCGCGCCGATCAGCGCGGCGACGGCCAGGACGGCGACCGCGAGTCCGGCCCGGAAGCCCCAGATCGTCCACAGGCGGTGGGTGAGGTTGTCGGTGGAGTACACGATCCGTACGGCGCCGACGGTCTGTCCGCCCTCGCGCGCCGGGACGGTGATGACAAGGTCGTGGCCCCAGATGACGTCGGAGCCCCAGTCGGTGGTCGGTTCCCCCCGTTCCAGGGCGTGGGCGAGGGCCGCGTCCCGCTCGGGCCGGGGAAGCGGTGCCGCGCACTGCGCGGTGGCGGTGACCTGGACCTCGTCGTGCGTCTCGACCGCGTAGGCCTTGGCCATCTCCGCCAGGGCCTGGCAGGACGCGGTGTCGCCGTTGCCCAGCAGCAAGGCCATGGTCGTCGCCTCGCGCTCCACGGACAGCTCGGTGTCGTCGCGCAGCTGGGCGGTGAGGGTGAAGGCCACCGGCACGGTGAACAGGCCGAGGCCGACGGCGACGAGCAGGACGTAGCTGCGGACGAGCTGCTGGATCATGCCGTGGTGCCGTCGGCGATCTCCAGGCGGAAGCCCACCCCGCGCACCGCGTCGATGGCGACCACCCCGGCGAGCTTGCGCCGCAGGGCGGCCACGTGCACGTCCAGCGTCTTGGTCGGCCCGAACCAGTTCGCGTCCCAGACCGCCTCCATGATCTGCTCGCGCGACATCAGGGCGCCGGGCTCCTCGGTGAGGAAGGCCAGCAGGTCGTACTCCTTCGGCGTGAGCGCGACCTCCTCGCCGTCGAGGTGGACGCGTGCCCCCTTGCGGTCGATCGTCAGACGGGTGCCGTACCGGTCGGGGCCGGCCGTCCCGGTCGTACGGGGGCGGACACGCCGCATGACGGCCCGTATCCGCGCGATGACCTCGCGCACGCCGAACGGCTTGGAGACGTAGTCGTCCGCGCCCAGTTCCAGGCCCACCACCCGGTCGGTCTCGTCGCTGCGGGCGCTGATCACGATGATCGGCACGTCACCGCGCCCGCGCAGGGCCCGGCAGACGTCGAGGCCGTCGGTGTCGGGCAGCCCGAGGTCGAGCAGGACGACGTCGTAGGGGCCGGAGTGGGCGAGGGCGGCGGCGCCCGTGGCGACCCACTCGACCTCGAAGCCGTACCGCCGCAGGCCGCGCCGGAGCGACTCGGCGACGGGCTCGTCGTCTTCCACCAGGAGTACACGCACAGCCGCACGATAGTGCTTGAAACTTAATCCACAGCTATCACTTCGGCGTCAGTGGGCAGGGAACGTCCTGGACGACGAGCGCCCCGGCCGCCCCCGGGAGTCTCACCATGCGGTTTCCCGGGGGCGGTCTCCGGGCGCTCGTTAGACTGAGCCGACCCGCAGTACAAGGGCGTATGTGCGGAAACAGACAAACTGAGCGAGGAGCGCACGTGGGCCTTGTCGTGCAGAAGTACGGAGGCTCCTCCGTAGCCGATGCCGAGGGCATCAAGCGTGTCGCCAAGCGGATCGTGGAAGCCAAGAAGGACGGCCACCAGGTGGTGGCAGTGGTTTCCGCGATGGGCGACACGACGGACGAGCTGATCGATCTCGCCGAGCAGGTTTCGCCGATCCCTGCCGGGCGCGAGCTCGACATGCTGCTGACCGCCGGAGAGCGGATCTCCATGGCCCTGCTGGCCATGGCGATCAAGAACCTGGGCCACTCCGCCCAGAGCTTCACCGGCAGCCAGGCAGGTGTCATCACCGACTCGGTCCACAACAAAGCCCGGATCATCGATGTCACGCCGGGCCGGATCCGTGACTCGCTCGACGAGGGCAACATCGCCATCGTCGCCGGGTTCCAGGGCGTCAGCCAGGACACCAAGGACATCACCACCCTCGGGCGCGGTGGGTCGGACACCACCGCCGTGGCTCTCGCGGCCGCCCTCGACGCCGAGGTGTGCGAGATCTACACCGACGTCGACGGCGTGTTCACCGCCGACCCGCGCGTGGTGAAGAAGGCCCGGAAGATCGACTGGATCTCCTTCGAGGACATGCTCGAACTGGCCTCCTCCGGGTCCAAGGTGCTGCTCCACCGCTGCGTGGAGTACGCCCGCCGGTACAACATCCCGATCCACGTCCGTTCGTCGTTCAGCGGACTTCCCGGCACGTGGGTCAGCAGCGAGCCGATCGAGCAAGGGGACAAGCAGGTGGAACAGGCCATCATCTCCGGTGTCGCGCACGACACCTCCGAGGCCAAAATCACGGTCGTCGGCGTGCCGGACAAGCCGGGCGAGGCGGCCACGATCTTCCGCACGGTCGCCGACGCCCAGATCAACCTCGACATGATCGTGCAGAACGTGTCCGCGGCCTCCACCGGCCTCACGGACATCTCCTTCACCCTGCCGAAGTCCGAGGGCCGCAAGGCGATCGACGCCCTGCAGAAGAACAAGGACGGCATCGGCTTCGACTCGCTGCGCTACGACGACCAGATCGGCAAGATCTCCCTCGTCGGCGCCGGCATGAAGACCAACCCGGGCGTCACCGCCGACTTCTTCAAGGCGCTGTCCGACGCGGGCGTCAACATCGAGCTGATCTCGACCTCCGAGATCCGCATCTCGGTGGTCACCCGCGCCGACGACGTCGCGGAGGCCGTGCGCGCCGTGCACACCGCCTTCGGGCTCGACTCCGACAGCGACGAGGCAGTCGTCTACGGGGGCACCGGACGATGACCCGGCGACCGACGCTCGCGGTCGTGGGAGCGACCGGAGCGGTCGGCACCGTCATGCTGAAGATCCTGTCCCAGCGCGCCGACGTCTGGGGCGAGATCCGACTGATCGCCTCGCCGCGCTCGGCCGGCCGCAAGCTGGCCGTGCGCGGCGAACAGATCGAGGTGATGGCGCTCACGGAGGAGGCCTTCGACGGCGTCGACGTCGCGATGTTCGACGTGCCGGACGAGGTCGCCGAGCGGTGGGCGCCGCTCGCCGCCGCCAAGGGCGTGGTGGTCGTGGACAACTCGGGCGCCTTCCGGATGGACCCGCAGGTCCCGCTGGTCGTCCCCGAGGTCAACGCGCACGCGGTGCGCAACCGGCCGCGCGGCATCGTCTCCAACCCCAACTGCACCACCCTGTCGATGATCGTCGCGCTCGGCGCGCTGCACGCCGAGTACGGCCTGCGCGAGCTGGTGGTGTCGTCGTACCAGGCGGTCAGCGGGGCGGGACGGGCCGGGGTGGAGACACTGCGCCGCCAACTGTCGATGGTCGCGGGTACGGAGCTGGGGACCAGCCCCGGCGACGTACGGCGGGCCGTCGGCGACCGGACGGGTCCCTTCCCGGAGCCGGTCGCGCTGAACGTCGTGCCGTGGGCCGGGACGCTGCGCGAGGACGGCTGGTCGTCTGAGGAGATGAAGGTGCGGGACGAGTCCCGCAAGATCCTCGGACTGCCGAAGCTGCCCGTCGCCGTGACCTGCGTGCGCGTGCCGGTGATCACGGTGCACTCCCTCACCGTCCACGCCCGCTTCCAGGACGAGGTGACGGTCGGCGGCGCCCGCGAGATCCTCGCCACCGCCCCCGGCGTCGTCCTCGTCGACAACCCGGCCGCCGGGGAGTTCCCCACGCCCGCCGATGTCGTCGGCACCGACCCCACCTGGGTCGGCCGGGTGCGCAGGGCGCTCGACGACCCCACGGCGCTGGAACTCTTCGTGTGCGGGGACAACCTCCGCAAGGGGGCCGCCCTGAACACCGCGCAGATCGCGGAACTGGTGGCGGCGGAGTACGGGTGACGTCCGCGGCGCGCGCGAGGCCTGCCGGCGGGGCGGCCGTCGGCGGGAAATTCCCTGGCCGACGGCTTCGGCGTTTGTAGGATCTTCCGCAGGTGGATGTGAGCCGGTCGTCGGCCCGAACCACTTGTATCGGACACCTTTGGCATTCGAAGATTTCCTCCCCGCCCTCCGCAACCACGCGGAGCGCGGGGAGCGTCTTTGCGGTCACCCTTCGCGGGTGCGCGGGCGGGTGACCACGGCGTACGGGGACGCCGTGATCGGGGCGTGGGGGCGCCCGTTCCTATGGCAAACAGGGGAAGAGCGGGGCACATGAGGGCAAGGGAGACGCCGTCCGGGCGGCTGCCGGCGGGTGCGGGACAGGCGTCCGGGCGGCTGCCGGCGGGTGCGGGACAGGCGTCCGGGGCAGTGGCGCGCGCGGGTGTTCCGGCAATCGGCGCAAAACTCACGGCCGACACGTACAACCCCGGCGGGGTCGAGCGTGTCCAACAGGCGTGGCAGAGGTTCTCGACTTTCCGGCGACCCGTGGCACGGCCCTACGGCCGCCCCGCGGCGCCCTCCGACCCCGCATGTCCGGCGCGCCCGGCGGCATGCCGGTGATCGCGCCCATGCCCGCAGCGCGGCCCACCCGCGTACCCAGCCAGCGCGACACCGACGAGGTGGTCGCCGCCGGCACCACCGTCGACCATCTGACCGAGACCTACCGGGCCCACTACCGCTCGCTCCTCGGTCTCGCCGCCCTCCTCCTCGACGACACCGCCTCCTGCGAGGACGTCGTCCAGGAGGCCTTCATCCGCGTCCACTCCGCGCGCAAACGCGTCCGCGACCCGGAGAAGACCCTCGCCTACCTGCGCCAGACCGTCGTCAACCTCTCCCGCTCCGCCCTGCGCCGCCGCATCCTCGGCCTGAAGCTGCTCTCCAAGCCGATGCCGGACATGGCCAGCGCGGAGGAGGGCGCCTACGACCAGCTGGAGCGCGACTCCCTCATCAAGGCGATGAAGGGCCTCCAGCGCCGCCAGCGCGAGGTCCTCGTCCTGCGCTACTTCGCCGACATGACCGAGGCCCAGGTCGCCGAGACCCTCGGCATCTCGCTCGGCTCGGTCAAGGCCTACGGCTCGCGCGGCATCGCCGCCCTGCGCGTCGCCATGGCGGCGGCGTGAGCGCCCGGGGCGAGGGACCCGACGGCGGCGACCCACGCGAACGGCACGAGCCGTACGCGTGGCACGAGCCGACTCCGCCGGACAGGCAAGAACCGAAGCAATCGCACGCTGGGAACGGAACCGTGAACCACCACCTCGACGACCCGAGCCCCGACGGGCTCGACTCGGACGAGCTGGCACTGCGCCGCATGCTGCACCAGGCGGTCCAGGAGATGGAGCCGGGCGACGGGACGCTGGACCATCTCCGCCGGGCCGTCCCCGCCCGCCGGGCCCGCAAGCGCCAGGCCGCCGTCGGGATGGCCGCCGCCGCCCTCTTCGTCGGCACCGCCGTCCCCGCCCTCCTGCACGTCTCCAACTCCGGCGGCTCCGACGCCAACCCCTCCATCGCCGGCCAGGCCTCCCAGCACCAGGGCGGCACCGATCAGGACAAGGGCCCCGACGGCGGCTCCTCCGGCAGGACCGGCACCCCCGCCGGCACCACCGGCCAGCCCGGCCGGGACAGCACCGGGAGCGCCGCCGACGAGAAGGCCTCGGGCAGCGCCACCGGCTCACCCGACGGCACCGGCCCCGCCGCCACCTCCCCGGCCGACGCCCTCCCCTGCACCACGTCCCAGCTGGGTGACTCCAGCGCCGCCGTCGAGGTCCCCGACTCGGCCGGCGTCGTCTACGGCACCTTCCGCGTCGTCAACGTCTCCGACCGCGGCTGCACCGTCGGCGGTGGCGTCACCGTGACGCCCACTCCCCAGGGCGCCGCCGACCCCGCGAAGATCAGCGTCGCCGAGCACACCTCGGGCGACGCCGCGGCGAACCTGCCCGACCCCTCCCTCTACGTCTCCCAGCTGGTCCTCGCTCCGGGATCGGCCTACGACGTGAAGTTCGCCTGGGTCCCCTCCGAGACCTGCCCCACCCCGGGCGGCTCCGGCGGCCCCACCGGCGGCCCCTCGTCGTCCCCGGACCCCTCCCCCAGCGAGCAGGGCAGCACCACGGGCGGCACGACCACCGGCGCCTCCGGCACGTCCCCCCAGATGTTCACCGAGGACGGCACGGTCGACGGCAGCGTCCTGGTGACGTACACCGCGGAGGGCGGCTCGCCCACCCTGAGCGCGACGGTGTCGAAAGCGTGCGCGGGAACGGTCTACCGGACGGGCGTACTGGCGTCGACGTCGGCGTCCTGAGCAGTCGGCGAGGACGCGGGTGAGCCGGATGACGCGGGTGCCCCCGGGGTGTCGGGCCCGGTGATCCCCAGCTCGGCGTCCCGCGCGGACTCGATCTCGCGCCGCAGCAGCCGGAACCACATGAACACCACGAACCCGGCGAAGACGAACCACTCGCCGGTGTACCCCAGGTTCTGGAACGCCTTCAGGTCCAGCCCGGTGCCGCTCGGAGCGCTCGCGGGCACCGCCCTCATCCCCGGGTCGGCGGTGTCGAGGGTGATCCAGGCGTCGTAGAGGTCGTCGTCCACGAGGTTGACCAGCGACGCCGTGCTGATCGCGCCGGTCTGGCCGGGCGGCAGGCCGCCCCGCGCGCTCACGCCGTTGTCACCGGGCGTCTCGGACGCCTGGAGCGCGCCCGTGACGCTGACCTCGCCGGCCGGGGGGGCCGGAGCCTTCGCGGCGTCGGCCGCGCCGGGAAGCCAGCCGCGCACCACCGGCAGGGTCCTGCCGCCGTCGGTGCGCAGCAGCGTCAGCACGTAGAACCCCGGCCGGCCGTCCAGCTCGCGGTCCGGAACCAGCAGTTGCGTGCCGTACCGTCCGCTCGCGGTGACGCGCTTGCCGGACGTGGCCTTGTCCACGGGCAGCATCCCGGCCAGCGGACGCGGCGCCTGGGTACGGGCCGAGTCGGCCCGCGCCTCGGCGGTGCGCTGGTCGTCCACGCGCGCCTCGAACCGGCTGAGCTGCCAGGACCCCATGAACACGCAGAAGGGGATGGCCAGCAGCACGAAGACGTTGATCCCCCACCAACGGGGCGTCAGCAGAAACCGGTACACACCGACAAAGGTACGGGGCGCGAGCGGGGGAGCGGGCCGCGGGGTGGCCGGGATCGCCGGCGCGGCCCGGTTGTCCACAGGCTGGGGGCCGCGGTGCCCGTTCGCCGGCGGAGGCGGGCAGTATGGGGCCATGACTGAGAGCAACGGGTCCGCCGCGCCGCAGCGGTACCAGGAGATGCCGGACTGGGAGAAGCGCTTCCGGGCGCCCCGGGTGTCGCTGCCCGACTGGGCCGAGGACGCGCCGGACCGCTCCCTGTTCGTGTCGAACGCGACAGGGACGTACGAGCTGTATGCCTGGGACCGGGCCACCGGCGAACAGCGCCAGGTGACGAACCGGGCCAATGGCACGACCGACGGCGTGCTCTCCCCGGACGGCGCCTGGATCTGGTGGTTCGACGACAAGGACGGCGACGAGTTCGGCGTCTGGCGCCGCCAGCCCTTCGCGGGCGGCGAGGACGAACTGGCGACACCCGGCCTCGACCCGTCGTACCCGGCGGGCCTGGCCCTGGGCAGAGACGGCCGCACCGCGGTGGTGGGCCGCTCCACCGACGAGGACGGTACGACCATCCATCTGGCGCGGTTCGGCGAGGCGCCGGTGGAGCTGTACCGCCACCGGGAGTCGGCGGGCGTCGGAGACCTGTCCCACGACGGCACCCTGATCGCCGTCGAGCACACCGAGCACGGCGACGCGATGCACTCCGCGCTGCGCGTCCTGCGCCTCGACGGCTCCCCGGTCGCCGAACTGGACGACACCGAGGGCGGCACGCGCGAGCTGGGCCTGGAGGTGCTGGGCTTCGCCCCCGTCGACGGCGACACCCGCCTGCTCATCGGCCACCAGCGCCGGGGCCGCTGGGAGCCCCTGGTGTGGGACGTGGCGACCGGCGAGCAGACCGACCTGGCGCTCGATCTGCCGGGCGACGTGGGCGCGGAGTGGTATCCGGACGGTTCCGGACTCCTGGTCTCGCACAGCTTCGAGGCGCGCGGCGAGCTGTTCCGCTACGACCTGACGCGCCGGGAACTCGAGCGGGTGCCGACCCCGCCGGGCACGGTCTCGAGCGCGACGGCCCGGCCCGACGGCAGCGTGGAGTACCTGTGGTCCTCGGCGGCCGAGCCGCCCACGGTCCGCTCGACGACCGGTGAGCCGGTCCTGGACCCGCCCGGCATGAAGTCACCCGGCTCGGTGCCGGTGGAGGACGTGTGGGTGGAGGGCCCCGGCGGCCGCATCCACGCCCTGGTCCAGAAGCCGGCGGGCACGACCGGCCCGCTGCCCACCGTGTTCGACATCCACGGCGGCCCCACCTGGCACGACAGCGACTCCTTCGCGGCCGGCCCCGCCGCCTGGGTCGACCACGGCTACGCGGTCGTCCGCGTCAACTACCGCGGCTCCACCGGCTACGGCCGCGCCTGGACGGACGCCCTGAAGCACCGGGTGGGCCTGATCGAGCTGGAGGACATCGCCGCCGTCCGCGACTGGGCGGTGACCTCGGGCCTGGCCGACCCCGACCGCCTGATCCTCACCGGCGGCTCCTGGGGCGGCTACCTGACCCTCCTCGGCCTGGGCACCCAGCCGGAGGCCTGGGCACTGGGCATCGCGGCGGTCCCGGTGGCCGACTACGTCACGGCCTACCACGACGAGATGGAAGCGCTCAAGGCACTGGACCGCACCCTCCTGGGCGGCACCCCCGAAGAGGTCCCCGACCGCTTCGAGGCCTCCTCCCCCCTGACCTACGTGGACCAGGTCAAGGCCCCCGTCCACATCTCGGCCGGCGTCAACGACCCCCGCTGCCCCATCCGCCAGATCGACAACTACGTAACCCGCCTGAAGACGAGGGGAGCCCCCCACGAGGTCTACCGCTACGACGCGGGCCACGGCTCCCTGGTGGTGGACGAACGCATCAAGCAGGTCCGCCTGGAACTCGAATTCGCGAAGAAGCACCTGGGCCACTAGAACGAACCGGCACGACTGCGGGGCGCTTCAGCCGGGGGCGCCCCGCCCACCCAGCCCGTCCGGCGTTTGAGGACGAGGCCCGTTCAGGGCCGACCGGGGGGACGGCGATGGAGGGCACCCGCTGTCGGTGTACCGCTCGCAGCCAGGGATGCGGGGGGCGGAAACCCCGAGAGGTCCCAGGGACCGGCACCTGCTGTCGGGTATCGGCGAGCAGCCGAAGGTGCAGGGGACGGAGTCCCCATCCCCGCGGGGGCCCACGGGCGGAGCCCCGGTGGGGTCGAAGGGGCGAAGCCCCCGGGGACGGGTCGGGTAGGGGCGGCGGGGGCGAGAAAAGGCGCGACTACACCCCCGCGACCCCCCTCCGCCGCCGCCCCAACAACTCCGCCAAACCCCTCCGCGTAGCCGCCAGCACGACCCGATCCTCCCCCCGCAACACATACGAGTCAGGCAGATCCCACTCCAACCCCGCCGCCACCCCGCGCCCCTCGTCCCCCGCCCCAGCAGATCCCCGCCCAGCCCCCTGCACCGCCAACACCCGCCAGTACCCGGCCCGAAACGCCTCCCCCACCGTCTTCCCCACCAACTGCCCGTACCCCCCGACCTCCACCGCGGCGAACAACAACACCCGCCGCTCCACCGGAATCGCCCCCAGAATCTGCCGCCCCATCATCGCCCCGGCGAACGACGGCGCAGCCAGGTGCGTCACACTCCGACTCCGCGTCAAGGCCCGCGGATGCGCGGCCCGCAACGTGCGATAGACGGCGGTGGCGAAGTCGTCGTCGTACAACCGCAGCACCACCCGCAGATCGTGCCGCAACGACCGCGCGTACAGAGCGGCCTCGAGATTCGTCGTGTCGGAGCTGGTCACCGCCAGCAACGCATGCGCCCGATGGATCTTCGCCGCCTCCAGCACCCCTTCCTGCGTGACATCCCCCAGCACCACCGGCACCCGCAACCGCCGCGCCACCGCGACCCCCCGCGCCTCGGGGGCGGCCTCGACGCACACCACGGGAATGTCCAGCTCCCGCAACCGTGTCAGCACCCGCGTCCCGATCTTCCCCAGCCCCAGCAGCACCACATGCCCACCGAGCCCCCGCGGCGGCCGCCGCAACGCCCCGGCGGTCCGGAACGTCCCCAGCCCTTCCAGCACCGCCGCCAGCAACACCGGCAGGAGCAGCAACCCCACCAGCCCGGACAGCAGCTGAAGCACCTGCCGCTCCGTCGACGCCCCCACCGCCGGATCGTTGATCGCGAACAGGTCCAGCAGCGTCAGGTACACCGCCCCCAGCGGATGCACCCCGGTCACCAGCCACAACGCCACCGCCAGCGCGACGACACACCCCACCAGTCCCGCCAACGACCACCGCAGCCGCCGCGAGAACAGGGAGGCGAACGGCGCCACGACCCCGGCCCCCCGCCCGGTGGGCAAGGCGGGCCCGGCCGAGTACGACACCTGCTCCAGCACGACGCTGCCCCGCCCCCGCGCCGCGGCGACGGTCGCCGCGTCCGGCAACAGCAACGGCCCCTGGTCCCCGCTGGCCTCCGAACCGTCCGCGAAGGCGGGGTCGTTGCTCGTCACGGACAGCAGCGCGAGCGTGGCCAGCCGACTGTCGGCGACCCGCCCGGGACCGGGGGCGGGCCGTTCGACGGCCCGCAGCAGCAGCCCGTCCGTCTGCACGACCTTCGTGGTGCCGGCGACGGCGGTCGCGGCCAGCGCGGGCGCGGCGGTGTCGGCGTCGGACAGTACGGTGGTCGAGGCGTCCCCCGCCCCGAACCCGCCGCCGTCACCGTCAGCCCCGACCGTCGCCAAAGCGGCGGCCTGGTCGAGGAGTTCCTCGATGTGCTGCCCCAACCGCCGGTTGTACAGCCGCAGGACGAGCCGCAGCCGGGGGTTGAGCCGGCGGGCGGTGAGGGCGGCGCGGATGTTCGTCTCGTCGTCGTCGTAGACGAGCGCGAGGGCGGCCGCCCGCTCCACCCCGGCCTCGGCGAGCACGGCATCGGTCGGCTCGACGGCCTCCAACACCCGGCCCCCGACACCGAGATCACCCCTCCCAGCCCCCGGAGCGGCACCCGAGACCGCCCCCGCCCCCGCGCCGGACCCCGCCCCACCACCGGTCCCGGCGGCGGCGCGGTTGACGGCAGCGCTCACCACCCGGTCGAGCAGCGCGGCGGACACCGCACGGGCCCGCCCCACGACAGGCGGCCGTACCGTCCGCTCGGAGGGCGGTACGACCAGCGTCACCTGTTCCTCGTACACACCGCGCAGCTCCGCGGCCAGCCGGTGCGCGAGCCCGTCGTCGCCGCACACCACCATGTGCGCGCCGGACTCGCCCGGCGCCGGACCCTGATTCGGTAGACCAGCCACAAGGGGACAGACTGCCTCACCGGCACGGGTGGTTCCAGCTCCGCCCTGAACGGGCACGACCGCGAGCCCGTATGAGAGAGGAGGGAGAACCATGGAACCCGGAGGTGCCCCACCCGTGGCCACAACCGAACAGGCCCCGAAGAAGCCGGGCACCCCGAACGGGGACGACAGCCCGCCTCCCGAGTCACCCCGCCGCCTGACCTCCCCCCTGGCTCTCACCCTCCTCCTGCTCCTCATGGTGCTGGCGCAGGCGCCCCTGCGTCGCGCCCTCGCCGCCCCGGTGATGCAGACCTGGACCACCGTGTTCGTGGCGGTGATGATCCAGGCGCTGCCGTTCCTCGTCCTGGGCGTCCTGCTGTCGGCGGCGATCGCGGTCTACGTGCCCCCGTCGTTCTTCGCCCGCGCCCTGCCCCGCCGCCCCGCGCTGGCGGTCCCGGTGGCCGGGCTGGCGGGCGCGGTCCTGCCGGGCTGCGAGTGCGCGTCCGTACCGGTCGCCGGCGCGTTGGTGCGCCGCGGGGTGACTCCGGCGGCGGCGCTCGCGTTCCTCCTGTCCGCCCCGGCGATCAACCCGATCGTGCTGACGGCGACGGCGGTGGCGTTCCCCCGCGACCCGGAGATGGTCCTGGCCCGCTTCGTGGCGAGCCTGCTGGTCGCCTGCGTGATGGGCTGGTTGTGGCACCGCCTGGGCCGCGCGGACTGGATGCGCCCGCCGACGCACGCGCGGCACGAGGGCCAGAGCAGGGGCGAGGCGTTCTGGGCGTCGACGCGCCACGACGTGATGCACGCGGGCGGCTTCCTGGTGGTGGGCGCGATGGCCGCGGCGACGCTGAAAGCGGTGGCCCCGGAGCACTGGCTGCGTACGGCGGCCGACAACCCGGCGGTGGCGGTGCTGTCGCTGGCGGTGCTGGCGGTGGTCCTGTCGATCTGTTCGGAGGCCGACGCGTTCGTGGCGGCGTCACTGACCCAGTTCTCGCTGACGGCCCGGCTGGCCTTCCTGGTCGTCGGCCCGATGATCGACCTCAAACTGTTCGCGATGCAGGCGGGCACGTTCGGCCGCGGTTTCGCCCTCCGCTTCGCACCCGCCACCTTCGTACTGGCGATCACCGGAGCGGTCCTGACCGGGGCGGTGCTCCTGTGAACCGGCAGGCCCAGTCGGCGGTCCTGTTCCTCCTCGGCGCCGGCCTGCTGCACGCGGGCACCACCGACCTCTACCTGCGCTACGTGAAGGCGGGCCTGCGCCCCCTGCTCCTGGCGGCCGGTGCCGTCCTGATCGCGACGGCACTGGCCACGGCCTGGTACGAACGGCGCGCGACGCGCCGCGAGAGGTCCTCCGGCGCGACCGCCGCCAAGGCCACCGCTCACCCCGAGCCCCGCATCTCGTGGCTGCTCGTCCTCCCCCTCCTCGCCCTGATCCTGGTCGCTCCGCCGGCCCTCGGCTCGTACAGCGCCACCCGCACCGGTACGGCCCTCCAGGAACCGCTGGCGTACCCCGCGCTCCCCGCCGCCGACCCCCTGCGCCTCAGCGTGGTCGACTACGCCGGCCGCGCGGTCTACGACGACGGGCGTACGCTCACCGGCCGCCGCATCCAGCTCACCGGCTTCCTCGCACTGGACCACGACGGCACCCCGTACCTGGTCCGCATGGCCCTCAACTGCTGCGCGGCGGACGCCCAGCCGGTCAAGGTGGGCCTGACCGGCCGGATCCCCCCGGTACTCCAGCCGGACACCTGGCTGGAGATCACCGGCACCTACACCCCGCACCGCGTCAAGGACCCCGTCAACGACGGCCCGATCCCCTTCATCCAGGTCACCGGCGCGAGGCCGGTGCCGACTCCGAAGGATCCCTACGACGAGACGTGGAACACCTGAGACGGAAGAACCCTCAGGAGAAGAACCCTTCGGAGGAGAACCCTCAGGACTGGTACGGCTGCTGCTGCGGCTGCCCGTACGCCTGCCCGGACTGGGCGCCGGCGGCCTGCGCCACCAAGTGGTCGGCCTGCTCCTTCACCAGCTTCTGCTCCGCCCCGCAGAACGTGCACTGCGTGGCGTACTTCGTCGAGATCGGGAACAGCGGCACGAAGAACAAGGTGAACTTCGTGACGCGCTTCCTCAGTGTGTGTGCGGACGGGTTACCGCAGCGCCCGCACACCAAGGTCAGTATCGCGAGCTGGTACAGATACCCCTTGGTACCAAAGATGATCATGTCGCCGGTCCTTTCCCGGTCGGTGCCCCCTCCCACAGGACAGGGAAGCAGCGTCTGACACCACCCACCATGCCACCCACCCACCGCACACGATCCCCCGGCCGGCCACCCCCGAGACCGCCCCACCACCCGACCTGCCCAGCTCCCGCCACGATCGGGACGGGCGAGGTGGACGGGGATAGGCACTGAGCGGCGGCAGCAAGTGGAAGAAGGAGGCGAAGGAAAAGCAGGGAACGCCGGGCGTACAGCCGCCACCAGCGTCCTCGCAGCATTGCGCAATTCGTCACCGGAGCGCTGGGAGGCGAGGAAGACGTCCGCAATGGCCAACGGGCGGTGGCCAACGGGCGGTGACGGTGAAAACCGCTGTCCGATGACCGAAGCACGGTGATAGACATCCGAGGTGGAAAGAAGCCTTGAGTTCCCTGACCTGCTGCGACTGATCGATGAACGGTCGACCGCCTTCCGCGCCGCGGTCGCCGCCGCTCCCGGTCTCGACGCGCAGGTGCCGACCTGCCCCGGTTGGACGCTGTTCGATCTGGTGAAGCACCTGGGTGGGGGAGACCGTTTCTGGGCCGCCATCGTCGGCGCGGGGCCTGCCGACGCTCCCCCGGCCGAAGCCGCCGCCGCGCGCGCCGCGCTGGAAGTGCCGCGGGAGCGAGAGGCCCTGCTGGCCTGGCTGGCCGCGTCGACGCAGCTCCTGCTGAGCGCCCTGCACGAGGCAGGACCGGACGCCGGCTGCTGGGCGTGGTGGAGTGCCCTGCAGACGCCGCGGACCTCCGGCGGAGTCGCCCGGCATCGGGTCCAGGAGACCGCGGTGCACACCTACGACGCCCAGCTCGCCACGGGCGCCCCGCAGCCGCTGCCGAACGAGGTCGCCCTCGACGGTGTCGAGGAGTTCCTGTTCACCTGCGTCGCGTCGCACAGCGCATGGCCGCACAAGCCCACGGCCTTCGACTTCCACGCCGCCGAGGGCCCCTCCTGGCGCCTCACGGTCGACGGCGACGGCGCACGCTCCACCCGCATCCCCGCGCCCACAGCCGCGACCGGCCAGGACTCGGACGAAGCCGGCGCCTCCGTCCACGGCACGGCCAGTGATTTGGTCCTCTACTTGTACGACCGTATCCAGGCCGACTCCTTGCACGTCGACGGAGACGCCGGGCTGCTCGACCTGCTCCGCGCCTGGGAGCCGGAGGAGTAGGACGTACCGGGGGCGGTTGGCCGCGCCGCGATCCGGTAGGACACGACTCTTCGCCAGGCCCGTCGGTCCCGGCACCGTGCTCGAACCCGCGAGAGGACCTAGGGACACCACCAAGCCGCCCGCCCACCTGGCCAGAGCCGCTTCGTAGGAGGACCAGACCTTCTCTAGGCATGGGCACGGGTGCCAGAGGCGGCCCGGGCCGGCGTTCACCTCACTGCGACGCTCGTGCAGTGGTGCGCCCCTGGTGCGGCCACGCGGACACCACGAGTGGCGCCAGGAGCGGTGCGTGCAGTTCCGCCCCGCACCGCATCGCCACGCACGCAATCACGCAGCAACACCAGAGGGCCCTCACCAATCCGGCGAGGACCCTCTGACCTGGTACTTCTCTGTCGGGGTGGCGGGATTTGAACCCACGACCTCTTCGTCCCGAACGCGATCGGTATCTTTGTGACCTTGCTGCGAGGGCGCCGACCTGCTCGTTCAGCTCCAGCACGGTCCACTACCGTCCAGGACGGTCTCGGCGCAGCTGTTTCATTTGGCCCCCCGTTTGGCCCCCTGCCTGTTCGCTCCTCAGGCCGCATTTGCGCTGATCAGCGCTGCTGGCCACCGTCGGGTGCGTGACCGTGCTCGACAGGGGTAGTGCGCTGCTGTTGCCGTACGGCATAGGGAACATGTGGGAAAGCGGCGCAGGGCATGGGCGCAGATGGCACCATCTGAGCACTTGACGATGGAGGGTGCGTGAACTTCTACGGCCACTTGGTCCTGGCCCTGGCTAGAGTCGAAGGGGGACAAGCGCAGCTACTAGGTTCTTGTTTTCCGGTTGGGCCTAAGCATTTGGCGACAGCTCTACATGTTGTTGCCCCCAACGATGATGGTCTCGTTGCATTTCTCCCGGCAATCTCAGGGATTTCTGATTATCAAGACACGTCTCAAAATGGCTGGCGGGGATCTCCGGTGAAGATTGCGGCCGTTGATGCCATTAGGGACATCTGTATTCTTGAAGTACCGGACGACTGGACCTTTGCATTGGGGCACAGTTTGACCGGAACTGACGTCATTTCTCTTGGCGATGAGGTTCACGTATACGGCTATCCTCATATGGATTTCGGGCGCAAGGTAATGACAATCCAGCGGTCGCATGTCGGGGCGAAGGTGCTAATCGCTAATCACGGCGTGAAGGTTAAGCATGCGGTAATTAATACGCAGTTGAGGCCGGGTCAATCCGGTGGTCCCGTGTTTGATGTGGCTACCGGAACTCTTTGTGCGCTAGTAACGGGTAACTATGCCCCGGACGTTCGCGGTACGCTGCTTGTTTCTGGAGTGGACCCCGTTACTCTCCACCAGACGGGCCATGCCGTAAGCGCGGAATACATCAAGGATATGGTGCCGTGACGGAAATAAAGCAGCTTGTAGTTGACGACCAGGACTTTTGGTTGGGTCAACTGCCGAGCTATCAGCAGTCCGGTATCCGGTCGATGCTCGGCTCGGGGTTGGGTTTGGAAGATGCTGCCGCGGCATGGCTGAGTGGAGCGGTGGCTAGTAATACGGCACCGTTCAGTGCAGGCCTCGGTCCAAAAGTGTTCTTTGAGAAATTTCTCGATCAGTTGCACGATTTTCTTTGCACGGGGCTTAATTACGAAGAAGAGCGTGCAGCAGTAATGGCTGGATTCAAACCTAAGCAAGCGGGGCTAGCAGCAACCATCTCGGCCGCGATAGCCCCCCATCTACAGGCTGCACCTGCGTTTTTGACTCCGGCTATTGCGCTAACCGTTTGCGCCATCGCAAAAATGGGACTTGGGGCCTGGTGTCAGATGCAGACTGAGCGCCGTGCGTCGGCGGAGGGTGATCCTTCACCGCCGAGCACGGATCCAGATGGACCAGCTAGTTAGCCGGGAACGCTGAAGGTAGGAGGGTGCGCGGCAAGCTTCGCCGAATCTCGCATGTTCGTTAATTTACCGAGGCATGAATCCGGGCTTCTGCTCGGCGAGCGAGTGAAGCCGCGCGAGGTAGTCCTGTGCCGCTGGTTCGGAGCTATACCGGTTCCTCATCTCGGCAGCAAGTTCGCGGCTGGTCATGATGAGCGACGGCACTGACTGCCGGTCCCCTTCGAGGGCGCGTTCGCCCATCGTCAGCGCCTGCTCCAAGTCCCCTTCACGCGCCGCCGTGACTCCGAGCGTGACCCGCGCTTCCGCGTTACGCATCGGTGAGCGCTCGGTGCCGTCGAAGTCTGTTCCTGCCCTCAGCACCTCTTCGGCGAGCGTGCGCGCAAGCTTGTCTTCGCCGACCAGGCGGTAGCAGTCCATCGCGTAGAAGTCGAACTTGGCGGGGTCCACCACGAAGTGGTTGTCCAGGTTCTCGGGGTACGGCATCCCTTCGAGCAACCGTCGCCCCTTGTCCAAGGCGACCTCGACTTGCCGGCGGTCCCCGATCCGAGCCCACGCCTTGGCCTCCTGACCTGCGAGCTGCACGGCCACGCCGTGGTGCGCTGCCGTCTCGGCTCCGGCCCGCGCCGCCGCGATGACGCCCCGGTAGTCGCCGGTCGTGAGGGCGAACCATGCCCGCATCTCGTGCGCCCATCCGGCGACCTCCGCATGGTCTGCCTCGGTCGCGAGCGAGAGCGCCGCCTGTCGCGTCGACTCAGCCGCGTGGCGTGCGCCCGTGTCGTACTCGACGCAGCCGACCAGTAGAGCGAGCCAACCAGACAGCGCGAGCACCTCGCGGTGCTGTGCGAGGGTGAGGCTCTTCGTGTGGAGTTCAACGACGCGGCGCAGCCACTGCCGACCCTCGATGAGAAGCTGCTCGCTCGGCATGAACGGGTACTCCGAGGCAAGCCGGTCCGCCGTGATCCGCAGAGCATCGAGCGTGGCGTTGTCGACGTCAGACCGGTTGAGACGGCTCACGATCTCCAGCGTCTCCATGCCGGACGCTGCCAGGATCTCCTGGCCCCCGTCCCGCCGTGCGGGCGCCGGGAAGAGTGCGTGCGTCACGGTTCCGAAGAGGGCCGCGATGATCGGTTGATAGAAGTCGTTCGGCATCTGGCCTGACTCCCAGCGCTTCCACTGGCGAATCATGCTCTCTTCCGCGGGGAGCTCCGTGGGAGCGTGCGCCCGCAGCGCCCTTACCGCGTCACGCTGCGACCAGTCGCGGGCCGCTCGTTCGGCAGCGATGCGCCGCGCCCATGCGGGCCTGTCGTCGGTCATGCGCCCTCCTCTGAGTGCCTAGTCCGAGTCTCACCCGCAAGCCAGGGGGACAGGGAAGGTGACACCGGGGTGTCACTGGACATGTCCCCACCTCCGCTTCGTCGTCCCCTGGCTGTCACTTACGTCACAACTCCCTTTCCTTGCATGCTGGTTGCAGATCACGCACCACCCGGAGCGCAGCGGTCTTCGAGCGCCGCGACCCGTTCAGTCAACGTCTGGATCTGGGAGAGGATTTCCTTGATGTCGTCGCGCACGTCGCTGCTGGGGGAAGCCCCGTCGCTGACGAAGTTGCCGAGGTTCCCGGCCGACACGATCAACCCCTCGGACCGGAGCGCGGCCAAGCCGTTCTGGATGGTCTGGCTCGCGTATCCGAACCGGTCAATCAACTCTCGCTGCGACGGGAGCTTGTCGCCCGGCTTCATTCTCTTGATGTCCTCGCGAAGTGCATCCGCGACCTGCACCGCTTTCGGCTTCGGCCCTCCTGTGGCAGTCATGCTCTGAGCGTACCCACCACAGCGAACTAGGGCGCATCACCTCACAGGGGTTGTGCACCACAGCGAACTAGTGCAAGCTAGTCAACGAGCGGCCCCCGGATTCCTCGGGATGGCAACCGCTTGACCTGCACGAATCGCTCGGGATTGCCCAGCCGGAAGGCGGCTTCTGCCGCGCGCCGCGGGCCCCGCGCTGATCGCACCTTGAGAACTCAAAAGTGGACCAAAGATCACAGACCCGATGGTCGCAGGCCGGGTTCGACTCCTGGCCGGGGCACTTTCCCCTGCCGCGTTGCGGCTCGGGTTCATCCGGAGCAGTCACCGTCTCACCACAAGCCTGCGGCCGCTCCGGCTTCCTGTCCCTCCGATTCAGGAGCCCTCATGCGCACCTACATCGGCGGCCATCAGGCCGTCTCCACGAACGACTTCATCGAACTGGCCCTGGGCACCCCGGTTGAGCTGTGGCTCGGGGAGGAGGGCGAGACGGAGGAGGAGCGCGCGGCCCGGCTGGACGCCGCGCGCGACATCCTCGCCGAGAGCCCCGGCCTCCCGGACGTGGTGACTCGGGTCGTTGCCGAGGTGATCGAGGCACAGGCCCCGGAGCTGTTCAATGTCGTCCCGCTGCCCGGCCCGACCAAGCGCCGTCGGCCCTCCCGTAAGGGGGCCGCGGCATGAGCACCCCGACCAGTGCCGCTGAGCGTCCGGCGGTGCCGCCGCTGACGCGCCCCGAGATGGGCCTTGCCGGAGTCGGCGCGCTCGCCGCGGCCGGAGTCGGCGCCCTGGGGCTCATCTCCTCGTTCGACGCTGTGTCTGCCGCCGCTGCCCGCTGGGGCTTCGGTGAGCCGTGGATGCTGCCGGTTGGCATCGACGTGGCCATTCCTGTCTTCACCGTCGCCAACCTGCTGTTGATCCGGATGGATATGGCGCTCGCGTGGGTGCGGTTCGTGCCCTGGGTGCTCACCCTGATCACATGCGGGCTGAACGTCGCCGCCGGACACGAGGTGTGGGCCAAAGTCGCGCACGGCACGATGCCGCTGCTGTGGGTGGTGTTCTCCGAGATCGGCGCACACATCTACGCCGTTCGGATTGGCGCCGCCACCGGCCGCCGCATGGAGAAGGTTCGGTTCTCTCGCTGGTTGCTGGCGCCGCTTTCCACGTTCGCGTTGTGGCGGCGCATGACGCTGTGGGAGGTCACCTCCTACGGTGTGGCGCTTGCCTGTGAGCGGGAGCGACAGTTGGCCCGTGCTGACCTGCACGAGCGGTTCGGCTGGAAGTGGCGTTGGAAGACGCCTCGGCGCGAGCGCGTGATGTTGCGGATGGGCGAACTTGCCCCTGCATCGGAGCAGGAAGAGACACCCGCGCCGCCTCCTGCGGATCCGCCGGCATCCCCGGCCGAACCCAAGCCGCGCCCGCGCCGCCGCCTCGCCCCCGGCAAGGCCAAGGCCAAGACTCAGCGCACCTTCGAGGACGCGTTGAGCGAAGCCCGAAAGGTCACTGCCGAGTGGGCGGAAGCGGAGCTGACCGCGGACCGCATCCGCACCACACTGCACATGTCGCAGGCCAACGCCCGTAAGGTGCGCGACACCCTGAAGACCGAGCGTGCCGACGGCCGCTCGCTGCACTCCGTGAACCGCCCGGAGGGCGAGGCACCCGCGGCTGAGGCCGCCTGATGTCCCCGGCATTAGGCAAGTGCTACGACCCCACGGGCGCTCGCCACGGTATCCCCACCTACCCGTGGCGGTACGCCCCCGACGGGCTCGCCACGCGCCGCCAACTACGCGCCCGCGGCTTACGTCCGGGCGGTCAGCCGATCGCGGCTCAGGTGCTGCGCCCGCGCTTCCGGCGCGGCCCGTTGGTCGCCTACCTCTACCGCGTCGACCGTGCCAAGCCGGTCCGGCCGATGACGCCCGGCAAGCGGGCCGCGCTCGCCAAGGCCATGCGTGCCCGTCGTACCTGCCCGGTCTGCCGGACGGATGCCGGATACGTCATCCCTGGATCGCTCGGCATGTGCGTGCCCTGCGCCTACCCCGAGGAACAGCGCGCTGCCTGAACCACTCATCACCATCCGGCGGGGCCGGTCCGCTCACCTCCTACAGCGACGGACCGACCTCGCCTTGCCTCCCATTGGAAGGAACCCTCAGTGAAGCACCCCGACGACGACAACGAACTGTTCAACCGGCTCGAAGCCGAGATGGCAACCGACTCCCGCCCCGACTCTGGGGGCGAGGTAGTCGACCTCGGCAAGGCCCGGTCGGCTCGCAGCGAGTCGGCCGACCCGACCGCCCGACCCGACGCCGACCCGTCGGCCGACCCCGAGTCCGGTCGGTCGGGTGCCGAGTCGGGCGACCCGGCCGCGCGCGTGATGGTCGACCGGCCGACGCCGACCGCCACCGGTCCGGGCTACCTTGGTCGGCTGCTCGGTGCTCAGCGCCGTGCGGTCGTTCCGGTGTGGTTGCGATCCGTGGCGGAGCTGCGGACTGCATCGGCGTGGGTGGCCCGCCACTACGCCCACTCGGTCGGCTATCACGCCCTGCGCTCCCCGGTCTACGCTGCCCGCCTCACCCTGCAAGCACCGTCCGGCGCCGCGAAGTTCGTGGGCGGCACGATGCGGTGGGTGGCCGACCGCGAGGGGGAGCCGGTCCGACTCGCCGCGGTGCGGCGTGAGGACGCGGCGGAGTACCTGAAGCTGTCGCGGCAGCGCGACGGACGGGTCCGACTGCGCACTCTCGTGACGGTGCTCGCGATGTTCACCGGACTGGGCGCCGCACTCGCCATCTACGTGCTCGCTCCCGACTGGCTTCAGGCCCTGTCGGTCGGCGCGGTCGTGATGGCGCTCGGGTTCGCTGGCCGGAAGCCGGATGCCCCGGTCATCCACCGGGCGGTGGAGCTGCCCACGGCGGTCAAGCTCACCAGTGACATCGTGCTGCGGGCGCTCGGCTCGCTCGGTATCCCCGCCATCAACCAGGCACAGGCCAAGGGGCGGGACGGGTTCGAGTTCACCGCCCCGATCACCCGCGACGGCCCCGGCTGGCGTGCGGAGGGCAACCTCCCCTACGGCGTCACGGTCACGGACATCATCGAGCGGCGCGAGCGGCTCGCGTCCGGCCTGCGGCGCCCGCTGGGGTGCGTGTGGCCGGAGGCGGTGGCCGATGAGCACACCGGGCGCCTGGTGCTGTGGGTGGGTGACCAGGACATGAACAGGGCCAAGCAGCCTGTCTGGCCGCTGGCCAAGTCCGGGTTGGTCGACCTGTTCAAGCCGGTCGACTTCTCCACCGACCAGCGGGGCCGCTGGGTGGGCCTGACGTTCATGTACATCGCGGCAATTATCGGCGCGATCCCGCGCATGGGTAAGACGTTCCTGCTGCGCCTGTTCGCGCTGATCGCAGCGTTGGATCCGCGTGCGGAGCTGCACACCTACGACCTCAAGGGCACCGGTGACCTGGACCCGGTCGGCGAGAACGTCGCCCACAGGCACCGTGCCGGCGAGGAAGACGAGGACATCGAGTACGCCATCGCGGACATGCGCGAGGTCCGAGGCGAACTGCGACGCCGCGCGAAGGTGATCCGCTCGCTTCCACGGGACATCTGCCCGGAGTCCAAGGTGACCAGCGAACTCGCCTCCAAGCCGAGTCTGGGACTGCACCCCATCGTCATCTGTGTGGACGAATGCCAGGTGTGGTTCGAGCACGACAAGTACGGCAAGGAGTTCGAGGACATCTGCACCGACCTGGTCAAGCGGGGACCAGCCACCGGGATCGTGCTGATGCTGGCCACCCAGCGGCCGGACGCCAAGTCGCTGCCCACCGGGATCAGCGCGAACGCGGGCGTGCGGCTGTGCATGAAGGTCATGGGTCAGACCGAGAACGACATGGTGCTCGGCACGTCCTCCTACAAGCGGGGCGTACGCGCCACCATGTTCGCCTGGGCGGACAAGGGCATCGCCTACTTCGTCGGCGACGGCTCGGATGCCCGGATCATCCGGAGCGTCTACGTGGACGCTCCGGCTGCCGAGCGGATCGCGCTGCGAGCCCGCAAGGCACGCGAGGATGCCGGGACCCTGTCCGGCCATGCGCTCGGCCTGGAGCCGGAGTCCACCGCGGGCAACGGCTACGACCTGCTCGCCGACATCCTCGCCGTCATTCCCGCCGATGAGCCCAAGGTGTGGTCCGAAACCGTCGTCGCCCGGCTTGCCGACCTGCGCGAGGACGTCTACGACGGATGGGACCCCGAAGGGCTCGCCGCCGCGCTCAAGCCGCACGGTGTCTCCACCATCCAGGTGGGCCGCCGCATCAAGGGCAAGGTCGTCAACCGGCGCGGCATTGACCGCTCCCACATCGTCGCCGCGATTGCGGAGCGTGACGGAAACCGGGACGCGAGCTGAGGCTCCGGGGCTGCTAGCGCTAGCAGCGCACCCCGCTAACGTTAGCGGCCCCGCTAGCGCCCCAAACCCGCTCTGATCAGGCTGCTAGCGGATAGCGGCCCACCTGCGGAAACCCCTGAAACCGCCTGGAAGGGCCCGTCATGACCCCTGCCCTGCTCGCTATCACTCTCCTGCTTGGCGTGACTCTGTGTTACGTCGCTGTGTGTGCTGCCTCGCCGTTCGGCCCCTGCCGCAAGTGCCGCGGCTGGGGCTTCGAGATGAAGACCGACCGCAAGGGCCGCATGAAGCGCGGCAAGGACTGCCGCCGCTGCAAGGCCACCGGCAAGCGCATACGCGTTGGCCGCTGGCTCTACAACCGCTGGGCCCGCATCTACCGCGCCGGTACCGACACCCCCCGCCCGGAAGGATTCCGATGATCCTGAACATCTCTGCCGTGCTGCTCTTCGGCGCCGCGTCTGCCCTCGCCGTCAAGACCAAATCCGCCGGAGGCGGCGCGGCCATCGTGCTGTTCCTGTTCGGCTTCTTCGCCGCCGGGACCGGCGCCTACGAGCCCATCCACAACCTCGTGCAGGCGGGCGCCACCGCCCTGGGCGACCTCGGCTGACAGGAGACCCCCTCATGACCCCCGCCAAGCCCATCGTTCCCGGCCGGTGTGAGGCGACCGTGGAAGTCCACCGGCCCACCCCGCTCGCTCCGTTGCCGTCGGCGCCCGTGGTACCGGTGCAGCCGGGCACGATCCCGGCGGTGACGAGCATCGTTCTGCCGGACGGTCGCGTCGTCACCGGCTACACCCTCGAACTCGCCAAGCCCGAATCCGTCGCGGCCAAGCCGCCCGTCTCCCGCGCGGCGGTGAACATCGCCCTCGGTGGCATCGGCTTCGGCGCCGTCTGCGGCGGTCTGTTCCTGCTGACCGCGTTCATCACCGCGCTGACCGCGCTCATCACCCAGCTCATCACCCTCGCCGCCGTCATCTTCGGTGGCTGGGTCGCCGTACAGGTCCTCAGCGCGAGCGGCCACGGGCGCGGGACCACGGTCAACATCCGCAAGGCCGTCTTCAAGCGCAACCAGTTCCACGCCTAGCTACGCCCGAGGCGGGCGCCGTCTCACCACAAGCCTGCGCCCGCCTCGGTTCTCCAGTCCCTCCAAGAGAGCAGGAGACATCCAGCATGACCCAACGAGCGTCATTCGGCGAGGGCCGTCCGGCCCATGCCACCCCATCGAGCATGACGGGGGTGACGGCATGAACCGTCACCTCCTGTACGCCGCGCTCGACGCCGCGGAACGGGGGTGGGCCGTCCTCCCGCTCCGTCCGGGCGACAAGCGTCCGGCCCTGCACGGTGAAGACGTCTGCCCCGGCATTGGGGACTGCGCTGGCGGTCACCGCAAGTGGGAAGAGCGCGCCACCATCGACCCAGACCGCATCCGCCGTGCGTGGGGCGATCTGCCGTTCAACGTCGGCATCGCGACCGGCCCGTCCGGGCTGGTCGTTGTCGATCTCGACATGCCCAAGCGGAAGAGCAGTACGGGCACGCCTAGCGGCGTGACGACCTTCATGGCGCTCTGCGAGCGCGCCGGGCACGCGGTCCCCACCACACGCACGGTGCGGACCGCGAGCGGTGGAGTCCACCTGTACTTCACCGCCCCGCCCGGCGTCCGGCTCGGCAACACGGCCGGACGGCTCGGCAAGCGCATCGACACCCGGGCATGGGGTGGCTACGTCGTTGCCCCCGGCAGCCTCACCACCACGGGCGCCTACTCGGTCGTCAACGACATGCAGCCCGAGCCCCTGCCGGATTGGCTGTGCGCCCGCCTGACGGGCCGTCAAACTTCGCGGGCACTAACGGCTGCACCGTCGTCCGTACGGGCGTCCAGCTACGCCGCAGCGGGCCTGAACGCTGAAACCGCGTCCGTACGGCAGGCCCCTGAGGGCGAGCGCAACGCCACGTTGCTCCGGGCGGCGCGAGCCCTGGGGCGGTTCATCGCGTCGGGCGACCTCCCCAGGGAGCAGGTTGAGGAGGCTCTTCAGTGGGCGGGGGAGCAGGCCGGTCTGTCGCCGCGGTCGTGTGAGGCGACCATTCGCAGCGGTCTGAACTGGTCGATCGCCCGCAACGGGCAGAGGAGGGCGGCATGAGCACCCCGCCTCGCCCCTCACTGAAGAGCCTTCCCGACACCCCGACCGGTCCGCGCGCCGCCGCACAAGCCGCGCCCGGTCCGGCCGTGGGCGAGCCGAAAGGCGCCGCCCGGAAGGGCGCCCGAACTGCCCTTCGTCCTGAGCCGCACCGGGGCGACGGACGGTTCCCGGTCGCGTGGCTGTGCATCTGCGCACCGCGCGACGCCGTGCCTACCGCCACCTCGAAGTGCCTGTGCGGCAGGGACCGCAGCGCCGTCGGACACACGAAGGTGCTCGCCCTGATCGAAGACCACACCGCCCACCGCGACACATGCCCGCTCCGCACCAATCAGGAAGGGAGGCAGGCGGCATGAGCGCCAATCCGCCGGCACCCGCCATGGACGGCTCCGCACTGCTCGATGAGGTGGAATCCTTCCACCGGCGCTTCAACATCTTCCCCCTCGATGCCGCGTACGTCGCCGTGGCTCTGTGGGACGCGCACGCGCACCTGCTCGACTGCTTCGACTCCACACCGCGGCTCGCATTCCTGTCGCCGGAGCCAGGTTCGGGCAAGTCCCGTGCCCTTGAGATCGTGGAAACCCTCGTGCCGCAACCGATGGTCGCGGTCAACGCCTCCGCCTCCGCGCTCTTCCGTGCGGTGTCCGGGATGGAGGGACGGCCCACGATCCTGTTCGATGAGATCGACACCGTTTTCGGCCCCAAGGCCGGAGAGAACGAACAGCTCCGAGGCTTCCTGAACGCAGGTCACCGACGCTCCGGCGTCATGTGGCGCTGCGTGGGCGACGGCTCCAATCAGCAGGTACAGGAGTTCCCGTCGTTCTGCGGAGTCGCGGTCGCCGGTCTCGGCTCGCTGCCGGACACGATCCTGACCCGTTCGATCATTGTCCGCATGCGCCGCCGCGCACCGAACGAGCGGGTAGAGCCGTTCCGGCAGCGGATCCACGAGAAAGAGGGGCACGAGCTGCGTGACCGGCTCGCCGCTTGGGCGGAGTCCGTGCGCCACTTGGTCGACGGGGTGTTCCCGGAGCTGCCGGAAGGCATCAGCGACCGGCCCGCGGACGTATGGGAACCCCTGCTGGCCATCGCAGACGCGGCGGGTGGCGCGTGGCCGGAGCGGGCCCGCGCCGCCTGCATCGAGCTGGTGAACGCGGCCAAGACGAGCGATAAGGGCAGCGTCGGCATCCGCCTGCTGTCCGATCTGCGCGACTACGTGTTCAACGGCATCGACCGTCTGCCCACCGTCGCCATCCTCGACAGGCTGCACAGCCTCGAAGAGGCGCCGTGGGCGGACATGAGCGGCAAGCCGCTCGAAGCCCGTGGGCTGTCACGGATGCTGCGGGAGTACGTGACCGCGGACAACACCCCCATCGCGGCCCGCAACATCAAGGCAGGCGGAAGCGTCATGAAGGGCTACTACGCGAGCGATCTGCACGACGCGTGGCAGCGCTACTGCCCACCCCCCGCGGAAAGTGCGCTACTTCCGCTACCTCCGCTACCGGGCAGCTCAGAGGCGGTTTCCGGGTAGCGGCAAGCCGCTCCGCATCCGCTACCGCAAGACCCCATCCGCTACCCGCCCCGCGGCCACGAACCCGGGGCCGGTAGCGGCTCCGTCCGCTACCGCACCCCCTACCCGCTACCTGGATCATGCGTCTGACCAGGGCGGTAGCGGAGGTAGCGGAAGTAGCGGACCTGACAGGAAGGGGGTCACCGCCCCCGGAACCTTGCCGAGGAGGCACCGCCGCATGGCAACCGTTGCTGAACCTGCCGAACAGCTCCTCTACCGCCCCGAAGAGGCGGCCAAGGCTCTCAGGATCGGACGCTCGATGGTCTACGAGGAGATACGCCTCGGACGACTTCAGACCGTCCGCATCGGCCGTCGCCGACTCGTGCCGCCGGAGTACATCGCTCAGTACGTCGAACTCCTCAAGCGCGAGGCAGAGGCCACCGCCTGAACTTCCCATCACCTCAGTTCCACAGGGCCGCGCCCACCAGGGCGCGGCCCTGTCCTATGGAGGCACAACAGAAAATGAGCGAGACCCCGAAACGCGCCCAAAGGGCTGGCCACGGTTCAGACACGATCTATTGGGACCCCGTCAAGAAGAGCTTTGTGGGAGCCGTCTCCCTGGGGTACGCCCCGAACGGCAAGCGCCGTCGACCGAAGGTGTACGGCAAGACGAAGACCGAAGTACGCCAGAAAATCCGGGACTTGAAGAAGGAGGTGCAGACCGGCGTCAAAGCGCCGGCGAACTACACCGTGGCCGATGCGGTGAACGACTGGTTGGAGCGCGGGCTGAAGGGGCGCGACGAGAAGGGCACCATCGGCAAGAACCGCTCGATGGCGAACAAGCACCTGATCCCGTTCATCGGCAAGGCCAAGCTGAAGGAACTCAGCGCGGACGATGTCGATGACTGGTTGGACGACAGGGCCGAATTCCTCGCGACGCGAAGTCTGCGCGACCTGCTCGCCATCCTGCGCCGCTCCATCGCACATGCTCAGCGCAGGGACAAGGCCGGGCGGAACGTCGCCCTACTCGTCACCGCGCCGGAGGGCCGCCCCGGTCGGCCGAGCAAGGCACTGAACCTGGAGCAGGCGAAAGCCGTGCTCACCGCCGCGCGTCCGTCACGGCTGTACGCCTACCTCGTGCTCTCGCTCCTTAGCGGTGTGCGTACGGAAGAGGCGCGGCCCCTCACCTGGGATCACGTTTTTCTGGAGACGCAGGACGGCATCCCGCCTCACGTCGCGGTGTGGCGTTCGGTGCGCAAGCACGGTGAGACGAAGACCAGGAAGAGCCGCCGAACCATCGCTCTACCGATGCAGGTGGTCGCCGTCCTCGAAGAGCACATGAGATGGCAGAAGCAGGAGCGGGCATCGAAAGGGATGGAGTGGAGCCCGACCGGCCGCGTCTTCACGACCCGGAGCGGCGAGCCGCTCGACGCGGCCAACGTCCGGCGAGACTTCAAGGCCATCGTGAAGAAGGCCGGACTGAAGCCTGAGTGGACGCCGCGGGAGCTCCGGCACAGCTTCGTGTCACTGCTCTCCGACCACGGCATCCCGCTGGAGCGGATCGCGCTCTTGGTCGGTCACAGTAGTCAGGCGACCACAGAGGCGGTCTACCGCAAGCAGCTCCGGCCCGTGATCACGCAGGGAGCTGAAGCGATGGACGACATCTTCGCCGAAGATCAGGAAGGGGAGGATGCGGAGGGCCAGGAAGAGGGCGACGCGGTGGCCTGATCAAATTCGTTTGGCCCCCTGTTTGGCCCCCCGAGCATGACAGAGGCCGTGTACTCACGTGAGTACACGGCCTCTGACCAGCGTCGGGGTGGCGGGATTTGAACCCACGACCTCTTCGTCCCGAAGCAACTCGGGTGGGGGTGCTGCCTTGGACTGGTGCGTCTTTCACCTGCGCTGACGGTCCGCAGACGTCCGCGCTCGTCCGCCGTTGTCCGTCGGCGTTGTCACGCAGTTAGACACTCACTGGCTGGGGCGCTCGACGCTCTAGCCGTGCTCAGGAGCGGGCCCGGTACAACCTCGTACCCACCTGCCTGTCAACGGTCCTTGCCGAGAGTGGGAAGGCCGCCACGGAAGGGGCGGTACGCGGAGCCGTTCGCGCGAGGTGTGATGCCGAGCTTCTTCTTCAACGCAGCCAGGTGCTCCGCATCCGCGGCCGCCTGCTTGGCTTCGTCCTCGGCGGCCCGTAGCCGTGCGGCCTCCGTGTCGGAGACGATGCGCTTGGCCTTCCCCGCGTTGATGTCTTTTGTCTCTAGGAGGAACCCGAGGCCCCACAGCCGGTACCGTTCGGCGGCCTCGTCGTCGCCGCTCTCGAGCGCCTCGCGCTGCTGCGCTTCGAAGTGCCGGGCCATGTCGACGCAGAAGGCGTGCCGGCTTTTACCGATCCAGGTTTTCCCAGACATGGTGTTGCCGCTGGCTCCCATGGTCTTCCCCCTCGACGCCTGTGACGGATCGTAGGCGCCTAGGGGGGAGAGCGGGCGACTTTCGCGGAGTTGTGTGGGAAGCGAGCTTGGTTGGGCCGGGGCTCGTGGCTGTCCGCGACGGCGGCTGCCTGCCCATGCCGTCGGCCAGAGCGAGCCGCGACGGCCGACTGTGAGCCCTCAGCTTGGGAAGCTGCGGGCAATTGCGGCAGAATCACACGCTGACCTGGGCGGATGGTTCCAGGTGGTCTAGTTGGGCCCTGCTGCTTTCCACCGTGGTTCCCCGTTGTTCCCCGCCAGATCTGGTGCGCTTGTGGTGCAACCCGTCACAGGCATGGTCCTGCGGGATGACCGTGACTTCGTCCTTCACCGACATGGGTGCCAACGCTCCCGCAACTCCACGGTCACGATGGAAGCGTCGGCAACTGCCACCCCTGGAGCCCTTCAAGGGCATCGCGCCGAACAAAGCAGCGGGTTCGCCCGCTCCGATACAGTTCGCCATGACCGAACGCGACTACGACATGTTGTTCAACATCGTCGTCCCTGTGATGAAAGTCCGAGTCACGTCCGAGACCACCGTACGCAACGAGGGTTTCGCCGGTACCGCCTTCCTACTCAAGCACGCCGGCGGTCACGCCGAGCCCCTCGCAATCACTGCCCGCCACGTTGCCGAGCAGCTAACCCCTGGGGAAGCGGCAGTCCTCTTTCGAGGCACAGATGGTGCCTGGCAGCCCGCCGCAGTCCAGGGCATTGAGCTGCACCCCACTCAGGACGTTGCAATCTTGCGCTTGGAGCCTGGCACCTACGTAGCCCACTGCGTACTCAGCCGTAGACAAGAGCACGCCTCGTTGCAGTACATGCTTTGGGGCTACCCCGAGGCAGTGTTGTACGAGTCCATTTCCGACGACGGCATCGCCCAGCAGCGACCCGACCTGATCTATTCGGAAGGGCACATTCGGCGACGCATAAGTGACCTCCTGCCGGGCATCTACGGCTCCCGCTTCTTCGAGCTAAGCACACCCGCTGGTCCAGGTTGTTCGGGCGCGCCACTCATCGCCCGGTCGCCAGGGCGTTTTGACGGCCCCGATTGGCAAGTCGTGGGGGTCTACGTTGGTGAACGCCATTCCCACCCTGGAGACCTGTTCGTCGGCTACGGGGTGCGTATTGCCGACATCGACCAGGACGCAGAGGACTGGTCGGCTCTCTTCGCGTGATGGCATGGCAAACGGCACTGTGCCATCAGTGGCTATACGAGAGGTGTGCGCGCACCTCATGCCGAGCAGTCGGGACTGTGCCTGAAAGGCTCTTGGCAGGGCACGCAGGCCACAAGATCACGAGGGCTGAGGTTCCAGAGAGGTTCCACAGCACGAAAATGCCTCCCACCTGCACTGTATGCGCAGGTGGGAGGCATGATCACAAAGACTACTTCTTCTTGACCTGGGTCTTGCCGGGGATCTTGGTGAACTGGGTTTTTGCTGGTCAGGGACTGTGGGCTCGTGCGCCTGGTGGTGGTCGTTGGTCGTTGTTGGCCACCGTTGAGCGTCCTCGGACGGCCCAGATACGGCCCAGTGGACGGACCAGCCCTGCCTCGCTCGACCGACGGCCAGCCCCTCGATGCGCCATGTCCGAACCTCAGCCGACGACAGTCAGCCACGATGGCGGGGGCGCCGACCGATCAGGCGCGCGTATGTCTCGCTGCACCCCCACCGGTCTCAGCCACGTTGCCAATGCCGTCGACCAGAGCAAGCCACGACGGTGGGCCAGCCAGGACGATGCCTAAGCCATCAGTTCATTGTGGGCCCTAAGGCTTACGGGGAGGGCTGTGAGCGCCGGTGTTGGACGATGTCGGTTGCTGCGGTTGCTATACAACAGAATCCTGACCGGGAGTGAGGTCATGACGCGAACAGATCGAACGGCTGCTGGGCGGTGGCGTCGACACGCCGTCGACCGCTTTGTCGGCTCTCCGCCGACGCTTTCACGTCGTCTGTGACGGAACGACGTGTGCGAGTCACTCGCGACGGTCTACGGACGCTGTCTCCATCGCACCCTTCGGAAAGGCATCGAGACCTCCGGCCTGGCGAGGGCCGTGCAACACCTCGACCTAAACGGCCGGCTGGTTCGACTGGGCCAGATCAGGACTGCCGACGGGTCGTGGGACTTTAACTGTTCCCGACCAAGACAGCAGCGCACTGGTGGCACAATGAAGCACTCCGCGTCATTATCTAACTGGGAGACCCGATGCCGCGTGTCGAGTGGGCCGCGCTGAGCGGCGATGAGGTCGAGGCTGTTGTATCTAATCTTCTTTACAATGAGTTTCCGACTGCGACCCGGATCCGACCTTCACAGGGAGACTATGGGATCGATGTTCTGATCCCAAGCTCACCAAATCGCGCAATTTTCGACATTTACCAGATCAAGAAGTTCGCGACGAATCTAGGCGATTCCGAGAAGAGGCAAATTAAGAGCTCTTTCCGGCGCCTACTCATCGGGCTTGTTCGTAGGGGTATCCCGGTCGGCGACTGGTACTTGGTTATGCCGTTGGATCCAACTATCGAGAACCGGCTAGACTGGTTCAATGCGATGCCTAATGACGTAATCCAGGCAATGTTCAGTGATGGTGAACTAGCGCTCGCAGACCAAGAAAGAGAGCAGATCCTCAACTGGCTTAACCATGACGGTCGCATCATTGAATGGAAGGGCAATCTCTTCTGCGAAGCGCTCGCTAGTAAGTACTGGTTTGTCCCAGATTACTACCTTCATGGTGGCAATGAGCGAGTCCGAGCAGCCGTCTCTGACGTCGCGGTAATTCTGCATCGGGATCTGACCCTTCCTGAAGAGCACCCAAAGGACGCGACGTCAATTCTTACTCCCTCTGAGGTCGCTGACCATCTTGCTCGCCTACAACGGGCACTAGACGGAGATCCCCATTTCCGGTACGGAGTCAGTTTCGACCCGCGTCGGCCACAGTTGACAGCGGAACCCGGCCTCGTGGCGGCTACTCAAGAAGTAGCGCCTGATGGATCATGCCTCACCTTTAAGATTTTCCAGCGCTCGAATGAATCTCTCAATGAGCGCCCGATTCCGATTCGCTTGAATTTTCAGGTGACAGAGGAATCATTTCAAGCCTTTGAGCTGTGGCGTAAATATGGCAAGCCGGTCACTCTGCCAGCAGAAATGGATGCTAACCTCCCTGGCGGGTTGGGTGGAAAGATCAGTAATGGAACTATAACGATCACGCCCGCCGATAATGATCCGCATGAGAGTCGATATCGTGTAGTGACGCCCACTGGTAATGTGGCAGGGGAAGTCACATTTCGGATGGTGTCTGCCACGGGCCCTGATGGAACTGGCCGCTGGCTTAGTGGAACGGATCCGAGCGGCGCCGTATCGATTGATGCCCTGGTAAGCGCGACCGATCGCAAATTCAAGGCCCAATTTAAGGTTAACGATATTACCGATCGTGATCCAACAGCGGCCGCGCCCGCACTGGAGTTCATGGCTGCGCTCGATTCGCCTAATCGACTGCAAGTGGCAGCGAAGTATGGGCCCTTTTTTGACATCGAGCAGCTCCCTGAGAACAGAGAAAAACTCCCCGATCTTATCGCTCGCTTTGTTCGCGCTCTGGCCGTTTTTCAAACACGCACAGCTGAACAGCTTGCCATTCCCGATCTATCCGCAATGACGATTGCGGACGTACATCGCGTGATAGATTCCGCAGTTCTTATTCAAGGTCAGGTCATCATCAAGACCTGGGATGGCTTTTCCGTCCCGTCCGTGAATCCTGGAGTTCATTTGGATCCTGATGGGCACTATCAGATTTCAATTCTTAGACCTCTGCGTCTCAAGATTGCCGAACGCGAGATTTCGGTCGGCACGGTTGAAACCGTGGCCCTATCGGCAAAGGTGGTTACCCATAGCGACGGATCTCTTTCCATATTGCCCGCTACTAACAACACGGCTCATGAACGGTTTGCAGAGGAAGAGCCGATGCCTTCGGGCGGGGAACTTCCGGTTCGATGGCGCGAAGTACCCCGACTGTAGGACCCACGGTTTGGTCGAGGTTTGCAGGCGATCAGCTTTCGGCTTGGTGGCTGCCTCTCGACCTGCGAGGCCCGGGCGCCGGCCGGGCTGGAGCGGGACGGAGGCAGGAGCGCAGGCCCGGCCGGGGGCCGGGCCTCGCGCGGGGAGCGGAGCGAGCCGCCTTGAACCAGTAGAGAAAGTTTGAATCGTGGCTGCTCTGCCGGTGCTGATCTGGCTTCCGTCGGCCGGTACCGCGTCCCTCGTGGTGTAGAACCCTGGCATGGGGAGTGAGCGGCGAGAGCTGATGAAGGCGCTTGGGGCACGTCTTCGTGGGCTGCGTGCAGAAGCCGGCCTGACGGGTGCCGCCTTGGCGGAGCGGGCCGGTGTGGGTCAACCGACCGTGTCCAAGGTGGAGAACGGGCGGATGGTCCCGAGTGCGGACGTCCTGGATCGTCTGTCGGATGCTCTCGGCCTGGACGGGTCGACCGCTCGTGAGGTGTGTGACCTCCTGGTCGCGGTGATGGCCGCATCGGAGACCGCCAAGGCTTCCAGTGAGGCTCTTGACGGAGCGACCCTTGATGAAGCGGTGCGATCCGCTCGGCTGGTCCGGTCGTTCCAATGTGTCGTCCTGCCGGCCATGCTCCAGAGTGCGGAGTACGCCCGGCACGTCTTCGACAGCGCACCTCACACGACTCCTGAGGTAGTCGGCCGAGCTGTGGCCGCCCGTGTCGAGCGGCAGAGCCTCTTGTACGAGCCTGGGCGCGAGTCGGTGTTCGTACTGACGGAAGGCGTGTTGAGGACGTGGCCGGGGAGTCCCGCGCTGATGCTCGCCCAGCTCGACCGGTTGATGGCCGTAGAGAGCCTGAGAACCGTCCGTCTCGGCGTCATCCCGTGGCGTCGGCCTGTGCCGGTGATGCCTCGGCACGGCTTCACCCTGTGCGACTCGCGTGCCGTGGTCGTCGAGACCTTCCGCGGCGAACAGGTCGTGGACGACTCCGCCGAAGTGGCCGCGTACGAGGAGACGTTCAGCCGCTTCGCGGGGGCAGCGGTCTTCGGGCCTGAGGTGCGGGAACTGCTGCTTCAGGTGATGGCGGAGTTCCGGGATCTGGAGACTTCCGCCACCCGTTAGAGGAATAATTCCTCAACATGCCTGGCTCTGTGGTGTCGCGTGGGAATACTCTGCCGCTGTGCTGTCTAGTCCCCTAGACGAACTGGAGCTTTCCCATGTCCAAAAAGTGGGCCCGCATGTTCCCTGGCCAAGTCGGACACGTGGCCGAAGCGCGCCACTTCGTTGCCGCTCTCCTTGAGGGCGAGGACTCGACCCTCGTCGAGGATGCCGTCCTGGTCGTCAGCGAACTGGCGACCAACGCCGTCCAGCACACGCGAAGCGGCTGGTATCGCGGATGGTTCCTCGTGGTCATCGGCTTCACTGACGACCTGCTGCGCATCCAGGTGACCGATCAGGGCGGCGACGAAGAACCGATGGTGCGGGGCGTGAAGACTCTGGTGGACGAAGGCGGCCGCGGACTCCTCCTCGTCGACGCGTACGCCAAGGACTGGGGAGTGAAGGACCGGCCCGGCGGTGCACGCTGCATCTGGGTCGACCTGGCGCGGGTGAGCGGCTGATGATGGCCTGCGCCTCGGTGGTCTGCCCCGGTCTGTCGGGCGGTGGGGCGTGAGCCCTCGCGGGGTGCCCCGTCGCAGAGCCGGGTTCTACGTGATCGGCGTTCCTTCTGGACGGCGGCTCGCGCCCTTTCTGTCTAGGGCCCTAGACTCCTGGGTAGTCATAGGAGGTGAAGCCATGTCGGACGAGTTGCGGCGCATTATGGCGATCGATGACCCGTACCTGCTGCTGCGGGAGGTCACGACGCGTCTGGCCGACGCGCAGCAGGAGGTGACCGAACTCGCCCGGCTTCGCCGTCGAGTGGTCCAGGATCTGCACGCCCAAGGGCTGTCGTATGCGCAGATCGCCACGAAAGCCGGCCTGAGCCGGGGCCGGATCCATCAGATTCGCCACACCGGTCCGGCGCCGGAAGGTGCCTTCCTCGGGCGCGGTTCCGTCGTCGTCGCCACCCCCCTGCGGCGGGACGACGAACGCGGGCGCACGGTTGTTGCCGTGGACGATGTCAGCTCGGGCAAGCGTCTCGAGGACCTCGCCCGGTCGTACGGTCTCGATGTCACCTCCGAGCACGTGCCGGTGTCCGGTGAGATCGACCTGAACCGTGACGGCCTGGTCGTCGTCTGCGGCCCGCGGATGTCCCAGCAGATGTGGGACACCTACGCGCAGGATCCGGTACTGCGCTGGGAGCGCGCGGAAGACGGACCGTGGATGCTCGTCGACCGCCGGACCAGCACGGTGTACCGGTCCGGACAGGACAGCGATCCGGCGCGCCCGTACGACGTCGGATACGTCGGCCGGCTGCCACGCCCCGACGGCAAGGGCTCGCTGCTCGCCATCGCCGGTATCCACACGCAAGGCTCCCTCGGCGTCGTCCAGCTGCTCGCCTCCGACCTGAATACGGTCTGGGGGCAGGTGGGTGAGCATCTCTTCTCCACCCTGGTCGGCGTCGAGTACGACCCCGAGACCAGCGAACCGCGCTCCGTCGAACTGCTCACCCCCCTCTACCGGCACGACGAGGAGTCGACGGCGTGAGGGTCACCCTCGGCTCGCTGCCCGCCGAACCGGGCCGGGAGAACGAGGACTTCGCCGCCGCCGCTCCCGGAGCGGCCGTTCTCCTGGACGGCGCCGGCGTCGCCAAGGCGGAAACCGGGTGCACGCACGGTGTCGCCTGGTTCTCCGCGACGCTGGGCGGGCTGCTGCTGAGCACCATCACCGCGCACCCCGCCCGGCCGCTGGCCGCATGCCTGGCCGACGCGATCGACTCCGTCAGATCGCTGCACGAAGGTGTCTGCGACCTCGTCCACCGGGCCAGTCCGACCAGCACGGTCGTTGCCGTCCGGGCTGGTGTGGATGCCCTGGAGTACCTCGTTCTCGGTGACTCCTCGCTCCTCCTCGCGGACAAGGGGCCCGGGGTCACCGTCGTTACCGACCGGCGCCTGGACGACGTCGGCCGGCGGCTACGCGGACCGGTCGACGCGTTGCCGACGGGCTCGCCTGAGCATGCCGCCGCCCTGGCGGAGTACCGCGACGCGCTGACCGGCCTGCGTAACCGGCCGGGCGGCTTCTGGATCGCCGGGCCTGATCCTCGCGCGGCCGAACACACCCTCACGGGGACAGCAGAGCTGGACTCTCTGTCCTCCGTGACGCTGCTGAGCGACGGAGCGACGCGACTCGTCGACCGCTTCGAACTCACCACCTGGCAAGAGACCGTGGCCGTTCTCGACTCGTCGGGGCCTTCCGAGCTGATCCGCCGCGTGCGGGAAGCTGAAGCCGACGACCCCGACGGGCGGCGCTGGCCGCGAGGCAAAACGCATGACGATGCCACCGTTCTGCACTGGGTGCTGCCTTAGGTCTGTTGTGTCTCACGCTGACACAGGCCAGCCTGCTTCAGAGGGGTAGGTCGGTCCCCCTCATGCGGGAATGGGCCGGGCGCATTGCGCTCCAGCGTCCTTAGACGTCACTGTCCTCGACGCCTCCTCGCAACCCCCACTCGTCAAGGCCGGAGTAGATCAACGCAGTACGAGCCGCGGGGAATGACAGAGACTCGGCTTCTCCTGAATACATCGCCACCAGGCAATCGGTACCTCGCCACCAGTTGTCCGCCAGCCCTCTTACCTCTCGCACCGGCTCGTAGGCGTCCAGCTCGACGCCGTCGACAGCGTCACCGGTGATCTTGGTGATCTGCTTCGCCCACATGGAGGCATGGTGGGCCAGCGCAAGCGACTCCACCCATCCCTCGACAGATGCATGGAGCGGAGTCCACTGGTGGGAATGGATGCCGAACTCACCGGCCGGTCCGATCATGAACGAGTAGGGGACTGCGGTCCGCTGATCTCCTGCTTCGAACGACCACCCTTCAGAGGGTGAGCCTTCCGGCGCGTCGGGGTTGAGGTACTTGGGGCCGCCGTCGTACTGCGGCCCGGGCGGCAAGACCAGACCTCCCCATCGCTGTTGGTAGGCAGCCATCCGGTCGATTACTTCCGCTGGGATGTCCCGCTCCAGCCACCACCCCCGGTGCTCCTCGACCGGCTTCACACCGACCCTGATGCCGTGCGCACTCACGAAGGATCGAGCCCTTCGAGTCAGCCCGTCGGGAACGCCGTTGTAGAGGTGGAGGTTCATAGGCGGACGCTACATCGGACGGCTGGACAACCTCAGCTCGTATACCCCCCTAGACAATTGGCGGGGTGTCGGCCTACTGTTGCCGTCAACCCCCCTAGACAGTTGGGGTGGGCCACTCCTCTGCTGTCTAGGGGGGTATCCAGTCGGAACGGTGCCGGCCAACCGGCGCCGCCAACCAGTGAGGTTCAGAAAATGCGTGTCATCCCCGTGGACGTCTCGGCCGCGACGCTGCTCGTCACGAAGCTGCCGGAGGTGAAGGTGAAGGACCGTCAGACCGGTGAGGTAGCTGTGGACCCGGTGACCAACCAGCGGCTCATGGTGCTGGAGCTGGTGTTCATCGCGCAGGGCGGTTCGGACATGATCAAGGTGACCGTTCCGGAGGCGGGCATCGGTGAGGGCCTGGTGATGGGCGCCCCGGTCATCCTGTCGGGCCTCGTCGCCCGGCCCTGGGAGAGCGAGTTCGGCGGGCGGATGCGGCACGGCATCGCCTACCGGGCGGACGCCGTTATGGTCAACGCTCCCGCCTCGGTCCAGGGCTGAGCGCCGTGACCGACACCCTGTGGGCGCTGTCGCTCTGCCTGGTGGCACTCGCTGCGCTGGTGCTGCGGCGTCGTATGCCGGTCGTCTTCTGGTGGCTCGTCGGGTATCCGCTCGTCGCGCTGCGTGTGCTCGCCACCTATCGCGCCACGATGGACGCCTGTGGTCTGACGGTGCCGGCTTCGGCCGTCCGTCGGGCCACGGCCCGGATGATCGGGCGGGAAGCGGCACCCGTACCGCCTCGTCGGTCGTTCCCGGTGCCGACCGGGTCCGGCCTCGTGATGCGGCTGCGGATGGCGACCGGGCAGGCACCGGAGGACTTCATGGCCTCGGCCGACCGGTTGCGCCATGCCTGGTCCGCTCATGCCGTCCACATCCGTCCCACCAAGCCGGGCCGGCTCGAACTGCGACTGATCGGCTGGGACGTCCTCGCGGACGTGCGGCGGCCCCGGCAGCAGAGCGGCGGTCTTCTCTCCCTGCCGCTGGCGCTGCGCGATGACGGACGCTGGCACGTACGGGACTTCCGCGCCGTGCCGCACGAACTCATCCTCGGCGCCACGCAGTCCGGCAAGTCCGTCTACCTGCGCAACCTGCTGTGCGGTCTGGCCCGGCAACCGGTCGTCCTCGTCGGGATCGACTGCAAGTGGGGCGTTGAACTCGCCCCATTCGCACCGCGGTTGTCGGCCCTCGCCGACACCCCGGACCGGGCCAACGAACTCCTCGACGCTCTGCTGGAAGAGATGGAGGCACGGTTCCGCCTCATCGGTCTCGCCTCTGCCGGACCGGACACCGTTCTGACCTCGGACGTATGGGGGCTGCCGGACAAGGTGCGGCCGGTGCCGGTCGTGGTCGTCGTCGACGAGGTGGCGGAACTCTTCCTCGCCGCGAGCCGGGACGACGAGAAGCGGCGCGACGCGATGGTCACCAAGCTCATCCGCATCGCCCAGCTCGGCCGCGCGGCCGGCATCTACCTGGAGGTCTGCGGGCAGCGCTTCGGCTCCGAACTCGGTAAGGGCGCCACCATGCTCCGGGCCCAGCTCACCGGCCGTGTCTGCCACCGTGTGAACGACGAGTCCTCGGCGAACATGGCGCTCGCCGACATCTCCCCTGAGGCGGCGCTGGCCGCCACCTCTATCCCGGCCGAACGACCCGGCGTCGCGATCCTCGGCGACTCCTCCGGCGGCTGGTCCCGCGCCCGCTCCCCGCACCTCACCCTCGACGAAGCGGCGGCCGTCTGCCGCGCAACTGCCGCCCTCGTGCCGGAACTGCCCCGCCTCGACTCCTTCCGGCTGGCCGTCGCCGCCGAGCCCGCCGGGGTGGCCGCTCCCGCCACTCCCGTGCCCACCGCTCGCCCGGTGGCCGAGTAGCCGCACCCCCTTTCCACGGTCGGCGTGACCGCTTCGCGCCACGTCCCTACCCCTCCCATGCCTTGAACCGGAAGGAAGCCCCGTGTCCCGTCCCTCGATCGCCGAGGTCAGCGCCCTCGTCGCCGACCTGGCCGCGCTCCGCCAGAACCCGTACCGCACCTCCGCCGAGTACGCGGCGCTCATGAGTCGTAAGGCGGATCTGCTGGAGCGCATCGCGGCTCACACGCCCGGCGACGCCGACGCCGCCGAGGTGGCCCGCCTGGCCCGTGAGCGTGCCGACTCGCTCAAGCCCGCCAACTGACCGCACGGAAGGGATCGCGAGCCGATGCGTGCCCACCTCGCCCGCGTGGACGCCGTGATTGTCCAAGCCGTCATCGCGGGCGCCCTGTCCTTCTCCCACCTGCACGACCTCGCAGAAGCGGCCGGACAGGGCGGCTGGAAGGCGTGGGCCTACCCCGTCAGCGTCGATCTGCTCCTGGTCGCCGCCTGGCGCCGGATGCGCGAACAGCAGCGTGCCGGACACCCGGCCGGGGGGCCGCGGCTGTGGTTCCTGGTCGCCCTGGCCGCATCCCTCGGCGCCAACGTTGCCACCGCCGGACTTCTCGACCTGGACGACGTCCCCGCCTCGCTGCGCGTCGTGGTGGCCGGCTGGCCCGCCGTCGCCTTCTTCGGCGGAACCCTCCTGGCCCACACGCCCCGCACCCCGAAGGAACCCACGGCCCCGAAGCCCGCGGAGACGGCCCCCGTGGTCGACGAACCCGACCGTGACGCGCTCCCGCCACCGCCCACGGAACCGGTCGCCGACGAGCCTCCCGCCAGCCTCGGCACTGACCCGCCGCCCGCTCCCGCCATCGTCCTGCCGCCCGCCCTCGTCGACCGCGTCCAGGCCCTCGCCGAGGAACACCGCGCCACCACCGGACAGGCGGCCGACCCCGACGCCGTACGCGCCCGGCTCGGTCTCCCGCCCTCCATGACGCCGTCCGTCGCCGCCCACCTCTGAGAAGGGACCGCCCATGAACCCGCGCTTCCGCAACGTCCGCCGCATCGGCCCCGTACAGGTCGCCTCGTACCTCGCCCGCGGCCGCAACCGCCACCTCGCCGCCTGCACGGCGCCGAACTGCGACTTCGCCGCCGAGTACGACAGCCGCGCCGCCGCCGAACTCGCCGCCCGCACCCACCGCTGCAAGGCCTGAGAAGGAGATCACCGCCATGGACGTCCCGCTCTGGTTCGCCGTCCTCGTCGTCGCCGTCCTCGGCATCCAGCTCGCCCGCCCGCCGTGGTGGCTGGTCGCCCTGCTCCTCCTCGGCGGCTACCTCGTCGCCAACAGCATCCTCGCCCCCGCCGTCGCCACCCTCCTCGACTGACAGCCCGCAGAAGGGATCACCCACGTGTTCACCCCGAAGTACCCGCCGCAGGACACCGCCCCGGCCCTCACCATCTCGGCCCCGGCCGTCTCGGCCCCGAACGTCTACAGCCCGACGTCCTACGCCCCCACCCCGGCCCCGGCGCCCAGCCGCCCGGCCGTCCAGCTCACCGCGGGCAGCACGCTCGCCCTCGCGGCCGGCGGCGGCGCCCTGGTCCTCGTCGTCGGCACGGTCCTGGTCTCCATGCTCCTCGCCGTCGCGATCACCGCCGCCTCCGTGGCCGTCTGCGCGGTCACCGTCCGCTCGATCCTCAAGAGCGACCGCCGCTGACCTCATCGCCTCCCGCGCCTCGGCTTGCCCAAACTGTCTAGCCCCCTGGACAAGCCGAGGTGCCTGCCCCAAGCTCTGTCACTTCCTGGAGGAACCCGCACATGCGCCCCGAGACTCCGACCGGAGTCATCCGTCAGGTGGCGAACCTCGCCCAGTTCGGCGACCTCGGCGGCTACGCACGGCAGATCCAACGTCTCGGCGGCTGCGAGCGGCCCGTACGGATGGAGGGCCACCGCCTCGACGTCCACGCCGCAACCGGCGAGATCGTCCGCGAAGTCGTCGACCGCGACCTTCCCGCCGGGCAGCTCCTCATCCGCTGCAACAACCGCCGCGCCACCCGCTGCGCCGCCTGCGCCGAGGTCTACCGCAAAGACACCTTCCACCTCGTCACGGCCGGCCTCAGCGGCGGCAAGGGCATCGGCCCGACCGTCGCCCAACACCCCCGCGTCTTCGCCACCTTCACCGCCCCCTCCTTCGGCCCCGTCCACAACCGCCCCGGCGGCGGACGCTGCCGCTGCGGACGCACCCACGCCGACGACGACCCCACCCTCGGCACACCCCTGCACCCCGACCGCTACGACTACCGCGCCGCCGTCCTGTGGAACGCGCACGCCGGTGCCCTGTGGGCCCGCTTCACCACCTACCTGCGCCAACAGCTCGCCTCCCGCGCGGGCATCGGCCGCACCGAGCTGCGCCACTGCCTCAAGGTGTCCTACGCCAAGGTCGCCGAGTACCAGCGGCGCGGCGCCGTCCACTTCCATGCCGTGATCCGCCTCGACGGCCCCGAAGGCGCCGAGGACACCCCACCGCACTGGGCCACGACGGAACTCCTCGGCGACGCGATCCGCTCGGCCGCTCACCTCGCCGAGACACCCGGCCCGGTCCTCGACGGCCGCGCCCACACCTTCCGCTTCGGCAAACAGCTCGACATCCGCCCCATCCGCTCGGCGGACTTCGCGGGCACCTCCGACCTGTCCAGCCGTGCCGTGGCCGCCTACATCGCCAAGTACGCCACCAAGGGCGCCGAATCCGCGGGCACCCTCGACCGCCCCATCCGCAACCCGATCACCGACCTGATCGGCTCCGGCGTCACCGACCACGCCCGCCAGATGATCCTCACCTGCTGGCACCTCGGCGCCCTGCCCGAACTCGAAGACCTCCGCCTACGCAAGTGGGCCCACATGCTCGGCTTCCGCGGCCACTTCTCCACCAAGTCCCGCGCCTACTCCGTCACCCTCGGCGCCCTCCGCCAGGAACGCGCCGACCACAACGAAGCCCTCACCCGCGAACGCGCCGCCGCAGCCGGCCACCCCCTCCCGGACCCGGACACCGTCCTCGTCCTCTCCCACTGGCGCTTCGCCGGCACCGGCCTGACCGCCGCAGAGACCTGGCTCGCCGCCTCACGCCCCTTCGCTCTCGACCCGGAAGGAGAACCCGACCATGCGTCATGACGAACTGCTCACCGTCGCCGAGGTGATGAGCCGCCTCCGGCTCGGCCGGTCCACCGTCTACGACCTGATCCGCACGCGGCGGCTGCCCTCGGTCACGATCGGCCGGTGCCGACGCATTCCGGCTTCCGCTCTGGGCGACTTCATCGCGGAAGAGATGGGGCGTGCCGCCTGATGACCAAGCGCCGTAGCCGCGGTGACGGCGGCCTGCACTGGGACGAGAAGAGACAACGGTGGATCGCCACGGCGAACCTCGGCTTCGACCCGAGCGGCAAGCGAATCGTGAAGCGGGGGAGTGGCAAGACCAAGACGGAGGCTAAGAACAAGCTCAAGGAGGTGCTGCGGGACCACGAGGACGGCCTCGCCATCGCGCCGACCAACTACACCGTGAAGGACGCTGTCACGGACTGGCTCGCCTACGGCCTGGCCGGCCTCGATCCCAGCACCCTTGCGACCACCACGCTCCTCAGTGAGAAGCACGTCATTCCGGCGCTCGGCGCTCGCAAGCTCCGCGACCTCAGCGCGGAGGACGTGGACCGCTGGCTCGCCAAGAAGGCGCAGACCCTCAGCACCCGCACCCTCCAGTCACTCCACTCGTGCCTGAACCGCGCGGTCAAGCGGGCCATGGCGCGGGACAAGGTGAAGCGCAACGTCGTCGAGCTGTGCTCGGTCCCCCAGGGGCAGGCCGGGCGCCCTTCCAAGGCGCTCACCTTCGCCCAGGCTGAGGCTGTGCTCAAGGGCGCTGAAGGGACCTCGATGTACGCCTACATCGTCGTTGCCCTGCTGACCGGTGCCCGCACCGAGGAACTGCGGGCCCTCACCTGGGATCACGTCTTCCTCAAGGGCCGCCCCGAGATGGACCCGCCGCAGCCTCCCCACATCGCCGTCTGGCGCTCGGTCCGGCGTACCGGAGACACCAAGACCCGGAAGTCCCGGCGTACCCTCGCCCTGCCGGCGCGCTGCGTCGACGCCCTCTGGCAGCAGTTCGAGGATCAGGGCTGGGATCGGCTCGCCGCCGACGAGAAGTGGGAGGAACACGGGCTCGTCTTCTCCTCGGCCGTGGGCAAGCCGCTCGACGCGGCCAACGTCCGCCGTGCCTTCCGGCAGGCGCTCAAGGACGTCGACGGGATCAACGCCGACGAGTGGACGCCACGGGAGCTCCGGCACAGCTTCGTGTCCCTGCTCTCCGACCGGGGTGTCCCGCTGGAAGAGATCTCCCGGCTCGTCGGCCACTCGGGTACGGCCGTCACCGAGGAGGTCTACCGGAAGCAGATCCGGCCCGTGATCCAGACCGGCGCCGTGGTCATGGACGGCATTTTCGGCACTCACCCGAACCGGTAGGGATGGCGTGCGATGGCCCACCGATACCGAATTCGGGTGGGTGGTCCCGGCGCATGGTCGAGGTTCACAGACGATGTGCGCTCCTCGCCTTCAGAGGCGATGGCGTCCTTCGAGCGGCCTTGTCACGGAGTGGTAAAGGAATCAAGGCTTGGGAGGCGGAAGTCGTACACACGACCGGGTGAAATGGAGGTACGGACTGCCCTGCAGAACCCCTCCTAGGGCTTCGCTGGAAGCGATAAAAGTGCAGGTCATGTGCCATTTTGCTCATCGTGATGCAGTTGGCCCTTCGCTGTTTGCGGCGGTGGCGCCGACTGCCGCACCGGGGCCAAGCTCTACGACATCGTCGGCGCCGAAACGGCGTCGCTTAAACGAAGGGCCGGTTCCCGGATGCCCATCGACATCAGCAGACTCGTTCCCCACGAACACTCCGAAGTGACGCGGGCGTTCGCAGCACTACAGGGCCTCAGCTATGCGGCCCTCTGCGCGCGGCAGGCTCTCGCACCGAGCCCCGGTGAGTGGGGTCTGCTTCACTGCACAGCAGGTTCCGAGCGGACGCGTGTGACGCTGGCGACGAGCGACATGAGCTATCACCGTCTCTTGGCTCAGGTATTCAACGGGCCGCGGCATCCTGCTGATACCTCCCTCCCGCCGTCCTGGTCCAACCGGTATGCCTACGGGAGGTATGGATGGCCGGACGACTGGGATCCCGACTCGCCTGGTGATCCGGTTCCGTGGCTCCCGTGCGGCGTGGGTGACATGCAGGAAGTCGGCGCTGCTCACGCGTTTCTCTTCAGCCACACAGGTCCTCAGGTCATTGAGGTGTCCTTCTGCGAAACCATCGAGGGGAGCCGCTGGTCCGTGTTGGACGTTGACAGGTTCTCTCTGCCTGCTGGATACGGCGATTTGTTCGTTGTCGACCCCGACCGGGCCAGGATCGACTGGATAGCGGCACGAGGCGTGGGCGTCTACCCCGGGTGGCCGACACGGGAGGTTCCCCGGTTCGTTACTGCCGATGACGTCGGTGATCAGGCTTCCCTGCTCTGGCGGGGCGGTGCGCAGCCATTCCGGTGGTACGGCGCTGCTGAGACCCTGCTTTCCCACCGCATCGATCACACGGATTGAGAGGTGTGATCTTGTCCGGGAAGCAGCTTGGGGCGGTTCGCCTCATCCGAAATATCAAGAGGCTGCGTGACGTCTGCACCGTAGTAGCGCGCACCTTGCAGGCGGCCTATTACGCGGTACGGCTCTGGGAGTAGGCGCGCTGGGCGCATGACGGTCTCCGTGACTGCTCAAGGGGGCCGTAGCGGCGTCACCACACCAGTTCCTGGTCGTAGTCACGCAGTTAGACACACAGCAACACCAGAGGGCCCTTACCGATCCGGTAAGGGCCCTCTGACCTGCTACTTAACTGTCGGGGTGGCGGGATTTGAACCCACGACCTCTTCGTCCCGAACGAAGCGCGCTACCAAGCTGCGCTACACCCCGATGTCGCTGCTGTACTGCTTGTCGCGGCGACGTCGTTTACTTTAGCCCACCGGTGGCTGGAGACGAAATCCGGTTTTGGTGCGGTGGCGGATGGGGTTCGGGCGGGCGTGGTCGAGGGCGACCAGGAGGATGGCCAGGGCGTAGAAGGCGAGGCCGAGGAGGAGCGCGTTGGCCAAGGTGTGCTTGTAGCCGTGGGCGGCGGCGTCGAGGAAGGGGTAGAGGTAGCGGCCTGGAGCCCCGGGGGAGATCAGGGCGGCGCGGGTCAGGAAGAAGGCAAGGTAGGCCAGGGGGTAGACCAGCCAGGTCGCCGCCTGGCGCAGGTGCAGGTGGCTCGGGGCCGTCAGCAGCAGCCAGTCCAGTACGGCCGCCGCCGGGATCACCGTGTGCAGGAGGTGATGGACGACCGCGTGCCAGCCCGTCGGGGTGCCGGCCGTGCCCGTCACCGAGTACGGGCTCGTCGCGTCCGCCAGCAGCAGGTGGTACACCAGCCCGTTGATCACGGCGTAGAGCAGTGCGGCACCAGTGAGGGCGGAGGGCAGGGGGCGGCGGGCCGTCCAGACGCGGCGGGCTGACACGAGGGTGACCAGGGCCAGCAGGATCGTGCTCTGGACCGAGAACTGGCTCAGCACCCGCAGCGGGCTGCCGAGCAGCAGTGCGAGGGTCACGGCGCCGGCCGCCGCGCCGGTGATGAGCAGACGGAGTACGCCTGCCAGCGGGCGGCGTACCGGCGCCACCACCGCGGAGGCGGGGACGAAGGAGGGCAGGAGCGCGTGGGTCCGCGGGATCGCCGGCAGGTCCGGGATGTCCCTGGGTATCGGGGCGGTCATGCCCTCAAGCTAGATAAAGGGAGCAAAAGGGGCGATGTGGGTGGTCCGTTCGGGGGAGGGAGCCTCGATCCGCTCGTCGCCCCGCCTGACCAGCCCTCGGGCCGCGTCCTCAGCAACCCTCGTCGCCCTGCCCTCACCAGCCCTCGGGCCGCGCCCTCACCAGCCCTCGGGCCGCGCCCTCACCAGCTCCCGGGCCCCGCCCCTCACCAGCCCGCCTGCCCCGCCCCTCACCACACCAGCCCCGGGCCCAACCTCTCACCAGCCCCGGGCCCAACCCCTCCTACTCCCGCCCCCCCCACCTCCCCCTCCTACTCCCTCCCCACCAGCGTCAGCAACGTCACCTCCGGCGGGCAGGCGAACCGCACCGGTGTGTAGCGGTTCGTGCCGCAGCCCGCCGACACGTGCAGGTACGCCGTGTGGTCAGCCGCCGTGTGCGTGGACAGGCCCTTCACCCGGTCCGTGTCCAGGTCGCAGTTGGTGACGAGGGCGCCGTAGAAGGGGATGCACAGCTGGCCGCCGTGGGTGTGGCCGGCGAGGATCAGGGGGTAGCCGTCGGCCGTGTACGAGTCCAGGACGCGCAGGTACGGCGCGTGCACGACGCCCATCGAGAAGTCCGCCGACTCCGACGGGCCGCCGGCCACCTGCGCGTACCGGTCCCGCTTGATGTGCGGGTCGTCCAGTCCCGTCAGCTCGACCGACACGCCGTCGATCTTCAGCGTGCCGCGCGTGTTCGTGAGGTTGAGCCAGCCCGCGCCGTCGAAACCGTCGCGCAGGTCCTCCCACGGGTTGTGGACGACGCCGACCACGGGCGGGTTGCCGTTCAGTCCGTGCCGGCCCTGGATCTTCTCCGAGAGGTAGCGGGCCGGGTTGCGCGGTGTGGGGCCGTAGTAGTCGTTGGAGCCGAAGACGTACGCGCCCGGGAACTCCATCAGAGGGCCGAGCGCGTCGAGGACCTCCGGGATGCCCTCCGGGTCGGACAGGTTGTCGCCGGTGTTGATCACGAAGTCGGGACGCAGGCCGGCCAGCGAGCGCAGCCAGCGCTGCTTCTTGCGCTGGCCGCTCACCATGTGGATGTCCGAGACCTGTAGGACGCGCAGGGGGCGCATCCCGGCGGGGAGGACGGGGACCGTCACCCTTCGGAGGCGGAACGAGCGGGCCTCGAAACCCGCCGCGTACACCAGACCGGCGGCGCCAGCCGCCGCGAGGGACAGAGGTACTCCGTATCGCGCGCGCATACGACCATCGTGTCAGACCGGGTCGGCGACCCGGACCGCACCGTCCCCCGGAACATCCCCGAGACGCCCCTCAGTTGTCCCTGACGTGTCACCCCTTGGGCGAGCGAGGCCGACGAGGGGGCGTACCGGAAGGGAAGTAAATGATGGGGCGGCGTTCCGCCCGCACCTGCGACAATCGAGCCCATGACCACGCTCAAGTCGAAGCTCAAGGAAGACCTCAACGCTGCGATCAAGGAGCGCGACGAGCTCCGCTCCTCGACGCTCCGGCTGACCCTCACCGCGATCACGAAGGAAGAGGTCGCGGGCACGACCAAGCGCGAGCTTTCCGACGACGAGGTGCAGAAGGTGATCACCCGTGAGGCGAAGAAGCGTCGCGAGGCCGCGGACGCCTTCGCGCAGGGTGGTCGCGCCGAGTCGGCCGAGCGGGAGAAGGCGGAGGGCGAGATCCTCGCCGCGTACCTGCCGAAGCAGCTCGGTGACGACGAGCTGGAGGCCATCGTCGCCCAGGCTGTCGCGGAGGCGAAGGCGGCCGGTGCCGAGGGGCCGCGGGCGATGGGCGCCGTCATGAAGATCGTGAACCCCAAGGTGGCCGGCCTGGCGGAGGGCGGCCGCGTCGCCGCCCTGGTCAAGAAGTCGCTCGCGGGCTGACGGAGCGGACGGGGCCGGCGGGCAGGCGGGGCTGGATCGGAAGGCCGCCCGACGGCCAGGCCTGCTGCTGCAAGGCCGGCCGTGCCGTGCCGGGCCGTGCCGGACCAAGGCGTGCGCATGGCCCCCGCGCCCCGCGCGAACAACGCGACGGAAGCGACGAACACGCCTACCACCCTGCCAACAGCGATCCCGACAGCGCCCCCAAAAGCGATACCGACACCGATATCAACAGCGATCCCAACGGTCGCACCGACAGCCCCACCAGAGCAGGCAACCGCGCCATACCCACAGTGACGGCCCCCGTCCCCCTGTCCAGGGAGCCGGGGGCCGTCGCTCATGGGCGTGGGCGTGGGCGCGAGCCGGTAGCCGGGGGAGGCTCAGCCCCGCCCGCCGTTCCCGTTCCCGTTCCCGCCGCCCCCGTTGCCCTGCCCCTGGAAGAGGTTGTCGGGGAGGGTGATGCCGCCCGTGGTGTCACCCGTCGAGCCCGTCGTGCCGCCGTCGACGAGGCCGCCGATGAAGCCGTCGTCGCCGTTGTTCCCGTCGTCGTTCCCGTTCCCACGACCGTTGCCGCCGCGGCCGTTGTCGTCGCGGTCGTCCTCCTTGGGGTCCTTCTTCTCACCGTTCGGGATGCTGATGAGGTGGAAGGGGGGAGCGTCCTTGCCCTCCAGCGCGCCGGTCATGGCGTCCCGCCAGATGGGACCGGGAGTGTCACCGCCGTAGACCTGGGCGTGGTAGGTGCCGCCGATCCAGATGTTGGTCATCTTGACCTTCTGGGAGGCGCTGCCGACCCAGACCGCGCCCGACAGGTTCGGCGTGTAGCCGACGAACCAGGCGTTCTTGCGCTCGTCCGTCGTACCCGTCTTACCGGCGTTCGCGCGGCCTCCGGAGAGGCCGGCCTGCTGGCCTGTACCGGAGTCGACCACTCCGCTCAGCAGGGTGTTGATGCTGTCGGCGGTCTTCTCGCTCATCGCGCGTGAGCAGGTCGACTTCGGGACCTCCAGCGACTTCTTCTCGCCGCCCACCGTCTGGGTGATCGACTCGATGGCGATCGGAGTGCAGTACATCCCGCGGCTGGCGAAGGCCGCGTACGCGCTCGCCATCGTCAGCGGCGAGAGGCCGGTCGAACCGAGGGTCATCGAGGACGGCACCTCGGGCACCTTGTCGCCGTTGCCCTGGACGACGCCGAGGGCGTCGGTCATCTTGACCACGGGACACATGCCGATGTCGCCGAGCATCTCCACGAAGTAGGTGTTGACCGACAGCTCCATGGCCTCCCGCAGCGCGAAGGGGCCGACCTCGGTCTCCGACTCGTTCTCGAGCGTCTCGTCCTGCAGGTTGACCCACGGCTTGCCGCTGCACGTCTGCACCTGCTGGGGGTACGGCATCTTGTACGGCGCGGGGTAGGACTGCGTCGGCGGCTTGCCCTGCTCCAGCGCGGCCGCGGCCACGAAGGGCTTGAACGTCGAACCGGTCGGGAAGCCGAAGTTCGACCCGCCCATCGCGGCGTTGACCGAGAAGTTGTACTCGGTCTCGTTCTTGCCGTAGCCGTACGGCTTCGACTGGCCCATCCCGAGGATCTTGCCGGTGCCGGGCTCCACGAGCGTGGCGGCCGCGGCGACCTTGTCCGACTTGTTGACGTGGTCCTTCAGCGAGTCCTGCACGGACGCCTGGGCCTGCGGTTCGAGCGTCGTCCGGATGGTCAGACCGCCCCGGTTCCAGGTCTTGGCGCGCTCTTCCTTCGTCTTGCCGAAGACCGGGTCGCTGAGGAAGACCCGCTCGACGTACTTGCAGAAGAAGCTGGCGCCCCGCACGGCCGTGATGCAGCCGTTCTTCGGCTGGGTGACCTTCAGGCCCAGCGGGTCCTGCTTCGCCTTGTCGGCCTCGGCCTGCGAGACGTCCCCGACCTCGGCCATGCGCTCCAGCACGACGTTACGCCGCTTGACGGCCTCGGCCTCGTCGTTGACGGGGTCGTACCGGCTCGGCGACTGGACGATGCCCGCCAGCAGGGCCGACTCGGCGAGGGTCAGGTCCTTGGCGTGCTTGGAGAAGTACCGCTGGGAGGCGGCCTCGACGCCGTAGGCCTGCTGGCCGAAGAAGGTGATGTTCAGGTAGTTCTCGAGGATCTTCTTCTTGCCCAGCTCCTCCTCGACCTGGATCGCGTACTTCAGCTCGCGGATCTTCCGGCCGATGGTCTGCTGGGTGGCCTGCGCGACCTTCGTCGGGTCGTCACCGGCCTCCTCGACGAAGACGTTCTTCACGTACTGCTGCGTGAGCGTCGAGGCGCCCTCGGAGACGCCACCGCTCTGCGCGTTCTTGTTCAGGGCGCGCAGGACGCCCTTCAGGTCCACCGCGCCGTGCTGGTAGAAGCGCGAGTCCTCGATCGCGACGATCGCCTTCTGCATGTACGGCGAGATGTTCTTGAGGTCGACGACCGTGCGGTCACGTGAGTAGACCGTGGCGATCTGGTCGCCGTCGGCGTCGAGGATCGTGGTGCGCTGGCTCAGCGGCGGCGTCTTGAGGTTGGCCGGGAGTTCGTCGAAGGACTCCACCGACCCCTTCGCGGCCAGACCCAGCGCTCCGACCGCGGGCAGCGCGATGCCGGCCAGCACGGCTCCCGCGAGCACACTGACACCGAGGAACTTGGCGGCCTGCTGGGTCGCCGTCAGACCACCGCCCGAGCTCTTCTTTGGCATGAGGGCAGCCTACGTTCTCATTCGCCGGACACGCGTCAATGCCTTGGCCTAAGCTGCTCTCAACTGTCACAGCAGCAGGGCTACGTATCAATACGTCCGGCGACCCCGAATCGTTCCGGAGGTTCCTTACTTTCTGGTGAGGGCGTGTCCGAATCCGCCTTGTGTGTCACCGGGCGTCCGTTGTGACTCAAGCAAACCGTCCCGATTCGCCGGGATGGTCGCATATGTCGCAGGCTCACTCCCCCGGGTGATCTGCCGCTTACGCATAGTCCGTTCGGGCCATTCAAGATTGGGCCCGAAGGGGGTGTTGCGCTGTGCCCACCTTCCGTAACGTCCTCAACTGGCGGCGGTGAATATGCCGCTGCCGCCGTGGGGGAGCCTCGATTCGGGAGAGGACGGCGCCGGTATGGGCTGGGTAACCGACTGGAGTGCGCAGGCTGCCTGCCGCACTACCGATCCGGATGAACTGTTCGTTCAGGGAGCAGCGCAGAACAGGGCCAAGGCGGTGTGCACCGGATGCCCGGTGCGGACCGAGTGCCTGGCGGACGCGCTCGACAACCGCGTCGAGTTCGGCGTGTGGGGAGGCATGACGGAGCGCGAGCGCCGCGCACTGCTGCGCAGGCGGCCGACCGTGACCTCCTGGCGCCGGCTCCTGGAGACCGCGCGCTCGGAGTACGAGCGCGGAGCGGGCATCGTGCCGCTCGACGATGACCAGATGTACGAGAACTACGCGGCGGTGAGCTGAGGGGGTCCGTCCCCTCAGACCTCCGCCTCGGGCAGCTCCGGCCGGTTGGCCGCGAGCCGGTTGCCGATGTCCCGCAACCCTGCCAGGTCGTGAACGTCGCCGGGCAGCGCGGCCACTTCGGCCACCGCCACTTCGGGGTGCAGCGAGGCGAAGCGGTCCCGTGTGCGCTGCTCACGGGAGAGCAGGTGCATACGATCGGCGTGCAGCCTCAACAGGCCGGCGGTGAGCTGGTCGGTGGACCGCGCCAGGTCGGAGCCGGTGGGGGAGCCATCGGCGGTGTCACTGTCGGGGGCCGGTGTCCCCGGAGCGGTCGATTCTGAACTGCCGTACGTGTCGGGAGAGTGACGAAGTCCAGCTTTCCCGCCGCCCTGATCCACAATGCGGGCTTCCGCAAGATTTTCGGCGGCGGCGAGCGCCCGCTCGGCGGACAGCTGGGCGGCGCCGCTGCCATGGACCCGGTTGAGCACCAGGCCGGCCAGCGGCATGCGCTCGGCGGCCAGCCGCTCCACGAAGTACGCCGCCTCCCGCAGCGCGTCCCGCTCGGGCGCCGCCACCACGAGGAACGCCGTCCCGGGAGCCTGGAGAAGCTTGTACGTGGCGTCCGCGCGCGTGCGGAAACCACCGAAGGTCGTGTCCATCGCGGCGATGAACGTCTGGACGTCCTTGAGGAGTTGGCCGCCGAGCAGCTTGCCGAGGGTGCCGGTCATCATCGACATCCCGACGTTGAGGAACTTCATCCCGGCGCGGCCGCCCAGCTTGGCCGGGGCCGTCAGCAGCCGGATCAGCCGCCCGTCCAGGAACGACCCGAGGCGCTTGGGCGCGTCCAGGAAGTCCAGCGCCGAGCGGGACGGCGGTGTGTCGACGACGATCAGGTCCCACTCGTCCCGCGCCCGCAGCTGCCCCAGCTTCTCCATCGCCATGTACTCCTGCGTGCCGGCGAAGCCCGCGGAGAGGGACTGGTAGAAGGGGTTCGACAGGATCGTGGCCGCCCGCTCGGCGTCCGCGTGCGCCTCGACCACCTCGTCGAAGGTGCGCTTCATGTCGAGCATCATCGCGTGCAGCTCGCCGTCGCCGTCGACGCCCTTCACCCGGCGGGGCGTGTTGTCGAGCGAGTCGATGCCCATGGACTGCGCGAGACGGCGGGCGGGGTCGATGGTGAGGACGACCACCTTGCGGCCGCGCTCGGCCGCCCTGAGGCCCAGCGCCGCCGCGGTCGTCGTCTTGCCGACCCCGCCCGAACCGCAGCACACCACGATGCGGGTCCCCGGATCGTCGAGCAGGGGGTCGACGTCCAGCGTGCGCACGGGGGCGGGACGGCGGGTGCCCTCCTCCTGGACCTGGGCCTCGTCCGCGCTCATGACATCCCCTGCTTCCGCAGCTCGCCGGCGATTTCGTACAGGCCCGCCAGGTCCACACCCTCGGCGAGCAGCGGCAGTTCGTGCAACGGCAGACCCAGCTCGCCCAGTACGGCACGCTGCTCCTGCTCCAGCGCATACCGCGCGGCGTACTCGCCGGCCTGGGCCAGCAGCGGGTCCACCAGCCGCTCGGCGTGCCCGCCCCGGCGTGCCCCGCCGAGCCCCGCGGCGGACAGCGACCGCGCAACAGAGGAACGCGCCACCGTCCTGACGAGTTCCAGCCCGTCCGCGTCCAACACCTCGGGCCGGACCATGTTCACCACGACCCGCCCCACGGGCAGGCTCGCGGCCCGCAGTTCGGCGATGCCGTCGGCGGTCTCCTGGACGGGCATCTCCTCCAGCAGCGTCACCAGGTGCACGGCCGTCTCCGGGGACTTCAGCACCCGCATCACGGCCTGCGCCTGATTGTGTATCGGGCCGATCCTGGCGAGGCCCGCGACCTCGTCGTTCACGTTCAGGAAGCGGGTGACGCGGCCCGTGGGAGGGGCGTCCATGACGACGTGGTCGTACACGAACCGTCCGCTCTTGTCCTTCCTGCGCACGGCCTCGCACGCCTTGCCGGTGAGGAGTACGTCCCTCAGGCCGGGCGCGATGGTGGTGGCGAAGTCGATCGCGCCCAGCTTCTTCAGGGCCCGGCCCGCGCCGCCCAGCTTGTAGAACATCTGGAGGTAGTCCAGAAGGGCCAGTTCGGGGTCGATCGCCAGGGCGTACACCTCCCCGCCCCCGGGAGCGACGGCGATCTTCCGCTCCTCATAAGGCAGCGCCTCCGTCTCGAAGAGTTGCGCGATGCCCTGGCGGCCCTCGACCTCGACGAGAAGCGTCCGCTTCCCCTCGGTCGCGAGAGCCAACGCGAGAGCGGCGGCGACCGTGGTCTTTCCGGTCCCGCCCTTGCCGCTGACGACCTGGAGCCTGCTCACGTCTTCGAGCGTAACCAGTCGGCGCGCGAGCCAACCGGGAGGCTGTGGATAACCGGTGTCCGATCGGCCACATGGCCGGGGACGAACCCTCGCGTCACAGCGGATAAGGTCGGCCCATGACCAAGTGGGAATACGCAACCGTGCCGCTGCTCGTCCATGCCACGAAGCAGATTCTGGACACCTGGGGCGAGGACGGCTGGGAGCTCGTCCAGGTCGTGCCCGGCCCGAACAACCCCGAGCAGCTCGTGGCCTACCTGAAGCGGGAGAAGGCGTGAGCGCGGTCGAGGCGAGGCTCGCCGAGCTGGGCCTGACCCTGCCCGCGGTCGTACCGCCGCTCGCGTCCTACCAGCCGGCCGTGCGGTCCGGACGGTACGTGTACACGTCCGGCCAACTGCCGATGGTGGAGGGCAAGCTTCCGGTCACGGGCAAGGTCGGCGCGGAGGTCACCCCCGAGGAAGCCAAGGACCTGGCCCGCACCTGCGCCCTGAACGCCCTGGCCGCCGTCAAGTCGGTCGCCGGTGACCTGGACCGCATCGCGCGCGTGGTGAAGGTCGTCGGGTTCGTGGCGTCGGCCTCCGACTTCACCGGCCAGCCCGCCGTCGTCAACGGCGCGAGCGAGCTGCTGGGCGAGGTCCTCGGCGACAAGGGCGTGCACGCGCGCAGCGCGGTGGGCGTCGCGGTCCTGCCCCTGGACGCCCCGGTCGAGGTGGAGATCCAGGTCGAGCTGGCGGAGTAGCCGCTGGAACCGGTGGACACCGGACGGCGGGGGCGGCCCGCCCACGGCGGGCGCACCCCCTGACCTCGGGCACCTCTCGAACATTCGCCCGTCACGGGATAGCCTCCGGCCATGGCGAATGGGCAGTGGTTTCCACCGGACTGGCCGGAACGCATCCGTGCGCTCGCGGACGGCACACTCACCCCGGTCGCCCCGAAACGCGCGGCCACGGTGATGCTCCTGAAGGACGCCGGCGGCGGTCCTGTCGTCCACATGCTGCGCAGACGCGCCTCCATGGCCTTCGCCGGAGGCGCGTACGCGTATCCGGGCGGCGGAGTCGACCCCCGCGACGACGACCACCATGTGCGCTGGGCGGGCCCCACGCGCGCGTGGTGGGCCGAGCGGCTCGGCGTCGAGGAGACCACGGCCCAGGCGATCGTCTGCGCGGCCGTGCGGGAGACGTACGAGGAGGCCGGCGTGCTGCTCGCCGGGCCGACCGCCGAAGCGGTCGTCGGCGACACCACCGGCGACGACTGGGAGGCCGACCGGGCCGCCCTCGTGGCCCGCGAGACCTCCTTCGCGGAGTTCCTCGACCGACGGGGGCTGGTGCTGCGCTCCGATCTGCTGGGCGCCTGGACGCGCTGGATCACCCCGGAGTTCGAGCCCCGCCGCTACGACACCTGGTTCTTCGTCGCCGCGCTCCCCGACGGCCAGCGCACCCGCAACGCCTCCACAGAGGCCGACCGCACGGTCTGGATCCGTCCCGCCGACGCCGCCGCCTCGTACGACGAGGGCGAGCTGCTGATGATGCCGCCCACGATCGCGACCCTGCGCCAACTGCTCCCGTACGGCACGGCCGCCGAGGCCCTGGCCGCCGCACCCGCGCGCGACCTCGCCCCGGTCCTGGCGCGGGCCCGCCTGGAGGACGGCGAGGTCGTGCTCTCCTGGCCGGGCCACGACGAGTTCACCAAGCACGTCCCGGCCGGTGGAGGTTCCGCATGACCGACGCAGCCGCCCTGCCCGGCCGGCCCCGGGGCGGGGTCCTGTCGGGCCCCGCCACCCCGCGCGCGGTCAACGTCCTGGCGCCCAACGCCTCCGCGATGACCCTGGACGGCACGAACACCTGGCTCGTCTCCGAGCCCGGCTCGGACCTGACCGTCGTGATCGACCCGGGCCCGCTGGACGAGGCTCACCTGCGCAATGTCGTCGACACCGCCGGCAGGGCCGGCAAGCGCGTCGCCCTGACCCTCCTCACCCACGGCCATCCCGACCACGCCGAGGGCGCCGCCCGCTTCGCCGAGCTGACCGGCACGAAGGTGCGCGCCCTGGACCCGGCGCTACGGCTGGGTGACGAGGGCCTGGCCGCCGGTGACGTGATCGCGGTCGGCGGCCTGGAGCTGCGGGTCGTACCGACGCCGGGCCACACCGCCGACTCGCTCTGCTTCCACCTGCCGGCCGACCGCGCCGTCCTGACCGGCGACACGATCCTCGGCCGCGGTACGACGGTGGTGGCGCACCCCGACGGCCGCCTCGGCGACTACCTGGACTCGCTGCGTCGGCTCAGGTCCCTCACGGTCGACGACGGCGTCCACACCGTGCTGCCGGGCCACGGGCCCGTCCTGGAGGACGCCCAGGGCGCCGTCGAGTTCTACCTCGCCCACCGCGCCCACCGCCTCGCCCAGGTGGAGACGGCCGTGGAGGACGGCTTCCAGGGCCCCGCCGAGGTCGTCGCCCGTGTCTACGCCGACGTCGACCGCTCCCTGTGGCCGGCGGCGGAACTGTCGGTACGGGCCCAGCTGGAGTACCTCCAGGAGCACGGCCTCATCTAGTCCGGTCCGGCCGGCCCTCGCAGTCTCGGTCGGGTCCCCGGGCCCGGCCTCTCGGTCCGGCTCTCCCAGCCCGGCCGGGATGCTTTTGCGCCGCACGCGCGTATACGGCGGGCCACGGAACCGGGCGGCACCGGGCGGGCCGCAGCCGGGCCCGTGTGCCTCGGCGACGCGGACGCGCCGGCGCGGGAGGAGGAGCGCGAGGGCGCCGCTGATCTCCCGGGCGCGAAGGGGGGTGCCCGGTGGCGGGTGGACGTGCGGCCGGGGCCTCGCCCCGCAGCGGCGTGCACGGACACGCCACGAACCATCCGAGGTCGTACCTCACCGCGTCGCGCAGCAGCCGGGCACGGCCGTGACGCAGCGCGCCGACCCGTCGATCTGGGACGCCCGCACAGGCGCCCTGTCGGCGAAGCCCGGCGGCCCAGCTCACGGCCCAGCCCGTCGGTCAAGCCCGTCGGCCCAGGCCCGCGGTCAGCGAGACCGCTTGGCCAGTCGCTCCACGTCCAGCAGGATGACCGCCCGTGCCTCCAGCCGGAGCCAGCCACGCTGCGCGAAGTCCGCCAGCGCCTTGTTCACGGTCTCGCGGGACGCGCCGACCAGCTGGGCCAACTCCTCCTGGGTGAGGTCGTGGACGACGTGGATGCCTTCCTCGGACTGCACGCCGAAGCGGCGGGAGAGGTCCAGCAGGGCGCGCGCGACGCGTCCGGGAACGTCGGAGAAGACCAGGTCGGACATGGCGTCGTTGGTCTTGCGCAGTCGCCGGGCGACGGCGCGCAGAAGCGCGGTGGCCACCTCGGGGCGGGCGTTCAGCCAGGGCTGGAGATCGCCGTGGCCGAGGCCGAGCAGCTTCACCTCGGTCAGCGCCGTGGCGGTCGCCGTGCGCGGGCCCGGGTCGAACAGCGACAGCTCGCCGATCAGCTCGCTGGGGCCGACCACCGCCAGCATGTTCTCGCGGCCGTCCGGGGAGGTGCGGTGGAGCTTGACCTTGCCTTCGGTGACGACGTAGAGCCGGTCGCCGGGGTCTCCCTCGTGGAACAGGGAGTCGCCACGGGCGAGCGTCACCTCGCTCATGGAGGCGCGGAGCTCCGCGGCCTGCTCGTCGTCTAGTGCCGCGAAGAGCGGGTTGCGCCGGAGGACGTCGTCCACGAGTTCTCTCCTTGTCGACCTGCTCAGGGGATGGTGCTCCCCCGTGTGCCAGGGGTCCGTGTTCCCCATTTTGCCGGACGGTCCAAACAGTGTGATCTGTCACAAGGATGCCGCACAGGTGTCCTGGGGTAAGCGGCAGGGGTCCAATTGGGGGCTGATCTTCAGGGTCCGGGGCGGATGTCGGTGTCGGGCTTTAGGCTGGCCGGGTGTCCGAATCGCCGGTGAAAACACAGGCCGAGGGGGCTGGGCAGGTGGTTGTACGTGGTGATTCCGCTGTGGGCGAACAGGCCTTCGGTGGTGACGAGGAGAGGGCGAAAGCCGTGAAGAAGGCGGCTGCCGAGGGGCCGTCGGCTTCCGAGGGCACGTCCACCGGCCGTAGGCCGGCGGCCGGCAGGAAGGCGGCCCCCGTGAAGAAGGCGGCCGTGCGGAAGGTCCCCGCGAAGGCCGCTGCGAAGAAGGCGCCCGCGAAGAAGGCCCCCGCGAAGAAGGCCCCCGCGAAGAAGGCACCCGCCAGGAAGGCGCCTCCGAAGGAAGCGCCCGCGACGAATGCCGAGACCGCCGCCGCGACGAATGCCGAGACCGCCGCCGCGACCGCCGCCGTGACGGCCGCCGCCAAGCCTCAGAAGTCCCAGAAGCGGTCGGAGCAACGGAAGTCACGGGAGTCTCCCCAGTCGCCGAAGCCTCCCAAGGACGAGTCCCGCACCGCCCTGGTCCGCCGAGCCCGCCGCATCAACCGCGAGCTGTCCGAGATCTACCCCTACGCCCACCCCGAGCTGGACTTCGAGAACCCCTTCCAACTCGTGGTCGCCACGGTTCTGTCCGCCCAGACCACCGACCTCCGGGTCAACCAGACCACCCCCGGCCTCTTCTCGAGGTACCCGACCCCCGAGGACCTGGCAGCCGCCGATCCGGAGGACGTCGAGGAGATCCTGCGCCCGACGGGTTTCTTCCGCGCCAAGACCAGGTCGGTGATAGGCCTCTCCAAGGCCCTGGTCGAGCAGTTCGACGGTGAGGTGCCCGGGCGCCTCGAGGACCTGGTGAAGCTGCCCGGAGTGGGCCGCAAGACCGCCTTCGTGGTGCTGGGCAACGCGTTCGGCCGACCGGGAATCACCGTGGACACGCACTTCCAGCGACTGGTACGGCGCTGGCGGTGGACCCAGGAGACCGAGCCGGACAAGATCGAGGCGGCCGTCGGCTCGCTCTTCCCCAAGAGCGAGTGGACGATGCTCTCGCACCACGTGATCTTCCACGGGCGCCGCATCTGCCACGCCCGCAAGCCCGCCTGCGGCGCCTGCCCCATCGCCCCGCTCTGCCCGGCGTACGGCGAGGGGGAGACGGACCCCGAGAAGGCGAAGAAGCTGCTGAAGTACGAGAAGGGCGGCTTCCCCGGCCAACGGCTGAACCCGCCCCAGGCCTACCTGGACGCGGGCGGCCGGCCCGCTCCTCCGCTGGGGGCCGGATGAGGCAGGGTGCGACCCCGCCGAACCGGAACGATTCGCGCCTCCTCGGGCGTTGGACCACGCAGAGCGGGGGTGGTGGGGCGATGACGCGCGCGAGTGACACGCAGGGCGGGGCGGTGGTCCTCAGCAGGAGGGGACTGCCGGCCTGGCTGGATCCGGTGGTGGACGCCGTGGAGACGGTGCAGCCGCGCCAGCTCAGCCGGTTCCTCCCCCCGGAGGACGGAGGCGGGCGGCAGTCGGCCGTCCTGATCCTTTTCGGCGACGGCGAGCGCGGCCCCGAGCTGCTGCTCATGGAGCGTGCCAGCTCACTTCGCTCGCACGCCGGGCAGCCGTCCTTCCCCGGCGGGGCCCTCGATCCGCAGGACGGCGATCCGCACGGCGACGGCCCGCTGCGAGCCGCCCTGCGCGAGGCAGAGGAGGAGACCGGCCTGGATCCCGCGGGCGTGCAGCTGTTCGGTGTGCTGCCCAAGCTGTACATCCCGGTCAGCGAGTTCGTCGTGACCCCCGTGCTGGGCTGGTGGCGCGAGCCCACCCCGGTCGGCGTGGTCGACCCCAACGAGACCGCCCGCGTGTTCACGGTTCCCGTGGCGGATCTCACGGACCCCGCCAACCGTGCCACGGCGTACCACCCCAGCGGCCACCGAGGCCCGGCATTCCTGGTCGAATCCGCCCTTGTGTGGGGCTTCACCGCCGGGGTGATCGACCGTCTCCTGCACTACGCGGGCTGGGAGCGCCCCTGGGACCGCGAGAAGCTGGTGCCACTCGACTGGCGGTCGTGACAGGGTGGCGTCCGTGCTGTGTGTACCCGGAGGACGACCCTCCGGCCCCCGGCCGGCCTGCCGTGGCCGGGTAGAAAGAGGCGAGGCCTGAACGGTGAACGTGCTGGACATCCTGTTGCTGGTCGCGGCCGTCTGGTTCGCGGTCGTCGGCTACCGCCAGGGCTTCGTCGTCGGCATCCTGTCGGTGATCGGTTTCCTCGGCGGCGGACTCGTCGCCGTCTATCTGCTGCCGGTCCTCTGGGACTGGCTGACCGACAACTCCGAGGTGAGCACCACGGCCGCCGTCGTCGCGGTCGTCGTCGTCATCGTCTGCGCCTCCGTGGGCCAGGCCCTCACCACCCACCTGGGCAACAAGCTGCGCCGCTACATCATCTGGTCCCCGGCCCGCGCGCTGGACGCGACCGGTGGCGCCCTGGTCAACGTCGTCGCGATGCTGCTGGTGGCGTGGCTGATCGGGTCCGCCCTCGCCGGTACGACCCTGCCCACGCTGGGCAAGGAGGTCCGTAGCTCCACGGTGCTGCACGGCGTGTCCGAGGCGCTTCCCGCCCAGGCCGACACCTGGTTCGCCGACTTCTCCTCCGTCCTCGCGCAGAACGGCTTCCCGCAGGTCTTCAGCCCGTTCGCCAACGAGCCGATCACCGAGGTCCAGCCGCCCGACCCGGCTCTGGCCGGCAGCGCCGTGGCGGTCCGCGCGCAACGCTCCATCGTCAAGGTCATGGGCACCGCCGAGAGCTGCGGCAAGGTGCTGGAAGGCACCGGCTTCGTCTTCGGCGAGCGCCGCGTCATGACCAACGCGCATGTCGTGGGCGGTGTCGACGAGCCGACCGTCCAGATAGGCGGCGAGGGCCGCAAGCACGACGCCACGGTCGTGCTGTACGACTGGAAGCGCGACATCGCCGTCCTCGACGTACCGGATCTCGACGCGCCCGTCCTGCAGTTCACCACCGGGGACGCTTCGAGCGGGGACAACGCGATCGTCGCCGGCTTCCCGGAGAACGGCGCGTACGACGTCCGAGCGGCGCGCGTGCGAGGCCGCATCACGGCCAACGGCCCGGACATCTACCACCGCGGCACCGTCCGGCGTGACGTGTACTCGCTGTACGCGACGGTCCGCCAGGGCAACTCCGGAGGCCCGCTGCTCACGCCCGAGGGCAAGGTGTACGGCGTGGTCTTTGCGAAGTCCCTCGACGACGCCGACACCGGCTACGCGCTCACCGCGGACGAGATCCGGCAGGACATCGCCCGGGGACGCACCGCCAACCAGCAGGTGGACAGCGACAACTGCGCCCTGTGAGGCGGTGCCGGCCGTCGAGCGGCGGACTGCGGCCCTGGGGAAGGGGTGCGGCTCGTCGGTCGGCGGACCGGGTCCGGGAGGGTCCCGCGCCAGACCGTCAGTCGCGCGGGTGACGCAGGCGCACCGAGACCCAGCGGGCCCGGCGGCGCAGGATGAGCGGAATGCCCACCCGCAGGTCGCTGCCCTGCAACTGCGGGCCGCTGCCTCGTTGGTGGGAGTCGAGACCACCGGCCGAGTGGTGGTCGCCTGCCGCGTCACTGTAGTCGTGCGTCCAGCCCATACACCGACGTGTGCCCTCGCCCCAAGGTCCATAACCGCCCGGGAGCCCGCCAATTGGCCTATGCGGCAGGCAATTGGCTGTTCGTAGTACAGGCGTTCACCTCCGGGTACCGGTCGCGACGTCCCGGTCACCGATCGGGTTCGGGATCCTTCAGCCAGTTGACCAGTTCGGTGGAGAAGGCGACCGGATCCTCCTCGTGCGGGAAGTGTCCGAGCCCGTCGAACAGCCGCCAGCGGTACGGCGCTTCGACGTACTGGCCCGACCCGGCCGCGCTGCGGGTGCGCATCACCGGGTCCAGGGAGCCGTGCAGATGCAGCGTCGGCACGCGCACCGGCCGCTTCATGCGCCGGTAGAACTGGATCCCGTCCGGCCGGGCCATCGACCGCACCAGCCACCGGTAGGGCTCCACCGAGCAGTGCGCGGTGGAGGGGATGCACATCGCCCGCCGGTACGTGTCGATCGCCTCGTCGTCCGTCGGCCGTGGCCCGGACCACTCCCGGATCAGCCGGCCGACCAGCTCGCCGTCGTCGGCGGTCAGCCGGCGCTCCGGGATCCACGGCCGCTGGAACCCCCAGATGTGGGATCCGGCGGTGGTCTGCCGGACGTCGGCGAGCATCGCCGAGCGCCAGCGCCTCGGGTGCGGCATCGAGGCGACCGCGAGCCGCCGTACGAGCTTGGGGCGCATGACCGCCGCGGTCCACGCCAGATAGCCGCCCAGGTCATGGCCGACCAGCGCGGCGTCCGGCTCGCCGAGGGAACGGATCACGCCGGTGATGTCGAGGGCGAGGTTGGCCGGGTCGTAGCCGCGGGGCGTGCGGTCGCTGCCGCCGACGCCCCGCAGGTCCATGGCGACGGCCCGGAAGCCGGCGTCGGCCAGCGCGGTCAGCTGGTGCCGCCACGTCCACCAGAACTGGGGGAAGCCGTGCACCAGCATCACGAGGGGACCGTCGCCCAGCTCGGCGATGTGGAAGCGCGCGCCGTTGGCGGCGACCTCCCGGTGGGTCACCTTGGTCTCGCCGACGAACTCGGGCCGTACGACTGAGGCCGGCTGAGCCGAAGGGGTGGCGGGGTCCGTCATGACGACGAGCGTGCCACAGGATCGAGGGCCTTCCGGCCATGGTCCCCCGCCGGCTCGGGCCGCGGGTGCGGCTTGGCGTTCTGCAGGACGCCCGCCGACTCCTTCATCGAGGCGGCGACCTTCTGCGGGCCCTTGCTCTTCTTGGCCTTCTTGGCGAAGAGGACGCCGATCAGCGCCAGGACCACGGCGATCAGGACGTTCGCCGCGAAGGACAGCAGGAAGCAGATCGCCAGGTTCCAGTTGCTCCAGGTACGGATGCCGTACGCGAGGGCGAAATTCAGCATCGGCAGCGAGAACAGCAGGATCGCGGCGGCCACCGTGAACGCCCCGCCGCTCGTCGCCCCACGCTTGACGTCCTGCTTGAGCTGGGCCTTCGCCAGCGCGATCTCGTCGTGCACCAGCGCCGACATCTCGGTCGTCGCGGAGGCGAACAGCTGGCCGATGCTACGTTCGGCGCCGACCGGGCTGCCGTCGGGTGCGCTCATCGCGGTCTCCCTCGTCTTGTACGGTTCCGCCGTCTTCTGCCTGACTGCGTGCGGTCCCGTCTTTTGTACCGTCCCGTCAGATCATGCCGGACGGTCGCCCTCCTCGCCCGCCTCGCCCGTCACTTCGGCAAGCCCGTGGCGCGCGGCGGCCTTCTCCGCGGCCAGTCGGCGGTGCTCCGCGGCCTTGCGTTCGTGGATGTCCGCCATCCGCAGGTGGTATGCCGGGTCGTCGTCCTCGTAGATGTCCGGGATGCCGTCGAGGTCCTCGTCGCGCTCCTCGGCCTCGCAGATCCGGCGGTACTTGGCGTTGCGCACCTTCAGCAGGACGGTCGCCAGGACCGCCGCGATCAGCGAGCCCATCAGGACGGCCGCCTTGACCTCGTCGGTGAGGGCCGCGTCGCCGTCGAAGGCCAGCTCCCCGATCAGCAGCGAGACGGTGAAGCCGATACCGGCGAGCGAGGCGACGGCGAAGACGTCCGCCCAGGCGAGGTCCTCACTGAGCGAGGCCCGGGTGAAGCGGACGGTCAGCCAGGTGCCGCAGAAGATGCCGACCGTCTTGCCGACGACCAGGCCCAGGACGACACCGAGCGTCTCCGGTCGGGTGAACACATCGGAGAGAGCGCCTCCGGAGATCGACACCCCGGCGCTGAACAGGGCGAACAGCGGAACGGCGAGGCCTGCCGACAGTGGGCGGACGAGGTGTTCGATGCGCTCGCCGGGGGAGTGCTCCTCGCCCTCGCGGGTGGCGCAGCGCAGCATCAGGCCCATCGCGACGCCCGCGATGGTGGCGTGCACGCCGCTGTTGTACATCAGCGCCCAGATCACCAGCGCCAGTGGCACGTACACGTACCAGCCGCGTACGCCCGTGCGCAGCAGCAGCCAGAACACGCCGAGGCCGACGGCCGCGCCGCCGAGCGCGGCGAAGTCGATGCCGTCGGTGAAGAAGACGGCGATGATCAGGATCGCGAAGAGGTCGTCGACCACGGCGAGAGTCAGCAGGAAGGCCCGCAGGGCGCTGGGCAGGGAGGTGCCGATGACGGCCAGCACGGCGAGCGCGAAGGCGATGTCGGTGGCGGTGGGCACGGCCCAGCCGTCCATGGCGCCGCCGCCGGTGAGGTTCGTCAGTACGTAGACCAGTGCCGGTACGGCCATGCCGCACAGGGCGGCCACGACGGGCAACGCGGCGGCCCGCGGGTCCTTCAGGTCACCGGCGACGAGTTCCCGCTTCAGCTCGATGCCGGCGACGAAGAAGAACACAGCGAGGAGTCCGTCGGCCGCCCAGTGCGCGATCGACAGGTTCAGCCCGAGCGCCTCGGGCCCGAGGTGGAAGTGGCTGACGTTCTCATAGCTGTCGCGCAGCACCGGGATGTTCGCCCAGAGCAACGCGGCGACGGCGGCGACCAGCAGCAGCACACCGCCGACGGTCTCGGTGCGCAGCGCGTCCGCGACGTAGTTCCGCTCGGGCAGGGACAGGCGTCCGAAGACCTTGCGGGGAGTCGTGGCGCGGGGGGTGTCGGCGCGGGGCGCGGTCACGGTGAAGCCTCCGGTGGTGGACAGCACGGAACTCGTGCCGACCAGACTTCCCGGCTCACCTTTGTTTACTTTACCTAAGGTGAATCCGGGGTGTTCCGGCGATTCTCACGTTAGGTGCGAACAGGGCACCCCGCGCACTGGGCGCGGGGTGCCTGGACGTCGGTCCGCGGGGCCTTGCTCAGTCCTCGCTGGGTGCCGCGGGGAGCTTCTTCTGGATGAGGTCCATGACGGTGGAGTCCGTCAGCGTGGTGACGTCCCCCAGCTGCCGGTTCTCGGCCACGTCCCGCAGCAGACGGCGCATGATCTTGCCGGAGCGGGTCTTGGGCAGTTCGGCGACCGGCAGGACGCGCTTGGGCTTGGCGATCGGGCCGAGCGCGGTGCCGACGTGGTTGCGCAGGTCGGCGACCAGGTCTTCGTCCTCGGCGTTCGCCGTGCCGCGCAGGATGACGAACGCGACGATCGCCTGTCCGGTGGTGTCGTCGGCGGCGCCCACCACGGCCGCCTCGGCGACGGACGGATGGGAGACGAGGGCGGACTCGACCTCGGTGGTGGAGATGTTGTGGCCGGAGACGAGCATCACGTCGTCGACCCGGCCGAGCAGCCAGATGTCGCCGTCGTCGTCCTTCTTGGCGCCGTCACCGGCGAAGTACCTGCCCTCGAAGCGTGACCAGTAGGTGTCGAGGAACCGCTGGTCGTCGCCCCAGATCGTGCGCAGCATGGAGGGCCACGGCTCGGTCAGGACGAGGTAGCCGCCGCCGCCGTCGGGCACCTCGTTGGCCTCGTCGTCGACGACGGTCGCGCAGATGCCGGGCAGCGGAGTCTGGGCGGAACCGGGCTTGGCCGCGGTCACGCCCGGCAGCGGCGAGATCATCATCGCGCCGGTCTCGGTCTGCCACCAGGTGTCCACCACCGGTGTGCGGTCCGCGCCGATGTGCTTGCGGTACCAGATCCAGGCCTCGGGGTTGATCGGTTCGCCCACCGATCCCAGGATCCTCAGGCTGGAGAGGTCGAACTTCGCGGGGATGTCGTCGCCCCACTTCATGAACGTACGGATCGCGGTCGGCGCGGTGTAGAGGATCGTCACCCCGTACTTCTGCACGATCTCCCAGAAGCGGCCCTGGTGCGGGGTGTCCGGGGTGCCCTCGTACATGACCTGCGTCGCGCCGTTCGCCAGCGGCCCGTACACGATGTAGGAGTGGCCGGTGACCCAGCCGACGTCGGCGGTGCACCAGTACACGTCGGTCTCGGGCTTGAGGTCGAACACGGCGTGGTGGGTGTACGCGGTCTGGGTGAGGTAGCCGCCGGAGGTGTGCAGGATGCCCTTCGGCTTACCCGTGGTGCCGGAGGTGTAGAGGATGAACAGCGGGTGCTCGGCCTCGAACGCCTCGGGCGTGTGCTCGGCCGGCTGCCGCTCGACGATCTCGTGCCACCACACGTCACGGCTGTCGTCCCAGGCGACCTCCTGCCCGGTGCGCCGGACCACCAGAACGTGCTCGACGTTGTCCACGCGCGCGACCGCGTCGTCGACGGCCGGCTTCAGCGCCGACGGCTTGCCGCGCCGGTATCCGCCGTCCGAGGTGATGACGACCTTGGCGTCGGCGTCCTGGATGCGGGTGGCGAGCGCGTCCGCCGAGAAGCCGCCGAAGACCACCGAGTGCGCGGCGCCGATGCGGGCGCACGCCAGCATCGCGATCGCCGTCTCGGGGATCATCGGCATGTAGACGGCGACCCGGTCGCCCTTGCGCACGCCCAGCTCCAGCAGGGCGTTGGCGGCCTTGGAGACCTCGTCCTTGAGCTGGGCGTAGGTGAGCGCGCGGCTGTCGCCCGGTTCACCTTCGAAGTGGATCGCCACCCGGTCGCCGTGCCCGGCCTCCACATGCCGGTCCACGCAGTTGTACGCGACGTTGAGCCGGCCGTCCTTGAACCACTTGGCGAACGGCGGGTTCGACCAGTCCAGCGTCTCCGTCGGCTCCGTGTCCCAGGCGAGCCGACGGGCCTGCTCGGCCCAGAAGCCGAGCCTGTCAGCCTTGGCCTGCTCGTACGCCTCCGCCGTGACATTGGCGTTGGCGGCCAGGTCGGCGGGCGGCTCGAACCTGCGCTCTTCCTTGAGCAGGTTGGCCAGGCTTTCGTTGCTCACGACATCTCCCTTTCCAAGGGTGTCCGTTGTGTCCCAGGCCACAGCTCATCAGACCCAGGAGCCGGTGACAAGGGTCGACAGGAAATTGGTTTAGACCTGTCGGGGCCGTACGGTGCGGCTCCGTTCCTGTCGCTCCGAGTCATCCGTACCCACGGGTGCCGGTCGGGTGGAGTTCAGGGGTGTAACGGCTTTCACATTCGGGAGAGGGAGGAGCCGAGCCGTGCAGAGACGGGAGCGTGTAGCGAGGAGGTGAGCGGAGCCGGGTGACGCCGGGCGGGTGCGTGGGGAGGGGAGCCGGGTGGCGCTGGGCGGGTGTGTGGGGAGGGGAGCCGGGTGGGGACGGGTGAGGAGCCGGGTGGCGCTGGGCGGGTGCGTGGGGAGGGCGGCCGAGCGGGGCGGGCGCGTGGTGAGGGGAGCCGAGCACGGCGGGTGTGTGCGGAGGGGAAGCCAAGCCGGGCGGGCCACGGGGAGTGGGTGGCGGGGCGGGGCCGACGCACGGGCCAGCTCCGCCCCGCCCCGACGCACGGGCCGGCCCCGCCCCGCCCCGACCTCTCAGGCGCTCAGATCCGCCACTCCCACATGGTCGAACACCTCGGCTCCGCCCTCGCCCACCCCCGCCTCGCTGAGCAGGTAGGCCTGGGCCTCGCCCACGTGGAAGTACATCCCGTGCAGCTCCAGCTCCCCGGCCCGCAGTGCCCGCGCCACCGACTCATGGGCCCGCAGACTCGCCAACTGCTCGACCACATTGGTCAGGCAGAGCTGCTCGACCGCGTCGGCGGCGGCACGTCCGGCCAGCCGCGCCCAGGGTCGGCCGGGGTCGGCCATCCGCTCCAGGCTCGGCAGACCGTGCCGCAGCCACCGCTGCAACGGCGTCCGCGCGCCACCTGGTTCGGTGTCGAGCAGTGCCTGCATGGCCCCGCACCCGGAGTGCCCGCAGATCGTGATGGACCGCACCTTCAGCACGTCCACCGCGTACTCGATGGCGGCCGCCACCGAGTCGTCCCCACTCTCCTCACCGGGAGGGGGTACGAGGTTGCCCACATTGCGCACCACGAACAGGTCGCCGGGGCCACTGGAGGTGATCATCGACGTGACCACCCGCGAGTCGGCGCAGGTCAGGAACAGCTGGGACGGCTGCTGCCCCTCCCGAGCCAGCCGCGCCAGCTCACCGCGCACCAGTGGTGCGGTGTTCCGCTGGAAGGCGCTGATCCCACGGACCAGCTGACGGGCACTCGGCCGGGACCCGGCGGCACCCAGGGGCTGGGTGCGCTCGGTGTCCTCGGCAGGATCGGTGTGCTCGCCCTGCTTGGCGTGCTCGGCCTCCCCCGTCTGTGCGGTGGCTGACGTGGGCGAGGCGGGAGCGGTGGACGTGGCGGGCCCGCTCGTGGCGGCCGACCGCGTGGACTCCGCGGCTTTCACCAGGAGTGCGCCGGAAGAACGCCCGCCTGGCTCCCCGTCGAACGGTTCCACGGGCAGCCCTTCCCGGCGCCCCGAGGTACGACCACCGGGCGACGGTGCCTGCATCGGCCCGTCGCACTGGTGGTTGCGCCATGGTGTCCAGGGGCGGCAGCGGCAACCGGCGAGGGGGCTGTCCGCCGTGTCGGTGGAGACGACGGCTGGGGCGGGGGAGGCGTCCGGCCCGACGCCCTCGGTGTCGGCGCAGGTGTCGGAGTCCATGCTGGGGTCGGCGCCGGTTTGGATGTCGGTCGCCGTGCCGGTGCGGCGGCTGGTCAGCTCCACGGAGCCGCCCTGCGCGATGTGCGTTCTCTGCCAGTCCTGCAACGTCTCGTACGCCGCGTGGTCCATGAAGGAACCGTCCAACTCGACGACGACACGGCATCCTTGTGGCACGTGGTGCAGGGCACGGCTGAGGCGTGGCACCGCCAGAAACGTCAACTGCCCTCGTACGTGTACGTGATGGACACCCTCACTCTCGTCGTGGGTGATGCGGGTGCGGGCGAGGCGACGCATGGAGACGGCGACGGCCACGGCGATGCCCAGGCCCACGCCCTCCAGGACGCCGAGGAACACCACGCCGAGGGTGGTGACGGCGTACACCGGCACCTCGCGGTGGCGGGTCACCGTGCGAATGTGGTGCAGGGACACCATCTGGATGCCGACGGCCATGACCAGGGCCGCGAGCGAGGCGAGCGGGATCAGCTCCAGGACCGGCACCATCAACAGCGCGGCGGCTACTACGAGAACGCCGTGCACCATGGTGGAGTTCCGGCTGACGGCACCGGCGCGGACGTTCGCGGAACTGCGCACCGCGACTCCCGCGACGGGCAGTCCGCCCAGTGCGCCGGAGACCAGGTTGGCGGCGCCCTGCCCGAGGAGTTCCCGGTCCAGGTCGGAGCGGCCGATCACGGCGGGCACCCCGGGACGGGCGGCGATGAGCTTGTCCACGGCGACCGCGCCGAGCAGCGACTGCACACTGCACACCAGCGTGATGGTGAGGACGGCGGCGACGAGTCCGAGCACCGGACCTTCGGGCAGCCCCGCCAGGGCATGGCTGCTCCAGGACGGCAGCTCGACCCGGGGCTGGGTCAGGCCGGCGAAGACGGCGGTCGTGGTGGCCCCGGCGACGGCGACCAGTGCGGCGGGCACCTTGCGCAGCAGGCGGCCCATGCGGCCGGGGATGCGTGGCCAGAGCAGCAGCAGGACCAGAGTGAGGGCGCTGACCGCCACGGCGGCGGGGTGCAGATCGACCAACTGGGCCGGCAGGGAACGGAGGTTGTCGAGGACGGCACTCTGCGGACTGCCTCCGAGGACGATGTGCAGTTGCGCGACGGCGATGGTGACACCGATGCCCGCGAGCATGCCGTGCACGATGGCAGGGCTGACGGCGAGCGCGCTGCGGGCTACCCGCAGACAGCCGAGGCCGAGTTGGGCGAGTCCGGCCAGGACGGTGATGGCACAGGTCGTCCGCCAGCCGTAGCGATGGATGAGGTCGGCGGTGACGACGGTCAGTCCGGCGGCGGGTCCGCTGACCTGGAGGGGCGAGCCACCGAGCCGTCCGGCGACGAGCCCGCCCACGGCGGCCGCCACGAGGCCTGCCTGGAGGGGTGCGCCGGTGGCGAGGGCGATGCCGAGGGACAGCGGCAGGGCGATGAGGAAGACCGCGATGGCGGCGGATACGTCGGCGCCCGCCACGCGGAAGCGGCGGTGCGGGGCGCGCGGGGGGTTGTGGGCTGGGTGGACACGCTGGGTGTGCGGCGAGTCCGGCGTACGAGTGGGGACGCAGGCTGACATGTTTCCCGTCTCCTCCGGGGCTGCGCGGTCGCGTCTTGCGGCCGTGGGTCACGGCGTACAGCGGCGGGATGGATCAACTCTCAGTAAACGAATCGTAATGCAGAGTAAAGCCTGAGCATGGATCTTTCCGGCAAATGGGTCAATAAGTCACTCCCGTGAGTGAACTGGGCATTTCATCGGCTTGTCGTATTAATTCCTTTTCGGGTCGCGTGCGACGTTGGCGGCGCCGTTGTTGGCCCTGGAGAAGGAAGAAGGTGGGCGGAAATGGCCGCCACCCAGAGGATCGCCGCGGGCGCCCTGATCACCGCGGCGGTCGCCGCATCGCTCGCCGGCTGCGCTACGGGAACCGGAGGTGTCCACGGTCTCGACGAAGGGGCGTCGGGGCCTCGGAAGGCGAAGCCGGCGGCCCCCGCGCCCAAGAACGCCGTCCGCCTGATCGGCGACGGCTCCACCGCGTTCACCGGAGCCCAGCCCCATCTGCCCCGACCGGAACGACTGAAGCCCGGACAGAAACCGCCGCAGTTCGTCGTCTTCTCGTGGGACGGCGCGGGCGAGGACAGCCAGCGGCTGTTCTCCCACTTCCGCAAGGTGGCCAAGGAGAACAACGCCACCATGACCTACTTCCTCAGCGGCGTGTACCTCCTGCCGGAGCACAAGCGCGACCTCTACAAGCCGCCCCAGCACTCGCCCGGCCGCTCCGACATCGGCTTCAACGACGAGCAGGGCATCGCCGACACCGTGAAGCAGCTGCGCCTGGCTTGGCTGGAGGGCAATGAGGTGGGCACCCACTTCAACGGCCACTTCTGCGGCAAGGACGGTGGCGTCGGCGAGTGGTCGGTCGAGGAGTGGAAGGAGGAGATCACCCAGGCCAAACAGTTCGTGAAGACGTGGAAGACCAACACCGGCATGGCGAAGGCGGCCCCGCTGCCCTTCGACTACGACAAGGAACTCATCGGCGCTCGCACGCCGTGTCTGGAAGGCCAGGAGAACTTCCGCAAGGCCGGCCGGGAGCTGGGCTTCCGCTACGACACCAGCGGCGTCAACAACCAGGTCTGGCCCGACAAGAAGGAAGGCCTGTGGGATCTGTCCATGCAGCTCGTGCCGTTCCCCGGCCACTCCTTCGAGCAGCTCACCATGGACTACAACTTCATGGTCAACCAGTCCGGCACCGCCACCCAGGGCAACCCCGCCAAGCACGAGTACTGGGGCGACCAGATGCGTGACGGCCTGCTCAGGGGCTTCCAGCGGGCCTACGACGGCAACCGCGCGCCGCTGATCATCGGCAATCACTTCGAGTCCTGGAACGGCGGCACGTACATGCGCGCCGTCGAGGAGGTCGTGGAGAACGTGTGCACCAAGGCGGAGGTGCGCTGCGTCTCCTTCCGGCAACTCGCGGACTGGCTGGACGCCCAGGACCCCCAGCTCCTGGCCAAGCTGCGCGGCCTCGGAGTGGGCGAGACCCCGAAGCAGGGCTGGGCGTCCTTCCTCTCCGGCAGCCCCGCCCCGGCCCCGAAGGGCGTGCCCGGGGCACCGGCGGTCAAGCGATAGCGGGTCGGTCGGCGGCGACGGGCGTCGCGCGGGACGGCCCACGCGACCGTCACACCGAGGCGGCCACGCTCTCGCCGAGGACGAAGCCGGGGTCGACCTGCGCGGCCAGGTCGACCCCCGTGCGCTCGTTCCCCCACGACCGGGCGTTCTTCAGATGGAAGTGCACCATCTGGCGGGTGTAGCGCTCCCAGTCGCGCCGCTCGTACGCCGAGTCGGCGGCCGCCCGCAGCACGTCCAGGGCGTGGCGGTTGGTGGGCTCCAGGGAGTCGAACCGGGGTGGCCGGCCCTTCTCCATGGCCCGTACCCAGTCGGAGTGCCCGACCGTCACGAGCAGGTCGTCCCCCACCTCGGCGCGGAGGAAGTCCAGGTCGTCAGGGCCCTGGACCTTGTTCCCCACGACCCTCAGCTCGACGCCGAAGTCATGGGCGTACTCCTTGTACTGGCGGTAGACGGAGACCCCCTTCCGGGTCGGCTCGGCGACGAGGAACGTGATGTCGAAGCGGGTGAACATGCCGGAGGCGAAGGAGTCCGAACCCGCCGTCATGTCGACGACCATGTACTCGTCGCGGCCGTCCACCAGGTGGTTCAGGCACAGTTCCACCGCTCCCGTCTTGGAGTGGTAGCAGGCGACCCCGAGGTCGGCGTCCGTGAAGGGTCCCGTGACCATCAAACGGACGGCGCCACCGTCGAGTTCCACCGGTCGGGCGCACGCGTCGTACACCGGGTTGTCCTCCGACACCCGCAGCAGCCGCGAGCCCTCGCCGGGCGGAGTGGTCTTGATCATCGTGTCGGCGGAGGCGATGCGGGGGTTGGTGCCACGCAGATAGTCCTTGATCAGCGGCAGCCGGTCGCCCATCGCGGGCAGTGCCGAGGCCTCGGCCTCTTCGAGTCCGAGCGCGGCGCCCAGGTGCTGGTTGATATCGGCGTCGACCGCGATCACCGGAACACCGCCGACCGCGAGATGGCGGACGAACAGGGAGGACAGCGTGGTCTTGCCGCTGCCGCCCTTCCCAACGAAAGCAATTTTCATGTTCACCAAGAGTAGTGGGCCGAACGCGCCGCGTGGCGCAGCCGCGTGAGGAAGACCACTCCATCGTGGGGTCCTCGCCCCCGTTGCGTAATGTCGTACTCATGAGTACGACAGGCGCTACCGCCGATCCGCTCGCAGCCCTGGGATCGCTGCCCGGGGTGGCCGACTCCGTCGAAACCGTGCGCAAGGCCGTGGACCGGGTCTACGGGCACCGCATCATGCGACGCCGGAGCACCGCGATCACCTCCGAGGCCGCCCTGCGCGGCTCCCGCGGCTCGGCGGCTCTCTCCGGCGCGGACTGGGCCCTGGAGGAGGTGCGCCGGCGCAGTGACTTCGGTGCCGACGACGAGGCGCGCGTCGTCGGCGCGGCCCTGCGGCTGACCGCCGAGGCGGGCCAGCTGCTGTCCATCTGGCGGCAGTCACCGTTGCGCGTGCTCGCGCGGCTGCACCTGGTGGCCGCGGCCACCGGCGGTGAGGAGGTCGGACGCCCCAGGCGGGCGGGCGAGCCGGTCGACGAGCCGCTGATCGAGCTGCCGGCGCCGAGCGCGGACGAGGTCTCCGGCCGACTGGAGGGGCTGTCCGCGCTGATCCTCGCGGGCAGTTCCGCCCCGGCCCTGGTCACGGCCGCAGTCGTTCACGGCGAACTCCTCGCTCTGCGCCCCTTCGCCTCGTACAACGGCCTGGTGGCACGCGCCGCCGAGCGCATCGTCCTGATCGGCAGCGGTCTCGACCCCAAGTCGGTCTGCCCCGCCGAGGTCGGCCACGCGGAACTGGGCCGGGCGGCCTACCTCGCGGCCCTGGGCGGCTACGTGTCCGGCACCCCGGAGGGCATGGCGGCCTGGATCGCTCACTGCGGCAGGGCGGTCGAACTGGGGGCGCGGGAGTCGACAGCGGTGTGCGAGGCGCTTCAGCGCGGGGCGGCGTAACGGCGACAGGCTCCCCGGAGGGAGCCTGGAAAAGGGTTGCGGCGGTACGAGGTCTCGTACCGCCGCCGGCATGCTCACCGTGTTACCAGGCGTCCTCGATATGTGCCCATCAGGTCGGGAACTTCGCCCGTCACCTGGTGCGGCTGGCCCGTAATCGACGGGTCGACGTCGCGTGGGTGCTCGGTGCTCATGCTTCGGTCCGTGGGGCCGATTGCGTTATTAAGGTGATCCTCGCGGATGTCCTTGGTCTCGCGGGCCGTTGAGTCCTTTCTACTCCAGGACCCCGAGAAGCGGAAGTGCTGGCGCCGGTTCTTTACTCAAGCTCTCAAACAGGTGGTAAACGGGCACAGTCGGGGAGCGTGCGGCTCAGGCGATCGCTGGCGTCCGCCGCCTGCTGGCGTACCAGACCAGGCCTGCCGTCGCGGCCGCGGCTCCCAGCGCCGCCATCGCGACGAGCGCCGGGCGGGGCGGGACGGAGAACCCGGGAATGCGCTGCTTGAGCCGCACCGGCCGGTGGAAGTCCAGGATCGGCCACCCGCGCGCGACGGCCTCACGGCGCAGCGCGCGGTCCGGATTCACGGCGTGCGGGTGGCCGACCGCCTCCAGCATCGGCAGATCCGTCGCCGAGTCGCTGTAGGCGTAGCAGCGCGCGAGGTCGTACCCCTCGGAGCCGGCCAGCTCCCTGACGGCCTCCGCCTTGGTCGGGCCGTACGCGTAGTACTCCACGTCCCCGGTGAAGCAGCCGTCCTCGCCCACCACCATCCGGGTGGCCACCACGCGGTCCGCGCCGAGCAGCTCGCCGATCGGTTCGACCACCTCCGCACCGGACGTGGACACGATGACGACGTCGCGGCCGGCGGTGTGGTGCTCCTCGATGAGGGAGGCGGCCTCGTCGTAGATGAGCGGGTCGATCAGGTCGTGAAGGGTCTCGGCGACGATCTCCTTCACCTGCTGGACGTTCCAGCCGCGGACCATCGCGGAGAGGTACTCGCGGGTCCGCTCCATCTGGTCGTGGTCCATACCGCCGACGAGGAAGACGAACTGGGCATACGCGGTACGCAGGGCCGCCCTGCGGTTGATCAGCCCTCCTTGGTAGAAGGACTTGCTGAAGGTGAGCGTGCTCGACTTCGCAATGACCGTCTTGTCCAGGTCAAAGAAGGCCGCTGTGCGGGGCAAGGAGTGGTTTTCCACACCCTTGAGCATAGGGGCAGCTCATTCGGCGTAAGGTCGGCGTGTGGGTTTGCCTGAGAGGGCCCTCGGGTACACCATGGAAGTCACGGATCGTTCGCGACCGTGCTAACCCGGTCCGACTCCTCCCCCCCCGAGTCGGCCGTGGAGACGACCCCCGCTCTCCCCCCCGGCGGGGGTCGTCGCATGTCCGGATGGCTTTTCCCCTCTTTCTACGCGGGCGCGGTGCCGTATCGAGGCGACGCGGACCGCGCCTTCGGCATGCCCGCACTCCGTGACGTTGAGTAATCATCGGACTGCTCTGCGGGCGTCGTACACCAGGCGGACAGCGCTCACCGGTATGAGTGACGGCGATATTCACAACTCCCCGCTCGTCCACAGTTATCCACCAAGATCCACATGATTTCCTCCTTCGTCGCACCGTGATTCCGACACGTCCGCTCACGCCGAGTTCAGGACCGGTTCCGTTTTCCGGTCTCCCGAACCGGTTTACGCCGGACGTTCATATGGAGACCGGGTGTCGGTTCTTCACACGTACGGGAATCGCGAGGCCGCGCAGGACTGCGCGCCACGCGGCGAAGGGGGAGGGAAACCGTGACCGGAGCCGTCACACACGAACCGCCGTCCGCTGCCGGAGGGCGGCACGGCAGGCCGCTGATCGTCACCGAGGACGCGGCACTCCTCGACGACCTGCTCAGGCTGTGCGCCGCGGCCGGCGCCACACCCGAGGTGCACCACTCGGTGCCCGAACAGCGCGGCGGCTGGGAGTCCGCGCCGCTCGTCCTGGTCGGCGACGACGCCGCGCGCCGGGTCCGCGGTGCCGCCCGCCGCCGCGGAGTGGTCCTCGTCGGGCGCGATCAGGACGATTCGGGGGTGTGGCGCAGGGCCGTCGAGATCGGCGCCGACCACGTCCTCGTGCTGCCCGACGGGGAACAGTGGCTCGTCGACCGGATCGCCGACGTCGCCGAAGGCGTCGGTCGGCCCGCCCTCACCGTCGGAGTCGTCGGCGGGCGCGGCGGGGCCGGGGCGTCCACGCTCGCCTGCGCCCTCGCCGTCACCTCCGCGCGTGAGGGACTGCGCACCCTGCTGGTGGACGCGGATCCACTGGGCGGCGGACTCGACGTCCTCCTCGGCGGCGAGGCCGTCGAGGGGCTGCGCTGGCCGGCGTTCGCCGCCTCACGCGGACGCGTCGGCGGCGGCGCCCTGGAGGAGTCGCTGCCCGAACTGCATCAGCTGCGGGTGCTCAGCTGGGACCGCGGCGACTGCGTCGCCATTCCGCCTCCGGCGGTGCGGGCGGTGCTCGCGGCTGCCCGCCGCCGCGGCGGCACGGTCGTCGTCGACCTGCCGCGGCGCATCGACGACGGGGTCGCCGAGGTCCTCGCCCAGCTCGACGTCGGGCTCCTCGTGGTCCCCGCCGAGCTGCGGGCCGTCGCGGCGGCCGGACGAGTGGCCTCCGCGATCGGCATGGTCCTGCGCGACCTGAGGGTGGCGGTACGCGGCCCGCACGCCCCCGGCCTCGACGACCGCGAGGTGGCCCGCCTGCTCGGCCTGCCCCTGGCCGGCGAGGTGCCCGTCGAGTCCGGCCTGCTGCGTCCGGACGGCGGCACGTCCCCGCCCGGAGCGTCCGCGCGGGGACCGCTCGCCCGCTTCTGCAAGGAGTTCTGGGAGCGGGCCCTGACCGAGGCGGGTGCCGCATGAGCGCCGGGCCCCGGCTCGACCGGCCCCGAGGATCCGGCACACTCCTCGACGGCGTACGGCAGTGGCTCGTCGAGAGCGGAGCCGAACCCACCCCCGCGCGTGTGGCGCAGGCGCTGCGCGAACAGGGGCGGGTCCTCGGCGACGCGGAAGTCCTGGGCGCCGCCGAGCAGTTGCGCTCCGAGCTGGTCGGCAGCGGCCCGCTGGAGCCGCTGCTCGCCGACCCGTCGGTGACCGACGTGCTGGTGTCGGCCCCCGACCGCGTGTGGGTCGACCGGGGTGGCGGCCTGGAGCTGACCACCGTCTCCTTCCCGGACGCGTCCGCTGTGCGACGCCTGGCACAGCGTCTGGCCGCGGTGGCCGGCCGGCGCCTGGACGACGCCCGTCCGTGGGCCGACGCCCGGTTGCCCGACGGGACCAGGCTGCACGCGGTGCTGCCCCCGGTGGCCGTCGGCTGCACCTGCCTGTCACTGCGCGTGGTACGGCCACGGGCGTTCACCCTCGACGAACTCGTGGCGGCGGGGACGGTGCCGCCGGGTGGCGACCAGGTACTGCGAGCGTTGCTGCGGGCCCGCCTGTCCTTCCTGGTCAGCGGGGGCACCGGCAGCGGCAAGACGACGCTGCTCAGCGCACTCCTGGGGCTGGTCGGGCCGGGAGAGCGGATCGTGCTGGCGGAGGACTCGGCCGAACTGCGGCCGGACCACCCGCACGTCGTCCGGCTGGAGACCAGGCCCGCCAACCAGGAGGGCGCCGGCCTGGTCACCCTTGAGGACCTCGTGCGGCAGGCCTTGCGGATGCGGCCGGACCGGCTGGTCGTGGGCGAGGTGCGCGGCGCGGAGGTCGTCCACCTGCTGGCCGCGCTGAACACCGGCCACGAGGGCGGGTGCGGCACGGTCCACGCCAATGCCGCGGCCGACGTTCCCGCCCGGCTGGAAGCGCTCGGTACGGCGGCCGGGCTCGACAGGGCGGCTCTGCACAGCCAGTTGGCGGCCGCGCTCTCCGTGGTCCTGCACCTGGTGCGCGGCCCGGCCGGGCGGCGACGGATCGCCGAGGTGCATGTGCTGGAGCGGGACTCCTCGGGACTTGTACGAACTGTGCCGGCCCTGCGATGGCAGGCGGACGCGTTCGTGTACGAGCGCGGTTGGGAGCGGCTCAGGGAGCTGCTGGGGAGCGAGGGCGAGCGATGGGAGTGACCGGCGTGGTGGGTGAAGTACCGATGAGCGCGGCCGTCGCCTGTGCCGGGATCGCGGTCCTGCTGTGGGGCGGGCCGTACTCGGCGGCCCGGCGGGCGCAGTCGCTGGTGGCCGGGGGCGGCGTGGTCGGCAGCGGGCCGCCGTCATGGCAGGACCTGACACACGAACTGCGCCGCGTGCGAGGCCGCTGGCGGCCCGAGTGGTGGGCGCCGGTCGTCGGACTGGTCGTGGCCGTGCTGGGCGGTTCCGTACTGCCGGTCGCCGCGGGGGCGGCCGGAGTACCCCTGCTGCGCCGGATGCGCCGGGCCCGCTCGGCGCGGCGGGCGGGGGAGCGGCGGGCCGACGCGGTGATCGCGCTGTGCGCGGCGCTCGCCGGCGAGGTGCGCTCGGGGAGGCAACCCGGCGAGGCCCTCCAGCTCGCTGCCCGCGACTCGGGAGGGCTCGGCGAGGCCCGGGCGGCCGTGCTGGCGGCCGCCCGGTTCGGCGGAGACGTGCCCGGCGTGCTGGCCGGTGCGGCGCGGCAGCCGGGCGCCGACGGTCTGGTGGGGCTCGCCGCGTGCTGGCGGGTGGCCGTGGACCGCGGCGCGGGGCTCGCGGCCGGACTCGACCGGCTCGAAGGTGCGCTGCGTGCCGAGCGGGACCAACGAGCCGACCTGCGCGCGCAGTTGGCGGGAGCGCGTTCCACGGCGGTGATGCTCGCCGGCCTGCCGGTCCTGGGCCTCGTGTTGGGCACCGCACTCGGCGCGGATCCGCTTCACGTCCTGCTGCACACGGGGGCCGGTCTGGGATGCCTGCTCGTCGGCGGGGTGCTGGAGGGGCTGGGGATGTGGTGGGCGCTACGGATCATGCGGGGCGCGGAGGGGGTGTGAGACGCGGGAGGGGGTCGAGAGGCGGGGCGTGTGGTCGGCCGGGTGAGGCGAATGCAGGACGCATGAGGAGAGGGAGGCGGGATGAGCGCGGAGATTGTCCACAGGCTGGGGGTGGCCCTGGGGAGCGTCATGGCCCTGGGGTGGGCGGTGCGGTGGCTGGACACCGTGCGGCGTCGGAGGCGGGCGAGGCAGCGGCTCGCCAAGGTGCTGGCCGGGCCGGCGAAGGTGGAGATCACTCGGCCGCGGGCGCGGGCGGTTGTACGGCGGTGGCTGCCGGAGGTGGCGGTGTTGGCCGCCGGCTGGACGGTGGGCGGCGGATTCGTGGGTCTCATCCTGGGGTTGACCGGGATGGCGGCGCTGTGGTGGTGGCGCCGCAGGTGGCGGGCGACGGATTCGATGAGCGAGGCCGACGCGCGGGCTGCGGCCCGGCAGCTTCCCCTCGCGGCCGACCTGCTGGCCGCGTGCATCGCGGCGGGGGCGGGGCCGGTGATCGCGGCTCAGGCCGTGGGCGAGGCACTGGACGGTCCCGTGGGAGGAGCGTTGGCGCGGGGTGCCGCCGAGGTACGCCTGGGAGGTGAACCCGCCGGCGCGTGGCGGGCGCTGGCCGCGGTGCCGGGGGCCGCCGCGCTGGCCCGGTTGCTGGAACGGGCCGGTGTGTCCGGCCTCCCGGCCGCGGTGCCGGTCGCCCGGATCGCGGCCGACGCCCGCGCCGACTGGGCCCGCGCGGGCACGGCCCGGGCCCGACGGGCGGCCGTCATGGTCACCGCACCGGTGGGGCTGTGCTTCCTGCCCGCCTTCATCGCGGTGGGCATCGTGCCGGTCGTGATCGGCCTGGCGGGCGGGGTGCTGGGAGGGGGTGGCCCATGAGGGGGATCTGACAGGGCGGGGGTTCTGACGGGGAGGCCGGAGCAACCGGGCGGTGGATCCGGCCGGTCGGGCGGTCGGGCGGTCGCCGGATCCGTCGGCTCAGCTCCGAGCAGGTACAGCGGTGGCAAGCAGTTCCCACACGACGTGCGGCGGGCCCGACAGCGGCGCAAGAGGTCGAGTGGCACGAACAGTTCGGCCGGCCCAGCGGGGCCGGTACGGGCCATGGGATCGAGACTCACGGGGGTCGAAATGAGCAAGGCGGTACGAGCGAGGTCGCGTTTCCTGGTGTGCCGGGTGCGTGCGACGCGGAGGGACGCGGGGATGGTGACGTCCGAGTACGCGATGGGAATCGTCGCGGCGGTGGCGTTCGCCGTGGCCCTCTACCAGGTGGTGACGAGCGGAGCGGTCGCGGCGGAGTTGCAGGACATCGTGAAGCGGGCGCTCAGTGCGGGCACATGAGCTGGGCCGGGGGCGAGGCGCGGACCGGGGGTTCGTGACGGCGGAGGCGGCCGTGGTGCTGCCGGTGCTGGTGGCGTTCGCGATGGCGCTGGTGTGGGGGCTGCTGGTCATGGCCGCCCAGATCCGGTGCGTGGACGCGGCCAGGACCGGCGCCCGGGCCGCCGCCCGGCAGGACCCGGCCGACGCGGTCGTGGAGGTGACGCGAGCGACGGCTCCGCGTGGGGCGCGGGTGACGGTCACCCGGGAGGGCGACCTGGTTCGGGTGGTGGTCGTGGCGAGACCGCCGGTGCTGCGCGGGTTGCCGTTCGAGGTACGGGAGGAGGCCGTGGCGGCGGCGGAGGACGCCGGGGTGCCGCCGGACGGTGGCGGCGGGGCCGCGGCCGGACGGGAGGCGAGGCCATGAGGGCACGTGCACGTGGGGGAGGGACGGCGGGTCTCCGGGCGGACCGGAACGCTGCCGGGCGTCGACGCCCGCGGGGAGGCGGTGCCGGTGTCCGTGCCGCTGCGGTGGTCGGTGTTCCGGTCCGTGCCCGTTGGACGGACTCGGGGGTGGAGTGGCTCCGCCGTCGGAGGGACGGCTTCGTGGAGCGGAGCCGGTGTCAGGCCGACCGTGGGTCCGCGACCGTGTGGACTCTCGCCGTACTCGCCGTGCTGTGTGTGATCTTCGGCGCCGTACTCGCCCTCGGGCAGGCCGTCCTGGTCCGGCACCGTGCCGCCGGCGGCGCCGACCTCGCGGCGCTCGCGGCCGCGGACCACTGGACGGACGGTACCGAGGCGGCCTGTGCCCGCGCGGACCGGTTGGCTCGGGCGCAAGGCGCACGGCTGGTGCGGTGCGTGGTCGTGGGGGAGGTGTCGGACGTGACGGCGGCGGCGGGGCGGGGACCGTTCACGGTGGAGATCAGGGCGCGGGCGGGGCCTGCGGGGGCCGCGGCGCCCGTGGCCCCGACGGTGGTGCCCGGAGTGCCAGAGGCACCGGTGGTGGTGCCGGAGGTCGGTGGCGGAGCCGGATGGTGATCCGGACGGTGCTCCGGTTCGTGGAGCCGGGTGTGGGGCCGGGTGGTGGAGCCGGGTCATTTCCCACCGTCCCCACCAACTGCTCACACGGTCCCGCCGTTCTGCACGGCTCACTCTCGCTGCAATGCTCCGGCCCCGTTCACCGATTCGTCCTTCACGGTTTCGGCCGCCATTGCTGAGTCCTCGTACACGTTTCGGACCGCCACCGCTCGCTCCTGCTCACCGCTCAGGCCGCCACCGCTCGGTCCTCCCTCACGGCCCGGTCTCCGCGGTCTCCACGGCCCCGGTCTCCACGGCCCCCGTCTCCCCTGCTCCCTCGTCCTCCGCCGGCGCGCACCGAAGCAGCTCCGTCAGCAGTCTCACCGCGCCTCTCTTGTTCAAGGGGTCGTTGCCGTTGCCGCACTTGGGGGACTGGATGCACGACGGACAGCCGGCCTCGCACTCGCAGGAGGCGATGGCCTGGCGGGTGGCGGTCAGCCAGGAGCGGGCCGTGTGAAAGGCGCGTTCGGCGAAGCCCGCGCCGCCGGGATGGCCGTCGTAGACGAAGACCGTGGGGAGGAGGGTGTCGGGGTGAAGGGGGATCGACACGCCGCCGATGTCCCAGCGGTCGCAGGTCGCGAAGAGGGGCAGCATGCCGATGGAGGCGTGCTCGGCGGCGTGCAGGGCTCCGCCGAGGATCTCGGGGTTGATGCGGGCGGCGTCCAGCTGGTCCTCGGTGACCGTCCACCACACGGCGCGCGTGCGCAGCGTGCGGGGAGGGAGGTCGAGCTTCGACTCCCCCAGTACTTCACCGGTGATGACACGCCGACGCAGGAAGGAGACCACCTGATTGGTGACTTCGACGGAGCCGTAGCACAAACGTCCGTCGCCCCAGGGGATTTCGACGTCTGTCTCCAGGACGGAGATCGCCGTCGTGTCGCGGGCGACCGTCGAATACGGCGGGTTCGCCTCCTCGACCAGGGCCACCGAGTCCTCCAGGTCCAGGGAGCGCACCAGGTAGGTGCGGCCCTGGTGCAGATGGACGGCTCCCTCGTGGACGGCCGAGTGGGCGGCGCCCTCGTCCACCGTGCCGAGCAGGCGGCCTGTGCCGGACTCGACGATCTGGACGGGCCGGCCGCCCCCGCCGCGGATGTCGGTGAGGTCGGCGGCCCGTTCGCGACGGGTCCAGTGCCAGGCCTTCGTCCGGCGGCGCAGCAGCCTCGCGGCCTCCAACTGCGGCAGCAGTGCCTCGGTCTCCGGGCCGAAGAGCGCGAGGTCGTCCTCGGTGAGGGGGAGTTCGGCGGCGGCCGCGCACAGGTGCGGGGCGAGGACGTAGGGGTTGTCGGGGTCGAGGACGGTCGATTCCACCGGGCGGGCGAACAGGGCCTCCGGGTGGTGGACGAGGAAGGTGTCCAGCGGGTCGTCCCGGGCGACCAGCACGGCCAGCGCGCCCTGTCCCGCCCGTCCGGCCCGTCCCGCCTGCTGCCACAGGGAGGCGCGGGTGCCCGGGTATCCGGCGATGAGGACGGCGTCCAGACCGGAGACGTCGATCCCCAGTTCTAGGGCAGTGGTGGCGGCCAGGCCGAGGAGTTCGCCGGAGTGCAGGGCCTGTTCGAGGGCGCGGCGTTCCTCGGGGAGGTAACCCCCGCGGTAGGCCGCGACACGCCGGGCCAGTGACCGGTCCACCTCGGCGAGGCGTTCCTGGGCGATGAGGGCGATCAGCTCGGCGCCGCGCCGGGAGCGGACGAAGGCCACGGTACGGACGCCCTGGACGGCGAGGTCGGTGAGCAGGTCGGCGGTCTCGGCGGTGGCGGTGCGGCGGACGGGGGCGCCCTTCTCGCCCTGCATCTCGGTGAGGGGGGGTTCCCACAGGGCGAACACCAGTTCACCGCGTGGTGAGGCGTCGTCGGCCACCTCGACCACCGGAAGGCCGGTGAGGCGGCCGGCGGCCACCGAGGGCTCGGCGGCCGTCGCGGAGGCCAGCAGGAAGACGGGCGAGGCGCCGTAGCGGGCGCAGAGGCGGCGCAGGCGGCGCAGCACCTGGGCCACGTGGGAGCCGAACACGCCGCGATACGTGTGGCACTCGTCGATGACGACGTACTTGAGGGACTTCAGGAAGGAGGACCAGCGCGGATGGGACGGGAGGATGCCGCGGTGCAGCATGTCCGGGTTGGTGAGGACGTAGTTGGCGTACTGGCGGATCCATTCGCGTTCCTCGACGGGAGTGTCGCCGTCGTAGACCGCCGGGCGTACCGCCGTGCCCAGCGGTTGTGAAAGTTCCTTCACGGACCGGCACTGGTCCGCCGCCAGCGCCTTGGTGGGCGCGAGGTACAGCGCGGTGGCACCGCGTCCGTTCGGGGCCTGCGAACCGTCCAGGAGGGTCGACAGGACCGGCACGAGGTACGCCAGGGACTTGCCGGACGCGGTGCCGGTCGCCACGACCACCGACTCGCCGTCCAGGGCGTGCTCCGCGGCCGCGGCCTGGTGCGCCCAGGGGTGCTCGATGCCGCAGGCCTGCACGGCCGCGATGACCTCGGAACGAATCCGGTCAGGCCAGACGGCATGGCGCCCCGCGCGCGGGGGCACATGCTCCGTATGAGTGATGCGCGACGCCCGGCTCGGCCCCGGGGCGAGCCGGTCCAGGATCTGGCCCGGCGACAGGCGGGGCGCGGGCTGTGCCGAGGGTCGATCGGATCGGTGATTCTTGGCCATCGGCACCGAGTGTGTCACTGGCGTGACGGACAATGGAGCCAAGGCGTCGTGCACGCCTGCCGGTAAGTGATTGAATGCCATCGCGGCTGGCGTACCGTCCCGGGGGCTCCTGCTCAGGTGTTCCGAGGGGCGACCGCTCGATAGCAAGGTGCTGGAGGATCCGTGGACCTGTCCCTGTCGACCCGTACCGTCGGCGATCGTACGGTCGTCGAGGTCGGTGGCGAAATCGACGTATATACCGCGCCCAAGTTGCGCGAGCAGCTGGTCGAGCTGGTGAACGACGGCAATTTTCACCTTGTCGTCGACATGGAGGGCGTGGATTTCCTCGACTCCACCGGGCTCGGCGTGCTGGTCGGTGGCTTGAAGCGGGTGCGTGCCCATGAGGGCTCGCTGCGCCTGGTCTGCAACCAGGAGCGCATTCTGAAGATCTTCCGCATCACCGGTCTGACCAAGGTGTTCCCGATTCACACCTCGGTCGACGAAGCGGTCGCGGCCACCGACTGACCACTCCGTCCGGGCCCTCGTGACCCGGACGGCCCAGTTGTAACCGGGGTACCGGGCTTTCGGCAGCCCGGCCCCCCGACAGCACGCCCGTAGTTCCGAGGGGGACGCATGGCCACCGTTGAACTCCGTTTCAGCGCGCTGCCCGAGCACGTCAGGACCGCCCGACTGGTGGCGGCAGCGGTGGCGCGCAGGTCCGGGGTGGACGAGGCCGTTCTCGACGAGGTCAGGCTCGCCGTGGGTGAGGCCTGCACTCGTGCCGTCGGACTCCATCAGAGCGGTGGCATCACCGCACCGGTGAAGGTGGCGCTCATCGAGGAGGAGAAGCAGTTCTCCATCGAGGTGGGGGACGAGGCCCCGCGGGTCGCGCCCGGTGACCGGGCGTCGGGCTCCGGGGACCTCGACGCGGATGTCGAGGAGGACGAGATGGGCCTCGCGGTCATCAGCGGCCTCGTCGACGACGTGGAGGTCACCGCCGGGGAACACGGCGGACTGATCCGTATGACCTGGCCGACCACACCGTCGGCCGCGGCGCTCGGCTGACCCCGCGCGCTCCGTCCGGCCCGGCCGGACCGATGCGTACCCGAAGGGCCTCACTCCGGTGGGGCCCTTCGGCATGTGCGCAGGTGTGAGGGCGCGCTTACAGTGGTGCCAGGAAGTGAATCTTGGAGAAGTGAATCTTGCCGCGCGGGGAGTGAATCTTGCCGCGAATTTCGTGAATGGGTTCACGAGCGGCAATGCCTCGGAGGCATTACGGTGACGGATTCCCGTGCGAAGACGAATTCCGTTTACCGCACACTGTTTTGATCAGGTTCCGGTACCTACAATCCGTCCACCATCTTGAGCTCAGCCCAAGCGTCAAGGAGGACGAATGGCGGGGCTTTCTACCCCTCATCGGTTGGACCACTCCTCAACTTTCGCGGCCGCGGTGCTGACCGACGGCAACCGACTCCTCGTGGTGGTCATCGCCGTCGTGGCGCTGGCCGCGCTCGTGGTCGCGGGCGTGCTGCTGCGCCAGGTGCTCGCGGCGGGCGACGGCACCGACAGCATGAAGAAGATCGCGGCGGCCATCCAGGAGGGCGCCAACGCCTACCTGACCCGCCAGTTGCGCACACTCGGCGTATTCGCCGTCGTGGTGTTCTTCCTGCTCATGCTGCTGCCCGCGGACGACTGGAATCAACGCGCCGGACGATCGATCTTCTTCCTGATCGGCGCGGCGTTCTCGGCGGGCACCGGCTATATCGGTATGTGGCTCGCCGTACGGAGCAATGTGCGCGTAGCCGCGGCAGCCCGGGAAGCCACTCCGGCGGAAGGGGAACCGGAAAAGGATCTCACCGCCGTTTCGCACAAGGCGATGAAGATCGCATTTCGCACGGGCGGCGTGGTCGGCATGTTCACGGTGGGGCTCGGTCTGCTCGGAGCCTCCTGCGTGGTGCTGGTGTACGCGGCCGACGCGCCGAAGGTCCTGGAGGGCTTCGGTCTCGGCGCGGCGCTCATCGCGATGTTCATGAGGGTCGGCGGCGGCATCTTCACCAAGGCCGCCGACGTCGGCGCCGACCTCGTCGGCAAGGTCGAGAAGGGCATTCCGGAGGACGATCCGCGCAACGCCGCCACCATCGCCGACAACGTGGGCGACAACGTCGGCGACTGCGCGGGCATGGCGGCCGACCTGTTCGAGTCGTACGCGGTGACACTGGTCGCCGCGCTGATCCTCGGCAAGGTGGCCTTCGGCGACGCCGGGCTCGCGTTCCCCCTGCTGGTACCTGCCATCGGCGTGGTCACGGCCATGATCGGCATCTTCGCGGTCGCGCCGCGCCACTCCGACCGCAGTGGCATGTCCGCGATCAACCGGGGCTTCTTCATCTCCGCGGTGATCTCGCTGGTGCTGGTCGCCGTGGCCGTGTTCGTCTATCTCCCCGGGAAGTACGCCGACCTGGACGGCGTCACCGACGCCGCGATCCAGGGCAAGAACGGCGACCCGCGCGTCCTGGCCCTCGTCGCGGTGGCGATCGGCATCGTGCTGGCCGCCGTCATCCAGCAGCTGACCGGCTATTTCACCGAGACCACGCGCCGTCCGGTGCGCGACATCGGCAAGAGTTCGCTGACCGGCCCGGCCACCGTCGTCCTCGCCGGCATCTCCGTCGGCCTGGAGTCGGCCGTCTACACCGCACTGTTGATCGGCCTGGGCGTGTACGGAGCCTTCCTGCTGGGCGGTACGACGATCATGCTGGCGCTGTTCGCGGTGGCCCTGGCCGGCACCGGCCTGCTCACCACGGTCGGCGTGATCGTCGCGATGGACACCTTCGGCCCCGTCTCCGACAACGCGCAGGGCATCGCGGAGATGTCCGGCGACGTCGAGGGCGCGGGCGCGCAGGTGCTCACCAACCTCGACGCCGTGGGCAACACGACCAAGGCCATCACCAAGGGGATCGCCATCGCCACGGCCGTGCTGGCGGCGTCGGCCCTCTTCGGGTCGTACCGCGACGCCATCACCACCGGCGCGCGGGACGTCGGCGAGAAGCTCTCCGGGGACGGCGCGCCGATGACCCTGATGATGGACATCTCCCAGCCCAACAACCTGGTCGGCCTGATCGCCGGCGCGGCGGTCGTCTTCCTCTTCTCCGGGCTGGCGATCAACGCGGTGTCGCGTTCGGCGGGTTCCGTCGTCTACGAGGTGCGGCGGCAGTTCCGGGAGAAGCCCGGGATCATGGACTACAGCGAGACGCCGGAGTACGGCAAGGTCGTCGACATCTGCACCAGGGACGCCCTGCGGGAACTCGCCACGCCCGGACTGCTCGCGGTACTCGCGCCGATCTTCGTCGGGTTCACGCTGGGTGTCGGCGCGCTCGGCGCGTTCCTCGCGGGCGCGATCGGCGCGGGCACGCTGATGGCGGTGTTCCTCGCCAACTCCGGTGGCGCCTGGGACAACGCCAAGAAACTCGTCGAGGACGGCCACCACGGCGGCAAAGGCAGCGAGGCCCACGCGGCGACCGTCATCGGCGACACCGTCGGTGACCCCTTCAAGGACACCGCGGGGCCCGCGATCAACCCGCTGCTGAAGGTCATGAACCTGGTGGCGCTGCTCATCGCGCCCGCGGTGATCAAGTTCAGCTACGGCGACGACAAGAACCTCGGCGTACGGATCGTGATCGCGGTCCTGGCGCTCGCGGTGATCGTCGGTGCGGTCTACGTCTCCAAACGGCGCGGTATCGCCATGGGCGACGACGACAACGCCGACGAGTCGGCCGCGTCGACGGATCCGGCGGTCGTTTCGTAGGCACCGGGGACGGGCCGCGGCAGCTCAAGGGGCGGGCGGACGGCGCGTGTTGGCGCGTCGGCCGCCCGCCCCGTCGTGCGCGCGCCGGAGCCGTGAGCCTTCTCTCCCTAGGTATAAACGGCTTAATCAGCCCTATAGCGGACATTAGTTCTGGGGTTGTCGCCCGGTCGGCGTGTATGTTCCGGGGCCGAGAGCCATGGAAGGGACCGATCCGGTGAACAAGAAGCTCGCGGCCGCACTGTCCGGCGGTGCGGTACTCGTACTGGCCCTGTCGGGATGCAGCAGCGACGAAGGCAACAAGGAACTCGACGCCTGGGCCAAGCAGGTCTGCGACGCCCTGCCCGCCCAGGACGCGAAGGTCGACGCGGCCAACGCCGCGATCAAGAAGGCCGCCACGGACAACAACGCCCCGGTGAATGTCCAGAAGACCGACTCCCAGGCCTTCCAGGACATGTCCGACGCCTACAAGGCACTCGCGCAGGCCATCCAGAAGGCGGGTACGCCGCCCGGCGTCGACAACGGCGCGAAGAAGCAGAAGGACGCCGTGACCGCCCTCAACGGCCTCTCCACCTCGTACGCCGACCTGAAGACACAGGTGGACGCGCTCGACACGAAGGACCAGGGGAAGTTCGCCGACGGACTCCAGGACATCGCCACCGAACTCGGCAAGCTCAGCAAGAGCGGCAACACCGCGCTGGCGAACCTCGAGAAGGGCGACGTGAAGTCCGCCATGGCCCAGCAGGACAGCTGCAAGAAGGTGGCGGCCTCGTCGTCGGCCCGCGCCACGACCGGCTGACCGCGGGGCGGAACGGCGGCTGGCCGCTGGGCCGGACGGCCGACCGGGGCGGGGCGGGCGGCACGTGAGCGGGACACAATGGGGGGCGTGAGTAACGCCACCCTGTCCCCCCTGCCCTCCGCCGGCCACCCCGACGTCGCCGCCCGGCTGCGCGAGGCCCTGCTCGCGGCCTCCTTCACCGCCGACGGCCTCCTCGACCTGCTCGGCGCCCCCGCGTACGCGGCCCTCGCGCGCAGCGAGACCGTGCCCGCGCTGCGCGCCACCCGCGGGGACACGCCGCTGGAGACACTCGTCCGTCTCTTCCTCCTCCAGCAACCGGTGCCGTACGCGCGCGTGGAGGACGTCCTGCCCGTGCACGCGTGCGTGGAGACCGGCTGGCTGACGCGCGCGGGAGCGAACGACATCGCCGCCACCGTGGACGTACGGCCCTACGGCGGGCCGGACGGCGAGGACTGGTTCATCGTGTCCGACCTGGGCTGCGCCGTCGGCGGGGCCGGCGGTGTCGGCAGCCATGCCGAAGGTGTCGTCCTGGGCGTCGGCGGGGCCTCCACCACGCTCGCCGGCATCACCGTCCGCACCCCCGTCTCCGCCGCGCTGGACCTCGGCACCGGTTCCGGGATCCAGGCGCTGCACGCCGCCCGGCACGCCACGCGCGTGACGGCGACGGACCTCAACCCGCGCGCGTTGCACATCACCGCGCTCACCCTGGCCCTGTCCGGGGCGCCCGCCGCGGATCTGCGCGAGGGATCGCTGTTCGAACCGGTCAGGGACGGCGAGACGTTCGACCTGATCGTGTCCAACCCGCCGTTCGTCATCTCGCCGGGCGCCCGGCTGACCTACCGCGACGGCGGGATGGGCGGGGACGATCTGTGCCGCTCGCTCGTTCAGGGAGCGGGGGAACGGCTGAACGTGGGCGGGTTCGCGCAGTTCCTCGCCAACTGGCAGCACGTCGAGGGGGAGGACTGGCAGGACAGGCTCAGGTCCTGGGTGCCGCGCGGATGCGACGCGTGGATCGTGCAGCGCGAGGTGCAGGACATCACGCAGTACGCGGAGCTGTGGCTCAGGGACGCCGGTGACCACCAGGGGGATCCGGTGGAGTACCGCGCGCGGTACGACGCGTGGCTCGACGAGTTCGAGGCGCGCAAGGTGAGGGCCGTCGGCTTCGGCTGGATCACCCTGCGCAGGACGGCGTCCGACGAGCCCACCGTCACCGTGGAGGAGTGGCCGCACTCCGTCGAGCAGCCGCTCGGGGACACCGTCAGGGCCCACTTCGAGCGCGTCGACTACCTGCGCGGTCACGACGACGCGGCCCTGCTCGCGGCGCATCTGCGGCTCGCCGCGGAGGTCGTGCAGGAGCAGGTCGGGCTGCCCGGCGCCGAGGACCCGGAGCACGTGGTGCTGCGCCAGAACCGCGGCATGCGCCGGGCCACGAAGGTCGACACGGTCGGCGCGGGCTTCGCCGGCGCGTGCGACGGCTCGCTGAGCGCGGGCCGGATCCTGGACGCCATCGCGCAGCTCGTCGGCGAGGACCCGGTCCTGCTGCGCGACCGTACGCCCGCGCAGATCCGGGTGCTCGTGGAGCAGGGGTTCCTGGAGCCGGCCTGAGCGGGAGTCGGCCTGAGGGCGCGAGCCGGTCTGAGGGCGAGCCGGCCTGAGTATGAGTCGGTCTGAGGGCGAGTCGGTCTGAGCGCGAAACAGGCCAACATCGTCCGGCACCGGCACCGGCACCGGCGCCTCGGCCTGCGGCAGGACGGCGGAACCGCCCGCACGCGTCACGAGATGGCTGTGGGAGAAGGACCGCACGGCAGGACGGCGGACGCCCTGCGACGCGGCCCGCGCCAGGAGCGACCGAGGTCCACGACATAGCCCGCGACATGTCGCGGGCGGCCCGCCGTCCCCGGCCGCACCGCCCCCATCCCCGTCCGCGCCGCCCCCGCCCCCGCCCCCGCCCCCGTCCGCGCCGCCCCCGTCCGCGCAGCCACCGTCCCCCGTCCCCCTCCCCGGTCGTCCGGACCGGTGACGAGGACCGGGCGGCCGGGTGGTGTGAGGCCGGTCGCATTCGTCCTCGGCGGCCGCGGACCACGTCCGACGGCCGCTCCCGGCCGCCGCATCCCTGCCGGTGACCCGCCGCCCCCGCCCGTGGACCCGGCGTTCACCTGAGGTTCGTCCGGGCGCCGCCCGTGCGTGTCACTCTCCGGACGACAGGAGACGCGCGGGTGGCGGAAGAGGGGCGCGGGCGATCATGGAGAGCGGACCGGCGATCTTCGCGGGAATGGTGTTCGCGCTGTTCGGGGGCGGTCTGATGGTGTGGGCCGGCGTGCGGGTCCGGCAGCGGCAGTCCGTCGCCCATGGTGTGACCCCTGTCGCATCGGCGACCGTCGCGGCGCTCGTGGCGCTCGTCGCACTGGCCGTCGGCGGGTGGTGTCTCAGCCGTCTCTGAATCGCTTCCGCGGATCTTGCTCCGAGCCCTGCCGGATCCGCGCGGGGGATCGGGCCGGACCATTGAGAGGTGTCGCTCCGGTGAGGCGAAAAAGAGCCGGTGGACAGTCCGGGCGGCAGGAATGGCGGTAGTCGGGTTACCGTTCGAGTGGCCGTTGCGGGCTTTTCCCGTTTGACACGGGGGCGGGATGTACCGTCACACTCCGCAGCGTCACCATGACCCGACCCGGGAGCAAGGCCTGGGGAGGCCCCCAGCGTCGACCGGAGAGAAGAGCGAAGTTGTCCCCGACCAGCGAGACCGCGAAGGGCGGCCGCCGACTCGTCATCGTCGAGTCGCCTGCCAAGGCGAAGACGATCAAGGGCTATCTGGGCCCCGGATACGTTGTCGAGGCGAGCGTCGGGCACATCCGCGACCTCCCCAACGGTGCCGCCGAGGTACCGGAGAAGTACACCGGAGAGGTTCGTCGCCTCGGTGTGGACGTCGATCACGACTTCCAGCCCATCTACGTGGTGAACGCCGACAAGAGGGCCCAGGTCAAGAAGCTCAAGGACCTGCTGAAGGACTCCGACGAACTCTTCCTCGCCACCGATGAGGACCGCGAGGGCGAGGCGATCGCCTGGCATCTCCAGGAGGTGCTGAAGCCCAAGGTCCCGGTCAAGAGGATGGTCTTCCACGAGATCACCAAGGCCGCGATCCAGGCCGCCGTCGCCAACCCGCGCGAGCTGAACCAGAAGCTGGTCGACGCCCAGGAGACCCGCCGCATCCTCGACCGCCTCTACGGCTACGAGGTCTCGCCGGTCCTGTGGAAGAAGGTCATGCCGCGCCTGTCGGCCGGCCGTGTCCAGTCGGTCGCCACGCGACTCGTCGTGGAGCGGGAACGCGAGCGCATCGCCTTCCGGTCCGCCGAGTACTGGGACCTGACGGGCACCTTCTCGACCGGCCGCGCGGGAGACCCGTCGGACCCCTCGTCGCTGGTCGCCCGCCTCCAGTCCGTCGACGGCAGGCGGGTCGCGCAGGGCCGCGACTTCGACTCCCTGGGACAGATCAAGAGCGCCAACACCCTCCACCTCGACGAGGCCAACGCCCGCGCGCTGGCCGCCGCCCTGGAGAACACCCGGTTCTCGGTGCGGTCCGTCGAGTCCAAGCCGTACCGGCGCTCGCCGTACGCCCCGTTCCGTACGACGACGCTCCAGCAGGAGGCCTCGCGCAAGCTCGGCTTCGGTGCGAAGGCGACCATGCAGGTGGCTCAGAAGCTGTACGAGAACGGCTTCATCACCTATATGCGTACGGACTCCACCACCCTGTCGGACACGGCGATCAACGCCGCCCGTGCCCAGGTCACGCAGTTGTACGGCGCCGACTACCTGCCGGCGCAGCCGCGGACGTACGCCGGGAAGGTCAAGAACGCGCAGGAGGCGCACGAGGCGATCCGCCCCTCGGGTGATCGTTTCCGCACGCCCGCCGAGACCGGTCTGACCGGCGACCAGTTCAGGCTGTACGAACTGATCTGGAAGCGGACCGTCGCCTCCCAGATGAAGGACGCGACCGGCAACAGCGTCACGGTGAAGATCGGTGGCTCCGCCGCCGACGGCCGGGACGTCGAGTTCAGCGCCTCCGGCAAGACGATCACCTTCCACGGCTTCCTGAAGGCGTACGTCGAAGGCGCCGACGACCCGAACGCCGAGCTGGACGACCGCGAGCGCCGTCTGCCCCAGGTCGGCGAGGGCGACGCGCTCAGCGCCGAGGAGATCACGGTCGACGGGCACGCCACCAAGCCCCCGGCCCGGTACACCGAGGCCTCGCTGGTCAAGGAGCTGGAAGAGCGCGAGATCGGCCGCCCGTCGACGTACGCGTCGATCATCGGCACGATCCTCGACCGCGGTTACGTCTTCAAGAAGGGCACGGCGCTCGTCCCGTCGTTCCTCTCCTTCGCCGTGGTCAACCTCCTGGAGAAGCACTTCGGGCGGCTCGTCGACTACGACTTCACCGCCAGGATGGAGGACGACCTCGACCGCATCGCCCGCGGTGAGGCGCGGGCCGTGCCGTGGCTGAAGCGGTTCTACTTCGGCGAGAGCACGGCGGGCACCGCCGTCGGAGGCGCGGCCGAGGCGGGCAACGGCGACGGGGACCACCTCGGTGGTCTCAAGGAGCTGGTGACCGACCTGGGCGCGATCGACGCGCGCGAGGTGTCGTCGTTCCCCGTGGGCAACGACATCGTGCTGCGGGTCGGCCGCTACGGCCCCTACATCGAGCGCGGTGAGAAGGACTCCGAGAACCACCAGCGGGCCGACGTCCCCGAAGACCTCGCCCCCGACGAGCTGGACGTCGAGTACGCGGAGGAACTGCTCGCCAAGCCGAGCGGTGACTTCGAGCTGGGCGCCGATCCGTCGACGGGCCGTCAGATCATCGCCCGGGCCGGCCGCTACGGCCCGTACGTCACCGAGGTGCTTCCCGAGGGCACCCCGAAGACCGGCAAGAACGCCGTCAAGCCGCGCACCGCCTCACTGTTCAAGTCGATGTCGCTGGACACGGTCACGCTCGAGGACGCCCTCAAGCTGATGTCCCTGCCCCGCGTCGTCGGCACGGACGCCGAGGGCGTGGAGATCACCGCGCAGAACGGCCGCTACGGCCCGTACCTGAAGAAGGGCACGGACTCGCGGTCCCTCCAGACCGAGGACCAGCTCTTCACGATCACGCTCGAAGAGGCGCTGGAGATCTACTCCCAGCCCAAGCAGCGCGGCCGGGCCGCCGCCAAGCCGCCGTTGAAGGAGCTGGGCGAGGACCCGGTCAGCCAGAAGCCGGTCGTCGTCAAGGACGGCCGCTTCGGGCCGTACGTCACCGACGGGGAGACGAACGCGACGCTGCGCTCCGACGACAGCGTCGAGGACATCACCCCGGAGCGCGGCTACGAGCTGCTCGCCGAGAAGCGGGCGAAGTCGCCCGCCAAGAAGACGGCGAAGAAGGCACCCGCGAAGAAGGCGACGGCGAAGAAGGCCGCGCCGGCCAAGAAGACGACGGCCAAGAAGACCGCCGCGAAGACGACCACGGCCGCGAAGAAGACCGCGACCAAGACCGCCACGAAGAAGGCAACGGCCTCGAAGGCGACTTCGGAGGACTGAGCCGCCGCGGTTCCCCGGCACCGGTTCGCGAAACGCACGCCCCGGCATCACTTTGGTGTCGGGGCGGACGCGCGTGTGGACGGGCCCTCCGGGCTGTCGGTCGCTGCCGATAGGCTGAAAGCATGACGCGAGCCGAGCAGCCAACGGCCCACCACCCGGCCCCGGACGACGCCCTGGTGGCGGACTCCCGCGAGCGCGCCGTGCGCGCCCTGTTGCGTGAGCCGCAGCTCAGGCGACTGTGGAGCGCACAGTTGGTGAGCGGCGTCGGCGACGCCCTCGCCCTCCTGGTGCTCGTCCTCCTGGCCGTCCAGGCGGCCATCGCCGAGGGCTCGTTCGGAGGCGGCTACCGAGGGGTGGCGTTCGCGGTCGCGATCGTTTTCGCGGTCCGGGTGCTTGCCACCGTCCTCTTCGGAGCCGTCCTCCTCGGCCCGCTGACCTCTCTCACCTCGCCGGACGGTCCGCTGGACCGCCGCTGGACCATGGTCGGCGCGGACGGCCTGCGGGCCGCCCTGCTGATCGTCGCCCCCCTGTGGATCGACTGGACGCCCGACGACGCTCTGGCGCTGCTGCTGGTCACCGTCTTCGTGACCGGTGTCGCCGAGCGGTTCTGGACGGTCGCCCGCGAGAGCGCCGCCCCCACTCTGCTGCCCGCCCCGCCCCTGGAGGGCGCGACGGTACGGCCGCTGCCCGATCACCTGGACGCCCTGCGCCGCCTGTCCCTGCGGACCAACTTCCTCGCGATCCCGGCGGCGGCCGCCACCCTGGTCGCCGCGGCACTCTTCAACAACCTCCTGGGCGCCGGCATCGACTGGTTCGGCCAGCACCAGGCGGCCCTCGCCTCGTACGTCGCGGGCGGACTGTTCGCCGGCTCCCTGTCCGTGGTCGTCTTCCTGGAGCTGCCCGGCACCCGCACCCCGCGCCCGCGCTCCCCGCTCGAAGGACTGCGCCGCCCCCGCACGGCCACCGGTGTCGAGGCGGGCCGCACCGGCGCCATCCCGGTGCTCGTCCTGGCTTGCGCGGCCGTGGCCGGTGCCATCGCCGCCGCCGTCGCGGTGGCGGTGCTGCACGCCAAGGACCTGGGCGGCGGCCCGGTGACGTACGGCCTGCTGGTGCTCGCGCTGACCGGCGGAGTCGCCGTCGGTGTCCGTACGGCGCCGAAGGTGCTGGTGACGCTGTCGCGGCGCCGGCTGCTCGCGCTGGCGATCGCCTTCACCGGGGTGGCCCTGCTCGCGGCCGGGCTGGTCCCCGACGTCGCCACCGTGCTGCTGATCACGGCCCTGGCCGGTGTCGGCGCGGGCGTCGCCGCCAACACCGGGCACGCGCTGCTCGACCAGGAGACCGAGGACCAGCGCCGCACGCGCGTGACCGAACACCTGCACGCGGTCGTGCGGGTCTCGGTGGCGCTCGGCGCTCTGATCGCCCCCCTGGTGGCGGCGCTCATCGGTCCGCACCGGCTGGAGAACGGCAAGTTCGTCTTCGCCCACGGCGGAGCGGCGTTCACGCTCATGCTGATCGGCGCGCTGCTGCTGCCGGTGGCCGCGCTCGTGCTCGCCAAGGTCGACGACCGCTCCGGCGTCCCCCTGCGCAAGGACCTGCGGGACGCGCTGCTCGGCGGCGACGACCCGGACCAGGCGCCGATGTCCCAGGGCTTCTTCATCGCGCTGGAGGGCGGCGACGGCGCCGGCAAGTCCACGCAGGCCGAGGCGCTCGCCGAGTGGATCAGGGCCAAGGGCCACGAGGTGGTCCTCACCCGCGAACCGGGCGCCACGCCCGTCGGCAAGCGGCTGCGGTCGATCCTGCTCGACGTCTCCAGCGCCGGTCTGTCGCACCGCGCGGAGGCACTGCTGTACGCCGCGGACCGCGCGGAGCACGTCGACACCGTCGTCCGGCCCGCCCTGGAGCGCGGCGCGGTCGTCATCACCGACCGGTACATCGATTCGTCCGTGGCCTACCAGGGTGCCGGCCGTGACCTCTCGCCGACCGAGATCGCGAGGATCTCGCGCTGGGCGACGAACGGACTCGTGCCGCACCTGACGATCCTGCTGGACGTCTCCCCGGAGACCGCCCGCGAGCGCTTCACGGAGGCGCCGGACCGCCTGGAGTCGGAGCCGGCCGAGTTCCACACGCGCGTGCGTTCCGGCTTCCTCACCCTCGCCGCCGCCGACCCCGGCCGCTACCTGGTCGTCGACGCCGGTCAGGAGCCGGAGGCCGTGACCACCGTCGTCCGCCACCGGCTCGACCGCATGCTGCCGCTGTCCGAGGCCGAGATCGAGGCCCAGGAGGAGGCGCGGAGGAAGGCCGAGGAGGAGGCCCGCCGCAAGGCCGAGGAGGAGGCCGCCCGCAAGGCCGAGGAGGAGCGCCTGGAGCGGGAGCGCCAGGAGCAGCTCGCCAAGCTGCGCGCCGAGGAGGAGGAGCGCAAGCGGCGCGAGCTGGAGGAGGCGCAGCGGCGCGAGGCCGAGCGGCAGGCCGAGGAGGCGCGGCAGCGCGCCGAGGAGGCCCGCAGGCGTGCGGAGGAGGAGCGGTTGCGGCTCCTCGCCGAGGAGAAGGCCCGCGCCGAGGAGGAGGCCCGCCGCAAGGCGGAGGAGGAGCGGCGCCGCAAGCAGGCCGAGGAAGAGGCCCGGCTCCGTGCCGAGGCCGACGCGAGGCGCCTGGAGAAGCAGCGCAAGGCCGAGGAGGCGCTGCTGCGCGCGGAGGAGGCGCGGCGCGCGGCCGAGCAGGCCGCTGCCGCCGCCCAGGCCCGGCTCCGGCCGGCCCCGCCCGCGGCGCCGGCCGCCACCCCGGAAGCGGCGACCGTGCCCACACCGATGGTGACGCCGACGAACGCGTCGGGCGGCCCCGTCGAGGACACGGCCGTGCTGCCGCCGGTGCGGATGGACAAGAACTCCGTCGACAACGCGGCCAACGCGGACAACGCGGCCAACGCGGCCAACGCGGCCAACGCGGCGGACGCGGCGACGCCGTCCGCCGGTAGGTCCGCGGGGCGGGGCACGGACTCCGAGGTGACGGCCGAGCTGCCGCAGCCGCCGGCGCCTGCCGGGGCCGCGGACGAGACGGCGGTACTGCCGCCGGTGCGTGGGGCGGACCCCGCGGAGGAGACGGCCGTACTGCCGCCGGTGCGCGGGACAGGGCCCGCGGACGAGACGGCCGTACTGCCTCCCGTGTCCGGGGGGCGTCCGGGCGACCGGGTGCCGCCGGGGTACTTCCGCGACGAGCGCGCGGCGGGGCCGGACGGCACCGAGGACCGTACGCGAGAGCTGCCGCAGGTCGACGAGTCGGGCGCGCCCCGGCGCCGGCCGCGCTCGGACTGGGCCGAGGAGACGCCGCTGGACGACCTGCCGTCGCTGGCGGACGAACTGCTGGGTCCGCACCGGGACGACGACCGCGACGAGGGCCGCGGGCGGGGCCGACGGCGCTGACGCCCGTGACCGCCGGACCGGGTTGTCAGTGGCTGCCCGCACAATGGAACCGGCAAGGCGCAGGGTGGTCCGCGGCGCGGATCGACCGGCGACGCGGGATGTGATCGTGACGGAAGGGCGGCGTGACCCATGACCGTGTGGGACGACCTCGTCGGGCAGGAGAAGGTGAGCGAGCAGCTCGCCGCCGCCGCCCGGGACGCCGACGCGCTCGTCACCGCGACCACGGCCGGCACCACGCCGCCCGAGACGTCGAGCATGACGCACGCCTGGCTGTTCACGGGGCCGCCCGGCGCGGGCCGCATCCAGACGGCCAGGGCGTTCGCCGCCGCGCTCCAGTGCGTGAGCCCGGACCGGGCGCTCGGCGGGATCCCCGGCTGCGGCTTCTGCGACGGCTGCCACACGGCCCTCGTCGGCACGCACGCCGATGTCTCCACGGTCGTCGCCGTGGGCGCGGAGATCCTCGTCAAGGACATGCGCGACACGGTCCGCAAGTCCTACACGTCGCCGGCGACGGGACGCTGGCAGATCATCCTCGTCGAGGACGCCGAGCGGCTCAACGAGAAGTCGGCCAACGCCGTCCTCAAGGCCGTCGAGGAACCGGCCCCGCGCACGGTCTGGCTCCTGTGCGCGCCCTCCGTCGAGGACGTCCTGCCGACGATCCGCTCCCGCTGCCGGCACCTGAACCTGCGCACCCCGTCCGTGGACGCGGTCGCCGACATGCTCGTCCGGCGTGAGGGCGTCGAGCCGGCCGTCGCCGCGGCCGCCGCCCGCGCCACCCAGGGACACGTCGACCGGGCCCGCCGCCTCGCCACCGACCCGGCGGCCCGCGAGCGCCGCGCCGCCGTGCTGAAGCTGCCCTTGCGCGTCGAGGACGTCGGAGGCTGCCTCAAGGCGGCGCAGGAACTCGTCGACGCCGCCGCCGAGGACGCCAAGCAGCTCGCCGAGGAGCGGGACGGCAAGGAGACCGACGAGCTGAAGGCGGCGATGGGCGCCGTGCAGGGCGGGCGGATGCCGCGCGGCACGGCGGGCGTGATGAAGGACCTGGAGGAGATGCAGAAGCGCCGGCGCACGAGGACACAGCGCGACAGCCTGGACGTCGCGCTCGCCGACCTCACCGCCTTCTACCGCGACGTCCTCGCCCTCCAGCTCGGCACCCGGGTCGCCCTGGCCAATGTGGACGCCGAGGACGCCCTGGAGCGACTGGCCCGCGCCGGCACCCCCGAGTCCACCCTGCGCCGCATCGAGGCGATCGCGGCGTGCGGCGAGGCCCTCGACCGGAACGTGACTCCGCTGCTGGCAGTCGAGGCCATGGCGATGGCGCTGAGAGCGGGCTGAGCGCCGGTTTGGGCGGGGGCGGGATCGAGAGCGCCCGTCGGGCGGGAGGCCGGGACCGAGAGCGTCTGTCCGGCGGGGGGCCGGGATCGGGAGCGCCCGTCCGGCGGGGGATCGGGACAGGAGAGCGTCCGTCCGGCGGGGAGGCCGGGACCGAGCCGATTGACCGGGTCACTCGTCCGTGGCAGTTGGCGTACGTGCCGCATTCGGGCCGTCGCGCAGAGTTACGCTCGCTGGATGCACATCAGGCGCTCCCCCCACAGGTTCCGTACCGGCGTCACACTCCTCTCCTTCGCCGCCCTGCTCGTCTCCGCCTGCTCCTCCGGCAGTTCGACGAGTTCCGCCAGCCCCGCGGCCGCCCGAGCGGCCCTGGCCGCGCTGCCGGAGGCAACGCCGTCCGCGCTCGCGCCGTACTACGGACAGAAGCTGAGCTGGCGGGAGTGCGGCGTCCCCGGCTTCCAGTGCGCCACGATGAAGGCACCGCTCGACTACGCCCGTCCGGGCGCGGGCGACGTCCGGCTGGCCGTCGCCCGGAAGAAGGCGACCGGCCCGGGCAAGCGGATCGGCTCCCTGCTGGTGAACCCGGGCGGACCGGGCGGCTCGGCGGTCGGCTACCTCCAGCAGTACGCCGGCATCGGCTACCCGGCTCAGGTCCGCGCCCGCTACGACATGGCCGCCGTCGACCCCCGCGGCGTGGCCCGCAGCGAGCCCGTGACGTGCCTCGACGGACGCGAGATGGACGCGTACACACAGACCGACGTCACCCCCGACGACCAGCGGGAGACCGACGAACTCGTCGACTCCTACAAGGAGTTCGCGGAAGGCTGCGGCGCCCGGTCGCCCAGGCTGCTGCGGCACGTCTCCACCGTCGAGGCCGCGCGGGACATGGACATCCTGCGCGCGGCCCTCGGGGACCGGAAGCTGACGTACGTGGGCGCGTCGTACGGGACGTTCCTCGGGGCGACGTACGCCGGGCTGTTCCCGGACCGGGTGGGGCGGCTCGTGCTGGACGGCGCGATGGACCCGTCGCTGCCCTCCCGCCGGATGAACCTGGACCAGACGGCGGGCTTCGAGACGGCGTTCCAGTCGTTCGCGAAGGACTGCGTGCGGCACTCCGACTGCCCGCTCGGCACCAGGGCGGGGCAGGTCGGCAAGAACCTCAAGGCGTTCTTCGACCGGCTCGACGCCCGCCCCCTGCCCACCGGCGACGCGGACGGCCGCAGGCTCACCGAGTCCCTCGCCACCACCGGCGTGATCGCCGCCATGTACGACGAGAGCGCCTGGGAACAACTGCGCGAGGCGCTGACCTCGGCGATCCGCGACGGCGACGGCGCCGGACTCCTCGTCCTGTCCGACAGCTACTACGAGCGGGACGCCGAGGGCGGCTACGCCAACCTGATGTTCGCCAACTCGGCCGTGAACTGCCTCGACCTGCCGGCCGCCTTCAACAGTCCGGACGAGGTGCGCAAGGCGCTGCCCGCCTTCGAGAAGGCGTCCCCCGTCTTCGGCGAGGGCCTCGCCTGGGCCTCCCTGAACTGCGCGTACTGGCCGGTCGCCCCCACCGGCGAGCCGCACCGCATCGAGGCGAAGGGCGCGGCCCCGATCGTCGTCGTCGGCACCACCCGCGACCCCGCGACCCCCTACCGCTGGGCCCAGTCCCTGGCCGGCCAACTCGCCTCGGCCCGCCTCCTCACCTACCGCGGCGACGGCCACACCGCCTACGGCCGCGGCAGCACCTGCATCGACTCCGCGATCAACGACTACCTCGTCCGCGGCACCCCTCCGACCGACGGAAAGCGCTGCTCATAGCCCTGCGGCGGCCCCGCGACCACCCCGGGGCGACCGCCTCCGGGGATGGTTCGGAGCACTCCGGGAAACTGTGTAGACTTACCGACGTTGCTGACCGCACCATAGGTGCGCAGCGCGCCGCCTTAGCTCAGATGGCCAGAGCAACGCACTCGTAATGCGTAGGTCTCGGGTTCGAATCCCGAAGGCGGCTCTGTGAAAGCCCCAGGACTCACTCGCCGTGACCTGGGGCTTTCGCTTGTGCCCTCTGGAGGCGGGGCGTACAGGGCCCGCGGCGCGGGGGCGCGGTCAGTGGGTGACGGTGAACGTGGTCGTGCGGGGCGTGAAGCGGGTGTCTCCGTCCTTGGCCGTCGCCAGGGACGAGATGTGCCAGGTGCCGGCCGCCAGTTCGGCCGCCTCCGCCTTCGTGACCTTCAGGGTGTAGGTGCAGCGGGAGGTGTCGTCCGAGGTGGTGCGGCAGGTGGCGCTCTCCACGGACCTCATCTCCGCCTCGGTCGGGCTCAGGTTCGAACTCGCGGGCCAGGCGAGGACCTTCAGGCTCCGGACGCCGGAGTCGTCGCTCACCTGCGCGGTGAAGGTGAGCGAGCCGGTCTTGGCGTCGGTCGGAGCGACGTAGCGGGCCGAGGCGTTCTCCACGGTCAGCTTCTTGGCCGGCTCCGTCGAGGCGATGGCGACACCGGCGGCGGTGACACCGCCGACGGCTACGACACCGATGATCGACGACACGAGAATGCGCTTGGACATGGAAGGTCCCCCTGGGATCGGTCGTGCACATGGTGGAGAGGAAGCGAAGAGAAGGGATCGGGACGGGCCCGACCGAGTCGGTTGTCCGCCGCCTTCTCGATGTGATCGAGCCTAGGTGCGGGCCGGCGCGCGGTCCTCGGGCAGCGGGATGATTGCCGTGTCGAACCGGAGATAGAGAGCGGATCCGGATTGCGGCCCTGTTCTGTATCCCAGGTAAGAGAGCGGTCTCAGCCTCCAGCCGGAGGGCTCCTTGCGACCACGGCCCTAGCCTGGGGTTCCTCATGAATCGAACCGACGACCGGCTGGTCCCGGTCCTGCTGATCTGCGTCCAGGCCGCGGTGTGGCCCGGGGCGGAGCTGGTCCGCGGGACCGTACCCCCCGCGTCCGCCCTCCTCGTGGCCGCGCTGGTCGCCGGGCCGGTGACGGCCGCTCTCGCGCTCCGCCGCGCCCGCCCCGTCGTGGCCCTCGTGCTGGTCGCAGCCGCCTGCGCGTTGGGCGCCGGGCCGTTGCCCGTCGGCGCGATGGCGGTCCTGGGGACCGCGGGGGTCGCGCTGGCCCTGTTCACGGTGGCGACCGAGCGCGACACCTTCACGGCCGTGCTGTGCGTGGTCGCGCTGCCCGTCTGGCAGCTGCTCCAGAACATCAGCCTGCACGGGCTCAGCGACCGCGACGGGCTCGACCTCGTCCTGACCGCCCTGCTGTACACCACCGCCTGCGGCAGCGGTCTGCTGGTGCGGCGCACCCGTCGCGCGCGGCGGACGGGCGAACGGATGCTCCGGCGTGCCGAGGCCGAGCGCCATCGGCTGCCCGCGGCCGAACGACGTCGCATGGAGCGGGAGTTGCACGACGTCAGCGCCCATCATCTGACCGCCGTCGTGGTCACGGCGGGGGCGGCGCTCGGCCTGCGCGCACGACGTCCCGAACTCGCCGACGAGGCACTGGAGTTCGCGGCCGAGACCGGGCGTGAGGTGACCCGCGCGCTGGGCGCGGTGCGGGCGCCGACCCCCTCGCGGGAGGAACTCCCCTCGGCGGAGGACCGGTTGCGGGGCCTCGTCGCCGGGTTCCGCCGGCTGGACCAGCGGGTGGAGTGCGAGATCGACCCGCTGCCGGACGGAGCCGTCGCGGACGCGGCGTACGGCATCGTGCGGGAGGCGCTGACCAACGTCGTCCGGCACGCCCCCGGCGCCGCTACGACGGTGCGGTGCCGGTACGGCGACGCCCGCACCGACGTCGTGGTCACGAGCGCGGCACCGCCGGCCGGTGCGGCGGCGCACGGCGCGGGTCTCGGCTCGGGGCGCGGCCAGGGCTTCCTGCGGTCCCGGGCGCGGGAGGCGGGCGGCACGCTGACCAGTGGCCCGACGGCGGACGGCGGATGGGAGGTGCGGGCGGTCCTGCCCGGCCGCACCGCCGCGCCGGTGACGGTGTCGGTGCCGCGGAGTTACCGTCTCGCGCAGGTGACGGCCGCGGTCGGGCTGTGCGTGCAACCGCTGTTGCCGGTGCTGGTGGTCCGCTCGCAGAACACGTCGAGCGGGTCGCAGGTGTCGGCGGGCGTGCTGTTCGCCCTGCTGGCCGCGGCCCAGGCCGTCGCGCTGCTGTGGTCGCGGCGGGCGCCGCGCGCCGCCCAGGGTGTGCTGCTCGTCCTCGCGCTGCTCTGGCCGGTGGCGATGGCCGTGGGTGACTACACCGGTCCCGTCGTCCTGCCGCCGGCGCTGAGCATGGTCGCCACAGGCGTCGCCCTCGCCGCGGATTCGGCCCGCCGCGCCGCCGCGCCGTCCCCCGGCGAGCAGGGGACGCCCGCTACGGACATCTCCCTCGCCGCCGCCGTCGCCGTGCACGCCGTCGCTCTGAGTGCCGCCGTCCTGGACCGTGGCACCCGTGGCGTCGACGGCTGGACGATCGTCGTGGGGGCGACGGCCGGGGTGGTGCTGGTGCTGGGTGCGGCCCGGTGGGGCGGGGCTCTGCGCGGGCGGCGGGACCGGGCCGCCCGCGGGATGCGGGAGGAACGCCTCGCCGCCTGGACCGAGGAGGCCGTACGGGACGCCTGGGCCGAGCGGCGCCGGATCGCGGCCGGTCTGGAGACCACGGTGCTGGCGCGCGCCGCCGACATGGTCGCGGAGGCGGAGGCGGGCCGGCTCGACGCCACCGCCGAGCGCGCCCGCGAGGCGCTGACCGCGATGCGCGCACTGCTCGACACGGTCCGGGAGGGGGAGCCGGCGCCCACCGGCCCCGAGCTGCGGCCACAGCCCACCCTCCAGGCGCTCGACCTGCTCGCCCAGCAGTGCCGGGCCACCGGCCGCGAGGTGGAGATACGGCTCACCGACCGCGTGCCGCGGCGGCTGCCCACGGCCGTGGACCTGGCCGCGTATCACGCCGCCGAGGCGATGCTCGCGGTCGGCGGAGACCAGCCGGCGGTCCTCGAACTCGACTCCGACGGGAACACGTTGACGCTCACCGCCACCGGTGTGCCCGGCGCCGGCCGTCCCGCCGTACGGGAGCGGCTGGCGGTGCGGATCGAGGCGCTGGGCGGCACCCTGAACGTGGGGCGGGGGGACGTGGTGCGCCTGCGGTTGCCGCTCGCCGGCGCGCCGGTTCCGGAGCGGGGCGCCGAGGAGGGGGAGCGGTGAGCGTCAGGGTGCTGGTCGTCGACGACCGGGGCGTCGTACGGGCGGGGTTCGCGGCCCTGATCGACGCCGAGGCGGACATGACGGTCGTCGGCGAGGCAGGTGACGGCGCGGCGGCGGTGCGGCTCGCGGGGCAGCTGGCCCCGGACGTGGTCCTCATGGACGTACGGATGCCGGTCCTGGACGGCATCGCCGCCACCCGGATCATCACCGGCCGGGAGCACGCGCCCCGGGTACTGGTCCTGACCACCTTCGACCTCGACGTCCACGTGTTCGACGCGCTGCGCGCGGGCGCCTCCGGCTTCCTGCTCAAGGACGTGCCGGCCGCCGAACTCCTGCGCGGCATCCGGTCGGTGGCGGCGGGCGACAGCGTGCTCGCCCCGTCCGCGACCCGCCGCCTCGTCAGCCACTACGTCTCCGGGGCGGGCACCGGCCTCCGGACCGGGAGCGGTCCGCGCGAGCCGCCCGGCCTGACCGGCCGCGAGCGGCACCTCCTCACCCTGGTCGCCTCGGGCCTCGACGACGCGGAGATCGCCGCGCACCTCGGCATCACCGTCGGCGCCGTGAAGTCCCGTGTCGGCGCGATGCTGCGCGGACTCGGACTGCGCGACCGGGTGCAGGCGACGATCCTGGCCTACGACCTCTGCCTCGCCCACCCGAACCCACCCGGCCTTCACCTCTGACCGACACGACTGCCCGAAACGGGCCGGTCTCCGCCTCTGAGCGGCGGCCCGGCGCCCGAACCCGGCCGGCCCACATCTCAGAGCGGCCGCTCGACGCCGCCCGCTCGACCTCGCCCGGCCTTCACCTCTGACCGGCCCGACTACGCCCCCCGGCCCCCACCCCTGACCGCCCGCCCGAACCCACCCGGCCTTCACCTCTGAACCGTCCGTCCGTCACCGAGGAGTGCGCCCGTGCCCGATACCGGTACCGGCTCCGGCCGATCCCTTCCCCGCCGACTGCGCCGTACCCTCGGTGACGTCGTCGCCCTCGTCTACCTCGCGGTCTGTGCCGTCCTGCTCGTGTGGGCGGTCGCGGTGAGCGTGACCGACGACTCGGGCGAGTCGATGGCGGCTGTCATCCCACTGCTGGCCACCGCCCCGGCCAGCCTCCTGCTGCTCGCGCTGCCGTACGACGGTGCCGCGGTGTTCCTCCTCGCCGTGGCGTTCGGCGCGCTGGTCAACGCGCTGGTCATCGGCTGGTGTTCCCGCGCACTGCGCCGGGGCGGCGGGCGGGGGACGGCGGCTTCGTGACGCGGGGTGCCGCGAGAGAGCCGGCTGTCGGGAACACGACCGGGCAGAGGTGATCGACCCCGCGCGCCTTCGGTGGCCCGCTGACTGCGACTGACGGTCAGGGAAGCGCCTTCAGCCCAGCACCCGCACCGGCGCCCCCTCCAGGTAGGCCCGGATGTCCTCCACCGCCTGTCCGTAGTAGCGCTGGTAGTTGGCGCGGGAGACGTATCCGAGGTGCGGGGTCGCCAGCAGGCGCGGTGCCGTGCGCAGGGGGTGGTCGCCGGGCAGGGGCTCCACGTCGTACACGTCGAGCCCGGCGCCCGCGATACGGCCCTCGTGCAGGACGTCCAGCAGGGCGGCCTGGTCGATGATCGCGGCGCGGGAGGTGTTCACCAGGTAGGCCGTCGGTTTGAGGAGGGCGAGTTCGGTGGCGCCCAGCAGGCCGCGGGTGCGGTCGCTGAGGGCGAGGTGGACGGAGACGTAGTCGCTGTCGGCGAGCAGTTCCTCCTTGGACGGCGCCAGGCGGACGCCCACCTCGTGCGTGCGCTCCTCGGTGAGGTTCTGGCTCCACGCGCTGACGTCCATGCCGAAGGCGAGGCCCACTCGCGCGACCAGGGCGCCGACCTTGCCCAGGCCCAGCAGGCCGAGGCGGCGTCCGTGAAGGTCGGCGCCGACGGTGGACTGCCAGGGGCCGCCCGCGCGCAGGGCGCCGTTCTCCTGGACGAGCCCGCGCGCCAGACCGAGCAGCAGTGCCCAGGTGAGTTCGGCGGGCGGGGTCGAGGAGCTTTCGGTGCCGCAGACGGTGACGCCGTTGGCGCGTGCGGCGGCGTGGTCGATCACCGAGTTGCGCATGCCGGAGGCGACGAGGAGCCGCAGCCGTGGCAGCCGGTTCAGCAGGGAGGCGGGGAACGCGACGCGCTCGCGCAGGGTGACCACGCAGTCGAAGTCGGCCAGCGCGGCGACGAGTTCGTCCTCGGTGCCGAAATGCTCCGTGAACGGGACGACCTCCACCCGGTGGCCCGGCGCGGACCAGTCGGCGAGGGTGGTCGCCACGTTCTGGAAGTCGTCCAGTACGGCACAGCGGAAGGGCATGACGGTTTCCTCCGGTACGGCGGTGATGCGGTGGCGCGCGCCTCCCGTTCCTCCGGTTCCCACGCGCGCGGGGTGGCGCTTTGGCTGTTCCTCCCGCACGACGGAGCACGGAGCGGCGCGGTTGCGACGTCGACCTGTGTTCCCTGAGATCATCTCCGCCGGACAGCGCCGCGAGGAGTGATCCGTCGCGCACGGTGTCGTGGACGGCGTCCGCGAGCGGGCAGCGCCCGGCGGGCGATGCGTGGGCGGCAGACGCGTGGGCGGGCGGTGCGCTTGCCGGTGGTGCGTTAGCGGGCGGTGCGCTTGCCGGTGGTGCGTTAGCGGGCGGTGCGCTTGCCGGTGGGGCGCTTGCGGACAGGGGCGCCGACGGGTGGTGGGCCGACGCGGTGTGGCTTGACCGGCCTGGGCGCATCGTCGGCTGTCCGACGCGGCCCTCGACTGTGGCGGCCCTGCACGGACCCGGCCCTACAAGGACCTCGCCTTTTGCGGACCCGGCCCTTTACGGACCCGGCCCTTTACGGACCCGGCCCTCTATGGACTCAGTCCCCGACGCGCTCGGCTCTCGACGAGGGTCCGTGGGCGGTGGGTCGCGGAGCGGGCCCCGGTCGTTCACCTCCGCCGACCGAGGCCCACACACGCCTCCGGATCCGGCCGCGGCGGCGACACTCCCCCGAGTAACGCGTTGTACGCGCGCGCCGTCGGGCCAGATCCGATGTTGTGATCACATCAGGTCACACCAACGAATCGCTAACATGTGGCCAACGGCTGTCGCTTCGCCGCGGTTGTCGTCGCTGTGGATCTGGCGCGAAATCGCCGGGCGAACGGGGAGAAGCGGCTGGAACGGTAGCGGATCCCTGCGGGAACCGTCAGGGACAGGGTGGCGGAACACCGCCGTACCGGGGGCGGAAACCCGCCAACGCGGTGGGGTTCACGCCGAGAAGCGCGCCCCGGGACGGGCGCGCGGAAGGGTGAGGGTCGGCGTCATGCGGCGGTACGGGCTGCGGTTCGGACTGCTGGGCCCACCGGTCCTGTACGACACCACCCCGACCGGTGCCCTGGATGCTCGCCCCGCCTCGTCCGCTCCCCCTGCCTCTCCCGCCTCGTCCGCTTCCACCGAGCCCACCGCTCCCGTGCCCCGCAGCATCCGCAGCCCCAAGGTGCGTGCCCTGCTGGCCGCCCTGTTGCTCGACGCCGGCCGGATCGTCCCGGTGGAGTCGCTCAAGGAGGTGCTCTGGGGCGGCGCACCGCCCACGTCCGCGCAGGCCTCGCTGCACAACCACGTCACGCGGCTGCGCCGCATGCTCGACGACCCGGCGCGTCTGCGTACGGTGCCGCCGGGCTACCAGTTGCGGATCGAGCACGGCGAACTCGACGTCCACGTCTTCGAGCGTCACTTCGCCGCCGCTCGCGGCGCACACGCCGCCCACGACTGGGAGCGTGTGCTCGGTACGTGCACGGCGGCGCTCGCCCTCTGGCGGGGCAGCCCCCTCAGCGGACTCCCCGCCGAACTGGGCGGCTACGCCTTCACCCAGCGCCTGAAGGAGGCGCGCCTGCTCCTCCTGGAGTGGCGCTACGACGCCGAACTCGCCTTCGCCGCAACCGGAGGGGGAGCGGGCACGGGTACGGGTACGAGCACGGGAGCGGAAACGGGCACGGCAACGGGAGCGGGCACGGGCACGGGAACGGATGCCCAAGCGGGCACCGGCACCGACCGCCTCGTCCCCGAGTTGGCCGCTCTGGCCGCCGAGCATCCGCTGCGTGAGGCGTACCACCGTCAGTTGATGCTGGCCCTGCACCGGTGCGGCCGCCAGGCCGAGGCCCTCGCCGTCCACCGCGACCTGCGGGCCCGCCTCCTGGAGGAACTAGGCGTCGAACCGGGCCCGGCGGTACGCGACGCCCATGTGGAGATCCTGCGCGGCCAGGAAGCGGCCACCGAGACACCGACCCCGGTCCTCGCCCACCGCCCTGCCCAACTCCCTCCACCGCCCGCCCACTTCACCGGCCGTACCGATGTCCTCCGCTCGCTGCACCGCACGCTCACCGGGGAGCCGCCGGTCGGCGCGGGCCCCCTCGCGGTCGTCAGCGGTATGGCAGGCGTGGGCAAGAGCGCCCTCGCCCTGCACGTCGCCCATGCCATGAAGGAACGTTTCCCCGACGGTCAGCTCTACATCAACCTGCACGGTGCCACCCCCGGCATGACCCCCCTGACCGCGGGCCAGGCCCTCGCCGCCCTCCTCCGCGACCTCGGCACCGACCCCCGGCACATCCCCGAACACCCCGACGCGGCGTCCGCGTTGCTCCGCACCCTGCTGGCGTCGACGCGCGCGCTCCTGGTGCTGGACGATGCCGCGCACGCCGCGCAGGTACGCCCGCTGTTGCCGGCCGGCCCCGGCTGCGCGGTGATCGTGACCAGCCGCTCCCCTCTCACCGCCCTCGACGGCGCCCACCGCTTCCCGCTCGCACCCCTGTCCGACGAGGACAGCGCGGCCCTGCTGCGTGCCGTGTCGGGACGCGACGGCCTCGGCCCCGGGCACCCCCTCGTCGGCCTCACCGGCCGCCTCCCGCTCGCACTCCGAGTCGTCGCCGCCCGCCTCGCCGCGCGCCGGGCCCTCACCCCGGACGTCCTGGCCGGCCAACTCGCCGACACCGACGGCCGTCTGCACCACCTGGAGTACGACGACCTCAGCGTGCGCCGCTCCCTCGCCGTCGCGCACGACGCGCTCGCCGCCTCCGACCGCGAGGCCGACCGCGACGCCGCCCTCGCGCTCCGCCACGTCGGGGCCCTCGACCTGCCCGCCTACGGCGTGCCGCTGCTCGCCCGCCTGACCGGCACCGACGCGCGCCGCGCCGAGGCCGCGCTCGACCGCCTCGTCGACGTGGCGCTCCTGGAGGAGACGGCGTACGGCCGCTACGCCCCCCACGATCTCGTGCGGGACTTCGCTCGCGAGCTGGCGGAGACCCGGGCCGACGGCGACAGCGACGGCGACAGCGAAGGCGAGGGCGAGGGCGAAGGCGACGGTGAAGGAGGCGGCGACGGCGCCGAAGCCGCTGCCCCGAGGACGGCGGCCGAAGCGGCTGCCCCGAGGACGGCCGCCTTGTCCTGGTACGCCGCCGTCGCCGAGCGCGCCCTGACGGCCATCGTCGAGCCGGGCCCCGACCAGGACGACCGCCGCCTGCCCACCGCCGCCCAGCCGCCCGCGCACGCGGCCCAGGTGCGGGACGTACCGCCCTTCGCCGGCCCTGAGGACGCCTTCGCCTGGGGAGACAGCGAACTGGAGAACATCGTCGCGCTGGTGGAGGGCGGCGCGTACGGCACCGGCAAGGAACTCCGCGGCGGCCGGGGCCGGGCGTACGGCACCGGGGCCGACGACGCGCCCCTCGTCTCTACCCTCCTGCGCCTGATCTTCCCCTACCTGCACCGCAGCGGCCGGGTCGCCGAGATGGAAGTCCTCGGGCGGACCGCCCTGCGGACGGCACGGAGGCTCGGCGACGAGGCCGCCGAGGCCTACGCGCTGGGCGATCTAGCGGGCCTGCACTTCCTGACCGGCCGGCAGAAGGTAGCCCTCGCCCTCACCGACCGGGCCCTGACGATCTGGCGGCGCCTGGACCGGCTCTCCTGGATCAGGCGCTGCCTCAACAACCGGGGCCTGCTGCTGGAGGGCCTCGGCCGCTACGAGGAGTCCGGTCTCGCGCTGCGGCAGAGCCTGGAGTACTCGCGCCAGCTCGACGACCGGCACGGCCAGGCCGTCACCCACAGCCACCTCGGCAACCTGTACGAGCACACCGACCCACGCGCCGCCATCGAGCAACACCGGCTCTCGCTGGCCATCGGCGACGAGATCGGGGCCGTACTGGTGCAGCACTCGGCGCACTGCAACATCGGCTACGCCCATCTCTCGCTCGGTGAACCGGCCGCCGCACGGCCGCACTTCGAGGAGAGCCTGCGCATCCTCGGCGGCCACGGCGACTGGCACGGCGAGTCCCAGACCCGGCTCGGCCTGGTCCGCGCCCTGCGCCTGCTGGGCCGCACCGAGTCCGCCGCCCGCGAGTGCGCCGCACTGCTGCGCGGCGCCGACGCCCGCGCCGACCGCTACACCGGCGCGCTCGCCCGCCACCAGCACGGGCTCCTGCTGCGCGAGCAGGGCCACCCGGCGCGGGCGCGCAAGGAGTGGCGGCGGGCGCTGGCCGCGCTGGACGGCACGGACGAGAAGGCCGTCGTCAGTGAGCTGCGGGAGCTGCTCGCCGGGGCGGGATGATCACTTGGCATCGGCATAGCACTGCACGACGGCCGTCGTGAACGGGAACCGTACCGGTGTCCGCCCGAACGTCAGCCGTCCGGCCAGGTCCGACGCCTCCCGGATCGCGGTGACGACCGTCTCGGCCTCCTCCTCGGGACAGTGCACGATCACCTCGTCATGCTGGAAGAAGACCAGCTCGGCGGCGAGACCCGCGCAGGTCTGCCGCAGCGCCGCGAGCAGCAGCAGGGTCCAGTCGGCCGCGCTGCCCTGGACGACGAAGTTGCGGGCGAAGCGGCCTCGCGCGCGGGCGTCGCTGGAGGCGTACCCGGGCACCCACTGGCGTACCTCGGGCGAGGGCTCGTCCCCGGCCGGGATGCCCGCCTCCTCCGCGGCGTCCTCCCCGGCGCCGGCCGCGGGCGGGCAGGTCCGCCCCAGCCAGGTCCGCACCAGCCGGCCCTCCTCACCGGCCCGCGCGGCGTCGTCCACGTACGCCACCGCGCGCGGGAAGCGGCGGCGGAGCGCGGCGAGGTTCTTCAGACCGTCGCCCGAGGTCTGGCCGTAGACGGCGCCGAGCACCGCGAGCTTGGCCTGGGCGCGGTCGCCGGCGAACGCGCGCTCGGAGACGGCCTGGTAGAGGTCGCTCTCCCGGCCGGCCACCTCCATCAGCCCCGGATCGCGGGAGATCGCCGCCAGGACGCGCGGTTCCATCTGGTCGGCGTCGGCGACGACGAGCCGCCAGCCGGGGTCGGCGACCACGGCCCGCCGGATCACCTTGGGGATCTGGAGGCCGCCCCCGCCGTTGGTCACCCAGCGGCCGGTGACGGTGCCGCCCGCGAGGAACTCGGGGCGGAAACGGCCGTCGCGCACCCAGTCCTGGAGCCAGGACCAGCCGTGCGCGACCCAGATGCGGTACAGCTTCTTGTACTCGATCAGGGGCTTCACGGCCGGGTGGTCGAGGGACTCGATCTCCCAGCGTCGGGTGGATCTGACCCTGATGCCGGCCTGCGCGAACGCCTTGACCACGTCGGCGGGCAGATCCGGCCGGACCCGGCGCCCGAAGGCCGCCGACACCTCGTCCGCGAGTTCCGCGAGGCGCCGGGGCTCGCCGCCGCCCGCGTACCGCTCGCCGAGCAGCTCGTGCAGCATCTCGCGGTGGACGTCGGCGCTCCAGGGCAGCCCCGCGCGGTTCATCTCGGCGGCCACCAGCATCCCCGCCGACTCGGCGGCCGTCAGCAGCCGCATCCGCTCCGGGTGCTCCGCCCGGTCGTGGCGCCGCTGCTGCTCGGCGTAGACCGCGAGGAGGTCGGCCAGCGGCAGGGTCGTCGCCTGCGGTTCGAACAGCGGGGACTGCGCGCCGGGCTCGGCGGCACGCTGCGACGGGTCGGACGGGACGGATCCGCCGCGCAGCCGGGCCAGGGCGGCGGCGGCCGAACGAGGCTCGCCGTGCCGCCCCTCGTGGCCGAGGAGGAGGGTCTCGGCGTCCTCGACGTCGTAGCACCGCTCGACCCGCACCCCCGCGGCCAGCAGTCGCGGATACACCTCCGCCGTGGACCGCCACACCCACCGGCTGACGTCCGGCCGGGACCGGACCGCCGCCGCCAGGTCCGGCTCCCGGACCACCGGGCCCGCGGGCATCCCGTCCGGACCGAGGGCGGTCAGCTCCACGCCGCCACCCTCGGCCGGAGCGAGTGCCCAACGTTCGGCCATGTGGCGAGTGTCGCAGGGAGGTGTGACAACGGCCGGAACGGCGGCCCGGCGCGCGCACTGCTGTCCGGCCTCGGCCGCGCGCACGGCCGCCCAGTGCTGCACCCCGGCACCCCGGCCGCGCGCACGGCCGCCCAGTGCTGCACCCCGGCACCCCGGATCACGCGGGCCCGGATCGTCGCCGGGATCGGCGACGCGGAACGTCGCCCGGACCGGCGGCGCGGCGGTGGCCCGGACCGGAGGCCGGAATCGGTGGGTGGGACCGGTGACCCGGACCGGAGGCCGGACCGGTGGCCCGGACGGCGAGTGAGCCGGATCCCTCAGGCCCCCTTCTCGTCCTCCGTCGGCCGCAGGGCCTGGATCCCTGCCAGAGTCTCCTCGACGTACCGCTCGACGCCCGCCTTGTCGACGCCGAGCCCACTGAGGACGCCCTCGCCGTTCTCGAACTCCAGCAGGGCCAGCAGGATGTGTTCGGTGCCGATGTAGTTGTGGCCGAGGCGCAGGGCCTCGCGGAAGGTGAGTTCGAGGACCTTCTTGGAGCCCGCGCCGTAGGGGACGAGTTCGGGCACGTCGTCGGCGGCGGGGGGCAGTGCGGCGGTCGCGGCCTCACGCACCGCCTCCGGGGTGACGCCCTGAGCGACGAGTGCCTTGACGGCGAGCCCGTCGGGCTCGGCGAGCAGCCCGAGGACCAGGTGGGCGGGCCGGCCCTCGGGGCTGCCGGCCGTCTTGGAGGCGCTGTGGGCGGCCATGACGGTGTTCCGCGCGCGGGAGGTGTACCGGCTGAAGCCCTGGCTGAGGTCGAGGTCGGCCGACTCCCTCGGCACGAACCGCTTCTGCGCGGCCTGGCGCGTCACGCCCATGCTCCGGCCGATGTCGGTCCAGGAGGCCCCCGAACGCCGCGCCTGGTCGACGAAGTGGCCGATCAGGTGGTCCGCCACGTCCCCGAGGTGCTCGGCGGCGATGACGGCGTCCTGGAGCTGGTCCAGGGGCTGGGGGTGCACCTTCTTGATGGCGTCGATGAGGTCGTCGAGACGGACGGGGGAAGTGGAATCCTGCGGCGAGGTCATGTGTCAACCGTAAGTTGACAGTCTCCTCCCGTCAACCCTTGGTTGACAGTCCCGTGCCGGTACGCGCGCGTGGCACGATCGACGGGTGAGCAGCACGCCCAACACCGTCGAACGCGCCTTCCGGGCAGCCCTCTACGACGACACCGACGCCTCCCTCGACACCGGCGCGTCCCTGCTGGCCGCCGACCCGGCCGCGGACGCCGAACTCGCCCGCCGCGGCGAGGAGTTCCTGGCGGCGGCCTGGCGCCGCGGCTGGCAGCCCGCGGACCTCGTACGGCTCGTCCGCCGCGACCTGGAGGACACGCACGTACGGCTGCTGGCGGCGCTGATCCACACGCAGGCGCCGCACGACCGGGCCCGCGGCCGGCGCTGGTCGGCCCAGCTGGAGGAGCTGCCCACCGACCCGCTGTCCACCGGCCCCTCACCCCGTACCGGCGACCGCTTCTCGCACGCGACGACGACCCTGGAGCTGTACCGGCTGCTGCTGCGGCTGCCCACCCTGGAACCCCTCCAGGAGGCGAGCGGACAGCCGCGCTCCGACTCCCGCATGCTCACCCGCATCCGCGCGCTGCTCGCCAAGGCGGAGGCGACCGGGTTTCCCGAGGAGGCCGAGGCGCTCACCGCGAAGGCGCAGGAGCTGATGGCCCGGCACAGTGTCGACGAGGCGCTGCTCGACGCGGCGGCCCCGGCGCCGGACGCGCCCGGCGCCCGGCGCATCGGCGTCGAGCCGCCGTACGAGCAGGCCAAGGCGGTGCTGCTGGACGCGGTCGCCGGCGCCAACCACTGCCGGGCCGTGTGGAACGAGCCCTTCTGCTTCTCCACGGTCGTCGGCTTCGAGGCCGACCTGGAGGTGGTGGAGCTGCTCTACACCTCACTCCTGGTGCAGGCACGGACCGCGATGACGAAGGCGGAGGCGGCACAGCGGGCGGGCGGCCGCAGACGCACGAAGACGTTCCGCCAGTCCTTCCTGGCCGCCTACGCCCACCGCGTGGGCACCCGCCTGGCCACCGCGGCCGAGACCCCGATCACCGCAGACCTCCTCCCCGTCCTGGCCTCCCGGGAGGTGGCGGTCTCGGCGGCCACGGACCGCCTCTTCCCCCGGACCACCACCACCCGCCTGCGCGGCGTCACCGACGAAGCGGGCTGGACGGAGGGCGCGGAGGCGGCGGACCGGGCTCAGGTCCACTCCCGCCCGCACCTGCCCTGACGCGGGGGAGAGGTCAGCGGGACGAGGTCCCCGAGGTCAGTCCCCCGCCACCTGGAACGCGCTCACCGACGCGTCCGGCTTGTCGCCGTCCTTGCGGGCGACCGCGCCGTACGACCAGTCCAGGCTCTCGGTGGCCGACGCGTCCGGCAGGCCGTACTTGAGGGTCTTGACGGCGAAACTGGCGTCACCGTCCTCGCCGCGGACGTAGGTGATCGTGAAGGAGGCGGCGCCCTGCTCGGCGAGGGACAGCGACTGTGCCTCGCCGGCCTCGTCGCGGGGGACGTCGACGGTGGTCCCGTCGGCCTCCAGCTCGACCTTCGGGAAGCCCTTCAGAGTGCACTCCTTGCCGCCGTTGGTGACCGTGACGGTCACGTTGCCGGTGTCCCCGGCGGCGGGCGCGGCGTTCACGGCACCGGCCGCCATGGTCAGGTCCCCGGCGGCGCAGGCGGTACCCGAAGGGGACGAGGCCTTGCTTCCCCCGTCGCCGGAGGCGCCGTCGTCCCCACCCCCGCAGGCGGTGAGGAGGAAGGCGGCGGCGAGGGCGGTGACGGTGATCGGAACGGCGCGCATGAGTGGTCCCTACGGTGATGTGACGGTGCTCGGAGGATCATCACGCATGAACGCCCCCGCCGGTGCGCGCCCCCGCCGTCGTGATCGCTTCGCTATCCCAGACCGGCCGTCGGCAGCCCGGACGGCCACTGTCCGCCCTCCGCCTTGGTGTACGTCTCCTCGCCGGCCGCGCCGTCCCAGGTGATCCTGAGGCTCTTGCCGTCGGCGGAGTCGACCATGCCGGTCGTCCGGTCCTTCTTCCCGCTCGGGCAGGTGAGCCGGATCATCGTCATGGCGGCCTCCTTGCCGGCGGTCCCGCTGCACACGGTCCCGCCGGTCGCGAAGAGGGCGGCCTGCCGGCCGGTGATGATCAGGGCGACGGCGCGGCCGTCCGCCGTGGCGAGCCAGCTGCCCTCCAGCTCGCCGGAGGCCGTCACGGAACCGCTCGTGCCGCCCGTCCCACCGCTCCCCTCCCCGGTGCCCGTGCCGGCCGTGACACCCGGCGTGGCCGAGGAGGCGCCGTCGGATCCGTCGCCGTCGCTGCACGCGGTCACGGCGAGTGCCCCCGCCAGGACGGCGGCGGTCACGGCGACGGCCCGCACCCCCCGGCGGGACGTCCCGCGCGCGGGACGCGAGGTGGGCGAGGGGCGCGAGAAGTTCGCCGAAGTCACTGCGGGCTCCCAAGCAGTAGCCGGACGGCCGGGTCGACCGGAAGAACCGGAAAGAACCGGAAGGACGGCCAGCAAGCTACCAGCCGGGGAACAAGGACGACCCAGCCGGAAGAGAACCGCGCCCACGAGGATGGGGAACCGATCGCCCATGGGGAACCGAGCCCGCCCGGAAGGAACGGAACCGTCGGGAGGGGAATCCGAGCCCGTCGGAAGGGACCGGGACGCCGGAAGGGCACTGAGGCCCACGCCCGAAGGAACCGGGACGTCGGGAGGGGAACCGAGGCCCGCACCCGAAGGAACCGATCGCCGATGGGGAACCGAGCCCGCCCGGAAGGGGACCTCTCGCCAGAGGAGAACCGAGCCCCGCCCGGCGGGAACCGGCGGGTCAGGGGAGCCAGGCCCGCCCGGAGGGAACCCGCGTGTCAGGGGAACCGAGCCCGCCCGGAAGGAACCGGGACGTCGGGAGGGGAATCCGAGCCCGCCCGGATGGGGACCGGGACGCCGGGAAGGACCCGAGGCCCGCCCTCACGGAACCCCCCAGCCCGGCACCTCGGTGCCCCCGCGCCCCGCCACCCCGCACCCCGCCACCCCGCACGACCTCACCAGGAAGCCTTGCGCACCCCCGGCAGATACCCCGCGTGCGCCTGCCCCCGCAGACTCACCCGGGACAGTCCGAACGCCCCGTAGTACCCGCGCGGCCGGCCGTCCACCTGGTCCCGGTTGCGCACGCGGGTGGCGCTCGCGTCCCGTGGCTGCCGGCGCAGTTCCCGCTGTGCGGCCAGGCGTTCCGTCTCCGTCGACGAGGGCCGCCGGACGATCTCCTTCAGCTCGGCGCGCCGCTCGGCGTACCGGGCGACGACCTCCTGCCGCTGCTCGTTCTTCGCGACCTTGCTCTTCTTCGCCATCAGACCCGCACCCCCCGTGCCCGGATCCGGGCGACGGCCGCCTCGACGCCGATCGCGTCGACCGTCTTGATCCCCTTGGTGCTCAGCCGCAGCCGTACCTGACGGCCCTCGCTCGGCAGCCAGTACCGCTTGGACTGGATGTTGGGGTCGAAGCGGCGCGAAGTGCGCCGGTGGGAGTGGGAGACGCGGTTGCCGAAGCCCGGCCGGGCGCCGGTCAGCATGCAGTGCGCGGACATGGGTGACGTACCTCTCCTCGAAGCTTGATGCAAATGGAAGTCATTTTCAGTAAGGTATCAGCATGGCACGCAACGAACTGCGCCCGGTCATCAAGCTCCGCTCCACCGCGGGGACCGGCCACACGTACGTCACCCGTAAGAACCGCCGCAGCGACCCGGACCGTATGACCCTGCGCAAGTACGACCCCGTCGCCGGCCGCCACGTCGCATTCCGAGAGGAGCGCTGACCGCCATGCGCGAGGGAATCCACCCGTCGTACGGCCCCGTCGTCTTCCGTGACCGGGCCGCGAACCACGCCTTCCTCACCCGCTCCACGATGAGCAGCGAGAAGACGGTCGAGTGGGAGGACGGCAACACCTACCCCGTCGTGGACGTCGAGATCTCGAACGTCAGCCACCCCTTCTACACCGGCACCGCCCGCGTCCTGGACACGGCCGGCCGCGTCGAGCGCTTCGAACGCCGGTTCGGGAAGCGGGGCGGGGCGTGAGTCTGCCGGTGGTGATCGTCGGCGGGCTGCACGCCGAGGCCCGCCGCACGACCGTCGCGCGGCTGCTCGCCGAGGTCCCCGGCAGCGTGGCGCTCCACCACGACCTGGCGACGGCGGCGGCCGGCACGGTCGTCCGCACAACTAGGGACGCCGGGGGCATCCTCTTCGCGGGTGAGGCGCCACTGGTCGACGACTGCGCCTGCTGCGCCCTGCGCGAGGACCTCGTGCCCGAGCTGCTCCGCCTCGCCGACGACCCCGCCACCCGGCTGGCGGTCGTCGAGCTGTGGGACTCCGTCGAGCCCAGGGCGATGGCCGAGGTGGTGGTCGCCGGCGGCCTCACGGTCACCGGCGTGATCACCGCCGTCGACCCGGCGCTCCTGCTGCCGTACCTCGGCAACGGCGACGACCTCGCCGAGCGCGGCCTCGCCGCCGCGGCCACCGACCTACGGACCGTCGCCGACACCTTCGCCCGGCAGCTGGAGTACGCCCCGGTCCTGGCCGTCGTCGACTCCCCGGAGGCCGACGACGAGGACCGCGAGCTGCTGGCCCAGCTCCATCCGACGGCCCGCCGGGTGCCCGTCCCGGACGGCCGGCGACGGAACGCGGCCGACCCGTCCGCACGTGCGAAGGCACGGGAGCCGCGCCCGCCGCTCGTCGCTGCCGCTCTCGCCGGCTTCGACGTGGAGGCCGCCGCCGCGGCCCAGCATCCGGCCTGCGCGCTGCTGCCGGCCGAGGCCGACGCACATGGCGTCACCACCTTCGTCTGGCACCGCCGTCGCCCCTTCCACCCGGAGCGGCTGTACGCGGCGCTGGAGGATCTGACCTGTGCCGCCGCCCGCAGCCGGGGCCGGTTCTGGCTGGCGGACAAGCCCGATGTGCTGCTCCACTGGGACGCGGCCGGCGGAGCCCTCTGCGTGGAGTCGGCGGGCCCCTGGCTGGCCTCGCTGCCGGACGCGGCCTGGGAGTTGCTCCCGCCGGTACGCCGTGCCGCGGCCGCCATGGACTGGCATCCCGAGCACGGCGACTGCTGCCAGCACCTGGTCTTCACCTCGCCCGGCCTCGACCGCGACGGCCTCGACCGGCTGCTGGAGTCCTGTCTGCTCACCGACGCGGAGTACGCCGCCGGGCGGGGCGCCTGGAAGCGGCTGCCGCCCGCCTTCGACGCCCTCCTGGAGGTCTGACCCGTGCCCCGCACCAGCGAACGCCGGCCCGCCAGGAACCGGCCCAACCCGCTGGATCAAGCCGGGATCACCTACATCGACCACAAGGACACCGGCCTGCTGCGGAAGTTCGTCTCCGACCGCGGCAAGATCCGCGGTCGCCGGGTCACCGGCGTCTCGGCCCAGCAGCAACGCCGCCTGGCACGGGCCGTGAGGAACGCCCGCGAGATGGCGCTGCTGCCGTACAGCAGCCGCTGACGGCCCCGCGAACCTCGGCACGTTCGTACGAACGCTCCTCTCATCGCCGTACCAGCCGATGAGCATCTGTACGACCGGAAGCGCGCCGGCCGTCCCGTCGTCCTGGCGGGATGCACCGGTCCGATATCCGCCGACCGGCCGTCTCCCGCGACCTGCTCGGAGACCGGCCGCCCTCGCCCCCTCGGACGGCGTCTCCGTCGCCCGAGGGGGTGCAGCCGTTTTCGGGCGGGGAGGCGGAGCGGGCGGCCCCGGCCTGTTCGCGGCGGGGAAGGCGACGGCGCGAGGGCGTGCGCGACGCCGATGCCGGGGCTGCCGGGGGTGGCCTGCGGGGCCGGCCGGTGTACCGAGTGGACGGTCGGCGTCCGCCCAGGCGAGGAGTGATCCGGCCATCCGCGGCGACCGGCTCCGGAGTCGGCGGGCCGAACCGCGTCCGGGACGGTGGAACATCGAGGGCACCCGATGCGTCTCTTCCTGTGCATGGGTGGTTCCATCCGTACTACTTCTTGCACCCGGTGCTGCCACGGGATCGCCCGGGTGAACCGGTGGTCGCCTGCGCGACGGGCGTCGGAGCAGGCGCCGCAAGGGCTTCCAGTGCCGTCCGGGCTCGGTAAAGCGGGCGTCAAAGCTGTAACCGCGCACGCACCCCGCGTGCACGTGCATCTGCTCATGCAAAGGCATGTGAACGGGGCTATGATCCGGAACAGTTGACCACGGCATCTATGGCCACACGAGCCAGTGCACCAGCAGGGAGCGACCTGTGGACCACGACGTTGACGGGGGGCACGACGTGTACAACGGCATGGCGGCCACACAGTTGTCCGGGGTTGCCTGGCAGAAGAGCCGGCACAGCAATTCCCAGGGGTCCTGCGTCGAGTTCGCGCGGTTGCCCGGCGGCGACGTGGCCGTGCGCAACTCACGCTTCCCGGACGGTCCCGCGCTCGTCTACACGCGGGCCGAGATCGAGGCGATGCTCCTGGGTATCAAGGACGGCGAGTTCGACCACCTGGTCGTCGGCTGACGGCGGTCCGCCTCGACGTCCGACGGGCCGGGAAACACGGTCCACCAGGGGCTGCGACGCGCGTAGAAACGCGACACCGGAAGGCCCTGCTGCGCGTCATTCGGCGGGGGAGCGCAGCCGGAACAGCGCCCAGACGACCTTGCCGCCCAGGTTCGGGGAGAGCGGATGCCAGCCCCAGCCCTCGGCGAAGGAGTCGACGAGGAGCAGGCCGCGGCCGGACTCCGCCGCGAAGTCGTCCGCCTCGCGCGGCAGGGGACTGTCCCGGCTGGGGTCGCGCACCGCGCACACCAACCGCTCGGTCCAGCGCAGCAGGTGCAGACGCACGGGCGGCTGCCGCTCGGGCAGGCAGGGCGCGGCATGGGGCGACAGTCCGTGCCGCAGGGCGTTGGTCACCAGTTCCGAGACGACCAGGCACACGTCGTCGAACCGCTCGTCGACGTCCCACTGGCCGAGGGTTCTGCGGGTGAACTGCCGCGCTTCGCGCACTGCTTCCAAGCGGGTCGGCAGAGCACAGGACGCCGCGTCGGACACGGCCGCGGGATCAAGCGGCGGAAGGCCCTGCCGTAACGGCTTGAGCATGGTCGATCCATTCGTCCCCATGCGAGGCACTCCCGGGAGTCGCGGTCGTTGCGATGCAGCGGTGGCGCGGGACCATGCTTTCCGATGCGAAGGGCAGATGCAAGGGCAGATGCACGTGCACGTGACCGAAATGGACCCGCACGTACCGCTTCTTGGCCATTTTTTCCGCCATCTTCTTGTGGATGGCGAACACTTCCCTTGCTTTCTCCTCACCCTTCCCTCGCGGCGCGCCGTGTGTACCCTTTGGTTTTTTCCCATCTCTGTAATCGGACGAGTACTGCTCGAAGTGTTTTAGTGGCAGACTGCGGGCCCTGAGGACGGTTGGGGAGGCTGGCGAACGTGAGCGCGGGAGAGCCCGGATCGGTGGTGCGGCGGATGCTGCTCGGCTCGCAACTACGGCGACTGCGGGAGACACGCGGTATCACGCGCGAGGCCGCGGGGTACTCGATCCGGGCGTCCGAGTCGAAGATCAGCCGGATGGAACTGGGCCGCGTGAGCTTCAAGACACGTGACGTGGAAGACCTGTTGACGTTGTACGGCATCTCCGACGACGCCGAACGCCAGGCGCTCGTCGGTCTCGCCCGCGAGGCCAACGTGGCGGGCTGGTGGCACAGTTACTCCGACGTCCTGCCCAACTGGTTCCCCACCTACGTCGGCCTGGAGGGCGCGGCCGCCCTGATCCGGGCCTACGAGGTGCAGTTCGTGCACGGCCTGCTCCAGACCGAGGCGTACGCGCACGCGGTCGTGCGGCGCGGGATGAAGGGCGCGAGCGCGGCAGACGTCGACCGGCGCGTGGCCCTGCGCATGGAGCGGCAGAAGTACCTCGTCGCCGAGAACGCCCCCGACTTCCACATCGTCCTCGACGAGGCCGCTCTGCGTCGGCCGTACGGCGACCGCGAGGTCATGCGCGAGCAGCTTCAGCACCTGATCGAGATCTCCGAGCGCCCCAACGTGCGGTTGCAGATCATGCCGTTCAGCTTCGGCGGGCACTCCGGTGAGTCCGGCGCCTTCACCATCCTGAGCTTCCCGGAGTCCGACCTGTCGGACGTCGTCTACCTGGAGCAGCTCACCAGCGCCCTCTACCTGGACAAACGCGAGGACGTCACCCAGTACGAGCAGGCGCTCAAGGAACTTCAGCAGGACAGCCCCGGCCCCGACGAGAGCCGGGACCTGCTGCGCGGGCTGCTCCAGCTCTCCTAGGTCACCCGCTCAGGGTTTTCCCTCGGGAACCCCAGGAGTGCCCCAAGTGGCGCCCCAACTCCCTTGAAACACCCGTACGATGACGTGTGATCAGATCGTGATGCCGATCGCAGCCGATCGCAGCAGGGGATTGAGGGATCACATGTCGTCGTACTCCACCGACCTGGCCCAGCAGTACATCGACGGCAAGTGGCGTGCCGGCACGGGGTCCTGGGACATCATCGACTTCAACCCCTACAACGGCGAGAAGGTCGCGTCGATCACGATAGCCACCGTCGACGAGGTCGACGAGGCCTACCGCGCCGCCGCCCGCGTCCAGAAGGAGTGGGCCGCCACCAACGCCTACGCCCGCCGCTCGGTCTTCGAGAAAGTGCTGCGGCTGGTCGAGGAGCGCGAGGCGGAGATCAGCGAGATCCTCGTCGACGAGGCCGGCGGCACGTTCGGCAAGGCCGCCTTCGAACTCCACCTGGCCAAGGAGTTCCTGCGCGAGTCGATCCACCTGTCGCTGCGCCCCGAGGGCCGGATCCTTCCCTCGCCGATCGACGGCAAGGAGAACCGCGTCTACCGCGAGCCGGTCGGCGTCGTCGGCGTGATCAGCCCCTTCAACGTGCCGTTCCTGCTGTCGCTGAAGTCGGTCGCTCCCGCGCTGGCCCTCGGCAACGGCGTGGTGCTCAAGCCGCACCAGAACACCCCGATAGCCGGCGGCACCGTCATCGCCAAGCTCTTCGAGGACGCCGGGCTGCCCCCGGGCCTGCTGAACGTCGTCGTCACCGACATCGCCGAGATCGGTGACGCCTTCCTGGAGCACCCGGTCCCGCGGGTCATCTCCTTCACCGGCTCCGACAAGGTCGGCCGGCACGTCGCCACCGTCGCCGCCTCGCACTTCAAGCGGTCGATCATCGAACTCGGCGGCAACAGCGCGTTCGTCGTCCTCGACGACGCCGACGTGGACTACGCGGTCGACGCGGCCGTCTTCAGCCGCTTCGTGCACCAGGGCCAGGTCTGCATGGCCGCCAACCGCGTCCTGGTCGACCGCTCGCTCGCCGACGAGTTCACCGAGAAGTTCGTCGCCAAGGTGAAGACCCTCAAGGCCGGCGACCCGCGCGACCCGCAGACCCTCATCGGCCCGGTCATCAACTCCTCGCAGGCGGACGCCCTCTCCGGCATCGTCGACCAGGCCATCGCCGAGGGCGCGACCGCCCTCCTGCACGGCGCCACCACCGACAACCTGGTCGAGCCGTCCGTGCTCAGCGGCCTTCCCGCCGACTCCGCCCTGCTCCAGCAGGAGGTCTTCGGTCCGGTGGTCTTCATCAACACCTTCGACGGCGAGGAGGAGGCCGTCCGCCTCGTCAACGACACCCCCTACGGGCTCAGCGGCGCCGTCCACACCGGCTCCATCGAGCGGGGCGTCGCCTTCGCCAGGCAGATCGTCACCGGAATGTTCCACGTCAACGACGCCACGGTCCACGACGAGCCGATCGTGCCGTTCGGCGGCGAGAAGAACTCCGGCGTCGGCCGTCTGAACGGCGAGACGACCCTGGAGGCCTTCACGACGACGAAGTGGATCTCGGTGCAGCACGGACGCAGCGGGTTCCCCTTCTAGCCCTTCCGGCATGCCGTAGGCCCGTCTCGCCGTCCGGCCGGTTCCCTCCTCGGGCGCCGGCCGGTCGCGCCTCCCGCTCCCCGGCCCGTTGTCCCCGCCGGTTCCGGGCGGCCTAATCTGGACGTCATGTCAGCGATCCGTCTCCTCGTGCTGGGCTCGGTGCGCCAGCACGGGCGGGCCCACGGCTACCAGGTGCGCAACGACCTGGAGTACTGGGGCGCCCACGAGTGGTCCACCGCCAAACCGGGCTCGATCTACCACGCCCTGAAGCAGATGGCGAAGCAGGGACTGCTGCACGCGCACGAGGTCGCCCCGTCCACCGTCGGCGGCCCGCCCCGCACCGAGTACGAGATGACCGAGCTGGGCACCGAGGAGTACTTCCGGCTGGTGCGCGAGTCGCTGTCGTCCTACGACCAGAAGATGGACGTGAAGTCGGCGGCCCTCGGCGTCATCGTGGACCTGCCGCGCGCCGAGGCCGTGTCGCTGCTGAAGGAACGGGTCCGGCGCATCGAGGAGTGGCGTTCGGCCGTCACCGAGCACTATCTGCCCGAGGCGGGCCCGGAGCAGTTGGGGCACATCGGCGAGATCATGAACCTCTGGGTCCACACGGCGGACGCCGAGGCGGAGTGGACCCTGGGTCTGATCGCCCGCATCGAGGGCGGGGCCTACACCTTCTCCGGGGAGGGCGAGCCGTTCGTCGGCGTCCTCACGGACGACCAGGAGAACCCCTACGCGACGGGGGAGCGGCACCCCGAGGACGACCACTGACACCTGGCCGGCGCGGAGACGACCGCCGAGGACGTGCGCATGGGGCGCGGCCACCGGCAGGTGTCGGCCGGACCGGGATCCGCACGGACGGCGACCGCCCCACGGGACCCGTCCGGCCCGGCCGGGAGGACCGGCGCGTGTGGCCGGCCGTCGTCCGGCCGCTGATCCCGCCTGTCGCCCACTTCCCGCTCGTGACGGGCGCGGCGGGCGCGTGAGCCGCCGGCTCAGTGGTGGAAGCCGGTGGCCGCCCCCTTGTCCCGGGTCAGTGGGTGCGGCTGCCGGCGCAGCTCCGGCAGCAGCCGCGTCAGGTCGTCCGCGAACAGGTCGGCGAGGTCCGACGAGAAGCCGTTGCGGCACACGACCCGCACCACGGACAGGTCCTCCCGGTTGGGCGGGAAGGTGTACGCCGGCACCAGCCAGCCGTGCTCACGCAGCCGCCGCGAGACGTCGAAGACGTCGTAGGACTCGACGCCGGGGGCCGTGGTGAAGGCGAAGACGGGCAGTTGGTCGCCCCTGGTGAGCAGCCGGAAGTCGCCGAGCGCCTCCACCCGGTCGGCGAGGCTCCGGGCGACCTCCCGCGTGGACCGCTGTACGGCCTGGTAGCCCGTGCGGCCCAGCCGGAGGAACGTGTAGTACTGCGCGACGACCTGGGCGCCGGGCCGTGAGAAGTTCAGGGCGAAGGTCGGCATGTCGCCGCCCAGGTAGTTGACGCGGAAGACCAGTTCCTCCGGCAGGGCCTCCCTGTCGCGCCACAGGGCCCATCCGACACCGGGATAGACCAGCCCGTACTTGTGCCCGGAGGTGTTGATCGACGCCACGCGCGCGAGGCGGAAGTCCCACACGAGGTCCTCGTCCAGGAAGGGCGCGATCATCGCGCCGGACGCCCCGTCGACATGCACCGGGATGTCCAGGCCGGTCCGCTCCTGAAGGGCGTCCAGGGCCGCGCACAGCTCGGCGATCGGCTCGTAGGAACCGTCGAAGGTGGAGCCGAGGACGCCGACGACCCCGATGGTGTTCTCGTCGCACAGCTCGGCGGCGGCCTGCGGATCCAGGTGGAAGCGCTCGCCCTCCATGGGCACCAGGCGGGCCTCGACTTCCCAGAAGTTGCAGAACTTGTCCCAGCAGACCTGGACATTGACCCCCATGACCAGGTTCGGCCGGGCGGTCGGGTCGGGTTCGCGTCTGCTCCACCGCCGCTTGAGGGCCATTCCGGCGAGCATGCACGCCTCGCTCGACCCGGTCGTCGAGCAGCCCACGGCCGCCGAGGGATCGGGCGCGTGCCAGAGGTCGGCGAGCATGGCCACGCAGCGGCGCTCCAGCTCCGCGGTGCGCGGGTACTCGTCCTTGTCGATCATGTTCTTGTCGCGGCACTCCGCCATCAGCACCCCGGCCTGCGGCTCCATCCACGTGGTGACGAAGGTGGCCAGGTTCAGCCGGGAGTTGCCGTCCAGCATCAGCTCGTCGTGGACCAGCTGATACGCCGTCGAGGGCGGCGTCGGGCCGTCCGGCAGCCGGTGCTTGGGCGGTGCCTCGGTCATACCGCTGACCGGGTCCGCCTCGCCGTAGAAGGGATTCACGGACAGGGAACGCTCGTCGGGCTTCGCGGAACCTTCGTGCAGGGCCATGGAAGTCTCCTGTCGGAGGGCTGGGTGGGGGGCTGGCTGGGGGCTGATGGGCGGGGAGGGGCCGGGGGCCTAGGGGTCGGGGTGGGGAACGGAAGGTCGGAGGGTCGGGGGCCGGGACGGGGACTCGACGGGGCGGGGAAGGCGGCGGCGTCCTACCGCTTCATCGGATCGGGGGGTCCGATCGGTTCACCGGATCGCCGCCCCGTTCTCCCGCAGCTGCATCTGCGGCCTTCCGGTCACCAGCAGCCAGGCCGGCAGCGAGGCGATGCAGAGCAGCGCGATGATCGCGGGGGAGGCGACCAGGACGGCGGCGACGAACAGGCTCACCCAGCCCTGCCGGGTGATGGCGAGCAGCACGCCGAGCACGCCCGTCGCCACCCCGACCGCCGGATGGACCGCGGGCACGAGGGCGTGAGCGGTCAGCCCGAGGGCGACCCCCACGAACACCGCCGGGAAGATCCGTCCGCCGCGGAAGCCGCAGGCCGCGGCGACGAGCAGCGCGGCCAGCTTCACCACCGTCATCGTGGCGAACTCCCCCGCCGTCCAGCCCTCGGGATCGTGAGCCAGCTCCCCGACCTCGTCCAGCCCCTTGAAGAGCGTCAGATGGCCGCCCAGAGCCGCCAGCAGCCCCAGCACGACCCCACCGGCCGGCAGCGCGAGCAGGGGATGCCGCAGTCGGGCGAACCCGCCGTGGACGTACGGGAAGGCGCGCACGGCGGCCATGCCGAGCAACGCCCCCACGGAGGCGATCACCGTCGCCGACAGCAGATCGCCCCAGCCGGGCCGCCCGAACGACGGCAGCCCGAGGTCGAAGGTCGGACGGGCGACCAGGGTCGTCGTCATCGAGCCGGCCGCGGCCGCGACGAGCGGCGCGAAGACGTTGTCCCACAGCGGCCCCTCGGTCTGCCGCCCCGCGAGCGCCTCGGAGATGAGCAGGGCCGCCGCGACCGGCGTGCCGAAGAGCGCCCCGATCGTCGCCGCCTCCGCCAGCACCGGCCACGCCCGGCCCGGCGCCCGCGGCAGCAGCCGACGGCCCAGCCAGTACGCCACTGCCACGTTCACCGCGATGATCGGGTTCTCCGGGCCCAGACTCGGACCGCCGGCCAGCATCAACACGGTCGCCAGCAGCAGTCCCGGCAGCACCACCGGCGGCAGCAAGGGGGCGTCGAGGCCGGTGGTCGCGGGATCGGGGCCCGCGTGGCCGGGCGCCTTCCACACCACCAGCCCGACCGCGATACCGGTAGTGGTGAGCATGACGAACATCCACAGCACCGAGTAGCGGCCCACGCCCAGCGCATCCGGCAGGTTCTTCCACAGCACTCCCTGCAACTGCTCGGCGACCCAGCTGACCAGTACGAACAGCAGGCTCGCCAGCACACCGACGACCAGGGCGGGCAGGATCGAGGGCAGCAACGCGCGCGCGGGGCTCGCTGGAGAGGGGGGCGTCTGCCGCGCGGTGTCCTGGGCCACGCGCTCACGATAAGCGGACAAATCGGGTGCTGCGCGGGGAGGCGGGCAGTCCGGGGAGGCGGGCAGCCCGCGGAAGCCGGAGCGGCCCTGGTGGCCGGAGCCACCGCGCAACGGGAGGCACCGTAAAGCGGGACTTACCGGGAAACGGGACCTGCCTGGGCGGGCGGAGCCGTCGGAGGAGGGGGAGCTGCCCGGGAGACGGGCTTGCACCTCACGTCGCGTGAGGGCCCACGGTGGAGTGCGAACCGAGAAGGGAGCGGACGAAGTGAGCTATTCCGTAGGACAGGTCGCGGGCTTCGCCGGAGTGACGGTGCGCACCCTGCACCACTACGACGGCATCGGCCTGCTCGTCCCGAGCGAGCGCAGCCACGCGGGCCACCGGCGCTACAGCGAGGCCGACCTCGACCGGTTGCAGCAGATCCTGTTCTACCGAGAACTCGGCTTCCCGCTCGACGAGGTCGCCGCCCTGCTCGACGACCCGGAGGCGGACCCGCGCGCGCACCTGCGCCGTCAGCACGACTTGCTGACCGTCCGGATCGAGCAGCTTCAGAAGATGGCCGCGGCCGTGGAACACGCCATGGAGGCACGTGAGATGGGCATCGACCTGACCCCCGAGGAACGCTTCGAGGTCTTCGGCGACAAGGATCCCGAGCGGTACGCCGAGGAGGCGGAGCAGCGCTGGGGCGGCACCGAGCTGTACGCCGAGTCGCAGCGCCGGGCCGCCCGCTACACCAAGGAGGACTGGCAGCGCATGCAGGAGGAGGTGGCCGACTGGAGCGGACGCTACGACGCGCTCATGGCCGCCGGTGAGCCGCCCACCGGCGAGCGGGCCATGGACATGGCCGAGGAACACCGGCGGCACATCAGCGAATGGTTCTACGAGTGCTCGTACGATTTCCACCGGTCCCTCGGCGAGATGTACGTCGCCGACGAGCGGTTCAGGGCGTTCTACGACTCCACCCGTCCGGGTCTCGCCGAGCACCTCAAGGGGGCGATCGCCGCCAACGCGGCCCGGCATGCGTCCGCGTAGCGTCCCGGCCCGGGGTCACTCCCGGGCCACGACCACCGCCGTCCCGTACGCGCACACCTCGGTGCCGACGTCGGCCGCCTCCGTCACGTCGAAACGGAACGCCAGCACGGCGTTGGCACCACGCGCGCGTGCCTGCTCCACGAGCCGGTCCATGGCCTGGTTGCGGGTTTCGACGAGCGTCTTGGTGAGGCCCTTCAGCTCGCCGCCGACCATCGACTTCAGTCCGGCCCCGATCTGGCTCCCCAGGTGCCGAGAGCGCACCGTCAGTCCGAACACCTCGCCGATGACCTGCTCGACCCGGTGCCCGGGTACGTCGTTGGTGGTGACGACCAGTACGTCCGGCCGGGGCCCCTGGCCGCCGCCGTAATCTTCGATGCCCATGCTCACAGGTTTGCCCGATCCGGATCACAGTGCATCCTGGGGAGCCCCATGGAACCCGGGGCGGACGCATTGCGTTGATAGCTTTGTGCGGCCGTAGAAGGACGCTGTACTTCCTCACCCCGTCAGGAGCCCGGAACCGTGACGACCCTTGCCCTCGGACCGAGCTGGCTGGACCCCGACTATCTGCTCGACAGCTTCGGCATCTGGGGTCTGCTGCTCATCGTCTTCGCGGAGTCGGGCCTGCTCATCGGTTTCTTCCTGCCGGGTGACTCGCTGCTGTTCACGGCGGGTCTGCTGATCACGTCGAATCAGCTGGACTTCCCGCTGTGGGCGGCGATCGCCCTGATCTGCGTCGCCGCCATCCTGGGCGACCAGGTGGGGTACATGTTCGGCAAGAAGGTCGGCCCGTCCCTCTTCACCCGTCCGGACTCCCGTCTCTTCAAGCAGGAGAACGTCACCAAGGCGCACGAGTTCTTCGAGAAGTACGGCCCCAAGTCCCTGGTCCTGGCCCGCTTCGTGCCCATCGTGCGCACGTTCACGCCGATCATCGCCGGCGTCAGCGGCATGCGGTACCGCTCCTTCCTGATCTTCAATGTCGTCGGCGGCATCCTGTGGGGCGCGGGCGTGACCCTGCTCGGCTCCTGGCTCGGCAACATCGAGTTCGTGAAGACGAACATCGAGCCGATCCTGCTCCTGATCGTCCTCCTCTCGGTGGTCCCGATCATCATCGAGTTCCTCCGAGCCCGCTCCCAGTCCAAGAAGAACCCCCCGCAGGCCGGGCCCCCCGCCCAGCAGCCCCCGGCCATGGACGACGCCACGACCCAGCTCCGCCGCATCGAGGAACACGACCCGTACGGCAACCAGGGCCAGAGCGAACACCAGGGCGACTACCAGCAGCAGGACCAGTACGGCGAGCAGTACCGCCGGCAGTACCCGCAGCAGGAGTACCAGCAGCAGGGGTATCCGCAGCAGGAGTACCCGCAGCAGCACCCCCAACAGCAGTACCCGCAGCAGCAGCCGTATCCGCAGCAGCACCCCCAGCAGCAGCCGTACCCGCAGCAGCAGGGCTGGCAGCCGCAGCCCCAGCAGGACTGGCAGCCCGAGCCCCAGCAGCAGCAGAACGGGCAGCACCCGTACGACCAGGGTTACTGACAGCGCCCGGAAGGGGGGCGGGGCCGCATCGATGCGCGGCGCCGCCGCGCGGGCGCGACCAGCCGCAAGGCGGTCACCGCCTCGCACCCCCGGCCGCAGCCGTCGGCGGCGGGCACGAGATGCCCCCTCCGGTGCCCTGCCCTCTCCGGTGCCCCCGCTCAGAATCCGCGCGTCCGCTTGGCGGCCCGCCGCTTCTCCGCGGACCCGATCCGCAGGAACAGCCGCGAGATCTCGGACCCCAGGTTCACGCCGATGGCGATGGCCATCGCCAACGCGGCAGCCTTGGTCAGAGAGACCAGCCCCGCGTCCACCTCGTTCTGCGCGATGGCCAGCAGTCCGAAATAGGTGGCCGACCCCGGCAGCAGGGGCCCGATCGCCGCGGTCGTGTAGGGCAGCGCCGACGCGAACCGGTACCGCGACAGCAGCTGCCCGAACAGCCCCACCACCCCCGCCGCCACGGCCGTCGACGCCACCGGCGAGATCTCACCGGCGTAGTGCATGGCGCCGTACACCGACCAGGCGACGCCCCCGTTCAGCGTCACGGCCAGCACGGTGGACCGTTCCTGCTGGAGCAGGACCGCGAAGGTCAGCGACAGCAGCATCGACGCGCCGATCTGCCACAGCGGCCGCTTGGCGATGCCCAGGTAGGCGTCGGGATTGAGATGGGCGCCGAGCTGCACGCCGAGGTACAGCATCACCAGCACGCCGACGACGATGCCCACGAAGAAGTACATGACCTCCAGCAGGCGGGCGGCGGCGGTGATGTAGAAACCGGTCAGACCGTCCTGCACGCCCGCCACGAGGGCGCGTCCGGGCAGCAGCGCGAACAGCCCGCCGGTGATGACCGCGGAGGCCTTGACGTCGACGTGCCCGAGCGTCAGCGCGATGCCTATCGCGGCGGGCGGCATCGCGGCCACCAGGAACTGGTAGAACTCCGGCAGCCCGCGCCCGGCGCACAGCCACGCCAGCCGGTCGCCGAGCATCGCGCCGATCGCCGCCGCCACGAACACGATCAGGTCGCCGCCGACGAGCACCGAGGCCGCGCCCGCGAGCAGTCCGCTCGCCGAGGTCAGCACCCAGGTGGGGTACGGGTGCCGGTTGCGCCGCATCTCGGCGAGCCGCCGGTAGGCCTCCTCCAGGGAGATGTGCGTCTCGGGGTCGCTGAGGTCGTCGACGAGGTGGAAGACGGCCGCCAGCCGTGTGTAGTCGGTGCCCCGGCGCCGCACGGTCCGTGACGCCGTCACCGGGTCCTCGACGAGGGAGGGCTGGTAGGAGATCGACAGCAGGGTGAAGGTGACGTTCGGTTCGCAGCGGTCGAGTCCGTAGGAGCGGCAGACGGCGAACATCGCGGCCTCCACGTCCTCGGCGCCCTCCCCGCCCGCCAGCAGCAGCTCGCCGATGCGGAGCGTCAGGTCGAGCACGCGCGGGACGGCCGGGCCGCCCTCCTCCGCCTTGGGCGGCGGTTCCGGCGCCGGGCGCTCGGTCACCGGCATCCGCAGCATCGTCCGCATCCGGTCCTGCCAGGGCACGTCCTTGGTCAGACTGACCACGGGAAAGCCCTCGGCGGGCGTGAAGGCGGGCGGGGCATGGCGCGAGCTGTACGTCTTCGGCACGCTGAACGCCGACCCCTCGGACTCCGCGCCCGTCGCCTGCGTCACATCGAGGCCGGTCGGAACGGCGAACTCCGACGTGGTCTCGGACTCGCCCCCGGCCTTGGGGACGGCCAGCCCACGCGGGATCGCGAACTCGGAGGTGATCTCCGGATCGAACGTGCCCTTCGCCTCGTCCGACTGCGGCTTGCGGTCCTCCGCCTCCGTCACTGGGCAACGCTCCCTGAACGACACATTCCGTAGATCTCAGTATGCGCACCGACGTATGACACCGACGTATGCCCACCCACGTATGCCCACCGACGACGGCCACCCGACATCGCGCCGACATGCCAGAGGGCCGCACGCGTGCGCGCGGCCCTCTGCGGCCCCCTCAGGGGCCGGGCGACTCAGTGACCGCCCTGGTCCTTGAAGCGCTTGTACGACCGCTCGATCTCGGCCTCGGCGTCGGTACGGCCCACCCAGTCGGCGCCCTCGACGGACTTGCCGGGCTCCAGGTCCTTGTAGACCTCGAAGAAGTGCTGGATCTCCAGCCGGTCGAACTCCGACACGTGGTGGATGTCCCGCAGGTGCTCCACGCGCGGGTCGGTCGACGGCACGCAGAGCAGCTTGTCGTCACCGCCGGCCTCGTCGGTCATGCGGAACATGCCGATCGCGCGGCAGCGGATGAGGCAACCCGGGAAGGTCGGCTCGTCCAGGATGACCAGCGCGTCCAGCGGGTCGCCGTCCTCGCCGAGGGTGTTCTCGACGAAGCCGTAGTCGGTCGGGTAGGCGGTCGAGGTGAAGAGCCGACGGTCCAGGCGGATCCGACCGGTCTCGTGGTCCACCTCGTACTTGTTCCGCGAACCCTTCGGGATCTCGATCGTGACGTCGAACTCCACCGGACGCTCCTCCATGATCAGCACATAGTTCTGGTGGTTAAGTGTCCCTCACGCAGGTGTGTGATCGCGAAAGGGGCTGGTGATCGTGCCAGAGCTGAGGCCTTGGCGGGCCGCGAGACCGCACGTGGTGCGGGCCGCGGACGCCGTACGACCGCGTCTGGCCAGGGCCGCAGGGGTCGTACGGCCCCATCTCGCGCGGGCGGCGGCGGCCGCCGAACCGCGGGTCGCACGGCTCAGGCAGGCGGCGAAACCGCAGCTCGCGCGGATCACGAGGCCGAAGCCGGGCCGGACCTGGCAGTACACCGCGGGGGCGACGACCGCCGGACTGGCCCTGGCCGTCGGCGTGGCGACCGCCGCCGGCCCCTGGGACTCCTCCGGTCAGCGTACGGCCGAGCGGGACCGCGCAACCGCACTGGAGCAGTTGGGTGGCGTAGATCACGGCGGCGGGACCGAAGGGTCCGGTACGTCCGACACCGCGGCCGGGGCGCCGCGGCCCGCGCCCAGCGCCGGGCCGGTCCTGACGGGCCTCGGCGGCGCGACGACCACCGTCATGTCGGCTCCCGGTTCCGCCGCCCTCACGCGCGTGCTCGGCCCCCTCCTCGCCGACCCGGCCCTCGGCACCCGCCGTACGGCCGCGGTGGTGGACGTGACCACGGGCGCGCGGCTCTACGGCAGCGGAGCCGACGAGGCGCTCACCCCGGCCTCCACCACGAAGATCGCCACCGCGGTCGCCGCCCTCGCCGCGATGGGGGCCGACCACCGCCTCACCACCCGCACCGCCCTCGAACCGGGCACCGGGGAAGTCGTCCTCGTCGGCGGCGGCGACCCCACCCTGACCGCCCGCGGAGGGGCCGAGGGCTGGGCCGGCCTGCGCACCCTCGCCGCCACCACGGCCACGGCCCTGAAGAAACGCGGCATCACCCAGGCGACGCTGTCGTACGACACCACGCTGTACGCCGGTACCGAAGTTCACCCGATCGGAGTCAACCCGAACCTGGCCCGGGTCACCGCCCTGACCGTCGACGAGGGCCGCACGGACGGCTCGACGGCCGGCCCGGCGCGCCGCGTGCCCGACCCGGCGGCCGACGCGACGAAGAAGTTCGCGGACTTCCTCTGGGAGTTCGGCGTCAGGACGTCGGCGCCCGGCCCGTCGAAGGCCTCCGCGCGCGCGGAGACGCTGGCCACGGTCTCCTCCCCGCCGCTCGCCTCGCTCGTGGAGCGGATGCTGACCAACAGCGACAACGACATCGCCGAGGCGCTCGCCCGCCAGACCGCCCTCGCGACCGGTGTACGCGCCGACTTCGCCGGCGCGGGCAAGGCGATCCGCACCCAGCTGGGCCGGCTCGGACTGCCGCTGGACGGCGTCGACTTCAGGGACGGCAGCGGCCTCGACCGCGACGACCGGCTCACCGCGAACCTCCTGACCGCGCTGCTCGTCAAGGCCGGCGATCCCGCCCGCCCCGACCTCCGCCCCGTCCTCACCGGGCTGCCCGTCGCCGGCTTCACCGGCACCCTCACCACCCGCTACACGAACGACGAGGCCGACGCGGCCGGTGTCGTCCGCGCCAAGACCGGCACCCTGACCGGCGTCAACACCCTCGCCGGCACCGTCGTCGACCGCGACGGCCACGTCCTGGCCTTCGCCGTCCTCGCCGCGAACACCACCGACCCGGCCTCGGCCCAGTCAGCCCTGGACAGAGCCGTCACCGCCCTGGCGGCCTGCGGCTGCCGCTGAGCCCGGCCCGCGCCCACCCGCCGCCCTCCCGGGCACGCGTGCCGGGGACGGCGGGAGAAGCACAGGCGGGCGGACGTGGATACGGCTTCCGTCGGCGCCGGGCCGCGCCCACCCCTCGGCACCGGCCCCGCCCCTCGTCCGACGGCCACGCCGACCCGGCCCCCACCCCGAGACGACCCTGACGCATCCCCCACTCCCACCCCACGCCCTGCCCGCAACGGCACCCCTCACGTACGGTTGACGCATGACGAGCATCGGTGGTGCCTCTTCCGGGATGGTCGACTGGAATCTCGCGGTCGCGACCGCGACCCGGCTCGTACGGCCGGGCCCGGAGGTGAGTCGCGAAGAGGCCCGTGCCGTCGTCGCGGAACTGCGTCGGCACGCCAAGGCCTCGGAAGGACACGTCCGGGGCTTCACTCGTATGGGCACCGAGGACCTCCACGACACCCCCGTCCTGGTCGTCGACCGCCCCGGCTGGATCCGGGCGAACGTGGCCGGCTTCCGGGAGATCCTCAAGCCCCTCCTCGCCAAGATGGAGGAACGCCGCGGCGGCGGCGCCGGCGGCGCGGTCCTCGGCGCGGTCGGCGGCAAGGTCACCGGCGTCGAACTCGGCATGCTGCTGTCGTTCCTGTCCTCCCGCGTCCTCGGCCAGTACGAGACCTTCGCCCCCGCCACCCGCGAGCTGCCCGCCGGGGCCAACGGGGGCGGCCGGCTGCTCCTCGTCGCGCCGAACATCGTGCACGTCGAACGCGAACTCGACGTGAATCCCCACGACTTCCGCCTCTGGGTGTGCCTGCACGAGGAGACGCACCGAACCCAGTTCTCCGCGGTGCCCTGGCTCCGCGACCACCTGGAGGGTGAGATCCAGTCGTTCCTGGCGGAGACGGACGTCGACCCCATGACGTTCCTGGAGCGGGTCAGGGAAGCGGCCCAGTCCCTCGCCGGCGGACGCCCCGAGGGCGAGGAGGACGACGGCGGCCGTTCCCTGGTCGAACTGGTCCAGAGCCCCGCCCAGCGGGAGATCCTCGCCCGGCTCACCGCCGTGATGTCCCTCCTCGAGGGCCATGCCGACTTCGTGATGGACGGCGTGGGACCGGACGTCGTCCCGACCGTCGCCGAGATCCGTGAGAAGTTCCAGCAGCGTCGCGCCAAGGGTGCCTCGCGGCTGGACATGGCGCTGCGCAAACTGCTCGGCCTGGATGCCAAGCTCAAGCAGTACAAGGACGGTGAACGGTTCGTGCGGTCCGTCGTCGAGGAGGTCGGCATGGACGGCTTCAACCGTGTGTGGACCTCGCCGAACACCCTCCCGACCAAGGCCGAGATCGCCCAGCCGGCGGACTGGGTCGCGCGCGTGCACCGCAAGACCGAATCGTGAACCGGTGAGCCGGTGGTGAGCGCGTGGTCCGACGGGAATCGAAACCGGCCGACGGCAGGAGAACGCCCCTTCAATCACCCGTCCGAGGGACCGTGAGTCCCCACCAGGCGTGCAATGCTCGGGGAACGCCCCGGTTCTGTCACCATCTACACACTCTGCGTGACCGGCCTCGGCTTCAACCCCCGAAAATTTCATGAAGGGAACCGGACATGGGTCCCCATCCTGCGGTCGCGGCGATACGCCTGGCGGTCCGCCGCGTCCTCCACGACATCCTCACCGACCACCACAGCACCCCTGACACCCCCTCGCACGAGCGTCCGCCCTCGCCGCTCGTGCTCGTGGCCTGCTCCGGCGGCGCCGACTCCATGGCGCTCGCCTCGGCCCTCGCCTTCGAAGCCCCCAAGCTCGGCATCCGCGCCGGCGCCGTCACCGTCGACCACGGCCTGCAACCCGGCTCCGATCTGCGCGCCGACGAGGTCGTCCTGCGCCTGCGCGAACTCGGTCTCGACCCCGTGGAGGCCACCGCCGTCACCGTCGGCCGTGCGGGCGGCCCCGAGGCCGCCGCCCGCGACGCCCGCTACGCGGCCCTCGACGACGCCGCCGACCGGCACGGTGCCGCCGCGATCCTCCTCGGCCACACCCGCGACGACCAGGCCGAGACCGTCCTCCTCGGTCTCGCCCGCGGCTCGGGCATCCGCTCCCTGTCGGGAATGGCCGCGGTCTCGGGGGCCGGCGGCCGTTACCGGCGGCCCTTCCTCCAACTCGACCGGCAGACCGCTCGCAAGGCCTGTATGGCCCAGTCCCTCCCCGTCTGGGACGACCCGCACAACGCCGACCCGGCCTACACCCGCTCCCGGCTCCGCCACGAAGGCCTGCCCGCCCTGGAGAAGGCCCTCGGCAAGGGCGTGGTCGAGGCCCTCGCCCGTACGGCCCAGCTCTCCCGCGACGACGCCGACGCCCTCGACGCCTGGGCCGGCCAGGCCGAGGCCGCCGTACGCGACAACGCCGGTCTGCTGGAGTGCGCCAAGCTCTACGCCCTGCCGCCCGCCGTGCGCCGTCGCATCCTGCGCCGCGCCGCCATCGAGGCGGGCGCCCCGGCCGGTTCGCTCTTCGCCCGGCACATCGAGGAGATCGACCGCCTGATCACCGGCTGGCGCGGCCAGGGAGCCATCAATCTCCCCGGCAAAGTCGTGGCCCAGCGTCAGGGTGGCAGACTGGTGATTCGGCAAGGCTGAATCCCGACCCTCCACTCGGAGGGCCGGCGGCCGGTAGGACGACCGAAAGTGATGCGGGTGGACGCGAAAGACATGGGTGCCGACCTCAAGACGGTGCTCATCACCAAGGAAGAGATCGACGCCAAGCTGGCGGAGCTGGCGGCGAAGATCGACGCGGAGTACGCGGGCAAGGACCTGCTAATCGTCGGCGTCCTCAAGGGCGCGGTGATGGTCATGGCCGACCTCGCGCGGGCGCTGTCCACCCCCGTCACCATGGACTGGATGGCCGTGTCCTCCTACGGCGCGGGCACCCAGTCCTCCGGTGTGGTGCGGATCCTCAAGGACCTCGACACCGACATCAAGGGCAAGCACGTCCTGATCGTCGAGGACATCATCGACTCCGGACTGACCCTGTCCTGGCTGCTGTCCAACCTCGGCTCGCGCGAGCCGGCCTCCCTCAAGGTGTGCACGCTGCTGCGCAAGCCCGAGGCGGCCAAGGTCGCGATCGAGGTGGAGTGGGTGGGCTTCGACATCCCCAACGAGTTCGTCGTGGGCTACGGCCTGGACTACGCGGAGAAGTACCGCAACCTGCCGTTCGTCGGTACCCTCGCGCCCCACGTCTACGGCGGCTGAGCCACAAGAGCGTCCTGTGCGGGACGATCGGGAACCCCAGCGGGTTCCGCGCCGTTGAAGCATGCAGACGGGTTCGTCAGCCTTCCCCGTGCGGCTTCGCGCGACAATGCTGGGGTACCGTCAGAAGAACTGTCTTATCAAACTCACTATGGCAGGAGGGACGGGGCGGCACCGCTCCGTATGGATGGACGTGAAGCGATACTTCCGTGGGCCGGTCATGTGGATCGTGCTGGCCGTCCTTGCCGTGGTCGTGTTGATGCAGGTCGTCGGCTCGTCCGGCGGCTACAAGACGGTGGACACAGGCCAGGTCATTGCAGCGATCAATGACAACAAGGTCGAGTCGGCCAAGCTCACCACCGGTGACGAGCAGACCATCAAGGCGACGCTCAAGGACGGCACAAAGATCGAGGGCAGCTCGAAGATCCAGGCGAGCTATATCGGCGATCAGGGCGTGACCATTGCCAACACGCTGCAGACCAAGTACCAGGACAAGCAGATTCCGGACGGTTACACGGTCTCTCCGACGAAGCAGAACGCCTTCGTCGGGATCCTGCTGTCCCTGCTCCCCTTCGTCCTCATCGTCGTCGTCTTCCTGTTCCTGATGAATCAGATGCAGGGTGGCGGTTCCCGGGTCATGAACTTCGGCAAGTCCAAGGCGAAGCTCATCACCAAGGACACGCCGAAGACGACGTTCGCGGACGTCGCCGGCTCGGACGAGGCCGTCGAGGAGCTCCACGAGATCAAGGAGTTCCTCCAGGAACCGGCGAAGTTCCAGGCCGTCGGCGCCAAGATTCCCAAGGGTGTGCTGCTGTACGGGCCTCCCGGCACCGGCAAGACCCTGCTCGCACGCGCCGTCGCCGGCGAGGCGGGCGTCCCCTTCTACTCGATCTCCGGTTCCGACTTCGTCGAGATGTTCGTCGGTGTCGGTGCCTCCCGGGTCCGTGACCTCTTCGAGCAGGCCAAGGCGAACGCTCCGGCGATCGTCTTCGTCGACGAGATCGACGCGGTCGGCCGCCATCGCGGCGCCGGCCTCGGCGGCGGTCACGACGAGCGCGAGCAGACGCTGAACCAGCTGCTCGTCGAGATGGACGGCTTCGACGTGAAGGGCGGCGTGATCCTCATCGCCGCCACGAACCGGCCCGACATCCTCGACCCGGCGCTGCTGCGCCCCGGCCGTTTCGACCGCCAGATCGCGGTCGACCGCCCGGACATGCAGGGCCGTCTGGAGATCCTCAAGGTCCACCAGAAGGGTAAGCCGGTCGCGCCCGACGTCGACCTGGCCGCGGTCGCCCGCCGTACCCCCGGCTTCACGGGTGCCGATCTCTCCAACGTGCTGAACGAGGCCGCGCTGCTGACGGCCCGCTCGGACCTGAAGCTGATCGACAACCACATGCTGGACGAGGCGATCGACCGCGTGGTCGCGGGCCCGCAGAAGCGGACCCGGATCATGTCGGACAAGGAGAAGAAGATCACCGCGTACCACGAGGGCGGCCACGCCCTGGTCGCGGCGGCTTCCCCCAACTCCGACCCGGTCCACAAGATCACGATCTTGTCCCGCGGCCGGGCGCTCGGCTACACGATGGTGCTCCCGGACGAGGACAAGTACTCGACCACCCGTAACGAGATGCTCGATCAGCTCGCCTACATGCTGGGCGGTCGCGCGGCCGAGGAACTGGTCTTCCACGACCCGACCACGGGCGCCGCGAACGACATCGAGAAGGCCACTGCCACGGCCCGCGCGATGGTCACCCAGTACGGCATGACCGAGCGTCTCGGCGCCATCAAGTTCGGCGGCGACAACACCGAGCCCTTCCTCGGCCGTGAGATGGCCCACCAGCGCGACTACTCGGAAGAGGTCGCCGCGCTGGTCGACGAAGAGGTCAAGAAGCTCATCGAGAACGCGCACAACGAGGCCTGGGAGATCCTGGTCGAGAACCGCGACGTCCTCGACAACCTGGTGCTCCGCCTGCTGGAGAAGGAGACGCTGAACAAGGAGGAGATCGCCGAGATCTTCTCCGCCATCGTCAAGCGTCCGGCACGGCCCGCATGGACCGGCTCCTCGCGGCGTACGCCGTCCACCCGTCCGCCGGTGCTCTCCCCCAGGGAGCTGGCACTGACCAACGGGGCCAACGGCGCGACGCCCGCGATCAGCACGGCCAAGTCGGCCGCGGTGGACCCCGCCTCGGTGGCCGAGCCGGCCTCCGAGGAGCGTCCGGAGAGCTGACGCTTCGGGTTGCGGTGGCCTCACCAGGCCCGGAATGCATGCCGCGCCCCCCAGGTTCTAGCCTGGGGGGCGCGGCATGTCGGTTATGGCCGCCCATGCACGCGTGATCCACACGCGACCCGTACAGGAACGAGGCACCAGAATGACCGACCCCGTGACGCTGAACGGCGAGGTCCCCATCGGCGAGTTCGACGAGAAGCGGGCCGAGAACGCCGTACGCGAACTGCTGATCGCGGTCGGCGAGAACCCTGACCGGGAGGGGCTGCGGGAGACGCCCGGACGGGTGGCCCGTGCCTACCGGGAGATATTCGCGGGGCTGTGGCAGCAGCCAGAGGACGTGCTGACGACGACGTTCGACCTGGGGCACGACGAGATGGTGCTCGTGAAGGACATCGAGGTCTACAGCACCTGTGAGCATCACCTGGTGCCGTTCCGCGGGGTCGCCCACGTCGGGTACATCCCGGCCACCAGCGGAAAGATCACCGGCCTGTCCAAGCTGGCCCGGCTGGTGGACGTCTACGCCCGACGCCCGCAGGTGCAGGAACGTCTCACCACGCAGATCGCGGATTCCCTGATGGAGATCCTGGAACCGCGCGGAGTCATCGTCGTCGTGGAGTGCGAACACATGTGCATGTCCATGCGCGGCATCCGCAAGCCCGGCGCCAAGACCCTCACGTCGGCGGTGCGCGGACAGCTGCGGGACGCGGCGACGCGCAACGAGGCGATGAGCCTGATCATGGCGCGCTGACAGGGCTCAGAACGAGCTGCTGAGGCCGGCGGGCCTGAGGGCGGTGAGGCGGTGCGACGGCTTCACGCCGCCGACGCCGCTCCCGAGTTGTCGTCGTCGTCCTCGGGGAGCTTGCAGACCCGCTCCAGGAAGATGGCCGCCGCTATGACACCGACGCCCGCCAGGACCGAGAAGCCGGCGTAGATCGCCTGGTCGCGGCGGGCCGGGATGTCGAGCGACTCCAGCAGGAAGGCTCCCGTACCGCCGTACATGCCGGCGACGAGGGCGGCGACGAGCGCGCTGGCCTGGCCGAAGACGACCGCGCGGGCCGCCATCAGGGGATCGACGCCCTTGGCCTCCGGACGCCGCTCGCGCTGTGCCTTGAGGCGGGAACGGATGGAGAGCGCCGTGGCCAGCAGCACCACGGCGATCACGGCGAGGACGATGGGCGCGGCCAACGGAACGCTGGGCAGGGTCCCGATCGAGTTCCAGAGGCGGGCGCCCGCCCACGACAGCACGCCCGCGACGGCGAAGACGCCGACCAGCATCCTGATGCGCAGCTCTCTCACGGTGTCCCTTCGATTCCCCCGGGCTCCACGGCGCGTGGCCGGGGAACGGTCGTCGTCCTGACCTTAACGACTACTCGGGCAGCCGGAGTTCCAGGTCCTTGCGGGCGGCCACGCCGTCCCGGGTCACGGTGCCGAGCAGCTCGGCGACGGCGCCCCTGCCGGGCACCTGGGCGCCGGGCTCGACGTCGTGCCACGGGGCGAGGACGAACGCCCGTTCGTGTGCGCGCGGGTGGGGCAGGGTCAGGGACGGGTCCTCGGAGACGACGTCGGCGTAGGCGACGATGTCGACGTCCAGGGTGCGAGCGCCCCACCGCTCGTCCCGGACGCGGTGGAAGGCCTCCTCGACCGCGTGCGCCCGCTCCAGGAGGGACGACGGGGGCAGTGTCGTCTTCAGGACCACGACCGCGTTGAAGTACGAGGGCTGGCTGCCCGGCTCCACGCCCCACGGCTCGGTCTCGTACACCGGGGAGACGGCCTTCACGCGCACGCCCGGCGTGTCCTCCAGGGCGTCGATGGCGCCCTGGAGGGTCTCCAGACGGTTGCCGAGGTTGGAGCCGATGGAGATCACGGCCCGCTTCGGGTTGTGGAGAGTGGCGTCCGCGGCGTCGACCTGCTCGACGACGGAGGCGGGCACCGGCTGGACGGTCGGGTCGCTCTGACCCCCGGTGAAGAACGCGGTCATACTCGGCTCCGGGTGATGGTGACGGTCACGTCGTCGAAGGGAACCGTGATCGGCGCGTCCGGCTTGTGGACGCAGACCTCGACCTCCTGGACCGCTTCGTGCTTCAGACAGGCCTGGGCGATGCGCTCGGCGAGCGTCTCGATGAGGTCGACCGGCTCGCCCTGGACGACGGCCACCACCTCCTCGGCCACGATGCCGTAGTGCACGGTCTTCGTCAGGTCGTCGTCGGCCGCGGCCGGACGGGTGTCCAGGCCCAGGACGAGGTCCACGATGAAGGTCTGGCCCTCCTCGCGCTCCCTGGGGAACACACCGTGGTACCCGCGGGCCTTGAGGCCGCGCAGCGCGACACGATCCACGCGAATCACTCCTGCAATCGTCGGGAACGGCCGGTCCCTACCGTGTGCGGGCGGCACACCGGCCTCGAACGAATCTACCTGCGGGCAGTGACACGGCCGGGACACGGGGGCATCGGCCGGGTCGGGGCCGACAGGATCAACCGGGTGTCTACCCCGGGGAACCGGGTGGCTCGCGGGGTCGTACCCGCACCTGCCCACGCGTGCGTGATTCCCACCACCTCCTGCTCCCGGCGGCCCACCCGGCCCGCTGGTCGTCTACCCGCTCAGGAGGGGGTTTCCTCGTCCTCGTCCTCGTCCTCGGTGTTCTCCGCCAGGACCGGGGACGCGTGGTGCGACCAGAGCTTCCAGCCGTCCGGGGTCCGGCGGAACACGTTGGTGGCGACCACGAGCTGACCCACGAGAGGCCCCAGCTCCTCACCGGCCTCCGGGGCGGGGCCACCGCTGAGAATGTTCTCGGTGCAGGTCACCACGGCCGTGTCGCCGGTGACGGACACGTGCACGTCGGTGAGGAAGAACTGGATGTAGTCGGTGTTCGCCATGATCAGCGCGTACGAGCGCAGCACCTCACCGCGTCCGGTGAGCACCGGCCATCCCGGATGGACGCACGAGACGACGCCCACGTCCGCCGGATCGTGGAACTCCTCGTCGACGCCCAGGTCGGCGGGGGTGAGCCAGAGCGAGGACACCTCGTCGAAGTCACCCCGTTCGAGTGCCTCGTAGAAGGCCGTGTTCGCGGCCTCGACCTGCTCCACGTCGGTATGGGGGGCGCTCACCGGGCTCCTTCTGCGCCGTGCGGCATGTCCGAGGGGCGGGTGTCGTGCGGGGCCGGCGCGTCGGCTGTGCCGTGCGCCCCGTCGGTGGGGCCGGTGGCCACCGTGCCGGACGTCGCCGCTGCGGGTGCGGGCGTGTGCGGTGTGTGCACGTGAGGTGCGGGCGTGCGAGGTGTGTACGGGGCGGAGGGCGCCCGGCGCGAACCGAGCGCGCCCGGCGCGTGGCCACCCTCACGCGCTCCTTCCACGGCGCGCGCGACGCGGACGGCGTCCGCCGTCGCGCGCACCTCGTGCACCCGTACGGCCCACGCGCCGGCCTGCGCGGCGAGGGCGGAGACGGCGGCCGTGGCGGCGTCCCGCTCGCGCGCGGGCGGGGGCGCACCCTCCGGGCCGGCCAGGACCCGGCCGAGGAATCGCTTGCGGGACGCGGCGACGAGCAGCGGGTGGCCCAGGCCGTGCAGCCGGTCGAGGCGGGCGAGCAGGGAGAGGTCGTGGCCGGCCTCCTTGGAGAAGCCCAGACCCGGGTCGACGACCACCCGGTCCGGCGCGATGCCGCCTGCCAGGACGGCGTCCACGCGCGCGTGCAGTTCGTCGACGACTTCGCGGACGACGTCGTCGTAGACGCCCTTGACGTTGCCGCCCTCCAGGAAGCCGCGCCAGTGCATGACGACGAAGGGGGCGCCCGCGTCGGCGACGACCGGAATCATCTCCCGGTCGGCGAGGCCGCCGCTGACGTCGTTGACCAGGGCGGCGCCCGCGGCGAGGGCCCGGGCGGCGACGGAGGCGCGCATGGTGTCGACGGAGACGACGACGCCTTCGGAGGCGAGGCCGCGCACGACGGGGATGACCCGCCGCAGTTCCTCGGCCTCGTCGACACGGGTGGCGCCGGGCCGGGTGGACTCGCCGCCGACGTCGACCAGGTCGGCACCCTCGGCGACCAGCGCGAGTCCGTGCTTCACGGCGGCCGTCGTGTCGAACCAGCGGCCGCCGTCGGAGAAGGAGTCGGGGGTCACGTTGACGACCCCCATGACCGCGCAGCGGTCCCAGTCCGGAAGGCCGACGACACGCCCTCGTCCGCTCTGCTTGCTCATACGTTCAGCCTAGGCCCAGCGGTGGACCGCCGTGCCGGGCGGCCCGGGCGGGAACCCCAGGACCGAGGGGGTCGGGCCGCTGTCCGGCCCCCGTGTCACCGACGTGCCGGGACAGCACGCCTAGGCCGCCCGCACATCTCTGTCGGTCACCGTGTGCTCGACCCTGGTGTGGGCACACGCGCGTGCCGCGGACGGACGGCGGCGCAGGAAGCGCGGCAGCGGCAGGGCCAGGTTGACGAAGCCCTCCGCCTGCATGGCGGCGAAGCCGATGCGGGGCAGGTCTCCCGAGGCGCGGTAGACGACGAAGCGGGGCTCCCAGCGGGGCTGGAACTTGGCGTTGAACTTGTACAGCGACTCGATCTGGAACCAGCGGGAGAGGAAGACCAGCAGTCCGCGCCAGGCGCGCAGCACGGGGCCGGCGCCGATCTTCTCGCCCCGGGCCAGTGCCGAGCGGAACATCGCGAAGTTGAGTGACACGCGCGCGATGTCGAACTTGGGGGCGGCCTGGAGCGCGGCGACGATGAGGAGCTCGTTCATGCCGGGGTCGGCGGAGCGGTCGCGCCGCATCAGGTCCAGGGAGGCCCCGTCCGGGCCCCAGGGCACGAAGTGCAGGATCGCCTTGAGGTCGCCGTAGGGGCCCGGCTCGGCGTCGGCCTTGTGGGCGGTGGCGATCAGGCAGTCCCCGTCGGTGGGGTCGCCGATGCGGCCGAGCGCCATGGAGAATCCGCGCTCGGTGTCGGTGCCGCGCCAGTCCTCCGCGGCGAGCCGGATGCGCTCGAGTTCGGTGTCGCCGAGGTCACGGACACGTCGGACCCGGGTTTCGTAACCGGCGCGTTCGATGCGCTTGACCATCTGGCGCACGTTGCGCATCGCGCGGCCGGCCAGCGAGAAATCCGCGACGTCCACCACCGCCTCGTCGCCCAGTTCCAGCGCGTCCAACCCGGTCTCGCGGGTCCACACCTCACCGCCGGTCTCCGAGCAGCCCATGACGGCGGGCGTCCACGAGTGGGCCTTGGCCTCGTCCATGAAGCGCTCGATGGCGCCGGGCCAGGCCTCGACGTCGCCGATGGGGTCGCCGCTGGCCAGCATCACGCCGGAGACGACGCGGTAGGTCACGGCCGCCTTGCCGCTGGGGGAGAAGACGACGGCCTTGTCGCGGCGCAGCGCGAAGTGGCCGAGCGAGTCCCGGCGGCCGTGCTTGGCCAGCAGGGCGCGCAGCCGGACCTCGTCCTCCTCGGTGAGGCGTGCGGCCGGATGCTCCGGACGGAAGGCGAGGTAGACGGTGGTGATGGCGGTGAGCAGGCCGAGGGCGCCCAGGGAGAAGGCGACCGTCCAGGAGGTGTTGCCCTGGTAGTCGACCGGGCCCTCGAAGCCGAAGAGGCCGTACAGGACGTGCGAGATGCGGTCGGCCAGGCTCGGGTCGCCGACCATGCGCCGCGGGTGGGCGCTGACGATGACGAGACCCAGACCGAGGGAACCGGCGCCCATGAGGACGAAGTTGGCCAGCGCGCGCCAGCGGCTGCGCGGGTCGGGCAGAGCCGCGAACTGGTCGCGGTGGCGCAGCAGGGGCACCAGGAGGGCGACCGAGATCAGCGCTCCGACGAGCGAGTGCCGATAGGTGAACTGCGCGACGGCACCGGCCGGCAGCAGGGCGACCGCCGCGCGCCAGGCGCGCCGCTTGCTGCGCTTGAGGCCGTGCGCGAGGAGCAGCAGCAGGACGCCGGCGCTCAGCGACAACGCCGCGGCGAACGGGCCGAACGCGCCGGGGAGCACCTCGGCCATGGTGTGCATACGGCTGTGGCGGAACCGCGGGAAGACTCCGGCGGCGACGTCCAGCAGACCCACGAGGGCACAGGCCCGGCCGACGAGGGCGGGCACGGCCTCGGGGCGCGGCCCCCTGATCAGCTTCCGCACCCGACTTGATCGATTCGGAACCCCGACCGACATTTCCCCATCTTCCCTGACAGACATCGCAACCCGTAGTTCCACGAGAGTCTCTGAAATCCGGTGCCGATCGGGCATCCGGCGACATTGCGCCCTCTAGGACGGTGTCTCGGGGGGAGAGGTTCACTCATCTCTTCAAAGCCGCCGAAAAGGCAAGGGAAAGTTCGGGGCAAGCCCTCGCGGGGAGCGGGGGTCACGGGAACCCGGACGGAGAGCGCAGGCAGGAACACCGATGGGTCTCACGAGCACAACAGTGCTGCTGATGGCGGTCCTGTCCGCCGTACTGCTGTTCGTCGGCACGGTCTGGCAGTGGCCGCGCCTGGCCCGGCGCGGCTGGCGGGCCGTCGTCGCGCGCGTCGCCCTGCTGCTGGCCACCCAGTTGGCCCTCTTCGCGTCCGTGGGGCTCGCCGCGAACCAGGCCTTCGGGTTCTACGCCAGCTGGGCGGACCTGTTCGGCCAGGAGACCGAGCAGGGCGTCGTCGTCGACCACGCGGGCGACGGACCGCTGCGGGTGCTCGACACCCGGCGCGTGGAGGGCGGCGGCGGGCGGCCGGAGTTCGGCGGCCAGATCCAGAAGGTCGCCGTCAACGGCCGTACGACGCGCATCGCCTCGCCCGCCTTCGTGTACCTGCCGCCGGAGTACTTCGACCCGGGCCAGAGCGCGCGTACGTTCCCGGCGGCCGTCGTCCTCACGGGGTATCCCGGCACGGCGGAGGCCCTCGTGGACAAGCTGGACTATCCGCGCACCGCGCGCGGGCTAGCCGAGGACGGCCGTATGCAGCCGATGATCCTGGTGATGATGCGGCCGACGGTCGCGCCGCCACGGGACACCGAGTGCGTGGACGTCCCCGGAGGACCGCAGACCGAGTCCTTCTTCGCCAAGGACCTGCCCGCCGCCGTGACGGCCCATTACCGGGTGAACAGGGCGCCCGGCAGCTGGGGCGTCATCGGGGACTCCACGGGCGGTTACTGCGCACTGAAGCTGGCGATGCACCATCCCCGGGTCTACGGGGCGGGCGCCGGCCTGTCGGCCTACTACAAGGCGCCGAGCGACCCGACGACCGGCGACCTCTTCCACGGCGACAGGACGCGGCGCGACGAGGCCGATCTCCGGTGGTTCCTCAAGCACCGGCCCGCGCCCGACACCTCGTTGCTCGTCACCAGCAGCAAGGTGGGAGAAGCCAACTACAAGGCGACGCTGAAGTTCATCGAACTGGCGAAGGCCACGCACCGGACGAGGATCTCGTCGATCATCCTCGAAAGCGGCGGGCACAACTTCAACACCTGGCGGCGCGAGATTCCGCCGACCCTGGAGTGGATCAGTGGGCGGCTGAGTGGCCCGTGACGTCGCCGTACGGCCGCACGGACCGGAAATGATCTTGATTTCCGGTGAATTCCACGACCGGCCGGTTTCCTGAGGACCCGTGAAAACTTCGGCCCGGTGGTGTTTTTACGGGGCGGGGCGCCAACATTCGCCTACGCGCGGTAAGTTTCTGGCCATGCCACGTGGACGTCACCGCCATTCCCCACCTTTGCACCGGCTGCTGCCTCCTTCGGCCATCGCAGGCGTCTCCCTCGTCTGTGCCCTCGGTCCCTGGGTGTTCACGGAGCCACTGGTGCTCCGAGGTCTGGCCGCCGCCGCGGCGGCGACGGCGGTCGTGAGCGCGTTCGTCATGCGCCGCTGGGACATCCAGGCGGGCAAGCAGGTGGCCGACCTCACGCGCGCGCGGGCGAGCGACGAGTGGCGTTACGAGGAGCGGGTCGCCGAACTGGAGAGCGACCTCGAGGAGTCGCGCGAGCTGCGCGTCAAGCTGGAGCAGCGGCTGCGCGCCAAGCGCGCCGAACTGGCCGGCCTGCGCAACGAGCACGCGTCGCTGCTGCGCCGTTACGCCACGGCGGAGACCGAGCGGGCGAGCGCCCTGGAAGGCCGTCGCCTGCTCGAGATAGAGAGCACGGTCCCGTCGCTGGCACTGCCGCCCGCGCGGGCCGCCGAGGACGACGCGGCGCGGACGCGCGGGGTCGACACCGAGACCCGGGAACCGGCCGAGGACGTCACCGCGCGGGCCGAGGAAGGCGCGGAGGGCGGGAGGCCGGAGAGCGCCGCCACGGACGCCTCCGGCTCGTCCCCAGCCTCCGATGACGCCGCAGCCCCGCGTGACGCCGCAGCCGACCCCGCCGCCCCGCGTGACGCCGCAGCCGACCCCTCCTCCTCCTCCGAGGAGGGTGCGGAGGACGAGCCGGAGGCCCCCGCGGTCTTCTCCCCCTCCGGCTCCAAGCTGTTCCTGCGGGCGCAGGCGGCGCTGGCCCGCTTCGACGCCGACCAGCCGAAGCCGGGAAGGGGCACGGTGACGGACGACGAGCCCGCCGAGGCCGAGCCCGTCCGGGCCGCCGCCCCCGCGGAGTCCGTCGGCGACGCGGAGGCCGCGCGGGAGGACGAGGTCGAGGGGAAGTCCGAGGCGGTCGGCGAGCACGCGCGCGCGACCGCGCTCGACCTGACCGCCGAGGCGAACGGCACCCCGGAGGAGAAGACCACCCGGGAGGTGCGCACCGCCCGGACGGGGACCGCGGACACCGCGCCCGTCGAAGAGGCCGAGGCGGTACCGGCCGCGGAGACGCCCGTGCCGGCCACCACGGCCGGGACCGACGCGCTCGTCCCGAGCCCCGGTGCCCCCGCGCAGCGCGCCTCCGGCCACTTCACGGTCCCGACCGCCGTCGCCGTCGTACCGGCCGCGCAGCCGGTACGGCGTCCCACGGCGGAGGGCGGTTTCGACTTCTTCGGTACGCAGAACGAGTCGGCGTCCGCCGCGCTGGAGGCCGTGCAGAACGAGGACCTCGCCGATGTCGTCGGCCAGGAGGCGCTCGCGCTGCACAAGGCCGAGACCGAGGCGGAGTTCAAGCCGGCCGACGAGCGCACGCGCGCCGTCGGCCAGGTCATCGACCTGACCGCGCACGACGAGACCGAGCAGATCGACGTCCAGGCACTGCGCAGCGCCGTCTCCTGACGATCGTCGGTTCCCGACCGTTCCCGACCGTTCCCGGCCGTTCCCGACGGTCCTGCCCGGCCCGCCACGCCCTCTGCGGCGCGGCGGGCCGCGGCATGTGCGGCCGGCCGCGCGGCCGCACGGCGATGACCGTGTGCCGGTGTGCCGGTAGTGATGCGCCGGGGGTCAGGCCATCCACCGGTCGGAGCGCGCGTCGAGGCGCCCCGTCCGGGAGCGCTCCGCCTGGCCCCGCAGCAGCTCCGCCGCCTCCTGTGCGTCCCGCAGGCGCGCCGTCACCGTCTTGTTCGCCCCCGTGTCCACATGAACGTCGGCGAGCCGCCAGAGCCGCTTCCAGGGCCCCTGCGTCAGGCGCACGCTCTGCACCTTCGCGTGCGGCACGAGCGCCACGCTACGGCGCAGCACCCCGTGCCGGGCGATGAACACCGTGTCCGCGACGGCGATGCCGTAGCCGCGCCACCACAGCGGGACGCATCGGCCGGCCCGGCGCGGCGGCCGGGACAGGGCGGCCGTCGGGGGCACCCGCGCGCCGGGCAGCACGCGCGCGACGACGGCCTCGGCCGCCGCGCGCGGGGCGACCGGCACGAGGACGGAGTTGGCCGAGCCGGCCACGTCCAGCTCGACCCGCACCCAGCCGCGCCGCCGCCACAGCAGCGGTTCGACGACGCGTACGGTCTGCACGCGGCCGGGCGGCACGGTCTCGTGCGTGCGGTCGAGCAGGCCGTGGTCGATCCGCAGTCCGTCCGGCGACTCGCCGACCGTCCAGTCGTACTCGCCGAGGAACCGGCCCGCGCTTCTCGCGGCCGCCGCGCCCAGCAGTGGCACGCCGGTGGCGAGGACCGTCCACACGCTGTGGGTGGCGAGCCACAGGACCGGGGGCACGACGAGCGCGGCGGCGAGCGCGCCCCAGGTCGCGCCGGTCAGCATCAGCGCGATCGCCAGTTCGCGCGCCGGCACCCGCAGCAGTTCGCGCGCGGGCGCCTCGCCCACCTCATGGGCGGTCTCGGGCGCGAAGCCCGCCGCGCGCGCCAGCAGCTCCGCGCGCAGGGCACGTGCCTGCGACTCACCCAGGAAGGCCAGTTCGTCCTTCTTGTCGGCGCCGACGACGTCGAGGCGGAGCTTCGCGACGCCCGCGATCCGGGCGAGCAGCGGCTGGGTGACGTCGACCGCCTGGAGCCGCTCGAGCCGGATGTGCGCCGTGCGCCGGAACAACAGGCCGGTGCGGATGCGCAGTTCGCTGTCCGTCACCGAGAAGTGCGTGAACCACCAGGACAGGAACCCGTAGAGCGAGGACGCCGGCACCACCACCGCGACCGCGATGAGCAGGGTCGTCGTGGTCAGCCGCGTCAACTGCTCCTGCGCCTGGTTCGGATCGTGTGCGGCCCATCCGACGACCACGGCGACGGGCGCCCACGCCCGCCTGAACGGCGTCACGGGATGCAGCCGGCGTTCGACGACGACCCGCTCCGGGCGTACGCCGTCCTCGACGCCCGGCGACGTCACAGCCCCGCCGATCGCGCCTCGCCCAGCGCGGTCAGCCGGTCGCGCAGCCGTTCGGCCTCGGCCGGGTCCAGGCCCGGGATCGTCGCGTCGGTCGCCGCGGCCGCGGTGTGCAGCTGCACGCTGGCCAGCCCGAAGTGCCGCTCGACGGGACCGGAGGTCACCTCCACGAGCTGCATCCGCCCGTACGGCACGACCGTCTCCTCGCGCCACAGCACGCCCCGGCTGATCAGCAGGTCGTCCGCGCGCTCGGCGTACCGCCAGGAGCGCCAGTTGCGCCCGAGCCCGATCCAGCCCCAGCCGATGCCCGCCAGGGGAAGCAGCGCGAAGGCCGCCCAGGCCGGGCCGGCGAACAGGCCGAGCAGCACCCCGGCGGCCACGGCGGCCGACCCCAGCCACACCACCAGCAACAGTCTCCTCATGCGCAGCAGCCCCGGCGGCAGCCCCGTCCACCGCGGCTCGGCCTCCGGCGTCGTCCCCGCGTCCGCCGCGGTCCCCGTTTCCATGCGGCCAGCGTACGTAGGGGAGACTGGGTCCATGACTCCTACGACGGAGACCACGGTCGGGATCGGCGGTGCCGCGGAGAACACCGACATGGTGCTCAACATCGGCCCCCAGCACCCCTCCACGCACGGCGTGCTGCGGCTCAGGCTCGTGCTGGACGGCGAGCGCATCCGGCACGCGGAGCCCGTGATCGGCTACATGCACCGCGGCGCGGAGAAACTGTTCGAGGCCCGCGACTACCGCCAGATCATCATGCTGGCCAACCGCCACGACTGGCTGTCGGCCTTCTCGAACGAGCTGGGCGTGGTCCTCGCCGTGGAGCGGATGCTCGGCATGGAGGTTCCCCCGCGCGCGGTGTGGACGCGGACCCTCCTCGCGGAGCTGAACCGGGTGCTCAACCACCTGATGTTCCTGGGGTCGTACCCCTTGGAGCTGGGCGGGATCACGCCGGTCTTCTACGCCTTCCGCGAGCGCGAGGTGCTCCAGAACGTCATGGAGGAGGTCTCCGGCGGGCGCATGCACTACATGTTCAACCGCGTCGGCGGCCTCAAGGAGGACCTGCCGGCCGGCTGGGCGTCCCGCGCGCGGGCGGCCGTCGCCGCCGTGCGGTCGCGCATGGACGTCTACGACGACCTCGTGCTCGGCAACGAGATCTTCCGGGGCCGCACGCGCGGCGTCGGCACCCTCACCGCGGCGGCCGTGCACGCGTACGGCGTGAGCGGGCCGATCGCGCGCGCCTCCGGCGTCGACTTCGACCTGCGCCGCGACGAGCCCTACCTCGCCTACGGCGACCTCCAGGACACCCTGAAGGTGGTGAGCCGGACCGAGGGCGACTGTCTCGCCCGCTTCGAGTGCCTCCTGGAGCAGACGCACAACGCGCTCGACCTCGCGGACGCCTGCCTGGACCGCCTCGGCGACCTGCCGCCCGGTCCGATCAACCAGCGGCTCCCGAAGGTCCTCAAGGCGCCCGAGGGGCACACGTACGCGTGGACCGAGAACCCCCTCGGCATCAACGGCTACTACCTCGTCAGCAAGGGCGAGAAGACGCCGTACCGGCTGAAGCTGCGGTCGGCCTCGTACAACAACATCCAGGCGCTCGCCGAGCTGCTGCCCGGCACGCTGGTCGCGGACATGGTGGCGATCCTGGGGTCGCTGTTCTTCGTCGTCGGGGACATCGACAAGTAGGCCGCGCGGATCACCCGGGGGCTGCGGGGCGCGGGTCGAGCGGGTGGGGGATCCCCACCGGCCGCAGCAGCCAGCCGAAGTCCCCCAGCCCCTCCTTCGCGGTGAGTTCGGCCGCCTCCCCGGCGCCGGCGAGGGCACGCACGTACGCGGCAGGGTCGGTGGAGGCGAGCGTGAGCGACGGGCGGACGCCCGCCACCCCGAGGGCGCGCAGGGCGGCGCGTTGGCTCAGGACGAGCGGGCGCTGGGGCGTGTGCGCCGGGGTGCACGCCTCCGCACACGCATCAAGTGCCACATGTGCCGTGATGTCGCATGTGCCGTCCGGGACCGGTGAGGTCTCACGGCCGTCCCGGAAGCCGGTGAGGGTGCCGAACGGAGGGCGCGCCGCCGCCGTGTGGGCGTAGTCCACGGCCACCGCGAGCCCTCGTGCGACACGGGAGACGGCGGCGGCCCAGGCGCGGTCCCTGGGCAGCCCGATCTCCGCCCGCAGCCCCTCCTCGCCCGGCAGCGGCCACCACCGCGCGAGCCACTCCGCCTCCGCCCCCGACACCGGCTCGCCGAGCCGCTCGGCCCCGTCGTCCCGGACCAGGACCAGCCTCGGTACACCCCCGGAGTCGACCTCGGCGACCTCCAGCGGCACGTTGTCGAGCCACTCGTTGGCGAACAACAGGCCGGTGACCTGCGGCGGAGGCTCGGGCAGCCAGGTGATTCGGGGGGCGAGGCCCGCCGGACGGGCGGCGACCTCGACGCCGTACGCGCGCGTGCGGGCGGCCACGTCGGCGGGGAGCGCGGCGAGCACGCCGGTGACCAGTTCGCCGCGACCGGCGGCCATGTCGACGAAGTCGAGCGACGCGGGCCGGCCGAGGGCCTCGTCGACCCGGCACAGCAGCCGGGCCACGGCCCCGGCGAAGAGCGGAGAAGCGTGCACCGACGTACGGAAGTGCCCGGCCGGACCCTCGGGACGCAGGTAGAAGCCGTGCGGCCCGTACAGGGCGGCCTCCGTCGCCGCCCGCCAGCCGCGCCAGCCGACGACGCCCGTCACCGTTTCGACCACCCGATCGTCTCGACCACCGTCTCCACCATGGGATCAGCCTAGGCGTACAGGTGATCACGGTCTCCACCTTGCGGAGTACGCGCGCCGGGCCCGGATCGGCCCTCCGGTTGACCCCTGCACGCATCTTGCTTCCCTACTCTGGGTTACGTGCAGCGCCTCTACGATTTTCTCCGCAGACACCCGACCTGGGTCGACGGCTTCTGGGCCCTCGTCCTGGTCGGCATCTCTGTGGTGGCCGGAACCTCCTCCGGCCGGAACCACCAGGGAACCGACTCCCTGGCGCTGCTCGTGCCGATCGCGCTCCTGCTCGGCCTCGTGGTGGCGCTGCGGCGGCGCATGCCGGAGCGGATGCTGCTGCTGGCCTGCGCGCTCGGCCTCGCCCAGCTCGTGCTGGACGTCGCGACGACGGCCGCCGACTTCGCCCTGCTGGTGATCGTCTACACGGTCGCCGCGACGGGCGCCCGCTGGGCGTCGAGACTCGCGCTGGGCATGGGTCTGTGCGCCGCCACCCTGGCCCAGCTCCGCTGGGAGAACGAGCAGACCAGTGTGGCGGGCTCCGTCGCCGTGGTCGTGTTCCAGACGGTGCCGTTCGCGCTCGCCTGGGTGCTCGGCGACTCCGTGCGCACCCGGCGCGCGTACTTCGCCCAGCTGGAGGAGCGCGCGGCCCGCCTGGAGAGGGAGCGCGAGGCGCAGGCGAAGGTCGCGGTCGCCGCCGAACGCGCCCGGATCGCGCGCGAGCTGCACGACGTCGTCGCGCACAACGTGTCGGTGATGGTGGTGCAGGCCGACGGCGCCGCCTACGTCCTCGACGCGGCGCCCGACCAGGCGAAGAAGGCGCTGGAGACGATCTCCTCCACCGGCCGTCAGGCCCTCGCCGAGATGCGCCGCCTGCTGGGCGTCCTGCGCACCGGCGAGCACCAGGAGGGCGGGGAGTACGTCCCGCAGCCCGACGTCGAACAGATCGATGACCTCGTCCAGCAGTGCCGCGGCTCCGGCCTGCCGGTGGACTTCAAGGTCGAGGGCACCCCGCGGCCCCTGCCCAGCGGCGTCGAGCTGACGGCGTACCGGATCGTGCAGGAGGCGCTGACCAACACCCGTAAGCACGGGGGGCCGAACGCCGGTGCCAGTGTGCGCCTGGTGTACTTCGACGACGGTCTCGGCCTGCTGGTCGAGGACGACGGCAAGGGCGCCCCGCACGAGCTGTACGAGGAGGGCGGCGCCGACGGCCAGGGGCACGGCCTGATCGGGATGCGGGAGCGGGTCGGCATGGTCGGCGGCACGCTGGACGCGGGCCCGCGTCCCGGCGGAGGATTCCGCATCAGCGCGCTCCTGCCGCTCAAACCGGCGCACTGACGCCGACGCACACCCTCTGTCGGCACCTGCCACAACCCATGGAAGAGGACTCGATGACGATCCGCGTGATGCTGGTCGACGACCAGATGCTGCTGCGCACCGGGTTCCGGATGGTGCTCGACGCCCAGCCGGACATGGAGGTCGTGGCGGAGGCGGGCGACGGCGTCGAGGCGCTCCAGGTGGTGCGTTCCGCCCCGGTCGACGTGGTGTTGATGGACGTGCGCATGCCGAAACTGGACGGCGTCGAGGCGACCCGGCGCATCTGCGCGGAGCCGGACCCGCCGAAGGTGCTGATCCTGACCACCTTCGACCTCGACGAGTACGCCTTCTCCGGGCTGAAGGCGGGCGCCTCCGGCTTCATGCTGAAGGACGTGCCGCCGGGCGAGCTGCTCACCGCGATCCGCTCCGTGCACAGCGGCGACGCGGTGGTCGCGCCCTCCACCACCCGCCGCCTCCTCGACCGGTTCGCGCCGATGCTGCCCAGCGCGGGCAAGGAACCCCGGCACAAGGAGCTGGAGCGGCTCACCGGGCGGGAGCGCGAGGTCATGATCCTGGTCGCGCAGGGACTGTCCAACGGGGAGATCGCGGCCCGGCTGGTGCTGTCCGAGGCGACCGTCAAGACCCACGTGGGCCGCATCCTGACGAAGCTGGGGCTGCGCGACCGGGTGCAGGTCGTGGTCCTGGCCTACGAGACGGGTCTGGTGCGGGCCGGGGGACACGGCTGAGGGGACACGGCTGAGGGGACACGTCCGACGGCACCTTCGGCCGCGTACGGATCACGGCGGAACGCGCCCCGCGCGCGCCCGGCGGCCACTAGGGTCGGCGCATGCTCCTGTGGATCAACGGTCCCTTCGGGGGCGGCAAGACACAGACCGCACACGAGATCCGGCGCCGCCTGCCCGGCAGCGTCGTCTGCGACCCCGAACACGCCGGCTTCGGGCTGCGCCGCATGCTGCCGCCGGACCTGCGAGGCGACTTCCAGGATCTGGTGTCCTGGCGGCAGGGTGTCGTCGAGGTCCTCGACCTGGCGCTCCGCGAGCACGACGGCGTAGTGATCGCCCCCATGACGGTCACCGACCCGCGCCACTTCGCCGAGACCGTCGGCAGGCTGGGCGACATGGGCCACGACGTGCGTCACTTCACGCTCCTCGCCGAGCGGGAGACCGTGCTGAGGCGGCTGCGGGAGCGGGGCCTCGGACGCCTTCTGCGGTTGGTGGCCGGGAAGAAGGCGGTCGCGGGCAGGGAGAGTTGGGCCGTCCAGCGGCTCGACCACTGTCTGGAGCGGCTGCGCGAGCCGGAGTTCGCCGAACACCTGTGGACGGACCACACGAGCGTGCCGAAGACCGCCGACCGCATCGCCGTCCTGGCCGGACTGACCCTGAGGCCGAACACCGAGGGGGCGCTGCGCACGCGGCTGCGCCAGGCGCGGGTGGGCCTGAAGCACATCCGGTTCGACTGAGGACGGGACCCGACGGCGGCCGACGGGGCTTGCCGGACGGACCCCCAGGGATACGGTGGCGGCATGAAGCCGCCTCTGGGACCGACCGCGCTCGCCCGGTGGACCGGATGGTGGGCCGTGGTGACGCTCGCCTTCTGGCTCCTGGGCCGGACCGGGGACCAGCGGCCGAGCCTCCTGGGGTGCGCCGCGACGGCGGTCTTCGCGATCGTCGTGGGGGAACTCGGCGACCGGTGGCGGCGCCGCCGGGCCAGGCGCCGCGCGGCGAGGCCCTCGGCCGGCCCCGGCCGCTCGCCGGGCTGACGCCGCCTCGTCGACACGGCCGCCGACAGGCACGCCCTACCTGAGGATCCCCTCCAGGAAGTCGCTGCCCAGCCGGGCCACCCGCGTCACGTCGAGCTGGTGCAGCACGTACCGGCCGCGCCGACGGGTGGTCATCAGGCCCGCCTTCTTCAGGACGGCCAGATGCCGGGATATCTCGGGCGCCGTCATGCCGTGCAGTTGGGCCAGCTCACTCGTGGTGTACGCGCTGCGCGCCAGCTGGCGGCAGATCCGCATCCGGACAGGGTGGGCCAGGGCCGTCATCCGCAGGGTGAGCTGTTCGACCGACGGCGGCGACGCCAGCTCGGGGGAGCCGACGGGGTAGTGCAGCACAGGCTGCCAGCCGCTCCGGTGCAGCACGCTGAAATGGGGCCAGCCGAGACTGGTCGGCACCAGGAGCAGTCCGCCGCCCGCGGTGACCGTACGGCCCTCGATGAGCTTGTCCACCTCGATCCGGCCGGCCGCCTCGTCCAGGCTCAGGACGGGGGACACCGCGGCCAGCGCCTCCGCCATGCCGCGGTGCCGCAGCAGCTCCGTCTTGTGCCGGGCGTCCGCCGTCAGCTGGTGACTCAGCCGCGACCAGACCTCCGCGAAGAACGCCTCCTCACAGTCCTCCAGGAAGCGCCGCAGCCACGCGCGCACGCTGGGCGGGTCGTCGAGCAGGCGCTGAGTGAACCGCACCTGCTGGGGACCGCGCGAGGCGGCTACCTCCAGGGCGCGACGGCGCACGCGCTCGTCGGTGAGGGCCAGCGGTTCGTAGGAGCCGTAGGCGATCACGCAGGTGAACTCCAGGGCCGCGTCCACGAACTGCTCGTCCGTCAGTTTGTCGAGGAGGTCCAGCTCCTCGGCGAGCGTCCCGTGCGGGAGCGTGCTGCGACCCGGAATACCGGCGAACGGCATGAAGAGGTCCGAGAACGTCGTCCGCCACAGGAAGTCGGCCTCGCACATCCGGTCGGCGAGATGCGGGTCGAGGCGCGCGGTGACACTGGTCACCCAGCCCTGGAGGCCCGGATGGTGCCCCGGCTCGGACAACGCGTGCAGCGCCATGCCGAGTTCGGCCAGGGGGGACGGCACGATCGCGACCCTCTCCGGCCGCAGCCCCGCGATGTCGATGCGCACGCTCATGCCCTCATGGTGCACCCCGCCACTGACAACGCCGTCCCCGACCGGACGAGGTCTGCTGTCGCCTACCCGGCCTACCCGCCTACCCGCCTACCTGCTCCTTGGCCCGGCCGGCCTCCTCCCGCAACCGGACCACGAAGTCGGCGACCGCCGACCGCACGTCCTCGGCGCTCCACTCCAGGCCGGGGGCGCGTACGTCGATCTCCGTGACGGCCAGGCCCGGCACGGGCGCGTTCCAGGCGCGGGCGAAAAGCAGGGTCCCGGTCTCCTCCGCCGTGCGGAGCGCGGCCTCGGCGACCGTGTCGGCGTCATACGGCAGCCATACCTGGAACTCGTTGGTGTGCGGCACCTCGGGGTGCACGCGCGACCATGGCAGCCCGGCCGCCGTGAAGCCCCCGGCCAGCGCGGCGGCCACCACGCGCGCGTGGCGCACGTAGGAGGGCAGGCGGGGCAGTTCGCGCTCCAGACCGAGCAACGCCGACAGGGCGGTGGGGAACTGCTGGAAGACCGTGCCGCCGTAGCGGTGGCGCCAGGTCCTCGCCTCCTCGACCAGGGTGCCCGGGCCGGCCAGCACGGCGCCGCCGTAGCCGTCGAGGGACTTGTAGAACGACACGTAGACGCTGTCCGCCAGCCCGGCGATCTCGTGGAGCGGCCGGTCGAAGTGGACGGCGGACTCCCACAGGCGCGCGCCGTCGAAGTGCACCACCGCGTCCCGCTCGCGCGCCGCCCCGACGAGTTCCGTCAGCTCCTCCCAGGACGGCAGCAGGTGCCCGGCGTCCCTGAGCGGCAGTTCGAGCATCAGCGCCCCGAAGGGCTCCTCGCAGTCGCGGACCTCCTCGGCGGTGGGCTGCCGGGGCTCGTCGGTGAGCCGGACCGGGCGCAATCCGCTGACCTGGCTGAACGCGGCGCGTTCGTGCACCTCGGGATGGGCCCTGCCGTGCAGGGCCACGACCGGGTTCCCGGTGCGGCCGGCCCAGCAGCGCAGCGCGACCTGCTGCGCCATGGTGCCCGTCGGGAAGAAGACCGCGGCCTCCTTGCCGAGCAGTCCGGCGACCTTCTCCTCCAGCGCGGCGACGACGCCGTCGCCGTACATGTCGACGGATTCGTCCAGGTCGTACACCTCGTCGGCGGCGTCCAGGAGAGCGAGCCGCTGGCGGATCGTGCTCTGGAGCCCGGCGCGCGCCAGCACCCGTCGCGCGCCGCGGGCGGCCCTCCTGCGCCGTTCCCAACGCAGCCTGCGCCGTTCGTCCTCCGACACCGCGTCCGACACCGCGTCCGGCTCCGACGCCCCCGGCGCCTTCGACTCCCGCGCCGCCGGCTCCGGCGCCGGGCCCGAGGGCTCGTGCTCGGACGCTCGCGTGGACTGATCCGCCGTATCGCTCATGCCGTGGATCATGTCGCGCGCGTGGCCGCACCGGTACCCCGATCCGCCGCCGGACGGAGAGTGCGGTTACCCACAGCCTGTGGACAACCGGGGCCTCCGGTAACCGATCGCGTTAACATGACGAGAAATCGTCCGGTACCCAAAGCGGACTGGAACGGGAAGGCCGCCGTCGCGTGAGTACAGTCCAACAGCCAGACCCCAGGGACCGCCCCGCGCGGCTCGCCGTCGGCGTCGTCGGCGCCGGCCGGGTGGGCCCCGCGCTCGCCGCGTCCCTCCAGCTCGCCGGGCACCGCCCGGTCGCCGTCTCGGGCGTCTCCGAAGCCTCCCGCCGACGCGCCGCCACGATGCTGCCGGACGTGCCCCTCGTGACCCCCGCCGAGGTCCTGAACCGCTCCGACCTCGTGTTGCTGACGGTCCCCGACGACGCCCTCCCCGGCCTCGTCGAAGGCCTCGCCGAGACCGGCGCGGTCCGCCCGGGCCAGCTGCTCGTGCACACCTCCGGCCGGTACGGCGCGAGGGTCCTGGACCCCGCCCTGCGCGCGGGCGCGCTGCCGCTGGCCCTGCACCCGGCGATGACCTTCACCGGCACCGCGGTGGACGTCCAGCGCCTGGCGGGCTGCTCCTTCGGTGTCACCGCGCCCGACGAACTGCGGCTGGCCGCCGAGGCCCTCGTCATCGAGATGGGCGGCGAACCGGAGTGGATCGCCGAGGAGAACCGGCCGCTCTACCACGCGGCCCTCGCCCTCGGCGCCAACCACCTGGTCACCCTGGTCGCCCAGTCGCTGGAGCTGCTGCGCGCGGCCGGCGTCGAGGCCCCCGACCGGATGCTCGGTCCCCTGCTGGGCGCGGCGCTGGACAACGCGCTGCGCTCCGGCGACGCCGCGCTCACCGGCCCCGTCGCGCGCGGCGACGCGGGCACGGTCGCCGCGCACGTCTCGGAGCTGCGAAGGCACGCCCCGCAGAGCGTCGACGGCTACCTCGCGATGGCCCGCGCGACGGCCGACCGGGCTCTCGCCAGCGGCCTGCTCAAGCCGGAACTCGCCGAGGACCTCCTCGGGGTACTCGCCAAGGGGACCGACGGCGCCGAGGGAGACGTCCGATGACCACCACCCTGTTGCGCACCGCGGGTGAGCTGCACGCACGCACGCGTGCGGGCCGCCGCGCCGTCGTGATGACGATGGGCGCCCTGCACGAGGGCCATGCCACTCTCGTCCGCACCGCGCGCGAGATCGCCGGACCGGGGGGCGAGGTCGTCGTCACGGTCTTCGTCAACCCGCTCCAGTTCGGCGCGGGCGAGGACCTCGACCGCTACCCGCGCACCCTGGACGCCGACCTCAAGATCGCCGAGGAGGCGGGCGCCGACGTCGTGTTCGCCCCGTCCGTCGACGAGGTCTACCCGGGCGGCGAACCCCAGGTCCGCGTCAGCGCCGGCCCGATGGGAGAGCGCCTGGAGGGCGCGTCCCGCCCCGGGCACTTCGACGGCATGCTCACCGTCGTCGCCAAGCTGCTGCATCTGACCCGCCCCGACGTCGCCCTGTACGGGCAGAAGGACGCGCAGCAGCTCGCCCTGATCCGGCGCATGGTGCGCGACCTGAACTTCGGCGTCGACGTCGTCGCCGTTCCCACGGTGCGCGAGGACGACGGGCTGGCGCTGTCCAGCCGCAACCGCTATCTGTCCCCGGCCGAGCGGCGCACCGCGCTCGCGCTGTCCCAGGCGCTGTTCGCGGGCCGTGACCGGCATGCCGCGCAGGAGGCGCTGCGGGCACGCGCGCGTGAGGTGCCCGCCACCCGCGCGCGGGCGGAGGCGCTCAGCGCCCTGGGCGAGTCCCGCGCGGCGGCCGACGCGCACGCCGTGGCCAAGGCCGCCCCGGGCTCCGCGGCCGCCGTCCGGGCCGCCGCCCGCACGATCCTGGACGAGGCCGCGCGCCTGGTCCCCCCGCTGCGGCTGGACTATCTGGCCCTCGTGGACCCGTCCGACTTCGGCGACATCGACGACGACTTCACCGGCGAGGCCGTCCTCGCCGTCGCCGCCCGGGTCGGCACGACCCGCCTGATCGACAACCTCCCCCTCACCTTCGGAGCCGCCTCGTGACCAGCACAGGCATACGTCTTCACGCGCCCGCGCCCGGATGGTCCATCTCCGCGGACGTCGTGGTCGTCGGCTCCGGGGTGGCCGGCCTCACCGCCGCGCTGCGCTGCGAGGCGGCGGGGCTGACGACGGTCGTCGTCACCAAGGCCCGCCTGGACGACGGCTCCACCCGCTGGGCGCAGGGCGGCATAGCCGCCGCGCTGGGCGAGGGCGACACGCCCGAACAGCACCTCGACGACACGCTGGTCGCGGGCGCGGGCCTGTGCGACGAGGACGCGGTACGCCTCCTCGTCACCGAGGGCCCCGACGCCGTACGGCGGCTCATCGAGACCGGCGCCCACTTCGACGAGTCCGAGGAAGGTGGTCTGGAGCTGACCCGCGAGGGCGGCCACCACCGCCGCCGCATCGCGCACGCGGGCGGTGACGCGACCGGCGCGGAGATCTCCCGCGCGCTCGTCGAGGCGGTCCGCGCGCGCGGACTGCGCACCGTGGAGAACGCGCTCGTCCTGGACCTCCTCACGGACGCCGAGGGCCGCACCGCGGGCGTCTCCCTGCACGTCATGGGGGAGGGCCAGCACGACGGGGTCGGCGCGGTGCACGCGCCGGCGGTGGTCCTCGCCACCGGCGGCATGGGGCAGGTCTTCTCCGCCACGACCAACCCGTCCGTGTCGACGGGCGACGGCGTGGCGCTCGCCCTGCGCGCGGGCGCGGAGGTCTCCGACCTGGAGTTCGTGCAGTTCCACCCGACCGTGCTGTTCCTCGGCCCCGACGCGGAGGGCCAGCAGCCCCTCGTCTCCGAGGCGGTGCGCGGCGAGGGCGCCCACCTGGTCGACGGCGACGGCGTGCGCTTCATGCTGGGCCGGCACGAACTGGCCGAGCTGGCGCCCCGGGACATCGTCGCCAAGGGCATCATGCGCCGCATGCAGGAGCTGGACGCCGAGCACATGTACCTCGACGCCCGCCATTTCGGCGCCGAGATGTGGGAACACCGCTTCCCGACCATCCTCGCCGCCTGCCGCGCCCACGGCATCGACCCGGTCACCGAGCCGGTCCCGGTCGCCCCGGCCGCCCACTACGCCTCCGGCGGCGTGCGCACCGACTCCCACGGCCGGACCACCGTGCCGGGCCTCTACGCGTGCGGTGAGGTCGCCTGCACCGGCGTGCACGGCGCGAACCGGCTCGCCTCCAACTCCCTTCTGGAAGGCCTCGTCTACGCCGAGCGCATCTCCGCCGACATCGCGGCGAGCCGGCCGCCCCAGGGCCGGCCCGCGCGCCTGCCCGCACCCCTCGAGCACCTCGGGCACCCCGAATGCCCGGAGCACCCCGAGAAGCCCGCGCACCCCCTCCTGGCCCCCGAGGCCCGCTTCGCGATCCAGCGCATCATGACCGAGGGGGCGGGCGTGCTGCGCTCCGGTCACTCCCTGGAGAAGGCCGCCGAGCAGCTCCAGCGGCTGCACTCCGACGCCCGCGACGCCCTCGACGAGAACGGCAAGACCGCCGAGCCCGGCGTCGACACCTGGGAGGCCACCAACCTCCTGTGCGTGGCCCGCGTCCTGGTCGCCGCCGCCCGGCTGCGCGAGGAGACCCGCGGCTGCCACTGGCGCGAGGACCGCGCCGAGCGCGACGACACCGACTGGCGCCGCCACATCGTCGTACGGCTGAATCCGGACCGGACGCTCGCCGTGCACACCACCGATACCGCAGACTTCCCCCCGACCCGGCACCAGCAGGAGCAGTGACAGAAGTGAGCACCCCCGAGGACCTTCCCCTCGTCCAGAGCGGCGGCTGCGGCGACGGCTGTGCCTGTGGCACGGACGCCGACCTCACCGACGAGGAGTACCTGGAGTGCGGGCTCGACCCCGCACTCGCCCAGCTCCTGGCCGACGCGGGTCTCGACCCCGTCGAGGTCGAGGACATCGCCAACGTCGCCATCCAGGAGGACCTGGCCCACGGCGTGGACGTGACGACGGTCGCGACCATCCCCGAGGACGCGGTGGCCACCGCCGACTTCACCGCGCGCGAGGCGGGGGTGGTGGCGGGCCTCAGGATCGCCGAGGCCGTGCTCTCGGTCGTCTGCACGGACGAGTTCGAGGTCGAGCGCCATGTCGAGGACGGCGACCGCGTCGAGGCCGGACAGAAGCTGCTGTCGGTCACCACGCGTACGCGCGACCTCCTCACCGGCGAGCGCAGCGCGCTGAACCTGATGTGCCGCCTCTCCGGCATCGCGACCGCCACGCGCGCGTGGGCGGACGCCCTGGAGGGCACCGGGGCACGCGTGCGGGACACCCGCAAGACCACGCCGGGCCTGCGGGCTCTGGAGAAGTTCGCCGTGCGCTGCGGCGGAGGCGTCAACCACCGCATGTCGCTGTCGGACGCGGCCCTGGTCAAGGACAACCACGTGGTCGCCGCGGGCGGCGTCGCCCAGGCCTTCCAGGCCGTACGGGACGCCTTCCCGGACCTGCCGATCGAGGTCGAGGTCGACACCCTGCACCAGCTGCGCGAGGTCGTGGAGGCCGGTGCCGACCTGATCCTGCTCGACAACTTCACTCCCGCGGAGTGCGCGGAGGCCGTCGGCATCGTCGGCGGGCGAGCGCTGCTGGAGGCCTCCGGCCGGCTCACCCTGGACAACGCCAAGGCGTACGCCGACACCGGTGTGGACTTCCTGGCCGTGGGCGCCCTGACCCACTCCTCGCCGATCCTGGACATCGGCCTGGACCTGCGAGCGGCGGAGTAGGGAGCGGGATCCGGCCATGCTGCTGACGATCGACGTAGGCAACACGCACACGGTGCTCGGCCTGTTCGACGGGGAGGACATCGTCGAGCACTGGCGGATCTCGACGGACGCCCGCCGCACCGCCGACGAGCTGGCCGTCCTTCTCCAGGGTCTGATGGGCATGCACCCTCTCCTCGGGGTGGAGCTGGGCGCCGGCATCGACGGCATCGCCATCTGCGCGACCGTCCCCTCCGTCCTGCACGAGCTGCGCGAGGTGACCCGCCGCTACTACGGCGACGTCCCCGCGGTGCTCGTCGAGCCCGGCGTGAAGACGGGTGTACCGATCCTCTTCGACAACCCCAAGGAGGTCGGCGCCGACCGCATCATCAACGCGGTCGCCGCCAACGAGCTGTACGGCGGCCCGGCGATCGTCGTGGACTTCGGCACGGCGACCACGTTCGACGCGATCAGCGCGCGCGGGGAGTACGTCGGCGGCGTGATCGCGCCCGGCATCGAGATCTCGGTCGAGGCGCTGGGCGTGAAGGCCGCGCAGCTGCGCAAGATCGAGGTGGCCCGACCCCGCAGCGTGATCGGCAAGAACACCGTCGAGGCGATGCAGTCCGGCATCGTCTACGGCTTCGCCGGCCAGGTCGACGGCGTCGTGGGACGGATGTCCAGAGAGCTGTCGGAGGACCCCGACGACGTGACGGTGATCGCCACGGGCGGCCTGGCGCCGATGGTGCTGGGCGAGTCGTCCGTGATCGACGAGCACGAGCCGTGGCTGACACTGATCGGGCTGCGCCTGGTGTACGAGCGGAACGTCTCGCGGATGTGAGCGGTGGGTGTGGGCGTGGGGCCGACCGGGCGGGGTCGCGCGCCCGGCCTGGCGGAATCGGGCACGCCACACCCACTCCTTATGTCGAATTTGTCTGATTAGCCCGTATCGTCGCCACATGCCCACGCCCTACGGATCCCGCGGCGGCATGGCGTTCGGTGCGGAGGAGCTGCGCGTGCTCCGTCGTGCCCTCGCCCTCGCCCTCCACCCCGGCCCCGCCCCGGCCGAGGACGTCCAGGACTGCCATCGCCTCGCCGCATCCCTCGACGAGGCGATGCGCGAGGCCGCCCGGCTGCGGGCCTTCCTGGTGTCCGACCTCGCCCGGTACCGCGCCGCCCTCCCCGGCACCGCCGCCGGATACCTCGCGCTCCTGGAGGAGGTGCTGGTCGCCGGCCACCGGCCCGAGGCCGACGACCTCGCCGCCCTGCGCGCCCTGCGGGGCAATCCGCGCGCGGCCGCCCTCCTGGACCGCTGCCAGATCCTCGCCGAGCAGGACGTACGCGGCCGGCTGGCCCGCCGTACGGCCCGGCGGGTTCCCGCGCCCGCCCCCGTGGTGCCGGCGTCCCGTACGCGCCTCCTGGCCCTTCCTGGAGGCCGTTCCGAGGGCGGGGCGGCCGCCGGGCGCGAGCGCTTCGCCGCCGCCGCGGAGACCACGCCGCGGCCCGCCGGGAAACACGCCGGGGAACCGGCCGAGAAACCCGCCGGGGAACCGGCCGAGAAACCCGCCGCACCCGCTCCGGGGCCCGTCCCCGTGAAGCCGCAGGAGCCGGAGCCCTCCCGCCGACCGGTTCCCACGCCGGGAGAGGTCTTCCCGCGACGCAAGCCCGCCGCGGGATCCACCGCCGCGCCGTCCACCTGCGCACCGTCCACCGGCGCACGGGAGCGGCTCGCCGCCGGCTGAGCGGCGCCGCCGACGCGCCGCGCGGTGGGCGACCCCAGCCCCGTGTCCGGCTCGTCCCTGGCTACCCTGGATCCATGGACTATGTCTCCGCGCTCCTGCCCCCCGTCGTCATGGCCGTCTTCTTCATCGGCTTGATCAGGGTGATCGTGAAGACCCAGGGCGGCCCGAACAAGGCCAAGGAGGACGCGGCCGTCGACGCCGCCCTCGCGCGCGTGGAGAGCACGCGCCAGGCCTCCGCGAACACCGAGGCCTGATACCGGGCAGGTCCTCGCCCCCTCGCACGTCCCACGGGCGTACGGCTCCCGACTCCGGGTGCCGTACGCCCTTTTTGTGTGCGTTCGTCACCGAAAGTGCACGTCCGGCACGCGATTGGCGTGATCTCCCACTATTGTTCTGAGTTGTGCCTCGCCCATTGGGAGAACTCGAAGACGCGGTCATGACGCGGGTGTGGAAGTGGAACCGCCCCGTCACCGTTCGAGAAGTCCTGGAAGACCTTCAGCAGGAACGGTCCATCGCCTACACCACGGTGATGACCGTTTTGGACAATCTCCATCAGAAGGGCTGGGTGCGCCGTGAGGCGGAAGGCCGGGCCTATCGATATGAGGCAGTCTCCACACGTGCCGCCTACGCCGCCGCCCTGATGAACGAGGCCTGGTCGCAGAGCGACAACCCCGCCGCCGCTCTCGTCGCGTTCTTCGGCATGATGAGCGACGAACAGCGCCATGCCCTGAGCGATGCGGTACGCATCGTCCAGGGGCCCGAAACTTCCGAACGCCCGGAAGCCCGGAGTGCGCGGGAGAACCCCGGGTCGGCGACGGGGACCGACGGGCGATAGCGTCCGCTCATGTCGGCACACAGTCCTGAAGTCAGCGCTAAAGCCATCACCGTCCGCCGGGCCCGGACCAGCGATGTCCCCGCGGTACGCCGTCTCCTCGACGCGTACGTCCGTGGCGGCATCCTGCTCGACAAAGCGACGGTGACCCTTTACGAGGACATCCAGGAGTTCTGGGTCGCCGAACGGGACGACAACGCCGAGGTCGTCGGCTGCGGCGCCCTGCACGTGATGTGGGAAGACCTCGCGGAAGTACGCACTCTCGCGGTGAAGCCCGGCCTGAAGGGCGCCGGCGTCGGCCACCACTTGTTGGAGAAGTTGCTGCAGACCGCGCGCTGGCTCGGTGTTCGCCGGGTTTTCTGCCTGACCTTCGAAGTCGACTTCTTCGGCAAGCACGGCTTCGTCGAGATCGGCGAGACACCGGTCGACACCGACGTCTACACAGAGCTGCTGCGTTCCTATGACGAGGGCGTCGCGGAGTTCCTCGGTCTCGAACGAGTGAAACCGAACACCTTGGGCAACAGTCGGATGCTTCTGCATCTGTGATCGTCGAGTCCCATTCCGGCGGACCCGCCTTGCCCGGGTGCCCTATGTCCGAAACGCGCACGTTTCCGAACCGATCCGGGCAGCCGGTCTCTCCCTAGGGTTTGTGTTTTCCCAGCAAAAGCGGTTTGCTTTCCGACGTACTGCAGTAGTGCATATAACAGGGGGCGGCGAAACGGCGGAACCCCGCTGACCCCCGACCCTCACGTTATCGATGAAAGGAAATCCGGTGGCACAGAAGGTTCAGGTCCTTCTTGTCGACGACCTCGACGGCGGCGAGGCCGACGAGACCGTCACGTTCGCGCTGGACGGCAAGACGTACGAGATCGATCTCACGACTGCCAATGCGGACAAGCTGCGCAGCCTTCTCGACCCCTATGTGAAGGGTGGCCGGCGCACCGGAGGCCGTGCTTCGGGGGGACGCGGAAAGACGCGCACCGCTGCCGGCGGCAGCCAGGACACCGCTCAGATCCGCGCGTGGGCCAAGGAGAACGGTTACGACGTCAACGACCGTGGCCGCGTTCCCGCGACGATTCGTGAGGCCTACGAGAAGGCCAACGGCTGAGCGCACGCACGCCGCAGCCGGACACGGTGACAGTGCGTCGCGAGCGTGTCCACCAGTCGCACCAGGTCGGGGGCGCCCCCAACGCCCCCCAAGGCCGACATCGTCGGCAGCGAGTCCTCGACCTCGCACCCTCCGACGGGGGGCCGCAGCCACACGGCGGCCCCCTGCACCGCTGTCCCGGCGGGAATCCGGCCCGGTGGCAGGGGCGCCTCGACGACCCCGCCCACGCCGGTCGCCGTCAGATCCAGCGGCACCGCTTCCCATTCGAGCCACCGCAGGATCCCCGGTAGCTCCTCCGCGCTTCCCGCCGCCACCAGCAGCCGCATCCGGTCGCCGCACACGGCCACCGGAGAGCCCGGCGCCAGGTGCCGCAGCGCCGCCTGCCCCGCCTGCGCCGGCACGTTCAGCACGTCGAAACGCGGGCCCACGAGAAGTCGTACGGGCTCGCCGGGCACCGTCGCCCACCCCAGTTCGTTCTCGTACCAGCCGCGGACGCCGTCGGCCGGACGGCCCGGGACGAGCGGCCTGCGAGGGGAGGGGACCGTGGACGAGGCGGGGGCGGCCGCAGGGATGAGCGCGGGCGCCGGCGAAGGGACTGGTCCAACCATGCCGAGTGCAACAGTCCCGCGGCCCTTCGAGTTACGCTGGGTGCGCGAACACGTGCGCACGGTGGCGACAAGGGGGGCGTGCGGGGGTGCCGGGACGCGCAAGGTTGTTCGCCCGTAGCGGAGGGAACGGGTGCTCCCGGCATGGAGTCTCCGTCCCAGCGGGTAAGACATCCCTAGTGGGAGGGGGCGACACGCAGGAAACGACGGTCTCACGTTCGCCATCGGCGTACTGGCGACAGGGGTATCTGTCTGGCCTGCGGGAACATCGTCTCGCACCATCGGGTTGGAGCAGATGTCGGCGTTCGGGGTCAGGAGGCCAAGGACGGTGTCGGCAGTTGGAATGAGCGGTCCCCGCTTGCGGGACTAAGCTGCGGAAGGACAGGGAGGGGAAGTTCCCCCCACTGCCTGACCGCTCTGAGGAGCGATTAACGATGTTCGAGAGGTTCACCGACCGCGCGCGGCGGGTTGTCGTCCTGGCTCAGGAAGAAGCCCGGATGCTCAACCACAACTACATCGGCACCGAGCACATCCTCCTGGGCCTGATCCACGAGGGTGAGGGTGTCGCCGCCAAGGCCCTTGAGAGCCTCGGGATTTCGCTCGAGGCGGTCCGCCAGCAGGTGGAGGAGATCATCGGGCAGGGGCAGCAGGCCCCGTCCGGGCACATCCCCTTCACCCCCCGTGCCAAGAAGGTCCTGGAGCTGTCGCTCCGCGAGGCCCTTCAGCTGGGCCACAACTACATCGGCACGGAGCACATCCTGCTCGGCCTGATCCGTGAGGGCGAGGGCGTCGCCGCCCAGGTCCTGGTCAAGCTGGGCGCAGATCTCAACCGGGTGCGGCAGCAGGTCATCCAGCTGCTCTCCGGCTACCAGGGCAAGGAGACCGCCGGCGCCAGTGGCGGTCCCGCCGAGGGCACGCCCTCGACGTCCCTGGTCCTCGACCAGTTCGGCCGCAACCTCACCCAGGCCGCTCGTGAGTCCAAGCTCGACCCGGTCATCGGGCGCGAGAAGGAGATCGAGCGGGTCATGCAGGTGCTGTCCCGCCGTACCAAGAACAACCCGGTCCTGATCGGTGAGCCCGGCGTCGGCAAGACCGCCGTCGTCGAGGGCCTCGCCCAGGCCATCGTCAAGGGCGAGGTGCCCGAGACCCTCAAGGACAAGCACCTCTACACCCTGGACCTCGGCGCACTGGTCGCGGGCTCCCGCTACCGCGGTGACTTCGAGGAGCGCCTGAAGAAGGTCCTCAAGGAGATCCGCACCCGCGGCGACATCATCCTGTTCATCGACGAGCTGCACACGCTCGTCGGCGCGGGTGCCGCCGAAGGCGCCATCGACGCCGCTTCGATCCTGAAGCCGATGCTGGCCCGCGGTGAGCTCCAGACCATCGGCGCCACCACGCTGGACGAGTACCGCAAGCACCTGGAGAAGGACGCGGCCCTCGAGCGCCGCTTCCAGCCCATCCAGGTCGCGGAACCGTCCCTGCCGCACACCATCGAGATCCTCAAGGGTCTGCGCGACCGGTACGAGGCGCACCACCGCGTCTCGATCACCGACGAGGCGCTGGTCCAGGCCGCCACCCTGGCCGACCGGTACATCTCGGACCGCTTCCTGCCGGACAAGGCGATCGACCTGATCGACGAGGCCGGTTCGCGGATGCGCATCCGCCGGATGACCGCGCCGCCGGACCTGCGCGAGTTCGACGAGAAGATCGCCGGCGTCCGCCGCGACAAGGAGTCCGCGATCGACTCGCAGGACTTCGAGAAGGCCGCCTCCCTCCGCGACAAGGAGAAGCAGCTCCTGGCCGCCAAGGCCAAGCGGGAGAAGGAGTGGAAGGCCGGCGACATGGACGTCGTCGCCGAGGTCGACGGCGAGCTGATCGCCGAGGTCCTCGCGACCGCCACCGGCATCCCGGTCTTCAAGCTGACCGAGGAGGAGTCCTCGCGTCTGCTGCGGATGGAGGACGAGCTGCACAAGCGCGTCATCGGCCAGAAGGACGCCGTCAAGGCGCTCTCGAAGGCCATCCGCCGTACGCGCGCGGGCCTCAAGGACCCGAAGCGTCCCGGTGGTTCGTTCATCTTCGCCGGTCCGTCCGGCGTCGGTAAGACCGAGCTGTCCAAGGCGCTCGCCGAGTTCCTCTTCGGTGACGAGGACGCGCTGATCTCCCTCGACATGTCGGAGTTCAGCGAGAAGCACACGGTGTCGCGTCTCTTCGGTTCCCCGCCCGGATACGTGGGTTACGAAGAGGGCGGCCAGCTGACCGAGAAGGTCCGCCGCAAGCCGTTCTCCGTCGTCCTCTTCGACGAGGTGGAGAAGGCCCACCCGGACATCTTCAACTCGCTGCTCCAGATCCTGGAGGACGGTCGTCTGACCGACTCCCAGGGCCGGGTCGTGGACTTCAAGAACACGGTCATCATCATGACGACCAACCTGGGCACACGGGACATCTCGAAGGGCTTCAACCTCGGCTTCGCCGCCGCGGGTGACACCAAGTCCAACTACGAGCGCATGAAGAACAAGGTCTCGGACGAGCTGAAGCAGCACTTCCGGCCCGAGTTCCTCAACCGCGTCGACGACGTGGTCGTCTTCCCGCAGCTCACGCAGGACGACATCCTCCAGATCGTCGACCTGATGGTCGGCAAGGTGGACGAGCGCCTGAAGGACCGGGACATGGGGATCGAACTCTCCCAGTCCGCCAAGGACCTGCTGTCCAAGAAGGGTTACGACCCGGTGCTGGGTGCGCGTCCGCTGCGTCGCACCATCCAGCGCGAGATCGAGGACACGCTCTCGGAGAAGATCCTCTTCGGCGAGCTGCGTCCCGGTCACATCGTGGTCGTGGACACCGAGGGCGAGGGCGACGCCAAGACCTTCACCTTCCGCGGTGAGGAGAAGTCGGCCCTGCCGGACGTCCCGCCGATCGAGCAGGCGGCCGGCGGCGCGGGCCCGAACCTGAGCAAGGACGCCTGACCCTTCGGGGACTGAGCGCGAGAGAGGGGCCGCACCGGGACATCTGTCCCGGTGCGGCCCCTCTCGTTTCGTTTGTCAGGACAGCTGGCCGTCGTAGTCCGGCAGCTTGAAGGTCTTCTCGGCGTGGCCGCCCGACAGGTCGGTGGCGCTGTTGCCGATGTTCGCGATGATCGTGTAGCCCTTGGACTCGATGCTGACGCGCTGTGCGGTCTTGTAGGCGGCGACGTCCTTGAAGAGGTCGAACAGGCCGCGCACGTGGAGCCCGGCAACCTTGTAGCCGACGGACTTGAGGTTGTAGTCGGTCACCCCCGAGATGATGCCGGGGCGGGCGGTGACGAAGAACAGGGAGACGCCGTGCTCCTGCGCGTACTTGGCGACGTCGAGGACCGGCTTGTTGGCCGGCTGCGGGTAGCTGAAGCCGAAGTCGGTCTCCAGGCTGGTGTTGTCGATGTCGAGGACCACCGCCTGCTTCTCGCCCGGCTTCACCGCGGCGATCCGCTGCTTCAGGTAGGGCAGGGCCTGGTTCATCACGGTCACGCAGTCCGCCTGCCAGGTGCCGTAGTCGACGTCCTCCGCCGCGGCGGAGGTGCCGGCGGCGACGGCGGGGGTCACGGTGGCCGTCGCGGCCTGGGCGCCGGCCGGGACGGCCATCGCGGTGATGGCGGCCGTCGTGACGGCGGTCATGCCGATGCGGCGTGTCCAGGTGCCTCTGGTCATGGTGTGGGGGTCCTCTCGCGTCCAAGCGCTGCGGGTGTCGTGGGCATGCTCATCGGTCGGGATGGCCTGAGGGGAACCAGCGGGTTACTGGACGGTAGAGGGCCATGAGAGCCCCGTCACAGTCTCGTGCACGCTTCGTGACGCGGGTCACAACTGCCCGGCCAGGAAGGGAAGTAGCCGCCGTCACATTCCGAAGTGCCGTGCGCCGGGCGGCCGGTGACTTGCCGCACAGGAGGTACGTCACGTACTACCCGGAATAGTGCTGACCCAAATTCGGACGAAAGGTATTTAAGACCCAGGTGCGCATGTGCCTCCAGGCCTCCCGCGTGGATCGGGGCATGCGTGGGGCGAAAGGGCGGACTGTCAAGAAGTGTGCCGTTTTGGGGCGGAGTACTAGGTTCCGTCGTACATCACACGTTTGGGGCATTGGCGGGAGGCGGGTTACCAAGGGATGGCCATCCGGCGGACGTCCGTACGTCGGGTGGTTCTCTCTGTCCCCGGCCCCATGAGGTTTCGATGTTCCAGCGCGTCACGTTCCGTTCTTCCCGTACGCCCCAGCTCCGCACCCGCGTGGCCGTCGGCGCCGCCGCTCTCGGCGCCACGGTCGTGCTGGGGAGCGGTGTGGCCTCCGCTGTCACGCCCCAGACCCAGACGGCGGCGCCCACCGCCGTGACCGCGGTGTCGGCGGCCAAGAAGGCCTCGGCGGCCAACTGGGTCGACCCGGTGAAGAAGTACAGGCTGTCCGCCAGCTTCGCCCAGGCCGGCAACATGTGGAACTCCACCCACAGTGGCCAGGACTTCGCCGTGGCGAGCGGCACCAAGGTCGTCGCCGCTCACGGCGGCAAGGTCGTCAAGGCCGGCGGCAACGGCGCCGGTGACGGCCCCGCCTACGGCAACGCCATCGTCATCAGGCACGCCAACGGCGTGTACTCCCAGTACGCCCACCTTTCGAAGATCGACGTGAAGGTCGGCCAGATCGTCAAGACCGGCCAGCGCATAGCCCTGTCCGGCAACACCGGCAACTCCAGCGGCCCCCACCTGCACTTCGAGATCCGGACCACCGCCAACTACGGTTCGGCGATCGACCCGGTGAAGTTCCTGCGGGGCAAGGGCGTGACCGTCTGACGACGGTGATCCGCGGCGGCCGTCAGGACGGCTGCGAGCCCTGATGGGCCTGGGTGATCAGATCGATGGCGACCTCGAGGACGGCTTCGCGCTTGTCCTCGGGGTCGCCTTCGAGGTCGTGCAGGAAGAACATGCCCGCGTGCAGCGTGAAGATGGCGCTGATGCAGCGGACCTGGTCGGCGAGGGGGGCGTCCGGGTCGATGACGATGTCGCGCAGCCCGCGCATGCGGTCCTTGAAGGACTCGCCGATCTGCAGTTCGCGGACCGTCGCCTGGTTCTCCTGCATGAAGCGGAAGAACGGGGCGGCCTCGCTGAGCGCGCGGCTGTAGCGCCGTAGGAGTTCCCGCTTGGTCTCCAGGGTGTGCGGCTGGCTCCGGCCCCACTCGACCAGGTCCTCGATCGGCTTCGTCAGATCCGTGAAGATGCTGACGATGATCTCTTCCTTGGTCTTGAAGTGGTAATACAGGGCGGCCTTGGTGACGTCCAGATGCTCCGCGATCTCGCGGAGCGACGTCTTCTCGTAGCCCTGCTCGGCGAAGAGTTCGAGCGCCACGTCCTGGATGCGCTGGCGGGTGTTGCCGCGGCGTCGCCGCTTGGTGCCGTCCATGGTGACGTCCATCCTCGTACTCCTCGCGCCTCCGTCACACCGGGTTCCCGAAGGTAAGAAGCACTTACCCCCGCCCCGCTGAAACTTACTTGACGCCCGGCTAGTTACCGGTCTACTTTCCCAGTGTACTGAACTAGCCGGGCGGCAAGTAAGTAGCTGCCCTGGGGGAGTGGGTGACGATGGCGGACAGCCGAACCATGGAGCCGGACACCGGCATACAGGAGAAGAAGCCGCAGAGCGTGCGGGTCGTGATCCTGGCACTGATGATCACGATGATGCTCGCGATGCTCGACAACATGATCGTGGGCACCGCGATGCCGACGATCGTCGGTGACCTCGGCGGCCTGGAACACCTGTCGTGGGTGGTGACCTCCTACACCCTCGCCACCGCCGCCTCCACCCCGATCTGGGGCAAGCTCGGCGACATGTACGGCCGCAAGGGCGCCTTCCTCAGCTCGATCGTCATCTTCCTGGCCGGTTCGGCACTGAGCGGCATGGCCCAGGACATGAGTCAGCTGATCGGCTTCCGCGCGGTGCAGGGACTGGGCGCCGGCGGTCTGATGGTCGGCGTCATGGCGATCATCGGAGACCTCGTTCCGCCGCGGGAGCGCGGCAAGTACCAGGGCATGATGGCCGGCGTGATGGCGATCGCCATGATCGGCGGACCGCTGGTCGGCGGCACCATCACCGACCACTGGGGCTGGCGCTGGGCCTTCTACATCAACCTCCCGCTCGGCGTCGTGGCCTTCGGCCTCATCACCGCGGTCCTGCACCTGCCGAAGAAGCGGTCCCAGGCCCGCATCGACTACCTGGGCGCCGGGCTGCTCACCGTCGGCATCACCTCCATCGTGCTCGTCACCACCTGGGGCGGCACGGAGTACGCCTGGTCCTCCGCGCGGATCATGGAACTGATCGGTATCGGGGTCGCGGCGCTGGTCGGGTTCGTGTTCTGGCAGACCAGGGCGGTCGAGCCGATCCTGCCGCTGCACATCTTCCGCAGCCGCAACTTCACGCTGATGTCGGTGATCGGCTTCATCACCGGCTTCGTGATGTTCGGCGCCACCCTGTTCCTGCCGCTGTACCAGCAGGCGGTGCAGGGCGCCTCCGCGACCAACTCCGGGCTGCTGCTCCTGCCGATGCTCGGCGCGATGCTCGTGACCTCGATGGTCGCCGGCCGCATCACGACCAGCAGCGGCCGCTACAAGATCTTCCCGGTCGTCGGCGGCGCGCTGATGATCGTCGGGCTGTACCTGCTGTCCACGATGGACACCGGCACCTCCCGGTTCACCTCCGGTGTGTTCATGGCGGTCGTCGGCCTCGGCATGGGCTGCCTGATGCAGATCACCATGCTGGTCGCGCAGAACAGCGTCGAGATGAAGGACATGGGCGTCGCGTCCTCCTCCGCGACCCTCTTCCGTACGCTCGGTTCCTCCTTCGGCGTCGCGATCATGGGCGCGCTGTTCAACAGCCGCGTCCAGGACGCCATGTCCGAGCGGGCCGGCGCGCTGGGCTCCAAGCTCACCGAGAAGTCCGCCCAGCTCGACGCGGCCAGCCTCGCCCAGCTTCCGGCTCCGGCGCGGGAGGCGTACCAGTACGCGGTGTCCGAAGGCACGCACTCGGCGTTCGTCCTCGGAGCCGTCGTGGCCGTGGTCGCGCTGGTGGCGGCCGTGTTCGTCAAGGAGGTCCCCCTCCGCGGAGCGGGACCGAAGCAGGAGGGCGCGGACACGCCCACCGCTCCGAAGCCGCCGGTGGTCGAGCCCGTCTGACCCACCGCAGAGGGACTGCCGCCGCCTGCCGGGAGCGGCGGCGGTCCCTCCGCGGCCCGCCCCAGGGCAGGCCCCCGGCCGGCGTCCGCCTCGGGGGCCTTCGCCGTGGGGCGAGCGAGTGTGGCCGCGGTGCGGCAGGGCGAGGACAACCGGGTCCTGTGGTCCGCATCCGACCGGCGCACTTCGGCAGCTGGTGCTGCGACGGCAGAGTACCGGCGTCGACGGCCCGGCACCCGCGTCGACGTCGCGACCCGCCTGGACGGCGTAACCGGCGCCGGCGCGCCCGACGGCAGGCCGTCGGCGGACCCACCCTGATCGTCGCCGACCTGCCCCAGGTCCCGTCGCCGCGCAGCGACGGCCTGTCCCCCCGCCTCACCTCGCCTCTACGGCAGCATCGGATAGCTTCCCGTGTTCGTCGGGGCGTGTTCCGGCAGCCACAGGACGGCTACGGCGCCCTCGGAGGCTATGTGGGCCGGTGCTCCCGAGGGCCGTACGTTGCGGAAGGTCAGCCGCGCGCCCAGGACGCGAGCCTGTCCTGCCGCGATGGTGAGGCCGAGGCCGTGTCCGCGGCCCGCCCGGTCGCTGCTGCCGGTGCGGAAGCGGCTCGGGCCGTCCGCGAGCAGGTCCTCGGGGAAGCCGGGACCGTGGTCCCGGACGCGGATGACCCGGCCCTCGACGGTGACCTCGATCGGCGGCTTGCCGTGCCGGCCGGCGTTGGTCAGCAGGTTCAGCAGCACCCGCTCCAGGCGCCGGGGATCAGTGGTGACCATCGATTCATGGACCACCCGCACCTCGATCTCCGGGTCCTTGGCCGCGACCCGCCGGGTGACGAACTCGCCCAGCAGGATGTCCTGCAACTCGGCCCGCTCGGAGGCGCCGTCGAGTCGGGCCACCTCCAGGACGTCCTCGACCAGCGTGCGCATGGCCTTGGCGCGGTCCATGACCAGCTCGGTGGGCCGGCCCGGCGGCAGCAGCTCGGCGGCCGTCAGCAGTCCGGTCACGGGTGTCCGCAGCTCGTGCGCGATGTCGGCGGTGACCCGGCGCTCGGCCTCCAGCCGCTGCTGGAGGGCGTCGGCCATCGCGTCCACCGCGGACGCCAGGTCGTCCGTCTCGTCCCGCACGACACCGCCGATGGCGCCCCGCACCCGCACCTCGGTCTCGCCCTTGGCGACCCGGTTGGCCGCGGCCGCCGCCTTGCGCAGCCGACGTGACAGTTGTCCGCCGATCAACACCCCGAGCGCGCTGCCGCCGAGGACGACCGCGATGGAGCCGATCACCAGGGCCTGGTCGAGGTCGTAGAGGATGTCCGTGCTGCGGTCGGTGAAGCCGGTGTGCAAGGAGAGCACGTGTCCGTCCTTCACGGGCACGGCCGCCCAGATGTCCGGCGTCCCGCCCCCCCGGTCCGAGACGAACGTGGCCCGGCGCCCGTCCTCGACCTTGTATCTCAGCTCCGAGGGCATGGACTGGTCGTCGATCTTGATGTTGGGGAAGTTGGGGCGTCCGGACAGCTCGTAGTTGCGCTGGGCGATCTGGACGCGCTCGTCGGCGAGATCGCGCGCGTTGTCCAGCATGGACACGCGGGCGGCGTTGTGGACGACGAGGCTGAGCACGATCGCCACCAGTGCGCCGACCAGCGCGATGGCCGCGCTCAGCTTCCACCGCAGGCCGGTACGGATGCCCGCGCGCTCCACGCGGGCCGGAACCAGGTGCCGCAACATCCCCCGCATACCCCTGTCCGCTCAGGCCTTCAGTTTGTAGCCGAAGCCACGGACCGTCTCGATGCGGTCCTGGCCGATCTTCGTCCGCAGCCGCTGCACATGGACGTCGACGACGCGGGTGTCTCCGCCCCAGCCGTAGTCCCACACCCGCTCCAGCAGTTTGTCCCGGGAGAGGACGGTGCCCGGAGCGGAGGAGAACTCCAGCAGCAGGCGCATCTCGGTCGGGGTGAGCGCGACCGGCTGCCCGGCCCGGCGCACCTCCATGCCCTCGGTGTCGATCTCCAGGTCGCCGAAGGCCAGCACGCCCCCGGCGGCGGAGGGCTCCGCCTCGCCCCGGTCGGGCCCGCCCGCGTGCCCGAACCGGCGCAGCACCGCGCGGATGCGGGCGACCAGGACGGCGCCGTCGAACGGCTTGGTCACATAGTCGTCGGCGCCGGCCTCCAGGCCCAGCACGACGTCGATGGAGTCCGCGCGCGCCGAGAGCATGATCACCGGCACGGTGGACTCGTCCCGGATGCGCCGGCACAGACTCACGCCGTCCAGTCCCGGCACCATGACGTCCAGCAGGGCGATGTCGGGGCGGTCGGCCCGGAACGCCGCCAGGCCGGACAGGCCGTCGGGCATCGCGGTGACCGCGAAGCCGTCCCGCTCCAGGGCGAGCTGGGTGGCCTCGCGGATGACGTCGTCGTCCTCGACGAACAGGACGTGGGTCTGGTCTGCCATCCCGGTGCTCTCAGTCCTCAGTGGTGTCGTGGGTGTGGTGCGGTGTGCTGTGTCTGCGGCGTTCACGCCGTCCGCGGAGTCCGCGGGTCTGCTCCGTCTGTCGGCCCGCTGTGAGGTTGTCCTTAGAGGGGACGCCCGGAGTGCCCGGTGCGTTCACTGGTTCATCGGTCCGGGAGGTCCGAACGGTTCACGTCACGGAGAATTCTTCTCGGAGATTCGGGACACGGCGATCCGCGACCGATGCCGCCGACCCAGACCCAGACCTCGGCCCAGACCCAGACCCAGACCGAGACGGAAGCCAGTAGCGTTGCCGATGTGTGGGGCCCGTCAGCCGCTCTCCGGCACCGGCGTCGCGTCCCCGCCGACGACGCTGCTGTAGTCGTTGTGCCAGCTGTATTCCTTGACGAAGCGGTCCGCCGCCGTCCAGCGATATGTGATCACGTTCTCGCCGGAAGGACTCGAGACGGGGTCCCCCTTCTCGTACACCTGCTTGGTCACCACCAGGTCGCCACGGTCGATCTCGGCGTAGACCGGGGGCTCCTCCGCCTTGAACACGTTCTCGTACCGGCCGCTCTTCTCCCGGTACACGTACGACCCGACGCCGACCGCGTCACCGCAGGTCAGCACGTTGACCACGATGTCGGTGTCGGTGCCGCCGGTGAGATCGCCGAAGGAGACGTCGACCGGGTACTCGTCACCGACGCACGGTTTCAGCTCGCGCTTGACCTCCGCCGAGACCTGGGGGTCGTCCTTGACGAGCCGGACGACGTCGGTGCGGTCGGGGGCGTCGCTGGGGGTGCCCGACGGGGAGGCGGTGGCGCTCAAGGCAGCCTCGGCGTGGGCCGGCCCCTCGTCACGTGCGCCGGTGCCGCCGGTGGCGCACGAGGACAGGAAAAGGCCGAGGGCGGTGAGCACGGCCACCGCCGTGATCACCGCCTGGAAGGTGCCTCGGGCCGGTGAGGGCCCGGCCTCGGTCAGGCCGCCGTGCAACGCTCCCGCTCCTCACGCTCCAGCGCGCGTGCGTCCAGATCGCGGGCTTCCAGCTCCTCGCGGAGCCGGGCGAGCGCCCGGTGCAGCGTGCTCTTGACCGTACCGGCCGACATGCCGAGCGCGGTGGCCGTCTCCTCCGTGGACATCTGCTCCCAGTGTCGCAGCACGACGACACTGCGCTGCTTGGGAGCGAGCACCTTCATCGCGTCCATCAGCAGGGCGCGGTCCGCGTGCTGCTGGGTGGAGTCCTCCACGCTGGCGTCCGGCAGCTGCTCGGTCGGTACTTCCTCCAGCTTGCGGGCCCGCCACCACTCGGTCCGCGTGTTGATCATGACGCGGCGCAGGTAGGCGTCCGCCAGCCGCTTGTCCGCGATCCCGTCCCAGCGGCCGTACGTACGTGCCAGCGCGGTCTGGAGGAGGTCCTGCGCGTCCACCGGGTCCGGGACCAGTCGGCGAGCACTGCGCAGCAGCGCGTCCTGCCGGGTGCGAACGTACTCCTCGAACTCGAGCACCTCTCCGTGCGCCATGATCAACCGCCTCCGTATCCCCGTCCGGCTGGCTGTCGTCCGCCGGTTTCCTGCTCGTGGTCTGTGGCCCTCGTGTCGCTGCCGGGCACGCAAACGAAGCTACGGAGCGGTTGTCACGGCACTGTCCGAGGCAGCCTGCGGCTAGCAGTCGGCTGTCCGTCGGTTGTGTAACGGAGGCAGGTCGGGGGTAGGGAAGAAGGCCGAATGAGGCAACTATGGGCCGGTTTGCCCATCGGTCGGGAGTGACAGAAGGCCGAGCAGGGCCCCGACGCCGCCGTCCGGCTGTGATCTGACCATGTGTCAGGCCAGCGGCAGCCGGTACAGCCCGTCCGGCAGCGGTTCCACGAGACCGTCCGCGACGAGGCCGTCCAGCGCACGCGCGCGCTGCACCGGCTCGTGCCACACCCGGTCGAGCGCCGCCTGCGGCACGGGCGCGTGGGCGTCCCTCAGTACGGCGAGCAGCTTGCCGCGCACCTGCCGGTCCGTACCGGCGTACGTCTGACCGCGGCGCGCCGGACCGTCGTGGGCCGGCTTGCCCGCGAGCCGCCACGCGCACTGGGCGGCGATCGGGCAGCGCCGGCAGCTCTCGTTCCGTGCCGTGCAGACGAGCGCGCCCAGCTCCATGGAGGCGGCGGCCCAGCGCGCGGCGGTCTTCTCGTCCTCGGGCAGCAGGGCGCGCGCCAGCTTGCGTTCGGCGGCCGTGGTGGCGTTCGGCGGGTACTGCACCCCGGTGACCGCGCGCGCGAACACCCGGCGGACGTTCGTGTCCAGCACGGCGTGCCGCTGTCCATGGGCGAAGGAGGCGACGGCCGCGGCCGTGTACTCGCCGATGCCGGGCAGCGCCAGCAGTTGCGCGTGGTCGGCCGGTACGTCGCCGCCGTGCCGTTCCGTTATGGCCACCGCGGCGCCGTGCAGCCGCAGGGCGCGGCGGGGATAGCCGAGCCTGCCCCACGCGCGTACGGCCTCACCGGGGGATTCCGCGGCCAGGTCGGCGGGGCGCGGCCAGCGGGCGAGCCACTGCTCGTAGACCGGCAGGACGCGGCTGACCGGCGTCTGCTGGAGCATGAACTCGCTGACCATCACCCCCCAGGCGCCGGCCTCGGGGCGGCGCCAGGGCAGGTCGCGGGCGTGCTCCTCGAACCAGTCGATGACCAGGGAGTGCAGGCGCGCCCCGGAGGCCCGTCCGGCGGCCGCCGGATCGGACGCGGCCGGGGACGGCTGTTCTCCGGGGGGCGGGCCGGGGACGGTGTCGGCGGGGCTGCTGTGCGGGGGCTTCGTGGGCGCAGTCATGGCCTTCCGATCCTGCCATGCGCGGAGAGGTACGCGCGCGTGCCGCCACCGGTGGGGCGGGGGCGCGGGATGCCTCCGCGCGTGTGGGCCGCGGGCGCGGCCACCAGGGCGGCGGGCGCGAAGGGCGAAGGAGTACGCCGTCACGGACCGTGTCCGGCGTATGACGTCACGGTCACGCCCGCGACGGGCATGGGGGCTCGGACGGGTCAAGTCGGCGCCGTGGCAGGGGTGTCCGGGATGATGATCCGGAAAAGTTGTGAGCAGGGCGGCGGGTGGGGCCGGGGAACGCAAGGATCTCTCGTACAGTTTGCGCCGTGGGATCTCTGCGCAATCCGGTCGGGCCGCTTCCCTCCTCCATCTACTGGCGACGGAGGGTCGTACTGCTGTCCGTGGTCGCCCTGTTGGCGTTGCTGGCCGCCTGGGTGGTCACCTCGGGCGGGGGTGGCGGCAAGAACGGGGCGGACGGTTCCGACGGCAAGAATCCCGCGTCCTCCATCACACCGGGCCCGTCCGGTTCCGGGCCGGCGATCAGCCAGAACCCGGGCGGGCGCGACGAGTCGGGCGACGAGGACTCCGGCGGCTCGGGCTCGGGTTCGAGTTCGGGCTCAGGCTCCGGATCCGGCTCGGGGAACGGTGCCGGATCCGGTGGCGCCAACCCGGGCGGGGCCGGTTCGGCGGGGGCGGGTGGCTCGGACGGCGGTTCCCACGGCAGCGGTTCGGGTACGACGCTGCCGGCCGGTACGACGCTGCCCAACTGCACCGCCAGCGTGGTCACGTTGAGCCTGCGCAGCGTCCGCAACACGTACTCGCCGGACCAGACGCCCACGTTCCGGCTGACGGCGAGGAACTCCTCCGCGAGCGACTGCAAGGTCGATCTCGGCCCGAAGAACGCGGTGTTGTCGATCACCCAGGCCGGTGGCGCCGACGACTACTGGTCGTCCGCCGACTGCCCGAAGGGGTCCGCGAGCCTGCTGTACCGCGTGCCGGCCGGGGGCAGCTTCACCTACACGGTGACGTGGAACCGGAAGCCGAGTGCGCCGGAGTGCGCGACGCCTCCGGCGGGGGCAGCCGGGGCCGGGACGTACCTGGTGGAGGCGAAGGCGCCCGGGTTCACGAAGGCGCAGACCTCGTTCGTGCTGGAGCAGGACTGACGCGAGGGCGCGCGGCTGCCGCTCCCGGCTCGGGGCGCGGGCGGCCGGACCACCGCACGTGGTGCTCGCCCCACAAGCACCACAGAGGACACACGCGGACCGGCCTGAGGCGGACCGCCGCCCTCAGACGTACCGCTCCAGGATCGACGATTCCGCCAGGCGGGACAGGCCCTCGCGCACGCTGCGCGCCCGCGCCTCGCCGACGCCGTCGACCGTCTGGAGGTCGTCGACGCTTGCCGCGAGAAGCTTCTGCAGGCCGCCGAAGTGCTCCACCAGACGGTCGATGATCGCGCCGGGGAGGCGCGGCACCTTCGCCAGCAGGCGGAAGCCGCGCGGGGAGACCGCCGAGTCGAGGGCCTCGGGGGAGCCGGTGTAACCCAACGCGCGGGCCACCGTGGACATTTCGAGAAGCTCCGCGTGGCTGAGCGCGTTCAGTTCGTACAGCGCCTCGTCGACCGTGCGGGAACGCTTGGCGGTGGGCTCCGGAACGTAGTCCCGCACCACCAGTTCGCGCTCGGGCTCCACGCCCGCGATCAACTCGTCGAGCTGTAGGGAGAGAAGACGGCCGTCGGTGCCCAGTTCGACCACGTATTCGGCGATTTCGGTGGCGATGCGGCGCACCATCTCCAGGCGTTGCGCCACCGCCGAGACGTCCCGGACCGTCACCAGGTCCTCGATCTCCAGCGCTGACAACGTTCCCGCGACCTCGTCCAGGCGGAGCTTGTAGCGCTCCAGGGTCGCGAGCGCCTGGTTCGCGCGGGACAGGATCGCCGCCGAGTCCTCCAGGACGCGGCGCTGGCCGTCGACGTAGAGCGCGATGAGGCGCATGGACTGGGAGACCGAGACGATCGGGTAGCCGACCTGCTTGCTGACGCGGTCCGCCGTGCGGTGGCGGGTGCCCGTCTCCTCCGTGGGAATGGTGGGGTCCGGCACCAGCTGCACGCCGGCCCGCAGGATCTTGGACAGGTCGGAGGAGACCACGATGCCGCCGTCGAGCTTGCACAGCTCACGCAGGCGCGTGGCCGTGAACTCGACGTCCAGGACGAATCCGCCCGTGCACATCGTCTCCACCGTCTTGTCGGAACCGAGCACGATGAGTCCGCCGGTGTTGCCGCGCAGAACCCGTTCCAGGCCGTCGCGCAGGGCTGTGCCGGGAGCCACCGCGCTCAGGGCGGCACGCATCAGGCCTTCGGCACCGGAACTCGCACCGGACTTTCCGGGAGCTGCCGCCCGGTCGTTGGCTGCCACTGCACTCCTCCGGTCACAGGTTCTGGGGTGCTCGCGTTCGCGCACTGCGTTCGTACGGACGGGCGAGACCTGGGCAAAGTCTACCGGCGCTCCTCCGCCTCCCGCGGGGCCTCTCGCCGACGGGAGCGCGGGAGCACCCGCAGGGCGTCCCCCATGGTCGCGACTTCGAGGACCTTCATCCCCGCGGGGATCCTGCCGGGGTCGCCCGGTACGAGCGCGTGCGTGAAGCCCAGGCGGTGCGCTTCGGCGAGCCTGCGCTGAACGCCCGTGACCCGTCTGACCTCGCCCGCGAGGCCTACTTCGCCGATCGCGACGAGGTTCTTGGGCAGCGGGGTGTCGCTCGCCGCGGAGGCCAGCGCGAGGGCGATCGCCAGGTCCGCCGCGGGCTCGGAGAGCTTCACGCCGCCCACCGTCGCGGAGTAGATGTCCCGCTTCCCGAGCGCGCTGATCCTGCCCCGCTGCTCCAGGACCGCGAGCATCATCGAGACGCGGGAGGTCTCCAGGCCGGACGTGGTGCGCCGGGGCGAGGGGATCTGCGAGTCGACGGTCAGCGCCTGCACCTCGGCGACCAGGGGGCGGCGGCCCTCCAGGGTGACCGTCAGACAGGTGCCCGGGACCGGTTCGTCACGACGGGTCAGGAAAAGTCCGCTCGGGTCCGTAAGGCCCGTGATGCCCTCGTCGTGCAGTTCGAAGCAGCCGACCTCGTCGGTGGCGCCGTACCGGTTCTTGACCCCTCGCACCAGACGCAGGCGCGCGTGCCGGTCGCCCTCGAAGGACAGGACGACGTCCACGAGGTGTTCGAGCAGGCGCGGGCCCGCGATCGCGCCGTCCTTGGTGACATGGCCCACCAGCAGCGTGGACATGCCGCGCTCCTTCGAGGCGCGGATCAGCGCGCCGGCGACCTCGCGGACCTGGGCCATGCCGCCGGGGGCGCCGTCGATCTCGGGGGAGGCCACCGTCTGCACCGAGTCGACGATCAGCAGCGACGGCTTCACGGCGTCCAAGTGGCCCAGGACGGCGGCCAGATCGGTCTCCGCGGCGAGATACAGATGGTCGTCGATGGCGCCGATGCGATCGGCCCGCAACCGCACCTGGCTCGCCGACTCCTCGCCCGTGACGTACAGCGTGCGGTGTTCGTCGCTCGCGGCCTTGGCGGCCACGTCGAGCAGGAGCGTGGACTTGCCGACGCCCGGCTCGCCGGCCAGGAGGACCACGGCGCCCGGGACCAGCCCGCCGCCCAGCACGCGGTCGAGTTCGGGCACACCGGTGGGGCGGGCGGTGGCCTGACGGCCGTCGACCTGGCCGATGGGCAGGGCGGACGTGGTGACGCGGCCGGGGGCCGTCGTACGGACCGCGGGCGCGCCGTACTCCTCGACCGTGCCCCAGGCCTGGCATTCGGGGCAACGGCCGAGCCACTTCGCCGTCTGCCACCCGCACTCCGTGCAGCGGTAGGACGGACGGTCCTTGGTGGTCTTCGTACGGGCAGCCATGGGGAAACCGTAACCGCAGGGTCCGACAACACGAGATTGCTGTGCATGAAGCCGGTTCGCCGGGGCAGACGCGACTTCGAGGTGGCGTTCGCCGCGCCCATCCCCCCCCGGGGGCGGCGGACACCGGGTGAGGTGCGCCCGGCCATCCCCCCGGCCGGGCCCGCCTCACCCCCTGCGAATCAGCCACGCACTGTCACGAATGAGCCACTCGAGCCCTAGTTCCTGTCCCCTTATGAGGGATCGTTTCACCCGTACGGATTAAAAGGACTCAAGGGGGCAGAAGAGGTCGTTCCGCGGCGCCTACGGTCGCACGGGTGATGAGCAGCAGTCCGGAAACCTCGACCCGCACGACCGGCGCACACCGGGCGCACAGGGAGGCGCGCGACCGCGCTGCGGCGCGCACGCTGGCGCAGCGCCCGCCCGCCGGCTACGAGCCCTACCTCGACGGTCTCTTCACCTATTGCCTGTCCGTCCTGTGCGACCACGACACCGCCACGGCCGCCCTCGCGGACGTCCTCGCGCTCGCCGAGCGGCGCGGACAACGCGGACCCGACGCCACCGGCGACCGCCGGGCCTGGCTCTACGCGCTGGCCCGCTGGGCCTGCCTGCGCAAGCTCGCCGAGGCCAGGCGGAGACGTCAGGGCACACACGCGCCGGGCCGGCACAGCGCCCACCGGGAGAGCGGCGCCGAGCCCGCCACCGAGCCCGCGCCCGACGACCTCCGGGAACGGCGACGACGTGAACTCGCCCTGCTGGCCTGGCCGGAGGCCGCAGGCACCAGCCCGGAGCAGCGCGAGGCGCTCGAACTCGCCGTACGGCATCACCTCGCCGCCCACGAGGTGGCGGCCGTTCTCGGCATGGAGGCCGGCGCGGCCCGCGAGCTGCTCTCCTCCGCCGCCTGCGAGGTCGAACGCACGCGTGCGGCGCTGGCCGTCGTCGAGACCGGCGGCTGCCCCGGTGTGGCCCGCCTCACGGGCGACCACCAGCTCGTGCTCAGTGCCGCGCTCCGCCGGGAACTCGTCCGGCACGTCGACGACTGCCCGCGCTGCCGCCGGGCCGCGGAGCGCGCGGTCCCCGGCCGCTGGCCCGGAGCCGGTGTCACACCCGCCGAGCTGCCCGTCCTGGAAGCCCCGCGTGCGGCCCTGCACGCCCTCCTCGCACACCTCCCACGCGCGCGGGGTGCCGCCGCGCCGCGCTTCGACCGGCGCGGCTTCCCGATGGACCCCAAGGACAGCGCCGCCCGGCGGGACCGCCTCCGCGCGCGTGCCGTCACGACGACGGTCGTCGCCACCGTCGTCGCCGCGCCGGTTCTCGCCCTCTGGGCGGCCTACCGGGGCACACCGACCGCCGACTCCGACGGCCGCTCGCCCACCGCCAGTGAGGCGCAGGGACCCGACGGCCTCGGCGGGGACGGATCGGGCGGCTACCAGAACGCCGGCAACGCCAGCACCCGGCCGGGCTCCCGCTTCACCCAGGGCGACAAGCCCGACGTCTCCGTGGAGGTCGTCAGCGTCCCCGGACTCGGGGACAGGGGCGCGGGCCGCCTGACGGTCACGGCCGGGAACCGGGGCGACACCACCTTGATCACCCTGACGGCGGCCGAGGACGCGGACGGTCCGGTCCGCTGGTCGGCCACCACCGGCGCCGCCTGGCTCTACCTCAGCCGCACCACGGGAACACTCCGGCCCGGCGAATCGATCACGGTCAAGGTGTACGTCGATCATCTGCGCGAGCCCGCCGGACACTGGCACGCGCGCGTGGCGATCTCACCGGCCGGTGCCGTCGTCTCCATCGAGGGCTACGGCACAGCGCCCACGCCCTCGGACCCCGACCCCGTGCCGAGCGGCCCGCCCCCCTCGTCCGACCCGGAGCCGACCCCGACGGCCCCGCCCTCCGCCGATCCCACGCCGAGCACCCCGCCGACCTCCTCCACCCCCGAGCCCACCCCCACCGATCCGTCGCCGACCGACCCGGGCGACTCCACCCCGCCGTCCGGCGGCAGCGACGACCCGAGCCGGCCGACGGCATAGACCCGAGGCGGGCCCGGTCAGGCGGACGGGCGGGCCGGAGCCGCCCGGGACGCGAGTCGGCCCGGCTCCGAGGAGCCGGGCCGGGGGCCTCAGACGATCGGATCCACCGGACCGACCGGATCGACCGGACTGACTGGGCCAGCGGGATCGACTGGACCAGCGGGATCGACTGGACCGACGGCGTCCCCCCGGCCCGTCGCACGCGGTGGCGGCACCGGGTCCGCCGGGTGCGGGGCCAGCAACGGCAACTGCGAGGCGAGCCGCTCCTCGCACAGCTCGACCAGACGGTCGTAGCCGGCCTTGCCCATCAGCTCGATCAGCTCGGGCCGGTAGGAGACGTACACCGGGTCGCCCGCCCCGTGCGCCGAGGTCGCCGACGTGCACCACCAGTGCAGGTCGTGCCCGCCCGGACCCCAGCCGCGCCGGTCGTACTCACCGATCGACACCTGGAGCACGCGCGTGTCGTCGGGTCGGTCGATCCAGTCGTACGTCCGCCGCACCGGCAGCTGCCAGCAGACGTCGGGCTTGGTCTCCAGCGGCTCGCGCCCCTCCTTGAGGGCGAGGATGTGCAGCGAGCAGCCGGCACCGCCGGCGAAACCGGGGCGGTTCTGGAAGATGCACGAGCCGTTGAAGGGGCGGGTCTGCCGGGAGCCCTCGTCGTCCTCCGAGACCCAGCCGTCGCGCACGCCCTCGGCGTGGTGCTGCCAGATGTCCGGGGTCAGCCGTGCCACGTGCTCCGCCACGCGCTTCTCGTCGTCCTCGTCGGAGAAGTGCGCGCCCAGCGTGCAGCAGCCGTCGTCCGCGCGACCGGCCTGGATGCCCTGGCAGCCGCTGCCGAAGATGCAGTTCCAGCGAGAGGTCAGCCACGTCAGATCGCAGCGGAAGACCTGGTCGTCGTCCGCCGGGTCGGGGAACTCGACCCACGCGCGCGCGAAGTCGAGGCCCTTCTCGTCCGCCTCCCGGACCTTGCGCGACTTCTTCGATGACTTCACCCGTGCGGAAACCGCAGAAGCCGCAGAAACGGGAGGAGCCGGAGAAGTCGGAGATCCCGAAGAGGCGGTTGTGGCGGATTGGGTGGCCTTGTCGGCCTTTTCGGCCTTCGCCTTTTTCGTCTTTGGCACACTTCCAGGGTAAGTCGCCCGCGCGCGGCAAAGAGACCGTCTCAGGATGCGCACCAGGGGCCGAGGTCAGCACGGCTGGCAGTAGCGTTCCCTCCATGAGACTCGGTGTCCTCGACGTGGGATCCAACACGGTGCACCTGCTGGTGGTGGATGCGCATCCGGGCGCGTGTCCGCTGCCCGCGCACTCGCACAAGGCCGAACTGCGCCTCGCCGAACTGGTCGACGAGAGCGGGGCGATCGGCCGTGAGGGCGTCGACACGCTGATCACCGTCGTCCAGGAGGCCCTCCAGGCCGCCGAGGACAAGGGCGTCGAGGACGTACTGCCGTTCGCGACCTCCGCCGTGCGCGAGGCCAGCAACGCCGATGACGTCCTCGCGCGCGTGCAGGCCGAGACCGGCGTCGAGCTTCAGGTCCTCAGCGGCGAGGAGGAGGCCCGCCTCACCTTCCTCGCGGCCCGCCGCTGGTTCGGCTGGTCGGTCGGCAAGCTGCTGGTCCTGGACATCGGCGGCGGCTCCCTGGAGATCGCCTACGGCATCGACGAGGAGCCCGACGCGGCCGTCTCCCTCCCGCTCGGCGCGGGCCGGCTCACGGCCGGCTGGCTGCCCGGCGACCCGCCCGACCCCGAGCGGATACGCGCGCTGCGGCGGCACGTGCGCGCCGAGATAGCCCGGACCGTCGGGGAGTTCAGCCGCATCGGGTCCCCCGACCACGTCGTCGCCACGTCGAAGACCTTCAAGCAGCTCGCCCGCCTCGCCGGCGCCGCCCGCTCCGCCGACGGTCCCTACGCCCAGCGCCAGCTGAAGCGGGAGTCCCTGGAGGCCTGGGTGCCCCGTCTGGCCGGCATGACCACCGCCCAGCGCGCGGAACTGCCCGGCGTCTCCGAGGGCCGCGCGCGCCAGCTGCTCGCGGGCGCGCTGGTCGCCGAGGGGGCGATGGACCTGTTCGGGGTCGAGGCCCTGGAGGTCTGCCCGTGGGCGCTCCGGGAGGGCGTCATCCTGCGGAAGCTCGACCACATGGGTTCGCCGTAGCGCCGAGCCAGGGCGTGACCGCCCCGCACGCAGCACGCACGCAGGACGCACGCACGTGTGCGTGGACGTGCCTGGCGCCTACGCACGCGGGGAGGCGAGCGCCATGCCGTACGCATCGACGCGACTGCCACGTACGCCCGCGTGGACGCGGCTCGCCCGCACGCACGCGTGGACATGACGCGAACGGACGTGACGCGATCCGGACGCGTCCGCCCGCGCACGGCGGACGCGGGCACCGGAGCACCGCCGCGCATGCCCGACGCGGGCACCGGAAACACCGCCGCGCACGCGCATGACAAGGCCCCAGGCGCAGGTGAGCCCGAGCAGCCGAGCACGGCTGCCCCGCCCATCGCCCGGACCCGTCTCCCAAGGCCACCGACCCCGCCGACCTCGGCCCGCCGAGGCCGACCGGACCCGGCCACCCCACCCGTGTCGTGCGCCACAACGGCGAGGAGGGACCCCGCAGTCCGGTCACCGCACCCCGTAACCTGTCCCCCATGGCAGAGCCAGTCGTGCGCATCCCGGATGCGAAGGTCGCCCTGTCGACTGCCTCGGTCTACCCGGAGTCGACGGCGACGGCCTTCGAGATCGCGGCGCGCCTGGGCTACGACGGCGTCGAGGTCATGGTGTGGAACGACCCGGTCAGCCAGGACATCGACGCGCTCCGCAGACTCAGTGACTACCACCGCGTCCCGATCCTCGCCGTACACGCCCCCTGCCTGCTCATCACGCAGCGCGTGTGGTCGACCGACCCGTGGGTCAAGCTCCAGCGGGCCCGCGCGGCGGCCGAGAAGCTGGGCGCGAGCACCGTGGTCGTCCACCCCCCCTTCCGCTGGCAGCGCCAGTACGCGCGCGACTTCGTCCGCGGGATCTGGCGGATGGCGGACGAGACGGACGTACGGTTCGCCGTCGAGAACATGTACCCGTGGCGCTACCGCGACCGCGAGATGCTCGCGTACGCGCCCGACTGGGACGTGACGAAGGACGACTACCGCCACTTCACGATCGACCTCAGCCACGCCTCGACCTCCCGCGCGGACGCGATGCACATGGTCGACCGCATGGGAGACCGGCTCGGCCATGTGCACCTCGCCGACGGCAAGGGCTCGGCCAAGGACGAGCACCTCGTCCCCGGCCGGGGCTCGCAGCCCTGCGCCGAGCTGCTGGAACGGCTCGCGCTGAGCGGGTTCGACGGGCACGTCGTGATCGAGGTCAACACCCGGCGCGCGATGTCCGCCGCCGAGCGTGAGGCCGATCTCGCGGAGGCGCTGGCCTTCACGCGCCTGCACCTGGCGTCGGCCGTGAAGGTGCCCCGCCGGTGACCGACACCGTAGGGCGCCGCCGCGGCCGCCCCCCGCGCGCGGAGTCCGCCGACACCCGCGACCGGATCCTCGCGGCGGCCCGCGAGGAGTTCGCCGAGCGGGGCTACGAGAAGTCGACCGTACGGGGCATCGCGAAGGCCGCAGGGGTCGACTCGGCGCTCGTGCACCACTACTTCGGCACCAAGGAGCAGGTCTTCGCGGCGGCGGTCGAGGTCGTCGTCGCGCCCGTGCTCGAAGGACCGGACGCGGTCGCCGACGCACCGCTGGACCAGATCGGGGAGCGGCTGACCCGGTTCATGTTCGGCGTCTGGGAGAACCCCGCGACGCGCATGCCGCTGCTGGCGGTCGTCCGCTCGGCTTTCAACAACGAGACCGCGGCGGCCGTCTTCCGCCGTCTCGTCGCCACCCAGCTGCTGCGCCGCATCGCCGCCCAGCTCGATGTGCCGGACGCCGAACTCCGCGTCGAACTGGCGGCCGCACAGCTGGTCGGTACGGCGATGCTGCGGTACGTGATCAAGGTGGAACCGCTGGCGTCGGCGGACTTGGAGCGGATCATCGCGCGCGTGGCGCCCGTGGTGCAGAACCACCTCACCGGCTCCTGACCGCAAGGCACACCCACCCCGAGACACGAGTCACACCCTCAGGGCCCCCGGCATCGAGACCCAGCGGCCAGGCCTCGTGGCCGAGCCCGAGCCCGAGCCCAAGCCCAAGCCGAAGACCCGCGCCATGACCCGCCCCAAGACCGAGCACAAGACTCGCTCCCGAACCCACCATCACAAGGCGCGACACGAGATGCGTATCCCGCATTCCGGACACCTCGTCCCGCCACCTGGATGAGCGGCGTACGCTCATGAACAGCCCTATCTGTCTGAAGGAGCGAGCGACGATGCCCGAGCTGAGGTCCCGCACAGTCACCCACGGACGCAACATGGCGGGCGCACGCGCCCTTATGCGCGCCTCCGGTGTACCCGGTGCGGACATCGGCCGGAAGCCGATCATCGCGGTGGCCAACAGCTTCACCGAGTTCGTGCCCGGCCACACCCATCTCCAGCCGGTCGGCCGGATCGTCAGCGAGGCGATCACCGAGGCCGGCGGCATCCCCCGCGAGTTCAACACGATCGCCGTCGACGACGGCATCGCGATGGGCCACGGCGGCATGCTCTACAGCCTCCCCTCCCGCGACCTGATCGCGGACAGCGTGGAGTACATGGTCGAGGCGCACTGCGCCGACGCCCTGATCTGCATCTCCAACTGCGACAAGATCACCCCGGGCATGCTCATGGCGGCCCTGCGCCTGAACATCCCGACGGTCTTCGTCTCCGGCGGCCCGATGGAGTCCGGTCGCGCCACCCTCGTCGACGGCACCGTCCGCACGCTCGACCTGGTCGACGCGATCTCCGACGCCGTCAACGACAAGATCTCCGACGAGGACATCCTCCGTATCGAGGAGAACGCCTGCCCGACCTGCGGCAGCTGTTCCGGCATGTTCACCGCCAACTCGATGAACTGCCTGACCGAGGCCATCGGCCTCTCCCTGCCCGGCAACGGCTCGGTCCTGGCCACCCACACCGCGCGCAAGGGCCTCTACGTCGACGCCGCCCGCACGGTCATGGACATCACGCGCCGCTACTACGAGCAGGACGACGAGACGGTCCTGCCGCGCAACATCGCCACCATCGCCGCGTTCGAGAACGCGATGGCGCTGGACATCGCGATGGGCGGCTCGACCAACACGATCCTGCACCTGCTGGCGGCGGCCCAGGAGGCGGGCGTCCCGTTCGGCCTGAACGAGATCGACGCGGTCTCCCGCCGGGTCCCCTGCCTGGCCAAGGTGGCGCCCAACGTGGCCAAGAACCGCACGTACTACATGGAGGACGTGCACCGCGCCGGCGGCATCCCCGCCCTCCTCGGCGAGCTGCACCGCGCCGGCCTGCTGAACGAGGACGTGCACTCGGTCCACAGCCCGTCCCTGGCGGACTGGATGAAGACCTGGGACGTCCGAGCCGGGTCGCCGAGCCCCGAGGCGGTGGAACTGTGGCACGCCGCCCCCGGCTGCGTCCGCTCCTCCGAGGCCTTCTCCCAGTCCGAGCGCTGGGAGGCGCTCGACGACGACGCCGAGAACGGCTGCATCCGCTCCGCCGAGCACGCGTACTCCCAGGACGGCGGCCTGGCGGTCCTCAAGGGCAACCTCGCCGTCGACGGGTGCGTGGTGAAGACGGCGGGCGTCGACGAGTCGATCTGGACCTTCGAGGGCCCCGCGGTCGTCTGCGAGTCGCAGGAGCAGGCCGTCGAGAAGATCCTCAACAAGCAGATCACCGACGGCGACGTCGTCGTCATCCGCTACGAGGGCCCCAAGGGCGGCCCCGGCATGCAGGAGATGCTCTACCCGACGTCGTTCCTCAAGGGCCGCGGGCTCGGCAAGACCTGCGCCCTGATCACCGACGGCCGCTTCTCCGGCGGCACCTCGGGCCTGTCCATCGGCCATGCCTCCCCCGAGGCGGCCTCCGGCGGCACCATCGCCCTCGTCGAGGACGGCGACCGCATCCGGATCGACATCCCGAACCGCACGATCGAGTTGCTCGTCGACGAGAGGGAACTCGCGCGCCGCGACGCGGCGTTGAACGGGGTGTACGCCCCCTCGAACCGCGAGCGCAAGGTCTCCGCCGCGCTGCGTGCCTACGCCGCGATGGCGACGAGCGCCGACAAGGGCGCGGTGCGGGACGTGTCGAAGCTGGGCTGACGGCCGACCGAATGGCTGACGCCCGGCCGGGCCGCTGACGGCCGACCGAATGGCTGCCGTCCGACCGAATCGCGAAGGGCCGCCTCCGTCAACCGGGGGCGGCCCCTTCCCTTTCCCTCCGTCAACCGGGGGCGGCCCCTCCTTTTCCCGTGCGCACACCCTCCGCACAGGTCGACGTCCGCGAGGCCCACGCGCGGGCCTCACCAGCCGGACGGATCACGCCCGTCGACCGCGAACACCGTTCCGTCGGGGGCTCCGGCGTAGACACGCCCGTCGGCGGCCTCGGGCGCCGGCAGCGTGCTGACCACTTCGTCGGAGTGCGCGCCGAGCCGCAGCCCCGTCTGGCCGACGAGCCTGCCCGCGTCGGCGTCGACGGCGAGGAGACGGCCGTCGGGAGCGCTGAAGTACACGTGCGTACCGTCCACGGTCGGCACCGAACCCCTGCTCACGGCCGTCTGGAGGGACCACAGCCGCTTCTCCTCGCGGGTGTCGACGGCCACGAGAGCACCGTCGTACGTCATGAGGTAGACCCGGTCCCCGTACACGGCCGCGGTCGGCTGCTGGAGCGCGACGGACAGCGCGACCCGCCGCGACACCTTGGTCCCCGGGGAGAAACGGATCACCGCGTCGGCCATGCCGTAGCCGCCGTCCCCGTCCTCCGCCAGCAGTACGACGCTGTCGTCCGTGGCGCCCACCAGTGTCAGCGCCTCGTCGAACCGCTCGTCCCAGCGCACGTCTCCCGTGGCGGGGTCCACCGCGGTGACCCGGGTCCGGCCCTCACCGGACGTGCTGGTCGCGTAGACCAGCGAGTCTCCGGGGAACGACACGAAGTAGGGAGCGCCCGCCCCCGGGATCCGCCGGCTCCACCCCGTCCGCCCGGACGCGGCGTCCACCCCGGTCACCGTGCCGTCGGCCGCCGTGAGCAACAGGGTCCCGGCGGCGTAGCGGACACCCTGGTACGCCGACACGTCCCGTTCCCAGCGCACCTCTCCCGACGCCGGGTCGAAGGCCTCCACGCGCTCTCCCGAGTGCGTCAGCACATGGACCAGCCCGCTCGCGACGACCGGCGCCTCGCGGGGCCTGTCGTCGGGGGAGAGGGCGTGCCGCCACAGCACGCGCCCGTCGGAGGCGTCGAGCGCGTACACCCACCCCTCCTGGGCACAGAGCAGCCGTCGCGCGTCGTAGGCGCACTGAGGCAGACCGGCGCCCCCCGCCGGGCGCGTCGCCCACGGGGCGAAGGCGTCGGCGGACCGCGCCCCGTCCGCGCCCCGAGCCGCCCCGTCCGCGTCCTCGCCGAACACCTGGGCGGAGGCGAACCCCCCGCCCGCGACGAGCATCAGCGCACCGAGTGCGAGAGCGACCTGCCGCCGCCGGCCCCGCCACCGGGCGCCCACCCGGACCGCGCCCCGATCCACGCCCTTCAACGATCCCGATGGCCGCGACGGTCTGGATGGCTGCGACGACCTCGCCGGTCCGGACAGCGCCGCCGATCCCGACGGCTCCGCCGATCCAGGCGATCCCGACTCCCACGCCGGTTCGGATTCCCGCGCCGGTTCCGTCTCCAGCGCGCCGTCGGGCGAACGCTGTGCCGGTATGAACGCCTGCGTGTCGTACGAGGCCGCCACCGACCGCAGCTCCCGCATCAACTCGTCGGGGGTCGGCCGCTCCTCCGGCTCCTTCGCGAGGCAGCGCAGCACCATCGGTGCCAGGGTCTCCGGCACGCCGGTCAGATCGGGTTCGTCGTGCACGACCTGGTAGGCGACGACGTACGGGCTGTCCGAGTCGAACGGCCCGCGCCCGGTCGCCGCGTGCACCAGCACGGACCCGAGCGCGAAGATGTCGGCGGCGGGCCCGACCTCCCGCGGCCGCCGGAACTGCTCCGGCGCCATGAACGGCGGCGTCCCGATCAACTTCCCCGTCTCGGTGCGCAGTTCGCTGTCTTTCGGCCGCGAGATACCGAAGTCGATGACCTTCGGGCCGTCCTCGGCGAGCAGGACGTTGCTGGGCTTCAGATCCCGGTGCACCACCCCCACCCGGTGGATGTCGCGCAGCGCCTCGGCGAGTCCGGCCATCAGCCGTCGCAACTCGCCCGAGCCCATGGGCCCGTTCCGCTTCACATGTTGCGACAGGGTCGGTCCGGGAATGAACAGCGTGGCCATCCACGGCCGTTCGGCCTCCGGATCGGCGTCGACGACGGGCGCGGTGAAGGCGCCGCTGACCCGCCGAGCGGCCGCCACCTCCTGCCGGAACCGCCCCCTGAACTCGGGATCCCGCGCGAACTCGGCGTGTACGACCTTCACCGCCACCTTCATGCCCGAGGTGCTGCGGGCCAGGTGGACCACGCCCATGCCGCCCGAGCCCAGACAGGACTCCAGGTGGTAGTGACCGGCGTACTCCGGAAGTTCCGCTTCCGCGCCCGCTCCGGTGTTGTGCTGTGGCGCCATGGACCACCCCCGTGCTGTTCGTCCGCGCGCGCGACGCACGGAGCCTAGTCGATGAGGCGTGCGGGACCGAGGCGGCTTGCTAGCCTCCCTGTGCGAATCGAGTACAGGTGTTTCATGGCTTGATCGCGGGGAATCAACGTGACCCCACGGAAGTCGTGGGGTCTGACGGGGGAGGTTTTTTCATGTCTGTCGACCGCGTGGAAGAAGTCCAAGAGGCCGAAGCAGCCGCCGCCGCGGCGGCCGGGGACGGCGTCGAGGCGCAGGCCGCGACGGCCGGGCTGACGTACTACCCGATCGCGCCCGGCGTCCGCCTCAACGTGCGCAGCGGACCGGCCACCAGCTACCCGATCGTCAAGGTCCTGCCCGAGGGCACGAGGGTACCGATCTTCTGCCAGACGCCCGGCACCTCGGTCTCCGGCCCGTACGGCACGACGAGCATCTGGGACAACATCGCCGACGGCCAGTTCGTCTCGGACGCGTACGTGAGGACGGGCAGCGACGGCTACATAGCGCCCCGCTGCGCCTGACCCGACCGCGCGCCTGCTGCGTTCGACCGGGCCCCGCGCCCCGCTGCGCCTGACCGGACCGCACACCCACCGCGTGCATCGACCCGCGCACACGCTGCCGGTTGAGGCAGCCGCGCACCCTGCCGGGAGGCATCCGCGCACCCTGCCGGGGAACCCGCCCGGCCCGCAGCCATAATCGTCCCGTGAGCGACGAAAGCGGCACCTCGGACACCGAAGCGGGTCCCCCGGCCGTCAAGGCAGGTCTCCGGGGCTCCAGAGCCGGTGAGCGGGACTCCGGAGCAGGTGCGCCGGACTCCAGGGCCGGTGCGCCGGACACGGACACGGGCCCGTCGGCCCGTGAGGCGGGCGCCCCCACTGCCCCCCGCCCCGAGCCCCTCCGCTTCTTCGGCACCACCTGGGTGGACCACGACCACGGCTACACGCCCCGCCGCATCGGCGTGGCCCTCGGCTCGCTCGCCGCCGCGGTCGCCTCCTGCTTCGTCCTGCGCTTCGCCTACGAGGGCGTCGCGCTCGCCGACACCGGCGCCTTCGTGACCGTCCTGATCGTCGTCATGTTCGCGATCTCCAGCGCCCTGGCCTTCCGCACCACCTGGGACGGCTTCGGCAGGCGCCCCGACCCCGACCGGCAGGCCTCCCTGCGCGGCCTGCTCGCCATCGGCTTCGTCGGTTCCCTCCTCGCCTACTTCCTCCGCTCGCTCACGGAGGCCCCCGGCGAGAAGCTGCACCGTGAGGAGTACGAGGCGGCCCGCACGGCGTTCGAACGCCGCGGCGCCCGCCGCACCCGCAACCCGTCGAAGAAGCGCCGCCGCTCCTGACTGGGCCCACCGGCCGCGAAAGCCCTTGACCGTGCCGGGGGGCGGGGCTCCACCACCGCACCGTACGCCCATGGCGGAAGAGGGTCCGGCCCCCTGGCCCCTTCCGCCCCCTCCCGCCACGATGGCCCCATGACCGCTGCCTCCAGCACGCCCCGGGCCCTCTCCTTCGACGCCGTCGCGGCCCAGTACGCCGCGAACCGTCCCTCCTACCCGGCGGCCCTCTTCGAGGCGATCGAGGACATGGCCGGCCGCCCGCTGACCGGCGCACGCGTGGCCGACGTGGGCGCGGGCACCGGCATCGGCACAACCCTCCTGCACGCCCGCGGCGCCCGGGTCGTGGCCGTCGAACCGGGGGACGGCATGGCGGAGCAGTTCCGCCGGGACCTCCCCGACGTGCCGATCGTCCGCGGCGACGGCAATCACCTCCCGCTCGCGACCGCCTCCCTCGACCTCCTCACCTACGCCCAGTCCTGGCACTGGACCGACCCGGACCGCTCGATCCCGGAGGCGCTGCGCGTCCTGCGCCCCACCGGTGCCCTCGCGCTCTGGTGGAACTCCGGCGCGCTCGACGTACCGTGGATCGACGCGCAGGTGGAACGCATCGAGCGCCACTTCGGCCTCGACCGGGTCGTGGGCGGGAACGGCGACGGCACACACGACGCCCTCGCCGCCTGCGACGGCCGCCTCGATTTCCGCAGCCGCCGCCTCCGCTGGAGCCGCCGCGTCCCCGTCGACACGCACCTGGCGAACATCAGCAGCCACTCGCTGTTCCTGGTGCACGGCGAGGAGAGCACCGCCGCGTTCGTCGAGGCGGAGCGGCAACACCTCCTCGCCGTCTTCCCCGACGGTGTGGTGGAGGAGACCTACGAGGTCGGACTGCTGCTCGCGACCCGCCCCTGACCCCCGTCCTCTCCTTCTCCGCCCCTCCTTTTCCGTCCGGCGGCCCCTCCCACAGGGCCTCTGGGCCTCTGGACCCCAGCACCTCCAGCGCCTCCGCGCGCGCGTGGTCCACATGCCGCCGCAGCCTGCCCAGCTCCAGCCCCGCCTCCCGGTCGTGCACCTCCCGGTCGCGAGGCAGGACGTCCGGCCCACCGCGCCACGACGCCCACGGCGCAACGCCCGCACCTCCCGCGTGGCAACCGGCCCGCAGCCGACGTGGCGGGACCTTCCCTTCCCACCCGTCGGAACGGCGGCCCCCGCGGCCTTCCCGGCCCCACCCCTCGGTACGACGGGGCGGCCGAGCGCGTCCACCACCCCGGTGACCAGGACGAACGCGTTTCCGGCGGGTATCCGGCACCGCGACCAGCCCATCCCGGCGGCCACGCCGCACGCCCGCCCCGCGGAACGCGCACGGGAACGCGCACCACCACCCGCCGTAACCCACCACCGCTCGCCGCTTGACGACTCCCACCGCCGGAGAGATTATTCACCGCATGATGAATTACAGGAACAGCGCCCCCGAACCCCCGGACGACACAGGACCCGGCAGCCTGGCCCCGGGCTCGTCGGCCCTCACCTCGTCGGCCCCGACCTCCTCGGCCCCCACCCCGCCGACCCCCGCGGTACGCGCCTCCGCCCTCACCGTCGTCCGAGGCCCCCGCACGGTCCTGCGCGCTCTCGACTTCGCGGTCCCGCGCGGACAGATCACCGGCCTCCTCGGCCCCTCGGGCTGCGGCAAGTCGACGCTGATGCGAGCGATCGTCGGCACCCAGGCCAAGGTCACCGGCGGCCTGGACGTCCTCGGCCGCCCGGCCGGCCACCCCACCCTGCGCACCCGCATCGGCTACGTCACCCAGGCACCGTCCGTCTACGACGACCTGTCCGTCCGTCAGAACCTCGACTACTTCGCCGCGATCCTCGACCCGGGCCGCGCGGCAGCCGCCCGCCGCCACGACAACGTGACCCGCGCCATCGCCGACGTCGACCTGACCAGCCACGCCGACGCCCTCGCCGGCAACCTCTCCGGAGGCCAGCGCAACCGCGTCTCCCTGGCGGTGGCCCTTCTCGGCGCCCCCGAACTCCTCGTCCTCGACGAACCGACCGTCGGCCTCGACCCGGTTCTCCGCCGCGACCTGTGGACCCTCTTCCACGACATCGCGGCCTCCCGAGGCACCACCCTCCTCGTCTCCTCCCACGTCATGGACGAGGCCGAGCGCTGCCACCGCCTGCTCCTCATGCGCGAGGGCGAGATCCTCGCCGACGGCACCCCCGACGAACTGCGCACCCGCACCGGCTCGGACACGGTCGAGGCGGCCTTCCTGCACCTGGTCGACGAGGCCACCAAGGCCGCCGCCAAGAAGGAGAGGACCCGATGACGACCAGCACGAGGCCGCTGCCCACCGCCCCCACCACCCCCCTCAACGCCTCCCGCACCCTCGCGACCGCCGCCCGCGTCCTGCGCCAACTCCGCCACGACCCGCGCTCGATCGCCCTGATGATCCTCATCCCCTGCGTGATGCTGTTCCTGCTCCGCTACGTCTTCGACGGCAGCCCGCGCACCTTCGACAGCATCGGCGCGTCCCTCCTGGGGATCTTCCCGCTGATCACGATGTTCCTGGTCACGTCCATCGCCACCCTGCGCGAACGCACCTCGGGAACCCTCGAACGCCTCCTCGCCCTCCCCCTCGGCAAAGGCGACCTGATCGCGGGATACGCCCTGGCCTTCGGCGCCCTCGCGATCGTCCAGTCCGCTCTGGCGACCGGCCTGGCGCTCTGGTTCCTCGACCTCGACGTGACGGGCAGCCCCTGGCTGCTCCTCCTGGTGGCCCTGCTCGACGCCCTCCTCGGCACCGCCCTCGGCCTCTTCGTCTCGGCCTTCGCGGCGTCCGAGTTCCAGGCGGTCCAGTTCATGCCGGCGGTGATCTTTCCCCAGCTCCTGCTCTGCGGCCTCTTCACCCCCCGCGACACCATGCACCCCGCCCTGGAGGCCCTCTCGAACGTCCTCCCCATGTCCTACGCGGTCGACGGCATGAACGAGGTCCTCACCCACACGGACATGACGGCCGACTTCATCCGTGACGCCCTGGTCGTGGCGGGCTGCGCCCTACTGGTCCTGACCCTGGGAGCGGCGACCCTGCGCCGCAGGACAACCTGACCGCCACCCACCGACCCGCCCGGGGCGCCGGGGCGCACCCTCGTGAAGCCGAGGGCCGTCCAGGACCGGCAGGGGTCCGGGCGCCACCCCGGGGACGGGAGTGCGCCGGAGCGACGGGGACGGGAGTAGGGCGGAGCGAAGGGAACGGGAGTGGGCCGGAGCGACGGAGGCGATCCGCACCGCCCACGCACCGCCCACGCACCGCCCACTCACCCACCCACCGCCCACTCCCGCACCGCCCACCCACCGGACAGCCCCCACCTCCGCACCCGCCCCGATGCGAGGATGAGCCCGGACGACGCAACCCCCCGGAGGACCCCCGCCATGTCCCAGAAAGTCGCAGTCCTAGGCACCGGCAAGATCGGCGAAACCCTTCTCAGCGGAATGCTCCGAGGCGGCTGGCCGGCCGCCGACCTCCTCGTCACCGCCCGCCGCGCGGACCGCGCCGAGGAACTCCGCGCCCGCTACGGCGTCACCCCGGTCACGAACGCCGAAGCGGCGAAGACCGCCGACACCCTCATCCTCACGGTCAAGCCGCAGGACATGGGCGCCCTCCTCGACGAACTGGCCCCGCACGTCCCCGCCGACCGCCTGGTCGTCAGCGGAGCCGCCGGCATCACGACCGCCTCCATCGAGGAGCGCCTCACCGCCGGCGTCCCCGTCGTCCGCGTCATGACGAACACGCCCGCCCTCGTCGACGAGGCCATGTCCGTCATCTCCGCCGGCAGCCACGCCAGCGCCGACCACCTGGCCCACGCCGAAGAGATCTTCGGCTCCGTCGGCAAGACGCTTCGCGTCCCCGAGTCGCAGCAGGACGCCTGCACGGCCCTCTCCGGCTCCGGCCCCGCGTACTTCTTCTACCTGGTCGAAGCGATGACGGACGCCGGCATCCTGCTCGGCCTGCCCCGCGACAAGGCCCACGACCTCATCGTCCAGTCCGCGATCGGCGCCGCGACCATGCTCCGCGACAGCGGCGAACACCCGGTCAAGCTCCGCGAGAACGTCACCTCCCCGGCCGGCACCACCATCAGCGCCATCCGCGAACTCGAGAACCACGGCGTACGGGCCGCCCTCATCGCCGCCCTGGAAGCCGCCCGCGACCGCAGCCGCGAGCTGGCCGCCGGCACCAAGGACTGACGACGCCGGCACCAAGGACCGACGACCGAGGGCACCGGGCTCCCCACCGCACACGGGGGCGGGTCACTTCGCCGCGTCCACCACCTCCCCGGTGGTGACGACCCGCGCGAAGCCGCCCCCGTGCAGCGACACCGCCGACGCCTGCGCCACCTCGTCCGCACTCCGCCGCCAGCCGAACGGCCCCTCCAGGTCGAACGTGTACGTGGCGTCGTACGCGACCACGACGTCGTACCCCAGATTCCCGCCCATCCGCGCGGTCGTCTCCACGCACATGTTGGTCTGGATCCCGACGATCACGATCTGCCCGGCCCCCTCGGCTCTCAGCCAGGCGTCCAGATCCGGCGTCCCGTAGAAGGCGGAGTTCACGGTCTTCGTGACGAACAGCTCCGCCCCGGCGCCCTTGCCCCTCCTCTCCTCCACGTAGGGCTTGAGGTCGTTCCCCTCGTGGCCCGGCCGCAGCGGCGACTCGGGCTTGCCCGAGTCATGCCGCACGAACACGACCGGCCGTCCCGTGCCCTGCCACACGTCGATGAGCGAGGCGATGTTGTCGTCGGCACCGAGGTTGTTGCGAGACCCCCAGAACCCGGGCTCGTCGAAGCCCTTCTGCACGTCCACGACCACCAGTGCTGCGTTCTCAGCGATGTCCATGCCCTCGATCCTGCCGCCGGGACCGCGCCGGTCCCAGCGGGCAGAAAGTCAGCGATCGATGGTTTACTGCCATCCATGGAGCAGGAGAACGCGTACCGCGTCGCCCTCGTCGCCTTCCCCGGCATCCGTGCCTTCGACGTCTCCGTCATCACCGAGGTCTGGGGCACCGACCGCACCGACCGCGACGCCCCCGCCTTCGAGCTGCGCCGCGTCGCCCCCGACCCCACCAGGCCCGTCCCCATGCGCGGCGGACTGAGTCTCCTCCCCGACCGCACCCTCTCCTGGCTGCCACGCGCCGACCTGATCCTGGTCCCCGGCCTCGACGACCACCTCACCCCCGCACCACCCCCCGTCCTCGACGCCCTGCGACGGGCCCACGCCCGCGGCACCACCATCGCCGCCCTCTGCGGCGGAGCCTTCGCCCTCGCCCAGGCCGGCCTTCTCGACGGCCGCCGCGCGATCACCCACTGGAACCTGATCGACCTCCTGCGCGCCCATCACCCGGAGGTCACCGTCGTCCCCGACGCCCTCTTCATCGAGGACGACAACATCTGGACCGCCGCCGGAACGGCAGCCGGCATCGACCTCTGCCTCCACCTGGTCCGCCGGTCCCACGGTGCGGAGGCCGCAGCCACCATCGCCCGCTCGATGGTCACCGCCCCCTTCCGCACCGGAACCCAGGCCCAGTTCGTCGAACACGCCACCCCTCACACCGACCGCGACGCCGACGCCCTCGCCGCCGTCCGTGAGCACGCGCTCCGCCACCTCCACGAACCGCTGACGGTGGCGGACCTGGCGGCTCGCGCCGGCATGTCACCGCGCACCTTCGCCCGCCACTTCACGGCGGCCACCGGCACCACCCCGCTCCGCTGGCTCCTGGACCAGCGACTCGCCGCGGCCCAGAAACTCCTCGAACGCACCGACCTCCCCATGCCCGAGGTCGCCCGTCGTGCGGGGTTCGGCAGCGAGGTCACGATGCGCCAGCACTTCGCATCGCGCCTCGCCACCAGCCCACGCGCCTACCGCGCCGCGTTCAGCGCCGGCTCCGCGACCGCGGGCAGCAGCCCGATCGCCCGATAGGCGGCATCCACGACCGGCCGGGCCATGGCCCGCGCTCTCTCCGCACCATCCCGCAGCACCCCCTCCACGAACCCCGGGTCGGCACACAGCTCCTGGTGCCTGGCCCGCACGGGCCTGAGGACCTCCACCACAGCCTCCGCGGTGTCCTTCTTCAAAGCGCCGTACGACTCGTATACGTCCGCCAGGGCCTCCGGGTTCCCGCCCGTGCACGCCGCGAGGATCTCCAGCAGGTTCGCGACCCCCGGCCGCCCCTCCCGGTCGTACTCGACCTCCCGCCCGCTGTCGGTCACGGCCCGCATGACCTTCTTCCGCACGACGTCCGGCTCGTCCAGCAGATAGACGATGCCGGGGCCGGAGTCATCGCTCTTGCCCATCTTCGACGTCGGTTCCTGGAGGTTCATGACCCGCGCCCCCACCACCGGATGCGTGGCCCTGGGCACCACGAACGCCTGCCCGTACCGCTGGTTGAACCGCAGCGCCAGATCCCGGGTCAGCTCCACATGCTGGGCCTGGTCGTCCCCGACCGGTACCTCGTCCGTCCCGTACGCCAGGATGTCCGCCGCCATCAGCACCGGATAGGTGAGCAGCGACAACCGCACACTCCCACCCCGCTCACGCTCGCGCGCGGCCTTCTCCCTGTACTGGATCATCCGCCGCATCTCACCGTCGGTGGCCACACACTCCAGCACGTACGACAGCCGCGCGTGCTCGTCCACATGGCTCTGCACGAAGAGGGTGCACGACTGCGGATCCAGCCCGGCCGCGAGCAACAGCGTCGCGGCCTGCCGACTCAGCCGGCGCACCCGCGCGGGGTCGTGGTCCACGGTGAGGGCGTGCAGATCGACCACACAGAACAGCGCGTCCGCCCGATGCTGGTCGACCTCGGCCCACCGCCGCATGGCCCCCAGATAGTTCCCCAACGTCAGATGCCCGGTCGGCTTGACCCCGCTGAAGACCCGTTTCATCTCTCCACCTCCTGGCCGAGGCCGCCGCACCCGGCCGGCCGGCCCCCAGGAGGGAGAAACAGAAGCGGCCGCCGAGGCGGCGGCCGCTGAGTGCACACGTCAGTCCGGCCGCCGTCAGGCGGCCCACCACAGTTGGGTGCTGCACGTATGCGTCGTCATGGGGAAGAGGCTACGCCTCAGAGCCTCCCCACGACATGGGTTGACACACCCCGGGCGGATACGTAGTGTTCTCCGAGTTGTCCGACGTGAGCGCCGACTCCGGTCGGTCCCCGGACAGCCATTCCGCAAGTACCCACCACTTCTCGGTGAGCAGTCGATCCGTCTGCCCCCGCGTCATTGGCGTGCGTATTCGCGAAATGAGGAATCCGCGTTCGAAAGGACGCAGCCCCGATTGGCTTCGGGGCCAGGGAATCCGCTAAAGTCTCACTCGTCGGAACGGCCCTACAGCCGGGAAGGCAAACCCCCTCTGACGGGGGATCAGCGCCGAAAGGATCTGATAGAGTCGGAACCGCCGGAAAGGAAACCGCGAAACAAAAGCGGGAACCTGGAAAGCACCGAGGAAATCGGAACC
>NZ_JBIAHY010000005.1:219409-814017 GCF_042870975.1 Streptomyces sp. NPDC006259 | reverse complement strand
CATGGGTCGGTAACCAGCGCAGCAGGGCCGCGACGCTGACCCCGGAGCGGATGGAGCAGCTGTCCACCATCGGCATGCGATGGACCTGACCATGCGGGACCGGCCGCCCCCCGCCGCTAGGTCGGACCTGCATCGCGTGTGCCGACCGTGCGTGAAGCGTTCACCCACACCACGGTGCGCGCGCACGCGTGATGTACGGAAAAAGTACGCGCCATGTAGAAGCCTGGCGTATGTGGTCAATCGTGCCCTGCGGGTCAGCCCGTCTCCGTAGGATCGCCGGTCATGGCTCGGGGCGGCTACCGGCTGCCGCCACGCGCGACTGGTGACGGGGAGGCAACGTGTCCGCAGACGACATCGAGCGCGCGCTGCAGAAGCGGCGTGCCGCGGAGAATGCTGCGCAGCAGGCCGAGGAGCGGCGACGGGCCGAACTGTTTGCCGCAGGTGCCGAGGCCGCGCGCGGGTTCATCGACCTGATGCGCCGGCACGGAGTGCAGCCCGAGACGGTCTACGAGTACGAGCAGGTCAAGCGCCGCAAGAACCGGTTCGCCAAGTGGGAGACCGTCGACGCGTACACGCCCGTCACGCAGGGCTGGGTCGTCAGCTACCACATCAGCGAGTACGGCGATCCCTCGAGCATCATGCTGCTACAGGTCGACGGCAGGATCCGACAGTGCTCAAGGCGCAGCCCGTACAAGATCGGGCTACCAGTTGAAGGACTGCTACCGCATGCACCCCGCACGGCGTTGGGAACGGCACACACCCTTTGCGTCAAACCGGGGTACGAGCCAGGCACTCCGACCGTGACGATCGAGAAGTACGCCGAAGCCGCTCAGTGGTACCTGGGCTAGAGGCCGTGCACTCCGACGCCGCTTGGCACGGCGGCTGGCCAGAACCTTCCCGACGACCTCACGGCGCTCACCTCTGAGGAACTGGCCCGGCTGTGCCTCGCCCGCCACGGTGCATACGGCCGGATCTGCGCCCGCATGTCCGATCACAGCCAGACCTTCCCCTGGGCCGAGCACAGGACGGCGCGTGGGTGGCGGCCGCCGCGGCCACCGTGCGGGCGCTCACCCCCGGCATGCGCCGACGCGGGGGCGGCACCCTGCTGTTCACCACCGGCGGCGCCGCGGTCGAACCGCACCGCGACCGCGCGGTCTCCGCGATCACCTACGCCGCCGAATCCGCGTACGTACGCCTGCTTGCACGAGTCGCTCGCCGGGGACGGCGTGCACGTGGCCCAGGCGACCGTCGTGGGACCCATCGGCGCCAGCCTCACCCACGAACCGGACGCGGTGGCCGAGCACCTGTGGCGACTGCGCACCGAGCGCGCCCGGTCGCTGCTGGTCCTGCGTTGAAAGCCCCGTCCGCGTCACGACACGTAAGGAGCCATCCCCGCGACAGCGGTCCCCTCCCGGAGATACCCGCCCAGGGTGTGGAAGTCGACCAGGCCGATGCTCGTCGTCCCGTGCCGGTCGACGGGGAAACGCCCGCCGAGTTCCTGGGCAGCCACCAGGTCCCCGGGATCGGCCATGTTGTACCAGCGGTCGACGCCCGGAGGCCGCAGGCGCCTTGCGGACGCCATCAGGGGTCACCTGGTGGACGATGCTGTGATCAGGTCCATGCCCGGGTAGCGGCCGGTGACGAAGCCCGCGGCTTCGTAGACCGGCTTTCCGGCCTGGCTGGCGTGCAGTTGGATGTAGTGGATGCCTGCTCCGTGAAGCCAGTCGACCAGTTCGTCCACGATGCGGCGTGCGTGGCCGTGGCCGCGGGCCGGGGGGTCGGTAACGATGCCGTCGAGGTAGCCGCGGCGCCCGTCGGGCCAGCGCGAACCGGGCAGATGGTAGGTGACCCAGGCCATGCCGCAGGCGAGGAGGGGTTCGCCGGGGTCGCCGCCGACGACGAGGCAGACGCAGTCGTCGCGGCGGTTGATGCGCTCGTCGAACCAGTCGCGGGCGATCTGCCGCCATGGTGTGTCGGCCGGTCCGGGGTCGGTGCCGAGGCTCTCCAGTGCGACGGCGCGCAACCGGATCAGTTCCGGAATATCGGCGGTGAAAGCCTTGCGAGGCTGCATGTCGCCGCTCCTCTTGCTGTTTCGGTCCAATTCAGCGGGCCATGGTGAGCAGGACGCGACCGAAGGGCCGGTCCTCGATCAGATGACGCTGCGCTTCGGCAGCCTGTTCCAGCGGGAACACGCGGGCGATGGCGGGGGTGATGCGGCCCGCGCGCAGCCATCCCAGCAGGGTCACGCGAGCGGCGCGGGCGACGTCGGGCGGGGTCATTGTGAACGTGTAGCCGTAGGCGGTGGCGTTTTTCCATATCAGGTCGGTGATGTTCACCGTGCCTTCGGTGCCGCCTGAGTATCCGACGCCGATGTAGACGCCGCCGTGTGCGAGAGAGGCGATGCAGGGACCGAGCAGCGGACCGGCGACGCCGTCGACCACGACGTCCACGCCCCTGCCGTCGGTGATGCGCGCGACGCCGTCGGTCAGGGATTCGCGGGACAGGTCGATGACGTGCTCTTGGCCGGCGGCGCGGGCAGCTTCGGCTTTGTCAGTGTGGCTGGCGGTGGAGACGGTCAGGGATGCGCCGAGTTGGCGGGCCACCTCCACAGTGCCCATGCCGATGGAGCCACCGATGGCTGGCGCCAGGACGGTGCTGCCGGTCTTCAGCCCGGCAAGTCGGGTCAGGACGAGGTAGGCGGTGCTGTATCCGGCACCGGCGAACAGCGCGCAGGCGGCCTCGTCGTTTACTCCGTCGGGGATCGGTATGAGTTGGCGGGCGTCCGCGGTCAGTTGCTCGCGCCAGGTGCCGTCGGTGCGCCAGCCGAGCCCGCCGCCGCCGACCACGACGCGCGTCCCCTCTGCCAAGCCGGTCGCCCCGGGGTCGGTGATCCGTCCCACCGCGCCGCCGCCGGGTATGTGAGGCGGCGTCTGATGCAGGGAGGGGTCCATCCGTCCTGCCCTGATGGTGTTGTCGGCTGGGCTCACCTCGGCGTAGGAGAGGCGGATCGACGCCCGGCCGCCGGTGGCCGGTTCAGCGGGACGGTCCACGAGCTGCAGTTCCTCATAGCCGCCGTGGCGCCGGTACTCGATCGCCCGCATGACGGTCCACCTCCGTACGTCGGATAATGAAACAGATCCTGTTACAACTACACGCGAGGGGGAGCCCCGGCCGGCCCCGCTCGGCGCTTCAGCCGGAACGGGCGGCCAGGGTGTCCCGCAGGACGTCCGCGATCGAGACGCCCGCGAGCTCCCGCCGGACGGCCTCCTCCGTGTCGACGTAGACGCGGCGCAGCGCGGGCTGGATGCCGCGGCCGACGGGGCATGCCCGGTTCGGTTCGCCGTGGTGCAGGGCGAACAGGGGCTCGGCGTGCACCGCGCGGTAGACGTCGAGTAGGGCGATGGACTCAGGCTCGCGAGCCAGCGTCCAGCCTGCCCCAGCCCCGTGCCGGACCGTCACCAGGCCCGCCTTCCTCAGATCGGCGAGGCTGCGCCGGATCACGACGGGGTTGGTGGCCACGCTCGTGGCGATCTGGTCCGAGGTGACCACGTCACGTCCGCGGCCGTGTACCAGGGCCATCCAGGTCAGCACATGGACGGCGACCGTCATCCTGCTGTTCGCGCTCACGTCCTTCACACCCCCTTGCTGTAACAATAACCGTTACAGCAACGAGCCGGGCGGAGGAGGAGTGATCAGCGGCAGGCGACTCCTACACGCCCGCTGGGGGCGACGTGGTGGTGGAGGTCCCGGCGGGCACGACCCGGCACCCGGCGTTCGGCCGGCTCCGGGGCCGGGCTGATGGGCTGGTGCAGGTCCGGGTAGCAGCGCAGCCGTACGCCGGGCTCCCCCGCATCCCGCGTCGTCCGCTCCGCTGTCGCTGTTGCCCACCGTTCGGCGAGCAGCTGCTGGAAGGCGAGGGCGGTGGCGTCGTCGGCGGCCGCGATGTCGACGACCAGGAGGCCGGGCTCACTCACGTGCGCCTCGTTGATGGGGTCCATGTACGGCACTACGCCCGGGCTGGCGAGCGGGTTCCGCCGCTGTGGTGTCTTCACCCGACCGAGTGCAGGTGGTCAGAGGCTGTCGCCTGCCCAGCCCCAGCGGGTCGGGTCGCCGAGGCGCGGGTCGTACATCACCCAGCCGCCGGCGCCGGACTGCCCGAGCTCCGTGAGGAGGGAGACACCGTCGTCGATCTCCTCCGGCCTCCAGCCGGTGATGTCGAGCAGCAATCCGTCCAGCGGCCCGCCGACCAGTTCGGCGTAGCTGCGTCCCGGCTTCGGGCCCGGGTGGTCGTGGTCGGTGCCGTAAATCCGGCCGCGCAGCAGCTGCTCATCGTCCTTCATCACCGCCCGGGACTTCCGGCCCAAGGCGGCCCGCGTTGCGGCGGGGCGCGGCTGGTGGGCGGCCCGCCTGGCCGGACGGCTGCCGTTGCCGCAGCCGGTCGCCCGTCCGCGGCACAGTCGGGCGCCGCCGTTGACCCGTCGCGTGCTCGTTGGCGCCTGGGCGGATGTGGCCGGAGAACCTCGAAGAGCTGACCCACGCGTCGCGGGGCGAGCCAGCCCTCCCGGGTCAGTTCCTGCCGACGGGACGGGCGTCCAGCGCCATACGCAGGCGCCCCGCGATGGACTGGTACCGGAGGACGAAGTTGGGGTCCTGCAGTTGGCCGGGTTCGGGCAGCTGCTTGTGCGGGAGGGGCCGGCGCCCGGCGAGCGACCAGCCCAAGGGGCGCAGTCCGGCGCGGTTCATGTCCCGGTCGACGCCCGCCAGGTAGTCCGCGTCGACGGGCAGCTCCCCGTTCGACTGCCAGATCACCCTGTCCAAGACGATGGGGAGGTGCGGGGATCCGAAGAGGAAGTCCAGACAGCGCTCGCGCAGAACCGCCGCGCTCTGCTCGGGGCTCAGCGGGACGCCCTTCTCTTCACCTCCGGGGCCGGGGAGCGCGGTCCTGCAGTCGGTGTCCGGGAAGATGTCGATCTCACCGAGAACGACGTGCGCCGTCGCGATCTCGCGGTCGGGGTAGGACCAGTACTTCGGCACGAGGACGATCACGTCGTAGGCGTCGAGGGCGTCGGCCACCGCCGCCGTGAGCGGGCTGCGGTCGGTGCGGGGCAAGCCGCGGTCACTCTCCTGCGAGGGGTGGCGGACCTCCCACATGCAGGTGTGGCGTGTCAGGAGGCCGGGGCCGTTGGGCGAGGCCCACAGCGTGCTGGTCGTCGGCTCCGGCGGGGTGGCCGGCTCGATCTCCTTCTTGCGGCGGCCCCGGCTGCGACGCGCGCCGCTCATACTCAAGCGCCAGTAGTCCTCGGCTTCCTCGAGGAGCAGCACCCGCTGTCCGCTGTACGCCCAGGCCGCCGCGATCCCGCCGACCAGGTAGTAGAGGTTGCCCGAGCGCTCCGCCAAGAACCGCAGGACATGAAGGGCGTGCGGCGCATCGCCGGTCGCCGCGCGGCGCAGGGCCTCGGTGTACTTGGCCCCGCTCCGGCTCGCCCTGCGTGCGGACTGCGCGGCGGTGGACTGGTTCTTCGGCATGACGTACTCCTTGGCCGGTCCGGGCCACGCCCCCGACACCGGCTCGTACGACTGCCGTGGACACGACGGAACGCAGAACGGGAAGGAGCGGGCCCGGCAGGACCTTGACCCCCGCGTCCGGCGGCGTGGCTCCGGAAGCGGGCGGTGATCGGCAGTACGCACTAGCCGGGCAGGAGGCTAACCGGCGTAGCCGCACCGGCCGAAGCCACAAGCCGCCGAATTCCCTCGAACGGGCGAGGTCTCCGGTCGGCTGTGTCGCTCAGGCGTGCCCGGCCTGCGCCCCCCCACAGCGGGCGGGCGTTCCCGGTCCCGCCGCAGTGGAAGCAGCGGCCGGAGCGGGCAGTTCCCGGCGTGCCCGATGGTGTCGGCGGCGTCCAGCAGGAGCCGGGTGAGGCCGGTCAGGTGGTCCTTGTGCAGGGCGAGGTCGTGGCGCCTGCCCACCATGATGTCCAGGGCGACGTCGGGGCCAAGGGTCCGGGCGTCAGCGGGCTCGGGATAGCGGGCGCGGCGCCGGTGCGGGTCGTCGACGCCGATCTCGTACCAGGGCTCGCCGCACTTCAGTCGGGGCAGGGTGTTCACCCACACCGGGACGGTGATGCCCTTCACGTCGGCGGTGAGCGCCTGGCGGCGGTTGTCGAGCAGGTGCTCCTCCTTGCCCGCCAGGACGACGTACAGCAGCGGGAAACGCTCGGAGCGGGTGTAGCGGTGGCGCTGCCAGAACGGGAACGTGCGGCCGTTGGTGCCGCGCGCTCCCTCCAGACGCGGTGCCCGGCGTAGCGCTCGTAGTCCCAGACCTCACGCGCGAGCCGGGCCTGGGACATGGTGCCGTTGTCGAACTCGAAGAGGCGCATCTCGCTGGTCTTCGTCGGCAGCGCGAGGATCCAGCCGGATCCCGCCTCCGCAGGCTCGCTCACGGCCACCTCCCCGACGCCCATGCCCCTCGCTGTGAGCGTCGGCCACCCGGCGTGACGCCATGCCCGGACACAGAAGGCGTCACCCCATCGAGCGACCACCCGTTCCGTACACGTGCACGGCCCTCAGTCGATACAGAACTCGTTGCCCTCAATGTCCAGCATCGGGATGCACGCATCGTTGCCGTCGTACAGCGTTTGCACGTGTACCGCGCCGAGCGGGACCAGTCGTGCGCATTCGGCCTCAAGTGCGGCGAGGCGCTCTTCACCCACGAGTCCGGTGCCGACCCGCACATCAAGATGCACCCGGTTCTTAACGGCCTTCCCCTCGGGGACGCGCTGGAAGTACAGCCGCGGGCCCACACCTGAGGGATCAATGCAGGCGAACCAAGAATCCCGCTGCTCAGGTGGCTGCGAGACCTTGAAGTCATCCCAAGTGGCAAACCCCTCCGGCGGCGGCGGTACGACGTACCCCAACACCTCGCACCAGAAACGAGCGAGGCGCTCGGGTTCTGCGCAGTCGAACGTGACTTGGAACTTCTTGATCGACGTCATCGGCACACCATATTGGCGCCTGCCGTTCACCGAAATCCCGGGGTTCCACGGCGTGCGGCGTGAGGTCTCGCGTGACATGAGCAGAGTCAACGGGCCAGATCACCTGAGACGACGAGCGAACCAGACCAGATCACCTGAGACAGGGACCAGATCGACAGAGACGGGACAACCGTTATCCAGCCGTGATCATCACGGACTGGTGTCCTCTGACAGCGAAGTTGGACCGATTGCCATCGAAGCTGGACGGCTTGAACACCACGCACTATCTCCTGCGTGCCCTTGTAACCAGAAACGCAGCTCCAACGATGACGATCAGAACGATGGCGATGATCCAGAAGGGCGGGGAGCCCTGACCCGCTCCCTTAGCCAAAAGCTGCATGTGCAACATGTCGCTTCCCGCCCCATCCGTGGTAACTGATTACGGCCCGCCATCCGGGTGCCCGGTCCACGCGTACGTACCCCGTCAAGCCGTCCAGCTTCGATGGCGGACGGTCCAAGTTCACTGTCAGAGGACACCGCTGTCCAGTGACGTTGGATCACCAGCTGGTTCAGCCAGTGCTCTTGGCACCGCAGCGGGCCCCGGCCATGTGCTCACCGGGGCCCGCTTCGTTCGGCGGGTGCGGTTCAGCCGCAGCAGTCGCAGCCGGGGCGGCACCCGCAGGTGTCGCCCTGCTCGGCACCGGCAGGCGTAGCCGCTGTGGCCGGGGCCGCGCAGCAGCCCTTGCCCTGCCAGGCGTCGCGGCCTTCCTTGATGGCGATGGCGGCGATGGGGTCGGCCCGGGACCAGCCGAGGGTGGCGTTGAGGACCAGGCCGACGAGGAGCACGGCGGACAGGTACGTGCACAGCAGGGTCTGCTTGGAGTCGGCAACCGCGCTGGCGGAGCCGAGTTCGCGTCCGGCGCGGCGCTGGGCGGCGGACAGGAATGGCATGACCGCGAGGGAGAGGGCGGCGATGACGATGCCGGGGATGGAGCGGTCGGCCTCGCCGGTGCCGGCCAGCGCGCGGACGGCGTCGATGCCGACGAACGCGGCGAGCGCGAAGAACGACACCGCGATGATCCGCACGGTGCGCTTCTCCCAGGCCTCTCGGGTGGCGTGGTCGGAGGCGGAGAACTGCCAGGCGACCGCGGCGGCGGAGGAGACCTCGATGACGGAGTCGAGCCCGAAGCCGATCAGCGCGGTGGAGGAGGCGATCGTCCCGGCGGTGATCGCGACGACCGCTTCGATGACGTTGTAGGTGATGGTGGCCGCGACCAGCAGCCGTATCCGCTTGGCGAGGACGTCCCGGCGGGCCGGGGAGGGGCCTGCGCCGATGGATATCTGCGAGTAGGAATCGGTCGTACTGGAAGTGCCAGGCGGCCGGCCGGGGGTTGAGGCGGTTCTTGCGAGCATGTACGTCGGGTTGTGCCACATAGACAGACTGAGTGCCAGGCGCTGAGAACGAAGCCACCTGTCCCTCTGCCATGGCACATGAAGATCATTCCGCGAGGGCTCCTCAGCCGGGTACATCCATGCGCTGCGTGCCGATGACCGACAGCAGCCGTAGTGCCTGCTCTGCGGGAGAGCCGGGCTCGACCGTGAAGAGCACGACCTGTTGGTTCTGGTCGGTGATGTCGAGGAGGTCGCAGTTGAGGGTGATGGGGCCGATCAGGGGGTGGTTGACGGTCTTGAGCAGGGTGGGCTCGGGGCGCACGTCGTGCGCGGCCCACAGCCGGGCGAACTGCGCGCTGCCGGACAGGAGGTCACCGACCAGCATGGCGACCTCGGGGTCGTCCGGGTAGCGGGCGGCGGCGGCCCGGCGCGGCGGCCACGCCGACGCGCAACCGGCTGAGCGGGCCCCGATCCCCGACTGCGGCCACGCCGCCCATCCCGCCCCCCTCATCCTCAACTCCAGCCAGGGCATGGTCGAAGGGGGTCGCGACGGGGATGTCAGCAGCCCGACCACGCCGAACACCCGCCGTGACCTCGGCGGGCTTCGGGGCGCTGTGGAGGCCGGCGCAACACCTACCGCAATACCGGGCCTTATGAGGCAAAGAGGCGGCTGGGCGCGCTGGTCACCGTGTCGCCCTGCGATCGGTGCCCACGATCTCAAGTTGGTCGCCGGTCGCGCGCACGACCAGTCCAGGACCTCGCGACAGATGACCCTTCACAGGATCTGTCGGTCACCCGGTGGACACAGATGGTTCACCACGTAGGCAGGGGTAACCCGGCAGATGCGCCACCGGATACGCACAGCGCGAGTCGGCGGTGGCATAGGGCCACCCCCGCTGGAGGAACCTCGTGAACAGCGAACCGACCATCCCACCCTGCGAGTCGCGTTTCCCCGCAGTCACGGCGAGCATCGCGGCCGCCCGGCACTGGGTCCGCGACTGCGCGGAAGGCTTCGGTGGCCCGCTTCGCCGACACTCGATCATCCAGACGGCCGAACTGCTCGTCTCCGAACTGATCACCAACGCCATCCGCCACGGCGCCGGCCCGCCCCTGATCCGGCTCACCTGGAACGGTCGGCTGCTGCGCATCGCGGTCAGCGATGACAGCGACCGCTGGCCGCGCATGCGTGCCACCAAGAACACCGAGCCCGGCGGCTTCGGCATGCAACTCCTGGACCGACTCACGCAACGCTGGGGCGTCACCCCACTCCACCCGGGCAAAACGGTCTGGGCCGATCTGAGTTTCGCCCCTTGAGGAGGCAGGAGGCGAGTTCACCGTCCCTTAAACGCTCGTCCGCGCGACCGACTCAAACGCCTTGAGTCCCGGACCGACACCCTTCGACGGTTTCATAGCTGGCACTGGCCTGACCTACGACGTTCAGCTTCCCCCCTGGCGAGCCGAATCAGTAGCTGTCCGCTGAGGTGGGCTGGCTGTCGGTCACGTCGGCGGCTGTGGCGTGGACAGGCAGGAGCGAGTCGACGCCGGTCATGCTGAGCATGCGCATCAGGCGGTCGGGGACAGCGGCGAGGGTGAGCGAGCCGCCCGCTGCCTGGGCCGCGTGCCAGATGCCGATGATCGCGCTGAGACCGGCAGAGTCGCAGAAGCCGACCTGCGCCAGGTCCAGGGCCAGGCGCGGGTGTCCTCGTTCGATGATGTCCAGGGCCCCGGAGCGCAGGGTGGGCGCGGTCTGCACATCCATATCTCCGACGATCGTGGCGATGGCGAGGCCGGGGTGAGGGCAGTGAACACTCAGGTGAAAGGTGTGGGTCACGTCGGTCATCGCTCCTAGCCGAAGTGTTCGGGTGCGGCGGTGGTGTGGGCGGTGGCGGCGACGCCGGTGTCTGGCGCGGTTTCGGAGTCAGGTACGGACAGGACCAGCAGGGCCACGTCGTCGCCGACTCCGTCGGGCAGTGAGGCCAGCAACGTGACGGTTTCTTCGACCAGGGCGGCGGCGGTCACGGCCCCTGTGCGCTGGTGGAGGAAGCCGGTCAGGCCGTCCTCGCCGAGCATGGCGCCCTGGGCAGTGTGGGCTTCGGTCAGCCCGTCGGTGTAGAGGAACAGACCCTCTCCGCGGGCCAGGGAGAAGGTGCTCTGGGCGAAGTGTGCCTCGGGGAAGGCTCCGATGAGCATGCCGCCCTTGGGACGTACCGACTTGACCCATATCGTCGTACGAACGTAAGACATACGTGGAGCCGCCGTTCTCGGACAGGCCGTGCTTGCGCATGTCGGAGAGCGCGCCGGTGTGCGAGGCGGTGCGGGCCTGCTTCTGCTTCGACGGGGTCTCCTTGTCGGCGTGCCGGAAGGTCAGGTGTGGGGCACCGATCCGCTGGATCTGATCAGCCGTCGCGACTTTCAGCGCTCCGAGCACGCGCAGCACGTCGCCGCGGTAGCTGTTCGTCGACCCCGCCGGGTTGGTCTTCCTCTTCCCCGCCATCAGCTCTGCTCCCTCGTTGCTCGTGACCGGCCGCCGGCTGGCCGCCGCTTCTGGCCGCGCCCGGCCTGGGAGGGCGTCCGGGCCCCGGAACCCGATGCTCTCCTCCACTACGGACAACAAGAGGAGAGAAGAGGGTTGTGACGGCGCGGTTTTCGCGCCGATTCCCGCTCTGACAAGGTGTTTTCCTGCGGCCTGGGGTGCCGGGCACCAAAGGGGGTTCCTGAGTGCCTTTCGAAGTGGGCACCCAGGGAGTCCCCTTGGGCTTGGCCGCCACGGGCCGGCCTTCCGGTGTGGTCGGCTCGAGCGGTGCCGCTGCCCGGCCCTCGGGTGGGTGGTCGTCATCGGCTCGTCTCCTTCGCTGCCCCGGCCGGGGCGGTCGTTGCGAAGGAGCAGCGTGCAGGGGACCCCCTTGTCCGCGGTCTGACCGTGGCCGCAAGGGAAAACGTGGCGTGTACGGCCAGGTGGCGCACCTGGACAAGGGGTCGACTACCGGGGTCGGCCTTCGGGTCGCCAGCTGGACAAGGGGGAGGGTTTGACCCTGGCGGCCCGGTTCGTGTGACCGTCACGTTAGTTGGCGGGGCTCGACTCGCAGTTCTCGCAGGGCGGCAGGGAGGAAACAGCGGCCGGCTCGGAGCCCGGCCGACGGCCAGGGCGAGCCGCAGTTACCAGCACGCCACACCGCAGAATGTCATGTCCATGTGCTTACGCTCTGTTTAATCAGCTGCACGTGGGCACTCAGTAGATGCCGCGTCGATTGACGCGTTCCTTACCCGCGGAGCGCATCACACGCTCCGATGAACAAGAAAGGTGCCTTCTCATGAGCGCTGTGAATCCGGTCGGCAACGCAGGCCACCACGCGGGCACCGATGCGGTCGCTCACCGGCCGCGCCGGCTGTCGACCGAAACGAAGGCCGCTTTCAAGACCACCGAGTTCTTCGCCTACATCGCCGCGGTCGTCGCGGTCCTGATCGCCTCCATGGTCGTGGGAGACGACGAGGGCCACGCCGACTACTTCCGCGCCGACAGGGCATGGCTCTACATCGTGGTCCTCACCGTCGGCTACATGATCAGCCGAGGCCTGGCCAAGTCCGGCAGCCGCGACCCCTACGACGAATCCCGCTGACACCTCGTACAGAGGCCGCGAGGGTGACCGGCAACGGAATGCTCTGCTGAGCACCCCTGCATGAGCGCAAGACGCGGCGGTAGTGGCCCGTGCCGAACCACTCGACACGGGCCACCTCCGCGTGCGCCGGTTCCTGTGTGCCGGGCGAGCCGCTCCCCCGTCAGAGTGCCCCCGTCATCACGCCGGCCTCTGTATGGGGCCGCGGGCGTGGGACGCGGCAGGGCAAGACCGGAACGGATCGCTTCGGACGCAGCCGAGCGGTTGTCGACGACAGCGCAGTTGCTCCAGCAGGCATGCACCACGCTGCGAACAGACACACCCATGACAGTCGGCCGCCCTCCCGATGGGTGTCTTCCGACACGACTTGGTCACCCGTGACAGCCGTGATCACTACCGCTACGCAACATGATCAGGGACAGCCGTTCGGTCTCGACTGACGCCCATCCGGTGCCACCACCTCACCCATTCACAAAAGGCGCCAGCGCCCGAACGCAGATTGAGAACTCCCGGGCCCGAGACAGCATCAGCCGCCATGCGATGAATGCCCACGACCGCGATACCACCCACCAATCTCTCACCTCATGACAGCGGCCCACCACCAAACAACCGCTGACCAGACCCGGAGCACCTCACCCCACCACACCAACCGCCGACTCTCACAACCACCGACACGAAACCGAGAGATCGCAGCATCGGATAGATGGCTCGCTCCTCTACTGGCAGCCGTCAGCAGATGCAGTGCGGCTGGTGGAAGGACGAGCGGTGGAAGGGCTGGCGGAGGGAGATGAGGGCTGGACGGAGGGGGCAGCTGAGGCTGGAGTCTCCTCCTCGGCAGGTGTCTCCGAAGCCGGAGCCCACGATGCGGTGGGGAAGCCCAGCGGAAGCACCCCGCCGGTGATGAAGCTCTGGGGCAACCGCCCCGACACAGCCTGTTCTCTTGCCGCGGCCCCGACAGGCTGGAGACCGAGGAGACTCGGCGACGAAGTCGAAGAAGATGTCATGTTCTGGGCCGAACGGCAGGAACCCGGTGGCTGCTTGTTGAGAAGCGCCACGCCCAGAACGCTCGCGGAGACAGTCAGCGCCACGGCAGTGATCGAGGCAGCGGGACGCAAGAAGCGGGGCCGCCTCCGAGCGGGAACGGCAGGGGGTACCTCCGCATCAGCCTCGGCAAGCACTCGTTCAGCCCGTTCTCTGGCCTGTTCCACGAGTTCTTCGGCATCGTTTCGGGCCTGAGCGGTCAAACGGTCCGCGTCGGCTTTTGCGTCGGCACGGATACGGACGGCGTCCGCACGCGCGGCCGTGCGGAGCGTTTCGGCTTCCTTCTCTGCCTCCTCAAGGGTGGTCTTCACCGTGGTCTTCAGATGTGCCAGAGGGGCCTGGGCCTGGCGCTGGAGGCTTCTGACCTGGGTCCAGCGAGTGCGCCACTCTTGCTCCAGGGTCTCCGGGGATACGGCGTCGCCAGCCGCCGCATGCGGTCCAAGGCCAACCACCCGGATGAACTCCATCAGCGCGTTCAGCTGGGGGAGACGCCTGCCCTTGAGGAACTCGGTGATGCCGGCCTGGCTCAGCTTCGGGTTCCCCGAGGCCTTGGCGATGTCCCTGTAGGACGGCGCGCCACAGGAAATGTGCAGCGCGTTCAGTTCGTCGGCGAAGTCGTGCAGTGCGTCCCAGTACGCGGCGACAAGAGCACCGTCATCGTTCCCTGCCCCCTCGGAGCTACCCTCTGTCACGAGCCCGCTCTTTCCTGTTGCGTAATACCAAGTTAGAGGAGGCTCACGCCGAACATCCGTGAATTTCCCAGAACGATCGGGAACGCTTTCCACCGTTCAGCTCCGATCCGCCCGATCAGGCTTCTGACCTGCAACGACCGGGTCCATACGAGGATGATCGGAGCCCTGTCCACCCCCCGCCGGAAGCGGTCTGCTGGAGTCATGAACGACAACGACCCCAAAGGGCCCACACCCGACCTCACGCACTCCCCGAACTCCCGAAAGCCCGCGGAGGAACCCACGAAGCCGCGCTACGCGGTCCTCGACGGCATCGTCCTGTTCGCCCTCCTGGGCATGTGCGCAGGCGTCTATCGCACCGTCGGCAACGCCGGCTTCTCCGCCATCATCGGAGCAGCCGCCGGCCTCTACGGCACCTGGCGCGCCCGCCGATGAAACCCCCGCCAAGACATCCCCGACAGGGCCTCACCCATTACGCGCACGATGGCCCAGATACACGGGCGCCCCCCGCCGCGCGCGGCCCCGCCGACGCACGCGAGCAGTACAGCCGGCACCCGATCCCCCGAGGCGCTCCCCGCGTCCCGCCCGCTTCCCTCCCACCCCTCTTCTTCCAGAGGGCGGCGGTCGTGGGGTGCTCTGAGAGAGATGTCAGCACCCCCACCACCACGCTTCTACCGGTGAGGAAAAACTTCGCAGGGCACCGAGAATCGGGCGATGACCGACCGCCGCCCCCTGGGCACCGGACCCGACCACGCCGATGCGTCCCGCACGCGAAACACCGACCTGCCCGCGCCGCGCGCGCAGCTCGCCGCCGAACGCCTTCCCACCGCCGGCCCGGCCACCGGACCGAAGCCGCGCCCGGCCACCGCGCACCGGACACTCGGGGCCGGCCCAGCCGCACCGGCAGTGACGGCGCCTGTGACGAGCGCGGTGACACCGGCCTGTGACAGCCGCCCGCCGGGCGACCCGTGCCGGGCGCCACTCACGCGTACGTGCGCGTAATCGTCACGCGCGGCACGCGTTGGACCCCGTCCCGAAGCCGTCGGCGGCGCTACGCAGCCCGCCCTCGCCGCAGCCCTCCTCCGGTGTTGCTCAGGCACGTACGGCATGTTCGCAACGTGCGAGCCGTTCCCCGGTGCTGCCCGTCAGCGTCGTGAACCGTTCCCGTCCCCAGGGCGTCCATACGGGCACCTGACACCGTGGAGCCGCCGCACCATGAGCACATCCCAACCGCCAACCTGGCCGCACTGCGCACACGACTCAGACCCTGCTGCCAACCCCGTTGGCTGCCGCGGCATCCACGTCCCCGGCCACACCGTATGCCTCGCCCACCTCCCCGACGACGACCGCGACGCCTACCTGGCCGCCCTGACTCCCGGCGCCAGCATCGACCACCGAGGCACCACCTTCACCGAATCCCTCCTCGTCGCCTTACTCAACGCCCTCCATGACCCCGCAACCGGTATCGTCCGCTTGGGCGACGCCGAGTTCGAGTCGGCAACCTTCGAAGGCGACGCCAGGTTCGGGTCGACGACCTTCGAGGGCGAAGCCGGGTTCGAGTCGACGACCTTCGAGGGCGAAGCCGGGTTCTGGTCGACGACCTTCGAGGGCGAAGCCTGGTTCGAGTCGGCGACCTTCGAGCGCGACGCCCGGTTCTGGTCGGCGACCTTCAAGAACAGCGCCGCGTTCGAGTCGACGACTTTTAGGGACAACGCCGTGTTCGAGTCGGCGACCTTCAGGGACAAGGCCTGGTTCGGGTCGGCGACCTTTGAGCGCGGCGCCGGATTCTGGTCGGCGACCTTCGAGGGCGACGCCAGGTTCGAGTCGGCGACCTTCAAGGACAACGCCGCGTTCAGGTCGGCGACCTTCGAGGGCGACGCCACGTTCGAGTCGGCGACCTTCAAAGACAACGCCCTGTTCGAGTCGGCGACCTTCAAAGACAACGCCCTGTTCGGGTCGGCGACATTCGAGGACAACGCCCTGTTCGGGTCGGCGACATTCGAGGACAACGCCCTGTTCGGGTCGGCGACCTTCGAGGGCGAAGCCGGATTCGGGTCGGCGACCTTCGAGGGCGAAGCCTGGTTCAGGTCGGCGACCTTCGAGCGCGACGCCCGGTTCTGGTCGGCGACCTTCAAGAACAGCGCCGCGTTCGAGTCGACGACCTTCGAGGGTGACGCCAGGTTCGAGTCGGCGACCTTTGTTGAGGCTGACCAGTTCGGGCCTTTGGTGTGTGCTGGGCGGGTTGTGCTGTCCGGTGCCAAGTTCGGCGGGCCGGTGACCCTCTCGTTCGCTACGTGCCGTCTGGAGTGCCGTCGTACTCGCTGGTCATCGACAGCCGAGGTCCGCCTGCGCTATGCCACGGTGGATTTCGCTCATGCGGTGTTCGAGTACCCCCTCACGATCGCCGCCGAGCCGGATCCGTTCGTGCTCACCGACGGCCTTCAGCTCGCCGAGGGTCCCTTTCCGGGCGCGCCCGACCCGGGGGTGCGGGTGGCGTCGCTGCGGGGGGTGGATGCGGCCCATCTGGTCCTGGCCGACCTCGACCTGTCGGGGTGTCTGTTCGCCGGCACCGTCCACCTGGACCAACTCCGTCTGGAAGGGGCCTGCACCTTCGACACCGCTCCGCCCGCCCTGCACTGGCGGCGCCGGCCACCCCTGCGGTTCACCACACGCCGCGTCCTGGCCGAGGAACACCACTGGCGTGCCGGCCGGCCGGGGGCGGTGCGGGGCTGGAACGTGGCGGTCCTCGGCGCCGGTCGGGCGGGGCCGCTGCAGCTGGCGCCGGTGTACCGGGCGCTGCGCAAGGCCTTCGAGGACGGCAAGCACGAGCCGGGGGCGGCGGACTTCTACTACGGGGAGATGGAGATGCGCCGCCACGCTAACGACATCCCCCGCAGTGAACGGGGTCTGCTGACCGCGTACTGGGCGCTGTCCGGCTACGGCCTGCGCGCCTCCCGGGCCCTGGCCTGGCTCGGGGCGGCCATGTTCCTCACCATCGTCCTGCTGATGGCCTTCGGCCTCGCCCAGGACACCCCGAAGCAGACCGCGACCGGCACCGTCCCGGCCGGCGGGGGCGAGGTCACCTTCGAGATCGGCAAGGACGATCCCCACAACCCCACCGGCAACCGGTTCACCGGCAAGCGCTTCGAGAAGGCCCTGAACGTCACGCTGAACTCGATGGTGTTCCGCTCCTCCGGCCAGGACCTGACCACCACCGGCACCTACATGGAGATGGCCTCCCGCCTGACCGAACCCGTCCTGCTGGGCTTGGCCGTCCTCGCCGTCCGCAACCGCGTCAAACGCTGACTGCCCTGCCCCGGTCTGGCCGAGCCTTGTGAACGGTTCGACCGAACCGTTTCCGGCGTCCTTCTCTATGGGTGCGCACGCGCAGCGCAGGCTCGCCCACGCTATAGCCTCGGCCTGTGACCAACAGCGGCAGCCGAACGGATGGATCCGGCCGCCTCCCGAGAACAACCGCTGTCGAGACTCGGGTTCTGGCTCACTTTCCGTGGAGCCCTGACTGACCGTAGCGTCGACCCCCTATGACCAGCAGTGAGAGGCTGACGTGAGCCAGTACTACGAATTGGGCGACCAGACCCTGTGGAACCCGTCCAACGGGGCGTCCCGGCTGTTCATGAGGCAAGTCGCCCTCTATCAAGCTGAAGTGGGTCTGCCATCCGGCATCGGCCCCATGGAAGCTGACGAGTGTCAGATCGACCCCATCGCATTCGCGGCGTTCGTCGACGCCCTGCTCGCCTGGCATAGCAAAACCAGGCACGCCATCATGGCCACCCTGTCCGAAGGGTTCGTTGCCACGGTGCTGGCCTTGGCTGAGAAAGCGAACATCGAGGTGAACTGGCAGGCGGCCGAGCGCGCCGAGAGCCGCTATCTCAAGACGGCTTCGGATCCCCATGCAAAGGAGTGGACAGCCGCACTGCGGCAGAAGTCACGCGAGCTCACCCGACACATAGCGACCTGAGGCCGTCTCGTCTGCCAGCAGCCGCGGCAGGCTCGCAAGCGTTGCCCTACGTGTAGAGCAGGACACGCTTGCGGAGGAGATCGAAGCCGGCTCGGCCGAACATCTGACGTTTGAGCATCTTGATCCGGTTGACGTGTCCTTCGACCACGCCGGAGCTCCAGGGCAGAGTGAGGCCGGCGATGACGGCGTCCCGGTCGCGGTCGATGCCTGCGGCGAGCGTGTGGAGGCCGGGGAGGTTGTCTCGCCGGACGGCATCAAGCCACTGCGGCAGCCGTTCGCCTTGGCGCTCGGTGAGCATCTGACCGAAGGAGCGGACGTGGCCGGTGAGGGCGTCCAGTTCAGGGCAGTGGACCAGAACGGCCTTGAGCCGAAGATGCTCCGTCTCGGTGAGGCTCTCCGGCCGACGGAGGATCCATCCGGCGACGACCCGGGGCGAGGGTGGCCGAGCCGTGACGGGGCGTGGCGAGAGCCGCTTCTCTCGGAAATAGGCACGAACCCGCTGGTAACTGCCCTGATAGCCGAGCGGCACGATCTCCTCCCACACCCTCCAGGCGTTCGTGCAGCCCTGGTTCCAGCGGCCGTGCACGGTTGTCGCTGGCGAGGTGGACTTTCGTGCTCAGGCCGCCGCGGGAGCGTCCGAGGGCGTGGTCCTCGGGCTCAGCCCGGCCTGGTGCCCCTGGCACCGGCAGCGTGCTGGTGAGCCCGGCAGACGGTGGAGTTCACCGAGATGGTCCAGCCGATGTCGGCGTCGGCTCCTGCCAGAACTGCGGCGAGGATGCGTTCCCAGGTGCCGTCCACGGCCCACCTGATCAGGCGTTTATGAGAGCGGTCTGGAACGAGCCGAGCTCGTCCGGCAGGTCCCGCCAGGGCGAGCAGGTGCGGTACTTCCACGCGATGGCTTCCAGGGTTCGGCGGTGGTTGGCCCATCGCCGACCGCGGACCGGATGGGCTGGCATCAGCGGCTCGATCCGCTCCCACATCGCATCAGTGATCACTAATCGGACAGACACATCCGATCAACTGACCAACCGATCAAAGAGACACGCCCTAGGCCAAGACCTTCTGAACGTGCTCCTGCGCATGCGCGGACGTGTTCCCGTCGAGAAGCGCGGGCTCATCTGCCCCGACTGCCGGGACCTCCGCGGCCGGCACGTCCCCATGTACCTCGTCCAGCGTGATGGCGTATTGCTTGCCTCCCACTACCGGAAGCCCGAGGAGAAACCCATCAGCCACGAGTCCGACGAGCACCTCGCCCTCAAGGAACGCGTCGCGAGGACTCCGAAGATCACGGCTTCCACGCCGACATCGAGTCACAGACCGCCGACGGGCACGCGCGCCTCGATGTACGCATCAACGGCGCCAACGGCATCGTCCTGGGCTACGAGCCTCAGCTGAGCGCCCAGACAGCCCGCGGAATGCGTGCGCGGGAGGTGTTCCGGCGCCGCGGCGGTATTCAGTCGGTCTGGGACTTCACCGACCCCGACCACGCTGGCATCGGCAGCGTCCCCTACGTCCGCACGCCCAACCTGCCGGCCTCCGTCATCCGCCTGCAGAAGAACCTTATCGCGGTCCAGGACGGCAACTTGGTCCTGGAGGAGGGCCAGTGCAGCCAAAACGGCGCGCTCACCCGGTGCCCGGCGAAGCCCTACGACCCGGAGAACCCCACCGACGCCGGGTACTGCGGGGGCTGGCACCGCGTCCTCATGCCCGCCCATCAGTCGAGCGCGTTCACAGGGGAAGGTGGCCTGACCCTCACCCGGTTCATCGTGGAAGCTGCGGCCGGTGAGCGGGTCCCGTTCCAGCGGGGCGGCCACCACTGCTGGCTCCCCGCTCAGCCATGGCAGCAGTACCTTGAGGCGAACGGGCCCGCACTGGACGAGAGGGAGCGCCAGCCATCCGTACGACAGGGGGACCGGCGCGACAGGTGCACCGAGGACCGTCCGGCTTCAGAGGTGCGGGCTGAACCGAAGCAGAGACGTGGCAGCCGCGCGATCGTCCTTGAGTCCCGCCCCTCCTTCAGATATCTGGGGCGGTGCCCGCTGCAGAGACTATGCGGCGCGGTCATTTCGCAGGGCCTGGGTGAGCCAGGGGTACACCGGGATCAGGTTCGGTACTACCTGCCAGCCGTTGACGATCCACACCAGCTGCCAGTACCGGTCCACCCTGGGATCGTGCGCCTCTTCGAACTGCTGCGCCATCCAGTCCCGGAATTCCGTGTCAGGGGTGCGCGCGAACACCTGGGCGAAGCGGTGCACGAGGTCGTCGATGACGGGTGCGGCTCTGTTGCTGAGCGGGTTGATGCCCGACTCCCTGGCCTCAGCCACCTTCTGACGGGTGAACTCCATTAGCTCCTCACCGGCATCGCGCTCGATGTCGAGCGGGCGCCCGGCGGCCTGGCGTACGGCCGTCCGGCGCATCCGGGCACGGAAGTTCTCATCGCTGACCAGCTCGGCGAGTTCCACCCACGCGGTGACCTGCTCGCCGGTCGGATCATCGGGGAGGTCGGGAGTTGCAGCGCGAACCATGGCAGCTGCGCCCGGGTCGGCATCCACTGTGCCGAAGGTGCCATCTACGAAATCGTCGATCCAACGTCGGCGTTCCTCGCCGGACAACTGCGTGAGCCTGTGCATGAGCTTGGTCTCCTCGGGACTGGACCCGCGGCTGGCCACGACTCGCAGAACGCTCCGACGCAGTTGCAGCATTCGGATCTGGATGTCCATGGCGTCGGCGTGCGCCGCGGCGACTTCCGCCACCGAGAGCTCGCGGTCCAGTACCCGTTGAATCGTGGGCAGGTCCATGCCCAGCTCGCGCAGTGTGCGGAGGAGTTCCAGACGAAGCCGTGCGTCGAGGTCGTAGAGCCGATAGCCGGCGGGACTACGGGTGGTCGGCGCTACCAACCCCGAATCGGAGTAGAACCGGATGGTCCTCACAGACAAGCCGGTCCGCCGGGAAAGCTCCCCGATCGAGTAGAGGGTCGTAACGTCCATGTTCCCCACTCTGCTGTCTCCAGTCACTGGAGACTCAAGGCCATTTCCCAGCGGGGCCCCGACCGAGTTGTCCTCCGAGTTACTGAAGCATGAGTCGCGTGATCTCCGCTGACCGCCGAGATGAACAAGCACGCCTTGCACGCGCGGGGCGAGCGACGGCAGCGACATGCGACACCACTCGCTGTCGGCCTACGGCTACGAGCCCTTGGACTCACTCATCTAGGGCGTGTGCCGAAAGTGGATCTTGAGCGTGGGATGATTTTGGTTCGTAGCGCGAGGAGATCTGACGGACGACCAATGGACCGTGCTGGAGCTGATGTTGCCGAGATCCCGGACAAGGCCGACCAGGCCCGGCACGCGGTCGAGTGCGGCATCAATCGCCTCAAGAGGCACCGTGCCGTGGCCACAAGGTATGACAAGCGCGCGGTCCGTTACGAGGCGACCGTCCTCATCGCGGCCATCAACGAGTGGCTGTGACCAAGCGGCTCAAGGCGGGGAGCACGCCTCGTAGATCGCCGCTGTCCACCGTGACGGTCGCCGCCGCCCGCGCTCCTGCCGAGGCATTGAACGCCACGCTCAGCCCGACGGAAGCGAACAGGGGCAGGTCGGAGCGGCTGTCTCCGACGGCCCCGCACGAGCCGGGAGCCAACCCCAGCTCTCGGGCCTGCGCGAGGGCGAAATCTCGTTTGTCGTACTCGTCGAAGTGGCCGGTGACCCGGCCCGTGAACCGGCCGTCGGCGGTCTCCAGCCGAGGTCCGCTGAACGCGTGGAAACCGAAGCGGTCAGTCAGGTAGCTGCCGACCGGCGACCAGGCGAGGGTGGCCAGCACGGGCACCAACCCGTTCCGCCGGCACCAGGCCACGGTCCCCGTGATGCCCGGGACCAAGGGCAGCTCATCGAGCCAGCCAGAGACTTGTTCTTCGGGCACGCCCGCCCAGCCCTTGGCATCCAGCTCGGAGACCTGCCGATTGTCCAGCGCGCCGGAGGCGTAGGCGTCCTCGGCTTGGGCCAACTCCTCCCGATGGCCAAGGAAGCCGGCCAGAAAGACCGACGAACTCGTGGCTGGGACGAGGGTGCCATCGACATCGAAGAACACGGCGCCCACATGATCAGATGAGAACACCGACCAAGGATGTCACTGCCACGCGAGACGCCAGATCGGGGGCCCCCACGTACTTCCGATACACGCCCTAGAACGGACGCTGAACGCGCTGGGCCGGCCCGCGTGGGATGTCACCCCGGAGGATATCGACCCCGCGTCGTCGGCGACCTGGCCCTCGCTTCGTCGGATAACGCCTCGACAGCGTGAGCGTTGCTATTTAAGATCACAGGCACGGCATCGCGTGTCGGTCACCGGCTGGGTGAGGCATGGAGGCGCCCGTGAGATTGCCTTGCGGAGGCATTCCACACATGTCAGTCGAGTTGAATCACACCATCATCCATGCTCGGGACAACCGGGAGTCGGCCGGGTTCCTGGCGCACGTCCTGGGGCTCGAGGTCGGGGCCGAATGGGGCCCGTTCGTTCCCGTGGCCACCGGCAACGGGGTCACGCTGGACTTCGCCGCCGTACCGGCGGAGTCGATCGCCGCGCAGCACTACGCGTTCCTCGTCTCCGACGAGGAGTTCGACGCGGCCTTCGCGCGCATTCAGCAGGCCGGAATCGCGTACTACGCCGATCCGCAACTGAAGCAGCCCGGAGAGATCAACCACCACCACGGTGGGCGCGGCCTGTACTTCATGGATCCGGCCGGGCACGGCATGGAGATCATCTCACGGCCCTATGGCAGCCACGTGGACCAGCCGGCGGCATCCTGAGGTAGTGCCGGGCCAGGGCACTACCTGGCCTGCGCTGTGCTCCGTGGCGGGTGCAACTGCCGTGCGAGCACCTCTTCCAGCTCACCGGCCCCGGCGGGCGTGATCGTCCCAGTCCGTCGAGTGAGTCGCCCCCTCTGCTCCCCAGAACGCATGTGGCCCCGCCGTGTCGGGCCGCATCCAAGCCATGCTCCGGCATCGCCCTGCCCCCAATCGCGTGCGACCCATCTCTCAATCCCCGGAAAAGGAACCGACGTTGTCACCTGACCCGACCACCGTTCACCCGCTGCCCGCTCATGAACGCGTGGTGTTCCTCAACCCGCTGGTCACCTCACCGAACATCGCCGTGGGCGAATACACCTACTACGACGACCCGGACGGCGCCACGGACTTCGAGCACCGCAACGTCCTCTACGCCTACGGGCCGGAGCGTCTCGTCATCGGCAAGTACTGCGCGATCGCCTCGGGGACCGTATTCCTGATGGCCGGTGCCGAGCACCCGTCGATGGGGGCGTCCACGTACCCGTTCACGATGTTCGGCGGCCGGTGGGCCGAGCAGACCCTGGACATCGTCACCGCCATGCCCAGCCGCGGCGACACGATTGTCGGCAACGACGTCTGGTTCGGCTACCGGGCAACCGTCATGCCCGGCGTACGGATCGGCGACGGCGCGATCATCGCAGCCGGCGCCGTGGTCACCGCCGACGTCCCGCCCTACGCGATCGTCGGCGGCAACCCGGCCCGACCGATCCGGCAGCGGTTCGACGACGCCGGCATCGAGCAACTGCAGCGCGCCGCGTGGTGGGACTGGCCCGCCGACCTCGTCACCGAACACGCCCGCACCATCATGGCCGGAAACCCGGCCGACATCGAACGCATCGCCAACGAACACGGATTGGGGAAGCCCCTTTGAGTCACTCGCCCCAGGTATCTCTCGAAGAGCACCCGGTGGCCGACAGCACGGCCGGACCTTACGCCCTCACCACGGGACCGGACGGCGCATTGTGGTTCACCCTCGTCCACAGTGGCCGGATCGGCCGGCTCGTCCCCGGCGAGAAGCCGACGAGCCACCGGCTCGACCCCGACTGCGGGCCGACCGTCATCACCCCCGGCCCCGACGGCGCCCTGTGGTTCACCCAGTACCGAGCGGGCCGGATCGGGCGGATCACCACCGACGGTGTCATCGACGAATTCGGCGTTCCTAATCCCGGCTGCGGGCCGTTCGGCATCGCGGCGGGGCCCGACGGTGCGCTGTGGTTCACCGAGACCGCCGCCGACCGCATCGGCCGTATCACCACCACCGGCCACATCACCGAGTTCCCGCTGCCCATCACCGGCGCGTTTCCCTCAGCGATCACCGCCGGTGACGACGGCGGTATGTGGTTCACCCTCAACCAGGCCAACGCCATCGGGCGAATCGACATGGACGGCGGGGTCACCCTCCATCCCCTGCCGACGGAGGCGGCAGCACCGGTCGGGATCGCCACAGGCCGCGACGGAGCGCTGTGGTTCGCCGAGATCGCCGCCGGGCAGATCGGCCGGCTCACCCCCGACGGTCACATCACCGAGTTCCCGTTGCCCGACCACACCGCCCGACCGCACGCCGTCACCGTCGACGGCGACGGCACCGCATGGTTCACCGAATGGGGCGGCAACAGCGTCGGCACGGTCACCCCCGACGGCACCGTCACCGTCCACGACCTGCCCACCCCTCACTCCGAACCGCACGGCATCGCCCCAGGCCCCGACGGAGCCCTGTGGGCCGCGCTGGAGATCGGCGCACTCGCCCGCATAGCCCCAGCGGACAGCGCCACCTGACCAGGCCGCCCATCGATTGGTGCCGTTTCGTCCTGTGATGGCCTGTTCAAGGGTGCTGGTGTGGAGCTCCGCCTGGATGCTCGTGCAGGTGGCCGGGGGATCGTCGGGGCGAGATCGTCGGTCACCTCTGGACCTCGGTGTTCGCCAGGACGAGCAGGGACCTGAGGAGGGTGGTGGCGTGACGGGAATTCATCCGGAGCTTGGTCAGGATGCGCCAGTTCTTGAGGTTGGCGAATCCGTGCTCGACCGCGGCGCGTTCGCGGTTGAGGAGCCGGTTTGCTTCTTTCTCGGCGTCGGTGAGGCGGTGGTTGCGGGTGGCCCGGCGGCCGGTGATGATCACCGGGTCGTCGTCGGCTTGTCCGGTGTCGTCGACGCCGACGAAGCCGAGGTCGGCCAGGGAGCCGAGACCGGCCTGGCGCAGGTGGTGGGCGATCTTGTTGTGGCGGGCGGTGGTGATCTCGCTGGAACGGCCGGGGTTCGCGGCGGAGATCCAGATCAGGTTGCCGCGTTCGTCGGCCGTGGGTTTTGTGCTTGCCGGAGAAGTTCTTCCGGTTGTCCTTGCCGGTGCGGCGGCGGGTACGGACCAGGGTCCCGTCGAGCAGGACCACCGCCCCGCCCGAGCGGGCGATCTTCTTCAGGGCGCGGTCCAGGCGTGGGGCCCGCGCGGCGGGCATCTCGATCACTTCGAGTGGGCCGAGGCCGGCGTCTGGCCCTGGCTGCATGAGGTCCTTCTGTCCAGGCTGCGTCGTGCGAACGCCCTGGACTTCTCCCTGGCCGCAGTCGATGGCTCCCACATCCGGGCGCTAAAGGGGGGCCCAAGACAGGACGAAGCCCTGTCGACCGGGGCAGAACTGGCAGCAAGCACCACCTGATCACCGATGCCACCGGCATCCCGCTCGCAGCCACGCTGACCGGCGGCAACCGCAACGACGTCACTGAGCTCATCCCACTGCTGCAAGCCGTTCCGCCCGTGCGCGGCCCGCGTGGCCGGCCAAGACGCTGCCTGGACACGGTGCTCGCCGACCGCGGCTACGACCACGACAAGTACCGCCGCCTCGTCTGGGACCTCGGCGTGAATCCGGTCATCGCTCGGCGCGGCAGCGCACACGGCTCCGGACTCGGGACCCAGCGTTGGGTGGTGGAGCGGGCCTTTGCCCACCTGCACTGGTTCCGCCGCTTGCGGATCCGCTGGGAGATCCGCGACGACATTCATGAAGCCTTTCTCACCCTGGCCTGCGCGCTTATCTGCTGGCGCCGGTTGACGCCAGTTCAGCGCCGCCACTCATAAGCACCGGGGGAGGTCTCCGCAACTTCCTGAGGCCAGGCCGCCCTGACTCGGCGCAGCCGTTGGTAGTGGTCATCGGCCCATCCATCGGTCAGACGCACCGGAACCCGGACCGACGTCCCTGTACTGGCAAAGTCTTCCACCACGACCACGGCGACCCCGTTCTGGCCGGACGGTTCGAATCGGATCTCGGGGTTGTGTCCGTCATCCATCCACGCGGCGTCCCGTCCGGCGGCGAGCGCGCCCAGGACCTGTGACCAGCTGTCCAGATCATCCCGGGCCAGGCAAACATCCAGGCGTCCCTGGGCGAACCCGCTCGTGACGACGATCTCAGCGTCGAGGAAGTCGTGCCATGGCAACACCCCAGGCATGTGTCGGCCCAGCACCCGAACCAAGAGGCTGCTCTCTCCGTCAGTCAGGCAAATGAGATCCACAGCGCCGTCCTCGGCCATCCCCGCTCCCTACGCTCACTTCGACTGCCGTCATGATGCACGCGCACCACCACCCAGCTCGCACGGGGGCATTTCGTTAGGAGTTCTTAGCCATCACCGGCTTGTTCGCTCCGGCCACGATGTCCATGATCCGCCGGTACTCCGCGGTCAACAGGCCCATCCCCTCCACACGGTCCGGGACCAGCCGCATCCCCGCCGCACCCGGCGTCACCACCGGCAGGTCCGGCTCCGGCTCCGGCTCCACGAGGCCCAACGAACGGCGCCCGCCATCGGTCCCCTCCGCCCACTGCCCGAACACCACCTCGGCGGCCTCCAGCCGGGCCACTTCCACATCGATCTCGGCCAGCTCCTTGCGCAGCAGCTCGGCCCGCTCGGCCAGCTGCACTCGACGCTCGATCGCCCACGTGAGTACGTCCACGATGTGTATCCCTCCCGCCGCACAACGTACGGAGCGGCCGGCGTCCAGGCCGACGAAATCGAGAGTCCCGCCGTGACAGACGATCTCCTGCCAGCGATCACGGCCACGAGCAGCGCGAGCACGTCCACTTCCGCTCACACCAGCGACCTGACCAGCAACTTCAAGATGGAAACGGGTCATTGAAGTCGGCCCGGCTCTTGCTGGATATTGGCGCGTCCATGTGGAGATACGGCGTGGGCGAGTGGTTGATGCGCGGGAGGCAGAGGCGGGTTTCGCTGCTGTCGTAGGGTCGGTGGTCGAGGACTGGGCGGTCGACCGGTTCCGTCGCGGAAGAGCAGGAGCTGAGCGATGGCAGGTATCTCTGAGGCTTCGCCGGGTGAGCCGCGGCTGAGGCGGGTACCGCCGGACTGGGTGGAGGCGGCGCGGATGGAGGCGGTGCGCCGCTACGACATCCTCGACACGCCGCCCGACGGGGCGTTCGACCGGGTCGCGGCGATGGCCGCCCGCCTGTTCGATGTCCCCGTGGCCAGCGTGACGATCGTCGATGCCGACCGGATCTGGTTCAAGGCCATTCACGGCCTGGAAGGGGTCGCGGAGATTGGGCGGGACCCGGGGCTGTGCGGGTCGGCGATCCTGCGCGATGACGCGCTGGTGATCCCCGACACCCTTACCGATCCGACCGCCTGCACCAATCCGCTGGTCACCGGTCCTCTGGGGGTGCGGTTCTACGCGGCGGCGCCGATCATCACCGCCGACGGCCACCGGCTGGGCACGGTCAACATCCTGGACACCAAACCGCGTCTGATCACCGAGGCCGACACCGAAACCCTGGCCGACCTGGCCGCGGTCGTTCTGGACGCCATGGAGCTGCGCCTTTCGGGCCTGCGGCTGCTACGCGAGGAACAGGAACGCCGCAAGGCGCAGGAGGAGGCGCGGACGCGGGCCGAGCAGGACACGGAGGCGATCACCGCCTTCGCCACCACCCTCCAGCGCACCCTGCTCCCTCCCGTGCTGCCGCCGGTTCCGGGCCTGGAACTGGCCTGCCACTACCAGACCGACTCGCCCCGGGACGTCGGCGGTGACTTCTACGACGTCTTCTCCCTGGGCGGACAGCGGTGGGCGTTCTTCCTCGGGGACGTGTGCGGCAAGGGCGCCGAAGCCGCCGCAGTGACCTCGCTGACCCGCTACACCCTGCGCGCAGCCGCCCAGCACCACGACGACCCCACCGAAGTCCTCGACGCCCTCAATAGCGCCCTGCTGCTGGATCCGTCGATGGGCAGCCGGTTCTGCACCTGTGTCTTCGGCACCCTGCAGCCCGCCGCAGACGGCGGTTTCAGCGTGACCGTGGCCACGGGAGGTCATCCCCCCGTCTTCCACCTACAGCACGGGGACGACGGCGCGATGGTGGTGAACGGAGTGCGCCCCAAGGGCGGCATGCTCGTGGGCGCACTGGAAGCCGCCCGGTTCGCCTCCCACACCTTCCACCTCGCCCCGGGCCAGGGCCTGCTGCTCTACACCGACGGGCTCACCGAGGGCCGCCTGCCAGACGGGACCATGCTGGGTGAGCAAGGCGTGGCAGCCTTCCTCACCACCCGCACCACCCCGGACGCCGGCCGCCTGATCGAGGACACCATCGCCCTCATCACCGACCTGCCCACCGGTCCCGGTGACGACGTCGCCCTGCTCGCGCTGTCCGTACCCCTGGCACCGGCCACTGAGCAGACGGCCGCCATATCGACAGCCCGCACCCTGGCCACGCCCGTCGCCGGCGCCACCGGCGCAGACCAGGAGCGCTGACCCGTGACCGACAACCTCACCCTCACCACCACCCACACCGACGGACACCTGGCGGCCCTCCGCGTCCGCGGAGCCATCGACACACAGACCGCTCCCGCCCTGCGCAAAGAAGCACTGGACGTCATCGCCCAAGGACACCCGCACCTGATCCTGGACCTGACCGGAATCACCTTCTGCGACTCCTCCGGCTTCAACGCCCTGATCGGCATCATGCGCTGCGCGACGGCCGCAAACGGCTCCCTGACCCTGGCCGCAGTCCCCGACCGCCTGTCCCGAATGCTCGATCTCACCGGCCTGAGCACCCTCATGCCGTCCTACCCCAGCATCAAGGCCGCGATGAACACCCGCCTCCCTGCCACGCCCGAGCCCGCCTGACCCGGCCAACCCAGCCGCCCGATCCAACTTCAGTGACAAACCGTCCAAGTTCAAAGAGGACACCACCTTCTGGCGGCCGGCCTCTGTCCACCGGGGCAGGGCCCGCACCGTAGGGCGATCGGCCGGGCGCAGCAGGCACCCGTCCAGCGAACAGAGGGAGCCGTCATGGAGACGACGTCGCTGAAGCCCCAGCTCCCCCCGGAGCGGATGGAGCGGGCCACCGACTACGTGGAGCTGGTCTGGCAGGGCCAGGCCAGCGAGAAAAGCAAGGCCGCGCTCGCGGAGTTCCACCGCCGACGGCCCCGAGTTGGCGCGGCTGATCGGTGAGTTCGGCTAGGCCTCAACGATTTCGTCGCCCCAGGCGGAGGTCTGCCGCACCGGGGTGCGACCGGAGGCGGCGCCGTGACGGATCCTGATAACCCGCAGTTCCTCGGGACCGTCAAGTGGGAGATCACCTGACTGAACGCTCCTCGGGCGGAGGGCAGCGCGCTGCTGGTCATCCTCAGCCATGCCTGACGCCACTGGGAGCGGGAAAGGTCGGAGCAGACGCGGCAGGTCCGTCCGGAAAGGTCACTGCCCGGCTATCTGATCTCTGTGTACGCGTGGGCGCGTGCGAGTGCGTCGTCGGGGTTGGGGCGTTCTTCCGGGGTGTTCATGCGACTCCTCCTGTGGTCGGGCCCGGTGTGGGCTGGGGCCGGGGCTGCTGGGTGTGCGGCGGCGAAGCCGTCGCCCGGGCGCGCTGTGGCCGGGGGCGTGGGTGACTGCGCGCTCCCGCTTGCCGTCCTGGAGCCTGGCGGCCAGCCGGGCGGCGGCTTCGAAGGTCCGGCGGGTCTGCTCCACCGTGTCGACGCTGCGTTCATCAGCGGACGCAACAAGAGCGGGGACTATGGGGATATCTGGGTTCTTCCTGCAACGCTGCTTCCGCGGAGCGCAGGTCCGCCTTCAGGATGGTGTCGATCACCGGCACCCCGCCTCTCAACGAACCCACGACATCGCAGGCCAACAAACACTCGGCCCCCCGAGCGTTACGAGTGGCTGAGTTGAGTCGCTTCTTGTCAAGTTTGCTGCTGCGAGGTATATAGGAGTTGTCGTCATGCGCATCCCGCCTTCGGGAGAGGAGTGACCGATGCTCATGCGAACCGATCCCTTCCGCGAGCTGGACCGCCTCACCCAGCAAGTGCTGGGCGCCGCGGCGAGGCCGGCAGCCATGCCCATGGACGCGTTCCGCGAGGGCGAGACCTTCGTCGTCGAGCTGGATCTGCCCGGCGTGGACCCCGACTCGATCGACCTGGACGTCGAGCGCAACGTGCTGACGGTCAAGGCCGAGCGCCGTCCCAGCGCCGGTGAGGACAGCGAGGTCCTGATCTCTGAGCGGCCCGCCGGGTCCTTCAGCCGTCAGCTGTTCCTCGGCGAGACCTTGGACACGGACCGCATCGACGCGGCCTACGAGGCCGGTGTGCTGCGGCTGCGGATTCCGGTCGCCGAGCAGGCCAAGCCCCGCAAGATCGCCATCAGCGGCGGCGGCTCACGCAAGCAGATCAGCGGCTGAGCCCGGAACCAGGCGGGTGGGAGCCGCGTCCCCCGCGGCTCCCACCCTCCGGTCGGCCCCCTCTGCTACGGCAGCCGTCCGCTCGGGAGGACATCATGCGTGTGCACTGGGACGCGTTCCTGGCCGCGGTCCAGGAACGCGGTGAGTACCCCACGCCGGATGAGGCGGAACGCGCCTCCCGCGTCGTCCTCGCTCTGCTCGGCGCGCATCTGGTGGGCGATGTACGCAGCGAGCTGGCCGCCCGGCTCCCCGAGACGCTGGCGCTGGTCCTGCTCAACCCCCTCCAAGCACATGAACCGCTCCCGCCCGAGCGGTTCATCCGGGCGACATCTGCCTGGATCGAAGGGGCCACCGAGAAGACCGCGACCTGGGACGTCAGCGCCGTGCTCAGCGTTGTGGCCGACACCGCGGGCGAGGACCTGACGAACCGGATCCTGCTGCAGCTCCCCGTGGGCTACGACCTGCTCTTCGGTCGCCCGCAGCAAACCTGACCGCGTGGCACCTCCAGGCGACGATCAGCGCAGCGTGCGGCGGCCGGAGCGCCGAACGTGCAGGCCCAGGTACTGACCGCCCGCCGTTCCGCCCCGGCCCCGGAACTGCCGGTTGCCCTCGACATGCCGGGCAAGGTCGCCAACTTCCTCCGCTCCGGCGAGTTGGACGACGTCGATGGGCCGCGCTCTACCAGGGCGTGACCGTACGGCTCGGCCAGGGGCTACACCCTGCGCGTCAGCGCCGTCCCCGCCGTACACCGTCAGCTCCTCGCCCGCTGCCAGCCGCTCGACGGCGGCCAGGTTCTCCCCGCAGTCCCGGCCCAGCGCAAGGCCCGCCGAGAGTACGAGAACCGGGTCAGCACACTCACGCCCTGACCCCGTTCGTTGGACGGGTCTGCGGAGCAAGCGACAAGCCTCCGAGGCCGGTTGGGTCTCGGAGACTTGGTCGTTCTGGAGAGTTTGGCGGACTCAGATCGGTGGGAGCAGCTGCGGATGCAGTAGGTGCTGCGGTGGCAGGCGCGGAACGAAAAGCGTTCGGCGACTTCGGCGGATGTGACCCCTTGCCGGCGTCCGGGGACGTCGTGGCGGGCAGGGTCTGGTGCTTGACGCCTTCCAGATCCAGGACATCACCACCGAGGGTTCCTACCTGGAGGACCTCGGCCGTCCCGAGGCGGCCCGCGCCAAGCAGGAGGCCGACATCGCCGAGGCCGTCGCCCGCCGAGCAGGCGCGGCTGAAGGCCGAGGAGGAGATCGCGATCGCGCAGCGGACGTTCGCGCTGAAACAGGCTGAGATCAAGCACCACACCCAGGCCCTGCTCTGCCTCGCCAGACGCCGGGCCGACGTCCTCTTCGCGATGCTCCGCGACGGAACCTTCTACGAGCCCCAACCAGCTGCGGCCAGGTGAGGAGTCCAGACCGCTAGGTCAGTCCTCCGGCCGAAGCCGCTGACGAGCGGCCTCAAGCCGCTGGTCATAGTCAGGCGCGAACAGCTCAGGAAGCGCCTTGTCCAGCGTTCCGGCGATCCGATGGATCGGCGCCCAGACCGCCGGATCGCCGACAACGCGGCTGAGGTCCGTCATCTGGAGCCTCTCCAGCCAGTGCGACAGCACCAGTGCCTCGTCACTCGTGAGCTTGATCGTGACCTGGCTATCACTCATGCACACCCCTCCGGCTCAGCCCGCCCTCGACCGCACGAACCTACTGGCCTTGGACCTTGACCAAACACATAGGGCCCCCCGCCGCGCGCGATGCCGCCGACGCACGCGAGCAGTACAGCCGGCACCCGATCCCCCGAGGCGCTCCCCGCGTCCCGCCCGCTTCCCTCCCACCCCTCTTCTTCCAGACGGCGGCGGTCGTGGGGTGCTCTGAGAGGGATGTCAGCACCCCCACCACCACGCTTCTACCGGTGAGGAAGGTCCGGTCTGAATGCGCAGGCCTTCGGGCCTGGGACGCTGTGGAGGCTCGGGCAGCAGTTGGCGCGATCCGGCGGATGTCCGCGCCGGGGAACCGCAACGCACGGTCGTGTTGCAGTCGGTGTTTCAGGAGCCGGTGTCAATTCCTCGTTTGCGAGAGGCGTTGGTTATGCTGCCCGGCTTTCCTGATCGGTAGCGGTTGCCGTGACCGTCAACGGTGGCTGCGGGAGCCGGTCGGTGCCGATGCGGGCCCCCCTGGTTGACGCCAGGGTGGCATCTCGTCGTGCTTCGGTTCTCCGCTGGGCAGGGACAGCAGCAGGCCGAGGGGGTACAGGCGGCTGAGGCGGATGACGGCTGCGGCGACACCGGAGAGCACAAAAATAGCGATCAGGTGCCAGGCGATGCCGAGTGCGATGCAGGCGAACGCAAGGCCCACGACGCCGGCCAACAGGAGGACCAGACCGCAGGTGGTGATCAGCAGCTTCCGGAGGCGTTTCTTGCGGCCGCGTGTTTGTTCCCAGGTGGCGTCGGTGCGGGTCAGGATGTCGATGAGCGCTTTGGCATAGACCACGTTGAGGAATTGGTCGAAGAGGACTTCCGGCACGATTGCGACGGCGAGGAGCAGGGCCTTCCATCCGCCGCGTTTGGCTGCCCAGACGCGTTCGAAGGCCGCGATGCCGGTGATCGCGACCCAGAACCACGGCAGGCCGGGGAATTTCTTGGTGGCGGTGTAGTACAGCAGGACGGTGAGGAAGAAGGGGACGAAGGCCACGCTCAGATAGGTGAGCGCCTGTCGGCACATGTAGGGCAGCGTGACGCGGGTGAGGCCGTAGGCCCTGAGGTTGTCCAGGGCGCCGCGCTGCCACCGCAGCCGCTGGTAGTAGAGCCGGGACCAGGTGGGCATGAGCTCGGTGCCCACGATGCAGGCGCACGGGGAGGCGCAGCGGTATCCGAGGTGTTTGAGCGCGAGGGTCAGTTCGTTGTCCTCGGTCAGCGACTGCACGTCGTAGACGGCGTCCCCCCTGGGCAGGATGTGCTCGCTGCGGGCTCGGTGGACGTGACTCAGGGCTTTGACCGGGTAGAGGGAGGCTGTGCCGGTCAGGACATCGGCGCGACCGCGGCGGCGGTGGAGTTCACGTGCGTAGCGCACGTACTCGTTGTTCTGAAGGTGGCAGACCAGTCGGCGCAGGGGGTAGCCGAAGAAGATGGCGCCCACGCCGCCGATGGGTGGGAGGCCGGGTTCCTGCTCGTGCAGGCGGCGGGCCGCCCTGGCGATGAACTCGGGGGACAACGAGGTGTCGGAGTCCATGATCATGACGGCGTCGTCGTCGGACAGCCGTGGCAGCAGTTCGCTCAGGACCTGGTTGAGCGCACCTGCCTTGGCCTGCGTGTTCCCGACCGATTCGACGACCTTCGCGCCGTGGGCTGTGCTGATCTGAGCGGTGCGGTCGGTGCATCGGTCGGCGACGACGATGACCTCGTCCGCGGGCCTGGTCTGGGCCGCGAGCGACTCGAGGGTTTCGGCGATGAGCGCTTCTTCGTTGTGCGCGGGCACTAGCACAACGATCCGTCCAGTACCGGCGCGGCGGAGGTCGGATATGTGTCCGGTCAGGGTCAGCCCCTTGGACGTCAGGTCTCTGCGCTGACGTACAAAAGCAGGCCCCCAGGCCTCTTTACGCGTCTGCCCCCGCGTCGGCCGGGCCACCAATGACACCTCAAGCTTCCGGCAGCACCCATCAACAGAACGAGCTTCCGCGTCGCTCGATCGGTGGAGAGGGCGGCGGGCGGGCTCCCGGCGTCGATGTGGGGGCTGTCCTCGTCCTGGCGCGGTGCCACCTGCCGTTCCAGGGCACCGCCATGCCCTACAGCCGATTCTCCCCGGCCAGGGCCGTCCGGCAAGTGGATCACTGCGGCCAAGCCTCGTCCCTGTACGGTCAGAAGCCCTTGACGAAGTCGAGGACGTACCACTTGTTGGTGGTGGCGTTGTAGATCGCGGTGAGGAAGTCTCGCTTGCCGGCGGTTGTGGTGAGGGTGACGGTGGGGATGGTGGTGCCCCGGACGAAGATCGAATTGAGGGTGAGGGTGCGGCTTCCGGTGGCGTCCTGGATGAGTTCCCAGGTGACGCGTTGGCCGTTGGTGGGGTTGGTGGGTGCGCCCAGGGTTCTGTTGCCCTGGAGGGTGACGCGGAAGAGGTCGCCGAGGGCTGCGTTGGTGGCGATGGTGGGCGCGTCGGTGAGGGTGACGGGGGCGGGGTTGACCTTGGCATCGACGTAGTCCTTGCGCGCCAGATGCTCGGCCGAGGTCGGCGCGGTGCCTGAGGAGACGGTGCCCTCGTAGTAGGCGGAGTCCGCCCCGTAGACGAACCCGGTGGCGACCGTGCCGCCGGCGGTGTCGTTGATGATGTTGGTGTTGCCCGCCAGCGACAGGGGTTCCACGTTGCTGAAGTCGCCGAGTGTGGCCGAGCAGCCGGGGTCGACTTTGACCGAGTTGACCGCCGTGCCGGTGGGGGTGTTCTCGGCGAATCCGAGGATGCTGACCCCTCGCGCGCCGCCGGTGACCCAGATGCTGACGTTGGGGCTGTTGTAGGTGAAGGAGTTGAACAGGCCCACACCGATCGCCGCGTTGATCTTCCAGCTGTAGCCGTTGTACCCGGTGCTGCGGTTGACCGCGGATTCGGCTCCGCACCCGCTGAAGCTGATGCCCTGGCTCCCGACGCCGGTCACCTCGTAGCCGATGCCGCAGTGGTCCGCGGCACAGCCGACGAAGGAACAATAGGCCATCGTGTCGAGACGGAAGCCGGCGTTCGTGATGATGTCGGCGTAGCAGGAGACGAACGAGCAACTCGTCCCCGCCGCACCCCCGGAAACACCGTGAATGTCCCAGCCGTGATTGCCGTTGTTGGCCGACGTCACTCCGGTGAACGTGGATACGATCGGGTTGGACAGCTCGATGCCGGTGTTGCCGAAGAACTTCACCGTCATCCGCGAGAACGTCAGCGAGACGGTCGCGGGGTTCGCCGACCGCGTCAGCAGGATCCCCTTACCGCTGCCGCTGCCCGGTCCCTGGACGGTGAGGTCCTGGAGGGTCAGCCTCGTGATGTCCGAGCCGGTGAGGCCGTGGGCCGTGGTGCTGCTCTGCGCGATCACCGACGAGCCGTCACTGACGCCTTGGAGGATCAGGTTGGAGCGGGTCACCAGCGCGGAGGAGATTTTGTAGGTGCCCGCGGGGAAAACGACTGTTCCGCCGGAGGAGGGCACCGCATTGATCGCGGACTGGATTGCGGTGGTGTCATCGGTGACGCCGTTGGCGGTCGCACCGTAGTCCAGGACGTTGAACCAGTAACTGGTGGCCATGATGGTCTCCGTCGCTTGCTCGTCGACGCGGGGTGCTGAGTTCGGACCAGCGCAACGTCGTGTTCGGCGGCCGGCCCGAGGAGAGGTGATCAGACGATCTCAACTGAGTTTCAAGGAGGATGGCCCCGGCACAGCAGCCCGTTCTCCGGGAACGGACTCGTGACCGGCTGCTCAGGGGCAGGCGAGGGCACGATGGCCGACACTCGCCTTCCGATTACGCTACAGATGCGACTGATTACGCCATGTCAGCATAGTGACTCGGGAACGACCCGTAAAGTCCTCGCACGGGCGCACATGCGTCCTTCGGCGTGGTGACCGACGATGCCGGTGCCGTGTCCGGCATTGCCCAGTGGCCAAGTCGCCGGTACGCCTGACGCAGGCCGACCCGGACCTCGTGCGGGCCGCTGCGCATCCGCACGCGGGTGCTCACACGAGCCTTCCAATGGTCGCGGAAGCGGTGACGGAAAATCCGGCTGCCGAACGGTGGGCGCGGCAGCCGTAGACGTGAGACAAGCAGGCTGATCGAAGATGCGGTTCGGATGCGTTCGCAATGCGGTCACTGTGACCGTCCGCCGAACGTTTCCTTCCGGGCCCGCCAGGCCTCGTGTCGCACCGTCGCGAGCAGTAGACGGCGAATCCGGCAATAGGCTTGTAATGCCTAATTGTCGCGCAGGCATAAGCCGGTCTGGGCAGCCGCAGTAGTACTGGACTGCGTGCCACAGCTTCGCGATCGGGGTGACCGTATTCTCCGGACGGGTGAGCAGCCCGCAGAGCATCCCGGAACCCTCCGGCCTGGACTGGCGACGGCCGCGCTCAGGTCGTCGAGGGGCAGCTCCTGGTGGTCGTCAGCGACTGGCTGTAGCTCGAGTGGCGTGTTTCGCGGGCAGGCAGGCCTGGCCCGGAGGGCCTGGATGGTCTGGTTCGCCTCGTCCACGGCAAGGTAGCGGTCAGCAGCCATGCGACCCGCTCGGTGAAGCGCGGCTCCGGCACGGGGATCTCGACGCCGGGGTGGCGGGTGTAGTGCCGCGTGACGGTGTCGGCGACGTAGTTGGTCAGAGCGTCGATGCGGTGGCGCCTTCGCGGACGGGTGCCGGGACCGGCGTAGAGCCGGTTGAGGGTGTGCAGGACGGTGGGGAGGCTGGCGTCGAAGCTGATCGTCTGCGGGGGGCAGGTGCCGACGACGGTGAGGGTGTCGGTGTCGGTGTCGGTGGCTGTTGTGACCCGGTGTGCCTGCTGTCGGTTGAAGTCGGCGGCGTGCTGTTCGCCGCTGGACTGGTGGTAGAGGGAGAGGGAGTAGCAGGCGGGGGCGTGGTTGTCGCCGGCGGCGTACTCGATGGCGGCGTACTCGATGGCGGCGTGGTCGGGCAGGAGGTCGGCGACGGCGGTGCGGATTGCGCCGCGGCTGACGCCGTGGTCACGGGCGAGGGCGGCGATAGAGCGGCCTTCCAGGTACGCGGTGCGGACGTCGGCGGTCTTCGCGGCCGCCACGGCGGGGCGGCGTCCGCCCTTGCTGCCCTTGGCCTCGGCGGCGCGCAGTCCGTCGTAGGTCAGCTCGCGCTGGAGGTCGCCGGCGGCGGCGAGGGTCTGCACCATGAACTCTACGGTGGACAGCAGGTCGCCGGTGCGCGGGTGGCGGGCGGTGAGGTCCATCGCGGAGAACGCGCCGTCGTGGATGCGCAGCAGCGCCACCTGGTCGCGGTGGAGGACGTCGAGCACGTCGAGGATGTGCCCGGTGCCGCGTACGAGGCGGAACATCTCGGAGATGTGGACGGTGTCGCCGGGCCGGGCGTAGTTCAGCAGTTCGCGGAACTTCGGGCGCTGGAGGGGGCGCAGTGGGTTCTGCGACCGCTGTTAGCCTGCCGTCCGTGATCAGGGGCGGCTTGGCAGGTCGAATAGGCCGGATGGCGGGGGACAGCGGGCCGGAGCGCGTGCTGGTCGCTGCCAGTTTCGTCAACCGGGTCGGCAATGGTCTGTTCAACGCGGCGGCGGCGCTCTATTTCACCTTGGTCGTGGGGCTGCCCGCGGTGCAGGTCGGTGCCGCGCTCACCATCGCCGGAGTGATCGGCCTGTGCGCGGGGATACCAGGCGGGCATCTCGCCGACCGGCGCGGCGCGCGCACCATCATGATGCTGGCCCTCGCAGTCCAGGCGGTGTCGATGGCGGCGCTCGTCCTCATCGAAAGTTGGGCCGCGCTTACGATCATCGCGACGGTCGACCAGATCGCCGCGGCGGCTGGTGGGGCGGCCTGGGGCGCTCTGGTGGTGCGGGTCGGGGGCGATCGCCCGGCTCTGTTCCGGGCCAAGCTGCGCACCTTCGTCAACCTGGGCGTCGTGCTGGGAACGGTGGGTGCCGGGCTGGCGTTGGCCGCGGACACCCGCGGTGCCTACATCGCGCTGATCCTCGGCAATGCGGCGAGCTTCGCCCTGTGCGCGGTGCTTCTGCTCCTGCTGCCCCGCTATCCGGTGATGGCGGCACCGCCGCAGCAGCGTCGCTGGCTCGCTTTCGCGGACCGTCCGTTCCTGACTTTCGCCGCCCTCTACGGGGCCATGGGACTGCAGTACCCGGTGGTCTCCCTGCTCCTGCCGATCTGGATCTCCGAGCACACTGAGGCGCCGCGCTGGACGGTGGCCGCGCTGTTCGCCGTCAATTCCGCCTTCTGCGTGCTGATGCAGACCAGGATCGGCTCCCGTATCGAGACCCCGCACGACGGCGGCAGGGCGTTTCGCACCGCCGGGCTGCTCTTCCTCGTCAGCTGCCCGCTGATGGCGCTGGCGGCGTACGCCCCTGTCTGGGCGGCGGCGGGACTGGTCCTGGCGGCGATTTTCGTCCATAGCCTGGGAGAGGTCTGGGAGTCTTCGGCGGGCTTCGCCCTGGGCTTCGGCCTCGCCCCCGACCATGCCCAGGGTCAGTACCAAGGTGTCCTCGGCCTCGGCTTCAGCGCTGGCCAGGCTCTCGCCCCCGCGATCCTCACCACGGTGGTGCTCGGACTCGGCACGACCGGCTGGCTACTGCTGGCGTTGTTCTTCGCGGCACTGGGCGCTGTCGGCCCATCTCTTGCTCGCTGGGGCATGCGGACCCGGCCGCAGCCAAGCGTTGCCGCGGAAGTGACGGGATGACCAGCGAGTTATAAGACCGTGTCAGCGTCGAGCGGTGGCTGGGCGCTGGTCGCCCTGCTGCTGCTGGTGGTCGGCGTGGTAGGGACCACCGCCTGAGCCGATGCTGACAGTGGCCATGGACAGCTCTGCTTTGCCCGCTGGGTGGGCCGCGGAGCCGAAGTGGGACGGCTACCGCGCCCAGCTCGCCGTGGACGCGGGCGGGCGGGTGCTGCTGCGCTCACGGCGCGGCACGGACATGACCGCCTCGTTCCCCGAGATGCGGGCGGCGGCCCTGGCGCAGTTGCCGGAGGAGACCGGGCTGGATGGCGAGCTGGTGGTGTGGGAGTGGGACCGGCTGGCGTTCGAGCGGCTGCAGCAGCGGCTCGCCCGGCGCGGGGCGACTGCCGCTCAGGCGGCGCGGGAGTGGCCGGCCCACTTCGTGGCCTTCGACCTGGTCCACCGAGGCGACGACCTGACTGGCTGGCCGTACGCCCGGCGCCGTGCGGCGTTGGGAGTCCGGTTTGCGGAGCGCGGCGTGACGACGCCATGGGTGCTGTGCCCGTCGACGACCGACCCGGCCCTGGCGCGGGAGTGGCTGTCGTGGACGTCGGCCGGGGTGGAGGGACTGTGTTTCAAGCGGCTGGAGGAGTCCTATCGAGGGGGTGTGCGGTCGTGGCGGAAGTACAAAAACAGGATGAATTGCATCAGACGCAACATTCGACAGCCGGGCGGTTGAGGCATTGAAGCTGGGGCTGTGCGAACGACGTTCATCTGTGACTACCTCGCCGATGCTGACCTGTGCCAGGAGACTAACGACGGTCTCCAGACGGTGGAGAACTGGAACAGCACCAGCTATGAACCGTTCTACGGCACGGACGGCGTTCTGACCGGTTCGGACAGGGAGAGTCAAGAGGTCTCCAGGCTCGACGTGCCCCTGTTCCAGTCCGCGTCGTTGCACGTCATCACGCTGCTGCTTCAGGGCATCCTGACCGAGGAGAAGTGGCAGGCCCGCCTCACCGACGCGGACCGTCGGGCGCTATCCCCGCTGTTCTGGACCACGTGAACCCATACGGCAGGTTCGAGCTGGACATGGCATCCCAACTCGACATCGCGCTGCCGACTGTGCCCGACCCCCGCACCGCGGCGAACGCAGATATCGGGCGAGCGTTGTATGACAGTTCGGAGGCGTGAACTACCGGGACAGGCGCAGGTTCCGACTACTGATCCTTGGTCCGTCGCACGACAGCGCGGAGGTTGGCCAAGCCTCGGCTTCGGTCTACGTCTGCTCGGTGGACTGCTGGGCAGCCTCGCGTTCGCCAGCACTGACCAGCCCTGTCTCGTAGGCGACAATGACGGCTTGGACACGGTCACGGAGGCCGAGCTTGGCGAGGATGCGGGCGACGTGCGTCTTGACGGTCGCCTCGGCCAGGTGGAGGCGGCTGGCGAGTTCGGCGTTGCTCAGTCCTCGGGCCAGCAGGCCCAGGACCTCCAGTTCGCGCGGGGTGAGTGAGGCGAGGTCGCGGTGGAGGGCGGCGGTGTCGCTGCCGTGCTGGGCGAACCGCTGCACGAGGCGGCGGGTGATGGCGGGCGCGAGGAGAGCGTCGCCGGTGCGGACCGTGCGGACGGCCGCGGTCAGCTGCTCGGGGGAGACGTCCTTGAGTAGGAAGCCGCTGGCCCCGGCGGACAGTGCCGCGTAGACGTATCGGTCGAGGTCGAAGGTGGTCAGGATGATGACGCGGGGGGTGTCGGGGGCGCCGGTGAGGATGCGGCGGGTGGCCTCCAGACCGTCCATTTCGGGCATCCGGACGTCCATCAGGACCACGTCGGGACGTGTGCGGCGGACCGCGTCGACTGCTTCGGTTCCGTTGGTCGCCTCGGCGACGACGTCGATGCCGTCGGCGCGGAGGATCAACCGGAATCCGGTGCGGACCAGGGTCTGGTCGTCGGCGACGAGCACACGCAGCGGCTCGGTCACGATGTCTCCAAGGGGATCAGGGCCTCCACACGGTAGCCGCCGGTCAGCCGTCGGCCGGTGTTCAGGGTTCCGTCGTGGACGGCGAGGCGCTCGCGCAGGCCGATCAGGCCCCGGCCGTTTCCGGTGGGCGCGCCCGCGCCCGGGTGTCCGCCGGTGTCGGTGACTTCCACCCGGAGTCGTTCCGGGCCGTATTCGACGGTCACGGCGGCGGTGGCGCCGGACGCGTGCTTCACGGTGTTGGTCAGGGCTTCCTGGACCACGCGGTAGGCAGCGAGTTCGAGGCCGGACGGAAGGGGACGGGGCGGGCCGGCCACGGTCAGGTCGACGGGCAGCCCGGTGTCCCGGACCCGTCCGACCAGCGTTTCCAGCTGGTCCAGGCCGGGTTGCGGGGCCAGCTCCGCCGCCGTGTCGGCCAGGTCCGCGTCTGTGTCCGTCCCCTCGCCGTCGTCGGCCATGGTGAGCAGTCCCATGACGTGGCGCAGCTCCGTCATGGCCGCCCGCCCGCCCGCCTCGACGGCAAGCAGCGCCTCGCCGGCCTCCTCCGGGGAGGTCTTCATGATCTTGCGGGCGGCGCCCGCCTGGATGATCATCACGCTGACGTTGTGCGTGACGACGTCGTGCAGTTCGCGGGCGATCCTGGCCCGCTCGTGCTCGACGGCCCGGCGCAGCGCCTCGGCCTGTTCGCGTTCCAGGGCGGAGAGCCGGGTGCGCCCCTCGTCGGTCCGGAGTTTCCAGGTACGCAGGCCGACGGCGGCCACGGCCATCGGGACCAGGATCAGCAGGGCGATGTATTCGTTGGGGACGATCGGTGTCACCGAGTTCCCCGAGGTACCGACCAGGACGACCGACACCGGCAGCGCCGCCAGGGTCGCCACCCGGTACGGGCTGTACACGGCGGCGCTGTAGACGGCGATGACGTACGCGTAGAAGGTCAGCCGCATGACGCTGTGCGGTGTCGCCAGCGTCGCGGCCGTCACGATGCACAGTACGGCGAGCGGGTAGCGGCGGCGCAGCGCCAGGCCACTGGAGGCGATGGCAGCGAGGGTCACCATGAAGGCCAGGCCGCCGGGGCCGGACGGGCGCCGAATGGCATACTCCACGCCGGGTGCTATCTCACGGACCACGACGTTGTTGGCGTTGTCGATGCCGTAGTAGACGGTTGAGATGCCGAGCACCAGTGCCACCAGCACGTCGAACTGCCAGGCGCGCCGCGTGGGTTGCAGCTGTGGACCGCTCGAAAGCCTGGCGTCGCGGACCGTCCGGCGGGCCGCTTCCCGCAACCGCTCCAGCGTCGTACGTACGTCCGTCACCGGATCATTCTCGCCGCCCCGCGCACCCGTGGCGTCCGTCCCTGTGGTCATTCTCACCGCCCCGGATACATCACCCGCCTACATCGCAGGGATGACCTTTCCGGGGCTCAGCCCAGCGCGGTACGGCAATGGGTTCGGGCGGCCGAGGCGTGCTGACCGGGCCCGCTCTAGCGTTCACGCAGCCAACTGCCCTTACGCGAGGAGCCTTTCATGACCATGCCGGTGATCGAACTGCGCGAGGTGAGCCGCCGTTACGACGACGGCCCGCCCGCCTTGCACGAGGTGTCGCTGACCGTGCGGCCCGGCGAGGCCGTCGCGATCCTCGGCCCTTCAGGCAGCGGCAAGTCCACGCTGCTCAATCTGATCGCGGGCCTGGACCGGCCCGACACGGGGACGGTCACTGTGGAGGGGGTACGGGTGGACCGGCTGGGCGAAGCCGGATCGGCGTGCTACCGGCGGTCGAAGATCGGCATGGTCTTCCAGTTCTTCAACCTGCTCGACGATCTGACCGTCACCGACAACATCCTCCTGCCCGCACGCCTCGCGGGCATGGCACGTGGCGAGGCGGACCGCCGGACGGCGGAACTCCTGGAACTGCTGGGCATCGACCGGCACGCCCGCGCCTACCCGGGGCGGCTGTCCGGCGGCGAGCGGCAGCGCGTCGCGGTGGCCCGGGCGTTGATGAACCGGCCGGCGCTGCTCCTGGCCGACGAGCCGACCGGGGCCCTGGACACGGCTGCGGGACAGGACGTCAGCGAGCTGCTCACCGGCCTCAATGCCGAGGGCCAGACCATCGTCGTGGTCACCCACGACCTGGCTTTGGCCCGGTCCTGCACGAACCGTACGGTCCGCATCGCCGACGGCCGGATCACCGAAGACGTCCGGTCGCAGACCGTCGCCCCGGAGGCCGTCCGATGAGCGCTCTCGGCAGGGTGGTGCGCTCCGGGGTGGGACGACGCCGGGTGCAGACACTGGTGATCGGGCTCGCCACGATGATGGCGGTGGCCGCCTCCGTCCTCGGCGGATCGCTGCTCGTGGTTTCCGGCGCGCCCTTCGACGACGCCTTCGCCAAGCAGCACGGCGCGCATCTGTCCGTGCAGTTCGACGCGGGCAAGGTGAGTGCCGGGCAGCTGTCGAAGTCCAAGGACGCCGACGGGGTGAGCGCCGCGGCCGGGCCGTTCCGTACGGCGACGGTCACCCCGCGGTCGGACGGCTGGGACAACCCCGGGTGGCCGATGACTGTGGCCGGCCGGGGCGATGCCGGCCGGGACGTGGACGAGGCGGCGCTGCTCGATGGGCGGTGGCCCACGCGCTCCGGCGAGATCGTGCTGTCCGCCGACTCCGCGCTCTTCCCGACCATGGGCATGAAGATCACCTTCCCTGATCTGTCCGGCGATCCGACACTGACGGTGGTCGGTGTGGCCCGCTCGGTCACGCAGACCGCTGACGCCTGGGTGGTTCCGTCCCAGATGGCGGCGCTCACCGTGCCCGGCAGCGGTGGCTACCAGATGCTCTACCGCTTCACCGACGCGGGCACCGCCGCGCAGATCACCGCGGGCGGCAAGGCCGTGACGCAATCCCTGCCGCCAGGTGCGGCCGTCGGCGAACAGTCATGGCTCACCGTCAAGAAGACCGCCGAGCAGGACACCGCCCTCTACGTCCCGTTCCTCATCGCGTTCGGCGCCCTCGGCCTGGTCATGTCGGTGCTCATCGTCGGCAACGTCGTCGCGTCGGCCGTCGGCACGGGAACGCGTCGCATCGGCATCCTCAAGGCCGTCGGCTTCACCCCGGCCCAGGTCGTGCGCGCCTACGTGAGCCAGGCGCTGATCCCGGCCGCCGCCGGCACGACCCTCGGTGTCCTCGCCGGCCACCTGCTCGCCGTCCCCGTACTGGCCGAGACCGAGGAGGCCTACGGCACCTCGTCCCTGACCATCGCCCCCTGGGTCGACCTGGCGGTGATCGCCGGTGTGCTCGGCCTGGTGGCGGTGACCGCGTGGGCCAGTGCCTGGCGGGCCGGCCGGCTGCGCACGGTCGACGCGCTCGCCGTCGGGCGTACCGCTTCGGCGGGGCGCGGCCGGTGGGCGGCCCGCCTGGCCGGACGGCTGCCGTTGCCGCAGCCGGTCGCCCTGGGCCTGGCCCGGCCCTTCGCGCGGCCCGCCCGCGCGCTGGCCATGGGCACGGCGATCCTGTTCGGCACCATCGCCGTCACGTTCACCGTGGGGATGGGAGCCTCGCTCGGCCAGGTGATGCAGGCCAGGGCCCACGACGCCGCCGATGTCGTCGTGCCCGCGCCCTTGCCGGACTTCGGCCCCCAAGGTCCTGCCCCCGAGAAGCAGCCCGAGGTCGATCCCGCCGCAGTCGCCGCGGCCATCGAGGCTGCCGCCGGATCCGGGAAGTACTACAGCGCCTCGACGGTACGGGCGACCGTGTCCGGCCTGACCGGAACCCTCAACGTGAACGCCTTCACCGGCGACGCCTCCTGGGGCGGCTACACGATGGTCTCGGGCCGCTGGATCGACAAACCCGGCGAGGCCGTGGTCCCGACCCCCTTCCTGGCCGCCACCGGCACCCGCATCGGCGACACCGTCACCCTGAACGGCCTGGCCGAGCCGGTCACGGTCCGGATCGTCGGTGAGGTCCTCGACCCCCGCAACGACGGCATGCAGGTCTTCACCGACGCCTCGACCCTCACGGCCGCCCATCCCGACCTGGCGGAGACGAGCCATCACATCGCGGTCACCTCAGGCACCGACATCTCCGACTACATCGACGCGCTGAACAAGGACCTGGCACCGCTGGGGGTCACCGCTCGGGCCGGTGGGTTCGACGCCGGCAGCGACATGGTCGTCACGCTCAACGCGCTGTCCGCGATCCTCACGCTGATGCTCGTCGCCGTGGCCGCGCTCGGCGTGCTCAACGGCGTGCTGCTCGACACCCGCGAGCGCGTCCGGGAGATCGGTGTCCACAAGGCGCTCGGCATGACCCCCCGGCAGACCGTCGCGATGGTCCTCACTTCGGTCGCCGTGACCGGACTGGTCGCGGGCACTCTGGGTGTGCCGCTCGGCGTGGCCCTGCACGGCTGGGTCATCCCCGCGATGGGCGACAGCACGGGGCTCCGCTTCCCCGGTTCCGTCATCGCCGTCTACCACGGGGCCGAGTTGCTCCTGCTTGCACTCGGCGGCCTACTCATCGCCACCCTGGGTGCGCTCCTGCCCGCCGGCTGGGCCGCCAGGGCCCGAACCGCGACGGCCCTGCGCACCGAATAGGAGGTCAGGTCCAGAGCTCGTGCCTGCGACCCCCACCTCAGGGAGCGGTGGCGGCCTGTTGGTTGGTTTACTCCAACTGGCGCGGGCCAACGGGAGTTCCGGACCTCCTGCAGCATGGACACACCGTTCCGGAACAAAGATCAACCGTCCACCGAACGCAGTCCAAACAGAGGCCGAGTCTTGAGCGCCAGCCATCCGTACGACAGGGGGATTGGCGCGACAGGTGCACCGAGGACCGTCCGGCTTCAGATGTGCGGGCTGAACCGAAGCAGAGACGTGGCAGCCGCGCGATCGTCCTTGAGTCCCGCCCCCGAGAAACCGAGACCGCCAGGGTTCCGGTCGACGCGTCGGGTCAAGCGATCCCGCTCTGCCGCTTCGGCTGCGGTCAGCCCACAAGCCTTCAAGGACCCGAAGGGCTGCCCGAACACTTCTCGTGCCGCAGGAAGCATGAGGCGTGATCCATCGGCCACCGCTGACCGCCCTCGCTACGTCACCTGATGCCAGAGCCCCCTGCCCGGTTCGGGTGGGGGGATGTCGTGTTTCCGCCTGACACGTCAGTCTCTCGACGCCACAGGACGACGCCTGCCCGGTCCTCGGTGCGGGCCGCCCGCGCGCTGTCACAAGCTGAGGTAGAAGCGCACGGTCGTGCCGTCGTCGCCGGTGTGCACGCGCACCAGGTCGGCCACGTAGTGGACCAGCATCAGGCCCCGGCCGCCCAACCGGCCGCGCTCCGGCGGGCGGCGGCCGGCCAGCGGATCGGCCAGCCGGCTCGCATCGCGGACCTCACACACCGGCTGCCCCTGCGCGGCCGCCGGGCAGCCGCACCGGCACGACATGCCGGTCCCGCCGAACGCACCACCGCCCGCCCGCGTTCGGCGCACCACAGCAGGTCTGGGAGGATGGCCGGCAGCCGTCCGTGCCGGGTCCGGGAACCTGCGGGCGGCGAGAGGCGGGCGGGTACGGGCAGCGGCCCGGCGGGCGGGAGAGTGGAGCGGTGCGGCACATGCCGGAGTACCCGGAGTACGTCGCCGCGGTCGTGTTCGCCGCGGGCGGCGTCGTCAACGCCCTGCTGGCACCGCACCGGTTCTCCACCGCGGTCCTGTTCTGCCTCGCGGTGGCCTCTGCCGGGCTCGGCGTGGCCTGTCGCAGTGCGGCAGCCCACCCGGCCATCGCCACCGTCCTCGCCGTTGCCGCCCTGCTCCTGGCGCTTGCGCTGGGCCTGCTGCTGCTGGCCGACGGTGTCCTCCTGGTCCGGCGCTACGGACCGCAGGCAGCCCTGCTGGCGACCGGGGCCGCCGGCTGCGCGGTGCTGGCGGTGCTCGCCCTCGACGCGGTCTCCCATGCCATCGGCGGCGAGGCGTTCCGTGCCGTCGTGGTCGCGGTGAACGCGGCCGCTGGATACCTCACGCTGCTCTTCCTCGTCTTCGCCGGCTACGTGTTCGTCCGGGGCCGTAGCAGCCCCCTACCGGAAACCACCCATGTCGTCGTCCTGGGTGCCGGGCTCAACGGCGACCAGCCCGGCCCGCTGCTGACCCGCAGGCTGGAGCGCGCCCTCGCGATCGACGCCGCCCGCACACCGGGCACGCCTCGTGTGGTGTTCGTCGTCTCGGGCGGCCAAGGCGACGACGAGGTCCGCTCCGAGGCGGACGCGATGGCCGACTATCTGCGCGTACGCGGAGTTCTAGCCGATCAGATCGTGCGGGAAGACCGTTCCGTCAACACCGGGCAGAACCTCCGCTTCAGCGCGGCCCTCGTGGACGGCGCCACTCCCGGCCACCGTGCCACGGTGGTCACCAGCGGCTTCCACGTCTACCGCACGACCCTGCTGGCCCGCCGCGTCGGCGTGCCCGTGCACGTCGTGGGCGCGCCGACCTCCCCCGCCTATTGGCTGGCCGCGACACTGCGCGAATTCGCCGCCATCCTGTGGCTGGACCGCCTCCCCCTGGTCGGACTCAGCCTGCTGCTGGCAGTCCCGGTGGCGACGGCCGTCGTCGAGCACTGAAGCACCCGCGCCCCGGTCAGTCGCCGGCCCCGCGGTTCGCCGCCGTCGAGGCCGTTCCCGCAGTCTTGCTCGCGTCAGGACGCCTCGGCGGGCGCGGCCATCGTCGACCGCCTCGCCTTCGGCGGCAACATCACGTTCCTCCCCACATGACAACGAAGGTCACCCGGTTCTCACATCCTCGTTTGATCTCCTGACCGTTGCTCTCCTGCTCACCGAAGGTCGCCCGCCTCATCGACGACCACCTCGAAGGCGGATCCCGGCACGGCAACGAAGCCACCAGGTACCTGCTGCCGGGCCGAGCCCCCGGGCGCCCCCGCAAACCTGCGCCGCTGCCCGACAAACTCAAGCGCTGCGGCCTGCCCGCCCGCGCAGCCCGGAACACGGCCATGATGCAAGCGCTCGCCGACCTGCCACCCGTCGTGCTCTCCGACTTGCTCGGCATCCAGCCGAGAACAGCGGAACGCTTCGCAGCGATGGCCGGCGAGAACTGTCCGACTACCTGGCCGCGACTCGCCCGCGCCCGCACCAAACGATAGGACGGGACGTGGCTGAAAGGAGTTGAAGGAGCGGCCCCGAGTCGAGGTCGTCCAGGAACATGAAGCATGCATCCGGATGTGCCCGGTGGTTGCCTCAGTCGTCCGCGGCGACGATGAGCGTGATCCGCCCAGCCGAGCGGTCGACGAGCACGAACTCGTGGAAGTAGTCGTGCACGCGCCCCCAGTCATGAATCGCCTCATCACCGAGCTCGCTGAGGTGGTAGATGCCATCGGCTGCGGCCAGGCGGGCGAACACCTCCTGCTGCAGATCTGCCTCCAGCTCGGTGGGCACGTCCCAGAGCGGATCCACCCACTCCCGTAGGATCTGCACGGCCTTCTCCTGGCCGATGGACTCGTACAGGTCGGGAGTGATCAACCGCAGCCAATACGGACCGTGCCGGGGCCCGTCCGGCAGCACTCCACCACCTGCATAGTCGTCCCGAAACTGCTCATGCTCGATCAGTGCGGCAAGCAGCCCTCTATCGGCCACTGACTCCGCAGAGAAGCGGAACTGCTTGATGTCAACCCACCGAAACCCGTGCTCCTTCGGATCCGGGCCGTAGCGTCGAAAGTTGATGAAGACGCTTTCCTCGTGAGCGAGCCCGTTGTCCATGGCGCCAGCCTAGAAGGCACGCAAGGGGACCCTGCCGACACACCGGACAGACCCTGAGGGGTTGTCCCGTAAATGATCTCTGAGTGGCATCGGGCAGGGTGGGCTGCTGTGCAGCGGGGGGTCTATCCGGCGAGGGCGAGGTTGTGTATCCGTGCGATGCCGAGCATGGCGTGGTGGACGCCGTCGCCTTTGAGGCGGCAGTCGCGAAAGATCTTCCAGGTTTTCATGCGGGTGAAGACGTGCTCGACGCGGGCGCGGACCTGTTTGTGGGACTTGTTGTGGGCCTGCTTCCAGTCGGGCAGTTCCTCGTCCTTGCGGCGTCGATGGGGCATCACGAGTCCGGTGCCCGGATAGCCGCCGTCGGCGATGGTCATGGTCGTGCCGACGGCGGCCTTCGCGCCGGACTCCTCCCATGCCTTGCAGTCGTTGCGGTTGCCGGGCAGAGGTCGGCCGACCACCACGACGAGGCGGGTGTCGGCGTCGATGACGACCTGGTGGTTGGTGGAGTACCGGTAGTTCTTCCACTGCTCGGCGACGGCGCGGTCGCGGGTGGGTACCAGGGTGCCGTCCACGATGAGCACGGTGTCCCTCGCGAACCGCTTGCGTGGCTGGAGGGCGAGCATCGGCGCGAGATGGTCGATGATCGGTCCGCCGCCGACTTCGAGATCCCGAACAGCGGGGCGAGCTGCCGCATGGTCAGGTTCGTGCACCAGTAGGTCGCGACCAGCAGGGCCCGGTCCTCCAACGGCAGGCTCCACGGCCGGCCCCTGCGGACCGCTTCCAACCTTGACGCCGCAGAACCGTCACCAGCTTCCCGAACTGCCGCAGGCTCAGCCGGGTGAAGGGGGCTATCCAGGACGGTTCGGACGCCGTGATCACTCAAGATCATCACATCGCGGCCCCGGTGCAACTTCAAGCCGGTCACTACACTCTGAGCTTCCCCGTCAGCCGCCGTCCGGCGCGACGCTCAGGTCTTGTCGGGCGTGGCGTCCGACCGCAAGGAGGAATGCTCGTCGCGGTCCTCCGGGATGAAGGCGTCGCGGCGGGCGAGGGTTACCGACAGGGGCAGGCCCAGCCGCTCGGCCGCATCTCGACGGGCACGCACCTGTGCTCGGGTCCGGGGACGGAACGAGGGGAGCCGCGAGCACCCACAGCCCGGGCGGTGATCGTAGGTCAACCCCTCTGTGAGTACGGTGGCAACGACGGACCATGCCTTCGTGTCGCGTCGCCGGGGCGCGGCGAAGTCGTAGCCGGCGAAGACCAGCTGCTCACGACAGCCAGGACAGATGCGCTTCCGGATCGGCCACGTGCTGCCCTTGGGCTACGACCTGACCGGCCTCTTCCCCGCCGGCCCCGCCGGTTTCCACGACGGCGCACTGGTGCCGATCGACGTCGGCTTGGAACTCGTCCGGGCCATGCTCCGCGACCACGGCGCCTGGTGCCGTCTGGAGGTGGAGGGAGCTTTCACGGTGCACGTCGGCTGGGACCAGCACCTCTACATCGGCAGCAGCCGGCCCTGCGAAGAAGCGCTGACACGCACCCGAGCGCTCGGCCTGTTCCCAGAACGCCTGGACACGTCGCCGTACGACTTCACCCCCGACGACCCCGCGTACGTGCAGCGTCCGGCCGACGCCGACTTCTGGGCCCGCCTGGACTGGACCGTCAGCGCCCACCGTGCCGTGTTCCTGGAGGAGGCCTTCGGCGCCAACGCATCCCGGTGGCACCGCCTGACCCGCGACACCATCGAGACCGTCCGCTCCCGGCTGGCCCCACGCTCCCAGCTGGCGGTCTGGCCGGACCTGCTCACCGACATCGACACGGCCGTGGCCGCCCTACCCGACAAAGGCCTGGTGGAGGTCATCTGGGAGGACCAGGACGGACACATCACGAGCACGGTCGTGGACGAGACCCAGTTCGAGGCAGCGACCTCCCGGCTCGCCAGCGCGCGTGCCGGCGGCGTCGTATCCATGTATGCCGGTGAAGATCTCCCCCTGTTCACCGCTGTGCTGCCGTACAGCGACGGTGTCCTGCGAGCACGCTGGCAGACCGAGCCGACGCCCAGCGACCGGGACTGGGCCTTCCTGAAGACCCTGCGACGCGGCCAGGTCGTCACCGGCAGGGTGACGACCATTGCAAGCTTCGGCGTCACCTTCGTGGACATCGGCGGCTTCACCGCGATGATCAACATTCCGGAGCTGTCCTGGCGGCACATCAACCACCCGTCCGACGTTGTCAGCGTCGGCCAGGAGATCACCGCCGAAGTCCTCGACGTCGACATGGTGCGGGAGCGTGTGCCGCTATCGCTGAAGGCACTGCAGCCGGATCCGATGCTGGATCTCGCGCGGCAGGTCGGTCAGATCGTCACCGGCCCCGTCACGAAACTCGTACCGTTCGGCGCCTTCGTCCGTATCGAGGACTCCGAGGACGGCTTCGAGGGACTGGTTCACAACACCGAACTGGCCGACGAGCACGTGGAAAGGCCCGAAGACGTCGTTCAGGTCGGCGAAGCACTCACCGTCAAGATCCTCGAAGTCGACCCCGCCCGGCGCCGGATCGCACTGTCATACAAGCAGGCACTCGCCGTCGCCCCGGAGAGGCACCGTCACGCCTGACGAGGAAGGCGACTTGATACAGCCCCACAGGGGGCGTGCAGAGGACTGCAGACATTGGCGCAGACGACTACAGAATATGACAGACCCTGGCGGTGGACCGGCAGGACGTTCGTTGTTGGTCAGTCCCGGCGGGCGCCCTGGACGATCCAGCCGATGACGACTGCAGCCCGCGCCTGGTCTTCCTTCAGCCACCTGCCGAGGTGGTCCTGCACGACGTAGGGAGGTCCCCAGATCGCGTAGTGGCCCCGTGGAACGGTGGAAGGTGCCCGGCGTGTCTCCTTGTCCCGGTCGCGCTCGTCGTCTGAGATGTCAGGGACGGCGGCAAGCTCGGCGAGCTCCGGCGTGATCGCGGTGCCGCACTTGGAACAGAGGAACACGGTCATCGCCTCGTTTTAGTGCTCAGGGCTGCTGCTTCGCATCTTCGTTTCGCTGTTCGGAGTCGATGCGCGCGACGACGCCACGGAGATCGGGCATGCCTAGGTGGACGGTGGTGTGCCGGGCCGCGAGGTCGCGCATGGCGGCGAGCTTCTGCTCGGCGGCGGCGAGGCTGGCCTCGATCGCGGCGACCTCGCCGAGCCATCCCTGTTCCTTGGCTTCCTGGAGCCGGTCGATCAGGTTCGCGTGGATTTCCTCCAGGCGGGGCATCTGTTCGGCATCGGGCCGCAGGACAGGGCAGCGGATGCAGGCTTCTCTGAACCAGTAACTACGCTCTGTTGAGGCAGTCGGCAAACCTGTGGCACATGAGTACCGTCCCGGGCCAGGATGCGGCTATGCGTGATGTCCAGAGCGATCCCGAGTTGCAGGATCTGGTTCGGCGGTTCGTCACGCCTGATCGGCGATACCTTCGGTTGGGCGGGAGCGTTTTCCGGCTGAGCCCGGTCGAGCGCTCCGCGTTTGTGCGGGACCTGGCTCAGGCTGCGTACGAAATCACTCCGGCGGAGCTCGGCGTACTCTTCGAGGGTGGATGGCGCGAGCGCAAGACTGCCGCTTGGCTGGTTGCTGTGGCCCACAGGTCCGAGTTCCGCGAGCTCATAGGCCGGCTCCTGCTGGCCAGCGAGGGGCCGTATGCGGGCGCGGCATACTGCGTCGCCCTTGCGAGGTTCGGTACTGCAGCGGATGCCGAACTGCTCAGCGCATACCTTGATCACTACTTGTCGCGTCCCGACCTCGACTACGACCAGGCAGTCGTCCTTGGGACGCTTCTGTACCTCGATGAGATTCTCGGCTCCGAGTACACGACACAGTTCCTTGCCCCGGCCGGTCCCTGGGACCGATGGCTCGAAGTCCGGGCCGTGGCGGCTCTCGACCCGCATGACTGTCGGCAGGCCGTGCAGCAACTGTGCGCTTTCGTCGACGAGACCGCTGAGGTCTTCGCCTCGCTGACCTGCGGGAGCTGATCATGACCGAGCGGGACATCATCCTCAACGAACTCGCCCAAGGACTGCGCCCGATGTCACAGGGCATCGAGTGGTTCGACACCCACAGCCCGGAGGAGCAGGCCGAGATACTTCTGTTCCTGCGCCACCACTGCGTGCAGGCGCGCGCCGTCACCGAAGACGGACCGGAGAGCATCCGACGTGCCGGGCTGCGCCCGACGCACACCCCGGCGGCCTTGATCACCTGCGGCCCGATCGACCAGCAACTGGGGAAGATCGCCGGTCTCACCCCTGTCGACGAACGACGCAAGGCGTTCCGGCTACTGGTCGAGGTCCTCGCGGTCGCAGACGAACGGCGCCGCGAACGCTTCTGCTCCGGCGGATGCGGTCACTGGTGGCACAACTTGCCCGTCGCCGACGGGTGAGGACGAGTCCCCCGGCGCTGGCCTCCGCCCCTGGACCCCATGTGCGGCAAGACGGACTGACGGCGGTGTTCATGCGCTCGTGTCGTCGGCGGCGGAGCCGATCACCGCGCTCAGGGCCTGCAAGGCGTCATCGTATTGGTGGCGGTCGAACTGGAACGGACCGAATGCCACGTAGTCGCGGGTCTTGCGGTGGGGTTGCTCACCGCTTGGGGATCTCCACCCAGGAGGCTCCGGACAACTCCTCGGCTCCCGTGGTCATCCATCGCTGCTGCCAGGTATCCCCGGGCCGGCTCGACAGCCAGCGCAGCAACTTGATCACCCCGCGGCGGCGTCCCGCTCGGGTGCCGTTCGCCACCGGAAGGAACGGCGCCGTCGTCAGGTGTCGCAGCGTCTCCTCAGACGACTGCGCGGTCTGGGGCCACCACCGTTGTGACGCCCGAGCCGGGAACTGCTCCCGCAGTCGGCTGTTTCGCGCCTTGGCCTGCTCCGCGCTCGGGTTCGTGATCTCCAACGGCTTGCGCGTCGTGTGCTTGACGACGGCCGTCATGACGAGCGCCCGAACAAGACCTCCAGCGACGCCGGATCGTAGCCTGGTGCTGGCGGCGGTGGCACCGGCTGGATGCTCGTGCGGACCTGGCGTGCGTGATGTGCCAGCACGCCGGCCACGACCTGGTCCTTGTGCGGCGTCAGATAGACCTCCGTGGCGGACAGGTGAGCGTGTCCGAGCACCCACTGCACGTCGGACAGCGTCAGCTTCGGGTCGCGCACCATCCGGGCGGCCGCGCTGTGCCGGAGGTCATGAAGGGTCCAGTCGGCGCCGAGCGAGGCGTTGACACGCTCGAACATCCGGTGGGCGCCATGGTAGGTCAGGGGTCGGCTCGGATCTCGCCGTGTCCACCACACCGGCTGGGTGCGTCCTCGCACAACCTGGCCTTGTACCTCCTGCTGGTAGAGGCGCAGCCATACGAAAGCGTCCGCAGATGCCGGCACCTGCTGGACCGCCCGCGAGCCCTTGCGCACCACGCTGATCAACTGCTGGCCAGGATCGACGTCGCGCTGACGCATGCCGATCAGTTCCGAAGCCCGCACCCCGGTGGAGATCCAGAAGGCGACCAGGGCCCGGTCGCGGTTGGAGGGCAGCGCCGCGAACAGTTTGTTGAACCATGCTTCCGGAATCGAACGCGGGATTCGCCGCGGCAGGCTCGGCCGGTACCGGCCCGCGCGCTCAAGCTTCCAGCCGGCCATCGGATTGTGGTGCGCGTGAGCCCGTCCAGAGCGGCGGGCAAGATCCAGCGGGAACGGGTTGAGCAGCGGGCCGGTCCCCGCATCGCGGTGCACGCCGTAGAACCGGCGCAGGACCGTCTCGCTGTGCACGACGGTGGCCGGAGCGTACCCGGATCCGGTCGACGGCTTCCCGGTCACCGGGTTCGCGGCACCGGTTTCCCCTACCGCCCGCGGCCCCTGGGCCTTGACCTTCCTGGGTTTGACGGTCTGCTGGATCCAGCAGTTGAAATCCCGGGCTTCCCGGCGGGTCGCCCGATCCCAGGGAACATCCACGGACCGCAGGAACCGACACCACCGCAACAGATCCATCCCGTAGGAGCGAACCGTTGACGGCGCTTTCCCGGCCGCCCAACTCCTGGAAGTAGACGGCGACCGGCTCGACGGCCGCTCCGTCGGGATCGATCAGCTGGTACGGCTCGTACCGGTTGCCGGTCTCCATCAGCCGACCCCACTGGGGAACCGCCAGGGCTGCCAAATCTCGTCGGGGAACATCCTTCATCACGACCGTTGAACGTAGTGCCCAATGACTCCGTCCGCCCACTGAACTGGGCAATCTCAGGTTTCGCTCAGTCAACGGGGCGTGTTCATGGACGCAGGGAGTGCAGAGCGTGCGCAGACGCCGAGGGCGACCTTCCGCAGTTCGAAGTGGGCGAGGAAGTCCTGCCACTCCTGTGCGGTGGGCTCGCGGTACTCCTCTTCGGGTCGCAGCGCCCGGCAGCGGGCGATGAAGGATTGGTGGTGGTTGATGACGTCCTCGGGATAGATCGCGGCATAGCCGAGGGTCGTGTCGACCGTCCGGTGGCCGCAGATGCGGGCGGCGATGTGCGGGGGCAGGCCGGAGCGGAGGGCGTCGGTCACGAAGATTCTTCGGAAGTCGCGGGGCGTGTATCCCAGCTGCTCGTTGCCGGGCCTGGTCAGCCCGCTCGCGGCGAGGGCGTCGTTGAGGCAGGTGCAGATGTAGTGCGGAGCGCGCCGCCGAGCTGGGTACGCCGCGGCTGCAGGTACTGGTCGACGAGCGGCTGCGAGACCGGGAGATGGGCGTCTTCGAGCTGCATCCCCCTGCCGCCCTTCATGCCCGGGCACCGGAGGAGGCGGGCCGCCGCCAGCTGCTGGGCGAGTGGTCTACCGGCCTCCCGGCGGCGAGGCCTTCACCGACGTCGCCGTCCGGGTCGGCCAGTTCGTCACCGACCTCGGCCGGGCCGCGCCGCAGCGGCGGGTCCTCATCGCGGCGCACGACGCCGTGGTGATCGACCTGCGCTACGTGCTCGCGGGCATCGGCGCGTCCGCTCCCGAGCAGCTGCCGCCCGTGGCGAACCTCGGTGTCCTGCTGGAACGGTGACGGCCACCGCCTTCGTCTGTCCTCCTGGGGCGACACCGCCCACCTGACCTCACTCGACAACACCGAAGGAATGACCCGCGTATGAACGACCAGTCCCCCACCGACCCGGTGCTCGCCCACGTCGAGCCGGTGCCCGGCGGCCTGTACGGCGACCAGCCCTACGAGGCAGCCCTGAGCGATCTGCGTGCGGCCGTCACGGAAGTCTCCGCGGCGCTGCGCGACGCCGACGCGACCACTGCCCAGCAGCTGACCCACTACCAGCAGGAACTCAACCGGGCCCAGCTCCAGTTGCGGCCCGGTGACTCCGACGCTCTCCAGCGCGCCCATACCCTGGCCCGCACAGTCCGCCAGTCCCTCGCCGGCGGAATTGCGTGAGTACAACGACGGAGGGGCAGCTGCCGCTGGAGGAGAACCGGCGCATCTTCCGCGAGCAGATCGCCCCCGTCTTCCTCGACGGCTGCACCCCGCAGCGCAGCCCGGTCGCCGTGATCGTGGCCGGGCAGACCGGAGCGGGCAAGACGGCGGTGACCGCCATGGTCAAGGAGCGCTGGAGCGCACCGGCACAGCGACCCTGGATCAACATGGACTTCTACAATCCCCACCACCCCGACTACGCGCGCTGGCAGGCGGAGCGGCCGCAGGAGGCCGACGCGCTGGTCCGCCCGGACGGCGACCTGTGGAGGGAGCAGGCCCAGCTACGCGCTGGAGCGCGGCTAGCGGGCGGCGAGTTTGTCGAAGCGGGTCGCGATGGCGCGGAAACTGCTTGAGCCCGTTGAAGCAGCGTTCGACGACGTTGCGGGCCTGGTAGAGGTCGCAGTCGAAGGCCGGTGGTCTACCGCCGGCCCGGCCACGCCGCTCCGGTTGGCCTTCTGGTCCGCTCTCTCCCGGACCACTGCCCGGATGTCCCGACGCCGCAGCGTCTGGCGGATCGCCCGTGACGGCGATGACCGAGTCGGGCCTGTGGCGCGGCCGACCGACGCCCATCCGGGGCACTCTCACCGCGCCCGAGGAAGCCCTTCTCTGGATGAAGAGTTCCAAGAGGCGTAGCGATAACGCTACTCGTCGTGCTAGGAGCTGTCCCGCTATGCACATGAGGTGGCCGGGGCAGGTGTGGGAGCAACGGCCATACTCGACGTGTGACGATCACGGATGTTGACGATCTGCTGGCAGACCCATGGGATCTGTTGGCGGGGACCGACTGGGCTTCACTCGAACATGCCCGTGGGTCGGCCGCAGGAACCCCAGCTCTGCTGGCCGGACTCTTGGCGGACGACGCCGGCACACAGACCAGGGCTCTGCGGCACCTCAACGACCCGGTGCATCACCAGAACACGATCTACTCCGCGACCGTGCCTGCGGCAGCGTATGTGGCGGCGATCCTCGGCGACCCGCGCACGGGCACCGTTGTGGTCGACCGTGATGGCCGATCCCTTCCGCTGCGCGCTGCCTTGCTGGACTGGGTGACGTCGGTCGCCATCGAGGTCGACAGCGAGGCAGAGGCTCAAATGGCAGGCGTGGGGTTTTGCCTGGAGGAGTATCCAGAGTCCGTCCAGGTCCGGGCACTGCGTCCCGGGCTCTTCCAGGCTGTCTCTGCTTTCCTACACGCTCCGGACCTTGCTGTTCAGGAAGCGGCCATTGCTGCGGCTGTTGCGCTCCTGGACGCCCCGGAGCTCGTTCAGCAGCGTGTCCCTCTCACCCCGTTGGTCCGTGATGTGCTGGTCTCAAGCGACAACCGTTCCTATCGCTTCATTGCCCGCCGAGGTCTCAAGTCCTGGGGAGAAAACACAGGTTTGCAGCCTGACGAGCAAGACTCGGATCTGTGGACGGGCGGCTGCAGCAGCGAACCGCCCTTTTGACCGCGATCTCCACAGAGAAGAGAGTGATCACCTCTCCCGGCCGGTGTGATGCCATGATCACGCTGTGGCTGGTGTGATCACGGCGTCGGAGCCTTCCTGGATTGCCCCGTTCAGCGGACTGAGCCCGCGTGGCTTCCACAAGCTGAACACCGCGTTACGCCGGGAAGGAGCGGACCCGACACGCAAGGCCGCCCCTGGAGTCACTCTTTGGAGGACCGTGTGCTGCTGGTGACAACCTACTCGCGCACGAACTTGACCCTGCGGCAGCTGGCACCGCTGTTCGGCGTCTCGAAGTCCTCAGCCGGCCGCATCATCGATCATCTCGGGCCGTCGCTCGCGCTCCGGCCCCGCCCGCGGTTCCGCAAGGATGCGGTACTCATCGTGGACGGGACTTTGGTGCCCACGCGCGACCACACAATCGCCGAGCAGTCGAAGAACTACAGGTACTCGACCAACCATCAAGTCGTCATCGATGCCGACACCCGGCTCGTGGTCGCGGTCGCGGTCGCGGTCGCGGTCGGCCGGTGCCCGGCAACCGCAATGACTGCAAGGCGTGGGCGCTGTCGGGCGCGAAGGACGCCGTCGGCAGGACCACGGTGATCGCGGACGGCGGCTACCGGGGCACCGGGCTGGTCATCCCGCCGCCGCGAACGCGGCCAGACTGAACTCCTAGCCTGGAAGGAGGAACACAACGTCTCTCACCGCAAAGCGCGTGCCCGCGTCGAGCACGCCTTCGCCCGGATGAAGGATCAGGAACAGCACGCGATCCGTGCCCCACGGGCCAGGCCGGTGATGCGCCGGCCTTCGAGGCGGTCATGGCCGGAATCCGGGTCCCGCGAAGGGGACTCGGCAGGCCAAGAACCCGTCCAGCGATCGTCCTTGCGGATCGCGCCTACTCCTCCCGCGCAATCCGTGGCCATCTCCGTCGACGCGGCGTCCGTGCCGTCATCCCGCAGCCTGCGGACCAGATCGGCCACCGACTGCGCCGAGGCCGCGCCGGAGGTCGTCCACCCGGCTTCGACGCTGAGACATACAAGGAGCGCAATGCTGTTGAGCGGTGCATCGCCCGACTCAAGCAGTGGCGCGGCCTCGCAATGCGGACGGACAAACTCGCAGTCGCCTATCAGGCCGCCCTGCACCTCGCTGCCATTCTGATCTGGTCCCGCAGGTGACCGGGTGCCGATGTGAGCCGACCTATTCGAGGTCGGTGCTCGGTTGGCGCCGCCAGTCCCAGTCGGGGTGGCGGTCGACGAGCGTGAGGAACTCGCTCGCCTGCAGGATTTCGTAGTGGTTGGTGTCGACGAGCCCGTCGAGTTCAGGGAGGACGTCACGGAGGAAGGCCCGGGCCGCGTCCATGGATTGGCACGAGACGTAGACCGCGTATGGTTCGCCGATCTGGGTGGTCACCTGATCAAGCTCGTCGCTCTCGTAGTCAGTCAGAATCCCGCATGAGAGGTCGATGGAGTACGAGTACCCGTGCCAGTGCAGCCTGTCGTCACCCGTCACAGGATCCGGCACTAGCTCAAAAGCACGCATTCACCCTTCAACCAACGGACGTCGATCCGCGGGGACAAGGATGATCACAGATGGCCAGGACACTCGTCTACCTCCCCGGCGACCGTAGCCGAGCAGCCCCCTCGAGGCGCCAGACTTTCCGGTCGGTTGGGCGGCCTCTCCAGCAAGGAGACAGGCCCTAGACCTGCTCGTCCGTGATCTTTCGCGGGGCCCCTGAACGCGGTCGGTCCACCAGGCCCTCCAGCCGGTCCCGCAGTTGGCCCCCTTGGCGCGCACCGCGACAAGACCTTGGCCCGGCCGAAGTCACCCCAGAGCATGTCATGCCCATGTTCTGATGCTCTGTTTAATCAGCTGCACGTGGGCACTCAGTAGATGCCGCGTCGATCTTGACGCGTTCCTTACCCGCGGAGCGCATCACACGCTCCGATGAACAAGAAAGGTGCCTTCTCATGAGCGCTGTGAATCCGGTCGGCAACGCAGGCCACCACGCGGGCACCGATACGGCCGCTCACCGGCCGCGCCGGCTGTCGACCGAAACGAAGGCCGCTTTCAAGACCACCGAGTTCTTCGCCTACATCGCCGCGGTCGTCGCGGTCCTGATCGCCTCCATGGTCGTGGGAGACGACGAAGGCCACGCCGACTACTTCCGCGCCGACAGGGCATGGCTCTACATCGTGGTCCTCACCGTCGGCTACATGATCAGCCGAGGCCTGGCCAAGTCCGGCAGCCGCGACCCCTACGACGAATCCCGCTGACCCCTCGTACAGAGGCCGCGAGGGTGACCGGCAACGGAATGCTCTGCTGAGACCCCTGCACGAGCACAAGACTCGGCGGTAGTGGCCCGTGCCGAACCACTCGGCACGGGCCACCTCCGCGTGCGCCGGTTCCTGTGTGCCGGGCGAGCCGCTCCCCCGTCAGCGCCCGGCCGGTTGGGGATGTCGGGCGCGGATGCGGAGGCGGTGTGGCGACTGAGCCAGTCGCGCGGCTCCCCGGGCGTCCCTTGGGTGCGCCTGATGCCGCTGCCTGGATTCGGCCGGGCGGGCGGGCCCTGCGCCTCAGACCGGTTCTGCGGTTGCCTGAGCGAGTTCACCGGGCAGGTTCAGGTACAGCGGTGCGGGTCTGCTGACGGCGTGGACGGTCTTGCTCCAGTGCGGCCCGTACTGGTCCTTGTAGGCGTGCTGGCCGGGGACTGTGCGGCCCAGGTCGAGGTATTCGTATCCGGCGCTCGTCAGGTCCTGTACGAGATGGCGCGAGGGCGTGGCCGGGAGCGAGGTCCTTGGCGCCGGGGTCCATGGCCGGCACGACGGAGTAGGCGCGGCGGCCTCGTGCCAGGCACAGCCGCATCGGATCTCTCACAAGGCTTATACGCCAAGCAGCCACCACCGCCATCCACGACGGCACCGAACGCATCACCAAAGCTGCCCTCGACGCGGTACAGCTCGACCACCTCGCCGAACAACACAACCGCCCCACCTGCAGCCGCTGACCCCCACTCACCGAACCGGCAAAACAGCGCTGACCAGCACAAACACCAACCGAGTCTTTACGCGCTGGCGAAACCCACAACGAGCCCCGCCCCACTCAGAACACACGACACAACCCCAGCTCACACCCCGAACGGCCCGCTGGAACCGTGCACCCCGCATCTCTCAACGAACCCACAACACACCAGGCCAGCAAGCCCGCGATACACCAACAAGCCCCCCTCCGAGCGTTAGCAGGGTCTCGCTCCAGACAGACCTCGCCAACGCCCTGGAACGCAACACCCGGCTGACGGCACGCGTCCGGCAGCCGGAAAACGCCTGTCCGAGGAGTTGGGCACGACGGTCTGGACCGAATCCGGCCTCGGTGCCCCGGCCGACCTCGACCAGCTTCAGCGCCGCATCACTGAACTGGAACAACAACTCGCCGACGTGAAAGGACAGTTGGGCGATCGAACCGAGGAACTAGACGCGGCACGCGCCGCAAACCGGAACTGACCCGGGCACTAAACCACACGCCGGAGGGAACGGGACCGCCTACAGCCCGAAGGCCCCGCCCTCGATCAGGATGAGCAGACCGATCGCGATCAGCACCGGCGGCAGCAGAATGTGGCTCCAGCGGCTGAGAGCGTTGGCGACGACCGGACGGGTGGCGAAGATCGGAAAGACCACGGCATACAGGCTCATCAGACGATCACTCGCGCATACGGCCTGACGCGGGCGAGTCGAGCACCGCTTTGAGGATGCGTTGCAGCTCAACGCGGTCCTGGGGGGTAACCCTCGCCAACCTGCGGTCGTACTCCGCCGCGAGGGCTGCAAGTGCTCGATCGCGTGCTTTCGTGCCCTCGTCGGTCAGTACGAGCCGGTGACGCCGCAGGTCCGCCTCGTCGATCTCGCGTCGGATGAAGCCCTTGGTGACGAGGTTGCGGACGTAGACCGTCACGCTGGCCTTGGGCAGCAGTAGCGCGGTCGCGATCTCGGCCGGGTACGGCGATGCCTCCACCTCGGCCAGGACGAAGAACTCCTTCGTCTCCAACCCGAGCTCCGCCAACTCCTCCGTGCAGGCATCCATCACGACTGCCAGCAGCCGCTGGTTCAGCGTCCACAGCTGCGCCCCGTCGACCGGCATGCGGCTCCTCCATCGATGCGGTACAGTTTCGTACTAGTTTCATGTGGTACAAGATGCGACCTTGTACTGGACTCCTATGGAACAACAATTTCACGAAGGAAGCCAGGCATGATCCAGCACCTCACGATCCCGCGCGGTCCCATCAACCTCGCCGCGGACCTCCACCTGCACAACAACGCCGACCGCAGCACACCGCGGCCCGCCGTCGTGCTCTCCACCCCACGCAGCAGCGTGAAGGAGCAGATCGGCGCCAACTACGCCTCCCGTCTCGCCGCCCGCGGCATCGCGGCGCTCGTCCTCGACCCCGCCCATCAGGGCCAGAGCGAGGGCGAGCCCCGCGACCTCGAAGACCCCTACCGCCGAGGCGAGGACATCTCCTACGCCATCGACGTGCTCACCACGACCCCCGGCATCGACCCGATGCGCATCGGCATCCTCGGCATCTGCGCCGGTGGCGGCTACGCCGTCCACACCGCCCGCACGGACCACCGCATCAAAGCAGTCGGCACGGTCGTCCCCGTCAACATCGGCAACGCGTTCCGCAGCTTCTCCCCCGACGGTCCGGCCGCAGCACTCGACGCCCTCGCGGACGCACGCACCGAAGAGGCCCGCTCCGGCGAGACGACCCGCGTGAACTGGCTGCCCGACACCCTCGAGGACGCCGCGGCAGCGGGCCTGACCGACATCGACACCACTCAGGCCATCACCTATTACCGCACCGAGCGCGGCGGCAACGAACACTCCACGAACCGGCGCCTCCTGCGCAGCGACTCCCTCCTGCTGGGCTACGACGCCTTCCACCTGGCCGATCAACTCATGACCCAGCCCCTCCAGGTCATCCTCGCCGGACGCATCGGCAACACAGGCTCCTACGACATGGGCATGCAGCTGTGGAAGCTGGCCCCCAACCCCGTCGACCTCATGGTGATCGACGGCGCCGGCCACTACGAGATGTACGACGAACCCGCATACGTCGACGCCGCCGTCAAACGACTCACCAGCTTCTATGCGAACAACCTGTAAGGCACCCGAACCGGCCACCCTATGCAGGCACAGCACCGATACGTGGGGCCGGCCTGTCAAGCGGCAGTCTTCAGCGGCGTCCGGGATACGGATCTCGGATGCTGTTGGAGTGCATGGGGCCGGTCGGTGCCTGATGGCGCGCGTGTCGTTCTCGACGCGTGATCGATGCTGAGGGTGTCCAAGATCGTCTTATGACAAACGACCTGGACACTCTCACGGCACGCACGGCTCCGCAGTGCCACCCGGGCTCCACGGCACCCCCGTCAACGAGATGGCCGCCCAACAGCCCCTTCGGGCCACAACACCACACCTGTCGCGCACTCCAGTGGCTGGACTGGACGGCCGCCGGCCTGGAAGGGCTGTGCTTCAGACGACAGTGGGGATGGGTGATGGCACCATCCGACGGCCTGACTCTCCGAACGACTGACGCTCAGGCTGTCCTTGATGAGAAGCATCGGCTGGCCGGACGGTGCCGTCTGGCACGTGGCCGGGCGTGCTTCTGTGATTTCATAGGAGCCTGGCTAGAGGTTCCATCACTGTCTTGTCGTCTGCCGACCGCCTCGTGCTGGGATAGCGGTGATCGGGGGCATCGACACCCACACCGACCTCCACCAGGCGGCACGACGGCATCGTAGGGGCCGGCGAGCACGCGGTGAGAGACAGTCGGCAGTATCAGCCGCCCGGAACCGGCACAACACCCTCAGCCCAGTCACGCACCTCCGGAAGCATCACCTCCGCCCCGACCCTTCCCCCACCGACGTCCCCCGCCTGACGTCACCGCCGCACTGACGCAGACTGCGGCCGGGCGGAAGCTCGCGATCAACACCGGTCTGTGCAGGCTGTGTGCCGAGGGGGCCACGCTTCACTCGCTGCGCCAGGCGGATGTGCCCATTGGAGGCCTTGGCCACTGCTATGGCGTAGCTGGTGTTCGCCGCCCTCGGCTATCCGCAGTCCAACCGCAATCGCGCCTCGGTCTTCAGCCGCGGTCGCGCAGCCCGGGATTCATCCTCGGGCGTACGAGCGTGGTCATACCGGGCGGTCCGCCGTGACCAGCCACGACGTGCTGAGCAGCTGGACTGTGCCGTCCGCCACCTCCTGGGCGCGCAGATGGTCCGCCAGGGTGCGGCGGGCGCGGGATCGCGTGGCCGCGTCGGCCTGCTCCATCAGATGGCGGCCGGGGCCGGTGCCCAGCAGGAACGCCGCCGCGTCTTCGGCTCCGTGCCCCCATGTCCCGTACGCCTGCACCTGGTGGATGCTGATGCCGGTGAATCCGGCCGCGGCGAGCACTTCGCGGATGCGGTCCGGGGCGGCCAGGGAGAACATGCCGGGCAGACCCGGCCGTCCGAAGTCACCGACGGGCAGGACGTCGCGCAGCGACGCCATCGCCGCAACCCAGCCGTTGAGCGTGGCATCGGCCGGGCAGACGAACGCCAGGTGGCCGCCGGGCCGCAGTGCCCGGGCGACGTTAGCGAAGGCCACTACCGGGTCGGCGAAGAACATCACCCCATAGCGGCTGACCGCTGCGTCGAACGAGCCCTCCTCGAAGGGGTACACCTGGGTGTCGCCTTGCACGAAGGAGGCGTTGGTGATGCCCTCCCGCTCGGCGCGGGCCCGCGCCTCGGCCAGCATCGGGCCAGACAGATCGAGGCCGAGCGCGTGCCCTTGGGGCGCTCTGAGCGCGGCGAGGTGCGTGGTCTGCCCGGAGCCGCAACCAAGGTCGAGGACCCGGTGGTCCCCGGTGATTCCGACGGCATCGAGCAGTGGTTCGTTGAAGCCCTCGTTCACGGCGTTCCAGCGGTCCTGGTTGCGGGCCCAGTGGGAGCCTTCCGGGCCGTTCCATGCCTGCGCCTGCTCGGTGTTGACAACGTCCGGCACGGGGGGCCTCCTGTGGTGAACGACGGAAATTGGGTCCATGACGCGCTACATGCCGGTCGAGTCGTGCGTGGCGGTGTCGGCGAAGCCGAACTTCTCGTAGAGGAAGCGGGCGGGGCCGTCCGCGATCAGGGAGATGTAGGCGGTGGCGGGTGCCCGGCGCTCCAGCTCGTCGGTGAGCGCGGCCATGATGCGCTTGCCCAGTCCGCGTCCTTGGTGGGCGGGGTGTACGCACATGTCGACGATCTGGAACGCGATACCACCGTCCCCGATGATGCGGCCCATGCCAATCGGCTCTCCTTCGTGGTGCAGGAGCACCCCGTGCCAGGTGTTGGGAAGGGCGAGCGCAACCGCCTCCGGGGCCTTGTCCGAGAGGCCGGCATCGGTGCGCAGGCGGCGGAAGACCGCGACGGAGGGCACGCCCACGCTCAGCTCGTAAAGATCACTCAAGCCATTCACTCCCGATCGTCCAATGTGCGCGGTGATGGGCCTGCTCCGGTGCTCGGCTCGTTGGTCAGTGACCGGATTCGGCGTGGTCCCCGTGGTCGCTGAGCTGCGCTTGAAACCAGTCGTGCAGTGCGTCGACCAGCGCGGGCTCGTCGGTGGCGTAGGTAAGAGTGGCCCCGTCGGGCCGTTCCCGGTAGCGCACTTCGATGCGCTCGTAGCCTTCTTGCAGTCCCTTCAGGCCCGGCATGCTGTCGCCGTGGATTTGGGCGGGGTCGCCGAAGTCACCCCGGCCGAACGCTGTGGCCTCCTGCTGGAGGTGGGTGCGTATGAGGCCGATCTGCTTGGTGTCGTCGGCCTGGTCGGCGACGACGTCCTGGACCCCGCCGGTCTCGGTGGGCGTGAAACGGTGGGTGGTCTGTTCGAGGTCGAAGGGCATCACGCTCTGGCCGCGTTCGGCCACCGTTTCCTGCCGGTCGTCACCATCCTGCTGCGGGCTCCCGATCAGCACGACTGCGGTCAGGGCCGCGCCGGCACCCCCTGCGGCGATGCCAGCCATCCAGAGTCGTCGCTTGCGGTTCATTAGGTGCCTCCGCGCGCAGTTCGAGGGCGGGCGCTACGCCCGCTCGTTTCGGGTGGGGTCGCTTCCATCGCGTGGCCCTGGTGCGCCGCACGGGCTTACGCGTTCTTGGACGGGATGAGCCACAGGGCGATGACGGCGGACAGTGCGGCCACGCCCGTGGCGACGAGGAACGCGTCATCGAAGCCGGAGGCGGTGTTGGCGCCGGTGCGGACGGCGATGCTCGCGGCCGCGGCGCTGGAGACGGCCGCGGCGCCGACCGAGGCGCCGAACTCGTGGAAGGTGCTGACGATTCCGGAGGCCACGCCGGCCTCGTGGGGAGCGACGCTGCTGAGCGCGGTGGCCGCGGCGACAACGAACAGCGCGCCCAGTCCCGCCGCGGCGATGCTCACACCGGTGACCATGGCGGCGGTTCCGGACCAGAGCACCGGCACGAGGAAGCCGACGGCTGCGACGGCCAGGGCGACCGCGGCCAGCATCCGTGCTCCCAGACGGCCGATCACGCGGCCGGCGGCGGTGGCGGCGGCCATCGTCACGAGCGCCACCGGCAGGAACAGCACGCCGGTCGTCAGAGCGCCGTGGCCTTGATGGTTCTGGAGGTAGAACGAGCCGAGGAAGAAGGCCCCCACCATCAGTGCGGTGGTGACGGCGATCACGAAGGTGCCCGCCACCACCGGGCGCCGGCCGAGGAGACGCAGGTCCATCAGCGGTGCCGCCGCCCGGCGCTGCCACGCGGCGAAGGCGGCGTAGGCGGCTGCCGAGAGAGCGACCAGGACGACGGTGACGGTGTCGAGCCAGCCGTGGTCGCCGGCCCAGATCAGGGCGTAGATGAGGGCGCCGGTCGCCGCGGCGACCAGGGCGGCCCCGGGCACGTCGAGGGAACCGGTGGCCGCGCGGGGCAGGCTCGGCAGGATCCGGGCCAGCGCGACGAGGACGACCAGGCCGACGGGGACGTTGACGAAGAAGACCCAGGCCCAGCCCGGGCCTGCCGTGATCAGACCGCCCAGCAGTACACCGAGCGCGGCGCCTCCGCCGCCGAGCGCCGACCAGATGCCCAGCGCGCGGTTGCGCTCGTCGCCGTCAAACAGCCGCACCACCACGGACAGAGCGGCGGGCGAGATCATCGCGGCGCCCACCCCCTGGGCGATCCGGGCACCGAGCAGCAGCGGGGCGCCGGTGGCGAGCCCGGCAGCCAGCGACGCGACGGTGAACACGGCAAGCCCGGCCAGGACGACCCGCTTGGGAGCGAACAGGTCCGCGGCCCGGCCGCCGAGCAGCATCAGACTCCCGAACGTGAGGGCGTACCCGCTGACCACCCAGGTCAGTGCGGCGCGGCCCAGGTCCAGTTCGGCGCCCATATGGGGCAGGGCAATCGCGACCACGGTGATGTCCAGGATCAGCATCAGCTGGGCCAGCCCGAGCAGTCCCAGGGCCGTCCAGCGCAGCGGGTGCGGTGCATCCGGTGCGCGTGTGGTGGTGGTTTCCGTGTCGCTCATGACGCTCACCCCTCACCGCTAAGTCATACAGGGGTGTTCACGTTATACGCCCCGAGGGTATAAGCCAAACAGAGTTGTACGACTTGCCGGGGTAGGGTGGGTGCATGGGCAGCAAGAACTCCACGGCCACCAAACGCGCCGACGCTCTGCGCAGCATCGACGCGATCGTGCAGGCCGCCGCCGAATGCCTCGGACGCAACCCGGAGGCGAGCATGAGCGAGATCGCACGCGTCGCGGGTGTGGGCCGGGTGACGCTGTATGCGCACTTCACCTCCCGGGCAGAGGTCGTCGACGCGGCGATGAGCCGTGCCATCGACCGGGGCAACGAGGCACTGGACGCGGTCGATCTGTCCGGTGACCCGCTGCTCGCGCTCGCGCGTTACGTCGAGGCCGGCTGGCATCTGGTGGACCAGGCGCGGGCCCTGCTCGTCGCCGCCCAGAAGGAACTCTCCGCGGGACGCATCCGCGAGCTGCACAGCGGGCCCGCCGCGCGGGTCGAGACGCTGGTCGCCCGCGGCCGCGCCGAGGGCGTCTTCCGCACAGACCTGCCGATCGCGTGGCTGGTCAATGTCCTGCACACGGTCATGCACAGCGCCTCGGAGGAGATCCGCGCCGGCCGTCTCACCTCCGACCGCGCCGCCCACCACATCACCGCCACGGTCCTCGCCGCCTTCACGCCCCCGGGCAAGCCGGTACCCGAAACCGGAGGCGTGGCGTAACGCCGACAGCCCACGACGAAATGCTCGGCACGGGAGGGGCCGCCAGGTGGCCGAGGCGGGGCGGCACGGGCGAAGGGCCTGCTCAGCATGTGGGATGTCATGGCGATGAGTCCGTGTTCGCCAGCAGGCCAGGCGTGCGCGCGGGTCCCTCAACGTCACGCTCTTGCGGGTGTATCCGTACGATGGCGGGCATGACCAGCAGCACCCGATCGAGCCGCCGGCCCACTGGGCCGCTGTTCGCGCTGCTGGTGCTGACCGTGCTGGCCGGGGTCCTGGGCATGCACGCACTGGCTCCCGACGGAGCGCCGGCATCCGAACACGCCATGACCATGGCCCATGCTTCTGCCACGGAGCAGGCAAGCGCGGCATGCTCGCACACCGGCGGTGGCTCCGGGCACCTCGCACACGCCGACGGTACGTGCGCGGCGGCGGGCATCGGCTCCGCGTACGCGCCGCCCGCGCTGGCCGGCGCCCTGCCCGACTTCCTGGCCGCTGCCGGTGTTCCGATCGCCGCGCCGGCGTCGGCCGTGCAGGGCGGCCGGGCGCCGCCTGACCTCTCCGAACTGCAACTCCTGCGGATATAGAGCGGCCCGCACGGCACTCCCTCATGCCCTGCCCGGGGCGGGTGCCGTCTTCGGCCTGGTCTCTTCCCCCTGATCCCGCGCGCCCGAGACGGGCGCGCGTGAAGGAGTTGCACCACCATGATCCGCAAGCGTTCCCTGATCCGCCGCGGCGCCGCCGTGGCCGCCGCCGGCACGGCCGCTCTCGTCCTGGCCGCATGCGGCGGCAGCGGCGACAGCGCGACCGGGCACAACGGCCACCCCGCGACCTCGGCGTCTACTTCGGCCTCCGCCTCGCAGGGCCAGCACAACGCCGCCGACACCGCCTTCGCCCAGGGGATGATCCCCCACCACCGTCAGGCGGTGGAGATGGCCGGCCTCGCCCCGTCCCGCGCCGAGTCGACCGAGGTGAAGAAGCTCGCCGAACAGATCGAGAAGGCCCAGGACCCGGAGATCAAGACCCTGTCCGGGTGGCTGACCTCCTGGGGCGAGGAAGTGCCCGCCGACGGCACCATGGACCACTCTGCTCACAGCGCGGGCGCGATGATGACAGCCCAGGAGATGGACCAGCTGGGGAAGGCGTCCGGCACGGCGTTCGACACCGCCTTCATGCAGATGATGATCAAGCATCACGAAGGCGCGGTGGCGATGGCCAAGACGGAGAAGACAGAAGGCTCCTTCCCCGGCGCCAAGAAGATGGCCGACGCCATCATCACCTCGCAGACCGCCGAGATCACGAGGATGAACGACCTCCTCGGCAAGAGCTGACCCACTCCGGCAGTGGGGGTGTGCTGTGCCTGCGCGGCCCGCACACTCCCACTGCTTGGCACGCTTCACCCACTTTCCGGAATACCCCCCAGGGGTATATCGTTGTGGTGTGGGACACGGGATCGGGTCACACCTGGACGGGATTGGGGATGACGGTCATGGACCACACCGCACACCACACCGGCACCGCTCACGACAACGCCGCACAGGCGGCCGGAGGCCACGGAGGGCATGGCAGCGCGTCCTGGGGAACGGCGGTCAAGGCAACGCTGCACTGCCTGACCGGATGCGCGATCGGGGAGATCCTCGGCATGGTCATCGGCACCGCCCTGCTGTGGGGCAACGTGCCCACCATGGTCCTGGCGATCGCCCTGGCGTTCGTCTTCGGCTACTCCTTCACCCTGTTCGCCCTTCGCAGGGCGGGCCTGGACCTCAAGAGCGCCGTCAAGGTGGCACTGGCGGCGGACACCGTCTCCATCGCGATCATGGAACTCGTCGACAACGGCGTCGTCGCCCTCAGCGGCGCCATGGACGCCCACCTGTCCGACACCCTGTTCTGGACCGCACTGCTCGGAGGCTTCGCCGTCGCCTTTCTGATCACGACCCCGGTCAACAAGTGGATGATCGGCCGGGGCAAGGGCCACGCCGTCGTCCACGCCTACCACTGACCTCTCACCCAGCAAGCGCACGCCCGGGCGGCACCCTTTGCGGGTACGCCCGGGCGCGTTTGCACTGCAGGCGCCATCTGGCGAATGTCCGGCGACCGGCCGGCCGGTTGGGGGTACAGGTTCAGTGCGGCAGGAGGCTCTGCTCGCGTCGGCGGCGGCGACCGTAGTTCGGTTATGCCTCGCGGCTTGAAGACCGACAGGGCGGCCGCGGTGAGCAGCGCCAGCAGGGCGGCGGCCGCGTCGGCGATCAGCTGGTTGCGCATGCCTTCCAGCTCGCCGCCCGCCAGTGTGGCCCTGGCCGCCGCGTCGGCGAGGTGTACGACCGGCTGCATGTGCACCAGCAGAAGCAGCGTGGCCAGCACCGTGATCAGCAGTTTCGCGACGACCCAGTAGTGGCGCAGCAGCCCCCAGACGGTGTCCAGCGACTGGAGAACGCCGGTGAGCAGCGAGGCGATGCTGAGGGGAACGATCACGGACCATCCCACCAGCTCCATCGCCGCATAGGAGCCCTGCACCGGGCGAGCTGCTGGACAGCCCGGCGACGGCCAGCGCCAGGAAGGCGGCGACCGCCCCCAGCCAGCCGACCGAGGCGGTGACATGGAGGGTGAGTGTCAGCTTGCGCAGCCGCGGCGGGAACGGTCCCACGGCGTGTGCCCGAACTCGCCGCTCCTCTCCACCAGGGCGTGCAAGCGGCGGCCGTCGACCTGAGCGAGACGGCGAGCGAAGTCCGGAGCCCCGGCCGCCGGGACATCGCGCAGCGTGCCGACACGGGAAGGCCGAGCATGCGGTCCTACGAGCAGCAGGCCCAAAAGGCCCTGGCCGACGAACTGTCGGACCCGATGACGCCATCCTCTACCAGGTGATCCCCGACTACCGTGACAGCACCAGCACCATTCCGCCTGGCGTCACCATGAGGGCTACGCTCGAGCGGGCGGACGGCTCGACACGACCGGTCTTCCCCGATATCCACATCAGCAACACCACGACCGACACGGGCCTGTTGAACCTCGGGAACTAGCGCCACAGGGGCGCCCACGGGAGCGAAATGAGCAGCACGACCCCACCGCGGCCGATCGACGTCACTGCGATATTTCCGCAACTGGCCCCCATGGCGCGCACCGCGACAAGACTGCACCCTCGGCCCGGCGCCCCGTCCCCGCATGACAGCTCAGTCGGCGGGCCACTGCTGTGGCCCGCTGACGAGCCCTGGCCGTACTGCGACGGGCCACACGAATGGGACGGCCTCAACGAGGTCTTGTCACCGGCCGACATCCGCCTGCAACGAGAAATCCGGGCAGCCGTGGCGGCCCGCCGCGCCGGCGGGACGCACCCACCGCACCACACACCTGAGGAACGGGCACTCGAAGAACGCATCAGTGCCGGCCAACCCTGGCCGGAGGGCCCAGTCGCCATGCTGCCCGTCGCCCAGCTCTTCGCCCGCGACGTTCCTCTGCTCAAGGCTCCTGGAAACGCTGACGCTGACCTGCTGCAAGTCCTCTGGTGTCCCTTCGACCACCCCGACCACCCCAGGACCGCCCTCTACTGGCGCTCCTCTGCCACCATCTCCGACAGCCTCGCAGTCCAGCCAGCCCCACCCGCACTGCAATTCCCCGGCTACCTCCCCGAACCCTGCCTGCTCACCCCGGAAGAAGTCACCGAGTACCCCAACCCCCTCGAGCTGAGCAAGGACGACCAGCAACAGCTCAAGGACCCCACGCGATGGCGGCAAGCCGGCTCCGGATGGGACGACGCCTACGGGGTCGCCGCCGACGAGTTCTACCGCAACCTGCTCTCGACCGCGCCCGGGTGGAAAGCAGGAGGCTGGACCCGCTGGGGCCTCACCGACCCAATGCCACGCCGCTGTTCCACGTGCGGAACCGACATGGACCCGCTGCTCACCATCGCATCACGCGAGTGGAACTCCAGCACCACCAGCTGGATCCCCCTCGAGGACCAGGCAGACGCCATCTCCTCCCCCGCCTCCGCCCAACCATCGCATCCGACCTTGCTGGATCTCGCCCGGGGCTACGATCTCCAGCTCCACATGTGTCCTGCGTCCCCAGAGCACCCGCACCTCGAACTCATCCAATGACAACGACCAGCTCCTAGTGTGCTGTTCGGACAGGCTGGTGACGCGGCTGGCCCCGCATCGCCGAGGCCGAGCGCGAGGGCTGGCTCGGGGAGGTCGAAGGGCTCAGGGTCAGCCTGGCTGGCGCTGAAGACAAGCTCGCCCAGATGGACCGACGAGCTTCCGACGGTACGGCGATCGACCTCGGCATGCCGCGCATAGCCACAGCTCAATCCACCCAGGCGGGGGGAACGGTTTCGCTGACACAATCACTGGATGACCAGTAATGACATCCGGTTCGACTGCCAGCACCGTGGCGACGGCGGCCCGCTCGTGATCCTTCCCCGCATCGATGGGGCACCGCCGAGGGTGCGGGCAGCTTGGCTCCGGCCCAGTCACAGACCCGCGAGCCCTGCGCCCGTCACCGCAGGACAACCGCTGCCAGGCATCACCGGGTGCTTCATCGACGAGCTCATCGATGCGCCAGATCTCGGCCAGGGACTTGATCAAGTGATCACGCACCGGCCGCGCATGGCCGCAGACGGGCGCCCCGGCCAACGCCCCACAGCCACAGCGAGGAGCCGAGACCCGGGCTCGAGGCAGGTGCGTTCATCTGATCAGCTGTGGCAACAAGCTCCGACCGCAACCCCCTTGCCTTCAGCGCTGGCGGAGTTCCTCGGACCAGTCCCGGAGCTGGTCCTCGAGGATCAGTGATCTGCGCCTCACAGGCAACCTGTCCGGCTCCGTCCACGTCTTGACCGGCAACGGATGACCCCGGCCCATGGGTCGGGGCTCATTTTCAAGGCGCTATACGCACGATGTATACATCGCATGTAGAGATGGGGTGTATACGGACGGAAAGGCATGCATGTACGGCAAGGCATTCGCCCCGGAGTACCAGGGCGCGCTCACCGCTCTCTCCGTGAACTCGTCGCTGGACGACGTCCTGGCCGCCGGCACCGAGCAGTTGAGAGCGGCCGAGCGGGCCGGACGGCACGGGGAGGCGGCACGCTCCGGACTCGCGATCGCCGAGGCACAGCGCAGGCTCGGCCGGGTCGCCGACGCCGACCGGTCCTGGAAGGCGAGTTACCGGGCCGCCCGTCGGGCCGGGGACGCGGCGGGCATGGCCTGGGCACTGTGGAGCGGCGGCACGCTGGCCCGGCAGCGGGGCGGATTCCCCCTGGCCCGGCGGCTGTTGGGACTGGCGGCCGAGCTCGGCGAGCGGGGCGGGGATGTCGTCGTGCGGGGGTACTCGCTGGCGGGGCTGGCCGAGACGGGCCGTATCCAGGGCGACTACGAGGCCGTCGGCCGGCTGCACGAGCAGTTGCTGGACGAGGCCAGGCGGCGCGGCGAGGCCCGGCACACGGTGTGGGCGCTGTCCGGCATCGCGCAGATGCACCGCAACACCGGGTCCTACGACACCGCGTTCGCGATGTTCGAGGAGGCGGCCCGGATCGCCGCGGGCGCCGACGACCGGCGCGGTCACGCCTGGGCGTTGCGCGGGCTCGCGGACCTCGTCTCCGTGCGCGACGGCGACACCGAACGGGCCCTCGCCCTGCTGTCTGAGGCGGAGACGACGTGCCGGGAGATGAACCTGTCCAGCGCGCTGGCCTACAACCGCAAGATGCGCGGCAACGTCCTCTACCGGGCCGGGCGTTACGCCGAGGCCCGCGACCTGTACGAGCAGGCGCTAGCCGAGTTCCGTGCCATGAGCGAACCGCGCGGGCAGGCCTTGGCCCGGCTCGGGCTCGCCAAGGCACTGGCCCGGCTGGGCCGCGACCGCGCCGAGACCGCGGCCGAACTGGACGACCTGGCCCGCGTGCTGGAGCGGGCCGGGCTGCGGCACGCGCGGGAGATGGTGACCCGGGCCCAGGAGGAGTTCGGCGCGCGGACGGAGGCGGTTCTGTGACGACCGTCGCCGCTCCTGAAGTCCTCACCCGCTGCCGCGAGTTGGTGCAGCCCGCGCTCCAGGAGGCCGTGGGCCGGCTGCACCCCTGGGTGAGCGAGATGGCCGCCTACTCCTTCGGCTGGTGCGAGGTGGGCGGCGCCCCGGCCGTGGCCTCCGGCGGCAAGGGGGTACGGCAGGCGCTCGCCGTGCTGGGTGCCGAGGCGGCCGGCGCGCCCGGGCGGGCCGGGGTGCCCGCGGCCGTCGCCGTGGAACTGGTGCACGTATTCTCGCTGCTCCACGACGACATCATGGACGGCGACCCGGCCCGGCGCGGCCGCCCCACGGTGTGGAAGGCCTACGGCACCGGACCCGCCGTTCTCGCGGGAGACGCCCTGTTCGCGCTCGCCGTCGAGTCCCTGGCCGACGCCGGGTCCAACGCCGTGCGCCTGCTGTCCGCGGCCCTGTCCGACCTGGTGAGGGGGCAGGCGGACGACCTCCTGTTCGCCACGCGCCCCTGGGCGGGGCCGGAGCGGGTGCGACCGGACGAGTACCGGGCCATGGCCGAGCACAAGACCGGGGCACTGCTGGGCTGTGCCGCGGCACTGGGCGCCCTGCTCGGCGGGGCGCCCCCGGCCACGGTGGCGGCGCTGGACCGGGCCGGACGGCATCTGGGGGTGGGCTTCCAGATCGTCGACGACGTCCTGGGCATCTGGGGCGATCCCCTGGTCACGGGCAAGCCCGTGCACGGCGATCTACGGGAACGGAAGAAGACGTTCCCGGTGCTCGCCGCGCTCGACGCACCGACCCCTGCGGCGGCGCGCCTGGGGCGGCTCCTGGAGTCGGACGGGTCTCCGGTGGAGATCGCGGACCTGATCGAGGAGTGCGGCGGCAGAACGGCCGCTCTCGCCGCGTCACGCCGTCACCTCGCCTCCGCCGAGACGGCGCACGAACTGCGGCCGCTGCTCGACTACCTCCTGCGCCGCGACCTCTGACACCCGGTTGACCTGCACCGCCCCCGGGCGTTCGAGAGGAGCTCTCCCCCACCGGAAGGAACCGTCCTGATCGGAATCACGGACATCGAGCGCCGGGCCGGGCCGATCACCGGACACCTCGCACGCACACCGACCCTGCCCAGCCCGGCCCGTCCGCACTGCTCGGTGCTCCCGTCACCGCCAAGCTCCAACTGCTCCAGCACACCGGCTCGTTCAAGGCGCGCGACGCGACGGCCAAACTGCTGTCGCTGAGCAAGGCGCAACGGGCGGCCGGGGGGCGTGGCGGTCAGCGACGGCAACCACGGGATCGCCCTCGCCGACATGGCGGCGGCCCTCGACGTCAAGGCGACGATGGTCCTGCCGCATTCGGCGCCCGCACGGTCCGTGGAGATCGTCGAGGCGGCCGGGGCCTCGCTGCGGCTGACTGACGGACGACATGGACGGTGCCTTCTCGCTGGTGAACCGGCTGCGGGACGGGGGGCTGACGCTGGTCCACCCCTTCGACGACCCCGTGGTGATCGACGGGCAGGGCACGGTGGGAGTGGAGTGCGCCGACGACGCGGACGAGCTCACCGACGTCCTCGTCAGCGTCGGAGGCGGAGGCCTCATCGCCGGGGTCGCGGCGGCGCTGCGGGGCACGGCGTCCGGGTGTCAGGGTCTGGGGTGTGGAGACGAAGGGCGCCGAGGCCATGTCCCAGGCGCTCGCTCTCGGCCAGCGGCCTCTGACCTGCCAGGAGATGGCCGTCGCATTCGGTTTGGAGGCGGTGCCGGCGAAGGTGGAGACGCTGCGGTCCAAGGCGAAGCGGCTGGTGACCCATGAATCAGGCGTACCCGTCGGCAGGTGAAGTCGATCAGTCGGAGACCGGGGATCCCGCACACCATGGTCGTCGTGAAGGAAGGGCAGGAGGCGGCCGGCAACGCGGTACGCCGTGTTGGTGTGGATCTCCAGATGGCTGAGCCGGTGGATTCAGGCAGCCGCTGGTGCCGGCCATCGCGCTCTTTCGCGGCGGCTCCAGGGGGTGCGGGTACTCACGGCTGCTCATCAGGCACTCGAAGAGGAGAGCCTGGAAAGCGAGTTGTCCACGGTCGGTGGGGTCCAGGGCGCGCCGGCCGGCCTTCGTCTGAAGTCACCCGAGGTACAGCAGACGCGCGAGCTCCTTGGGTGATCCGCTCGTCGGTCGTGTGCGGCATGAGGCTTCCTGCTCCGACTGCCCCCGGGCCGCAGCCGTGGAGGAATACATGCACGGACACCGAAAAAACACATACAGCGGGATCGGGCATCCCACCCTTCGGGCATCTGCGACTCCACCCGGGCGGATCGCTCGCCTCCAGACCATCCCTGGCCTGTCAGGGCGACCCTACTGGACCACCCTGGCAGACCAAGCGACGCGCCGGGCAGGGCCTACAACAGGTTGTCGAGCGGTTCGTCATCTCGCGGTGGAAGGGATCCTGCGTGACGTGGACGCTGCCGGAGCCGAGTGCTGAGCAATCCCGTGCCCAGCCCTGATCTGCGGCCTGGTTGGGCGGGCGAGCCCAAGTTATGGCGGGGGTTGGCAGTTGTCCGTTTGTCCGCAGTGCCGCGAGCTGGAGTGCAACGTCACCCCAGCGGTCTCGGGCCGCAGATCGACTCGCGTGGCTCGTCGGTCAGTCGGGTGTCTCGCCCGAGTCGGCGGGCTGAGGGTCGTTGGCCGGCGCGGACCGCTCGATGTCGTCGTTGGTCGCGGCCCAGCTGGCCAGCAGGTTCAGGGCCTCCTGCGAGGGTGAGTGGGGTTCAGCGGTGTAGGTGAGGAGGAACTGGCTGGGGCCGTCGGGGAGCGGGAAGGTTTCGAAGGGCAGGTCGAGGTCGCCGACGACCGGGTGGTGGAGGAGTTTCACGCCGGTGGTGTGCATGCGGACGTTGTGGGCAGCCCAGCGGTGGCGGAATTCCTCGCTGCGGGTGGACAGCTCCCCGATCAGGTCCGTCAGCCGTCGGTCGTAGAGGTCGCGGCCGGCCTCGGCGCGCAGCATGGCGACCGTGTCGCCTGCGACTTCGTCCCAGTGGCGGAAGAACTCGGTCGCGTGCGGGCTGAGGAAGGCGAACCGGGCGTTGTTCGGCGGCCGTACCGGGTCGGCGTAGACGGGGGAGAACAGGGCGCGCCCGAGGTGGTTGGCGGCCAGGATGTCGCCGCGGCCGCTGAGGATGAACGCGGGTGTGCCGGCCATCGAGTCGAGGACACGCTGCACCGCGGGCCGCACGCGCTGCTGGGCCGGGCGGCGGCGCGGCGGGCGGGTCGTGCCGGCGCCGCGCAGGAGGTCGAGCAGGTGGATGCGTTCGGCCTCGTCGAGCTGAAGTGCTTGCGCGATGCCTTCGATGACGCTCTCGGAGACGCCGGTGGCGTTGCCGCGCTCCAGCCGGGTGTAGTACTCGCTGGAGATGCCCGCGAGGAGGGCGACCTCCTCGCGGCGCAGCCCGGTGACCCGTCGGCGCTCTCCGCCGTACAGGGGCAGGCCGGCCTGCTCGGGGGTGACCTTGGCCCGTCGCGTGCCGAGGAATTCCCGGATCTCCGCGCGGAAATCATCGCGGATGTCGCGGTTTGTGCCGTTGGGGTCGTTTCTTCCTGCCATGCGCTTCACTCTACGAGCGCATCCGCCGGGTTGGGGGTCCCTGTCAGTGACCCCCTCATCAGGGACTCCCGCCCTCGCGTGACAGCCGGTTTTGTGGGTGGTGCACCGCCCACGGCGGTGTGAACCGTTCAGACAGACGGCGCTCGTGCCGCCGGTCCCAGCCTCCTCTGCGGCGCTCTCCGTGCTGCACGGATCACCCCCCGCAGACAGCGGGTGCCGATCTCGGCGCCGGAAAGGAAACCTCCCATGAGCAAGGTCATTCTCGTCACCGGTGCCGGACGCGGTCTGGGCACGGACATCGCCCGCGAGGCCCTCACCGCCGGCCACCAGGTCGTCGCCACCGGCCGCCGCCCCGAAGAGGTCGAGAAGAGCCTCGGCGGGCCGCAGGACAATCTGCTGGTCACCAGGCTCGACGTCACCAGCCTGGAGGAGGCCGAGGCCGCCGCGCAGGCAGCCGTCGACCGCTTCGGCCGCATCGACGTCCTGATCAACAACGCCGGGAACCTCTTCACCGGCTACTTCGAGGAGATCTCGCCCGCGCAGATGCGCCGGCAGTTCGAGACCAACCTCTTCGGCCCGATGAACGTCACCCGCGCTGTCCTGCCCATCCTGCGCAAGCAGCGTGCAGGCCACATCATCACCATCACCTCGACCGCCGGGCTGGTCGGCATGGAGTTCACCTCCGCCTATGCAGCCTCCAAGTTCGCGGAAGAGGGCTGGATGGAGTCCCTGCGTCACGACGTCGAGCCGTACAACATCAACACCACGATCGTGGAGCCCGGCTACTTCCGCACCGAACGCCTCGTGGACGGCTCCACCACCTGGCCCGAGCTGTCCATCGACGACTACGCCCCGCGCACCGCCCCGCGGATCGAGGGCATGAGGAGCATGAACGGCCAGCAGCCCGGCGACCCGGCCAAACTCGCCCGCGCCCTGCTGACCGTCGTCGGCCAGGACAAGCCGCTGCTGCGGTTCGTCGCCGGCGCCGACGCCATCGAGGCTGCCGAGGCCAAGGCGAAGGAGCTCCTTGCCCAGGCCGAGGCATCCCGCGAGCTGGGCGACCGCCTGGCCTACGACGACGCTCACGCCTGAGCACCACGCCCCGCGCCCCTGCCGGAACAGGGGACGGCTGCCGGTTGCCCTTTCGACAGCAAGGAGAGAGTCAACATGCCCCTCAAAGGCGAGTACGAGCCGAGCAAGGCGCAGTTCGTGCGTGACCAGGTGGAGCTGTACGAAGGCTCCGGCGGTACGCAGGGAACGACGCTGAGTGTCCTGGTCGCACGTGAGGAAGGCGAGAGGCTCCGGGACCTGCCCGTCGTCATCCTGACCACCCTGGGCGCGAAGAGCGGCAAGATCCGCAAGACGCCGGTCATGCGGGTGGAGCACGATGGCTCCTACGCCGTCATCGCCTCCATGGCGGGAGCCCCCCACCCACCCCGTCTGGTACCACAACGCGGTGGCCGACCCCCGGGTCGAGCTGCAGGACGGCCCGGTGCGCCAGGACATGCTGGCACGCGAGGTGACCGGGGAAGAGAAGGCCCTGTGGTGGGCCCGAGCCGTCGAGGCCTTCCCCGACTATGCCGTGTACCAGAAGAACACGGACCGTGAGATCCCGGTCCTCGTTCTGGAGCCGGCGGCCCACGAGCACTGACCCGGCGCAGCCGGTTCACCCCAGGGATCCTCCGCCGCCTGGTCCTGCCGACACCAGCGTCGGACCCCGCCTGACAGCGGCCGGTTCGCATCCCCCCTGATCGGCCGGGTGCGCGCCCGGCTTGCCTGGATGAAGCACATCACGGACGACCGCGGCACGGATGTCCTCGGCAGCCTGACCTGCGACGACATCCACGTCGGAACACCACGCCAGGCCGAGGCCGGTAGCCACCGGTTCCACCTACGGCCCCGACCCGCGACCCGGCCGACGGCGCCCGCGTCGACGGCGCGCGGATCACCCCAGCACGGTCCGCCAACGGGTGGCGCACCCCACTACGCACGACCACCGACCGGCCTGACAGCCGTCACGACAAGGAGTACCTGATGAAGCACGTATCACTGGGCGGGCTCGATGTCTCCCGCATCGGCCTGGGAGCCATGACCATGGCCGGCACCTACACCACGGGCGGGGGCCTCGATGACGCCGAGTCAATCCGCACCATCCACCGCGCACTGGACCTCGGCGTCACCCACATCGACACCGCCGAGATCTACGGCCCCTTCCACAGCGAGGAAATCGTCGGCCAGGCCATCAAGGGCCGCCGCGACGACGTCGTCGTGGCGACGAAGTTCGGTCTCGTCTCGCACGCCGGCGACGGCCCCGGCGTCATCGACAGCAGCCCCGCCAACGTGAAGACCGCCGTCGAAGGCTCACTCCTGCGGCTCGGCACCGACCACATCGACCTCTACTACCAGCACCGCGTCGACCCGAACACCCCCATCGAGGAAACGGTCGGCGCGCTGGCCGAACTGGTCGCCGAGGGCAAGGTGCGCCACATCGGCCTGTCCGAGGCCGGACCTGAGACGATCCGCCGGGCACACGCCGTCCATCCAGTGGCCGCACTGCAGACCGAATACTCCTTGTGGACACGTGACGTCGAGGCCGAGATCCTTCCGCTGCTGCGGGAGTTGGGCATCGGGTTCGTGCCCTACTCCCCGCTCGGCCACGGTCTGCTGACTGGGCAGATCCGCACCGTCGACGACTTCGCCGACGACGACTGGCGCAAGACCAACCCGCGCTTCACCGGCGAGAACTTCCTGCGCAACCTGCGCATCGTCGACGAAGTACGGGCCATCGGCGCCGAGATCGGCGCCACTCCGGCCCAGACCGCGCTGGCGTGGCTGCTGACCCGCGGCGACGACATCGCCCCCATCCCCGGAACCCGGCGGGTCACACGCGTCGAGGAGAACACCGCAGCCGACGGCATCGAACTCAGCGCCGCTCAGCTCGACCGCCTCAACAACCTCACACCGGCTGCGGGCGAACGCCACGACGAGGCGAACATGGCCAGCATCGACCGGTGATCCGACGTCCTGGCGACCTACTGGCCCGTCGCACCTGACCGACCCGCATCCGTTCACCCGTTTCACTGATCACTGAAGAGGCTTCCTCATCATGTCCAAGGTTCTCCTTGTCGTAGGTCACCCCGACCTGTCCCAGTCGAGGGCCAACAAGGCCCTGGTGGACGCCGTCCGCGAGCTGGCCCATGTCACCGTGCACGATCTCTACGCCACCTATCCCGACTTCCAGATCGACGTCGACGCCGAGCAGGCACTGCTGGCCGACCACGATGTGATCGTCTTCCAGCACCCGGTGTTCTGGTACAACACCACCCCTCTGTTCAAGCAGTGGCAGGACAGGGTCTTCACCCTCGGCTGGGCCTTCACCATGGACGGCTCTGCCTCGCAACTGGCCGGCAAGAAGGCCGTCGTCGCCGTCACCGCCGGCGTCCCCGCCGAGCACTACACCCCGAAGGCTCGAACCAGGCCACCATCGAGACACTGCTCGGCAACTGGCACGCCACCCTGCGGCTGTGCCAGTTCGACATCCAGCCGATGGTCAAGCTGTACGGCACCGCCTTCAGCCTCTCCGACGAAGATCTGAACACCGCCGCCAAGCAGTACAACGAACTGCTCGCCTCCTTCGCCGCCTGACCGACCTCGCAACGGGGATGTCAGCAGCCTGACCCCGCCGTACGCCCATGGTGACCTGGGCGGACTTCGGGACGCTGTGGAGGCCGACGCAATACCTACCGCAACACTCAGCGCAACACGGTGAGATGAAGCGACGGCCGGACGGGCTGGCCACGGTGTCGCCCTGCGGCCGCCGAAGACGGTGAATTCCTGCGAGAATACGGCGACGGGCCGGCCCTCGACGGTGCCATGCCATCACCCTCAGCCCCGAGCCGGCGGCGGTCGGGAGCGGGCCACGGCCGTGAAGGGCCTGGACGATCGGCGTCATCATCACCAGACTGACCGGCATCTGGACCGCGACCAGGTGGTGCCGGTCGCCCGCGGCTTCGGCGGCCAGGGCGAGCAGCTCCCCCACCGTGATCGCTTCCTCTTCCAGGCCCGCCGACGTGGCGATGCCGTACCCGGCCACATATCCGGCTGCCACGGCTTCCTCGAGGACGACGAACGCCTCCCGCATCGCACGGTCCAAGGCGGGACGGTCGCCGGGGTAGGTGCGCTCCGGGTTGTGCAGCAGGACCAAGTCCAGCCGCTCGCGCCCGAGCTGCTCGCGGTTGCGGCGTATCTGCCAGCGCACGTAGTCCGGGGTGAGGCTGTGCCCGGTCGCCGCCTGGTCCTCGGTGAGGACACCGGCGTTCACGGCTTCGGCACCGGTGGCCGCGGTGAAGTAGCCGGCCTTCGTCGCGATCCGTAGGGACGGGTGGGCGGCCAGGGCCGGAGCCAGCAAGTCCTGGGCGCGGCCGGTGGCGTAGTTGGGGGCGGTGTCGATCCGCTGCGCGCCGGAGGCGGCCGCACGGTCGGCCGCCTCCGGGATCGCCTGGCACCGGTAGGTGCCCAGAGCGAGCTGTGCCGTCACAGGAGGCTCCCCACCGTCGCGGCCTGCCCGGCAACGAGTTCCTGGACCAGCCCGGCGACGGACTCCACATCCACGCCGGCTGTTTTCCGCGAGCGTGGCCAGGTCCACGGTGCGGCCGTCGACCAGCGGGCGCAGCACCGCTTCCGTTGCCGGGGCGAACTCGAACGTGCTCCCGGCTGCGGACGGCGTCACCGCGTCCTCGCCGATCTCCAGCGCCGCGCGGGCGGTCGTCAGCCGGACCCGCGGGCCGGGGTCGGCCGAGGTGCCGTCGATGTACGGCAGGCTCGGCACCATCCGGCCAACAGCCTGCCCGTCCATCGCCGTCCGGTAGCGGGCGAGCAGCGTCGGGTCGTCCAGCAGTTCGACGAGCCGCTTGCGCATCCCGTCCACGGCGTCGGCCTGGACATCTGGCGCGGCGAGCAGCGGCAGATCGTGCCGCCACAACTCCACCCGTTCCTGATCGCTCACTGTGGAGCGGCGGGCTCGGTGCAAGGCCGAGCCCGCCCGTGCGACGGTCGCCCGGTTCGGCGTACGTCGTTGCCCGTGAGCGTCAGGAACACCAGGACCTGCGTCACGCCACCGGCTAGCGCTGCAGTGTCAGCACGCCCGGCCGGTACGGCAGGAGGCCGTAGTCCATGCCGTCGGTGCTGGGGTCGCGCCCCTGGTAGAGGAACTGCAGATGGCAGGGGTCGATGGTCTTGGTCTGGTCGGGGTTGGTGCGAACCAGATCGCCGTGGCTGATATCCCTCGTCCAGGCCGTCGCGCCGCTGTTTGCACTGCCGGCGAAGGGGTTGGTCACGGTGTCGGCGCCGGCCTGCGGTGTCCATGTGCCGTCGAGGCTGGTGGCCGTGAACGAGCGGAAGTAGCGGCCATACCCTGTGTAGTTCTGGGCCTCCACGATCATGAGGTACTGGTTCTGACCCTGGACCTTGTAGACCTCCGGCGCCTCGAACAGGTTGAGCGGCGTGTCGCTCATGATCTTCGTGAAAGAACCGAAGGTGCCCGGGAAGTTACCGATGGGCATGCTGGCGCGGTAGATGCCGCCCTCGTCGTCGGCGAAGAACATGTACATGTTCGTGTCGTCGCCGATGAGAGTCACGTCGAGGGGGCCGCCCTTCGGGAGGGTGCCCGTGAACAGCTCCTGCTGCGCGGACCAGCCGTTGGGGTTGGTGGGGTCGCTCGATGTGCGGTAGCCGAAGCTGTATGGCCAAGCCCCGTTGTAGGCGAGCACCCAGAGGTTCTTCGGGGCGAAGTGGAACAGCGTCGGCGCGATGCCGTCGAAGGGGATCGTATTCTGGGTGGCGGTGGCCATGTCGGACCAGTTCGTGAAGGGACTGAAGGTCGTCAGCCCCCAGCGCCCGTCGTCACCGGCGAGGGTGTTGTGCGTTGTGGCATAGACGATGTGCTTGCCGTTGGAGACGACGCTGGTGAAGTCCTTGAGCGAGGCCCACCCCGCCTTCGGCTCCGCCAGCGGGCCGGTTGATGTCCACCGGTAGGTCGACGGAAGAGCACACACGTTGTTCGCCCCTGACAGGCCGGTCCACTTCTGGTTGGTGCCGCCGTGGCACGACCAGATCTGCACTCCCGTGCCGTTGGCCTTGCCCCAGCCCGAGACGTCCAGGCACAGGCCGGACCCAACGCCGACGATCGTGCCGTCGGGGTTCACCCGCCACTGCTGGTTGTCACTGCCGTTGCACGTCCAGATCTGCACCGGGGTCCCGGCCGTGGTGGCGCCGCCCCGGACGTCCAGGCACTTGTTGCCGTACACGGTCAGCTGGCTGCTGTCCGTCAACGTCCACTGCTGGTTGGTTCCGCCGTGGCAGTCCCAGATGTGCACGTTCGCGCCGTCGGTCTGGCTGAAGCCCTCCACGTCGAGACAGCGGCCGGAATCAACACCGCGCACGTCGCTGGTGGTGGCCGCCTGAGCCGGGCCGGCGACGAGCAGCGCCGCCAACGCGGCCAGGGCCGCGACCGCGGCGGCGAGCATCGCAGACGGATTTCTGCGGCTGAAACAACGTCTGCGCATAAGGACCTCGTCATCCTTGAGCAAGCGCCTCCGGTTCAGTCCGTCAGAGGCTGTCCGGAGGCGGTGTGGCACGACCACTGTTCGATATATCGGACAAGGGTCGACGAGTCGAGCAACTGGATGATTGAGGTTCCAGTGATCAACGTCAATACCTCTCGCACAATTCGGAGCGGAAACGTTCGCAGGCTGAAACCCGGCGGCTTCAAGTTCCGTGGTTGTACCTGTCTTTGGCCTGAGGGGCAGCAGTGTGGGCGCGTGCTCGGCAAGGTCCGCACCGACCCGACGCGGGCGACCGCCCTGGTGGGGTCCCTGCTCGTCCTCACAAACCGCGACGCTTCCCGGTGACCGACGATCTTCACCGAAGCCATCCACCCACGACCAGACCGACGCGCCCACCGCCGAGGAGATCTACTGGATGCCGATCATCGAGTGGTACGACGAGCTGGTGCGCCTGACCGACAGCCCGGTCGTCCGGCTCGACCGCGCGGAGGCCGTCGGCCAGGCCGACGGACCACGCGCCGGCCTGGCGGCGCTCGCGGCGCTGGACGACTCCTCCCCAAGCTCGTCGAGCAGGGGATACCCGATGCCACGCCGCGGTGGCGGCGTGCCTCCACGAGCGCGACGGCGATCTGGCGACGGCGGCTCGGCTGTGCGCCGAGGCGGCCCACAAGGCACCCACCCTCGCCGAGCGCGACCACCTGACACGCCGGGCCCCCGGCCCAACGCCCGCCTACCAAGGGTGTTCTCCTGGGCGTGGTGATGCGGCGTGGCCGGGTCGGCGGGTGCTCCGGCCGACCGGTGCGGCCTGGGCCGCGCCGGGTCGGCCGTCGCGGTGGCGGCGGCCGCCGTCTGTCTTTTCCTGTGCTTGCTGTGAGGCTTCAGCCGCTCGGCCGCCGCGGGGCGGTGTGCGACCGGAGGCATGTCATGGTTCGCGCCGTCGAGGTGGAAAGGGAACCCGGGCGTGTCACCGGGTCGGGTGAGTCGATGCGACCGCGTCTCGGCGAAAAATGATTGAGATGTCAACTTTTCCGCTCCGAGATGGCCGTATATGACGTGATGCCGCGTTTGTTGCCGCTGGAAGGTGCGGCACAGGCGTATCGGGGCTGATCGGGGAGTCCTGTTGTGCTGGAGGGTTCTTCGTGCGCGACCGCCGGCCTGCAAGAGCGACTTGTCCGACGAGTGGTGGGCCCTGATCAAGCCCGCCATCGCCTCCTGGAAGGCTCAGCATCCCGCCGTCAGCGGCCACCAGGGCGCGTACGAGATGCGGGAGACCACCAGTCCCGTACCGGCTGCCAGGGGGACTACCTACCCCACGACCTGCTGCGCTGGCAGGTCCGCGAGAGCCGGGGGCGCAAGGCCGACCCGAGCCTGGTGGTGCTCGACACCCAGAGCCTGCACGCGGCCGTCGGGGTGCCCGCGGACACCACCGGAAGGGACGCGGGATAAAAACTCCGAGGCCGCAAGCGCGGCCTGGCAGTTGATGTTCTCGGTCCGGGGATCGCGGTGGTGGTGCTGGCCGTGTCCGCGCACGGCAACGCCGTCGTCGGCATCGCCTTGCTGGACAAGGTCGCCGCCGACACCGACACGGTCCAGAAGGCTTTGGTGGACCAGGGGGTCAAGACCGCCGTCATCGACCACGGGCAGAAGAAGGGCACCGACACCGAAGTCGTCGAGCGCAACCCGGCCACCAGCGGGTTCGTCCCGCAGCCCAAGAGGTGGGTGGTGGAGCAGGTGAACGGGATCATGCCCAGCGACCCGCACCAGGGTGCTCAGGGGACGGGCCGCGGTGAGTAGCAGCGGTAGTAGGCGAGGGCGAAGTCCCGGGGAGCCCGGCCCAGCGAGCGCCGCCGCCGTCACCGAGGGAGGCGAGACCGCCGGAGCGGACATGCTCGTACAGGCCGAACGCCAACCGCACCCACTCCTCGGGCACGCCCTGGGCACGCTGCTCGTCGGCGTACACCTCCGGGGTCAGCGGCACGCAACGGATGGAGCGGCCGGCGGCCCGGTCGATCTCCAACACCGCGTCGCCGGAGGTCATCAGCCTGGGGCCGTCCAGCTCGGTAGCACCGTCCGGCGTGGCCGTCCTCCGTGAGGGCGGTCACCGCCGGTTCCGCGATGTCTTGGGCCTCGATGAACGCCTCTTGTACGTACCCCTTCAACTCCCGCCTTGAAACCGGGGCTTGAAGAGCGCGCCGGACCGTTTTGTCAGCTGCCGTGAGAGCCGGCCGGTGGGCGGCTCCGTCGCGATCTGGTATGCGGGACGGATTCGCGCAGGTAAAGCGCGCGGGACGAAAGCGTTGACGGAACCATGGCCCCCGTTTATCTTCTGACCGAATTTACGAACCACGTTCGAAATTACGAACAGGGACGGTCTCGCATGCCAAAGATGTCACAGCAGCCCCCCGCCAGACGCCACAGATCCCTGATCCTGTGCTTGCTCGCCGTACTGATCGCCATGGTGTCGGCGACGACCCCGGCCACCGCCGCCGAGGGCCGCCCGTACACCAACCCGATCAAGTCGCAGAAGGGTGCCGACCCCTGGCTCGAGTACTACAACGGCAACTACTACCTGGTCACCACGTCCTTCACCGGTGTGCTGACCATGCGGAAGTCACCGACCCTGGCCGGACTCTCCACCGCCGCCAGCGTCCAGATCTGGAGCGACACCACCCCCACCCGTAACACCAACATCTGGGCACCCGAAATCCACTTCCTCGACGGCCACTGGTACCTGTACTACTCCGCGGCGCAGAGCGGTGTCGCCTGCTGCGACTCCCAGCGCACCCACGTCCTGGAGAGCGCGGGCACCGACCCCATGGGCCCGTACACCTACAAGAACCAGCTCAGCGGCTCCAACCTCAGCTCCGGCGGCTGGCTCATCGACGCCACCGTCCTGCAGAACAACAACAAGCTGTACCTGGTCGGCAGCGGCTACATCAACGGCAGTCCGCAGAGCCTGGTCATCGCGCCGATGAGCAACCCGTACACGCTGGCCAGCAGCACCTTCACCATCATCTCCAGCCCCACCGCGAGCTGGGAGACCTCGGGGGCCGCGGTCAACGAGGGACCCGAGCCGCTCTACCACGACGGCCGCACCTTCCTCACCTTCTCCGCCAGCTACTGCATGACCCCGGACTACAAGCTGGGCCAGCTGGAACTGACCGGTACCGACCCGCTGAACCCCGCGTCCTGGACGAAGAAGTCCACGCCGGTCTTCCAGCGCAACGACGCGGCGAGTGTCTACGGCCCCGGCCACAACGGCTTCTTCTCCTCTCCGGACGGCACCGAGAACTGGATCGTCTACCACGCCAACAACTCCGCGAGCAGCGGCTGCGGCAACGAACGTACGACGCGGGCGCAGAAGTTCACCTGGAACGCGGACGGCACGCCGAACTTCGGCACCCCGGTCGCGCTCGGCACCACGCTGCCCGGCCCGTCGGGCGAGACGGCGACGACCCCGACCGCGTACACCCTGGTGAACCGCAACAGCGGCAAGTGCCTGGACGTCGAGGGCGGCAGCACCTTGGACGGCGCCAACATCTTCCAGTGGAGCTGCCACGGCGGCGCCAACCAGAAGTGGCGCGTCGAGGACCTCGGCGACGACACCAGCCGGCTGGTCAACGTCGCGACCGGCAAGGTCGCGGACACCGCGAACTGCACCACGACCGACGGCACGGACATCGCGCAGTGGTCCTGGCTGAACAACAACTGCCAGAAGTGGCGTCTGGTCTACACGGCCACCGGTGACTACGTGCGGATCGTGAACGAGAACAGCGGCAAGGTCGCCGACGTGGCCAACTGCGGCACCGCCGACGGGACCGACGTACGGCTGTGGTCCTGGCTGAACAACAACTGCCAGCAGTGGCGCCTCGTCCCCACGACCTGACCTCCCTGCGCACCCCGTGATCTTTGCGGACCGCTGCATCCGTTCTACATGCCGGGGGGCGTCCGACTCGACCGGCGTCTCCTACGAGTCGTACGGCTCCCCCCGGCCGCTACGTCCGCCATGTCAACCACGTCCTGTACGTGCGGACGCCGAGCACGGCCACCGACAAGGCGGACGCCACGTTCTACGCCCAATAGCAAGCCGCCGTTTCCCTCGAACGGGCGAGGTCTGCGGTCGGCGGTGTCGCTCACTCACCGCGACACCGTGCGGGCCGAGCCCGGCTCGAACGGGCTTCGCTCCGGTGCCGGCCTTCGGGCGCAGCGGCAGCTCGTTGCCTTCGGCCAGAGCCTTCTACCCCGCCACCGTCAGGTTCCAGATCGGGTGCTTGCCCACCTTGCCGTTCGTCTCCGCCAGTCCGAGCTCCGCCAGTTCCACCATCGCCCTGCGCACGTACGAACGGCCGTCCGTCTCCTCCTTCGTGATCACCTGAGCCATCTGCTGCACCGTCGCTATCCGCACACACCCCAGCAACCGCAGCGCATCGGCCCGCACCTTCCCGGCCGTGGGAGTGGACCCCTTCCCCTTCGCCGACGTCTCAGGGGAAGGGAGAGAGGTGTCATCATGCCGGGAGGCCCCCTGGCGGGCGGTGTGAGCTGCGGTGATGGGCACGACGTTGGAATCGTTCACGGCACTGGACGCGACACTGGATTCCGGGCCGCCCGAAGGGCGTTCAGTACCCCTTGACCAGGCCGGGCGCGGCTCCGGGGGCGGGCTGCCGGGCGCTGCTGGTGTACGTCATGACGAGGCTCCTCACGCAGTGGCGCGGGACTCCGGACAGAATCCCGCCGTCACTTGCTAGAGGTGTCGAAAAAGCCGACCGTGTGACACTCCACCCAGCGCCGTTACCGAGCCGTGATCATGGCGGACTGGTTGTCCTGTGACAGTGAACTTTGACCGATTGCCATCGACGTCGGACCAGAGCGGAAGTACATAGACCGATCTCTGTCAGAGTGCAAGGCTGGCTCTCACGCGGCACCACAAATGGGCGAGTTCTCCGGCGCCTTGTTCCAGCTCTCGCGAAGATCGACCATGTGCACTCCGAGCGATACACGTTTCCATGCAGAGGGGGCCAGCACTCCCCCGCCGGTACGGGCCCAGCTCCTGCCGTCAGGATCCTGGAACTCCAACCACAGCGAAGACAGCTCTTCATCGGTGACCCGAGCGGATGGCAACTGGTCGCGCAAGCTGGCGCGCAGGGAACCAGTGGGGATCTCGATCTGCTTGCAAGGCTCAAGTGAACGCAGATCCCACCAAAGACGCCTACTCGGCAGGAAGAGGCGCATTTCCGCTGGGTGTGGGTTGCCGTTCATCACGACTACCGCGGACGGAGTTCGGTAGAAGTCAACCTGCTCAGCGAAGGCTTTCTGGCTCAGTTCAGCCGCTCGCTTCTCCTCCCTATCGGCGCGCTGCTCCGCTCTGACCCCCAGAACCAGCCCCGTGAGTGCGGCAATGACGGTGACCACCGCTCCCACCCCCCTGCCGATCTCCGCCCATGTGGGCGCAGGCGCTGTGGAGGCAACAGAGGCGTCGTCGGAGTCTGCCGGATTTTGAGGGGCCGGGTCTGCAGGAGCATCACCGTCGGGACCAGTCGCGGGACCGGGATCACCGCCATCGGGCACAGGCCGCCCCCCCACCACTCGCTTCAGCCATGCAACTGACACTACAAGCGCAGTGCCAGTCCAGGACCTCCTTCTCAAACACGGGAGGCTGCCGGTCCAACTTGAGTGGCAAACGGTCGAACTTCGCTGTCGCAGGACACTGGCGTTGCGACGTAGTTGGCCAGTGTCTTGCGGCGTATCGGCCAGATCGCGGGTCAGCTTCGTGACGCAACGTTGGTGCTCACGCCGCCCGCATCAGCAGCGGGCTGATGACCTCCATGACCTCGAACAGTCGCCGGACGAGGGGCGACAGGGAGTCGTGCACCACCAGGACAGCGTTTTTCTGACGGGCATTCTCGTGGGCTTGAAGGAGAGCACTCAGGCCAGAGCAGTCGCCAAACTTGCGGAAAACGGCAGCATCACCCCGCGGATCGCCCGGACCTTGCCGGCCGAGCAGGCCACCGAAGCACACCGACTGCTGGAGGCTGGCGGCCTCCGGGGACGAGTAGTGCTCACCTTCAAGACCGGCGTGTCGGGCCAACTTGGCCCGCCGCTTCACCGCACTCGTCGGACAGCCGCCCATGACCTACCTACGGGTAAGGCGTCTCGCCATGGCCGCCGACCTGTTGCGCGAGCCCGATGCGACGCTCGCCGCGGTGGCGGACCGCGTCGGCTTCGCCACCCCTTCGCCCTCAGTGCCGCGTTCAAGGGGTGCACGGCATAGGCCCCAGTGAGGTCCGCGCACGCGAGGCACGAGTGCGGACCTGACGACCCAGGCAGTACCCGCGCGCCGCCGCCTGTTGCCCAGCCGACGAGGGCCGGCTCGTCTCCAACCCTGCGGGCAAGCTCCTGACCGCCCTGCCGCTACCAGACGGCGGTCGTCGGTGGAATCGCCGTCGGTATCTCCACCGCCGACCGGCCCACAGGGGCGGGCACCGGGGTGGTCGTCCTCTGGTTTCTCCTCTGCTAACACCCCGGTGACAGGCTCGATGAACGAAGGGCGCAGGGAGTCCTGAGCCGCGGGAGTCGGCCCTGACCTCGGAGTCGGCAGGCACCCTCCTGGATGTCCGACGGTCTCCTTTGGCAGAAGTCGGACGCGAGGGGCCGCGGCGAATGCCGGCGTGCTGCATTGATGTCGTTAGGGGGACGTAAGTATGGAGAAGAGCGAGGTAGTGGTGGTCGGCAGTGGCTCGACCGGGCTGTTGCTCGCCGCCGAGTTGGCGCTCGCGGGCGTCGAGGTGGTGTTGGACAAGCTGCCGGAGCGGCGCGTCCAGGCCAAGGCGCTCAACCTCCAGCCGCGTACCGCCGAGGTGTTCGACCTGCGCGGCCTGCTCGACGACGCGCAGCAGCGTGCCATCGCCACCGTCGCCGACGGGCACTTCGTCAGGCTGCCCGTGCCGCCGAGCTACGACGGCTGGTCGGCCCGGCGCCCCTACCAGGTCGGCATCCCGCAGGCACCCGGAGCGGGGCCCGCCATCAGTCGTCCGTCGTCCGTCGCACCGCACTGTGCCCGCCACCTCCTCGTCCCGCCCGGAACCTTGCCGATCGCCTCCAGCCGAGGAGCTGACGCGGTACGGCAGCATCGGCCGGGCGCGGCGACCGACCACCCGACAGTGCCGAAGAATCCACCGACTTCGCAGCCGGACGGCGCCCCTGAACTCCGAAATCGATCTCTGATTCAACAATCCAGCCGGGTTTATGGGCATCAGGAATTTGTCGGCCTTTTCGCTCCGTGCACACGTCGACCGGATAATCGAGCCGAAACAATCACACCGTAAACGGCTCGCAGGCCCGACACGGGTGACAGTCATCTCACAAAGTGACATTCTCCCGAGCAGCCCTTTCGTCCGGATCTTAAATGCCGGTCCGGCATCCCAGCCATATTCTTTGGCCGGTTGAAATTCTTTTCCCGCATCCTTCGTCACCCTTTGGAGTTCCCCCTTGCCTTCCGACAGCACAATGACGAATCCCGGGCAACCGGATACCGAAGCGTCCGGGGCTTCCCCGGGCGGCCGGCGCCTCGGCCTTGCCCTCTTCGTGATCGCCACAGCCCAGCTAATGGTGGTTCTGGACGCCACGATCACCAACATCGCCCTGCCGTCCATGCAGACCGACCTGGATGTGACCGACACGAACCTGGCGTGGGTCGTCAACGCCTACGCGCTGGCCTTCGGCGGCCTGATGCTGCTCGGCGGCAAGGCAGGCGACCTCTTCGGCCGCCGGCGCGTTTTCCAGATCGGCATCATCGTCTTCACCCTGGCCTCTCTGCTGGGCGGACTCGCCCCGAACGAGGGCCTGCTCATCAGCGCCCGCATCCTGCAGGGCGTCGGTGCGGCCTTCGCGGCGCCCAACGCGCTCGCCCTGATCACCACCACCTTCCCGGAGGGCAAGCCACGCAACACGGCGATGGGCGTGTACGCGGCCATGGCAGGCGTCGGCGCGACCGTCGGCCTGCTGCTGGGCGGCGTACTGACCGACGTGCTCGACTGGCGCTGGGTGTTCTTCGTCAACATCCCGATCGGCCTCGCCGTTCTCGCGGGCACCCGTACCCTTGTCGAGGCCGAGCGTTCCTCCGGTCGTCTGGACGTGCCCGGCGCGATCACCGGCACCGGCGGTCTGATCGCCCTCGTCTACGGCATCACCCGCGGCGGCGAACACGGCTGGACCAACGGTCTGACCCTGGCCTCCTTCGCGGCGGCCGTCCTCCTGCTGGCGGTGTTCCTGGTCCTCCAGGCCCGCGTCCCGGACCCGATGATGCCGCTGCGGCTGTTCAGGGACCGCAACCGTTCCGGCAGCTACGCCACGATGCTTTTCGTCGGGTCGGGCATGTTCGCCATGTTCTACTTCCTGACGCTGTACATGCAGCTGATCCTCGGTTTCAGCGCGATCAAGACCGGCTTCGCCTTCCTGCCGTTCAGTGTCGGCATGGGAATCGCCGCGGGCGTCAGCTCCTCGCTGGTCGCCCGCATGGCGCCCCGGCTGATCGCCGGCCCGGGCCTGCTGGTCGCCGGGGCGGGCATCTTCTGGTTCGCGACCCTGGATCCCGACTCCTCGTACGCCGGGCACATCATGCCGGCGATGTTCGTCACCGCCGTGGGACTGGGCATGAGCTTCGTTCCGATGACGCTGGGTGCGGTGAGCGGTGTCGACGACCACGACACGGGCATGGCGTCGGCGCTCTTGAACACCGCGCAGCAGATCGGCGGTGCGCTCGGCCTCGCGGTCCTGTCGACGATCTCCACCTCGGCGGCCAACGACAAGCTCCCCGATGCGGGCGCTTCCTTCTTCAAGGGCCTGGCCACCAAGGACTTCCCGTTGGTCGCGAAAGCGGGTGAGGCACTGACGCACGGCTACACCATGGCCTTCGTGGCCTCGGGCGTCATGTTCGTGGGCGCTCTGGCGGTCATGGCCCTGGCGGTCAACGCGGGCAAGCAGGAGCACGCCGAGGGTGCGCCGCCCGTCCACATGGGCTGACCGCACCGAGAGTGAGGCCCCGTCTCCGTGGGCCGACACCACCGAGCCGCCGGCCCAGCCGAGGGGGCCGGCGGCTCCCGACACGGCTACGACGACGTACGACGAAGGCATCGCATCTCGATGCCTCCGCCGTACTGGAGCGGAGGCACCATGACGACCCCACAGCACTCTCAGCCGGCGCACTGGTCCCCACCCCGCAGCCGGTCCAGTCCATCCCAGCCCTCGTCCGAGCCTTGGACTTCCTCGGTGAACGCTGAACGGCCTGATGCTCGCGGCCCTGGCCAGGGGCCAGCAGACTTCGCCCAACTGCGCGAGCGCCTCCCCGGCATCAACGATCACTTGCTTGCCGGCCGTCTTCAGGAGCTGACCGCGGTCGACGTCGTCACCGAAGCCGTGAACCCGGGGCCGTCGCCCCGCACTTTCTATGCCCTCACCCCTTGCGGCAATGCCATCCTGATCCTTCTGGCCGCTCTGACTGTGTGGGCGCAGGACCACTTCCCCGCGAGCGGCGCACCGGCACAGGGAGGGCCGCCGCCCTCTCACTGATGGCCTTCACTCACTGACGTCGCTGACCTCGCTGCCGCGCCAACTCGACAGGCAAGCCAACGACGCGAGCGGAGTCATCAACACCGTTCCGCGCGTCGGGAGCGCGATCGGCGTCGCCGTCACCGGCAGTCCGCTCTTCGCAACACTCCGCTTCACGAACGGGCTGTCCGGACGCCTCGGCTTTCGCCGGCGACCACAACTCGGCCATCGCGATGGCCGTCAGCGGTGCCGCGGGCGTCGTGGCCCCGCCGTCCCTCTCAGGGTCGGCCACCGCGTCCACTTCAAGGAGAACACCGTGAAAACACTGATCTGGTGTAGCAGCGCCATCCCTGCGTCCCCCTCGGAGCGACTCGCACGGCGCCCGATCGGCCGCGATGTCCACGCCTATCAGGCCATGCTGCGCAACTACGAGGACATCGCCCGCTGGGCCGACGCGTTCGGCTACGACGGCTTCGGCAGCGCGGAGCACCACTTCGCCACCGAGGGCGGCGAGAACATGCCCAACAGCCTGCTGCTCTACGCCAAGCTCGCGGCGCAGACCAGGCAGATCATGTTCGCTCCGCTGTCCATCGTTCTCCCCGCCCACAACCCCGTGCGTGTCGCCGAGGACCTCGCGATGTTCACCCACATGTTCCCGGGCAGGATCGGGGTCGCCTTCGCCCGAGGCCGCCAGAGCCGCTGGATGCAGACACTGGCCCAGGACGACACCATCGTCTCCTCCCACCCGGGTTCCGACACCCGCAACCGGGAGATCTTCAACGAGTACCTCTCCATCGTGGAGCGGGCCTGGGCCGAGGATTCCTTCCAGCACCAGGGCAAGCACTACCAGGTGCCCTATCCGGTCGGCGGCATCCACAACTGGCCGCTCGCCGGCTGGACGCGCGCCTACGGCGGCCCGGACGAGGTCGATGCCGACGGCACCCTCCACCGCATCGGGGTGGTGCCCAGGCCCGTGCACAGGCCGACGATCTTCATACCGACCAGCGCTTCACCGCAGACCGTGATCGACACCGCCCGCAACGGACGCACCCTGCTGCTCACGGCCGGCAGCCGGGAGAAGGTGCGCTCCATCGCGGAGCTGTACCGGGACACCGCACGCGGGTTCGGCCGTGACCTGCGGCTCGGCGAGGGCGCGGGCGTCGTCGCGAAAGTCGTCCTCGGTGACACCTTCGACGAGGCGTTCGACCTTGCGGTCGAGACCTCGGGCTACTGGTTCCAGAACGTGTTCCAGGCATTCGGTTTCAACGAGGGTCTCCGCACCACCGCCGACGATCCCCGTCGGACGCTGCGTCTGGAGGACGCCCGAGCGCTGACCCGTCGCATGTACGAGACGGGACTGCTTCTGTGCGGCACCGTGGACCGGGTCCAGGACCAGATGAAGGAGTTGTACGCGGTCTACGGCGGCGGCGAGTTCGACTGGTTCGTGTGGGAGTTCTGGGCGCAGGCGCTGCCCGGCGCGGACGCACCGGACATCCAGCGCGGGCAACTGAAGACCTACGCGGAGCAGATCATGCCGACGTTCCGCTGACCGGCCGCCGGGCCGGGGAGACGGAGTGGTCCGCCCCCACCCCATCCTCCCCACACCACACAGCGACGTCGCACTGCGGTGTCCCACGTTTCACGAACAAGGAGTGTCCGATGCCCAGACTGCCCGCCCCCCTCGCCCGGATGATCGAGACCCGTGGCATGCCGTGCACGGTGAGCGAGATAGAGGATCTGTCGCCGTCCTTCCGGCGCGTGCATCTCGTCGGCGAGGACCTGCGGGGGCGTGCGTGGGCGCCGTGTCAGGTGACCACGTTCCTGGTCTCGCCGACCGAGTTCCGGCGCTACACGCCCGACTCGTTCGACGCCGAGGGGGGACGGATGTCACTCCTGTTCTACCGGCATGGCACCGCCATCGGGAACCCGTCTTCCCCGGGTGAGGCGTGGCTGGGCGGTCTCAGGACCGGTGACCAGATCAGCGTGATGGGACTGGAGTCGACGCGGGGCTTCCGGGCGCGGGCCGAGCCGGGCACCGTGTTCGTGTGTGGCGACGGCACCACGGTGGGACTGTGGTACTCGATGATCCGCTGGCTGGGCGACCGGGCCCGGGTGTGCGGTGTGGTCGAGGTCCCGTCACAGGATGTCCCCATGGTGCGGGACATGTTGCCCGGTGTGGAGATCCTGGCCCAGACAGAGCAGCCGGGAGAGGCCGTGTTGTCCTGGCTGGATGACGCTCCGCCCGGAGAGATCACGCACGCCTTTTTGTCCGGACATGGGCAGACGATCCAGCTCGCCCGCACCCTGGTTCGTAACCGGTACGGCCTGCAGCGGTCCGACATCTCCACGCAGCCGTACTGGGCGACGGGAAAGGTCGGCCTGTGACCGGCATCGGTACACGGCCGGCTCGATGGCAGGACGCTGATCGGCGGAGTTCCCTCCGGTGTCCTGTGACAGTGGGGTCGCGATGCATCGGGACGGGGCCGTGCCGGTGGTGAGGACGGGTCGGCAACCACACCTACCCGCCGGGATGGAAGGAAAGGCGATCGTGACGGAACGGTGGTGTTTCGCTCGGTGGGTCGGCCAAGTGTTGAACGAGGGATTCGTCAAGGACAGGCCAACACCACATCCGCAGCCATACTACTGATGAGGGCCTTGGCGCAGTGGCCCGACGGGTCGGTGAATGGGACGAATTCCGGTTCGGACCACGCAGTTCAGCCGGGGTTCCTGGTGACAGCCCGCGACTGGTCGGCGCTGCGGAACCGCTGGTTCTGACCGCGGGGCGGGTCAACCGCGCGAGCCGTCAGTTCCGTTGAAGGCGTCGGTCAACGCTGCGGCCAGGAGCACCAGCTTGCCGGTGCCCTGGCGGCGGGCGATCACGTGTCCCGTTCCGCCGACACCGATGACGACGAGGACTTCTCTGTTCATGGCAGGCCTCCACCTCACCTTGTTACGAGGGGACTGGTTGCGTGGTGCGCCAGGAAGGTCACCAGGTCAGAGGAGTTCGTGGGCTCCGTAGACCAATCCGTGACGGCGGGGTCCTGGTTGGCGACGTCGTTGGTCAGGATCAGGCCGTCGTCAGCCTCGATGACCTGGCCGCAGATCCCGATGTCCGCCGGCGCCGCCCGTTCAGTGGTTGACCCAGGCGCGAGTGCGGTCCGGGCGTCGGCGGTTCCGACGCCTCGGACCTGGACACCGGGTAGTCCCACACCTGCTGCACGACGAGAAGCCGCTGACGAAGGTACGGATTAGACTGCCGGTGAGGGCCCTGGCGCAGTGGACGGCGAATTCGTGCGGGTGGTGACTCCGTGTCGGCACTGTGGAGTCGAGTCACCGGTCCTCTTGGCAGGCCCCAAGAGGACAGGTGACATGGACGACCCCCGACACACGGCGTCGGACTCCGTAGGTCTGATCCAGCACAAGATCTCGGTGCCGGACGTGCCGGCCCGTCTGGTCTCGCGGCCAAGGATCGAGCGAGCCCTCAGCACGCTCATCGAGCGACGGCAGGTGGTGCTCGTACTGGCGACGGCGGGGGCAGGCAAGACCATCGCCATCAATCAGGCGACGACGCACCTGCCCTACCCCGTGGCGTGGCTGTCGGTGGACGCGACCGACACCCGTCCGGGACGTCTGCTCGCCTACCTCGAAGGCACCTTGGCACGGCACGTACCGGCCGCTCATCAGGTGGCGACCCGTGCGCTGCGCGCGGGCATCCCGCACGCCGAGTCCGCCGGGCTGCTCGCCGAGTCCCTGAAGGGGCACCCGCTGGTGCTCGTGCTCGACAACCTGGAACGCCTCGGGGCGTCGGGAGACGGCTGGGAGGTGCTCGGCGCGTTCCTGCGCTATCTGCCGGGTAGCACCCGTGTGGTCATGGTCAGTCGGCGTGATGTCCCGCCGGTGGTTCATCGGGAACTCGACCCGACCTCGGTTGCCTCCCTCCGCGAGGAAGACCTGGCCTTCACCGTCGAGGAGGCGGCCGACGCGCTGCGGCTCAACGACAACGCCACGATCGACGCGGCCGAGGCGGTGTCGGCGACGGGTGGCTGGGTCACCGGTGTGCTGTTCGAGGCGTGGCGCTCCGAGGAGCACACCGCGGTCGTCGGAGGCGAGGCCGACCCGCTGCACGGCTACATCTCCTCCCGCATCCTGGGTGAACTGCCTGACGAGGACCGGGACTTCCTCGTGACGACCTCGGTCCTCGACGCGGTGACGGCCGATCGCGCCCGCGCGCTCGGAGTGGACGTCCCCGCGCAGCGGATGCGGTCGCTGAGGTCGGTCCGACTGCCCGTCGTGTGGTCGCCGGACGGGCGCACGATACGTTGCCATCCGCGGCTGCGGGAGTTCCTGCTCGAGCAGCTCGGCGAGCGCGACGAGGCGGAGCTGCGCCAGGTCCGCCGGGCCCACGGCAGGCTCCTGGCCGACGAGGGACACGACGAGGAGGCCACCGAAGTACTGCTTCAGGCCGAAGAACTCGCCGATGCGCGTGTCTGCGGGGCACGTGTGATCCGGCGGGTGATCGAGCGGCTGGACCTGCCCGTGGCCGAACGCTGGCTGACGGCGTTCGGCGCCGCCACCCCGGGCCAGGAGCCCCAGGAGCTGACCACGGCGCGGCTCATGCTTGCCTGGTCCCGGGACGACTACCGAGGGGGAGTGGCCATTGCCGACGCGCTCCTCGCGTCCGGCGTCCGGGACGAGGTCGTCCGGACCTCCGAACGGGCGGCGGCGCTGATGATCTACTGCTACGCCCAATGCGGCCGCCTTGACGACATGGAGGCGATCCTGCGGCTGGCCGAGCCCGGAGCGGAGGTCACCGCCGTGCGCTGGGGGCTCATGTATCCCTCCCACCGCACCGCCGACAGACCACCGGCGCTGACCGGCGGACCCTTCGACGCGGCCGTGCTGCTCGCGAAATACTGGGTCGGTGACCTGACCGACCTCGACATCTCCCTGGAGTCGCACTGGGGCACCTCGCTGGCCACCCCGTGGCAGATCGGGGCGCTGCGCGCGCGAGGCCACACCCGCCGCGCCCTGGAACTGTACGAACGTGCCCGCGACTCGGCCCCCAACTCCCTGAGCATGCACGTGGTCGTGCCGGAACTCCTGATGGACGCCGGGCGCCCCGCCGAAGCGCTCGCGGCCATCGAGGACGGCCGCAGGCTCGCCCTCGACGCCGGGGCACACGCCTGGTACCTCGGTTTCACGGAGGGGCTCGTCAAACTCAGAACCCGCGACCACCGCGACCCTGCCGAGTCCCTGGCGATGCTCGACGAACTCGAGAACGATCCGCTCATCCAGCACGCGCAGCACGCCCTGGCCAAAGCCCGTGCATGGCGCGGCTGGCTCCTGCTGCGCGACGGCGCCGACGCCGAGGCACTCAACTACCTGCGCGATGCCGTATCGCTCATGCAGACCGGCGTCCAGCTCCTGGAACTGCCCATCGCCGCGGTGCTGCTGGCGGAGGCGGAATGGCGCGCCGGGCACGAGGACGAGGCCGACCGGGCCGCCGACCTGGCCCTCAAGGTTTCCGACCGCCAGGGCTCCCATCACGTACTGCTGCAGATTCTGACCGAGTTCCCGGCTGTCGCGTCGCGCCGCATTGATGCCGAGGCCGACACGGACACGCCGTGGCACGCGGTCGGTCGGGCGCTCGCCGCCCAAGGGGTGCACATAAAGGTCACGGCGCGGATACCGTCGGTGACGGTCGCCGAGTTCGGACGGCATGCCCTGGCCGTCGACGGCGTCAGGGCTCACCTCCGCATCAGCAAGAGCCTGGAACTCCTCTCCTACCTGGGCAGCCGGCCCGACCGGGCCGCCGACCGCCGGGAGGTTCTGGACGCGCTGTTCGCGCGCGACGACCGCTCGACCCGCGCCTATCTGCGTCAGGCCGTCCACCAGCTGAACCTGGTGCTGCCGCCTCAACTGCGCCTCGTCGTCGATCCCCGCAGACTGGCCCTCGCCGAGGAGGTGGCGCGGGGCTGCCAGTCGCTGCTGTTCGAAGCCGACCTCGCCCAGGCCCACCGGTTGGCCGGGCAGGCGAAGCTGTCGGCGATCGAGGAGGTGCTCGCCCGGCACGAGGGCGACTATCTGCCGGACCGCACCTCGGAGTGGGTGGAGGAACGCCGCCGGACACTGTCCCGGCAGGCCGTCGACGCGCTCGCCTCGGCGGCCGAACTCGCCCTGCAACTCCACCAGTACGGCCATGCCATCCGCCTGTGCGACCGGGTGACCGCGGACGATCCGCTCCGCGAGGTGGTCTGGCGTGTGCGGATGCGCGCGGCGAACGCCCTGGGCGACGACGACGGCGTCCTCACCGCGTTCCAGAACTGCGAGGCGGCGCTGGCCCGGATCGACGCCTCACCCTCTCCCAGTACACGCAAACTGCTCAAGCAGCTCCAGCGGTAGGGAAGTTCCTCGGCCGACGAGTTCACACGGGTGACGGTGAGCTCGGCCTGCATCGCCGCCACGATCGCGCGGGTACCACGGGAGGTGATGCCCGCGCCGCCCCTACCTCGTCGCTGACCCCGGCGGCCGCGTCCGCGACCCGGGTCCCCTGCTCCGCCAAGGCGAGTGCGGCGCGTTCCGCCTCGGTGAACACCGTCGCTTCCCGCCGAGCCGCGATCAAGTTCAGCCGCACCGCGCTCTCGCCGGCCGCGGCGGCTTCCTTGGTGTGCATGTCGATACAGACCGCGCAGCCGTTGATCTGGCTCACGCGCAGCGCTACCAACTCCTGCGTCACAGCCGGCAACGGCGATTCCTTCAGCTCCCGGCCGACCGACAAGAAGGACTTGAGCGCCTTGCCGGCGGCCGGGCTGGCGAAGTAGTCCAATCTCGCGTCCATGGTGTGCTCCTCCACGTTCGTCGATGCCTTCACCCCCGAGACGAGAGAGCCCTCACGCCTGTGACACGACGAGGAACACCACCGCATCGCCAGCGCCATCGCCCTCCACCAGCTCACTGCCACCGCCACTCCACAGCAGACCCGGGCTGAAGCCGCGAACACTCCCCCCGCAGGTAGCCGGAGGTGTTGCATTCCGACACCGCCAATGTGATGCACATCACCCTCTGGGTGTCATGGGTCGGGCATGCGCGATCATGACCGGAATGGACACTCGTTTCCTCGGCATCGCTGATCTGGTCGAAGCCCCGTCCGTGGCGGTCGTAGTCGATGTCATGCGTGCGTTCACCGTGGCTGCCTGGGCCTTTGCCCAGGGGGCGGAGAAGATCGTTCTCTGCGAGGGCAGAGCCCGGCGTCCCGGGATGCGCGGAGGTGTCGTGCGCGCGCCAGCCGCGTGCTGAAGGGCCCGGCAGGAGGTGGAATCGATACCGACCATGCTCCAGTCGATCCGGTCTTCAGCGTCGGCGTGCCTCGGCATGTGTCAGATCGCCCCGCCCGACCTCGGGCACGGTGCCCCCGTTCACCCAGACCGGACTACGCGGTTACGCGGTGATCCGCCGGGCGTACGCCTCGATCTCGATCTTCATGCGGGGATCGGCGAGGCCGCACATGAGCATGGTGGCGGCCGGCCGGACCTCTCCGAAGGCGCGACGCAGCACCGGCCAGCAGGGCTCGAAGTCGGCCCGGTCGGGCAGCAGATAGCGCACCCGCACCACGTCAACGAAGGTGCACTCCGCTTCGGTCAACGCGGCCTCGATGTTGCGCAGGCACTGCTCGGCCTGCTCCACCACATTGTCCGAGATCGTCATGGTGGCGTAGTCGAACCCGGTCGTCCCGGACACATGAACCCAGTCACCGTCGACCACGGCGCGGGCGTAGCCGATCTGCTCCTCGAACGTCGAGCCGCTGAGGATGGAACGTCGCTCTGTCATGCGCCGAACGCTAAGTGACCCGCACTGATACGTCTAATATGCTTTCGAGCATGGGGTGATATCTCTATGCGTATGGAGCGCCCTGAACTTCCCCTCCCGCAGCTGCACGCCTTCGTCGTGCTCGCCGAGGAACTCCACTTCGGCCGCGCCGCCACCCGCCTGGGCATCGCCCAGCCGCCGCTGAGCCAACAGATCCGCCGCCTGGAAGACAAGGTCGGGTACGCGCTCTTCAGCCGCGAACCTGGGAACATCGGCCTCACCCCGGCAGGCCGGGAACTCCTGCCCGCTGCCCGGCATGCCCTCACCGACCTGGCAGAGGGCCTGACCGCAGCCAGAGAAGTCGGCAGCGGCAGGGCTGGCCGCCTGCGGATCGGCTTCGCCGCCTCCCTCGCCCTCACTGTCCTCCCCGGCCTGCTGCGCACCTTCCGGGAACGGTTTCCCGCCGTGGACCTGGACATCCAGGAGATGACCACCACACCGCAACTGGCCGCTCTGCGCGAAAGGACGATCGACATCGGCCTGTTGCGTGAACCGCCCGCCCATGACGCGGACCTCGGATTCAAGACCGTGTTGACCGAACCGTTCGTGGCCGTCCTGCCCTCCTCACACCCACTTACGGCACAACGGACCGTCAGAGTCGAGCAGTTGGCACAATGCCCCTTCGTGCTCCTGCCCCGCGCCGTCGGCCCGCCGCTGTACGACCAGATCACCAACCTGTGCACCGCTGCGGGCTTCACCCCCCAAGTGACCCAGCATGCCGTGGAATGGCAGACCGTCTGCGCCCTGGTGGAAACCGGCCTGGGCGTATCACTGGCCCCGGAGAGTATCCGCCGCATCCGCCTCAAGGGCGTCGCCTTCCGCGGGATCGAGCCCGGCACCGCGCGCACGCGAGTCGCCGTCGCGTGGCGCAAGAACGATGTAGACCCCCTGGCTCTACGCCTATTGGCAGCTCTCCATCAAGATCCGCCGGACAGGCACTAACGGCGTGGTGAACGGAATCGGGGCTGCCGGAGGTTCGGCTGCCACTGTCGTGCAAGGACTTGGGGCGGGGAGCGGTGGTGGTGCACCCGGCTTCGGTAGCTACTCTCGTCTCTCCATCGATCTTGACCGCAGGAGAGCAGACTGTGCGCAGCGTCGCCGTAACGCCCGAGGGTGATCGAATCCGCTGGGTCGAGCTGCCGGGGCAGGAGCCGCCGCGCGTCTACGTGCATGGGTTGGGGGCCACGTCGCCTGCCTACTTCACGGAGGTCGCGGTTCATCCTCTGTTGGCCGGCCGCAGGTCACTGCTGATCGACCTGTTGGGTCACGGCATCAGCGACCGGCCGACGGGCTTCGACTACACGCTGGAATCACATGCCGATGCGCTTGCTACGGTCCTGACCAGCACAGGTGTCAGGTGTGCCGAGCTGATCGCGCACAGCATGGGCGGCTCGGTGGCCATCGTCCTGGCCGCCCGCCACCCTCACTTGGTCTCCCGCCTGGTCCTGGTCGACGCCAACCTCGACCCGATCCCGCCCACGCCCGCCTCGGCAGGCAGCAGCGGCATCGCCTCCTACTCCGAGCAGGAGTTTCTGGCCGGCGGGTGGGAAGAGGTCCGCGACCGGGCCGGTGCGCACTGGTGGTCCACGATGCGCCTGGCAGGCCGTGAGGCCTTGCATCGCAGTGCGGTCCACCTCACCCGCGGCACTGTCCCCACCATGCGTGAGCTCTTGCTGGGCTTGAAGATTCCCCGTACCTACCTGCTGCCCGAGGCCGACGGCCCGTTGCCGGGCATGGACGCTCTCACCGAGGCCGGGGTGTCCGTCGTCGCGATCCCGGACTGTGGACACAACATCATGCTGGACAACCCGGAAGCGTTCGTGGTCGCCACCGCGGCGGCGCTCACGAAGCGGGAGCAGGATCGATCAGACCGCGCGTGAGGCCGGAGCGTGACGTGCCGGCTGCTGCGAGCGTTCCGCCTGGCGCGAGATGCACCGACGGCAGTCCTCCCGCCGGATCTGCGTCGAGCACGCCAACGCTGAACACAACCAGTGGCGTCCGCTGCAGCGATACCCAGGCCGCCGCGAACACTGCGCACAGACCTACCGCGCTGTCGCCGGCCTGGTCTCCGACCGCGCCAGCCGCCGGGCCATCCGACGGCGGACACGCACCGAACTCGTCCTCGCACGCCCTACAGCCGCGTGTCACCCACCAGCCAAACCTCCAGGCCAATGCACCCCGAGCTCATTCGCTCACAGCCTCGTAAGCGCTCCGGCTGAGGCAGGCACCCTGGGCGGTGCCTGCCTCCTGCTCGACCTGCCTAGAGTTTGACAGCCGGCGTGCGGTAGACCTTGCCGTTGCTCATCTGCCAGCCAGTGGCGTGATCACGGAAGCCCTTCGGGCACTGGTACGACTTCGAGAAGGTGTCGTAACCGGCAATCGTGCCGTCCTTGAGGACCTTCGCGTCCTGACCGCCGGAGCCGGCGCACGTGACACCGAACTGGCCCTTGGCGGACCTGGAGGTCGTATTCGAGAACTTGACCGTGACCTTGGTGCCACTGTGGCTGATGCACCGCTTGGTCAGCTTGCCACTGCAATGCCAGCTGGTGGCGGCGTCCGCAGACGGGGAGGCCAGCCCGACGAGTGAGACTGTGGTCAGCGCCGCGAGGGCGAGATGGGCAACTTTCTTCATGCGCTACTCCTGGAATGCCGGTCAGATGAATGCGCCGACCCGGAGGCGCAGATCATGCCGTCCCCCGATCGGCGGTGCCAGCTCATCAGGGCGACCGGCGGGCCGTCAAGATCGTTTCGCCCCAAAAGAAGCCAGTTGGGCCCTCCCTCAATGGATCTCCCCGAATGTTCCACATCGGCGCGGGGTAGCGGCACCGCTCGCGAACACGGGCAGCCCGAGCACGCGGACTGGCTGCAGAACCGGGCGCACCGGCAGCGGCTGGAAACTCACGACGACTGCGCACCCCAGCGCCCGACCGCTCCGTGTGACGGCCGGCCTCTCCCGTTGGGTCGTGGTGAAGACGAGGCGTAGCCGGGTGTCGATGGCCGTCCCCGCCGTACCGTCGTACCCCTCTCATGCGCGGAGCGATCTCCCGGGCCGAGTGTCCTCAGGCGTGGATCGGCTCCAGGGAACGAGCGCTCTCGTGCGCGGGTGCGGTCTCGATGCCCCCGGACGTCACCGCGCGCGGGCGGCCCGCCGTTCGCGCTCGTCGGCGATCTGGTCCAGTTCGCGCATCGCCTCGGCGTGGGCGCTCATCCGCCGACTGACGCTGCCGCTTGTGAACAGGACCGCTCCGGCCACGGACACCGGCAGGGACAGTCCCAGCACGGCCATGGCCTCCGGCCAGTCGCGCTCGTTCTGACAGTAGTCGCCGTGGCCCAGACCTTCGTTGGCCGTGCCGCTCTCCGTCAGCAGCCGCGACTCGCAGTCAACGGGGTACCGGTCGTCGGGCGTGCGGTTCACCTCATAGGGGGTAAGGAGCAGCAGGGTGCACCAGCTCCACAGCAGGCCGGCCACCACGAGCAGGCCCGTGCCCCAGGCTCGGGTCCTGCCGGCCCGGTCACGGAAGTCGAGATCGTACTCACTTGATCGCACGACGGGTGAATCTATCAACGGCTTCCGCTGCCCTACCCAGGTCGTTCTCCTTGGGGTACCAGTGAGTCCTTTCCGGTATCTGGTCGACCACGGCTTGGGCCCTGCGGGTCAATCGTCAAAGCCGTGGTCGAAACCCTTGAGCATGGGCTCCAGTTCGGTCGCCGCGCCGCACAGGGAGCACAGCGGGTCCCCGGGGTGCTCCGCGGCGTCCAGCGCCTGGTCCAGGGTCAGCTTCGGTGCCCCAGCTGGTGCTTCCTCGCAGTCGGCGGGGATGACACCCCGGCCGGGACCGCGGCCGCCGTCCTGCTTCTGCAGGACCCGGCCCGAGGGCCGGCGCTCCCGAGAATCTGCTGCTCCGTCGACAGGGGCGGCAGCCGGGTCGTGGGGACGTCGTCGTACGCGACGCCGGGTACGGGTTTCACGTGGTCGGGGGCTCGCACCTACACCAGCCATGGAGCTCCACGAGGCCCTGGACCCGCTGTCCCACCTGGCCCTCCGCCGGCCGGGAGGCCATCCTCCTCCAGGGCGCCCGTATCGCTCTCGCGACGGGCCGTGCACGCCTGCCGAACGGGAGACCCTCGCTGCAGTGGGCGCTGGGCTGACGATCTGTGCGGATGATGTGACGCGATTGCTCACGGTGGCGCGGACGCCGTCGCGTGAGCCCCGGGTGGGCCCGGGCCCCTCGCGCCCTCCCGGCGGTGGACCGATTCTGCTGCGGGTCGGTGGCAGCAGGTCGCGCGGTTCCCCGCGTCCCTTCCGGGGCGGCGTGCCGTCCGCCGGATTACTCCCCAGGGAGTAATCCGCAGCCGCCGTCACCCCCGGCAGTACGCGTCACCTCGCCCTCCCGCCCGACGAAAGTGGTGGTTCTCAGCGGAAGTGTGGGGACCGAAGCAGACGTCACCCGGAGGGAGATCGGTCGATGAGGGCCGGAGAGACAACCGCTACGACGAGGCTGGGGCCGGGGCGCAGGCGAGCCGTTCCATGGGCGGTGCTCGGGCTGTGGATTGCGGTGATCGCACTCGTCGGGCCGTTCGCGGCGAAGCTCGCCGACGTGCAGCACGACAAGGTCACCGACTACCTGCCGGCGAGCGCGGACTCGACGCGAGCGGCGAAGATCGAGGAGAAGTTGCCCGGTGGCGAGACCACCGAGATGGTCCTCGTCTACCACCGGGACGGCGGGCTCAGCGCCGCCGACCGGAAGACCGCGGCCGGGCAGGTAGCGGAGATCACCCGACAGCACGAGCTGATCGGCGGTGCTCCCAAGGGGATTCCGTCCAAGGACGGCACGACCCTGATGTACCCGATCGCCAGCAACGAGCCAGGGGCGAACGAGGAACAGCAGGACAAGCTCGTCAACGACGTCCGTGAAGTCGCCCAGGACGAGGGTGGGTTGAGCGTCGATGTGGGCGGCACCGGCGCGCTGGCCACCGACTCCGGCGCGGTCTACGACTCGCTCGGCGGACCGCTGCTCTACACCACCGTCGCCGTCGTCGCCGTACTGCTGATCCTGATCTACCGCAGCCCTGTGCTGTGGCTCGTGCCCCTCGTCGTCGCCGGGATCGCCGACTACATGTCGATGGGCGTCGCCTACGGCCTCAACCAGGCCTTCGGGACGACCGTCTCGGGGCAGAGTTCGGGTGTGATGACCATCCTTGTGTTCGGGGCGGGCACGGACTACGCGCTGCTGCTCATCTCGCGCTACAGGGAGGAGCTGCGGCGCATCGAGCGACCGTACGAGGCCATGGTCGCCGCCCTGCGCGGCTGCGGGCCCGCCGTGCTCGCGTCCTCAGGCACCGTCGCCGCCGGACTGCTGTGCCTGCTTGCCGCCGACCTCAACAGCAGCCGGGGTATGGGCCCGCTCGGCGCCGTCGGTGTGCTGTGCGCGCTGATCGCGATGCTGACCCTGCTCCCCGCCGTCCTCGTACTGGTCGGACGGCGGGTGTTCTGGCCGCTCGTGCCCGTCTTCGGGAGCACGCCCAAGCAGCGGCGGAGCCTGTTCTCGGCGATGGGCAGCTCTGCCGGACGCAGGCCGCTGACCGTACTCGCGAGCGGTGCCGTAGTGCTCGGCGCCCTCGCCCTGGGCTCACTCAACCTGCCGGAACCGCTCAAGCAGGAGGACTCCTTCGTCAAGAAGCCGGAGGCCGTCGTCGCGATGGAGACCCTTGCCAAGGCCTATCCCGGGCAGGGCAGCCAGCCCATCGACGTCATCACCCCGCAGGGACGCGCCGACGAGACCCTCGCGACCGTCCGCGGCACACCAGGCGTGGGCAGCGCGGAGAAGGGGCGCACGGGAGACGGCTGGACCGAGGTCGCCGTCTTCGCGAAGAGCGCACCCCAGTCGGCGGAGGAGACCGCCACCATCAAGTCCCTGCGGAACGAACTGAAGGGCTCCTACGTCGGCGGGGACAGCGCCCAGCAGATCGACCTGGAGGTCACCAACGCCCGGGACACGAAGATCGTCGTACCGCTCGTCCTCGTCTTCGTGATGCTCATCCTGATCGGGCTGCTGCGGAGTCTGGTCGCACCGCTGCTCCTGGTGGTCGCTGTCGTCGCGGTGTGGGGCGCCTCCCTCGGGATCGGCGGACTGGTCTTCGCACCGCTCCTCGGCCTCAAGGGCACCGATCCGGGGCTCGGACTGCTGTCCTTCGTGTTCCTGGTCGCCCTCGGCGTCGACTACGGCATCTTCCTCATGCACCGGATGAGGGAGGAGTCCCTGGCGGGAGCGGAACCGGCCACGGCGGCACTCACCGCACTGCGCACCACCGGCGGCGTCATCGCCTCCGCCGGACTCGTCCTCGCCGCGACCTTCGCCGTGCTGACGAACATGGGCCTGGTGCAGCTGGTCCAGCTCGGCTTCGTGATCGCCGTCGGCGTCCTGCTCGACACCTTCCTCGTACGGACGTATCTGGTGACCAGTGCCAGCGTCGCCCTGGGCCGGAAGGTGTGGTGGCCGGGCGTGCTCTCACGGCGGCCCGGGCCGGCCGAACCGGCCGGGTCGAGCGGAAGGGGCGGACCGACCGAGCCGCCCCGGCAGGCGGAAACCGTCAGTGCACCCTGAGCACGCTGTTCGAAGGCCTCGATCGAACGCTCTGATCGAACGCTCTGATCGAGCACGCTGATCGTGCACCTTGATCCGGCGGGCCCGCCCAGGCGCCTCTGCTTCCATAGGGGCGCCCGGGTTCCCGCGCGAGTACCGGAAGATGGAGCCGTGGAAGAACGGGGAACGACCACAGGGGTACGCGTCCGGTCGGCGGCGGAGACGGCGGCCGGTGGCGGCGGGCGATCCCGTCTCGCCGAGCGCATCATGTCCGCCATCAACCGCGAACCGCTGACCGCACCCCACCGCACCCGCAACGACGCGGTCCTCGCCCTGTGCGTCGCCGTGCTCGCCGTAGCCCTCGCCCGTACGGGCGGCGAAGGGATCCGGCCCGACCATCTCGGCTGGACGCTGCTGCTCGCCGGGCACCTGCCTCTCGTATGGCGCCGCCGTCCGGTGGTGGCCCTGCTCGGGGTGGCGGCCTGCGTGGCTCCGTACCATGCCCTCGGCTACAACCCCGCCCCGCCCATCCCCGCGACCGTCCTGGCGCTCTACACCGTCGCGGCGACCGGCGCCGTACGCCGCACGCTGCTCACCGGTGTCGCCGTCCTCGGCCCGACAGCGATCGGCAACGGCCTCACCAACCCGATGGGGGCGCTGGAGTCCCTGGAGATCTCCGGCTGGATCATCGCGGTCCTGTTCATCGGTATCGACGTCCGCTACTACCGCCGGTACGTCGCCTCCATCGTCGAGCGGGCCGAACGGGCCGAACACACCCGGGAGGAGGAGGCCAGGCGCCGCGTCGCCGAGGAACGGCTGCGGATGGCCCGTGACCTGCACGACCTGCTCGCCCACAGCATCACACTCATCGGCGTGCAGACGTCCGTGGCGGCCCACGTCCTCACCGCCGACCCCGAGCGCCTCGACCGCACGGCCGTCGCCCAGGCACTGGACGACATCGCGGGGACCTGCCGGATCGCCCGGGGGGAACTGCGTACGACGCTGGAGGTGCTGCGGGCGCATGACACGGTCGTCGGAGTGGGCGCGGATCCGGGGCCCGGTTCCGTGTCCGGTTCTGTTTCCGGGGCCGAGGACATGCGGGGGCCGCTGCCCGGGATCGACGGACTGGCCGATCTCGCGGAGACCGGCCGGGTGGCCGGGGCCAAGGTCGAACTGTCCGTCCGCGCGGACCACATCCCGCCCTCCGTGGGCGCCGCCGCGTACCGGATCGTGCAGGAGGCGCTCACCAACGCCGTACGTCACGGCGGCCGCGAGGACCTCACCGTGCGAGTGGGTCTGTGGACCGCGGACGGCGCACTGCGGGTGAGTGTCAGGGACGACGGGACGGGCGGGGACGACGGCTCGGGCGGCAGAGTGGGCCCGTCCGACGGCCCGCCGGGGTTCGGGCTCATCGGAATGCGGGAGCGGGCCCGTAGCGTGGGCGGCACACTGGACGCCGGCCCGGGGCCCGCCGAGGGCTTCGAGGTGACCGCCACACTGCCGCTGTCCCGGGAGGACGAGGTTCGATGACCATCCGCGTACTGCTGGCCGACGACCAGCACCTCGTACGGGCCTCCTTCGCGATGCTCGTCTCGTCGGCAGGCGACATGGAGGTCGTCGCCGAGGCGGGCACCGGGCGGGAGGCCGTGGCGCTGGCCCGGTCGGCGCGGGCCGATCTCATCGTGATGGACATCCGCATGCCCGACCTCGACGGGATCGAGGCGACCCGGCTCATCGCCGCCGACGAGGATCTCGCGGGGGTGAAGGTGCTCGTCCTGACGACGTACGAGACCGACGAGCACATCGTCGAGGCACTGCGGGCCGGGGCGTCCGGCTTCCTCGTGAAGGACATCAGGCCGGCCGAACTTCTCGACGCCATCCGGACAGTGGCCGCGGGGGACTCCCTCCTCTCGCCCGGTCCCACCTCGCGGCTGATCGCCCGCTTTCTGCGCGCGCCGAACACCGGGACGACATCCGCGGTGGGCGGGCCGAGCGGGCTGTCCGAACGGGAACGGCAGGTGCTCGCGCTGGTCGCGCGCGGTCTCAACAACCCCGAGATCGCCGACGCGTTGGGACTCAGTCCGCTGACCGCGAAGACCCATGTCAGCCGGATCATGGGCAAGTTGGGGGCGCGGGACCGGGCGCAACTGGTGATCGTGGCGTACGAGTCGGGGCTTGTGATACCCGGGACCGCCTGAGTCCGGGCCGACTTCGGGGCGGGTTCAGGTTGCGTTCCGGAGGCCGGTTGTACGGTCCCTCAACTCCCTGTGGTTGCACGGGCATTGCTCTGTCTCTCGGTGCGCACCAGTCTGCGCGTTTCGCCTATGGGGGTGTCCGAAGTCTTGAGCGGAAAAGCGAAAGTTGCCTTCTGAGCTGGGAAGATGAGGCTCGTCGAAGGTCTCTGTCATGGCAGCAGGAAGGCACTTTCTGCGCGCACCCTGCCCAGTGGCGTCCCAAGCTCGTCGTGTCGGCCGATGGCCACGGGGTGGTCGATGGCCACGGGGTGGTCGATGGCCACGGGGTGGTCAGTCACGCCGGATCCCGCCTGCTGGCCGATCTCTCCAATGTCACCCAAGGCAAGGGTGAGCAGGCCGGTCGCTTTGCCCCGAGCGGCCCGGTCTCCCTCGGCTTTCCTGTGGCTCCTCATTAGGAACCACAGGTCACAGCAGGTTGATCAGGAGAGTGGAGGCCAGCAGCGTGCTCTGAGGAAAGGCCTGTCGGTCAGGCCACCGTTAGAGGACATCGGCGAGGCGGTCTACCTGGTTCGCGTCGAGGCCGTAGCAGTAGAGCATGACCTCGTCGGCGCCGAGGTCGGCGAAGCCGTTGATCGCATCGCGGATCTCAGTCGGCGTGGTGAGCATTCCGGCTACCATCCGGTCGGCCATGCCGGTGAAGGTGTAGTACGCGTGCATGTTGGCCCGGGCGTCGTGGACCACGTCTTCAGGGCCGAGGGCAACGTTGACCTGCGCGACAATGCGCGGTTCGCCGTCGCGGTCGTACTCCTTCCAGAACTTGCGGGCGGTGTCGAACAGGTCTCCTGCCCAGGAGAGCGCCGCGGCGGCGAGGAAGCCGTCACCCCAGCGCGCGACGCGTTCGATCGCAGCCGGCTGGAAGCCTCCGAAGAGCACCTCGGGGCCGCCGAGCCGGGCGGGCGCAGGACCGATCGGGCCGATGCCGTCACCGTACGGCTCGCCGGACCACAGGCGGCGCATCACCGCCATCTGCTCGTCCAGGCGTCGGCCTCGGGTGCGTTTGTCGATGCCCGTGACCTGGTGGTCGTCCTCCCGGCCACCGATGCCCAGGCCGAGGACCAGGCGGCCGCCGGTCATCCGATCCAAGGTGGCGGCCTGCTTGGCGAGGAGGGCGGTGTCGCGCAGCGGGGCGAGCAGCACCTCGGTCTGGACGCGGATGCGGGAGGTGGCGCCCGCGAGGATGGCGAGCGCGACCAGGGGTTCGGGGTTGTGGTAGACGAGCCGGTCGAGCAGGCCGAGCGTGCTGAAGGGCCCGGCGTCGGCCCGCTGGGCCCAGGTGAGCAAGGTGGCAGGGTCGCCAATGGGCAGACCGATACCGACGTTCATGAAGGAGACCTCCGAAGGGAAGGGTCGACAAAGACTGCTGCCGCCCCTCCGGCACCTCAGCGAGGTGGGACGCTCCCGCTCTGCGGCGTGCTTCTGGGGAACGTCTCGTCGAAGTGATCTCACCCTAGGGCGCGTCGGTTCCGTGGGACAAGCCAATTTGGGCCAGTTCCTGCCCCGAGCCGTTACAGGCAGGCCGTCTGGAATTGGTTACTGCAAGAAGGTCCAGGGCGTAAGCGCCACCCAGGGGGCCGCCCAGCTGGTGAAAGTTGCCCTTGCCGATGGCGTCCGCGACGGCCTTGAGGTGCATGCGCCGGTCGGCCCACCAGTGGGTGCCGGCCGACAGGACGAGCGCCGCGGCGACCCGGCCGGGCTTCAGGCGCAGGCCGAGCACGCGGGATCCGGCGTACAGGACGGCGACCTGGGTGGCGGTGTAGGTGGCGACGTGCGCGGTGCACGCGATGCGCCCGGCCCGGCTGGACTGGCCCTCGTGCCCGTCGTGCTGGCCCTTGGTGACGGCCTGGTGGTCGGACTGGTCCAGTGGTCACCCAGGTCGGCGGCCATGCGCGTGGGGACCGCGAGTGCCTGACGGCGATCGTGTTCGTGGCCCCGTCTGGCTGTTCCTGGCGGCAGTTGCCGCCGGTGTTCGGGCCGGCCTGGCCCACCGTCTACCGACGTTTCGCGCGCTGGAGTCACCAGCGTGTGTGGGCCCGGCTGCACCGCGTAATCCTCGATGAACTCGGTGCTCAGGGAGGATTGGACTGGTCACGATTCGCCGTCGACTCCGTCAGTGTCCGCGCCCTCAAAGGGGGCAGCTGACGGGACCGAATCCGACCGACCGCGGCAAGTTGGGATCGAAAATTCACCTCGCCGTCGACCGTGCCGGCCTGCCCGTCTCTGTCGCGATCTCGGCCGCCAACACCCACGACAGCCTGGCCCTGCAACCCCTGATCATGATCCCCACTACGCCCGGCAGCTTACCCAGCCAAATGAGATGACGTCTTAGTTCGGGCTGAAAGGGAACGGGGGCGGCCGCGGGCGTTCTTGGTCGGATGCGGCGGCCGCCCCCGGGCGTCACTTCGTGCTGGGGGCGTGCGGGTCGGGAACGTTGGCGCGCTCGCCGTCGTCGTGCGGGACGCGGCTGTGCGTGCGGCGCAGGTCGGTGAGGACCTCCAGCAGGTCGTCCTTTCTCCAGCTGGAAGTCGAGATAGCCGGAGCCGCAGGCGCAGGGCGCGATCCCTCCCCCATGCGTGCCGTCAGCCGATTTGCCCGCCCCCGATGCGGGAGAGATCCTGTTGTTGCTGTGATCCGGCACGTCCGACAGCAGCCGTCCGCCATGGCGCCGACGGGCGCCGCCAGTCACCGGACTGATTCCGCGCGCGAGTTGAGAGGCACGGACGAGAAGCGCGTCCCGTTTGCGCCGGCCCGCCAGGCTCCTCAGGCACCGGAGGACAAGCATGCTGAGTCACGACTGGAAGACGAGGCGCTGGTTTGTCATCGCCGTCGCCATCGCGTTGACCGCATTCTTCCCTCTGTGGCCGGCTTCCCCGGCCGGGGCGTCGACCGACGCTTCCCAGCAGGCCATGGAGAATCCGTCGGTCAGCTCCACGGAAGGGTGGCAGCAAATGCCGCTTTCCGTTGGAAGGGGCGAGAAGTTCACCGTGTTCTACGTCTTTGGTTCGTGGACCGTGGACGCGCGGAACTTCCCCAGGGTCGGGCCCGACGGCTATGCGTCGGCCATCGACAGAAAAATCCACCAGCCCTGCAAGTTCGTCCCGGGTCAGCCGTTCGGGAAACTCCTGGGCCGTGTCGGAGAAAACGGCAGGGAATTCCCGGTGGGGGCAGGCGGCATTCTGAACGCTTCGTCGAGCGGCACCCTGTTCCTGCGTATCAACGACGCGGACCGCTGCCTCGGCGACAACGACGGATCGATCACCGTCGCCATGGCTGGCGGCGACGACGATGTGCGCCACCCACTCTCCCAACAGGATTTCGATGATTACTGCAAGGACCAAGGATTTGCGGCGGGCGTTGTCACGACGGGAAACGACGCGTACTCCGTGCGGTGTAAGAACAGCGACGGCAGCCTTCAGGGGTTCGACAACCCGGAGGAGTTCCACAACTTCGTGACCGAGGTGTGCCAGTCGGCCTATCCCGATATCGGATCGATCGACCGGCTGACCACCGTGAACGGAACGTACGGTGCCTGGGAGTGCATGAACCGCGCCTCCTACGCGGGAGTGCCCGATCTCCGGGGGTGGTGCGAGTCCCGGGGGCTCAATCTGTTCCACAGGGCTGATGTCAGGTATGCCGCTTACGGCTGGACCTGCGTGAACGCCGACCGGACGCACAGCGAGGGCATCTCCGTGACTCTGGTGTGCAAGAGCCAGTTCGGGCAGGACGCCCTTGATCGTGTGTCCAATGTCCGGGCCAAGGCTGTGGGGGACGCGTGGGATTGCCGGTACGTCAGGTAGGTGCGGGGTACGGCAGGAACGATGAGGACGGGGCTCGACAGATGACTCACATGCTCAGCACCCGGGCACGGGCGGCGACGGTCGCGCTCCTGAGTGGGTTCCTGGCCGTGGCGATGACGATCTTCGTTCCTCCGGCGCAGGGATCCGTCGGAAGCGGGGAGGAGCGGTCGTCCAGGACGGCAGACGTCGCTTGGATGAACCGGACCTACGATCTCACCTGCGACGACGAGGTCGACACACCGGTCCCGGTGACCTTGAGCGACGGAACCGGGACGGCGAGGGGCGATGCGATCGGACCAGAGGGATACTGGGAGGTGGAAATCCAGCGGATCGTCCACGGCTCCCTGCCCCGCCTGGGCAAGGTCACGTCCATTCTCTTCTACTGCCACCCGCAGCCGACGAATTACTTCACACAGGAGTTGCGCGTCTACGACAGCGATGACGGAGACGAGATCGGACGCACGCCCACCTTTGACGTCTCTGGCTTTTCTCCGGAGTTCCGGCAAAATACACTGGAAATTGAGGACGGCCATCTGTCCGCCGATCTCGCGTTCTACGGGGAACAGGACCCTCACGGTCACCCGTCGATACTCCGCCATGTCTCCTGGGCCTGGGACGGTCGGGAATTCGCGAAACGGTCCGAGACCGACCTGAGCCGCACCGACCTCAGCCGTGAACAGGTGACAGTTGACGGAATGGGCCCAGTACGCATCGGCATGAGCGCGGAGCAGGTGGAGAAGGCAGTCGGTGCACCGCTCACCCTCCTCGGTGACGCCTCGCACTGCACCGACGGCACGTTGGCGGGAGCGCCCGACGGGCTGTCACTGATGTTCATGGAGAACTCCCTAGTCGCTGTGTCCGTGGACTCACCGGCCACCGTCTCCACAGCCTCCGGGATGCGCGTCGGCACCACACGGGACGAGCTCCTCGACACCTACGGGGACGAGATCACCAAGGATTCGGTGGAGGGCGCCTCCGAGCGGCTGGTGTTCGCACCCACCGCATCACGGTTCAGCGGAAGGGTCATCGTGTTCGACCTGAGTGACGGCCAGGTCGAAAGGTTCGCCGCGGGAACCCGAGACGCGGCGGCCGTCGGTTCCTGTCCCTGACGAGCTCCGGACCGGACCGGGTGGGGGTCCCCATGAATCCCCTGGGACGGGAGGAGGAGGGAGGGCGAAGCCCTCCCTCCTCCGGCGCACCTGGTCTAGAAGCGATACCGACGGTGATCTGTTCTCGGCAGTCGGCGAGTTCCTCCGTGCGTACCTGGCGGCGGCCGGGGAGGTGGACCGCTACCTCACCCGGGTGAAACACTCGCCCGTCTCCCCCGCCCCCTACACCGCGGTCACCGTTAAGGATGTGTGGGGTGTGGTGCAGGTGGCGTCCGCCGCACAGGTCCCGGCCGATGGCACAAAGGGCCGTGTCCGCGTCTAGGACCTGTCCTGGCGATCATGAGGTAGGCCTCCTCAGTGATATTTTGACCGGAATCGCGGGAGGGGCGGGCGAATCCGTGGACAGTGACCTGCGGCGTGCGGTGGTCGTGACGCTCGGCGAACTCGGGCGAAGCAATGACTGGCGTGACCGGGCGGATGCCGGTCACAGCCTGGCAGGGTTCGCGGAGATGCCGGAGGCCATGGCGCCGCTGCTGGGCCTTGTGCTTGACCGCGGTAACACCTTCGTCACCCGGCGGACCTCGGAGGGCTTGCTTCGGCGAAAGGACAGGGTCGGACTGGCGATAGTCGCGTCCGCACTGGCAGTCGCCAACGACAACCACGCCGATTACATCCACACCGCGATCGTCGATGTCTTCAGCATCTTCTCGGACGATCTGGACGAGGCACTGCGGCTCTGCGAGGAGATGTCGGGCGACACCGACGATCAGGTTGCCCGGGGGGCCCGTCGGCTGCACGAAACGCTTGCAGAGATCGATCCCGTTCTTCGCCCCTCATAGCGGGGGTTCGACCGATGGTGTGAGGGTGCACATCCTTGACGGCAGGGAGAGCGAGGAGCATGTTGTCGGCTCAGTGCCACGGAGTCGATCATGCTCGGAGAGCTGCCACGGTGGTTGTGCCGAGGTAGTCAGAGGTAGTCCTCCAGGCGGGCCACCGTGAACCCCTGTTCCTCGATGTGCCGCAGGAGGTTGGCGGTCATCTCCGTCATCGTCGTGCCCTTGAGCTCGGACGGGCCGCGGAAGTGCGCCAGGATGATGTCGCCCGGCCGGAGCTTCTTGTCGGGCAGCTGGTATTGCATGTTCTTGATCTGCATGGACTCGCGCCACAGCACGATCGCCTCGATGCCGCAGGACGCGGCGGCGGTGCGGGTGGCCTCGTTCCAGTTGCCGTAGGGCGGCCGGAACAGCCTGGGCGCGGTGCCGTAGTGGTCCTTGAGCCGGCTCTGCTGGCCGCATATCTCCCGCGTTTGGGCGGCGTCCCCCAGGGTGCGCAGGTTCGGGTGGGTCAGGGTGTGGTTCTGAACGCCGTTGCCGAGTGCCTGGAGGGGCTTGAAGTAGCCGTAGTCGGACCGGATGGCGGCGTCAGTGAGGAACATGGTGAAGGGGACGTCCAGCTCTCGCATCATCGTCAGGAACCGGGGGTCCTTCTCCGTCCCGTCGTCGAACGTGAGGAAGACGATCTTCTCCTTGGTGGGTATCTCGCGGATCACCGGCACCTGCCCCGCACCGGCGCCCGGCAGTGCCGGCTTGGTCGCCGGCGGACCCGGCGGGGCGGCCAGCGGCTCGATCCCCCACTTGCGGTAGGCGGCCGCGCGGTCGGGCCCGCCACCGGCCGCGGGGGACGGGTCCGCCGCGGGGCGGTTCGGCTTGGTGCGCTCCGGCGCGGCCGACGACTGCGCCGTACACCCGGTGACGGCCACCGCCGCCAGCAGCCCCCACGCCAGCAACGCCCGCCCGATCCGCCCGTCCATCCTGCCGCCCCCGAGTCCTTCGCACGTTCGATGACCTGTCCCCCTGATTGATGCCGAACAGGCATGCGAGGTTCCGTCGGGTGTCGACCGGGCCGGGACTGCGTGGATCATCGCCAACGTGGCGTCGGCATGCCATCTGGGTCCAGGCCGTAAGGCCACAGCCTCTTGAGCTCGTCCTTCATCCTGCGAGGCGCGGGACTTCGGTAGTGCCATGGTCGGCGGCCTGCCGAAAGGGCTTCGGCGCTCTCCTGGTCCCCTGCCTCCTCCCGGATATTGGCCAAGTGGGTGAGAAGCCGTTCCGCTTGGTCAGTCGGCGGTGACATATGAGGGTCGCGGCGATGGCTGTGAAGGCAAGGACGTGTTCGGCTGGCGTTCGTAGCGGCGGTGCAGGCGGCGGCAGCCGGACAGCCGTGATCGCGCCCACCGGTGACGGGAAGAAAGATCGGCGACAAGACCACATGGGCCTGGATCACCCGAGACATGCTGCGGGACGCCGATGACGAGGGTGGCGGCGCTGGTCTACGCGGCCGGTGCGCCGTAGGGGTCTCGTTCGGATCGTCGGACCGTCGCCCGCGCGCGGGGGGCGGCCGTTCGGGCCCGTGGTCCGGGCCCGAACGGTCACCGGACGCGGTCACTTGTACCAGTCGATGGACCGCGCCTGCCGTACGGTGAGGCGGTGCGGCCGTTCGTGGCGGAGCAACAGGCGGTGGAGGGTCCGCTTGACGTCCGCAGCCAGCGCCGGACTCGGGTGGTCCACGTACACGTCGAGGTCGTATCGGTGCTCGCCGTCCTGCGCGTACACCCGGCTCGTGGACCGACGCACGCCCGGGATGGCCTCGGCGGCGGCGCGGACCGAGGGGAGCCAGACCTTCTCGCCCTCGACGACGACCGAGTCGGAGAGCCTGCCCTGGATGTAGTGGTATCCGTCCTCGTCGATGGTGAAGAGGTCTCCGGTGGCGATGGTCTGCGGTGCGACCAGCGGGCTGCTCCGGTCGTCGGGCACCCTGCGGCGGAGCACCGTGCTGGACTCCACCAGGAGTTCCTGGGAGCCGTCGTCAAGACCGGACGGCCGCAGCCGGGTACGGACCCCCTCCAGCGGGAGGCCGCTGGACGCATACCGGTGGGGTGGCTCGCGGTGGGCCGCGAGGGTGGTGACCCGGGGGCCGGCCTCGGTGAGGCCGTACGTGAGGTAGAGCTCGAGCCCGGTCCTGCAGGCCAGCAGCCGCTGCACGTGGCCCGGGTGCAGCCGGTCCCCGCCGACGGTCAGGGTGCGCAGCGTGCCCGGCAGGGCGGGGTCGTGTTCGAGGAACCGCGCGACCGCGGCCGGTGTCAGGGACGAGAGGGTGACCCGGTGGGTGCGCAGCGCCTCGGCATAGGTCCCCGGGGTGAACGGCGGACCCGTGACGACGAGGCGTGAGCCGCGGACCAGCGCGGCGAGGGCCTGTGCCACGAGGGCGTACGAGTAGTGCAGCGGGAGGTTGACCAGCACCGTGTCGGACTGCCGCTGGCCGACGGCATCGGCGTGCCGTAGCGCGTTCTCCAGCAGCGAGTCGAAGGAGTGCAGGCACCCGCTGGCGATGCCGGAGGTGCCCGAGGTCATCAGGATGACCTCGCCGCGCGCGTGGCGCCGCCGTTCGCTCCACGGCAGGAGCAGCAGGTCGGCGTCCCCGAACGGGAGCGGGGACGGTGCGCCGTAGCGCCGTGCGTCGGCCCTCGGCGTGATCAGGGCGCTCGCGCCGAGCCGGCGGGCCACTTCGGTGATGCGGGTGGAACTCGACGCCGGCGCCAGCGGAACGGGCACACCGCCGTGGAGGAGCACCGCGAAGAAGGCCGTCAGCAGGGATGTGCCATTGGGCATGGCGAGCAGGACGGGCTCCCCCTCGCCCAGGGGCGTCCCCGCGAGGTCCTCGAGCGCGGCGGCCAGGGGCCGGAGCGGGCCGTGCCCGCGCACGTCCACCGTGCTGTCGAGGAACGCTCCGATCACGTCCGCGTCCGGAAGGAGGGCTGCTGTCACGGTACTCACCTCCGGCCGGCCGCGACGCGGTCCGCGTCCCCGGCGTGCGCGTCGCCGACGGCGGGGGCCAGCACGGCACAGCGCACCGAGTGCCCCTTCTCCCCGTGCCTCTGGTGGGCGCAGAGCACCACGTAGGAGGCGGAACCGGAGCGCAGCCAGGAACGGGCGACCGTGCGCGCGGCGGGCAGACCGTCCTCGGGCGTCATGGAGAACGTCAGGGACGAGCCCCTGAAGCCGTGCAGCAGGCAGAGCAGGCTGCCCGCGCTGCCGGGGTTCGCGCCCGCGAAACGCAGCGGGGACACGCGCGGGGCGGGAAGCGAACGAGCCACCGCGTCCATGGTGTGCAGCGTGCAGTGCGCGCTCACCAGGATGACGGCGACGTCCTCGCGGGCGGCCAGGACGTCGCCGGCGCACTCCGCCAGTGCGGGCTCGACCGCGTCCGCCACCAGCCAGGCCAGCGGGTCGGCGTAGAGGGACGGGACGCGGCTGCGCACAGCCGTCAACTCCTCGCGGAAGGCGTCCCCGTGGCCCACCACGGCGACGTCCACCGTGTCCGGCGGGCAGATGACGTACGGCTCGGAGGCCGGGAAGGCGTTCATGGTGTTCCCTCGAAGGCCAGGCAGGTGTTGAAGCCGCCGAAGCCGAGCGTCACGCTCAGCCCGAGCCGGCCGGTGAACGCGGCGGGGCGGCTTTTCGGCACCGGCAGTGGGAAGTCGGGACGGAGCGTGCGCAGGCCGTGGACCGGTGGCACCATGCCGTCGCGGAGGGCCAGGAGCACGGTGACGGCCTCGATCGCACCGGTCGCGCCGAGGGTGTGGCCGAACGCCCCCTTCGTGGCGAACACCGTGGGGCCGTCCGACGCCCGGCAGCCCGTCCCCGTCCCAGTCCCCGTCCCCGTCCCCGTCCCCGTCCCCGTCCGGAAGAGTCTGGTGTAGCTGACTGATTCGACAGCGTCGTTCGCCGGGGTGCCGGAGCCGTGAGCGTTGACCACGCTCACGTCCGCCGGGCCGCGCGCGGCGCCGCGCAGTGCCTTGCTGACAGCCCGTACGACGCTGTCACCGCTCGCGTCGGGAGCCGCAGGGCTCTCCGCGTCGTTGGCCGAGCCGGTGCCGACGAGGAAGCCGTGTGCACGGGCCCCGCGCGCACGGGCCGACCGGCCGGACTCCAGGACGAGGAACGCGGCGCCCTCCCCCAGGATCGTGCCGTCGTTGCCGGCGTCGAAGGCGCGGAGCGAGGTGGGCGACATGGTCCCGAGCGCCGAGTGCCCGAGTCTCTTGGCGGGGGTGAGGACGTCCGCTCCCCCGCAGACGCAGAGGTCCTCCGCGCCGCTGCGGATCAGCTCCGCGCCGACCAGGATGCTGTCGGAGCCGGAGGAGCATGCGGTCGTGACCGAGAGCGGGGCCCTCACGGTGCCGAGTGCCCGTGCGGCGTCGGCGGCCCAGCGGTCGAGGGCCGGTACGTCCACGGTGTCCAGGTGGGGCCCGTAACTGGTGCCCAGCACGGGCAGGAGGCGCGCGTCGGTGGGATCGAGTCCGGCGTCGCGCACCGCGGCGGCCAGGGTGTCGCGGGTGAGGAGGTGCTGGCGCTCGGTGGGGGGCGCGGACAGCGGAGGGTCGTGGACGACCGCGGCGGCGCCGTTGCGCAACCGGTGCTCGGAGGGCACCGCGTCGACACCGGTGCGGCCGTCCAGCAGGGCGTTCCAGACCTCGTCCAGGCCGCTTCCGAGCGCCGTCGTCCATCCCATGCCCGTTACCCACACGTCCGCGTCCTCACCTGCCGGGGCGGGAGCCGGCGCCGGTTCCGGACGCGGGCCGGGCGTCACCACAGCTGCTCCCCCAGGTCCGCGATCCTGGACCGCACCAGCGTGCCCTTGAACGCCGCGACGGGGCGTTCGTCCACCGTCGCCCTGCAGGAGAAGCTGAACGTGTTGCCCTGGAGGCGTTCGCTCCGCACGTCGAAGACCACGCGGTCGCCCGGGACCACGACGCGGGTGAAGCGCGCCCTCACCGAACCGATCAGGGTGATCTCGTCGTCGCGGAGGCGGGAGGTGCTGAGCTGGTAGAGGATGATGCCCGACTGGGCGAACGCCTGGGTCAGATGGCTGGCGGGGTACACGGCGCGCTCCGGGAAGTGCCCCGCGATCACGTCCATGGTGCCGGAGACGGACAGGCTGCTCCGGAGCCGGACGCCGGGTTCGTAGTCGAGGATCCGGTCCAGGTACACCATCGGGTGGCGGTGGCGGAGCCAGCTCTTGAGCTCCGTGAAGCCCATGGTCCGCTTCGTCGCCGGCTCTGTCGTCCGGTCGGGATCAACGCTGTGCACGGACACTGCACTCCTTCAGTGTGGTCCTGACGTTTTCGGGGAGCAGGGAGGGTGCTCCGGTCGAGAGGTCCACCGCGCCGAGCAGCAGGCTCCCGGACGCGCACCGCGTGGCGTCGTCGGGGTCCTCCCGCGAGATCTCCCCGGAGACCTGCACGCGCGCGGGCCCGACCCGTTCGACACGTGCTCTGACGCGGACGCGGTCCAGGAAGCGGACGGGTGCGTGGTAGTGCATGCGCAGTTCCACGACGGCCAGTTCGAGGTTCGCGCGGGCCAGGGCGCCGAGCCCGGCGCCGAAGCGGTCCAGATTCTCCAGTACGGCGGTCTCCAGCCAGGAGGCGTACCGGGAGAAGTGCACGACGCCGGATGCGTCGGTGTCGACGTGCTCCACGCGTCGGCGGACCTCCGTCCACTCCCTGGGCACGGGTGCTGCCGGTACAGCTTCCGCCGCGGTCACGCGGGCGTCTCGAGGAAGCGGCGGGAACCGGCCGAGAGGCGCTCCACGATCGCGTCCGCGTCCGCGACGGTGGAGATGAGGGGAGGGGCGACACGCATGGTCGGGAAGACGTAGCGGAGGTTCCCCGAACGCCGCCCCGCACCGCCCATGAACTCGACGAACACACCGCTGCGGATCATGGCCTCGCGGAACTCGCCCAACCGGTCGGCCGCGCGTCGCGTCAGTTCGACACCGTGCATGACGCCGGCCCCCCGGCTCTCCGTGTACAAGTCCGGGTAGACGGTGACGAGTTCCTCGTCCAGGCGCTTGGCCAAGTGCTCGCCCAGCTCCCGTGACTTCTCCAGCATCCCCTCGGCCTGTATGTGTTCGAGGCCCGCCCGGATCACGGCGCAGGTGAGGGGGCGGAGGTCGGAGGTGGAGATGGCACCGGTGGCCCGTACGGTCAGGTCGCGGCGGGCGATGACCATGGACGTGGACAACGCGCCCATGCCGAGGCTCTTGCCCACCACGGTCACGTCGGTCGGGATCGGCCCCTGCTCGTCGGACATGGCGAAGAACTGGCCTGTCTTGGCGAAGGTGAGGACCTCGTCCGCCACGAGGAGCGCCCCGCTGTCGGTGCACAGCCGGGCGACCTCGCGCAGATAGCCGGCGGGCGGCACGATGATCCCGGCGTCGCCCTGGACGGCTTCGATCACCACCGCGAGGACGCGGTCGCCGTGACGTGCGAAGAAGTCGCGGGCCGCGTCGACCTGTCCGAACGGGACGTGCTGGACGGTGAAGCCGTACGGTTCGGCGGCCACGGAGGGCAGTCCCACCCGGTAGTGCCTCTTGTTCAGCAGGGGGAGCACACCACCGGTCCAGCCGTGCCACGCCCCTTCGAAGGCGAGGACGATGTCCCGTTGTCCCCGCCCTTCCGCCGGCCGCAGGCGGCGGTGGTCGAAGCGGTGCTCCAGCGCCAGCCGCAGCGCCAGCTCCATCCCCTCCGACCCGGAGTTGCGGCCGGCGACGTGGTATTCGTCGGCGGGGAACCGCTCGGCCCACAACCCGCCCTCGCCGAAGAGGAATTCGAGGAGTTGCGCACGTTCCCACGAGTGGATCTCGTCGGTGACGTAGCCCACCTCCTCGACGGCGCGGGTGAGGGCCGCGCTCACCACCGGCGAGCCGGCCCCCAGACACGCGCTGGCGTAGCCGCCGCTCGCGTCGAGGACGTCCAGCTCCCGCCCCCGGTCGGCACCGCTCAGTTCCACGAAGCGGTGGGTCAGCCCCTTGGCGCCGAGGCTGCCGAACGGCAGCCTCGTTCCGTACTGGTCCATGTGCATCGTGCGGTCGAACCAGGACTCGGTCGTTCCGCTGCGGTTCTCGTGAGTCATCTCAGGCAGCTCGATTCGCGGGAGATCCTGTGCGGACGCCATGGGCTCAGGCCGTCTCGAGTCGGGTCCGGCGCAGGCGGTGGACCAGTTCGGAGACGGACCGGATGCTGGCGAAGTGCTCGGGGGTGAAGTCGTCCTCGGAGATCTCGACGCCGAACTGCTGCTCGCAGGCGACACGCAGTTCGAGGAAGCCGAGCGAGTCGAGTGCGAGTACGTCCCGCAGGCCGTCGTCGACTCCGATCTCGGACTCGGGGATCTCGCAGAACAGGTCGTTCACGATGATCGACCTGATGGCAGCCTCTGTTTCGTTCATCGTGCAATCCCTTCGTCGGTCACACATAGGGCCCTTGGACGGTCAGGGCGCGTTCGGCCTCGGTGAGGCGTTCGTGGACCTGGTCGGCGTGGGTGCCCGTCGCGATCACCCACCCGGCCCGGCCGAAGTAGTCGTCGGGCGGGGGCTCCACCACGGAGCCCCGCTCGGGGAGTTCACCCACCTCGTGGAGCCACGGCTGGGCCCTCAGCTCCGGTGCCTCGGCCAGTCCTTCGAAGCGCTGCCGGCGGGTGGGGTAGAGGAACTTGATGCCGGCGGCACGGTTGGGCACGGGTTCGGCGCGCAGCGGGCGCCCGAGGGCCGCGTCCGCCAGCAGGCCGCCGACGCTCAGTCCGGTGCCGAGGTGGGCGATCACGGAGGCCAGGTCCCCGGCGGGGCGCCCGTTGATCTCCATGACGCGGGGGCCGTCGGGCGTCAGCACGACGTCCAGGTTGGCGATCGTGCGGTCGATACCCGCGGCCAGGACGGCGTCCCGGGCCAGGGCGAGGCCGGCGGCGTACTCCGCGTCCGGGAGCGCGCCCTCCCCCATGATGTGTCCGGTGTCGATCGGGTACGGGTCGTTCGCCATGTACTTGCGGCCGGCGTAGACGACCTCGGCCGTTCCCCCGCTGCTCCAGACGTCGACCAGGAACTCGGTCCCCGTCACGTGCTCCTCGACGAGGAAGCCGTCGCTGGCCAGCCCCATCGTGTCGACGCCCGACGCCAGTTCGAAGAACCGGGTGAAGTCCGCCGGGCCGGTGACGCGTCCGACGCCGAGGCTTCCGGACAGGCCCCGCGGCTTGACGACCACGGGGTAGCCGATGTCGGCGGCTGCCCGCAGCCCCTCCTGAACGTCGTGCACGAGGACGGAGGCGGTGGGTGAGAGGCCCGTACGGTTGAGCAGCTCGCGCTGCCGGTGCTTGTCCCTGCTGAGCCGCGCCGCCTCGACGGGCAGGCCGGGCAGGCCGAGGGCCTCGGCGAGTTCGGCCGCCAGGATGATCTCCGACTCGCTGTAGGAGACGACGGCTTGCACGTCGTGGTCCCGGCAGAGCCGGCGGGCCTGCTCCACGGGGAACGGTGTTTCCCGGGGGTCGTACACCTCCGCGCCCTGGATCCAGGGCTTCTGCCAGGTCGGTGCCGCGGTGTCGAGGAGGACCACATCGGCGGCGGCGGCCAGCTGGGACAGCAGGTGCCCTTGGCGCAGGTGGGTACCGGCTCCGATCAGGAGCAGGGTGGACGACGTCACTGGTGCTTCGGACGGGGGCAGCTTCACAGCGCGAACTCCTTGCTGAGGGAGGGAGGGTGCGCGGCCGTCTCCACGGTGGGATGTGCCTCGACGACGTCGCGTGCGGCCGGGGGTCCCCCACAAGAGGAGGAATGCGGGGCGACGGGGTGGGGGGCGGGCCGGGAGGACGGATTCCGTCGCCATGGCCGGCACGGCGTGATCGATCCGTGCGCGGTTCCCGTGCCAGAAGTCTCCATCACGCTCCTTGCGGCTGCCTTGTCCACGGGCTTGTCCTCCTTCTTGCGGGCTTCTTGCGAGGGGCTTCGTCCTGGTGTCTGTCGTCCTTCGGTCAGTCGGTCGCGCGGACGCCGGCCGGCCGGCCGCGGTGATCCGGTAAGAGGTTGGACAAGGCGGCCGACAAGCCGACGGACGAGTGGGTCACAAGACGCGTCGTGGAGACTCCAGGAATTGCGCGCGTCGCCGTGTGCCGCGGAAGCGAAGGCAGGAGGGGCCTGGTGCCGACTCCCCTTCCGGCCCCGTCCGGCACGCGCGTGACCTGCCCCGCACCCCCCGGAGCGTTGAGCGCCGCACGAAGGAGTGAAGGCATGAACACGGCCAGCAGATTCCCCCACGTGCTCGTCCTCGGTGGAGACACACCTCCCGATCGGTACCGAGCGGCGGACCCCACGCAGCCGCGACGAAACGGCGAGGACCCCGGGAGACCTCATGCCGGAACGCACCCCCGCTCCCGTGTCGATCTCTGAGGAGCATGAGCACCATGACCCCCGACTTGCGCTTCGAGATCCTCGGTCCGCCCCGGCTCGTCTTCGACGGCCGCCCCCACGCGATCCGCTCGCGGAACCTGTCGGTGATCCTGACCACCCTGCTCGTCCGGAGCGGCCGCGTGGTCAGCGTCGAGGAGTTGATCGGTGAGGTGTGGCACCAGCCGCCGCGGCGGGCGCGGGACGCCATCTACGTCTACATCTCCAAGCTGAGGGACCGGATCGGGAACGGGGCCGTCGACAGCCAGTTCCCCGGCTACACCATGCTTGTCCGCGGGCAGCAGCTGGACGTGCAGCTGTTCGGCCGGTACCGGGCCGACGGCCATCTCAGCATGGCCAACGGTGACCACGAAGGGGCGGCGAGGGCATGGCGCAAGGCCCTGGCCCTGCACCGGGGGAGCCTGGCGGGGGGTGTGTACTCGGGACCGATCCTCAGCTCGTTCGACTCCTGGCTGCAGCAGTCGCGCACCGAGTGCGTGGAGCTGACCGCGTGGGCGCAGCTCAGCGCCGGTCTGTACCACGAGGCGATCGGCTTCCTCACGCAGCAGGTGCCGCGGAACCCGCTCAACGAGATCCTGCATCAGCAACTGATGCTGGCGTTCTTCCTGTCCCGCCACCGCGCCCAGGCGCTGCGGGTGTTCGCCAGCGCCTGCCGGACGTTCTCGGACAGGCTCGGTGTGGAGCCCGGTGGCGACCTGATGAAGGTGCACGACATCGTGCGGTCCGACGACGTCGGCCGGGCCAAGCGGGCCATCTCCAGCGCCGTCGCCTCGCGCGTCAGTTCGCACCGGTCGCCGGTGGGGACCTGACGCCGGACGTGCGGGGAGGACTCCCGGTACCGCTCGCCGCGGCCACGTCGGCGAGCGGTACGGGGCCCGCCGCTGCGGCCGGGCGAGCGCCGCGGACGTCATCGGGCCGCCTGCGCGTGCTGGTGATCGCCCACCGACACCGGCACGTGGGCCGCCGCGGCCTCGGCCACCATGTCGAGCGCCTGCTCCGGTGTCCGGGCCACGCGCAGGATACCGGCGTCGCGTACGAAGCCCCGTCTCCCCAGCCGCTCCACGTAGTCGAGCAGGGGCCACCAGTCGTCGTCCACGTCCAGGAGCACGAGCGGGCCGACATCCTGCCCGAGTGCGGCCATGGACACCACTTCGAGCACCTCGTCCAGCGTGCCGTAGCCGCCCGGGAGCGCGACGAAGGCGTCCGCGCGGTCGATCATGACGCGTTTGCGTTCCAGGAGGTCCTTCGTGAGCACGATCTGTTGCGGCGGCAGGTGGTCGCCCATCTCCTTGGCACGCAGGAACTCCGGGATGACCCCGAGGATCAGCGCGCCACCGCCGGCCGCGCCGCGCGCCACCGCGCCCATCAGGCCGGCCCCGCCCGCCCCGTAGACCAGTCGGTGGCCGCGGGCGGCCAGGCCGGCGCCGAGCGCGGTGGCAGCATGGACGTAACGCTCCGACGGCCCCGCGGAGAAGCCGCAGAAGACTCCGAGGGCCAGGGGGTTCTCACAGGTATCCATAGCTGAGCCAGCCTCCGTCGACGACTAGGGTCTGGCCGTTCACGTAGTCGGCTGCGGGTGAGGCCAGGAACAGGACGGGTCCCACGATGTCGGCCGGCCGGCCGCGCCTGCCGGAGGGGATGCGTCCGACGATGGCGTCCTCGTCGAGCGCGGCCGGATGCGGGGTCTCGATGCGGATCATTCCGGGGGCGACCGCGTTGACGTTGACGTTGCGCGCTGCCCACTCCACGCCAAGGCTGCGGGTCAGCTGGAGCACGCCGCCCTTGCTCGCGGCGTACAGCGCCCGTTCCGGGAACGCGGTGTAGGAGAGCAGCGAGCAGAAGTTGACGATCTTGCCGTGGCCTTGGTCGAGCAGGTGCCTGCCGAAGACCTTGCAGGCCAGGAACGTGCCCATGACGTTGGTCTCCAGCAGGGCCCGCGCGGATTCCGCCGGGAAGCCGGCGGTGGGCCCGAGGTCGAAGACGCCCGCGGCGTTGACAAGGACGTCCACGCCGCCGAACCCTTCGACCACGCGCTCGGCCGCCTCGCACAGCGCCGCCTCGTCCGCGACGTCCACGGCCAGGGCCATGCTCTCGCAGCCGAGTTCCCCGATCTCGCCCGCCACCGACTCCACCTGGGAGCCGGTGCGGGCCAGCACCGCCACGCTCGCGCCTTGCGCCGCGAAGCCGAGGGCGACCGCACGCCCGATGCCCCGGCCGCCGCCGGTGACCACGACCCGCATCAGCGGGCCCGGAACTCGCCGAACCAGTGCAGCTGGTCCGGCTTGGCGCGGGTGGGCACGTTGCGGTACACGTACAGCGCCACGCACTCGAACCGGTCGGCGGTGAACGTGCTGAGGATGTCCTCGCTGGTGATGCGGCGCGGGCCGGTGCCCGGCACCATCTTGTCGGAGAAGGAGTTCAGCAGGAACAGGCCGCCGGGCTTGAGCAGGCGGTGCACCTCGTCCGCGTAGCGCGACCTGACGTCGTCACGCATGTTGTGGAACACGAACGAGTCGGTGACGACGTCGGCCGAGGAGTCCGGCAGCGGGACGTCGAGCACATCGCCCTGGATGAACTCGACGTCGGCTCCGGCCAGTTCGGCCCAGCGGCCGGCCCGCGCGACGGCGTCCGGGGACAGGTCGACGCCGGTGACGTCCAGGCCCTGAACGGACAGGAAGACGGCGTCGACACCGGGGCCGCTGCCGAGGTCGACCAGGCGCTGACCCGGCTTGAGTGTGCCGTCGATCACCCGCTTGATCAGCTCCAGGCCCGGGGAGGCGTTGAACCAGGAGAGGTTGGCCAGCGGTTCGTCGACGTAGACGGAGGAGAACGTGTCGGTCCAGCTCTGTGTGAAGGCAGTCATCGGGTGACCTCCTGGGTCGGGCGGCTGAGCGCAGCCGCGATGTCCTCGGTGACGAGGCGGACGTAGCCGGGTACGACCGGCATCCGGTCGTCCGGCAGGGTGAGGACGATGCGGTCCTCGGAGCGGGACGTGACCGCGAATCCCGCGAAGCGGTAGGTGACGAGCATCTGCCGGTTCCGGTCGGTGGGCCGGAAGTGGGCCACGGTGCGGGCGCCGTGCGCCGCGGCGGTGCGGGCGAGCGCCGCGATGAGCGCGGTGCCGACGTTGCGGCCCATGACCCGGCACGACATCAGCAGCAGCCGGATCGTCCACTCGGGTCCGGTGGACAACACGGCCAGCCCGATGGTGCCGTACGTGCCGAAGCGGTCGTCGAGTTCGGCGACGATCACCCGGTGGCCCGGGTCCCGGACCAGCTCGGCCAGTTCGTCCCGGTCGAAGGTGATGCCGGTGGTGTTGAGCTGATGGGTGCGCCGGGTCAGCTCCGCCGCGCGGTCCAGGTCGTCCTCGGTCGCGTCGCGCACCCGCAACGTCATCGCCAGCGAGCACAGGAACTCCTCGGGCGGGCCCTGGAACGCCTCCTGGTGCCCGCGGCGGCGGTCCTCGGCCTGATACATCTCCCGGCGGCGGGCGGCCTCGGCGGTCACCCGCCGCGGCAGGACCCGGCCGCCGGCGACCAGTTCGTGCAGCTCCTCCCGTGTCACGCAGCGGACTTCGGGCAGCGCCGCGGCCACCTCGGCGCGTTCGAACTCCGAGTCGTCGACGAACAACACGCTGTCGGCGCCGATGTTGAGCACCTCCAGCAGCGTGCGCAGCGCGGCCGACTTGGCGGACCAGCCGAGCTGCGGGTGCAGGAAGTACTGGTCGAGCCCGAAGCCGCGGAGCTGCTCCTCGGCGGGGCCGGGCTCGTTGCGACTGGCGACGGACTGGAGGATGCCGTGCTCGTCCAGGACGCGTACGAGGGTGCCGTTGGCCTCGGGGACGCGGAGTTCGTCGCCCTCCAGGAGCGTGCCGTCCCACAGGGTGTCGTCCAGGTCCCAGACCACGCACTTGACGGTGTTCTCGGCCGGGGCCGGGATCATCGCTGCTCCACCTTCCTGCTCGGGTCGCCCCAGCCGTTCGCAGGGGTGTGGGGCGGATGGGAGCCGGGTGCGGCTTCTGTGACGGCAGGGCGATGCGAAAGCCCTCGGAGTCGTCGACCACCGGAACGGAGGGGCCCTTTGTCCTTCGTGGCGCCCGGGTCGCGCAGCAGCGCGGCGGCCACGACGTCCTGGAGCACCTCGGTGGGCCCCTCGATCACCTCGTGCACCCGGGCCGCGGTCACCAGCCGGGCCAGCGGGTGGTCCTCGGTCTGGCCCTCGGCGCCCAGCAGACGCGAGGCTGCGGCGGTCACGCTGGTGGCCGCCCGGGAGGCCAGCAGCTTGGCGCCGGCGGCGGTGACCGCCGCCGTCGGGGCGCGGTCCTCGATTTCCCGCGCCGCCGACCGCACGTAGTGGGCCGCGGACTCGGTGGCGAGGGCGGCGTCGGCAAGCAGTCCGCGCACCAGCTGGTGGTCGCCGAGCCGGCGGCCTCCGGTGGTTCGGGTGGCCGCGTGACCGACGGCCAGGTCGAGCGCGGCCCGTGCGATACCCACCGCCCCCGCCGCGACGCACAGCCGGCCCAGGGTCAGGCACGACGTGGCGACGAACGGGATGCCGGTGCCCGGCCGCCCCACCGCTCGCGCGACGGGGGCGGTCGCGCCGTCGAAGGTGACCCGGGCCAGCTGAGCGGCCCGCAGGCCCGCGGTGGGGGGTTCGGGCTCGACCCGCACCGCACTGCCCGCGTCCACCAGCGCGCAGCTGTCCAGGCCCTCGGTGCGGCCGAAGACGAGGTAGGCGTCGGCGATCCGGCCGAAGGACAGCCAGCGCTTCTCCCCGGTGACGCGCAGGGTGTCGCCGTCCCGGTCGATGGTGGTGGCCAGTGCTCCGGCGTCGGCCCCGCCGCTGGTCTCGGTGAGGGCGAAGGCGGCGAGGACCCGTCCGGTAGCCAGCTCGGGCAGGAGAGCGTCGCGGGTCTCCCGTACCGCCCAGCGGTGCAGGGCGTGGCAGACCATGGTGTGGACCACCAACAGGCTGTGCAGGCTCGGCGAGGCGGCGGCCACCAGCCGGTGCACCTCGGTGACGTCCACCAGCGGGAGGCCACTGCCGTGGTGCGCGGTTCCGACGGTCATGCCGAGCAGTCCGTGCCCGGCCAAGCGCTCGACGTCCTCGCGGGGAACGGCCCCCGCCTTTTCCCAGGCCGTGGCCCGGTCGGCGAACCACCCGTCCCGCAGCGCGCCGAGGACCGCTTCGGGCGCGATGGCGGTCACGCGGCCACCCGCCGGGTGACCAGGGCGGCCAGTCCCTGCACGGAGTCGAAGTTGAACAGTTCCAGGTCCTCGTAGCCCACCTCGACCTGAAAGGTGCGCTCGACGAAGTCGACCATCTGGACCGCGGCGAGGGAGTCGAGCACACCCTCGGAGATCAGCGGCCGGTCGTCCTCGATGTCCGGACGGCCGCTGAGCCGGGCGATGAACTCGCGCACCACGGAGGTGATCTCGTCGTTTGCGGGCGTGTTCCGAACAGTCATCGTGTCAGTTCCCCTCGTAGGAGTAGAAGCCGCGGCCGCTCTTGATGCCGGTCCGGCCCTCGGCGACCATTCGGCGCAGGTGCGGGTGGGTGGCGAACTCGTCCGTCCCGTAGTGCTCGTGCAGGACCTCGAGGGTGCGCACGACGGTGTCGAGGCCGATCAGGTCGGCGGTGCGCAGCGGCCCGGAGGTGTGCCCGAGGCAGCCCTTGAACAGCTCGTCGACCTGGTTCGGGGTGGCGACGCCGTCCGCGACGACGGCGGCCGCAAGGTTGACCACCGGCATCAGCACGCGGTTGATGACGAAGCCGGGGGCGTCGTTGACCACGACGGAGTGCTTGCCCATGCGGTCCAACAGGTCTTCGACGTCGGCCAGCGCGCCGTCCGAGGTGGACGGGGCGCGGACGACTTCGACCATGGCGATGCGGTCGACCGGGTTCATGAAGTGCACGCCGACCACGCGGCCGGGGTCGGTGAGGCGCTCCGCCAACCGCGCGATGGGGATGGCGGAGGTGTTGGCGGCGATGGTCACGCCGGGGGCCAGCACCTTGTCCAGCAGCGGATACAGCTCGCGCTTGCCCGCTTCCGACTCGGTGGTGTTCTCCACCACGAATCCGGCGCCGGCCACGTCCGTCAGCTCGGAGCTGAAACGGATGTCCAGCGGGCGCGGTCCCCGGCCGCCCATCAGCGCGGCCAGCCGCTCGTGCCGGCGTACGGCCGCGCGGGCCGCCTCCAGCGCGGTGGGGTCGGTGTCGAGGAGGGTGACGGCGCAGCCCGACGCCGCAGCGGCGTGGGCGACGCTGGAGCCGATGACACCGGCTCCGATCACTCCGAGCGTGAGTGTGCTCATGACGCTGAACTCCGGGGGTCGAAGGGTTCCGGTTCGTGGTCGGCTTCCTGCTCGGCGGTGGCGAGCCAGTTCTCGATCTCGCGCGTCATGCCGCCGAGGGTCGCGGAGGCGAAGACGACGGAGGAGGGCACGGACCGTCCGGTGAGTTCCTTGAGACCGGCGATCAGGTGCACGCCCATCAGGGAATCGCCGCCGAGGTGGAAGAAGTGGTCGTCGGGGTGCACCCGGCGCAGTCCGAGGAGGACCCGGAAGCGGTGGGCGAGGAACTGCCCGACGGTGGACCCTCCCTCCTCCTCCGGGGGCGCGGGGGCCGGGGCCTCGAGCTCCGGCCCGGCCCGGCGCGCGGCGGCGGGCGTCGGCCAGTGGCCGGCGGGCGGCTCGGTGTCGGGCAGGTACCGGCGGCGCAGCAGAGCGCGCGGGGGCAGGACGGTTCGGCGTGCCGGGGCGCGGCGCAGCCGCGGCCAGTCGGCCTCGACCCCGTGGGTCCACAGTTCCCCCAGCGCTTCCAGCAGGATCTGCCGGTCGCCGGCGTTCTCGTAGGACTTCCGTACGGTGCGCACGCACACGGCGTCCGGGTCGGCCTGGGCGATCCAGGGGCGAGCGGTCCCCGGTCCCACCTCGACCAGGACCCGGTGCCGGGACAGGGCCAGTCCGGCGGCCGTGCGGAACCGCACCCGGCTCACCATGTGGTCGCGCCAGTAGCCGGGTTCGGGCACCTCTCCGTGCAGCCACGCGCCGAGCACGCTCGAAGCGATGGGGATACGGGCCGGCGCCAGGTCCACGTGGCGCAGATCCTCGCCGAGCAGGGCGGCGGCGCCCGCCAGTTGGGGTGTGTGGAAGGGATGTGCGGCGTCCACGGGCAATGTGGTGAACCCTTTGGCGTGCAGCCGGTCGGCCAGCGCCGACACGGCCTCCGGCCGGCCGGAGAACACGCAGTGGCTCGGACCGTTCTCCGCCGCGATCCAGGTGTCCTCCACGGCGTGGTGCTCCACCTCCTCGGCGGCGGCGAGCACGCCGAGCATGGCGCCTGGCCCGGCGGTCCCGACCAGGTCGGCCCGGCGGGCGACGGCGGCCATCGCCTCCTCCGGTCCGAGGACCCCGGCCAGCACCGCCGCCACCCACTCCCCCAGGCTGTGGCCCAGCAGCGCGGCCGGGCGGACCCCGAGGTCCATGAGCGTGCGGGCCATGGCGTACTCCATGCAGAACAGCGCCAGGTGCACCTCGCGCAGTTCCCGGGGCACGGGTGCCGGGCCGCCGCGCCGCAGCAGGGCGCGCAGGTCCACGCGGTCGCCCCGCTGGTCCGGACGGGCCGGCTCGGTGGCGAACGACCGGCCCACGGCGCCGTCGGTCAGCGTGTCCGCCACGGCCACGACGGCCTGGAGATGGCTCGCGAACAGCGGGTCCGTACGGGCCAGTTCGGCGCCCATGCCCGGGTAGTGGCTGCCGATTCCCGGCAGCACGAAGACGATCTCGGGGGTGTCGCCCACGGCCTGCCCGCGCTGTCTGCGCAGCAGGTCACCGTCGAACGCCCCGGGGACCTCCTCCGGGGAGCGCACCACGGCGTACGCACGGTGCGTGTGGCGGTGGCGCGCGGTCTGGGTCGTCCACGCCGCGTCGGCGAGCCGCGCGGGATTCTCCCCGAGGTGGTCGCTGAGAGCGGCCAGGTCGGCGTCCAGGGTGTCCGGGTGGTGGCTGGACACCAGCAGCAGCTCGGCGTCCCGGGAGGGCGGTGTCACCGGGGCGGGGAGCGCCTCCTCCAGCACCACGTGGCAGTTCGTGCCGCCCAGCCCGAAGGCGCTCACCCCGGCTCGCCGCGGCCGGCCGGGCACTGCGGGCCAGTCCATGACCTTTCCCAGCGGTCGCAGCGGGCCGGAGCCGTCCGCCAGGTCGGCGGCCAGCCGCTCGAAGTGCGGGGTGGCGACGAGGCGCCGGTGGCGCAGGGAGAGCACCGCCTTGGCGAAGCCGGCCAGCCCCGCCGCCTCCCGCAGGTGCCCGAGTCCGCCCTTGGCCGCCCCGACGTGGACGGGGTGGCCGGCGTCGGCGAACACCTCGGCCAGTGCCGACCACTCGGTGGCATCCCCGATCCGGGTTCCGCTGCCATGCGCCTCCACGTAGTCGATGTCCTCGGGCTCCAGTCCGGCCACGTCCAGGGCGGCCCGGATCACCTCGGCCTGGGCGGCGGCGTCGACCCCGGCGAAACCCGACTTGCCGGAGCCGTCGTTGTTCATGGCGCTGCCCCGCACCACGGCCCAGATCTCGTCGCCGTCGGCCACCGCGTCGGCCAGCCGCTTGAGGACGACGGCGCCGACCCCGTCGCCCGGTACGGAGCCGCCCGCCGCCGCGTCGAAGGGGCGGCACACCCCGTGCGGGGAGCCGATGCCGCCGAGCGGGGCGTCGTAGCCGCCGGGGGCGGGGACGCGGACCGAGGACACGGCGGCCACGGCCAGGTCGCTGCCACGGCCGAGCAGGTCCTGCACGGCGAGGTGGACGGCGGTCAGCGCGGTGGAGCAGGCCGACTGCACGGTGACGGCGGCGCCCTGGAGGCCGAGCCGGTAGGCCACCCGGGTGGCGGCGTAGTCGCTGCGGTTGGCGACCTCCAGGGACTGGGCGTCCACACCGGGGCGGCCGGCCAGCGCGCTGCCGACCCACCGTTCGTAGTCGTTGTGGCCGACCCCGGCGTACACGCTGACCGCCGTCGTCCGGGCCCGGTCGACGTTGGCCGTGGTCAGCGCTTCGTCGACGGCTTCCAGCAGCAGACGCTGCTGCGGGTCGGTCAGCAACGCCTCGGACGCGGCGATCCCGAAGCGGTCGCGGTCGAAGTGGCCGGGGCTCGGCACCGATCCGTAGGCGGGCACGAACGTGGCGTCCCCGGCGGTGTCCCGCCGGGTGATGCTGTCCTCGCCGGCTTCGAGCAGGGACCAGTACCGCGCCACGGTGTCGCAGCCCGGCAGCCGTACGGACAGGCCGACGACCGCGACGGCGTCTTCGTGGTCGAGCTCGTACACCTCACATCACCTCCTTCGACGCGGTCGGCGGTCGGACGGCCGCCGGGCGGGTGGGCGGACGGATTCCCCGGCGTCCAGCAGACGGGCGTAACCACGCGGGGTGCCGGCGGCGAACACGTCCGCCAGCGCGAACTCCCGCCCCGCCGCGGTCTCCAGGGCGCCGCGCAGCAGCATCAGGCGCAGCGAGTCGCCGCCGAGGGCGAAGAAGTCGTCGTCGAGGCCGACCTCGTCCAGCCCCAGGACGCGGGCCGCGACCTCGGCGACCGTGCGCTGCACGGGAGTCGCCGGTGCGACGTAGGGCACGTCGAGTTCCGGACGGCCGCGGGGCACGACCCGCAGCGCCTTTCGGTCGACCTTGCCGCTGCCCAGAAGGGGCAGGGCGGGCACCGAGGCCAGCCGCGCCGGCACCATGAAGTCCGGCAGCCGCCCGGCCAGGTACTCGCGCAGCCGCTGGACGGGGATCTCCTCCCCCGCGGGCACCACGTAGGCGACGAGGGTTGCCCCCTGGTCGGGGTCCTGCGCGCCGACGACGGCGGCGTCGGCGACGCCCGGGTGTCCCCGCAGCACGGTCTCGACCTCCGCCGGCTCCACCCGCTGCCCGCGGACCTTGACCTGGTCGTCGATCCGGCCCAGATACTCCAGTTCACCGCTGGGCAGATGGCGGGCGAGGTCCCCGGTGCGGAACACGACCGGGGGGCGACCGGGATCGTGCGGGTTGGGCAGGAACCGCTCGCCGGTCAGGACCGGCTGCCCGAGGTAGCCGTCGGACAGCCCCGGCCCGCCGGTCCGGATCTCACCGGGGATGCCGGGCGGCACCAGGCGGCCCGCCGGGTCGCACAGGTACACGCGCATGTCGAGCGGGACACCGATGTTGGTGCCGGGGCCGCCGCTCCCGGGCGCGGCCGGAGCCGCGGTGCGGTGGCAGACGTAGTCGGCCTCGCTGAGAGTGTAGGTGTTGTGCACCTCGAATCCCAGCGACCGCAGTTCGTCCTCCAGGTCCTCCCGGAGCGCCTCGCCGCCGACGAACACGTGCCGCAGCGCGGGCGCCGTACGGAACGCGGGCTGGGCCAGCAGGAGCCGCAGCATCGACGGCACGAAGCTGACGGTGGTGATGCCCTCGTCGTGGATGAGCCGGGCGAGGTAGTGGTCGTCCAGGTCGCGGCCGGGCTCGGCCAGCACCGCGGTGCCTCCGCCGGCCAGCGGCCGGACGAACTCCCGGAAACTGATAGGGGACTTGAGCAAGTGCCGCTCGGTCGGGCCGGGCCCGTAGAGGTCCTGTTCGAGCCGGATGCGGGAGGTGTGCATCCGGTGCGGGCGCACCACGGCCTTGGGGATGCCGCTGCTGCCCGAGGTGAAGAGGACGTAGGCCGTGGTGTCGGGCCGTGCGGTGTCGGGCGGCGGGCCGGACGGCTGGTCGAGGGCGAGCAGGGCCTCGACCTTCCGGGCCTGCCCGCCGACCGCAGTGTGGCCGCTGGCGGTGGTGAGCACGACGGCCGGGTCGGTGAGGGTCAGGATGTCCGCGACCCGCGGTGCGGGCAGTCCCGGGTCGAGGTAGACGAACGCGCCGCCCGCCTTCCAGATGCCCAGGACGGCGGTGAACAGGTCGAGGTCGCGCTCTCCGGTCAGCACCACGAGGTCTCCGGGTGCCCCGAGGTACGGGAGCAGGGCGTGCGCGAACCGGTCGGAGTCGGCGTCCAGTCGGCCGTAGGTCAGGTCGGTGTTGCCGTACCGCAGCGCGACGGCGTCCGGAGTACGGGCGCTCTGCTCGCGGAAGAGGCGGTGCAGGGTGGTGTCGGCGTGCGGGGTGTGCGGGGCGTTCCACGTCTCCAGCAGGAGCGTGCGCTCCGCCGGCAGCAACAGTTCCACGTCGCCTGCGGGCCGGTCCGGGTGTTCGGCGGTCTCGTGTGCGAGCAGGGACAGGTGTTCCACGATCCGGTCGGCGCTGCCGGCGTCGAGCACGGCGGCGTCGTGCGCCAGGTCCAGCACGCCGCCGTCGGCGGAGAGCGTCCAGACCGGCCGGCGGAGCACGGCCGGCGGCATCTCGGCGGGGGTCGGAAGGACGGCCGCGTACGGTTCGCCCTCGGGGGGCGGCGCGGCGGGCCGCGCCCGCACGGCGTGGGCGAGTTCGCCCAGCGGGGTGGTCTCCTGGTCCGCGTCGCTGTCGTGGCACACGGCGGTGCGGCCGTCGTCGACGACTCCGACGACGTCCCAGCCGACGCCGTAGCGGTGGAGCAGCAGGCGGCTCAGGGCGGCCAGCCGGGCCACCCCGTCGGGCCCCCGCAGCAGGGCTGCCGCCGAGGCGCTCAACTGTGCCGTGGTGTGCCGGGGCTGCGGCTCGCCGCGCTCGGGAACACGCTGCGGGAGGGTGATCATCACAGATCCCCACCCGTCACGGTCGCCATGCCGGCCCGGCGGCGCAGCACGGAGCGGGCCGCCGCCATGCCGGTCGCGGCGCCGTAGGTGATGCCGATGATCTTCGAGGAGCTGTCGCCGACGAAGTAGAGGCCGGGGACGGAGGACTCCAGGTCGCCGGAGAGTTCGATGTCGGGGAAGAGCCGCTCAACGACGGGGGCGGCGACGGTGGCCGTGCCGGGGACGAGTCCCGGATGCAGGGCGTTGAGGCGCTCGACCATGGCGAGCACGTCGCGGACCAGCCACGGGGGCAGGCACTCACGCAGGTCGCCGTGGTGGTAGTTGATCAGGCTGGTGTCGAGCGGCCCCTCCGGTACCGGACGGCCCGCCAGTTGGTCCACGGTGGAGACGACGGGAAGCCCCCGGCCATGGTGGGCGACCCTGGCCGCGAACGCGGCGGCGTACTCGGTGCCGTCGGTTCCCTGCGTCAGGTCGACGGTGGTGAGCACACCCAGGTTGGACTTGCTGGTGGGCTGGTTGAGGCAGTGCTGCCCGTCGAGGGCGACGGCGTCCAGGAAGCCGTACTGCATGACCCGGCCGCCCCCGCAGACGCAGAACGTCCGCACGGAGTGGCCCTCCTCGTTGAGGAAGGAGAGCTTCGGGTTGTGGCAGCCGTCCAGCAGGCGGGCGAGGTCCTCCCTGCGCGTCTCCAGGCGCACACCGAGATCGACGCGGCGGCTGGGCCGGTGGCGCACGCCGATCCGGTCGATCAGCTCGCGGACCCACGGCAGGCCGAGCTTGCCCACGCCCACCACGACGTCGTCGGCGTGAAGGACGGCCGGCCCGCCGGGAGTGGCCGCGCGCACCTCGAATCCGCCGCCGTCCAACGGCTCGATGTCCTCGGCGCGGTGGTGCAGCAGCACGCGACCGCCGTTCTCCTCCAGTTCGGCCTTGAGGCGGGCGATGACGACCAGGGAGTCGTCCACGGTGACGCTCTGCGAGAGCGCGGTGTCGACGTGCTGGAAGATCGTGCCGAAGGAGGCGTCCCGTTCGGCGTGGACGGGCTCGGCGGGCGGCAGGCCCAGTTCGTAGAAGGTGCGGTACGCCTCGGCGATCAGCTCCTCGGCGCGGTCGAACGAGCCGAGGGCGCGCTCCAGCCCGCTGTAGGAGCGGACCGTGCCGTCCGGCGCGGACTCGATCTTGGAGCGGGTGAGCGAGGAGATGTAGCCGAGGTTGGTGTCGAAGTGGAAGGCGGCTCCGCCCAGACCCGTCAGGCAGGTGCAGCGCGGGCACTGCAGGCGGAATTTCTCGGCGTCCCGCACGGACCGGCCGTCCATGCGGGCCACCAGGCGGGGGCACAGGCTCTCCCGCATGTCGCCGCCGGCCTCCAGCAGGGCGACGCGGCGGCCGGCCCGTACCAGGGTCAGGGCCGCGAACAGTCCGGCGGGGCCGCCGCCTATGACCACGGCGTCCGTGCGGACCGGTGCGGTCTCGGTAGGGGTGTCAGACATGATTGCTCCCGTCGACCGTGGGGCGCCGTTCGAGGTAGCGCTCGAGGAAGGTGCGGTAGAAGAGCCGGCTGGTGTCGCGTCCTTCGGCCTCGATGCGCTCGATCAGCCACTGGCAGGTGAACGGCAGCAGGTCGAGCACGCGGTCGGGCCGCTGGCGGGTGTGGGCACCGTAGTGGTCGAGGCCGCGGGCCAGGACGGAGCCGAACCAGTGCGCACCGCCGAAGACCTGGTCGTAGAGCCAGTCGAAGCCGCGCTCCTGGTAGCCGGGGAAGACCGCGAGCGCCGTCGTGACGAGGAGGTTGACGACGTCCATGGCAGCGATGCCGGTGGTGCGGTAGTCCTCGAAGTCCAGCACCCTGGCGGTGCCGTCCCGCGGGTCGCAGCGGACGTTCCACGGGCCGAGGTCGCCGTGGGTCGGCGCGAGCAGCGCCGAGCGCAGCGCCTCGTCGGCGTACTGGACGCCGAACTCCGGCGTGCGGACGTAGTGGGCGGCCGTCTCCAGCGCCAGTTCCGGCGTGGTGGAGACCGCGGGACCCGAGCGGTGCAGTTCGACGACGCGGTCCACGGCCGGACGCAGCACCCGCCACAGGTCGTCGGGGGTGTCCGCGGCCGCGGCGGCGGCGGGCAGGTCGACGCCGGGCAGGTAGCTCATGGTGAACCCGCCCGCCATCGCGTCGAGCGGAACGGGGCAGCCCAGGGGCGACGGCGGCCTGAAGGAGCGCAGGACCTCCAACTCACCGGCGAGCTTGGGGTCGCTGTGCGACAGGGGGATCTTGGCCACCGCCACGGCCTCGCCGTCGATGTCGAGACGGACGAACGTCCGGCGGCGGGACTTGCGGGCGCTGGCGGGCGTCCAGGTGCTGGTGTTCACGCGCTCCGGCGACACCTCGCCCTGTCCGGTGCGTTCCCGGTGGGCGGCCAGCATGAGCCGGGTGATCTCGTCGGTGTCGACGGCGCGCTCGGCGAGGTCGGCGGCGGTCACGACGCCCTCCCGGCGGGAGTGAGGCGGTCACCGATGGGGTCCAGCAGGCTGGCCGGGGTGGGGCCGTCGAGGAGTTCGGCCAGCTCGTCGACGGCGGCGGCGCGTTCCTCGTCCGTCAGCTGCCGGTAGTCGGCCAGCCGCTTGCTCAGATAGTCGGCGAACGAGCGGTACTCGGCCTCGTCCGCGAGGAGTTCGCGGGTGAGCCGGTCCAGCGCCCGCGTTCCGCCCAGGTCGTCCTCCGGCACTTCGAACCGGGTGCCGAGGTCGATAAGGCTGGCCGCGTGGTGGGCGATCGCCGTGCCGCGCAGGGCCCGCAGGTTGGTGACGTGCCCATAGTGCTGTTCGGGCAGCAGCAGGGGGAGCCTGCGCAGGATGACCGCCTCGTGCAGGGAGGTGAGGCTGGGCGGCACCGCGTACAGCGGGGCGTGGGCCAGGTGTCGCAGGAAGTCCTTGTGCGGCAGCATGGCGTACTCGATCCGGAGGTCCCCGTGCGTCTCCGTCACCGGTTCGCCGAACGCACCACCGCACACCAGGATGCGGCGCAACTCCGGCTGCGTCGAAGCGAGTTCGGTGACCCACCGGCGCAGCAGGTCGAGATAGGCGTTGTGCGACTCGTAGTCCAGGAAGAAGTTCTGGAAGCCGCCCAGGTTGATCAGCAGGTCGGGAAGGCCGTCCGGTGGGGGCGCGGACAGCGCGGACTCCAGGGCGTCCCGATCCACGATGGGGCCGCACAGCTGGAGGTGGCTCGCGCCCGCCCTGCTCAGGGAGTCGATGCGGGCCGGCACTCCGGGGAAGTTCTGCGCGTACGACCTGGTGGCCAGCAGATGGGCCACGAGGATGCGCTCGTGCGGCGTCAGCGTGTCGAAGACGAAGCGCGCGGTCTCGTCGTCGGACCAGCGAACGAGCTGGGCGCGGGCGGCCAGGTCCTCGATGGTGCGTTCGGTGAGCCAGAAGCTCAGCAGGCTGTCGAAGAACAGCACCGGCACCTCGGCGCGCACCGCCCAGAACACCAGTTCCGCGTCCATCACGCTGACCACGACGTCGGCCTCGGCCAAGCCGGCCGCGACGTCCTCGTACCGCTGGGTGTCCCCCTCGTCGATGCGGGTGAAGCGGTGCACGTGGCGCCGCGCGAAGTCCAGCGCCACGTCGCGGCCCGTGAAGTCGATCGTGGCGCCCTTGAACAGCGGAGTGATGGCGGCCAGTTTGGAGATGGGGCCGAAGCCGCAGGCCTGGGCGCTGGAGAAGATCCTCATCGTCACGCTTCCCTCGTCTTCCGGTTGCGGTGGCTCAGTACGGCGGACCGGATGCTTCGACCATCGACGCCGTAGAAACGGAGAAGGTCCTGGTGGGCGGCGACCGGGGGGTACCGGTGGTCGGTGTGCAGGCTGATCAGCGCCGGCCCCCCGCTGCCGAGCGCCTCCGCCGTGCACGGGCCGAGGCCGCCCGGCGGCAGGGACTCCGCCACGGTCACGACCAGTGGCCGACGGCCGACGAGCTCCCGGACCGCGGCGGCGGGAAAGGGGCGCAGGGCGGTCACCGAGGCGACGGCCGCCGCCACGCCGTCCGCGGCCAGCCCGTCGGCGGCGTCCAGCGCCTCGGCCACGCACCGTCCGGTCGCCAGGACCAGGACGTCGTCGCCGTCCCGCAGCAGCCGGGGCCCGCGCGGGTCACCCCCGGAAGCCGCTGGCGGCAGCACGGGATCAGGGCGCGCGGACAACCGTACGTAGGCCGGGCCGGAGGTGTCGGCCAGCACCGTCCGCACCACGCGGACGGCGTCGGCGGCGTCGGCAGGGCAGTACACCTCCATGCCCGGCATGGCCGACATCAGGGTGATGTCGTCCGTGGCGTGGTGGGTGGGGCCGAGCGAGCCGTAGCCGAGGCCACCGCCCACGCCGAGCAGGACGACGGGCAGGCCGGGCACGCACACGTCCAGCCGGATCTGCTCGTAGGCCCGGCGGACCAGGAACGGCGCCATGGCGGCGGCCACCGGACGCAGGCCGGCGCGGGCCAGGCCCGCGGCGACGCCGACCATGTTGGCCTCGGCGATGCCCACGTCCACGTAGCGGCGCGGGTCCCGCTCGATGACCTGGCCGAACAGGGCCCGTCCGTCCGCGCCCACGGTGATCAGGCCGGGGTCGGCGGCCACGGCGTCGGCCAGTACCGGGGCGAGCGCGGCGCGCATGCTCAGCAGGGCGACGGATGCGGGCTGCGGGGCGATGGATGGTGTGGTCATGGTGCTCTCCTCACGCCGTCGCGGTCAGTGCGGCGACGGCGATGTGGTGCTGGGCGGCGTCCAGCTCTCCCATGTGCCAGGCGGGGTCGCTCTCCGCGAAGGGGACGCCCTTGCCCTTGGTGGTGTGGGCGATCAGCACCGCCGGACCGGGCCCGGCTTCCAGCGCGGTGACGGCCTCGGCGACGGCCGCGACGTCGTGGCCGTCGCTCTCACCGACCCGCCAGCCGAAGGCGCGCCACTTGTCCGCCAGGGGTTCCAGCGCGCAGACGTCCTCCGTATCGCCCTCCTGCTGGAGGCGGTTGCGGTCGACGACGGCCACGAGGTTGCCGAGCTGGTGGTGGGCGGCGAACTGGGCCGCCTCCCAGTTGCTGCCCTCGTCGAGTTCGCCGTCGCCCGTGACCACGTAGACCCGGCGGTCGCTGCCCGCGAGGCGCGCGCCCAACGCCAGGCCGCTCGCCAGGGACAGGCCGTGGCCCAGCGCCCCGGTGGCCGCCTCGACCCCCGGGATGCCGTCCGCCGGGTGCCCCGGAAGGTCGTCCAGATCGGTGGTCAGCACGCCCAGTTCGGCGAGCACGGCGTACAGGCCGTAGGCGCCGTGGCCCTTGCTGAGGACGAGCAGGTCGCGGTCCGGCCAGTCGGGGCGGGCCGGGTCGTGACGCAGGACCCGGGTGTAGAGCGCGGTCAGCACGTCGATCAGGGAAAGCGCGGGACCCAGGTGGATGGCCTTCCGAGCCGCCAGTTCGACGACGCGGAGTCGGGCCCGCCTGGCCAGTTCGTCCGCGTTCGACATAAGGAACACTCCTCGCGAGAACGGGATCGGAATGTGCCGGATAAACGCAGGGGGAAGCCGTTTGGATTATGGGAAGAAACGCTGTCGCAGGTTCCGTGCGGAATTCCGTTGGTCAGCTCTCGGGGCCCGAAAGGAACGTGCCACGTTTTTGTATCAGACCGGATCGCCCGGTCGCCAGTGATGTAAACGCGCCCTAAACGTCCACCTATACCTCATCTAAACGAAGCATTGTCGGCGCCCTGAAAATGTGGACAGCCCCTGGTCACCGTGTTTCGATGGGTCACGGCGTCGATGATCACCACAGGTCTGCTGCGAATCGATCGACACGTACCAGGAATTAAGTCACGCCTTCTGTCCCGGTCCTTCCGGAAAGGAACATCCATGTCTGCTGGCTACGGGCGGCTGATCTGGCGCAACGGCGTCTTCATGCCGTGGGAGGAGGCCACCGTCCACATCAGTTCGGTGGGCCACGCCTCGGTCTCAGCCGCGTTCGAAGGCGTCCACGCCTACTGGAGCAGTACGCGGGAGATGCTCCACGGCTTCCGGTTGCGCGAGCACATGCAACGCCTGCTCGACTCGCTGCGGATGAGCTGGATGGAATCCGAGTTCGACGCGGACGCGCTCGTCAGCGCGACGGTCGAACTCCTCGCATCCTGGCAGGCCCCGGGCAAGGACCTGCACATTCGCCCGTGGGGCTTCGCCGCCGGGACGCACCGCCAGCAGATGGTGCCGCGCGGCACCCCGGCCGAGATCGCCATCGAGACCTGGGAGTTCGAGAGCAAGCTGGGCCAGGGCCGTACCTGCACGCTCGCGGTCAGCTCGTGGCCGCGTTTCCTCCCCGGTGCCTCACCGGCGTCGATGAAGGTGTTCTCCAACTACCACAACGGCCGGCTCGGCAACATCGACGCCCTCGCACGCGGGGCCGACTGGCCGGTCTTCCTCAACGCCAGCGGTCACGTCACCGAGTCGTCGGGGGCCTGCATCGCCCTGGTCACGCGCGGCCGACTGATCACCCCTCCCCTGTCCGACGGGGTGCTGGACAGCATCACCCGGCGCACGCTGGTCCAGCTGGCCCGGGAAGAGCTCGGTCTCGACGTGGAGACCAGGCCGGTCGAGCGCACCGAGCTGTACCTCGCCGACGAGGTCTTCCTCATGGGCACTTCGGCCGAGGTGCTGCCCGCCGTCGAGGTGGACGGCTTCCCCGTCGGCGACGGCAGGACGGCGGGCGAGATCACGCGGGCTATCGAGTCCCGCTACCACGACACCGTACGCGCCGTGACCGGCGACCACGACGAATGGCTGACCCCGGTGCACCTCGACCGGGCGGCCGGCGCGCCGTCACCCCCGTCCCCCACTGGTCCGAGCCATGCCAGGAGTGCCACATGAGGCCTCTCGTCCATGCCGTCGTCGGCTGCGGCCGTGTCGCCCCCAACCACGTCGACGGCTTCTCCGCCCTGCCCGACGTGGAGATGCGCTGGGCCTGCGACCGCGATGCCACCGCCGCGCAGTCGCTGGCTCGTGAGCACGGCCTGGCGCGCATCACGACGGACGTGAGCGAGGTGCTCGCCGACCCCGAGGTGGACAGCGTCTCCGTCGTGACCGGGCACGCCACGCACCACGGGCTGGTCGCGGCGGCGCTCGAAGCGGGCAAGCACGTGCTCGTGGAGAAGCCTCTCGCCCTGAGCGTCGAGGACGGCATGGCCCTGACGTCCCTCGCCGAGCGCACCGGACGGGTACTGTCGGTCGTCTCCCAGCACCGCTACGACCGCGTCGTCACCGCCGTCCGGGACTGGATCGGGGCCGGCCTGCTAGGCAGTCTCGTCTCGGGCGTGGTCAGCCTCCAGTGCGGCCGCGACGACGCGTACTACGCGGACAGCGACTGGCGCGGCACCTACGCGGGTGAGGGCGGCTCGGCCATGGTCAACCAGGGCTATCACGCGCTCGACGTGACCCGCTGGCTGACCGGGGGGCTCACGGTGGTCGGCGCGGCCGCCGGACACACGGCGCCGCGGGGCGGCATGGAGACCGAGGACACCCTCGCGGCGCTGCTGCGCGGCCCGCAGGGCGCGCTCGTGACCTACCAGGTCACCGTGGCCAGCAGCATCACCTGGCGCACCCGCGTGGAACTCATCGGCACCCGAGGGTCGGTGCTCTTCGACCTCGACCACCCCGGGACCCTGCACATGGCGGACGGCAACGAGGAACTGCGCGCGGCAGCGGCAGCGCTCACCTCGGCGGAGGTGGAGCAGGCCCCGCCGGGCATCGGCTACTACGGCATCTCCCACCGCTCGCAGATCGCGGACTTCGCGGCGGCCATACGGGACGGGCGCCGGATGGTCGCCGACGACCGGGCTGGGCTGGACACCCTGATCCTGCTCCAGGACATCTACCGCGCGGCCCGGCACCAGGCGGCCGTACCCGCGCTGTCCGCGCCGGTGGGCTGAGCCGGCTTGCCGGCGTACACCGTCGGGACGACCGCGAGCGCGTGCGGACCCAACGAGGCGAAGCACATTCCCGGAAGCGAGTGAAGGGGAGATCGAGACGTGCTGAACGACGTCACCGACGCCACGCGTCGGTTCATCACACTGCTGACCGCCGACCAGCTCGAACTCGCGGTACGCCCGGTCACCGACGACGGTATCCGGCACCGCTGGGGGTACGCACCCGGCCCACGCCCCGGTCTGGCGCTCGGTGATCTCGGGCGGGACCAGCGCAAGGCGGTGCACGGCATGCTCGCCGCGGTACTCAGCCCCCACACCTACGCGCAGGCCGCGACGGTCATGGCGCTGGAGGACGTCCTCGACCGCCAGGAGGGCGGGCACCGCGACCGCCACAGCGGCGACTACTGGACGGTCCTCTTCGGCACCCCGGACGGCGACGAGCCGTGGGGGTGGCGGATCGAAGGCCACCACCTGTCGGTGAACGTCGTCGTCACCGACGGCCGCGTCTCGGCGACGCCGTTCTTCCTCGGCGCGAACCCAGCCCGCGTCACCTACCGCAGCCGCGTCGTCAGCCAGCCGTTGCAGCTCGAGGAGGAACTCGCCCGCGAACTCCTCGAACGCATGGGCCCCGCCGCCCGCCGCCTCGCCGTCGTGTCGGACCTGACGCCACAGGACATCCGCAGCAGCGACTCCCCGCGCGTCGTCCCCTCGGAACCGGTCGGCGTGACACCGGCTCAACTCGACAAGCCCGCCGGTGAGCTGCTGGTCGACCTCGTCCGCCTCTACCTCGACCGGCTCAGGCACGAACTCGCCGACCACGAGTTCGCGCAGATCGACCAGGAACGCCTGCACTTCTCCTGGGAGGGCTCGGTGCGCCGGGGAGACGGCCACTACTACCGCATCCAGGGCCCACACCTGCTCATCGAGTACGACAACACCTTCAACGAGGCCAACCACATCCACTCCGTCTGGCGCCGCCCCGCGCACGACTTCGGCGACGGCCTCCTCTCCGCAGGCTGCGACGCGTCACGGCACGTCGCAGCCCTCGGGGACGTCCGCACCGACTGACGAGCCCGCCGCCGGACGGCGTGCTCCTGCTGTCTCCGCCGGCCGGGTCGCCACCGCACGAGAGGAAACCGATGGAAGTCCGCTTGGACGGCCGCAGCGCCGTGATCACAGGTGCCAGCAAGGGGCTTGGGCTCGCGATGGCCCAGGAGTTCGCCGCATCCGGCGCCGACGTCGCGCTCCTGGCCCGCAATCCCGACACCCTGGCCGAAGCCAAGGCATTGGTCTCGGCCGGTGCCCGCGGACGGGTCGAGACCTTCAGCTGCGATGTTTCCCAGGCCGCGAGCATCCGGGAATCCCACGACGCGGTGGTCGACGCGTTCGGGCAGATCGACATCCTGGTCAACAATGCCGGCCAGACCCGGTCCATGCCGTCGGACCACATCACCGATGACATCTGGCAGGAGGACCTGGATCTGAAGCTCTTCGCGGCGATCCGCTTCGCCCGGCTCGTCTGGCCCGGCATGAAGCAGCGCGGATGGGGCCGGATCATCAACGTGCTCAACACCGGGGCCAAGACACCGCAGGCCAACGGCGCCCCCACGGTGGTGTCCCGAGCAGCCGGCATGGCGCTGACGAAGGTCCTCGCGGGTGAGGGCGCCCCGCACGGCATCCTGGTCAACGCGCTGCTCGTCGGGCGGATCGTGTCGGACCAGATCGTGCGGCGCTACGAAGCCGAGGAAACGGGCCTGTCGTTCGAGGACTACGTCGCCAGGGCCGGGGCCGACATCCCGGTCGGCCGCATGGGCAAGGCCGAGGAGTTCGCCGCCATGGCCTGCTTCCTGTGCTCGGACCGGGCGGCATTCACGACCGGCACGGCGATCAACATGGACGGCGGCGCCTCGCCCGTGGTCTGACGCCGCCGGATCGCCGTCCGGGCAGTACGTACCGGCCCCACCGGTCGCCCTGACCGTCACGACGGCGCGGAGGTCAGGGGGGCCGGTTCGCGTCCGCCGTGTCGGCCCGTGCCGCGGACGTCCCGAGCGGGTGGAGCGGAACGCCCCGGGCGCGGGCGTCCTCATGCCAGCGACAGCAGCCGACGCAGAGCGTCCGGGCTGCCCCCGCTGTGCTTGTGCAGTGCGAGCGCCGCCTCCGCGTCGACCTCGGCGTCGACGTGCGTGGCCACCAGTGCGGCGACCGCCTGCTCGGAGAGGCCGCCCAGCCGCAGGGTCAACGTACGGGCGCTGCTCAGCAGATAGTCCAGTGCGGTGGGAGGCGTGCTGTCGGACGCCGGGTCCGGGTCGGCGCTGGTAACCAGGACGCCGAGCGGCACCTCGGGCAACCGGCACGTGAGCAGGTACAGCAGGCTCAAGGAGGGGTGGTCGGCCGCTTGGAGATCGTCCAGCACCAGCAGGAACGGCTTCTGCCGGGCCAGGGCCACAAGGATCGCGCACACGGCGTCCTCGACCAGGAAGGGCGCCCGGAAGAGAGGTTGCACGTCCTCCGCCGCCGTGTCCGACGGCGGGTCGGACAGGAGGCCGCTGAGCAGACGGCTGTAGCGAGCGCTGACCATGCGGAACGCCTCGGGGCGCGTGCGGGAGAGCTCCCGCAGTATCCGCGCCCACACCCCGTACGCCGGACCGTCCTGGTCGCGGCAGGAGACGCTGATCACTTCCTGCCCGGCCTCCCGCACGCCACGCGTGACTTCGACCGTCAGCTCGGTCTTGCCGATTCCGGACTGACCCGTCACCGCGACCAGACCGCCCTCGCCGGAGAGGGCGGCGTCCGCCCAGGCGCCGAGAACGGCCAGCTCATACGTGCGGCCTACGAATGGCAACGATGTCAAGGGGTGGGGTATCTCGTGATCGCGCGGAACGGTAACGCCGTATGTGACGCCCGCGGTGTCCAGCAACGCGACCCGGGGAGCCGGTCTGGTCCGCGCCGTCGTGTGCTTGTGGTCGCCGCCCGCGGGGGCCTCGGGCTGCGGGGAGGCCGTCCCGCCAGCCTCGCCCGTGATCACGTCCGTACGCGTGGCGGAGCGGTCGCCGAACGGCAGCTCCTGGCGCAGGATGGCGGCGTGGATCCGCTGGAGGTCGGCGCCGGCGTCCACGCCCAGCTCCTCCGCCAGCTGCGCACGCGTCCGCTCGAACAGCCGCAGCGCGTCGGCCTGCCGGCCCAGCCGGTACAGCGCGGTCATCAGATACGCGATCAGGCACTCACGCGTCGGGTACCGCTGAGCCTCGGGATGGAGCCGCGCCACGACGGCGTCGTTCTCCCCGAGAGTGAGGGACGCCTCGGCGTGCAGCTCCACGGCGGTCAGCCGCGCCTGCTCCAACCGGGCGCTCTCCTCGGCCATCGGCGCGTAGTCGACCAGATCCAGGTAGGCGGTGCCCCGCCATAACTCCAGGGCGGCGCCGAGCCGGTCCTGCGCCGTCCGGTGGTCCCGGGCCGCCAGGTCGCGCCGCGCTTGGAGCAGTAGGGACTCGAACCGGTAGGCGTCGACCTGGCCCGGGTCGAGGGCGAGGACGTAGCCGGGCGCCTGGTAGCGCACCAGCATCGACGGGCCTTCCGGCCCGGCGCCGCTGCTGAGCGCGCGGCGTATGTGGGAGATGTATGTGTGCAGGGCTGCCGTCGGGCGTCGGGGAGGACGGTCGCCCCACAGCTCCTCGATGAGCTGGGGGACGGGGACGACCTGGTTCAGCCGGACCATCAGGAGTCCCAGCAGCGCCCGGTGGCGCGGGGGTCCCAGCGACAGTTCCCGTGCCCCGTGTAAGGCGGTCATCAGTCCGAAGACCCGCATCCTCAAGCCCTGGGGGGAACGTGTACGAAGTTGCTCACTCATGACTCTCCCGCTGGCGCCGAGTCGCTATGGCGTCCTGCTACCCCTCCCGCCAGTCTTTATCCGTTCACTCACGCCTCTTGGCTGTTCTCGCGACGTCTGACGACACAGGACTGACGGTTGATCAAACTGGCAATATACAATCGCAGTTGTCCCTTCTGCCTCCGTTTGGATATCTCGGCATGCCCTCTGCTCCTGGGCTCTTATCCACACGCGCGACGCTGGCCGGCTACAGGTGGTTCCTGACCGGCTGGGGCGCCACCGCGTTCGGCAGCGGTCTGGTGCTGCCCCTCATCGTGGCCTACCTGAGAGAGAAGCTGAGCGTGCCCACCTCGGGCGTCTCCCTCTACTTCGCCCTGTTCGCGCTCTCCGGGCTCGTGGTCAACCCGTTCGCCGCCTGGATCGGCCGTGTCCGGGGCCCCGGCCCGACCGCCGTCGCCGCCACGGTCTTCCAGGCCGCGGGCGCGACCTGGCTCACGACGGCGGACGCGATGGCGGCCACGGTGCCCGCCGCCTGCCTGTCGGGTGCGGGCACGGGCATCTACTACGCGGTCCAGACCCCGTTGCTGACCAAGACGTTCGGCGAAGCCGCGCTCAGCCGTGTGTTGTCCGGGCAGCACCGCGCGTCCGCGCTGATGATGACGGCCGGTTCTCTGTTGGGCGGCCAGGCCGTCCAGTGGCTCGGTACCGACGGCTACACCCTGTGCCTGGCGGCCAACGCCGCCAGCTACCTCGCGTACGGAGTGGTGCTGGTCCGCCTCGGGCGGAGCCGTGCGGAGCTGCGGGGTGCGGCGTCCGGCACCGCCGGGGCAGGAGCCGCCTCCGCGCCGGGCAGGCGCTTCGCCGCCCTGCGCGATCCGGTGTTCCTGCGCCTGCTGGTGCTCCAGTCGGCCTTCGTGATCTTCGGGCTCGGCCAGTTCGAGTCCGTCGTGCCCGCCGTGATGCGCGACGCACACTTCTCCGTGGTGGCGATCAGCCTCGTCGTCGCGTGCAACACCGCCGGGATCATCGTGTTCCAGGGGCTTGCGCTGCGCGTCGTCGAGCGTGTCGGCTACACCGTCGCCCTGTGGGTGGCCGTCCTGGCCTGGATGGTGGCGCTGGTCTTCCAGACCGGCGCCCTGCTGGTTCCCGCACCGCGTGGACAACTGCTGCTGGGTGTCCTGTACGGCCTCGTCTTCGCCGTCGGGCAGTGCCTCATCGCCCCCAGCGTCCAGCCACTCGTCACCCGCACCGCTCCGCGCGGGGCCGTGGAGAGCTATGCCGCCGCCACGTCGCTGGCGCACGGCCTCGGTATGTTCGTCGCGCCTCTGCTGCTGTTCCCCGTCGTCGAGAGCGGAGGAACCGGAAGCTACCTCTGCGTCCAGCTCCTCGGCTACGCCCTGGCCCTGTGCGTCCTGTGGTCGTTCCAGACCCGGAGTGCCACCCCGCGCGGGGACGTCGTCCAGCCCACCGACAAGACGAACGCGTCGCAGTGACACGAGGCCCCAGGGGTGCACTCACACCGGTGGCGCCCTTGGCGTCGACGGCGCCGACCTGGGTTCGGTGGCCGCTGTTCGGGGACTACAGGTCGAACTCGAGGTGTTCGATGTCGGTGAAGCGGACCTCCTCCAGGCTTCCGGCGCGGCGGCCACCGTCCTGGAAGTACACCTCCTTGAGTGCTTCCGCGGCCAGTTCCTGGAGACGCTGCTCGGTGGCACCCGCCTCCTGGGCCTGGAAGAGACGTGCCGCGTGCTGCGGGGGCAGCGCGACGGTCAGGTGCCGGACGCGGTCCTGGTCCGTCGACCCGATCGGCGCGGTGTAACCGAGCCGGGCCCGGGTGTCGATGACGATGCCGCCGGTCGTCGCCGCCCGCTCCTTGGCCTTGGCGCGGATCTGCGGCTGCCAGCGGGCCTTCACCTCACGCTCCAGGCGCGCGGCGAGTTCCGGACGCGGCTTCTTGATCTGGTCCTTCACATACCGCTCGACGGTGCGCTGCGAGATCCGCAGCATCTGGGCGACCGCCCTGGTGCCCTTGTACTGCTTGACCAGGTACCGCATCTGCGCGCCGGCCGACTTCGGGACCGGGCGCGTGAACGCCCGCTGCACCGCATGGTCCAGGCCGTCCCCGAACATGCTCATCGCCTGCTACTCCCCGCTGTCCTTCTCCGTGACCTGCCCGTCCTTGATGTAGCGGGCCAGGTTGAGTTCCGGGGCGTCGAACCGCTCGCGGACCTCTTCGCCCCACAGGACGGACTGGGTGCCCTCGTGCTTGACCAGGCCCGGATTGATGCCGAGCTTGAAGCCGCCCGGCAGCGGCTTGCCGTCCCGGTAGGGCAGGAAATCCAGTGGGCCGGCACCGCCTGACGCGTAGACCACGCAATCGGACAGGACCGCGACCGGGTACTGCCCGGTGAACGCCGCATGCTTGACGATCTTGCGGTGCAGGTTGATCCGGGTGCGGGAGATGACCGCCGCGCGGATGTCCGGCCGCCACGTCGGGCGGGCAAGGGCCCGCCACGGCTGCCCGGGCTTCCAGCCCTCCCCACGCGGGCGCTCGCGCAACTTGCCCAGACCGCCCTTCACCGTCGCCTTGACCGCCGACACGACGACCGCCAGCTCCGGATCACGGCTCCGGTAACCGTCCATCGCGGCGAGGAAGTCGGCCGGCTCCATGTCCGCGTGCACGCCGAGGTCGGCCATCGTGGTCAGGAAGGCGTCCCGCAACCGCTGGTACCAGCCGTCCAGATAGCGGCCGTTCTCGTAGCGGACATACGCCTCGAGCGGCCGTACCTCGTAGCCGAGCTCCACCGCGTACGCCACGGTCGGCGTCGCGTACCAGGCCGGCCCCGTCGGGCGCTCGCCCTTCGGCGTGAACGGGGAGGGCAGCAGACCGGCGTCAAGGTCCGCCCACTTGTCCTTGCCGACCCTCACCCTCGACAGGTCCACATGGGACAGGTCGACCAGCCAGGAGCCGGGCAGCTTCGCGTCGAACACCGGGGCCTTGACGTGGGTGGGCGCGCCGAGGCCGACGGTCAGGCCGTTGGCGCCGGCGGCGAAGGCCATGTTCACGTCGATGCCGACCAGGTGGCGCAGGGTGCACTCGGCATCCGTCATCGGACGCGCCCAGTCGTACGCCTCCTCGAACAGCTTCTCCCCGGGGCCGCGCATGTGGAAGCGCGGCAGGTCCGCCAGGAGCGGGTGCCCGTCGGGTGCCTCGCACGGTGCGCAGTCCACCGGGTCCTTGCCCAGGCTGCCGGGGTTGTGCTCGGAGTGCCGCTTGCCTGTCGCGTCGGGCTCGGAGGCGCGGGTCGGCGGGTGCAGTGCGGTCATCAGCTCCAGGCCGGTCACCGCGGTCGATCCGCGCGGCGTCATCACCCGGGACGCGTACACGCCGAGCACCCGGGCGAGTTCCGCCGGCGCAAGCTGCGCGGCCCCACCCCAGTGCCGGGTGTCCAGCGCGTTCCACGACGGAATGCACAGCTGCACACAGGCCCGCTCCGAACCGGTGGCGGGGCGGTAGATCCGCGCCCACGGCCCGAACCCGCGCTTCGTGAGCTTCCAGTCGTAGCGGGTCAGCTGCTTGACGACCTTGTGGCCCTCCGGAATCCGCCCGGCATGCCGCTCCTCGTCCGTGAGGGTGGTGGGCAGGCCGTAACGCTCCAGCGCGGACGGGGTGAGCACCAGCAGCGGGTCGGCGTCCTTACCCGGACCGGACAGCTTCGGCGCCCCGAGCTTTGCCTCCTTCAACGTCCACTCCACCAGGGACGGCAGGCTCTTTGCGGGCACCTCCAGGACCAGACCGCCGACGCAGTACGCCAGCACCTGGCCGTCGGCGTCGACGTCGACGACCGCCAGCGGACCATTCTCGAACCGCGGATCCGTGCCAGCCGCCGGAGTGTTGGTCGGGGCCGCCTTCCGCGCGACCGGACGGCGCGACGCCGACGACGGCCCGACGGTGCGCGCCGGAGGCGGCGCGGCCGTCGGAGCAGCGGCTGCGGGGGCAGGGGTCTGGGTGTTCTCGGTCGCGGTCATGGCCGCAGCCTCTGAGACCGGCCCCGCGGCGGTCCGCACTTCCCCAGCGGGGGCGGGCTCGCCGGTGAACGTCTCGGGCACCGCCGGGGCGGGGTAGAGCTCCGCGAGCTGCTTGAGCATCCGCGCATACGCGTCACGCTCCGGCGGCCGGGGCTCGGTCTTGCCCGCCTCCCAGCCGCTGACGGTTGCCCGCCGCACATCCAGGGCGGCCGCGACCTCATCCAGGGTCAGGCTGTGCGCTTGGCGCAGCCGCTTACGCGCCGCCGGCGGCGGCAACGGAGACCGGGACGCGACCAGCGCATCGACCCGATCGAACAACTCGGACATGGAGCACCTCCCAGGCCGCACTCTAGCCCATGAAGCGAACAGATAGCGTATGTTCAGCGTACTTAGCGCGTACGGAACGCGCCCTGGTCCAAGGCCAGACAGCGTGGAGGGCTCAAGTCACGGGCTGGGATGAGCCTCGGCCGCGCGTCGGTCGCTGCTTCTCGCAGATCATGACGGTCCCCGTCGGGCAGGGCCTGGCTCCCCGCCGGGCAAGGCCTGGCGCGTCCCCGGACGGCTCGCCGTCAAGCTCGGGCCGATCTCACCGACGGATCTCACCGACGGACACGTGCCGGATCATCCACCACCTCTCTGTCCGCCCGCGACGCGGTGCCTGAGTCGGGCCCGAAACCCCTGACGATCAGCCACCCGGCCAGCCCCAGCTCCCACGCGAACACCGGGAGCGCGGCGGCCGACCCCGCCACGGAGAGCTGCGCGTAGGCACCGAACATCACGGCGACGGCCGAGGCGCAGATCAGCGGCCCGCCGACCAGCCCGAGCACGGCGATGAAGCGCGGCACGAGCCGTGCGCGGTACGCCAGGTAGGCGAGCAGGACGGTGTTCAGGCCGAGGGCGATGTTGGGCCCCAGCAGGAACGTCCAGTCGTGCACGGCCACCATCGCGACGTCGGCGCCTGCCGCCGCCCCCGCGTCCCGCCGTAGAGTGACGAGCGCCAGGACGGCGACGATCCCGACGGCGATGACGGCCGCCTCCAACAGCCGCCCGAAGGCGTACCCGAACGCGAGCCCCTCGCCGTGGCGCCGCAGGACGGGAAACAGCGCCGCCCCGGTGCCGGCCACCGCCGCGACCAGCACCACTTCGCACAGCACCCCAAGCAGCGCCCATGTGTCGGCGCCCTGCGCGAGCTGACCGTGTGCCGCCCCCAACAGGGGGCGGTACAGAACGGCCCCGGCTATCGCGGCGGCCTCGGTCAGCAGGAACAGCGACCCGGCGGCCACCGCGGTTCTCCGGTCCGGACTCATCTTCTCGGTACTCCTCACTGGGTGGCGGTGTACGCCGTACACCTCGCGGCGAGCATAGGTGTACGGCGTACACTCGTCAAGGAGAGGGGCTGTCGAGGAGAGAAAGGCCGAACCGTAATGACCCGGCAGGAAGCCACACACATCCACCGGATCCCCCTGAACAGGGGCCGCGTCCTGCGTGCCGCCGTCGCGCTCGCCGACGCCACCGGCATCGACGCGCTCAGCATGCGCAGGCTCGCGCAGGAGCTGGACGTCGTACCGATGGCCCTCTACAAGCACGTGGCCAACAAGGAGGAGCTGCTCGACGGCATGGTCGACGCCGTGGTCGGCGAGATCGACCCGCCGACCACGGGCCCCGACTGGCAGAGCGTGGTCCGCGGGCGGATCCTCTCGGCCCGGCGAGTCCTGCTGCGCCACCCCTGGGCGGCCCGGGTCATCGAGTCGCGGACCGGCCCCACCCCGGCCGTGCTGTCGTACCTGGACTCGATGGCCGGGAGCTTCCGTGACGGCGGCCTCTCCGCCGACCTCACGCACCACGTCATGCACGCGATGGGCAGCCGCCTGCTCGGCTTCAGCCAGGAACTGTTCGACACCTCGGGCCCCTCCGGACCGCCGGACCCCGGGCTGGCGGCGCGCTACCCGCACATCGCGGAACTGGCCGCGACGGCCGCACACGACGGGGGTTCCACGGTCGGTGGCGGCTGCGACGACCAGTTCGAGTTCGAATTCGCCCTGGACCTCCTCCTGGACGGCTTCGAAAGCCTCCGCCGCCGAGGCTGGACGTCCGCGCGGAAGGCGTAGCGGGTGCGGGGGCTGATCTAGCAGTGCTTCGTTAGCTTGCGGGCTGTCTGCGGCTGCTCCGAGGGCGGGGCAAGGGGCGTCCGCAGGTGGTGCAGGTACCGGTCCAGTACCTCAGCAGGTCCTGAAGAACGTGGAGGACCTGGTAGAGGGTCAGGCGGGCATTAGACCCCGCGGGTCGGCATCAGACCCCGCGGGTAACACTCGCCCCACCGCCGCTGATCCCGCCGCGGCAACGACCCGAACACCTCGGCAACGAACCCCGATCACTCACCGCGGAGCCGTTCCACTTCCCCCAGCCTCATACCGGGGAAGGCGCCCGCCACCAGGCGAGGTCACCCAACGTAACGAGGCACTACTAGAGCCCGGCGGGCGGGCCCGGTCGGCGACGGTTCGCCGGTGAGCATCCACCCCCACGTCGTCAGCGAGATCCGGTAGATCCGCGCGGAGGACTTCGCGATGCCCGCGCCGGTGAAGTACCGCTCGACCGCCGCGGTGTACGACGCGGGCGGGGCGGACAGGGAGAGCCTCACGCTGAGCTACTCGTCACTTCGCAGCAGCTTCGGGATGTCACACAAGTGGATGTGGAGGCTCTCACTGGGACGATCAGCGCCGCCGCAAGGACGGGTTGAGCAGCGCGGGCGGAGTGTCGTTTTTCTCGTGTGCGGCGAGGTCGGTGCCGGGGGCGACGATCGCGTCGATCGCATCGAGTACGTCGGCGGAGAGCGTGATGTCTGCGGCGGCAAGCTGCGAGTGCAGGTGGTCCAGCGTGCGGGGGCCGATGAGCGCGCTGGTCACGCCCGGGTGAGCGGTCACGAAGCTGAGCGCGAGCTGGATCATTGTCAGGCCGGCCTCGTCGGCGACCTTGGCCAGTTGCTCGACGGCGTCGAGCCTGGCCCGGTTGGAGGGGATGGCCGTGTCGAAGCGCTGCGGCATGAACGTTGAGCGGCTGGTCGTGATCTCACTGCCCTCGCGGATCGCGCCCGACAGCCAGCCCGAGGCCAGCGGGCTCCATGCCAGCACACCGAGCCCGTACTGCTGGGTCACGGGCAGCACGTGGGTCTCGATGCCGCGCTGCAGGATCGAGTAGCTGGGCTGTTCGGTGACGTAACGGCTCAAGTGGTGCTCGCGGGCGGCCCACTGGGCTTGCACGATGCGGTGGGCCGGAAAGGTCGAGGAGCCGAAGTAGCGGATTTTTCCCATGCGCTGTAGGTCGGTCAACGCCGACAAGGTCTCTTCGTCGCTGGTGTTCGGGTCCCACCGGTGGATTTGGTAGAGGTCGACGTGGTCGACGCCGAGCCGACGCAGGCTGTCCTCCAGTGCGGTGACCAGCCAGCGGCGCGAGCTGCCCCGGCGATTGCGCTCGTCGCCCATCGGCATGGTCGCCTTCGTGGCCAGCACGATGTCGTCGCGGCGGCCCGCGATGGCCCTGCCGACCATCTCTTCCGACTCACCGCCGCTGTACACGTCGGCAGTGTCGATCAGGTTGATCTCCGCCTCCAGGGCGGCGTCGACGATGGCAGTGACCTCCTCCTGGGTGGTGCGCCCGATCTTTCCGAAGTTCATCGCTCCGAGCGCGAGGGTGCTGACCTGCAAACCGGTGCGGCCCAAGGTGCGGTACTGCATGACCGTGTCTCCTCATGGTGGGTTGAGCGTGATGCATTGCATGGCTTGGTTGCCGGGTCCCTGCTCTGGCATCATGAGCAAAACGGAACCTCGTTCCGGAACTATACGGAACCTCGTTCCGCTTTTGCAAGCGATGAGGGGAGGAGCGGCGCGGTGAACCACAGCGACGAGGGTGCAGGGCAGTCGGCCCCGGCCAGGCGGAAGGACGTCCGGCGCAACCAGAAGGCCCTGCCCGAAGCGACCGCCGCGGTCTTCGTCGCGTCGGGCGTGGAAGCGCCGGTACGCGACATCGCGGCCTGGGCCAGGGTCGGGTGGGCACGATCTACCGCCACTTCCCGACGCGAGCGGACCTCATCATCGCCGTCCACCGACACCAGGCCGATGCCTGCGCCGAGGCCGGTCCAGTCCTGCTGGCGACCAGGGCCTGTCACCGAAAGGTATGGGCGCCATTCCTGCTGTTAGGCGGGGTGTTCGGCGTATGACTGGCCAAGGACTCGCAGGGCGTATCCCAGGCCGACCGAGCGGGAGTCCGAGGGATCCGTGGCTTTGTAGTCGTTCACCAGTTGCTCGATCAGGTCGAGCATAGGGAGGTGGCTGTCGAGAAGGGCCTCTCGACCTCGACACCGGCGGCGCGCTCCCGCGGTGCCCGCGCCCGGGTCACCGTGTCCTCCGTCACCCGTTCGCCCGTGTGGACATGCCGGGGCGTTCGCGGCCCCCTTCAATGGCGTAGTCCGATACCACTTCTCGGGAGCCCCGAGCTCCCATGGACTGTGGCCGCACGAACGCCGATGGCCGTCGGGAGAGTACGCATGCCAACGCCACAGCCCGCAGTCGAGCGCGCCGGCGGCTTTGGCAAGGGTCGGCTGCGCCGCGTCGGCGAGTGGTGCGCCCGCCACTGCGTGACCGTCCTCGTCCTCTGGCTGGCCGCCCTGGTGGGGCTCCAGATCCTCGACCGGACGCACGGCGGCGCGTACTCGGACGACTTCGCCCTGCCCGGCTCCCAGTCGCAGGAAGGCCTCGACGTACTGAAGAGGCATGAGCCCGCGGCCGGCGGATACGGGGCCCAGATCGTCCTGCACGACGGCTCGAAGACGCTCACCGATGTCAGCGACCCGATCGGTACCGCGGTGGCGAACCTGGAGAAGCTGCCCCATGTGCTGAGCGCGCAGAACCCGCTGCCCGCGCCGGGCACCACGCCGTCCACCGGGACGCAGAACGTCGGCCCGCTCTCCACCGACGGCAGGACGGCGTACATCACCGTCAAGTTCGACGTGCAGCCCTCCACGCTGGGACCGTCCTACCTATCCGGGGTCGACACGGCCGTTCAGCCGCTGCGATCGGCCGGTGTGACGGTGGAGTACGGCGGTCCGCTCGGTGAACTGGCCCGGCCCGAAGCCGATGACCGCACCAGCGAGGCGATCGGCTTCGGGGTGGCGGTCCTGGTCCTGCTCGTGGGCTTCGGCAGCGTCGTGGCGGCGGCACTGCCGCTGGTGGCCGCGCTCATCGCCGTGATCTGCGGCCTGGCCCTCCTCGGCCTGCTGGCCGCCGCGTTCACCTTCGCCACGGTCTCGCCGACGCTCGCCACGATGATCGGTCTCGGTGTCGGCATCGACTACTCCCTCTTCCTGATCACCCGGCACCGCCAGAAGCTCATGAACGGGTGCGACCCCGTGACGGCGGCCGGCCTGGCAACGGCCACCAGCGGTCGTGCCGTGCTGGTCTCCGGCTGCACGGTCGTCATCGCCCTGTCGGGCCTGTGGGTCTCCGGAATCAGCTTCATCGGCAAGCTCGGCCTGGCCGCCGCCGTCACCGTGGTCACCGCCGTGCTCGGCGCCCTCACCCTCGTCCCGGCTGCACTCGGGCTCACCGGCCGACGGATCGACAGCTTGCGGGTGCGCAGACCTTTCGCCGAGACCGACGCCGAACCCGGCGAGGAGTCCCACGGCACCTGGCACCGCTACGCGCAGCGGGTGGAGCGCCGCCCCTGGTGGTTCCTGGCGTCCGGAGCCATGGTCCTCGCCGTCCTCGCCATCCCCCTCTTCTTCATCCAGCTGGGGCACATCGGCGACGGCGCCGACCCGAAGTCCTTCACGGACAGGCGCGCGTTCGACCTGATGTCCTCGGCGTTCGGGCCGGGGTCCAACGGCCCGATGACCTTGGTCATCGACCAGAGTGACGTCCCGCAGTCCGACCGTGCCGCGCTCGCCACCGCCGCGCAGAAGGCCCTGGCCGATGTGGAGGGCGCGGCGACGATCACCGACCTCACGCCGACCTCGGACGGCGACGTCCTGATCGGCACCGCGTATTCAGCAGCCGCCCCACAGGACGAGAGCACCACCGCCCTGGTGAACCGTCTCGTGGACGATGTCCTGCCCCGAGCGGTTTCCGGCACGGACGCCCGTACGTACGTGACCGGTACGACCGCGGCCCAGGTCGACTTCCTGGACATCGTCTCCAGCAGGCTGCCCCTGATCATCGCGGTGGTCGTCGGCCTCGCCTTCCTCATCATCCTCATCGTCTTCCGCGGCGTGCTCGTCGCCGTCAAGGCAGCGGTGCTCAACGTGCTGTCCATCGCCGCCTCGTACGGTGTCGTGGTGGCCGTCTTCCAGTGGGGCTGGGGCGGTCCGGCGCTCGGCGTCTCCGGCGAGGTGCCGATCGAGAGCTACGTACCGATGATGATGTTCGCCAGCGTCTTCGGGCTCAGCATGGACTACGAGATCTTCCTGCTGTCCCGCGTCCACGAGGCGTGGCTGCGCACCGGCGACCCGCAGGCGAGCGTCGCCCACGCCCTGGAGATCACCGCGCGGGTCATCACCTGCGCCGCGCTCATCATGGTCAGCGTCTTCGCGGCCTTCATCATCAGCGACAACATCGTCGTCAAGATGCTCGGCCTGGGGCTCGCCGCCAGCGTGCTCATCGACGCCACGCTCGTACGGCTGCTGCTCGTGCCCGCGGCCATGACTCTTCTGGGCAAGTCCGCCTGGTGGACCCCGCGGTGGCTGGACCGGATGCTGCCGCACGTGGACACCGAGGGTGAGGAAGAGGGGGATCCGGCCCGCGCCTAGGGACGCTGACGGGGGCCGTGACCTGCTCGAACCGGGTGAGGTCGTTGACGAGCAGCGCCCAGGCCGGGAAGTCCACCGCGGAACCGGCGGGGAACTCGCCGGAAGCGTGGGCCAAGGGACGCTACTGACGGACGGTCCTCACGGATGCCGCTGGTGTGCTGCAGCAGCTGCCGCACGGTGATCCGGCTGCCGTCGTTGGCCGTTACCCTGGACGACTCCGGGCAGCCACTGCTCGACGGTGTCCGCAGGGGACGTTCGCCCCTTGCCGACGAGTTGCAGCACGACCGTGGCGGTGAAGGTCTTGGCGGCGCCTCCGATCCGGAGACTGCCGTTCCGCGGCATCGGCCTCCTGCTGTTCATCGCGGCCGTCCATTTCGCCGTCCGCCGGGAACGCCGGGCCGAACTCCACGACGCCTTCGTCTCCCTGGCTTGCAGCCTCATCCGCCGGCGACGGCTCAAGAAGGGCCGCCCATGATCGTGTGACGAGCTCTTAATTGACAGAGTAACAATCCTGCCATCTCCCGCCGGGATGCAAGGGTTGCCCTTTCGCGCCTATCCTGGTAAGAGACTCGATGACCCAAGGAAGATGAAGGTGATGTCGATGTCGTCGTCATATTTCAGATTTGGAGAATCTCTCCCGAAGGATGCGGAAGGCGTCGTGAATACTCCACCACCGATCGTCTTCCACGTGCAATCTGATGGCCGCCGCCTAGTCACCGGGCCGGAGGAATTGAAGGAGTGGGAAGACTCCTTCCGGAAGACCACCGGCATCAACGTGGATGCGGAAACTCCACTGTCACGGATGGCGTCCGAATCACTGTCCGGCGGCATATGGGACGACTCGATCACGGATCCGGATATGTGCTGATGATCCTCACCGTCTCGGTCAAGGATGATCTTCACGCTCGAGTCGTGCAGCATACGGCATTCTGCCGTGGATATCGCGACTTTCACATCGCCGAATGCGACCAGATCAGCGGCCGTCACAGCTTGTCCTGGAGCTCCCACGGAGACGCACCTGACACCATCCTGACGGGTGAGGGATATTCAGTCCCCCTCAGTGACGTCTCCGTGGTCTGGTGGCGAAGGACGATGGCAAGGCAGCAGGCGTGGGAGAACGCGGTAGACGATCATCAGCGACGCGTGGTGAACACCGAGTCCCGCGGAGCATTCAACGGTATTTTCGCGGCATCGTATAAGGGGCAGTGGATTTCCCTTCCCGAGGCCACCAGTCGCGCCGCCGACAAAATTTATCAGCTTACCGTGGCGCGGCAGGCCGGATTCCGCGTACCCCGTACGCTGGTGTCCCAGTCGCGTGCCGATGTGATCGAGTTCGCCCGACAAGTTGGGCGCGTCATCGTGAAGCCCATGGTGGGTGTGCCTGGCCCGATGATGTTCACGGAGTACGTCGATGACCCGGCCAACATCCCAGAGGAGTCCTTCACCGCGTGCCCTGCGATGTATCAGGAGTACATCCCCGGGCGTCGGCATGTGAGGCTCAACTGTTTCGGCGACAAGATGTATGCCGCTCTGATCGAGACCGACAACCTGGACTCGCGCGCCGATCTCAGGGTACCGATATCCAAATGGGTCGTCCCCGAGGATGTGGCGCGGCAGGTTGTCGCTGTGCTCCGGAAACTCGAGTTGCGCATGGGGATCATCGACATCAAATTGACTCCGCAGGGGGAGCCGGTGTGGCTCGAGGTTAACCCTCAGGGGCAGTTCCTCTTCCTTCAGCCACTCATGGGTGAACCGCTGGCCGACCACTTCCTCGACTTCCTGCTTTCCTGCGACAGGGAAGAATAAGGGTTCGCCACACGATCTACCCTGCCGGGCTGCCCGTCACGCACTCGCCGAGAAGGACGCCGCGTCGAAGCCTGTCACCGGGCACAAGCCAGCCGCACCGGCATCCCCTGACCCCCCAGCCTCAGCCCGGCGCCCCGGCTTCCGGACGCACGGGCAGCCCCGCTCTCCACGCCCTGACTCGGCGTCCGAACCGTCGTCGTCAGGGTTTCCCCGATCGGTCGCCGACGCCGATGGAGATGCGCAAGCATCAAGCGCCTACCAGGGCCCGCCAGATGCTCCCAGCAGCCTATCGCCGGTCCCTGATCTGGTCCGGAGTCGGCGTCCGGGGCCGGCTCCACCCGCTGACCGTGGTCGACCGTCCCGGGTACGGGCCGACTTCATCCGGCGGCCTTGGCGGGCACCTCCCCCTGCCGGTCGACGACCCCGCGGTCCATGACGGCGTCGGTACCGAACAGCACGTCGCCCGCGGTGCCCTGGGCTCCTCCGACGAAGTACCCCTGCGAGCCGATGTAGGCGAGAGTGTCCCCGTCGAAGATCAGCACGGACCGGGTCGCGGAACCGGAGTCCTTGTGGGTGATGCCGACGCCGTGGCGCCCGGCCGCGTCGACGGCGTCGGGGATCCAGGTGACGCCGGGGATGCGGGCGACGGCCTTGTACAGGGCGGAGGCGGTCGCGGGCGGCATGATCACGCGTCCCAGCAGGTCCCCGATCGTCCTGAAGACGGCCTCGTCCTCCGACTCGCCCTCTCCCACCGTGGTCTGGGCGTGCAGCAGTTCGAGCAGGTCGTCGGGGTCGGTGGGCAGCGAGGCCAGCCACGCGTAGGTGGGGTACCACAGACCGGGGCCCACGGGTGTGGCGGAGGTGAGGGGAATCAGCTGACCAGGCATCACGGCCTCCTTCCCGCTTGCGCGGAGCCAGCCGGTCGTGGTGGTGCTCCCGGGCTCCTGAGCCATCCAACTCTCTTCCCTGTGCGCCGCGCCGAGCATCACGGGACCGCCGAAGGCGCCCTTGTTCTCGCGCGCCAGGCGCTGGACGTACACGAACTGGTCCTCCTTCACCGGCGGTGTCTCCGTCTTCATGGCCGCGGCAGCGATCCGGCCGAGAGTGACGGTTGCGCCGTCGGCCCGGGCCGGTGCGGAAGCCGTGGACCCGGCTGCGGGCGCGGAACCGTGGTCGCCGCCGGAGAGCGTGACGACCAGGGCGCCAGCCACGGCCAGTGACATGGCGGGCAACGCCAGAGCCAGGCGCGGCAGCCTGCGACGGGAGGAGGCGGGTGACTTTTCTTTGGAAGCGCTGAGTTCGTGATCGATCTGCTGCATCAGAAGGTCCTTGTGGTGAAGACGGCGGCTTGGCGAGAGGTCCCAGTCGGCCGAGGCTGCCAGCAGCTCCTCTGCCTCACTCCGGGCGGAGCCGGCGCGCAGGTTGTCGGCGTTCATGGGGTCTCCTCCTGCAGGAACAGGGCCGCGATCGCGGCCTCATCTTCTTCCTCTCCGCGACGGTCACGCGGTTCCGCACTTCTCGCGGAGGCCGGACGGGCGCTGTACCGGGCCAGTCGCGCCCTGGCCCGCGAGAGCCGGGACCGCACGGTGCCGACCGGAATGCCCAGTGCCTCGGCGGCCTGCTGGTAGTCCAGCCCGGCGCCCACGCACAGGGCGATTACCTCACGGTCCGGGCGACTCAGCCGGCGCAGGGCGTCGTGGACCGACGCGAGGCGACGGGCGTCGTCGATCCGGCCGGCCGTCTCGTCCGCGAAGTCCGCCACCGACCGGGGCTCCGGGGTACGCGCCAGGTAGGCGAGCCGCCGGCGCAGACCGCGGTTGGCGTTGTGCGCCTTGTGCGTGGCGATGCCGAGCAGCCACGGTGTGAGCGAACCGCCCTCCGGCTCCAGCGCCCCTCGGGTACGCCAGGCGCCGAGGAAGGTCTCGGACATCACCTCCTCGGCCTCCGACCAGTTGCCGGTCAGCCGCAGGGCGTGGCTGTAGACGGTGCGGGCGTTCTGGTCGTACAGGTCCGCGAATGCCGCACGGTCCCCCGCCCGTACTCGCGCCCGCAACGATTCACTGGGTTCTGTAGGACTCACACCTTGTTCTCTCCACAGGCCCCGCCCCGTTCCCGTGTCCTGCGCCACACCGACGGCCGCCCGCCACGCGCTTCCGGCCGACGGCGCCGTCCCGCGCGCCGTGCGCTTGTTGCTACCCCATGCTTCCAGCCGGCCACGGCGCCCGGCCACGCGGCAAGGCGCCTGTGTCCTCACCTGTCGGGCTGGATCGCCGAGTGCGTTGTCGGCTGTGCCGGCACTGCCTGGTGCACCGGCCCAGACGCCGCCCCTCCCCCGGCCGCATGCCCAACACCCCTCGCGAAGATGTCGCGGTGCCCCGCCCACACTCCGACTGCACCCCCTGGAGACACATGGGCGTTGGCGGAAGTGAGCATCTTTGAGCAGCCCGGAACGGCGGGGACGGGCGGGCGTGACGCGCAAGATGGAACAACGAGGTCCGGCCACGGCCGCCCGGTTCGGTGGCGACCGGACCTCCGCGGGCACTGCCACGCCCTTCGGCGCGGCACGTTTCATGTCGGCCCGACGATCGCTCCGTCGAAGGTGTTCCATGCGCATCCTGTTCTCCGGCACTCCGGCCTACGGCCACCTGCTGCCGCTGCTTCCCCTGGAGAGGGCCGCCCGCCTGGCCGGTCACACCACCACGTTCCTCACCCACGCGTCGCTCGAATCCGTGGTGGCGCCCGCCCCCGTCGTCGGGGCGGGCGCCACGCTGGAGGTGACGCTGGTCGAGTTCCACCAGCGAACCGGGAAGGACGCCACCACCGACATGTCCCCGGCGACCGCCGGTGAGTTCTTCGGCGGCACCCGGGTCGATCTGGGCGCCGACGAGGCCCTGGCCGCGGCCCGCGGGTTCGCCCCCGACCTGGTGGTCGCCGAGACGGCGGACTTCCTCGGACCGCTGGTGGCCTCCGAGTTGGGAGTGGAGTGGGTGTCCCACGGTGTGGGCATCGCACTGGAGGCTCCGTTGGCCGAGGCGATGCGGTCGACGGCCGCGGCGCGCGCGGCGGAGCGAGGCATCACCCTGACCCGGCCCTTCGCGTCGGTCGACCCCTGGCCCGCCTGTCTTCAGCGCGACGACTGGGAACCGCCGGCGGACCGTATCGCCATCCGGCCGCAGGCACACGAGTCGGAGGCCGCCTCGCAGTGGCGGCAGCCCTCCTTCCCCCGCCGCGAGCACTTGCCCCGCGTCCTGGTGACGCTGGGGACCGTCATCGACGACTCCGAAGCTCTCGTGAAGATCGTCGCGTCGCTCGCCGGACAGGACGTGAACGTGATCGTCGCCCTTCCGCCGTCGGCCGAGGGGGAAACGCTGCCGGTGGAGGGCGACGGCGTCCATGTGACCGGCTTCGTACCCATGGGTCTTCTCCTCCAGGGCGTGGACGCGGTCGTCTCCTCCGGAGGCGCGGGCACGGTGCTGTCCGTTCTCGGCGCGGGCGTCCCGATGGTGATCTGGCCCCTGGGGCTGGACAAGCCCCTGAACGCGGAGCGGACCGCCGCCCTCGGGGCGGCGGAGGTCATCGGCGCGGCGGACGAAGCCGGTGCGGCCGTCACCCGGGTGCTTGGGGAACCCTCCTACCGGGCCGCCGCTCAGGGCGCGGCGGGACACATCGCCGCCATGCACCCGGCCGAGGAGGTCCTGTCCCTGCTCACCGGACGGCGGGGCCCCTGATCCGCCCCCGGAGCAGACGCGTCATCACTCTCCGGACGCGACATCACCGCCCTACAGCCCGACCGACCCGAGGAAGCACCATGTACGCAGTGAGGCAGCACGTTTTCGGCTCACCGGAGACGCTGGTGTACGAAGAGGTCGATCCGCCCTCGCCCGGACCTGGCGAGGTCCGGATCGCCGTGACGGCGGCGGGCGTGCACCTCATGGACACCGTGCTGCGCGCGGGGCGGGAGATGGGGATGGCGTTGCCCGCCCTCCCGATGACACCGGGCCGGGAGGCCGCGGGCATCGTGGACGCCGTCGGTGAGGGAGTCGACGCGGGCCGGCTCGGCACTCGGGTGGTCGCCTACCTCGGGCACGAGCGCAATGGCGGTTACGCAACGCACGCCGTGGCCCGTGCCGACGCGCTGCACCGCATCCCGGACGGCGTCGACGACGACGCCGCGGTCGCCATGATCGGAACGGGTCGCACCGCGGTCGGCGTGCTCGAACAGGCGGCGTTGACGGCCGAGGACGTCGTCCTGGTGACCGCCGCCGGCGGCGGTATGGGGACCCTACTCGTGCAGGGGGCGCGGCGGGCGGGAGCCAGGGTGGTCGGACTGGCCGGCGGCCGGCACAAGACCGGGGCGGTGCTGGAGCAGGGCGCCGACGGTGCCGTGGACTACACACTCGCCGGCTGGGAGCGACGTCTTGGCGAAGCCCTTCGGGGCGGACCGTCCACCGTCGTCCTCGACGGGGTGGGCGGCCGTCTCGGCCGGGGCGCCGCGGAGTCGCTGGGCGCCGGGGGAAGGCACCTGTACTACGGCTGGGCGTCCGACGAGGGGCACTTCACCACGTTCACGGAGGCGGAGCTGGTGGCGTACGGCATCACGTCGCGTCTGGTGGTGGGGCCTTCGCTGTTCGCGCTGCCCGGTGGGATCCGTCGGCTGGAGGAGACCGCCCTGGCCTGGGCTGCTGAGGGCCGGTTCCGTCCTGTCGTGCACTCCTTTCCCCTCTCCCGCGCCGCGGAGGCACATCTGGCGCTGGAGACCCGTGGCACCCTGGGCAAGGTGGTGCTGCGCCCTGAGCCCGACAGCCGTAAGTGACCCGTGCCCGTCCCTCAGGGCGGAAGCAGCGGAAGCCCTGAACGCTCGTGTTCCCACAGCCTTTGCTCGATGCGCGAGGTCGCGGTCGTCAGGTGCCGGCGGTAGGTGCTGTACGGCATCCGCAACCGCCGCGCCGCCGCCTCCTGGGTCGGTGTCCCCTCCACGAAGGCGAGAGTGGCGACCTGGTGTGTCTTGTCGCCTCCTCGCCCGATGACGAGGCCGGCGACGGCGTTGGACAGCACGTCCCGCAGGGTCATGCCGTGGTCGACGACGAGCCGGCTGTGGCGGAGCGGGTTCGCCTCGAGCGCCTGGGGTCGCCGCAGATCGCGCAGGGCCGAGCGGACCGCGGCGGCGAACGCCGGCTGGGTCAGCGGTGTCGGTCCCGGAACCGGGGACCGGTCCGTGCCGGTGGAGTCGGAGGCCTCGTCCGTGCCGGTCAGGAGCGTCCGTTGTTTCTCGGCCAGCCAGTCCCTCGGGGACGTGTCGCGCCATTCGTGGGCGAAGAGCCGGTAGGGGTGTCCGCCGACCACGACGGGCGGGTCCAGGGGCGCCATGTCGCAGAACGTCATGTGGGCGTCCCAGAACCCGTCGTCACGCAGCACGATGAACGACCAGGCCAGGTCGGAGTCGCGCAGGAGTTCCCCCAGCATGCGCCAGAGCATCAGGTCCATCACGGGTGAGGGCCGTTGGTAGTGGCGCGGGTGTACGTGGAAGCGGCCCAGGACGATGTGCTCCCCGGGCGCGAGGGGTCCGTGCGCGGTCACGTGGTGCCATGCCGCCTCGGCGACCGGATCGTGCTCCCGCCCCTGGAACGGGTCCGGACGCAACCAGGCCGAGAAGGCCGCGGCGGCCGAGGCACCGCGCAGCCGTTGCACCCGGAAGTCCTGCGGACGGTTTCGTAGCCAGTAGCGGACCGGCGCGGCCGCGTCGGGACCTTCACCCTGTGCGGCGAGCGCCAGGACGTCTGCTTCTTCCGAGGGATCATACGGATGGTCGTGGACCAGTCCGGGGGTGTACCACGCATGACTCTGTGCCATGTGGCCCGCGCCCCGGTAGAGGAACTGCAGGGAGCCCACGTCCTGGAGCAGCCTGCCGGGCGAGGCGGAGCCGACCCGCTCCAGCAGGTGTCGGTGCAGGTGTCGGTACAACCGGTCGAACTGTGCGGGGTCGCGCCATCGCAGGTCGGCCGCGAGCGCCTCCCGGACGACGTCGTGCGGGAAGATGCCTTCGGTGCCGCGCTCCATGAACGGTTGTTCACGCATCCACGCGAAGAGTTCGGGGGCGTCGTCTCCGACCACGGCGCGCAGCAGGGTCTCGGTGGTCACGTGCGCCTGCGCGCAGACTTCGAGGGCGAGCCGGTGCCGAGGTCCCGGCAGCTCCCCCAGGATGCCGCGCAGCAGCGGCGCGACGACCTCGGGGGCGGGCTCCCACCGCTGGGAGGCGGGCAGTCGGTGCCCGGCGGACGCGTGGGCGGCCAGGATCAGGGCGAGTGGATGGCCGGAGGCGAACGCGAGCAGCGGGCCGCGCCGGGCGGGCTCGACCCCCCGCCTTTCCAGGAAGGTCTCCGCCTCGCCCGCGCTGAGGTTTCCGAGGGCGATGACCCTGAGGACGTCCGCCCATCCAGGGTCCGCCGCCCACATCGCGTCCGGCGCGTTCCGGCCTGCCACGACGACCAGTACGTCGGCCGGCAGCCCGGGCAGGAACTCGTCGCGCAGCCACGGCTCCAAACTCTGGCAGTACTCGAAGGTGTCGATCAGCAGCAGTGCCCGCGGGGTGCGCGCGGCCGTCTCGGCGGCTTCCTCGAACGCCTGGGGTACGGACGGCACCGCCCGCCCGTCGATGTGGACGACCGCCCGGCCGGCGGCGGCGGCCTCCTTGGCGTACTGCCGGACGAGCGCCGACTTGCCGATGCCGCCTGGGCCGTGCACATAGAGCACGGACGGAGCGTCGGGGCCTCCCAGGAGTGCGTCGCGCAGCACGCGCAGTTCGGGCTCCCGGCCGACGAAGACATGGTCCCTCGACACGTTGATCCGGTCGGCGATCCTGCCGCGTGGCGGCGCTTCCATCACTTGCCTTTCACACCCGGACGAGCAGGGCCGCCCCGACTCACTGTGCCACGTCGGAAAGCCCGTGACCTCCGGCAATGGTAGCGAGACGGGTCGCCCCGCGGCTTCCAGGGCGGTGGCCCCGGTGTCTCGACGTCGACGCGGCGAGGCACCGGGGCGCTTGCCGACGCCGAGGCCGTCGAGGGCGGGAACCGGCAGGCGTTCGACCTGTCGCCGTTGCTCGGGCCTGCCCGATGCCGGGGGTGACGCCGGTCAGGGCGGCGAACGTGTCGGTCGATCATGTCCTCGCGGACGACGCCGGCTTCGACAGTGGCGTCGAGCAGCTGTTCTCCGCCGTCAGCCTCGGTGGCAGCACGCTGGGCCTCGTTCTCGGCGGGCCGCCGGCACCGGCGTACCCCCGCGCTACGCCCCGGCCACCGCCTGAGCGGCGACGGCTCGCCGGGTGTCCTCGGTGATGAGGTCGAGGTCGAGAGCGGCCGCCGCCTTCAGTCCGGCGGCGGCCGAGCCGATGGCGGTCTCCGTGAGGCTGGTGAGGTTGCCCGCCGCGTACACGCCGGGCACGCTGGTCCCGACCAGGCGCGCTGGGTGTTGAGGCCGCCCGTGGTCGCGCAGCACGATCTCCACCGCGATCGGGGAGTGCATGACCGCCACAGTGGAGAACTCGTAGCACCAGTACGACTGGTACAGCAGCTCACGGGTCGTACGCAGGACCGTCGCCGGGGCCTCGGGAACACCGTAGGGGACGACAGGTCCTCAACGAAGTCGTGCCGGTCGGCGTAGCTGCGGCCTCGCTCCCCGCCGACCGGCTACCGGCATGTCTGCGTGGCCCTGGGCGCGGGGCCCTGGCCGCGGGTGATCTGGAAGTTGATGGGAAGGTCGAAGTCGGTGGAGGTGGCGTCGGTGTGGCTGAGTGCCGGGAAGTCGGTGATGACCAGGCGGATCCAGGCGGCGGAGGGGCCTTTGATCACCACGGACCGGCCGACGACACCGCCCGTTACCTGGCAGCTGGTCCACGGAGTGATGACGGAGTAGACGACGCCAGCGATGCCGTTCCCGTCCACCGACAGCACGCTGATGGTGACGAGGCCGTCGCGGGTGCCGGCTGGGCGAGAGGAGTGAGCATCCAGCCGCTCGGTCCCCGGTGTCAGCAGTGGTGACGGCGCGGAGGGGGACGGTGAAGGGCCGGCGACGGTATCTGCGGCCGTAGGCGATGGCGAGTGGGGGGCGGCATCACGTGCCGAGGCGCCCGGGTCGGGGCTTTCTCCGCTGCCCGGCAGCAGGATGGAGGACACCAAGGCCGCGGCGGCAGCCGCCGCGGCCGCGCCGGTCACTACCGGCCAGTGACGACGCAGCCAGCCCGCCGACTCTCCTCTGCCGGCGGACCCAGCCGGGTCGGACAGGGGTGCGGTCGGCTCCGGGACCGGACCGGCGGAAGCGGCCGGGGCAGCGGAAGCGGCCGGGGCAGCAGCCGTCAGGGCGGCATCGGCCTCCATCCAGCGCTGCCGACAGGCCGCCACCGCCGCCTCCCCGCCCAGCGCCCAGGCAACCGGCTCCACCGTCTCCCAGCGTGGCAGGCGTTTGCCGTTGAGTATCTCCGAGATCGTGCCCTCGCGCACCGTGGCCTGCGGGTAGCGGCGTCGGCTGCGCCGCACGAGCTGCGCATAGCTGGGCTTACCCGCCTCACGGTGCAACTGCCGTAACCACACAGCGAAGGCAGCAACCGGGTCAGGCTGCCCACCAGCACGTTCGCTGTCGTTCGCTGTCATTCGCCGTCCTTTGCCCCGAACGTCGACCGTGGCTGACTGGTCGGTACAGCCACCCATCCACGCGGCACCGTACCGCCCCGCCAAAGCATCCCTCCTTGCTCACGCCGGCACTCACCCACACCAACCAATCCTCAACCCCGCCAGCCCCCGGCCGGTCGCACCACCACCGCTCTGGTTGTGCCAGCGGACCGGACAGGAGCTCGGTTCCCCACACCCTGCCCCTCCAGCGCACCCCTCGAGAGCCGAGCGGCTTGTCGTGCTCCGGCTCTGTCAAAGCCTGGCGAGCCAACTCCGCGAACGGGCGAGGACTTGCGCCGCTGACCCGCCGCTCGCCCACCGTCACGACCGACCCCGGCCCTGTCCGGGACGGGAGCACTTCTTCGTTACCCGCAGGACCGCACCCGTAGGAGGACCAACTCATGTCCAACGACCCGCAGCGCGACCGCCACTCCGTCGCTCTCGCCTTCATGGGTACAACCCTCGCCGGACTGATCGCCGTGGCGTACCCGGCCCTGATCCCCGCCTTGGCCGTCGCGTTCACCGCCTTCATGGCACTGGCCGTGCTCCTGAAACTATGACCAGCCAGACACCAGCCGGCACGGGTGCCCTGCCAGCGGCATGACGCGGCGGCCCTGCCGAAGCGCAGTACCCGCCATCCCTTCCTGCCCGCCAGAGCCGGGGAGCTTACCCAGGCCCGGGACAAGCCGCCGAGACGGCGTCTCCGCCCTAGACGTGACGAGCCGGGTTGCAACCCTGCTCCATCAGATCGACCGCCAACAGCACCGACTGCACGCCCTCCGCCTGCCCCGGCGTCGGCTCGAGACAGTACCTGCGCCACGGTGGTCCGGTCCCCCGACCCGACCACCTGCGCGGAACGTCTCGTACCCGACGGCGGTCTGGGCAGGCTGGTCGCGGAAATGCCGCCATAGGGACTGGAATCCGGCGGCTACAGCGGGGGGCCGGCGGGCCGGGTGAGCCGCGGCGCAGAGCGCGGCGGCGTGCGGCGAGCACCGGGAGGGGGCGAGGGCGCGGACGTCGTGCAGGGAGTCGCCGAACGCGCTGAGGATGCGGTTGAGGCGGTGGACGGGGGTATCGGCGAGTTCCCTGTGACGGGTGAGGATGCTTGCTGGGCAGCTTCCCAGTGGGGGCGGAAGAAGGACGCCTCGCCGTCCATGGCACGGATGACGGCTACGACCTGTTCCCAGGTTCCATGGAGGTCCCCGTGGAGGATTTTGCGCACATCGTCGCCGCTGAGGAGGTTGCCGGTTGCCACGGCAGGGCTGTGCGGTGTAGGGCGTCCGGCACGCTGGTGAGCGCCGGGGAGCGAGGTGCCCGGCTGGCTGGGCCCGCCGTCAGTTGGCGTGGCTGCCGGGAGCGGGTGCCGTTGCGCCGGTGTTCGTCGCGCCAGACCATGCGCACGGCGTCGGTGTCCGCGCCGAGGACCAGGGCGATCTTCTCAGTGAGTTCGAGGTTGGGGAACTTCTCCTGGTGAACACCAGAGACCCAAGCTTGTCGCCGCCGCTTTCGGGCTGGACCCGCAGGCCATCCTGATCCACCTCGCCGACCGAGTCGATCCCGGCAACTGCCTGCCCTGCCGAAAACCGGTGGCGCAACACTGGACAGAACATGAGGATCAACAACCGGTGTCCAGCACTCAGCAAAGGAGAACCGGCATGGTCGGTCGGGTGGAAGTACAGCCACTGGACGAGGAAACCCTCGAAGAACTCCTCGCGGTGGCCGTCAACGATGCAGCCCCCGAAGAGGTCATGCCTCCCCTGGCCGGTCCACCAGGATGGACGACGCAACGACAGGAAGCCTTCCGGGCCTGGCACCGGGCCCGCCGCCAAGGGCTTGCCGGCCCGCTCCGCGAGTCCACCTTCGCGATCACCCACGACGGGGAAATCGTGGGATCAGCCCGCTTGGCTGCCTGCGACCGCCCAGACGTCCTCGAAACCGGCATGTGGCTGGCCCGTTCCCGACGCGGACGAGGAATCGGCACCGCCACCCTCCGCGTCCTCCTCGACGAAGCCGCGAAAACCAATACACGGACCGTAGTCGCGGACACGAAAGCTCACAACACGGCAGCGCTCACCGCCTTGCGCCGCAATGGCGCAACGCTCACCACAAGCCAGGACACCGTCGAAGTCCACGCAGAGTTGAGACCGTAGAAGACGCCGTCACCACAGCCCATTGCCTCTTCGCAGCACCGAGGCCCACGCGGACCGGCCCTGTAGGCCCCGTGGCCGTAAGGTCGATCCTCCGACGACTGACGGTGCGCCTCGGTGCCCCCACGGCGAGCGCATACGCGTTGTCACATCGTGGGAGGAGTCTCCCAGCCGGGAGCCGGACGACGGCGCCGAGGCCCGGGGTGACGTGCAGGCCGGAGTGATGAGACGGGTCGTCAAGGTCCACGACCTGTTACGCGACAAGGCCCGCCGATTCCATGGCCGCCGGCTCCTGCTCGACGACCTGGCCGCGGCACATCCCAGCGTGTCCAAGATCTGGGCCGACGGCGGTTACCAGAACAGCATCTTCAACCACGGTGCGATCCTGGGCATCGACGTCGAAGTGGTGCAGCGGCCACGGGCCAAGGGGTTCGACCCGCTGCCCAAACGGTGGGTGATCGAGCGGCCCCTCGGCTGGCTCATGGAAGCAACTGACCGATCACCCAGTCCTTCACGCCGACCACCTCGCCGTCCGCCGGGCCCCACGAAAGACCGCACGAATGGTCGGCCGCATCAGCGGGCTGACCTGACCGCGACGGACGGGTGCGCTGTGCGCTCCGGCTGAGGCAGGCACCCTGGGCGGTGCCTGCCTCCTGCTCGACCTGCCTAGAGTTTGACAGCCGGCGTGCGGTAGACCTTGCCGTTGCTCATCTGCCAGCCAGTGGCGTGATCACGGAAGCCCTTCGGGCACTGGTACGACTTCGAGAAGGTGTCGTAACCGGCAATCGTGCCGTCCTTGAGGACCTTCGCGTCCTGACCGCCGGAGCCGGCGCACGTGACACCGAACTGGCCCTTGGCGGACCTGGAGGTCGTATTCGAGAACTTGACCGTGACCTTGGTGCCACTGTGGCTGATGCACCGCTTGGTCAGCTTGCCACTGCAATGCCAGCTGGTGGCGGCGTCCGCAGACGGGGAGGCCAGCCCGACGAGCGAGATTGTGGTCAGCGCCGCGAGGGCGAGATGGGCAACTTTCTTCATGCGCTACTCCTGGAATGCCGGTCAGATGAATGCGCCGACCCGGAGGCGCAGATCATGCCGTCCCCCGATCGGCGGTGCCAGCTCATCAGGGCGACCGGCGGGCCGTCAAGATCATTTCGCCCCAAAAGAAGCCAGTTGGGCCCTCCCTCAATGGATCTCCCCGAATGTTCCACATCGGCGCGGGGTAGCGGCACCACTCGCGAACACGGGCAGCCCGAGCACGCGGACTGGCTGCAGAACCGGGCGCACCGGCAACGGCTGGAAACTCAAGACGACTGCGCACCCCAGCGCCTGACCAGAGGTGGACAAGGGGTCATGGCCGGACTCGTGGTCGGGTCGGCCCCCCGGACAAGGGGGCCTGCTTTGACCCTTGCAGCCCCGACTCGTCAGTACCGTGACGGCACCCGCACAGGAACTGGCTCGTCCTGCCCCTCCCAGACCAGCCGCATCACCGTAGGGGCCGGTCTCCCTATGGCCGCCGACATCATGAACTCGTGCACCTCGCCGGGGGAAGCGAGATGGCCTCTTCCCATCCGCGCACTACCGCTCTCGGTAGCTCAAGGCACCGGATGCCGTCGGCCGGTGCAGCTACAACGCACGCCATGGCTTCTGGTTCATCAACCGATCGTCCTGTTCCGCATCGGATCACCGCCGGGGTGCGGACGACGACTCGTCACGCGGATGCCAGCTCGGTGAGGGCACCCTCACGCTTCAGGCCGCCCGGGAGCGCGGACCCAGGCCATGGCTGTCAGCACTGCTTCCACGAACTGTGGCCGAGGTCCCGGATCCTCAGCCACCGGATCGCGTGTCACCTTCCCGGGCCGGACGTGCCGAGCGCGGCCGCGTCGGCAATCCGCTGCACGAGACGCAGTGTTGCAGGGTGAACCAGCACTCTGTTCCGAGCGTTCACAGGAGAGGAACGCAGATTCGAAGATCCCGGCACATGATTCCTCACCGGATTCTCCGCCCCGCCTTCCGAGGAAGCGTCTCCGATTCCGCAGTGTTCCGGCGCTCCCGCCGGTGTCGAACCATGAAAAGGAGTTCATTATGTTGGATCGTCGCGCTCTTCTGCGGTCCAGTGGCGTGGCGGCAGCCAGCGCGCTCGGCGTCGCCGCTCTCGCCTCGACCGCTGAGGCCTCTTCGACGGCGTCGCATGGTCATCACGCGCCTGGTCCCGACCCGACCGCCGGCGTGACGCGCACCTTGCTTCAGGAGAACCCTTCGCCTGCCAAGGGCTGGAAGACTGTGCAGACACTCGTTGAGATCCCCCGGCGTAGGGAATCGGGCCGCCACAGCCACCCGGGAGTGGAGGTCGGATACATCATCCGCGGTGACGTGTCGATGGAGTTCGACGACGGGACCACCCTGCGGCTTCGCACCGGTGACCCTTTCTTCATCCCCTCTGACACCATCCACAACGCCCGCAACATCGGGGCGGTGACAACGATGATGCTGTCCACCTATGTCGTCGACGAGACCAAGCCTCTGGTAACCACCCACACGCATTGACTGAACCGTTCATCCTGTTCTGCGGGCCTGATCCTGTAGTAAGCAGGGTGGTGTGACCGGACGGGACTCCTGGTCGTTGAGGTGGTGTTCTCTATGCACCCTGTTTCGTCCGAGGAGTCTCATTCGGCCCCATCTCGAGCCACGCTCGGCGTCCCATTGAAGAGCGCTTTATCCCGTCGGGGGTGTTTGGTAAGTCGTGCGGTGCCGGCGGCTTGGAACCATGCGCGGAGGCGTGTGAGGATCCGCTCGTGGAGTGTGATGTGTGTGGACGGGCGATGTGGCGATGGCCGGCGATGCCGAGTGCGCGGGGAGAGGAAATCTGGTCGTGTTCCTGGTGCCACGCAGTCACCCAGGTGGGTGGTGAGTGGTTCGAGTTTCACGGCCGCCGTACTTGCCCGTGGAGATGCGCTGGGAGAGGGCCGTCGCGGACGGCCTTCCCGCCGAGGTCTCCCACGCCTTCGGCATCTTCGACAGGACGCTCTGCGGAATTCAGGAAGCCGGCATGTCGCCGTCCGATTACTGGTGGCTGCCGGAACGGGAGAACACTTGTGGCGCCTGCCGGGAAGCGGCGGAGGCCATCGATGACCGCTGGCCGCAGGCGACGATGAGGGGCGAGGACGCGCGGGTCAGCGTGGCCCGGCAGCGATGACGGCAACTTCGCCAAGTGGGCGGACGAGCGGGTGTTCGCCCAGCTCAACGGCCTGCTCCGGCAGCTCCAACGGAAGAAGGAAGGCCGGGACGGCGAGCCGTCGGCCTGTGTCATCGACACCCAGAGCGTCACAACCTCCGGCCACCACTCTCTCGAAGGTGGGTGCGTCACCGGCCTACCGTGGGGTGAGCCTGAAGGCCAAAGGCCGTGCGCGACCGCCCACGGCCAGGTGGACCTTGGTGCTCAGGACTCCCGCGGGAACGTCCGAGTCCATGATCGGCCGACTCGAAGCGTCCTGCCGTCCCCCTTTTGAGTGCCCCGGCGGCGTGTTGGTGGGCCGGACGACGGTGGAGTCCACCGACTCGGTCCAATCGATGTCGTCGTCCGAGTCCGCCGGGGCCGAGACAGAGCCCGCGATCCGTTACCAGGTGCCGTCGACAGCCCATCCGACCAGGCGCCTGTGGGCGCTCTGGATCGAGCGAACGCGTCGGACGGTTTCTCGGCGAGTGCCAGTTGGTGCGTCGGCTCCACGCAACACCTGCCAGGATGCGGCGGCGATCGGCCACCGCCGTCCACGGACCGGACCGGCCGGCATCAGCGGTTCGATCCGGTCCCCCATCACATCAGTGATCACTAATCGTACAGAAACATCCGATCAACTGACCAACCCACCGAAGAGACGCTCTAGGCGGATGGAACGACGACCACGGCCGTTCCGTAAGCACAGACCTCGGTGCCGACATCCTGAGCCGTGGTGACGTCGAAGCGCATGGCAAGCACGGCGTTCGCGCCGCGGGCTCCGGCGGCCTCGATCAAACGCTCCATCGCCTCGTTCCGGGTCTGCACCAGCGTCTTGGTCAGGCCCTTCAGCTCACCGCCGATCACCGACTTCAGTCCGGCGCCGAGCTGCGAGCCCAGGTTACGGGATCGCACCGTGAGCCCGAACACCTCTCCGATGACCTCCTTCACCTCGTATCCGGGCACTTCGTTGGTGGTCACGACGAGAACGTTCGAGCCCTGCACCGGACCACCGGTGTAGTCGTCAATGGGCATGGAGCCGCCTTAGCAATGGAAGGAGATGAACTACCGACACCTGCCTCAACGACGCCGGTGCGGTGCCGGTTCACCTCCAGCCTGGTTCCGCCCGGGTCGGCATGTTGTGCGGGCTGCCGGAGGGTGCGGACAGCACTCCCGAACCCACTCGTACACCCCCGTAAGCCATGATTGGGTTCTGTCCGGCCGATCATGCGCCTTTCCGACCGGACACTCGTTGGTTGAGTCCTGGGTCGGGGGGTCTGGCGAATCACGAGTGGTCACTGCTGGAGCCGCATCTGCCTGCGCCGGGGGGCGGGCGACCGGTGGAACGACCACCGCACCGTGATCAACGGGATCCTGTTCCGAATCCGCACCGGTGTCCCATGGCGTGACCTTCCGGAACGCTACGGCTCCCGGAAAACCGCCTATGAGCAGCATCACCGCTGGTCGGCAGATGGCACCTGGGTCCGGATCCTGCAGTCGGTCCAGGACGACGCCGACCTCGCGGGCCGGATCGACTGGTCGATGGTCGGCGTCGACGCCGCAACGAAGTCGAGCGGACCATCAACCGGCTGGGGAACTACCGTGCCATCGCTACTCGTTACGACAGGCGGGCCTAGGTTTTCCACGGCACCGCCACCACCGCAGCGATCCGGCTCTGGCTCCGTCAGGGGTCCGCCGGACAGAACCCAGGCCTCGCTCGGAGGGAGCTGCGTCGATCCCGGCTCGCGTTATGGCGAAAGCGCACGCATTGAAGGGATCGCGCCAGCAGAAATCTTGGGCCCTCTCCGCCCGACGGCAGGTGAGTGGAGCTGGACTCACGGAGCGATCGCAGTCCGGGGAACGTCAACAGGCATCCACCTTCGTGCCAGGACTGACCGCTGAGTCTTCGGATACACGCAGCCATCAAGACGGTAACCAGCGCTCTCGCTCAAGCCCCGTCTCGCACATGGCGGATACACCAGCCGTCCCCGACCAGAGCACCGTCCACGTAGGCCAGACCACGGTCGCAATACGACAACGCCCCGACGAGCAGGCCGCAATCCCCGCCGATAACCCCTCCTGACTGGCAGCGTGCGGTGACCGAGAGTGCAGCCGTCCTTGCCGTGGATGTGACCGGCCATCAAGACGTCGACCGGAGAACGTGTTCCACGCTGCGTACCTCGCCGGCCGCCCGGCGTCGATCCGTGACGCTGCCCAGCCAGCCCAGCAGGAATCCGGCCGGCACCGTCACCAGGCCCGGGATCGTCACGTCCCAGATCCTGAAGTCGTGGTCGGGGAAGATCGACGCGGGTGTGCCGGACGTGTACGGCGACAGCACCAGCGCCGCGATGCTCAGCACCGTGGCTCCCCACAGGCACCACAGCGCACCGCGGGCGGTGAAGCCGGGCCAGTACAGGGCGTACAGCAGGACGGGTGCGAGGGCGGCGCCGCAGACGGCGAGCCAGAGCGTCGAGACGACCACCAGGTTCCAGTCGGCGACGACGACCGCCACGAGCGCGGCGACAGCGCCCGTCAGCGCCGCCGACCACCGCGACGCGGTTCCATCCGCCTTGTCCGCCGGGCGGCTCCCGGCGGTCTTGCCGTACGCGCCCAGCACGTCCCGTCCCAGGGCGATGCCGGCGGCGAGGGTCACATCCACGACGGCCGCGAGCGCGGTCAGGAAGAGGACGCAGGCCAGGGCCGCGACGAGGAAGCCGCCTCCGTCGAGCGCCCGCCCCAGCATCAGCGGCGCGAAGACCTGCGCCGACGGGCCGGCCTGGCGCAGCGCCTCACCGACGAGTGCCGCGGCGCCGACGCCGACGACGGTGAGCGCGCCGTACAGCAGGGTGAGTTCGGTGAGCATCCAGCGCCCGACGGTGCGGGCGCCGCGCGGGCTCTTCGTCGAGATCGCCCGCATGAGTACGGCGGGCATCGCCAGCGTGGCCATCGACATGCCGAAGGTCTGGCCGATCCGGTTCACGGCGCCCACCCAGCCGTCACCTGTGTAGCCGCCCGGACGCAGATACGCCTCGCCCATCCGCGAGCCGTGCGCGGCGGCGTCGAGCAGCCGCCCGGGGTCCCCGCCGAAGCGGTCGAGCACCAGCACGGCAGCGACCACCAGCACGGGCAGGGCGACCGCCGACTTCGCGATCATCACCACGCCGGTTCCCCGGATCCCGCCACTGACGGCGAGCGCCGTCATCACGCAGCCGATGACCACTATGCAGCCGGTCCGGGTACCGGGCTGCCCGATCAGCGCCGCGGCGACGTTGCCGACCACCACCAACTGCACGACCAGCAGAGGGAAGCAGACGAGCAGGGTCACCGCGCCCCACGAGACGCGCACGGCGGGCCCGCCGCTGCCGCGCGCGTCCAGCATGTCCGCGGCCGTCAACGAGGCGTGCCTGCGCAGCGGCTCGATGATCAGCACGAGGAGCAGCATGACCCCGATCAGACTGCCCAGCATCACGCCGAGGCCGTCGAAGCCGGACGTGGCGACCATGCCCACCAGTACGGTGACCGTCGCGACCGTGGTGGTGTCGCCGCCCATCGCGATGCCCTGCTGCCAGGAGCGCAGCCTGCGGTTCTCGGACCGTGTGAGAGCCCGGTCGTCCTCGTCGGCTCCGGTGACGATGCACAGCATCAGGCACATCACGACGAACACCGAGAACACCGCGAAGACGAGGGACCTGGACGAGGGATCGAGAAGCGTGGTCACGACCACCTCCGGGCACCCGGCTGCGGCTCGAGCCGGTCGACTCGTCGCCCGTACACCACGAGCGCGTGCACACCGACGCCGAACGGCACCGCGGCAAGGAGCACACCGAGGCTCACCGGCCCGGTGATCCGCGTACCGTACAAGGCCGGTACGAGGGAGGCGGGCAGCACATAGAGCAGCCAGGCCACGGCGATCCGGATGCCGAGCCGCAGCCCGACGGCCAGGCGCGCCGCCTCCTCGGCGTCGGGTCGCTCGTGCTCCGCGGGAGGTCGCCCGGCGGCTGCGAATGCGTCATGGTGCGGCTGCCCATGCCAGGGCTGCGGTCCGAGGGACATGTGGGCGGCTCCGCTCACGTCGATCCGACACCCCGGAAGGGGTGCGCGTACGGGTGTGGGGGTGGCGCGGAGTCAATCAGACACAGGCGCGTACCCGCACGCTCCGGACGCAGGTCTGTTCGTCCGCCCAATACGGAGCCGTGTGGACGGTGAGCGGGCACCGCTTGATCGGAAGCGGCAGCAGTGGCCGGGACGGTCCTGGTACTCGGCAGCCTCGCCGGCCCGACGCGGCTGCTACAGATCGAACTCGGGGTGCTCGAAAGGTGGTCGTCATGCTGATGACCTCGGTGGAGCACCGCTCCTACAGGGGATCAACATGGGCACCGAGCAGCATCAGTGTGTGCGGCCAGAGGTCGTCGAGCACTGCGGGGTCGTTCTTGAGCTTGGCGAAGAGAACCATGCCCTCCAACTGCGCGACGAGGGCCCGGGCGGTCGGCATCGAAGCCCGGCCTGCCGGGATCGCGCCCTCGGCTGCCGCGTCCGTGAGAACGGTGGCGACCAGTTGGATCTGTTCGTCGAAGATCTCCGTCAGACGGGCCTGGATGTCCGGCTCCTGGGTGCTCAGTTCCAGGGCGAGGTTGCCCAGGAGGCAACCGTCGACCGCGCCGGAGTCCTCCTTCATCCGACGCTGAACAGCAGCCATGGCGGCGAGCAACCGCCGCAGCCGGTCGAGGGCGGGCGCAGGGACGGACAGCTCCCCGACCCAGCAGCTTCGCTCGTCCTGCCAGTAGGCGTTGACGACCTCGACGGTGAGGGCCTGCTTGGACTCGAAGAAGTGGTAGAAGCTGCCCTTCTTCACCTCGGCGCGGGCGCAGATCTCGGCGACACCGAGGCTGTTGTAGCCGTGACGGCGCATGAGTTCGCCGGTGGCTGCAAGGAGCCGTTCGCGTGCCGTGCTGGTGCGTCCCATGCGGGCCACTATACGGGCGGTCAACTATTCGAGAGGTTCACGGGGTGGATTTTTAGTTGACCGGTCGTCTAGTGTTCGGGAGGTCGGTAGCCAACCGGCTCGCCGCACCCTAGGAGGCCTTTCCCCATGGCTGCACCCCCGATCACCGTCGCTATCGCCCATCACAGCGGCTACGGACACACCGCCCGCCAGGCCGCCGCCGTCGCCGAGGGCGCGGACTCCGTGCCCGGTGTCCGCGCCGATCTCCGGGACGTGTCGGTCCTCGACGAGAGCCTGTGGAGTGCCCTCGGCGCGGCCGAGGCGATCATCTTCGGTTCCCCCACTTACATGGGCTCGACCTCTGCGGTCTTCCAGCACTTCGCCGAGGCCAGCGCGCCGGTCTGGGCCGAGCGGGGCTGGCAGGACAAGCTCGCGGCCGGCTTCACCAACTCCGCCGGGGTCAACGGCAACAAGGACAACGCCCTCCTGTCGATGACCGTGTTCGCCGCCCAGCACGGCATGACCTGGGTGCCGCTGGGCCTGGCGCCCGGCTGGATCTACTCCTCCGGAGGCAGCCCTCAGGACCTGAACCGGCTGGGCGGCTTCGTCGGCGCCATGGCACAGTCGCCCTCCGACCTCGGTCCGGAGCAGGCACCCGGCACGGCCGACCTGCGCACGGCCCGGCATCTGGGAGAGCGCGTGGCACGGGCCGCGCTTCGTCATGCCCTGGGCCGCGAGGCCGTACTCGCCTCGGCGGTGACCGGATGAGGCCGGGACGCCTTGGCGAACTCCTCGGCATCGACCTGCCTGTCGTCCAAGGCCCGTTCGGCGGCGGACTCTCCTCCGTCGAGCTGGCCGTGGCGGTGTCGGAGGGCGGCGGGCTCGGCTCGTACGGAGCCCACATACTCCTCCCGGAGGAGATGGGGGATCTGGTAGCACGGCTCAAAGCGGGCACGGACCGGCCGTTCGCGGTGAACCTGTGGGTTCCGCTCGATGGTGAATCCAGACCCCGACCGTCCGAGAGGGACCTGGCCCCTCATGTGGCGCGGCTGCGGCCGTACTACGAGGAACTCGGCGTCCCCGCCCCCACCGCCGCCGACGTGGCCGCGTGGCCGGACTTCGACGCGCAGGTGGATGCCCTGCTCGCCGCCGCACCGCCGGTCATCAGCCTGGTGATGGGGCTGCCGCCCCGACGTCTGGTCGAGGAGGCCCGGCGGCTCGGCATCTCGCTGATCGGTACGGCGACGACCGTCGACGAGGCCATCGCCCTGGAGACCTCGGGCGTAGATGCGATCGTCGCGTCCGGCAGCGACGCGGGCGGCCACCGGGGAGCCTTCCTGCGTCCCGTGCGGGAGTCCCTGGTGGGAACGTTCTCGCTGGTCCCGCAGGTGGTGGATGCGGTCGCGATGCCTGTGGTCGCCGCGGGCGGAATCGCCGACGGCCGCGGTGTCACCGCAGCCCTTGCTCTCGGCGCGGACGCGGTCCAGATCGGCACCGGCTTCCTCGCTTGCCAGGAGTCGGGAGCGAGCGCGGTCCACAAGGAGACGCTCGGCACCCCTGGCGCCCGAACGACGGTCCTGACCCGTCTGTTCTCGGGCCGCACGGCCCGGGGCATCCCGAACAGCTTCGTCCGAGACATGGCAGACCATGAGGACCACGTACCGCCGTATCCCGTACAGAACGCCCTGATGCAGCCCATCCGTCGGGCTGCAGCGAGGCAGGGCCGGCCCGAATACGTGAACCTATGGGCCGGCCAGTCGGCAGCTCTGGCTCAGAAGTCACCGACGGCGGGCTCGTACCTCACCGACCTCGTCAACGAGGCGGACACGCTGCTGAAGAGCTGAGGGCCTCGCCGCCGGTCGGGCGGTGGACCTCGGGGAGGCGGTGCCATCCCTGAAGGAGCAGTTCCTGTGGCACTGTTCCCTTCCTCCATCGCCTGTCGCCTGTGGCCTGTCGCCTGTGGCCTGACGCCTGTCGCCTGTCGCCTGTCGCCCGTCGCCCATCGCCTGTCGCCCGTCGCAGCAAATGCCGGACCCACTGCGGCAGAGCCCCGTACCGTGACTCCCGCAACTTGCGGCGTGCATTTCCCGCCGCAGGGGCGAGGTGTATGCATTTACTGCGGCACCGCCGGGAGATTGGGTCCGACCTGCCGCCCATACTGATCTCCGACTTGATCGGCATCCAGCCGAGAGCAGCGGAACGCTTCGCAGCCTTGGTCGGCGAGAAATGGTCCGACTACCTTGGCCGGTCGCCATCCTGCCCGCGTCTGACAGGGTGCGGCGCATCCGCCTCCGAGCCACCAGACCCGACCGCGTTGCGGCCCGGTCAAAGTGAGCGTCGAGTACTCACCGGACCTGTCGCTGCCCAGCAGCACCGAGCCGTGCTGGGAGGTCTGGTGCAACAGGAACGAGTGGCGGCCGCGGTCGTAGTAGTCGTACTCCCACTGCCAATCCTCCTCAATCGGGATGAGCATCGTCCTTGTGCTTCAACACTCAGAGTTTCGTCGGATCGGTCTGATTTCTTCCCGCTGTTAGCCGAGCAAGTGGCTGATGCCGCCTTGGCCGTCCGTTCCGTTCCAAATCACGGCCCCCAACCAGAACGGGAACCAGAGCACCTGTTCCGGTAGGAAGCGGGTGGCGATGAACCAGACGAGGGGAAAGGCAGCGAACACCAGGCAGCAACCCCAGCCGCTCCCGTTGGAAGCGGATGACGGCCGTGTTGGATTCGTGGACATCTCGCGAAGGTAGGTGGCGCCAACAACTCGCGCATGAGTACCTGTACTTACGGCGTCGGCGGGTTTTGACTTCACCTCTCGACCGCTGCCGGTCGCTCGACAACACCACGGCGATCCCCGCACAGTGCGCGCCCCGCCGCGAGTACGCGAACCGCGTCAACACCCTTGGAGCCCCGGCCTGACCATGGACACCGGCTTGGCGTCCACCGCTGTACCCATGTTCCCCGAGGCCGGACTCCGCGTGATCGGCCAGTTCGCCGTGCAGCCGCCGCAGCGCGGTCTCACCGCAGCCGCTCTCGCCGCCGCCCCGCACCTCGGCGCCCAGGCGGGCGGCTCCGCAGTCGGCTCGGAGGCGTCGGCGGGATTCCGCACAGGATGCAGGCCGTCAGACCTGCATGTCACTGAGCAGTGACTGCTGTCGGGGACTTCGTGAAGTGTCGGACGAGGTAGTCGTTCAGGGTGTGGTGGAAGCTCGTCGCGAGTTGGGGACTGTGCGGCGAACAGGTCGAAGGCGTGGTGGGCGCCGGGGTAGAGGTGCAGCTCGACGGGGACGCCGTGGGCACGCAGGCGTGCGGCGTAGTCGAGGTTCTCGTCGCGGAAGACGTCGAGTTCACCGACGCCGATGAAGGTCGGGGGCAGGCCGACGAGGCCGGCGTCCCGGGAGGGGGCGCAGTAGGACGTGACGTCCTCGCCGTCGGCGCGGTCACCGAGGATCGCCTGCCATGCCAGGACATTGGTCGCGCGGTCCCAGATGCCGATGTCGGTGATCTCGTAGCTTGAGTCGGTCCTGTTGCGGACGTCGAGCATCGGGTACATCGGCAGCTGGAGGGCGCTGGCGGCGGCGATGCCTCCACCTCCGCTCTGGCCGGCCAGGCCGACCCGGGAGGGGTCGAGGCCGAGATCGGTGGCGTTGTCGCTGACCCACCGGTAGGCAGTGTAATCGTCTTCGGCGGCGCCGGGCGCGGGGGTTTCCGGGGCCAGCCGGTAGTCGACGCTGACGACGGCGCAGCCGAGCGCGGCAGACAGCGGCTTGAGCCAGGCCGCGTCCTGGGCGGCGTACCCGATCACCTGCCCACCGCCGTGGAACCACATGAGGACCGGCAGCGGTCCGGGCGCGTTCTGGGGCCGCAGCAGGAGGAGCGGGACGTCGGGGCCTTCGGCGCGAGGTGCACGGATCTCGCGGGCGGTGACGGTGGGCTCGCCGGTGAGAGGGGCGGCGATGGATTCGGCCATGGCGCGGACGCCGGCTCGAGTGCCCTCCAGGTCGCTGAGGTCGAACACTCCCGTATGCCCCATCGGCACGGTCTTCAGGGCCTCGGCGAGTTCGGGGTCCGTCCGCTCATGTGCGTTTCTCGTGCTCCTGTGGTTCTCTCCGCCGGTTGCGATGGGGGTTGCTGATGTGGTTGCGATGCGGGGGTTGCGATGTGGCGCGGGGCGCGCGGCAGCCGGTCTTCGTGGGCGTGAGGGGGTCCTGGGGACCGGTTCCGCCGCGGCCGGGATGCGGCGAGGTGGAACCGGTGGGGTGGTGCCGGCTCAGTGGGTGGCGGTCGCCGGGGCGTCGAAGTAGTGCCCCTGGGCGAGGTCGTCGATGAGACCGGGCTGGACGGGCTTCCAGCCGAGGAGGTCCTGGGTCAGCGTGCTCGAGGACGGGTTGTCGGCCTGGGCGTGGGCGGCAAGGAAGCCGAAGTGGGCTTCGGCCTGCGTCGGTGGGATGCTGACCACGGGCAGGTTCAGCCCGCGGCCGATGGCCTCGGCCATCTGCCGGAAGGGGATCGCCTCGTCGTCGACGGCGTGCAGCCGTGACCCCGCCGGCGCGGATTCCAGCGCCAGCCGGTACAGGCGCGCCGCGTCGAGCGTGTGCACGGCGGGCCAGCGGTTGGCCCCGTCGCCGACGTAGGCGGCGACGCCCTTCGACCGGGCGACGGAGATCAAGGTCGGGATGAAGCCGTTGTGGTCGAGCGTGCTGTGCACGGTCGGAGTGAGCCGGACGACGGACGAGCGGATGCCGCGCTCCGCGAGTGCGACGACCGCGTTCTCGGCGTCGATCCGCAGACCTGCGTCGAGCGTGTCGGCCTCGGTGAGGGTGTCTTCGACTTCGAGGCCCGCGAAGGCGACCGTTCCCGACGTGCCCACCAAAGGCCTGCCGGTGCCGGCCAGCGCGTCCCCTAGCGCCTCGATGACACGCAGATCCGCCGCGATCGCGCCCTCGAAGTCGCCGGCGAACATGGCGTCGTGCTTGAAGGCCAGGTGGATGACGCCGTCGGCCGAGGCGGCGGCCGCGGCGAGGCCGACGGCGTCATCCAGGTCGCCTCGGTACACCTGGGCACCGGCAGCCGTCAACGCGGCGGCGGACTTGTCCGAACGGGCCAGACCGACGACTTGGTGTCCCGCTTGGAGCAGTTCAGGGACGACGGCGGAGCCGACGTGTCCGGAGGCTCCGGTAACGAATACGCGCATGGTGCGCCTTTCTGCTAAAGGCTCCCCACCAGGGGCGGGCAGTGATGTCAGTGGATGACATCACCGTAACATCGACGTCAGCCACTGTCATCACTCTGATGTCAGGCTCTGTCATCGGCGGGTAGGATCGGAGCATGAGCCGCTGGAAACCCGACGCACGAGGCCGCCTGGAGAAGGCGGCGCTGGAGCTCTACAACCACAAGGGCTTCGACGCCACCACCGTCGCTGAGATCGCCACCCGCGCCGGGCTCACCGAACGGACCTTCTTCCGGCACTTCGCCGACAAACGAGAAGTCCTCTTCCCGGGCGACAGTCCCCTCGCCGCCCTCCTCGCGGACGCCACGGCCGCCGCCCCCGTCCCGCTCCCGCCGCTCGCGGTGCTCGCCCACGCCCTGGCCGAAGCCGCTCCTGTCTTCGAGGAACGCGCGAACCTGGTACGGCAACGCCAGGCGGTCATCGCCGCCAACCCCGAACTCCAGGAACGCGAACTGGCCAAACTCGCCGCACTCGCCTCCACGCTCGCCCACGCGCTGCGCGAACGCGGCCTGGAGGCCACCACCGCGGCACTCGCCGCCGAGATCGGGATCGCCACCTTCAAGGTCGCCTTCGACCGCTGGATCAACGCCCCCGAGCGACACACCCTCGCTCAGCACATCCGGGAAACCCTGGACGCCGCCGGGCGCCTCACCGCGCCCGACGAACATGCCGCCGCGCCCGACGACGTCGGCTCCACGTGCCAGGAGAGAGGGGCGTGAACGTGGCAGGCGACCTGAGCAAGGCGCCCGCGGGCTGTCTTCAATCGGCTGTGCATTTCGGGTGACTGCCTGTGCGGCCGCAGAGATTCGGGGATCCTGGGCGACCATGACCGGGGATTTGAGCGATACGGCTCCGGGCGCTGAGGTCAGGGCGCTTCTTCGGGTTCTGGACGGACAGCGGCGTCACGTTCTCGGCATCCCCGTCGAGTTCGACGGGCTCGACGGATTTGCGACAGCCCGTGCTGCCCTTCGGATGGCACTGCCTGGGGCTGATCCAGCACGTGGCGTCTGGAGGTTCTGGCTCAGTGTGCTCTCACCACACAACGAAGCAGAAGCGACCGGCCGGCCGACCGGACAGGGTGGCCGTCCTCGGTCGAGCCTTCGCAGCCAGAGGCGGACCGAACGCGCCGACGCGTGCACCCATGAGCGTCGCCGGCGCGGTCCGAAGCACGAGCTGCGGCTGCCCGGCGGCAGCATCCTCCTTCGGCTCGTAGCCGGTCTCTGACAACCGCGAACCTGCTCTGCGATCATTACAGTTGCATTCATGCACCGATCGCGTATGTACGCTCTCATCGTGGACGCTCCCGAGCGGGAGGCTTCGGCAGCGGCCCAGTTCTGGTCGGCGGCTCTCGGCGTGCCCGCCCGTGTCGACTCGGCAGAGCCCCAATTCACTTCGCTGGTCGGTGTTGTGGACGGGCTGGCTACCGTGGTCCAGTCGGTCGCTGATACGCCGCGCATGCACATCGACATCGAAACTGACGACGTCGATGCCGAAGTCGAACGCCTTCGAGGGCTCGGTGCCACCGAGGTGTCTCGTTGGCTTCAGTGCCATGTGCTGCGGGCACCGGGCGGGCACCTGCTATGTGTCATCCCCGTCCACAGCGATCCGGATCTCTTCGCGGCAACCGCCCGGACGTGGAAGTGACCTGCCCCTCGAGTTGATGGCGCTCCGGAAGCCGGCCTTCTGAAGGCGGCCGGGGCGCACGGCACCGGTCATGACACCGCCGGTCAGGTCGGGAAGCAGTCGCCGGTACTCGGCCGTCGACGAGCGCCTTGTGTGTCCGGTGGCCGCTCGGCCGCGAGCAGTCCGGTCGTAGTTCAGGGAGGCGAGTCCGGACCGTGACAGGGCCTCGACGGGCGCGCAGAGGCAGATGCCTGCTCGTCGAGGAAGCCGACGCGGTAGAGCGCGGCGGCGTACCTCGTCGATGACCTACACAAGGACGACGGGGACGACGTCTGCCCAGGGTGCGGGCGGTTCGCGGGCGAAGTCGCGGCCGTCGGAGACGAAATTGGAATGGCCCAGCACCTCGCTCCCCCGCCTCTCATGGCAACCTGTAGAGAGTTCCGATGACAGATTTCGCACGATTCGACGGTTACAAAAGAGACTTCGACTTCTCTGTCGGGCCCGCGCAGCCGGACGCATTCCGGAGCAGAGAATTCGGCGACCGGCTGTGGACGGACGTCTCGCGCATCGTGGGGACACCCTTCGAGGGCGGGATGATCACACCCGACGACTACGACGGATACCACTACTGGTTCGGCAACGACCACCTGAGCGCTTCTCTCTGCTCGTGTCCACCGGAGTCGGACTCCGGAGTGCTGGACCAGGTGCCCGCGATGCTCACAGTGATCTCACGGTCGGAGGACGTCGCGAGTTCGGAGCTGGCGGAACGGATCTATGCCGGGCTGACCGCGTCGGACGACTACCTCGTCGCGGTGTTCACGCACGACGGCATGCCGATCGCCGCCAACTTCGACATCGGTGACGATTGGTGAATCCGGCCGGCCGTGACGCCGCCCGGCACTTCGGTCGGATCTGGGTCAGCGCCGCGCCCGCCAGATGATCGCCGCGCCGACCGGGCTCGACCAGGTCGCGAAATTGTCAGGCGCTGCGTGGTCTGCGGCCCGACGTCTTCTTCGCCGCGGTCGTCTTCTGTCCGGTCTTCGCCGTCGCCTTCCTGGCCGGGGCCTTCGCCGTCTTCTTGGCGGCTGTCTTCTTCTTCGGCAGGTCGTGGACGTCCGCGTCGCCCGTTTCGCCGCGGGCGGCCTTCGCCTTGCTCACCGACTCCGTCAACGCCGCCATCAGGTCCAGGACCTTGCCCGGCTCCTCCGCCTGCGGCACCTCCGGGAGTGGCTTGTCGCCCTGCTTGGCCTCGATGACCTGCGCCAGCGCATCGGTGTAGGTGTCGCGGAACTCCTCGCCCTCCAGGTCGTCACGGGTCATGGTGTCCATCAGCGCCAGCGCACCGTCGATCTCCTCCTGCGAGATCTCCACCGGCGGCGGGAGCAGTTCGGCAGGGTCGCGGATCTCGTCGGGCCAGCGCATCGCATGCAGGACGATCACGTCGTCGCGCACCCGGAGCAGCCCCAGCCGCTCACGGCCCGACCACGCGTACTTGGCGACCGCGACCTTCGCCGACCTCGCCAACGCCTGCCGCAGCAGCTTGTAGGGCTTGGCCGCCACCTGCCCGGCCGGCTGGAGGTAGTAGCCCTCGCCGATCCGGATCGGGTCCACCGACTCCAAAGGTACGAACGCCTCGATCTCGATCGACTTCGCCGTCGGCAGCGGCAGATCACGCAGTTCATCCTCCGAGATCGGGATGACCTGCGTCTTCGTCACCTCGTAGCCCTTGCCGATCTCCCCCTGGCCCACCTCACGGTCCTCCAGCTCACACACCTTCCGCGTACGGATCCGTCCCCCGTCCTCCAGGTGGTACTGGTGGAAGTGGATGCTGTGGTCCTCCGTCGCGCTGACCACATTGATCGGCACCGTGACCAGGCCAAAGCTGATGGCTCCGGACCAGATGGTTCGGGGCATGGCAAACCTCCGCAGTAGCCCCGAGCACCACCAGACTATGAGCGCCGCCCCCGCCCCGCACCCCGCGGAGAATCCCCGTAGGACCGCCTCACCCAAAGGGCCATCGCGGGACCTCAGGCCGGGAGGCCACGGCACGTCCGCGGTGGAAGGCATGGCACCTGACATGGATCCGCCTCAGCCGACGCCACCAGGTGCCCTTCCTGTGAGGGGCGGGGGTCTGGTGCACGCCTCTCCGGTTGCGAGGATCCGTCCCCGTCGTGACGGGTTGCCGAACGGCTGTTTCTCGAACCGGGTGGGCGGCCGGGGCCAGCCGGGAGGGTTTGGGCGCACGCGCTGGCGTCGGGGTCTGAGCGTGGAGCATTCTCAACCCGGTTCAGGCGGGGGTCGTGGTCACCCGCGCAGTGTGCCGCCCGACCTCGGCGGTCCGGGCCGGTTCACCGACGGTAGCAGTGGCTTGACCGAGCAGTGGCTTAACCGCTCATTCCGGGGAGCTGAAACAACCAGCCTGGCCCTGCCGGCCAGGGCCAGAGCACCATCACCGCTGACAGCGGCCTGGCCGAACCCCGCGGGGCCGGACCTGGGAGACCAGGGATCACGAGCGACCGTCGACCGCTCTCGCTGCCCGCCTTCTCCGAGTCCGCTTCCGACGCTCCCGTACCCGCCCAGGCGGGGTGGGCGCAGGCCGGCGCCGGTCGAGCAGGGCGCCGACTTCCGCCAGCCGCCCGGCGAGCCCGCACCCGCACCCGCACCGACGTCCGCTCGCCCCCGGCGGCCTCACCTTCTCAGACCCGGACCGCCACATCTGACCGCTACCAGCACGAATTGCGCCACGTCCAGGACCAGCTCACCGCCTGGCCCCACCGCCCGGTGTGCCGGCGCCTCCACCTGGACAGTGGTCGTAGCGGGCCCGGCTCCCGCCTCGGATACCGTGTTCCTTTACGGGGTGCCATAACGGATGACGCCCCCCCACCGGAGGTAGTCAGCGTATGAGTTCGAAGCGCAGCAAGAATCCAGCCCTGCCCGTACTTGACGACGCATTCCGACTCGCGTCGGTCAAGGACGCTGAAGAGTCCACCCGTGACTTGGCCGCGCGGCTGGCCACCACCGAGCTGCGCCGCGTTTCCCACCCGGGCCGGGTCACCTGGGATCCCATCGATCAGGCCGAGCCCGTACCGGTCCCGCCGACTGTGGTCGACGGTGACGGGGACCTGTGGCTGCGGGACCGGGGCACTGGCACCTGGACCATGCCCGAGTTCAACCCGAAGGAGTTCCCGGCCCGCTGTGGCGAGGTTCTGACGTGGAACGAGCTTGCCCGCGAGTTCGGCCCGCTTACCGCACTGGCCGACGACCGCCGCATCGGCGGCGGCCGGCGCTGACCGCGCGGCCTTCTGGGACGACCGCGCCCCTGAAGCGCCCGTTACGGGTAGCTGGTAGCTCCAGCTACCCGCCGAACTCGACGATGGCGGCGAGCTGGTGAGCGTGGTGGTCGGTCACGATGTCTCCGTGTGGCAGCCGGAGACGTCGTCGCTGTCGGCGGAGGCGGGGTGGAAGAAGCGGGTGTAGCGAAGTCCGGTCTCCGGAGTGATGTCGAACTCCGCGCATAGGTGCTGCGGGTCAGCTTCGGTGATGGCGGCCTCTTACGAGCATCCTGAACAACGTACCCAGGCGGCTGTTCCTGGGCGGCGAGAGGCTGGACGCAAAAGAGGGCGCCACCACACCCGTGAAGGCCCAGCACTACCGACGAATGCCTGAGGTGTGCGCAGCGACAGATCGGCGACGGACGTGTAGGTGCCGCCGCCGTGCAACTCATCGTCGACCGCGAGGACTTCGGTCAGACGTCACTCCGCTCGGGCCACCCGGACTCCCCGACCGGTCAAAGCACCGAAGTCACTCGCGTCCGGCGACGCCCCTCGATCAGCGCCCGGCACGCGTACCAGTGATCCCTCGTCCCAGTGGATGCTCCGAGCCGTGCGCCGCCACCCTGCCCGGCCGCAGCACGGCCTCCTCCCCGGGCCCGCCCGGCGCCTCCGTGACCCTCCCGGGGCCTCCCGTGACCCGCGCGACGCTCATGTGCCCGGAGGCGGCGTGCAGGTCGATCACGACGGTTTCGAAGTAGTGACGGCCCGTTCCGCCTGCTCGACGACGTCCTCGACGGTGTCGGCCCGACCGGCTCAAGATCTCGCCCTCCTGCCAGCTGTCCGGGCGGGCAGAGCGGCGGGGAGCCATCATGCGAGCCGTCGCCCACGGGCGGCCTCGCTCCTCCACCCGATGGGCAGGAGCCGGTCGACCGGTCACGGAACCGAAACCGCTACTGCATAAGATGTGCAAGTGCATAGCTATCGCATAAGGACAGCAACGGCAGCAGACCTCGACGAGGCGCGGGGCGTCATGCTGGACACCGTGTACCGCGACTTCGGCACCGGGTACGTGCCGCGCTGGCACGCGGACATCATCGACCCGGAGACGTTCTACGTCACACCGCCACGGCACACCCTGCTGGTCGCCGTCGACGAGCGGGACGGGACGGTGGCCGCCACCGCCGCGCTGGACGCGCGCGGGCCGGCGCATCCGCCGAACCCCCGCTGGCTGGCCGATAGGTATCCGTCGGGGGTGACCGCGCAGCTGCGACGGGTGTATGTACGCCCTGAGCACCGGCGGCGCGGGCTGGCCCGGCAACTGGTGGACGGCCTGCTGGACTTCGCGAAGGCCGACGGCGGCTACCGGGCGGTGTATCTGCACACCTATCCGCACTCGCCCGGCGCGATGGGCCTGTGGCGGACGCTCGGCGAAGTGGTGTGCGACGAGCGCGAGGACGTACCCGGTGGAGGCAGTGGCGTCGCGCACTTCGAGATCCCCATGGTGTAAACGACAATCATGTTCATGTAACTTGTGGTCGATGTCGGCCCGTGAAAGGCAAGAACGAACACCATGAGATCTCCCCGCCGTCGGCTCCTGGCCGGCCTACTGCTCGCCCCGCTGCTCTCCGGCTGCTTCTCCTCTTCCGGCGACGCCACGTCGTCCTCGGACTCGTCCGGCTCCGACGGCGGTCGCCTGCGCGTGGCACTGGCCTTCACGCCGACGCAGAACTTCTCCCCATACGGGCAGGACGCCTTCCACCTGTCCCGGCTGGGGGTCGCGGAGGGGCTGACCCGGCTGGACGCCAACGGCACCGCGGTCCCCGCGCTCGCTGAGTCGTGGAGCGCCGAGAAGAGCGGCCGGAGCTGGCTGTTCACGCTCAGGGACGCGAAGTTCCAGGACGGCGGCACAGTGACCGCGCAGGCCGTCGCCACGGCTCTCACCCACGCCGCCGACGCGGACCCCGCGCCTGCTGCCCTGTCCGGGGTGAAGCTGACCGCGGAGGCGGCAGGCGAGGAGCAGGTCCGGGTGAGTACCGGTGTCGCCGACCCGTCGCTGCCGCTGCGGCTGTCCAACCCGAGCCTGGCGGTGTTCTCCCCGAAGGCGTACGGAAAGAAGGGCACGGCGAACCCGGTCGGTACGGCCACCGGTCCCTTCGAACTGACCAGGGTCACCGGCGACACCGCGGCCACCCTGGACCGGTTCGACGACTACTGGGGCGGTCGTGCCCAAGCCTCCGGAATCGACGCGACGTTCATCGCCGACGGCACCGCCCGAGCCAACGCCCTGCGGACCGGGGAGACGGACATCGCCGAGGCCCTGCCCGTCGCGCAGATCGCCTCCCTCGACAAGGCGACCGTCCACGAGACGAACACCGCCCGCAACACCAGCCTGCACCTGAACACCCGGTCCGGTCCCTTCGCCGACCCGAAGATGCGGGCCGCCGCACGCGAGGCGATCGACACCGCCGTCATCGCCAAGGACCTCTACGAGAGCTACGCCGAGCCCGCCCAGGGCATCTACGGCCCGGCGCTCACCTGGGCCTCGGGCAAGCGGATCGGGCCGGCCGGACGCGCGCAGGCCGCCGATCCCGACGGCACGTCCCTCACCCTGGCGACGTACAGCAACAGGCCCGAGCTGCCCGAGGTCGCCCAGGTGCTGCAACAGCAGCTCCAGAAGGCCGGCTTCAAGGTGAAGCTGGAGGTGCGCGACTACTCCCGGCTAGAGAGCGACGCGCTCGCCGGGAAGTTCGACGCCTTCGTCCTCTCCCGGAACATGATGCTCGACACCGGTGACCCCGTCTCCGTCCTGACCTCCGACTTCACCTGTGACGGCACGTACAACCTGTCGCTGCTGTGCGACAAGAAGGTCGACGCGGCCGTCGCCAAGGCCCGAACCCTCTCCGAGACCGGCGCTCGGCAGGACGCCACCATGGCGGCGGAAGCCACGGTCCTCGGCACCGACGCGGTCGTTCCGCTCGTCCACCTGAAGGTCGTCACGGGCATCGGCACCTCGGTACGGGGCACGCTGCTCGACCCGTACGAGCGTGCCTTCGTCGGCACCGGGACCCGGCGCTGACCACATGCCCACCTCCCTGACCAGGGGCAGCCCAGCCGCCCTGCGCCGCCTCGCGCGGGGCGGCGCCCCCACGCTGCTGTGGCGGGCCCTGCTCGCGGCCGTCCTGGTGTGCGGGATCGGCCTGCTGCCGTGGCTGTCCCGTACGGACCCCGCGCTGACCGTGCTCAAGGCCCGGTCGGTGGAACGCGATCCCACCCCCGAGGCGCTCCGGGCCGTACGAGACGAACTCGGCCTGCACGACGGCCCGCTGCGGCTGCTCGGGCGATGGCTGAGCGGGCTGCTGCGCGGTGACGCGGGTCAGTCGTGGATCTCCGGCACTGACGCGCTGCCGTCCGCCGCGCAGGCCCTCGGCGTCTCCCTGCTGTTGATGGCCGGGGCCCTCGTGGTCGCCATCGGTACGGCTGCGGCGGTGTGCGCCCGCACTGTGTGGCTCGGCTCGCGGCGCCGCCTCGGTGAGCGCACACCGGGCGGCACCATGACAGCCGTGCTGGCCGCGCTGCCCGAGTTCCTCCTCGCTTCGGTGTCGGCCTCGGTGATCGGCGTGCAGCTCGGCTGGCTGCCCGCCCTGGGCTGGTACGGCCCGCAGTGGATGGTGCTGCCCTCGCTCGCCCTGGGCCTGCCTGCCGGGGCGGTGCTCGGGCGAATGCTGGACGACCTGCTGCCCGGCGCGTTCGCCGAGCCGTGGGCGCTGGCCGCCGCCGCACGCGGGATCCCGCCCCAGTCCGTGGCCCGGCAGGCGCTGCGCCGCTGCGTGCCCGGACTGCTGCCCAACCTGGGGCTGTTCGTGGTCGGCATGACCGGCGGGGCGGTCGCCGTGGAGCAGATCTTCGACATCCCTGGCCTCGGCCGGCTCACGCTGCTCGCCGCCCTCGCCCAGGACCTGCCCGTCCTGCAGACCGGTACGCTCGCCCTGGTACTGCTCGCGGCCGCCGCCGGGGTCCTGGCCCGGTTCACGGCCCAGTGGCTGATCGGGCCCGCGCTGCGCGACGGCGCCCTGCACTCCCTGCACCGGCCCAGTCCACCCGCACCCCGGGCACTGCCCCTCCTGTACGGGGCGCTGCTCCTCACCGTCATCGGCCTCGGCCTGCCCCGCGACCCGCTCGCCCTGAACACCGGCGCCCGGCTTCAACCCCCGTCCGCGGGACACCCGTTCGGCACCGACGCGCTCGGCCGCGACATCCTCGCCCGCATCGCCCACGGCGCGCTCGACACCCTCGCCATCGCCCTCGCGGTCAGCGTCGTCGCCCTCCTTCTCGGGGTGCTGCTGGGACTGCTGCCCCGGCTGTCCGGGCCACTCGTCGACACCGTCAACGCCATACCGTCCGTCCTGGCCGCTCTCCTCGTCACCGGCATCGCGGGCAGCGGCCCGTGGACCCCCGCCCTCGCCGTGGCCGCCGTCGCCTGGTCCCCGCTGGCCACCCACACCTCCGCCCTGCTGCAACAGGAACGCGCCACCACCCACCTGACCGCCACCCGAGCCCTCGGTGCCGGCCGTTGGTACCTGCTTACCCACGAGCTGCTCCCGGCCATCCTGCCGCCCGTCACCCGCCACGCCCTGCTCCGACTGCCCGGCATCGCTCTGTCGCTGGCCGCCCTCGGCTTCCTCGGCCTGGGCGCCCAGCCCCCGTCGCCCGAGTGGGGCCTGCTGCTCGCCGAGAACCAGCCCTACGCCGAGCGCGCCCCCTGGGCGGTCCTCGCACCCGCCGCCGTCCTCGCCCTGCTCGGGGCCGTGGCGGTGACGGCGGCGGGTGGCGTGCGCAGGCCCCAGCTCCCGCAGCGGCTCCAGCGCTCCGGCGCAGCACCAGCCGAGCGCGAGGGCCGCCCCGTCGAGCTGGAACCGTCCGCGCTCGAGCCGCTGCCCACCCCCGTACTCGCCTCTCCTACGGACACCACATGACGGATCTCGTCTCCCGTGCCCTGACCCGCCGAGCCGCGCGGCCCCCGAAGTCCCCACGCGAAGGGATCCGGGTGACATGGAGGGCGCTGTCACCTCTCCTGCGGCTCCTGATCGTCACCCAACTCGCCTTCAACATCGGCTTCTACGCCGTTCTGCCGTTCCTCGCCGAGCACCTCGGCACCGCGATCGGCATGGCGGGCTGGCTGGTCGGCTTCGTCCTCGGCCTGCGCACCTTCAGTCAGCAGGGCCTGTTCGTGGTCGGCGGCTGGCTCGTCGACCGGTACGGGGTGCGCCCCGTCGTCCTGGTCGGCTGCGTGCTGCGCATCGCCGGATTCGCCTGGCTGGGATACGCGCAGGCGACCTGGTCCGTGATCGGCGCCGTCCTGGTGATCGGCTTCGCGGCCGCGCTGTTCTCGCCGGCGGTGGAGTCCGAGGTGGCCCGGCAGGCGGTGGCCTGGGAGGAGGAGGCCAACGGCCCGCGTACCCGGGTGCTGGCCCTGTTCACTGTGGCGGGCCAGGCCGGCGCCTTCGTCGGCCCGGTGCTCGGCGCACTGCTGCTCGCCGTGGACTTCCGCACCGCCTGTCTCGCCGGGGCCGCGGTCTTCGTCCTGGTCCTCGCCGGACACGCACGGCTGATGCCACAGCACATCCCCGGCCGGGTCCGCACCCGGAAGCGGGGCGGGATGCGCGCACTGCTGCGCAACCGCCGATTCCTCGCCCTGTGCTGCGCCTACGGCAGTTATCTGCTCGCCTACAACCAGCTCTACCTGGCCCTGCCGGACGAGGTGCAGCGTGCGGCGGGCTCCCAGGCGCCCCTGTCCTGGCTGTTCGCCCTCTCCTCCCTGCTGGTCGTCTTCGCGCAGCTCCCGGTCACCCGCTGGGCGGGCGACCGGCTCGACCTGCGTCACTCCATGACCGCCGGGCTGCTGCTCATCGCCGCCGGATTCGCGGTCGTGGCCGCGGCCCGACCGGCCGGCTGGACCGGCACCACGGGCCTGCTGCCCGCCGCGGGCTTCATCGTCCTGCTCACCCTGGGGCAGATGCTGGTCGTCCCCGCCGCCCGCGCATGGGTGCCCGACCTCGCCGAGGACGGCCGGATCGGCCTCTACGTCGGCGCGCTGTCCTCCGTCTCCGGCCTGATCGTCCTCATCGGCAGCGCGGCCACCGGCTCCCTGCTCAACCTGGGCCTCCCCGCCGCCGTTCCCTGGCTCGTCCTCGCCGCTGTACCAGCCCTGGCGGTAGCCCTGGTGCCGCGCCGCCCAGGACGAATCGCGGACGCGGACGCGGCACGCTGACGATCCTGGGGGGCGAACCGGTCAGTCCTCTCGTCCGCGGGAACGGCGGAGAAGCCGCGATGCCACCCAGCTGACGTCCGCGCCCTTGCCGAAGGATGCCGCTGCCGCCGGGGTTACAAGGGGGCCGGGCCGGCGCCCAAAACGAGCGCGCCGACGCCGGCGGCCGCGCCGAGGAGCACGCTACGTCGTCGTATGCCTGAAAACTCGGTCGGCCGGTTGTCGGTCATTGTCCGTTTCCTTCGTTGTTGAACTGTCCGTTGCGGCGGGTTGTCGGCTCACCCCCTTCGTCCGCGAGGTCGCGACGCCGCGGCCGCCGAAGGGTGGACTTGACCGGGTTCAAGCGCCCGGCGCGGCAAGGGCCTGACCCGTCGGCCGCCCATCACCGGCGCGCGAGCCATCCGCACGCTCACCCTGAGGTCGCCGCCCGCCTCGATGAAGTTGTCGGGTCGGCGAAAGCCGTTCTGTCGAAGCGCATCGACACCTGAAGCCCCGCGTGTCGGCGACAACCGGCAAGAGATCGCCAAGATGCGTGGTGTCCAGGCTCTTGCCGTGCCGACATTCTCGTCGCTAACCTCCCACCACTACTACAGCTTCTGGCCGTTCAGCGTGAACATCGCCGGCTACACCCAGTTCAACGCCGAGGTCCAGAAGTACCTGACGGACACCTTCGCCCGGATGCACGACACGTTCATCGCGAAGGGCATCCCCGTCTACCTCGGTGAGTACGGCCTGCTCAGCTACCCCGACTACACCAAGACCGCGGACATCGTCGAGCGGGGCGAGGCGCTGAAGTACTTCGAGGCGCTCGGTTACGCGGCGCGGGCCAACGGGGTCACCACCGCCCTGTGGGACGCCGGTTCCTTCCTCAACCGCACCACGCTGCAGTGGCGGTACCCCGCCTTGTCCGCCCAGATCAGGTCGAGCTGGACGACGCGCTCGGGAACCGCCTCCTCGGACCGGGTCTTCGTACCGAAGTCCAGTGCGATCACGGCCAAGACCCTGACGTTGAACCTGAACGGCACCATCTTCCAGGGGCTGTGGCAGGGCAAGACACGGCTCGCCGCCGGCCGGGACTACACGATCTCGGGCAGCCAGCTCACCCTGACGGCGACCGCCCTCACCAGGCTGACCGGCAATCGCGCCTACGGGGTCAATGCGACACTCCAGGCCAGGTTCTCCACCGGCGTCCCCTGGCAGATCGACGTGATCACGTACGACACACCGGTGCTGTCGAACGCGACCGGGACGACCAGCTCCTTCGCCGTCCCCACCCGGTTCCGGGGCGACGCGCTGGCGACGATGGAGGCCAAGTACGGCGACGGCACCAACGCCGGTCCGGCCGACTGGACGTCCTACCAGCAGTTCGACACCACCTTCGTGCCGAACTACGGGGGCAGCACCATCACCCTGACCCCCGCGTTCCTCAACGCGGTCAAAGACGGCGCACCGGTGACCCTCACGTTCCACTTCTGGAGCGGCGCCACCGTGACGTACAAGGTGACCAGGTCGGGAAGCACGGTGACGGGCACGACCTCCTGACCAATCGGAAACGGCACACGACAGGGTCGCCGGAGCCGCATTCACCGGCAGCGTCCCGCCCGTACCGGAACTCTGGTCGCGCATCGGGCAGTTCAACAACGATGCGGCCGGTGCCCGCATGTGAAGCTTGAGCGGGCAGCGGTCGGCGTGCCGCACCGTGACCGGGCGGGCGGTGCCGGTGGCCGCGAGGTTTTCCAGCATGCCTACCCTCGGGTGCGTCCGACACCGGCCGCCGCTCACCCCAGCCGACCAGCCTGCGTGACGTCGTCAACGTAGCGGGCGAACTCCCAAGGGTCGTGCGCCGAGAAGACCTCGATCTGATCGCCGTGGTCGCGGATCAGTTCGCGTAGGCGGGCCTGCGTTCCGAGCCGCAGGTCACGAGAGACCTGCGAACTGGTCTGAACGATGTCGAGTAGCGGGTGGACCTCCCTCGAATTCTCGATCTCGCGGTGGTAGTAGTACGCATCGCCGCAGTGCAGGAGCCACCGGTCGCCGTCCTGGACAGCGATGCCGGTGTGTCCTGCAGTGTGGCCACCCAGGGGAATGAGTTTGATCTCTTGTGGCAGCCCCTTCGGCTGCATGGCGGAGAAGCCGAACCACTCTTCACCGGAGGCGGGCTCGGAGGCGTAGGTGATCCAGCGGGGCTCGTGTGTCCAGTGGGCCGGCCGGTAGCGGAAGCTGGGCGCCTGAGAGCGGGCCGCATCGAGTTCGGACGCGAGGACGTGGACATCTGCGCCGGGAAAGTCGGGCAGACCGCCGCTGTGGTCGACATCCAGGTGGGTAACGATGATGTGCCGCACGTCGGACGGCTTGTGGCCCAGTCGTGCTATCTGCCGGACGGCAGTCTCCTCCTCGTCGAGCACCGGCTGCGCCATCGCTACCCAGTCTGCGCCGAGGGTGCCGCGGGGGTCTTGGACGTCGCCGAGGCCGAGGCCGGTTTCGACCAGCACGAGACCGGCGGTCTCGGTCTCTATCAGCAGACAGTGGTTCACGGCAGGTGCGGGCCTGGGACCGTCGTAGGTTGCTTCGATCGTCAGAACCGATCCGCAGTTCAAGTGGTGGATCCTCATGCCGACTAGGCTGCTACTTGAACTGCGCTTCAAGTCAAGGAGGCTGGGTGGACACATCACTGCTGGACATCGCCGAGGTTGCCAAGGCGTCCGGGTTGGCGCCTTCGGCGCTGCGCTTCTACGAGAAGAAGGGCCTGATCACCGCCGCAGGACGCAATGGGCTACGCCGTACGTACATGCCTGAGGTGCTGGAGCGCCTGGCGCTGATCACGTGCGCGCGGAGCGCAGGATTCTCGATCGCCGAGATCGGCCGGTTCGTGGCGTCGCGACCCTCCGATGCGGACCTGCGCGCACGGATGGACACTAGAGCACGTGATCTCGATGAGCAGATCAGCAGACTCACGCGGCTCCGCGACAGCCTCCGCCACGCAGCCGTCTGCGACTACGAACCGATCGTCGAATGCCCCGACTTCAAACGCGCCGTAGGGGATGTGTCCACACCGGCAACCGACCCGAGCGAGACCGACCTCCTGATCCGCGAGATGCAGGCTCCACAGGCGCGGTGACGGCGGAGGGGCATAGGGGGCTCGTCCATCGCTCACCGATCCGAGACGAAGAACCGTCTTGATGTTCCCACTGCCGCACCCGGCCCTCCTTCAGCCTCTCGACGCCGGGAGGTCGGTCAAGTCGCCTCAGAAGACTCGCACGGCATCGAGAAGCGGGTCGCCGTCCCTCCCGGTGTGACGGATCCAGGGCGATCTCGGCCTCCGGGAGGTTGGGAAGCGCATCGATTGCCGTCCCCGGTTCCACGTTCGCCCGGAGCAGTGCGGTGGCGCTCGCAGACGTCCACGACCAGCTCGTCGAACACGGCATGGAAGGCTGGCGCCCAACGCGCGTCGCCGACGAACTGGGTACCGACGCCGAGCCCAAAGCCATCGGCCCCCGGCTGCTCCTCCTCACTGTCCTGCCTCCCGCGTATCCTATTTACGCCGCAATTGAATTCGACAGGAAAAACTGCTCGCCACCCTTTTCGGATTTTACGCCTGCGCAAGGGTCACTCATTTGCCGCGCATCCGGAGAAGGGAGGCTGCGTTAGCGAGATATGGAGAAAGCAAGGCCCCATGGTTTGCCTCAGCGCAAGGCCAGGACGGATGATGTGCCTGCGGTCGGTGATCCGACAATGGGCCAATACATCCTTCTGCCTGGTGCGGCATGCTCGGCACTCACGGCACAGGGCACCGTGGCCGGGGACGACGCGCGGGCCGAACGTCAGGCCACCGAGCCACTGCTTCGGGAGTTCCTCGCCCTACTGGAGAAAATCCAGGAGGAACTCAATTCGCGATGGATCGGCCAAGGGAACTCCGGCCGTCGCGTACAGCGCGCGACGGAGACGTATTTTCATGAATCATGAGTTTTCACATCCTTCCTTTGCGCAGCGCGAGTGGCATTCGGACGCATACCCCTATGGGCCGGGTACTGGATCGAACGGGGGGCACGCCGACAGTGTGCGCTCCGGAGTTCCTCTGACCGCCCCCGACGCGGGCTGGGACCCGGTCGAGGAACTGGCCTACCTCCTGCAGGAGGCTGTTCCAGCAGAGCAGACGGCCAGGATCCCGCCACCGCGCAGCGAGCCCACATCCAGCGTCGGCTTCACCGACCCGATGGAGGGCCTGGCGCAGGTCACCGCACAGTTGCCGCCTACTCGCCGCTCCTCTGTCGGGCATCGGAAGACCCACGTACGACGAGCCCGGCTCAAGTGGCTGCAGACGGGCAGCTTCGTCATCGTCGCGCTCGTTGCCGTCATCGTGGCGATGGTCAGCGCCTTCGGCGGCATGGCGGCGTACAAGCCCCTGCAGAACATCACGTCCGGCCCGGGAGCCACCATGGTCCCGTCGTGGCCTCTCCTCGTGTACGGCCCCTGGATGGTTGCCTCCCTCTGCATCCTTCGCACTGCCCTGCATCGGCGCCGAGCTGTGCACTCATGGTTCATCGTTCTCCTCTTCTCCTCCGTCGCGATAATGCTGTGCGTGGCTCAGGCAGACCGGACCTTCACCGGCATCGCTGGAGCTTGCCTGCCCGCCCTCGCCTCCCTCGCCTGCTTCCAACAACTCGTCCGGCAGATCACGTTGACCCTGCCACCGCGACAGAGCACGCGGCGCCACCGTCAATAGCCGCAACGGACGGCCTTCAATCTGCTGTTCGAGCCAGCCGTGTCCAAGGCGGACAGGAGGCGCAGGGCTCGATTCGCGATGGACGCGGCATCAGAGGCCGGATGACGGGCGCCCCTGGACAACGGCCCAGGAAGGCTCGCCGGTAGCTCCCGCGTCGGCGATACGGCGGCGGGCTCTGCGCACCATCTGACGCAGTAGACCTGCCTGACCTCCAGCCGTGAGGGAGAGACCCAGGAGAGGTAGCAGGGTTGCTCAGGTACCTGACGTCATCTCACCTGGGCGACCTCGACGTCTCCAGCCGCCTCGACTCGCCACTCCGGGCAGGTGACCGACGGCAGCGCCTCGACGACGAAGAACAGGAAGCAGGGCTTGGTCGAAAGGTCGTCGAAGCCGTCGGGGAACAGTGCCCGGGCGACTGGGTCAGGCTGCGGCTCGCTGATGACGGACAGGCCAAAGCCCGCAGTCGTGAAAGCGTCGATCATTGCGTGCAACGGCTTCCGCCAGAGTCGCATCGGGGTGGACTGCCCGCCGAGCATCCAGTCGAAGGTGTAGCTCGTGGTTGCGAAGTAGTCGGGCCGAGGGTCCCGGAACATGTATGCCGTGAACGGGTGATCCACGGACACGATCAGCCGGCCGCCGGGCCTGAGGACGCGCCGAAACTCGGCCAGCGTCGGCCCCCAGTTCTCCAGGTAGTGCAGGACCAGCGACGCGACCACGTCGTCGAACGCGCCGTCCTTGAACGGCAGGCGCTCGCCCAGGTCGGCCACGTGCAGGGCTACGTCATCACCGAGCCTCTGCTTGGCCAGTGCGAGCATTCCGGCGCTGGCGTCGATCCCGGTGGCGACCGCGCCGCGGTCGCGCAGTGCGGCGGTCAGTGGGCCTGAGCCGCAGCCGGCGTCCAGAACTCGGTGGCCTGCCACGTCTCCGGCGAGGGCTAACATCGCGGGCCGTTCGTAGTACGCGTTCACGAGGTTGTTCTCGTTCTCCGCCGCATACGCCTCGGCGAAACTGTCGTAGTCGTTCACCCGGGCCGGTTCCGCAGCATCAGGGAAGCTCTCGGGTATGTCGGTTGCGCGTTCCATCGTCGCAGCCTAGAGCCAGGCGGGCCCGCCGCACTGAATAGTGCAAGGTCGGAACACTGCCTCTTCACCAGTAGTTCCGCGAGACGAGCGAGGCCATGGTCGGCGCGATCTCCGGCTCTCCGGCCGCTCCCCGCACGCTGCTCGGCAGGTACGACGACCAAGGCCGCCTTCAGTACGTCGGCCGCACCACCACCCCCACCCAAGCGGCAGGTGCCGCGGTCGCCGGCCTGCTCACTCCGGGGCGGCGCGGTCATCCGTGGACAGGCTGGTCGTTCTCCGCCTTCCCTGTTGAATTGGCGTGTTGAGGCTGATGCAAGAGGGGCGGGGCAATGCCGGAGTGGCATGTGTTCTGGGTGCCCATGAAGACGTTCGTGGCCGCGAGACAGATATCCGTGCTGACGGGCTGGGACGACGTACACAGCCGCGAAGAACGGACGGCGGTCCACCCAAGTGATCCGATCATGCTGTCCCCCGACTACCGGGTGGACGAGCTCACCTCCGATTACCGGGTCTTGTTCGACTTCTTGTGGGGGCGAGGAAGGCTCTGGACTCAGGCCGCGGCGAATGATCTGCTCGACTTCCACGACTGGCGCGTGCGCTCGCACCAGAACCCTGGCCGAGTCGGCGGGGCGAAGTGGAACCGCGAGCTTGCTGCGTTGACTCGGCCCTATGAGCCGCAGAACTCGGCGTCCACGACCCGCTGTTCGTGGACGTTCCAGTCGCCGTTGAAGTTGAGCGACAGCACGTGCCCACCGTCGTCCGTGGCCATGGACTCCGAAATGGAGCCCTGCATACCGCCGTTGTGCCCCCAGATCTCGGTGCCGCACGACAGCGTCATCTTCATCAGACCCAGGCCGTAGGAGAAGTTCGGCAGGTTCTTGGGCGAGACGGTCGTCATCATCTCCTTCAGCTGAGGCGCCTTCAGGAGCCGGCCGGAGAACAGGGCCCGGTAGAACCGGTTGAGGTCGTGGTTGTTGGAGATCATCTCTCCGGCGGCGCCCGCGAAGGAGGGGTTGAGTTCGGTGACGTCGTAGGTCGCGCTGTTGGGCTCTCCCGGTCCGGCCAGTTCCCCGGTCAGCTTGGAGTAGGCGCGTCCGCTGGGTCCGGCGACACGGGCGCGGGTGCCCGGCACCGTGGTGGCGTCCAGGTGCAGGGGGCGCAGGATCCGTTGCTCGATCTCTTGGGCGTACGAGTGTCCGGTGGCCTTCTGGATCACCATGGAGGCGATGACGTAATTGGTGTCGCTGTAGCTCCACTCGTCACCGTCGCCGGTGGGGGCGAAGACGGGCTCGTGCTTCATGGCCAGTTGGACGATCTGGCGGGGCGTCCAGGTGTCGTACCGGTGCTTGAGGAAGTCGGTGCCGAACTCCTTGCGCTTGAAGTCCCCGTCGTCGGTGTAGCTGTAGATCCCGCTGGTGTGATTGAGGAGCTGCCGTATCTTGATCTTGCTGCCGTCGTGCCCGTTGCCCCGCACCAGGCCCGGCAGCCAGTGGTCCACCGTGTCGTCCAGGCTCAGCCTCCCCTCCTCCACCAGCTGGAGCATCACCGTCGCCACGAACGTCTTGGTGATCGAGCCGATCCGGAAGCGGTCGTCGGCCCGCGGCTTGCGGCCGGTCGTCAGATCCGCGGTTCCCGCACGTCCCGCCCAGGTGTCGTTCCCCAGCTCGGCGAGCACGATCCCCCCGGGCACCCCGTCCCGGACCACCGACTCCAGGGCAGCCCGGGTGGCCGCGTGCCCGTCCCGCGCCGCCAGGGCGTCCGCGGTACCGGCAGCCGAGGCCGGCAGGGCGAGACCGGCGCTCATCACGACCGTGGCGACCATCCCGACGCCAGCGGCCCGCAGCCTGCGCTCCCCTCGCGGGCGGCCACGCTCCGCGGACGTACGTGAACCGTTGACAGCGTGCGGGAACTCGTACACGAAGGACTCCTGTATCTGGCTGGTGACGACCTGATGTGAGCCCAGTATTTTCGATCAAGGTCCGGGCCCGGGATACCGCCAACCACCCGTTTGGGGGTGGGGCTACCCCCCGGTCGGCGTGGCGGCCCGTCCCGGGTCCGGGACGTTAGCCGCGGGGGCAGCGCCGCCGCCGCGCTCGCCCAGGTCGCCACCGGCCGGGCCGATGCCCTGTGGGCCCCGGAACTCCGGCCGTGGGACTGTGCCGCCGGCGTCCTGCTGGTCCAACAGGCGGGAGGAACAGTCGGCGACCTGGCGGGCCCCACCCCCGGTACCTGGCCCGCCAGCGGCGACGTCCTCGCCGCGTCCCCGGCGCTGTTCGAACGCTTGCGGGCCGTGCTTGCCGAGGCCTGTCCCCACTGGTGCCCACCGGACGACACGGCAACGACGGCTGATCCATTCGCCCGCAGGACGAGCGCACCCCAGGACCGGCATCCGCCGCCCTCGCCGCAGGCCGTCCGGGCTTGGTGACGCACCACGGACGCCCCTCTCGCAGGTCGAGGACGAGGCCAAGGACAGGAGCGAGGAGCATTCCCCGGCTGGCCACTGTTGCCCACCTCGCCCGGCAGACGCGCAGACATCGGTGCATGGCTACGTGGCGGATGCGGCCGAGGTCCTGGACCCGCCAGCGACGCCGCCGCTCGTCTGGAGCGCACGGACACGATGAACGTGGCCGCGGAGATGCAGTGGAATCTGATGCCACCGCGCTCCTTCGCCAACCGCGACGTCGTGATCGCGGCCGCGCTGGAGCCCGCGTACGAGATCGGCGGTGACGCCTTCGACTACGCGATCGCCGGCGACCAGGTCCACCTGGCGGTCTTCGACGCCATGGGGCACAGCAGCCACGCGGGGCTGGCCGCCAACCTCGCCGTGTCGGCCTGCCGTAACCAGCGCCGCCAGGGCACCGACCTGGTCACCACCGGCGAGCGCGTCGAGCAGATCCTGGTCGAACACTTCGGCCACAGCACCTACGTCACCGCCGTCCTGGCCGACCTCGATGCCGCCACCGGGCTTCTCAGCTGGGTCAACCGCGGGCACCACCCGCCGGTACTGATCCGCGGCGGACGATGGACCACCTCGCTGTCCTGTCCGCCGGCGCACCCGCTGGGCACCGAGCTGGGCATCACCGCCACCCTGTGCCGCGAACAGCTCGAACCCGGCGACCGCGTCCTGCTGTACACCGACGGCGTCACCGAAGCCCGCGACGCACGCGGCCGGGAATTCGGCCTCGCCCAGTTCACCGACTTCGTCATCCGCCACCACGCCGACGGCCTGCCGGTACCCGAAACCCTGCGCCGCCTCATGCGCGCCGTCCTGGACCACCACGCCGGCCGGCTCGGCGACGACGCCACCGTCGTCTGCCTCGAATGGCACGGCCCCAGCGCCAACACCGAGCTCCGCCCCGTCCCACCGGTCGGCAGCAGCCACCGCCGACACCGGTGACGTCGGATGACAGTCGAGACGTAGCATGGAAAACGTGAGGACGGGGACGTGACGGCCCCGCCCTCACTCCAGCACGCACGCTCGCCGCCTCGGCAGCGAGTAGGGCGACTCGACAAGAGGCACCGACCGGAATGCCGCAAAGAAGAGCGACGGAACCGGCGAAGGGGTTGGTGTGCGAGGCCGATGGAACCGGGTAACGTCTTTGTCATGTTCTTCCAGACGCCGATTCACGAGTGAGAGCGTGATGGGCCCCTTCTGACGTCCTTCGATGTCGCCGCCCGTCCCCCACCGATGAATCCGTAGATCACTTCACATCATTACCGGGAGAACCCGTGACCGTGAGCAAGAACATCAACAACCCCGTGGGCATGGGCGGCGGCCAGCGCAAGAAGCTGTCCCGCGCTGAACGGCAGAACAACGGTCCGCACCGCAACCTCGACCGCCAGGGCGCGGCGGACCAGAAGGCGGAACTGGTGCGGAAGATGCGCGAGAAGGCGGACGCGGCTGAGGGCGCCGGGCAGGCGGACGACGACACCGCACACGACTGACGTACCGCCGCCGCAGGGCGGCACCGCACAGGGCAGGGCCCCGGACTGCGATGCGCGGTCCGGGGCCCTGCTGCCGTATCGGGGCTCCGCTGCCTGGGCCGTGGTGGGTGAGACCTGGCTCACCTGTCCGCAACCTGCCCGGACAGTACGACACGGTGAGCGGCAGCGTGGCGCGCCGGGCGTCGTCGTATCCGGCGCGTATCGGCGCGCCGGGCGTCGTCGTATCCGGCGCCTATCAGGGCGCTGACGTCGAACGGCCGCTTGTCCGCGGTGCCTTGGCCGATACGGGCGGCGGCGTCGGCCGGCGCGACGTACTGCTCGCGGCCGAGGCGCCGGACGGGCACCGGGACGCCCTCGCGTCCCGGTGCCCGCTGTACGCCGGTCACCCGGCCCCGGGCGTCCAGCTGGACCCGGTCCCCGGTGATCAGGGTGACGAACCGGGCCGGGGATCCGACACCAGCCCCTGCCGCGGTGGCCCCTCCGACGGCCCGGATACCCGCCCCGTGCCGGCGGCGGGCGCGGTGTCCGCGTCCGTGGTCCGCAACCCGAGCCCCGTGCCGGTGTCCGCCACCGAGACGCACGTCATCACTCCCGCGACCAGCAAGGCGGCCAGCGCCGCCGAGGAGGATCCGATGCGCATCAGCCGGCCCGCCCTGGAACCTGCTTGCTGGCGTCGACGATCGCGCGCTGCGTGATCGCGCTGGTGAACGTGACGGTGCCGACCTTGAACGGGCTGTCCGCCACCTTCTTGACCACCACGTTGCGCTCGCCGAGGAACTCCAGGGTCTTCTTGTCGAAGATCCACTCGGTGCGCTCGCCGGCGGTGTCGTTCTGCCGCGCGATCGCCACCCCGTGACGGCCCACGGCGTCGACCGCGTCGTCCACCGCCACGACCCCGGGGATCTTGGCCGCGGCCTTGTAGAGGGCGGCGGTGAGATCGGCCGGCGGGTAGCTCTCGTTCAGCAGATCACCGATGGCGACGAAGGCCGCCTGGTCGCGGGGGACTTCGTGGTCCCGGACGGCGTCCGAGTCCCGGTAGATCCGCTGCAAGAGTACGGCGGGGTCGGTGGGCAGCTTGGCCAGGGTGTCGTAGGCCGAGTTGAGCGGGATGTCGCTGGACAGGGTCAGCCCCTCCTCGCTCGTCTCGCCCGCTTCGATCAGCCAGCCGTCCTTGCCGTCGAGCGAGTTCCAGACCTGGCGGGAGTGCAGCTCTTGGCTGACCACCGTGGTCTTGTCGTCGACGGTCTTGGGGTAGGTGCTCGCCACCTTCGAGGCGATGTAGACGTACTGGCCGGCGCGCGGGGTGGGCCCGGAGACCTCGGCGGCAGCCAGGGAGATGCGGTCGAGGAGCTGGGGGGCGCCCTTGGCATCGACGGCGCCGACCTGGGTGGTCAGCGCGGGGCCGGTGGCCAGAGCGGTCTTGCCACCGCCCCCGTCGCCACCGGACAGGGCGACGCCGGCCACGACCGCGCCGGCCAGGGCGAACGCACCGGCGGGCAGCAGGATCGCGCGGCGCAGGAACGGGTTGCGGCGCCGCGGGGCGAGTGCCGGGCGGGCGGGAGTGCGGTCGGTGCGGAGGTCTTCGTGGATCTGGGCCATCATCTGCTCCTTGTGGAACTGGTGGCGGCCCGCCGGCAGATCCCGCTCGACGGAGGGCAGTAGTCCCTGGGTCTCCGTCCACTCAGCCGGGCGTGACTGGGAGGGGCTGGCGTTCATCGGTTTCCTTCCTGTGCGGACCGGATCACGTATCCGCGATCACCTGTTATCTGCCGGTTCGCGGTGGTGAGTTCCCGTTCTCTTCCGAGCAGTTCCGCGCTCTTTTTCCTGAGCAGTTCCGCGTCGGCGAGCTTGCGGAGCTTGCCGCGGGCGCGGGACAGCCGGGAACGGACGGTGCCGACGGGAATGCCGAGGGCGTGGGCGGCCTCGGTGTACTCCATGCCCTCCCACAGACACAGCGTCAGGACCTCGCGTTCGGGGCGCTTGAGCAGACTGAGCGCGGCGAGTGTGGCCGCGATCCGACGCCGGTCGTCGAGCCGTGCGGCGGTCTCCTCGGCGTGGTCCTCGACCTGCTCCTCCGCGCCGCCTGCGGCTGCCACCGCCTCGGCCGCGTTTCGGTAGCGCCGGTTGCCGCGGTACTGGGAGCGGGCGACGTTGGTCGCGATGCCCAGCAACCACGGTCGCAGCGAGCCTCCTTCGGTCTCGATGGACGCACGGCGCCGCCACGCCTCCATGAACGTCGTCGACATGACGTCCTCGGCCGCGGACCAGTCGGCGGTCAGCCGGAAAGCGTGGTTGTACACCGCGCGGGCGTATGCGTCGAAGAGTTCCGCAAAGGCGTCAGGATCTCCAGTTCGCACGCGGGTTCGCATATCTGTGGTCACGTCTTGAACTGTCTGTGAGCGCGGGCGAGTTCCCGTGTCCTACGTCACACCGGTTCCTGGGGTCTCCCCCACACCAAGGAAGGGGCCAACCCGCAGACCACGATCAGGCCGGGACACCGCGCGGACCAGGACGACGTCTCCGCCCGCCCGGCTCGGCCCCGGCGTCGGCTCCGTCGGCAGCCGACTCGACGGTGACGACACGGTCGTACCCCGGACCACGCCGCACGACTGGTCGCGCAGGCTGTTCAGCATGAACCGATCCGGGCCTGATGACGAATCGCCTCAACCAGAAGAGAGATCGTCCCACCTGGCGAGGCGGCGGCTGCGAAACAGGGCGCAGGCGATGGCGGTGAAGGCGGTGCATGCTGCGGCAGCGTCGAGCCACGCCTTCGTCCGCTCTGTCGTCCCGGCAGCGTCGGTCTCCTGCCGAGAAATCAGGGTCTGACCCGCGATTCCATGCCCGCGCCGGAGTGGCTGGACTCCCCCGGACGGCCGTGACGACCTGTGCCATGTGGGCCAGGACACCCTGCGCCGCCCCGCTGTCCGGCCGCCACGGCCTGTGCTGCTCCACCGTGCACAGCGCTGCCCACGGGTCACTCCTGCGGCAACGACTGCGGCTGGACCGGTGTGGAGGGCGTGGCCGTTTGTCGCAGCAGTTGTTCGGTGAGGCGTTCCTTGGCCAGGGCGAGGTGGCGCCGGTAGGTGCCGTAGGGCACCCCGAGTCGTCGGGCGGCGGCCTTGTGGGTGCGGGAGGCCCCGATGTAGGTGGCGGTGAGGGCCTCCTGGGCCCTGACACCCTCGGGGTCCGTCTGCAGTGCGGCGAGAGCCGCAGTGATGGCACCGCGCAGGTTCGCGGCCGGGTCGGGCGAACCCGGCGGCACGAGATGGGAGTGCAGCAGGGCACTGGTGGCGAATGCGCGGGGGGTGTGCCAGGTGCGCAGCGCCTCCAGCACGCCTTCCGCGAACGCGGCGCGCGGCAGTTGGTCGCGCGGGCCGCTCGCGGAGGCAGTTGGGGGCCATGTCGCTACGGGCGTGACCGTGGCGCGAGCCCGGTGTCGCACCCACTGGTCCACGGTTTGCAGTCGCCAGTCCCGCCCGAAGACGTGCTGTTGCCTCCCGTCGACGTCCACGGCCGCGACCTCCGGCATCCCGGATTCGGCGAGGTAGCGTCCCCACCGGTCGGCGTCTTCGAAGACGGTGAAGGTCACCGCGCGTCCGCAGGCGCGCATCTCCTCGGCGATGGTGCGCCGGCTGGTGAGTTCCATCAGGGGTGAGGGCCGCTGGCGCCCGCCGGGCTGCACCGCGAAGCGGCGGATACCCAAATGCTCGCCCGGCCCGAGGGGGGCCGCCGCCTCCACGAGGTCCCAGACTGCTGCGATCACCGGGTCCGCGGCGCGGTCCTCGGGCAGTGGTGCGTCCAGCCGCAGGACGGCCATGAACGACACGGGTGTGCGGGAGCCGGCGTAGCGGTGGACGCGGAAGGCCTCCGGCTGGCGGCGCAGCCAGTGTGCGACCGCGGCCGCCGATGCCGGGCCCTCCGCCTCCTGGGCCATGTGCAGCACACCGGGCACGTCGTCGGGGCGAAGCGGAGTGTCCTCAATATGTCGGTGTGTCCGATGACTGTACAGATTGCCGGATCCGCCCTGGTCGCGGAAGAGGAACATCCACTCCGCGACCCGCGGCAGCGCGTCCTCCTCGGCGGCGCCGCGCACGGCCCGCAGGCCCGCGAGCGAGACGCGGACGCGGACGTCGTCGTAGCGCTCGGGGTCCCGCCAGCGCAGGTCGGCCTCCAGGGTCGCCCGCACCGCGTCGTGCGGGTGCAGCCCCTCGGGCGTGGCCTCGATGTAGGGCAACTGGCGCAGCCAGGGGAACACCGTGTCCGTGTCCTCGTCACCCAGCACCGCGCGCAGCAGGGGCTCGCGGGTGACGTAGGCCTGCGCGACGACCTCGAGGGCGCGTCGGTGGACGGCGCCGGGCAGGTCGCCGACGAGCCGCTCGACCAGGGTCGTCAGGACGTCGCCGGTGGGGTACCACGGTGCGCCGGGTGCCGCGGCGGGCACGGAGGCGGCCAGCGAGAGGGCGAGCGGGCTGCCTCCGGCGAAGGCGACGAAGGCGCCGCGCTGCTCGGCGGGGACACCCCGGGCGGCGAGCAGGGCGTGGGACTGGGCGGCGTCGAGCGGCTGCACGGCCAGCGCGGTGAACAACTGCGCCCATCCAGGGTCCAGCGACCATTCGGCGTCGGGGGCGAGTCTGCCGGCCACGACGACGATCGCATGGTCGGCGAGCCGCAGCAGGAAGGTCTCGCGCAGCCACGCCTCCAGGGGCTGACACTGCTCGAAGGTGTCGATGAGCAGTACCGCGCCGGGTTCGGCGCACGCCGGGGCCGCCGCCTCCGCGAGCCGGCGCGGATCGGCGTCGAGGAACCGTCCGTCCACGTGCACCACGCGGCGGCCGGCGAGTTCGGCCTGCCGGGCGGCGTAGCGCACCAGCGAGGACTTGCCGATACCGCCGGGGCCGTGCAGGTACGCCACGAGTGGGGCGTCCGCCGCGCCCGACAGTATCCGGTCGAGCACCGCCCGCTCCCGCTCCCTGCCCACCAGCGCACCGTCCCGTGCCGCGGCCAGCCGGTCCGCGAGTCCCACCGCTCCCAATCCGCGCTCCTCGTCAATAGCGGTAACAGTCGGCCTGTCCGCGGTCGCGCCGACGGAGCGCTCGTCACGGTCACGCCACTCGGCACGGCATCAGCCGTGACCGGTGCGGGTCCGGGGCCGGCCGGGTCGCAGGTCACGTCGAACTCTCGGAGGCGGGCCTGCCGGGCCCGCCTCCCTGCGGGCTAGAGGAACTCGCTCCTGTAGGCCGCGGCCAGCTCGGCCGCACGGCGGCGACGCTCCATGAGCTCGTCCTCCGACAGCTGCGGCGGCGGGGCGTCCTTGCCCGCGACGACATCGCCGATGCGCAGGAAGTACTCGTCCTGGCCGGCGGGGGTGCACATGCACAGCATGCGCGCCGGCGCACCCGAGACGTTGCGGAAGTTGTGCGGCGCGTTGGCCGGAACGTTGATCGTGGACCCGGCCCGCACCGTGTGCTTCTCGCCGCGGAAGGTGAACTCGATCTCGCCCTCGAGGATCGTGAACATCTCCTCGAAGTCGTGCCGGTGCGGCGGCGGGCCGCCGCCGTCGGGCACGCGCATCTCGATCAGGCAGTACCGGCCGTCGGTCTGCTCGCCGGTGACCAGCATGGCGTACGTGTTGCCCACCAGTGAGACGTATGTGGTGCCGGGGTCGTCCGGGTCGGCCACGGTCAGGGACCGGGACGGATCGTCAGCGGGAATCATCGCGGTTGTCTCCTCGGAGGTCGGTCAGATGGGGAAAGCGGTCGGCGGGACCACGACTTCGTCACCGGGCAGTGCCCCGCGGCGACGCCAGCCCGCACGGCGGCAGCCCGGTCGGCGGCCTTGCGGGCGGAAGATCGTCAACGGTCGGGGCGTGGCCAAGAATAGGAACGGGCGCGCGAAGGAAGCGTGTACGTGTGCGACACGAGATGGGATCCCCGCGACAACTCGGTCCGCGCGGAGGGCAGATGAGCAGCCGACCGAGCGCCAAGGCGGGCGCGTTCACCATCGACGTCGACTCCAGCGGTACGGGGCGCGGAACATGGGAGTTGTTCTGTGGTCACGTCTTGAACTGACTCTCAGAGCGGGCGAGTTCCCGTGCTCTACGTCACACCGGTCCCGGAAGGCGCCTCCCGCCGAGGGAACGGCCCTCGTCGGCACCTGGAACGCCCGCATGGGCGGCCTCGGTGTTCAGCGCTTTCCCGGTCGGCGGCTTCCGGGGAACCGTGCGCTCGGTGACTCCACCCACCACGTCGTGACGGAGAACCACTTCCACACCACGCCCGGGATCGGCAGGCGCGTCGTCTTCTTCCCCGGTGACCCTCCGCGGTCACCGGTCGCCGGGAAACCACGCGCCGGGCTGGCCGCCTCGCCGTCGGCGCAGGTCCTCATGGCCCACACCAGCATGGTGGAGCCGACGGTGAGCGACCTCGGGTCGGCGGGCGCGCACGCGGCCCGCAACGCCCTGCTCGAACCGGGCCGAGGGGCTGGTCCCGGACCACTCCGACGACCGCGAGCCCACTTCATCCCGGCGCTGGAGCAAGCGGCCAAGGTTCTGGTCGACGCCCGGCTCACGGACACCGAGTTGTCGCCGGCCACGACCGCCGCGCACCCGCACGGCTCCGTCCGCACCCCGCAGCGGGCCTTCGCGAGTCTGGACGAGTCGTGCAGCGCCTACATCCACCGCCGGCGTCTGGAGGAAGCGGCCACGGCACTCACCGCCCCCGGATCACGGCCCAGCGTCCCCGAGGCCGCCGCGCGCCGGCACTTCACCGACAGCGGCCACTCATCCGCGCTCTCAAGAAGCAGTACCGAGCGACACCGGCGCAATGCGTACGCCGACCAGCCTGTCGATTCGGCCCGACTCCGCCTCCGCCCCGTTCACCGCCGACTGCGGGCGGGGCCGGCTGCGCGCGCCGTGCTGACGGCGGCCGCCCGGGCCCGGCGTCCTGCCGTGTCCTGATCCGCTGCGGTCGCCGGGGCTCCGAAGCCTGTCGGGTCCTTATGCACCACCTTTGCGACGGCGGGGTGCAGCCGAGCGAGGCGGCGTCGAGCGCATGTGCTCACGTACCGGCGCCAGCAGGCCGGCGAGGGTCTTGACATCGTCGCGTGACAGCGGTTCGAACAGGAGGCCGCCGACCACCTCGACGTGACCCGGCAGCACCTTCGCGAGCAGCGCACGTCCGGCGTCGGTGAGGGTGACGGTGATGCTCCGCTCGTCGTCCGGCGAGGGAGCGCGCACGACCAGGCCCTCCTTCTCGAGCAGGCCCACCTGGTACGTCAGGCCGCTACGGCTGTAGACGACGCCGTCGGCCAGGTCGGTCATGCGGTGACTGCCTGTCGGCGAGTCCCCGAGGCGGGCCAGCAGCTGGAACTGCACATAACTGAGATCGCCGGCCTCGCGCAGCTGCTGCTCGACTGCGTGCCGGAGCAGGCTGGTCACCTCGATGAGGTCGAAGTAGGCGCCGAGCTGTACGGGGTCGAGCGACGGCGGTGAATCAGGCATGACCGCAGTCTATCTGCTTCGAATTCGAAGAGTGTGGTGTGCCGGTGGGGTGCGTCCCTTCCAGCCACCGCAGGCGGAGCCGGAACGGAACTCCTCCGCGAGTGCCGGTGTCCTCCCCGCCGAGTGAGCCGGACGCCAGGGCCTGACGGGCCCGATGCCGTGACCTCATGAGGGCACGGTGTGGGCAGTGTTGGGCGCCACTGAGCACTCCGGATCATGGAGATCGGGCAGAGGTGCGGCGCAGGGTTACGAGCAGGAGGACGGCGCCGCCGCCCACACATCCCGAGGACCGGCCATGAGCATCCCCCACCTCGCACGACGCGAGGACCAGCAGCACCCCCGTGCGACTGCTCGCCGAAGCCGTGGAACGGTCCGGCACCGTCCTCCTCGGTCCTCCCCGGTGACGGCACCACGGCCCGGCCGCAGGGAAGAAGAAGCCTTGACCATGATGCCGGGATGAGCACCGCCGCGTGGAGCCCGGTGTCCTTGGCCGTCGTGAGCGCCGGTGCCGGCCATCGCCGTCCCACTCGCCTGCTCGCGGACCGGGTCACGGAGGCTGTGTGCCGGTCACTGGCGGCCGGCGGTGCGCGCGCCGAGGTGGAGGTGCTGGAGCTGCACCGGCTGACGGCCGACCTCGCCCACCACTCCGCCCAGGGCCGCGCCAGCCTCGACCTGCGGGAGGCGGTCGCGGCCGTCGTGGCGGCCGACGGGCTGGTGGTGGCGACACCGGTGCTCGCCGCGTCCCCGAGCGAGGTGTTCGACTCGTTCTTCGCCGTCCTCGGGGACGGAGTGCTGGCCGGCATGCCGGTGCTGCTGGCGCTCGACAGCGGCTCCCGTCGGCAGCCGCCCGACATCACACAGGTGATCCGCGAGCGCCTGACCGGCGTGCACGCCGACCCTGTGCCCACGATCGTCGTCGCGGGCCCCGCCGACGGGCCGGCCGCGGCCGGCGGCGATGCGGGGCGGCTGCGGGCGTGCATCGACCGAGCCGCCGCCGAACTCGCCGCGGCGATGCGCTCGCACCGGCGGTGACCGACAGCACTTGCTTCGAATTCGAAGTAGAGGTACCGTCATCAACAGTTGCTTCGAATTCGAAGCAACATCGATCGCAGTGAAGGTGAGAACCGAAATGAAGGCAGTACGTTTCCACGAGTACGGCGACCCGAACGTCCTGCGCTACGAGGACGTGGAGCAGCCCCTCCCCGGCGCCGGTGAGGTCCGGATCCGCGTCGCCGCCACGTCGTTCAACCCCGTGGACGGCAACATCCGCGGCGGCTTCATGCGCGGCCCCATTCCGGTGGTGCTGCCCCACACCCCCGGCATCGACGTCGCCGGCACCGTCGACGCGCTGGGCGAGGGCGTGAACGGCGTCGCGGTCGGCGACGACGTCGTCGGCTTCCTGCCGATGGACGGCACCGGAGCCGCCGCGGAGTACGTTCTCGCACCGGCCGAAGCTCTGACCCCGGCGCCCAAGGACGTCCCTCTGGCCGAGGCCGCCGCGCTACCCCTGGTGGGCCTGACCGCGTTCCAAGCCCTGTTCGACCACGGCAAGCTGACGGCCGGGCAACGCGTACTCATCAACGGCGCGGGCGGCGCGGTCGGCGGTTACGCCGTGCAGCTGGCCAAGAACGCCGGTGCCCACGTCATCGCCACGGCCAGCCCGCGCAGCAGCGACGTGGTCACGTCCGTCGGCGCCGACGAAGTCATCGACCACACCACCACCAGCGTGACCGCGGCGGTGACCGAACCGGTCGACGTCGTGCTCAACCTCGCACCGGTCGACCCCGCCGAGCTGGCCGCGCTGGTCACCCTGGTCCGTCCCGGCGGTGTCCTGGTGAACACCACGGTGTGGATGCCCGCCCCCGGCGACGAGGAGCGCGGCGTGCGGGGCATCGACCTGTTCGTCCGCAGCGACGCCGACCAGCTGGCGAAGCTGGTGGCGTCGATCGACCGCGGCGAGCTGCGCGTCGACGTCGCCGAGCGGGTGCCGCTGGCCGAGCTGCCGGCGCTGCACGCCCGGGCCGCCGGGGGCGCGGTGCACGGCAAGGTCATCGTCGTCCCGTCCGCCGTCTGACGCCGGTCCGGTCCTCCACCGAAGGGAAAGGGCGCACTCGGCTCGGACCCCGAAATCGCCGCGGCGCCTGCCCCGATGGCCGGCGCGACGGCGGACGCCACACCAGCGGCCGTAGGCGACATCGCGGCGCGCCGTACCCGCTACCGCTCCTGCCCCTCCAGCCGCAGGGCACGGCCTCACCACACGCGCGCCACGGCCCGTCGTCCCACCGACCTCAAGAAGGGAAACAGTCGTGACACACCCCGCTCTGGCGCCGCTACAGGGCGACCGCCCTCGACCGGTGCGTCCACGTCATCGAAGCAGCGGAGAACAGTGAGCAGGCGCCGCTCCGGGCCGGGTGACGGCCCACATCTCCACGGTTCCAGCCCACGAAAGCGCCCACCCAACAGACCTTTGGCCAGCCACATGACCGGCGTCGCGTTCCAGATGCTCAGCCACCCATCGATTTCACCGGATCAGCTCATCAAGGAGACAGCAGTGATGAAGGCCATCGTTTTCGACACGTTCGGCGCCACCGAGGTCCTGCACGAGGCGGAGACCGAGATCCCCGAGCCCGGCCCCGGCCAGGTCCGCGTGCGTGTACGGGCTGTCGGTGTCAACCCGGTGGACGGCAAGATCCGCTCCGGGACCATGGAAGCCATCTTCCCCACCACCCTGCCCGCCGTCCCCGGTGGTGAGATCGCCGGGATCGTCGACGCCGTCGGCGAGGACGTCGACCATCTGAAGGAGGGCGACGAGGTGCTGGGCTGGTCCGACACCGGCGCCTACGCCCAGTACGCGCTCGCCAGTGCGGCTGTCCTCGCCCTCAAGCCGGCCGGCCTGGACTGGACACACGCGGCCGCCCTGCCCGTGGCGAGCGACGGCGCCGATCGCGTCCTGGACCTGCTCGACATCACAACCGGCGAGACCCTGCTCATCCACGGCGCGTCCGGCGCACTGGGCACCGTGGCCGTCCAGCTCGCCGTCGCCCGCGGCGCCCACGTCATCGGCACCGCCGGCCCTGCCAACCAGGAGTACGTCACCTCGCTCGGCGCCACCGCGCTGGTCTACGGGGACGGCCTGGTCGAGCGGGTCCGTGCGCTCGCCCCCGACGGCGTGGACGCGGTGCTCGACGCCGCGGGCAAGGGCGCGCTGGAGGACTCCATCACCCTGCGCGGCGGCACCGACCGGATCGTCACCACCGCCGACTTCCGCGCCCGCGAACTCGGCATCGTCTTCGCCGAAGGTCCGCAGCGCCGCTCGGCGGCGCGGCTGGCCGAACTCGCCCAGCAGGCCGCCGACGGCACACTGGCGATCACGGTCGGCGCGACCTTCCCGCTTGCCGACGCGGCCAAGGCCCAGCAGGCAAGCGACGCCGGCCACAGCCGCGGAAAGCTCGTTCTCACCGTCGACTGACCTCCTCCCGCGGGGTGCCGGCCCCGCACAGCCGCCTGCGACCAGCCGGTCATCTCCGGTCGGTCCGTACCCACGCGACATTCGGATGCGTCGTGTGTGGCCCACACCCTCCCCTGCTCCACCGCGACAGCCACTGCCTCCGGCTGCCGCCTGCGCTCGGCGGCGGTGCCTCCGAGACGACAGCGGGTCCGTTCCCCTCCCCACTTGCGACCACCGCCGACCGGCGTCGAACGCCGGATGCTCAGCAGACCTTCATGGCGCTCCCTGTCCTGTTCGGGAAGCGGCAGCCGGGGCTGATCGACCGGCGGCACATCGAGGTGTGCACCCTGTTCTTGCCGACGCATGAGCTGCGGACCGGCGATATGGCGGTCATCGGTGCCGGCGGCATGGCTGACGCGGGGCAGAAGCAGCGGGGGGTCAGGAGGTGACGGAGAGGACGATCTTGCCGGTGGTGCGGCCGGTCTCCCCCAGTGTGTGGGCCCGGGCGGCTTCTTCGAGGGGGAAGACCTCGTCGGCGATCACGCGCAGGCGGCCGTCCTCGACCAGGGAAGCGATCTCGCGCAACCCCGCATGATCGGGCTCGACGAGCATGAACACCGCCCGCACTCCGGCCGCTTCGGCCTCCTCGGCGGGAAAGTCGTCGTCCAGCGGCAGGATCGAGATCAGCGTGCCGCCCGGCCGCAGCGTTTGCAGGGACCGGGCCCAGTTGGCGCCGCCGAGGGCGTCCAGGACGACATCGACGTCGCGGACGGTCTCGGCGAAGTCCTGGGTGCGGTAGTCGATCAGCTCGTCGGCGCCCAGCGAGCGCAGCAGCTCGTGCTTGGCGGCGCTGGCGGTGCCGATGACGTACGCGCCGCGGGCCTTGGCGATCTGCACGGCCAGGTGGCCGACGCCTCCGGCGGCCGCGTGGATCAGGACGCGCTGGCCGGGCTGGACGTTCGCGGTGTCCACCAGGGCCTGCCAGGCGGTCAGCGAGGCCAGCGGCAGGGCACCGGCCTGGATGTGGTTCAGGCCCTTGGGACGCGGGGCGAAGTGCCGGGCCGGGGCAGCGACATACTCGGCATAGGCGCCCGCCGGGTGCGGGAAACGCGGCATCCCGAACACCTCGTCGCCGACCTGGAAGAGTGTCACCCCGTCGCCGACCGCCTCGACCACCCCGGCGACGTCCCAGCCGAGCGTGAACGGCGGTCTGGCGCCGTTGGCGAACACCCCCCGCTCACGGGTCTTCCAGTCGGCCGGGTTCACACCCGCCGCGCGCACCCGGACCAGGATCTCGCCCCGGCCCGGCACCGGACGCCGCGTCTCGACGACCTTCAGGACGCCCGGAGTTCCGGCGGCGTCCTGGGAAATGGCGCGCATGGTGGCGGGGATGGTGGCCTGGTCCATGATGACGTCCTCTTTTCAGGCGGGGTTTTCTTGTGGTTTGTGCCGGTTCTCTGTGGCACGCGCCCAGACTGCCCGGCCGGACGGCCACCCGGCAGTGGCCCGATGGTCAAGGAATGAAAGGATCGGGTCATGCATCACGTTGGCGTTCTGGCCCTGGACGGCGTGGTCCCCTTCGAACTCGGCATCCCCGCCCGGATCTTCGGCGCCGCTCGTGACCGCACGGGCAACCGGCTCTACTCCGTGACCACGTGCAGCCTGGACGGCCGGCCCGTCCGCGCCGAGGCGGACTACCGGCTCACCGTCTCTTACGACGCCTCCCTGCTGGCCACCGTCGACACCGTCGTCATCCCGCCCTCCCACGCGCTGGGCCCCATTCGCGAGGAGGGCCGGCTGCCCGACGCCCTGCGCGAGGCCCTGGCTGCCATCCGCCCCGGAACCCGGATCGTGGCGATCTGCACCGGCACCTATGTGCTGGCCGCCGCGGGACTGCTCGACGGTCGCCCCGCCACCACACACTGGCGCGAAGCCGACCGCCTGCAGCGCATGTTCACCACCGCGCGCATCGACCCCGACGTCCTCTTCATCGACGACGGCACCATCCTCACCTCCGCCGGGGTGGCCGCCGGCATCGACCTGTGCCTGCACATCGTCCGCCGCGACCACGGCAGCGACATCGCCAACGAGGTCGCCCGCTCCTGCGTCGTACCGCCCTGGCGTGACGGCGGCCAGGCCCAGTACATCCAGCGCCCCGTCCCCGACCCCTCTGCCCCCGGCACCGCCCCCACACAGGCGTGGGTCATGGAACGCCTCTCTGAACCCGTCACCCTGGCTGACATGGCCGCTCACGCCAACGTCAGCCTGCGTACCTTCACCCGCCGCTTCCGCGACGAGGTCGGCACCAGCCCCGGCCAATGGCTCATCCGCCGGCGCGTCGACCTGGCACGGCACCTGCTGGAGACCACCGACTGGCCCGTCGACCTGGTCGCCGACCGCGCCGGATTCGGCACCGGTGTCTCCCTGCGCCAGCATCTTCATGCCGCCATCGGGGTCACACCCCAGGCATACCGCCGCACCTTCCGCCCCACACCCACCGGCGGTTCAGCGCAGTAGCGGCGAGCAATCCACCGTTCCGCCCGGCCTATGGCACGTTTCCGGCGTATTCCGGTTGCCCTCCATCACGGGACGCCCCCGGTGGTTCGGAGACGGCATGTCCGGCAATTAGCGCCCGAAGCCCGTGCCTCACAGATATCAGCGGGTTCTTGAGGCACATACCGCATGTTCGTTTGGTGGGTACCGATCGCTACGTGCACGTGTGGGCCAGCGCACCGGTAAAGGGGGTTCTCACAGTACCTGTATCAGCAGGGTCTCCCAGACGTCCAGAACGCCTGTCAACCTGGTTGAGTCGAAAGCGCCGACAACACTCCACGGACACGCACTGCGGCTTTATCCCATCAGTTGAATCAGCTGCCCCGAATCCGTGACCTTGTCGGCGCATTATTCCACGACTGAAGGGACGGAGACCAATGGCGGACACCCAATGCACCACGCACACAGAACTTTTCGATCTGCGTGGGAAGTACGCCCTTGTCACTGGCGGCACCAGGGGAATTGGGATGATGATAGCGCGCGGCCTTCTCCAGGCGGGCGCCCGCGTCGTCATCAGCTCACGCAAGGCGGACAGGTGCGTAGCGGCACAGCGTCTGCTGTCCGAATTCGGCGACGTTCAGGCGATCCCCGCCGACCTGTCCAGGCACGACGAGTGCCAACGCCTCGCTGATCTCGTCAAGGCTGACTCGGGACGCCTGGACATCCTCGTCAACAACGCGGGAGCCATGTGGCGCGAGCCGCTGGAGACGTTCCCCGACGAGGCCTGGGACGCAGTGATCGACCTCAACCTCAAGTCGCCGTTCTGGCTGGTGCAGGCGCTGCTCCCCGCACTTCGCAAGGCGGGCACCGCCGATGATCCCGCGCGGATCATCAACATCGGCAGTATCGCCGCCATCCACGTCGCCCAGGCGTCCAACTACTCGTACGCCAGCAGCAAGGCGGCACTCCATCAACTCACCAGAGTGCTTGCCAGAGAGCTGGGCCCACAGCACGTCACGGTGAACGCGGTAGCACCGGGAGTGTTCCCGTCGCAGATGATGGCGTCCACGCTCGATGCCATCGGCGACACGATCGCTGCGGCGGCCCCTCTGCGCCGGCTCGGCCGCGACGACGACATGGCGGGTGTCGCCGTGTTTCTCGCCAGCCGGGCCGGGTCCTACCTCACGGGCACCATCATCCCGGTGGACGGCGGCACCGCGACGACCGCGTCGGGTACCCCTTAGGTTGCGGGACGGGCTTACGGTGAGGGGATGGCCACGATGGATCCACGCACCCAGATACGGGAGTTCCTCCGCTCGCGTCGCGCCCGCATCACACCCGAGCAGGCGGGCCTGCCCGCTTACGGCGGCAACCGTCGGGTCGAAGGTCTGCGCCGCGAGGAGGTGGCGCTACTGGCGGGGGTATCGGCCGACTACTACGTGCGCATGGAGCGCGGCAGCCTCGCCGGTGCTTCCGACGGCGTACTGGAGGCGTTGGCCTCTGCCTTGCGACTCGACGAGGCCGAACGTGACCACCTGTTCCACCTCGCGCGTCAGTCCGGGACGCCCAGCGGCCCACGCCGGCGCAGGCCTGCCGTGACGGTGCGCTCGACGTTGCAGCAGGTGCTCGACGCGATCTCCGATGCGCCGGCCTGGATCGGAAACGCCCGTTATGACGTGCTCGCCATGAATCAACTCGGTCGTGCGCTGTATTCACCGGTGCTGGCCGACCCGCGACGGCCCGCGAACACAGCGCGGTTCGTCTATCTGAACCCCGAGGTGGCCAGGGATTTCTTTGTCGACTACGACCGAATCGCCGGTGACGTGGCCGCGAAGCTACGCATGGAAGCCGGCCGCGATCCGCACGACGAGGAGCTGATCTCCCTGGTCGGTGAACTGTCGACGCGCAGTGAGCTGTTTCGGCAGCGGTGGGCATCTCAGGACGTGCGGCTGCACCGGTCCGGCCGCAAGCGTGTGCGCCATCCGATCGTGGGCCAACTCGACTTGGACGTCGAGGCCCTGGAACTGCCCGCCGAACCCGGCCTGCACCTCATCGTCTACACCGCGCCCGCGGGCACGCCGACCGCTGACAATCTGGCGCTCCTGGCGTCGTGGGCGGCCACCCGACAGACACCGGCGACCGAGATCGAAGCACACAACGGATAGTCCCGACGTCGGCGATGCGGTGCGGGAACGGCCCCTGGCGACGGGTGACGACCTGGTAGACGTCACCCAACTCGCCGGCCTCCAGACGGGCGCGTGTCCGACGTCTACAGCCGTACTTGTCAGCGGACCATGACGTGGGGCGACCATCGCGGATGAAGCGGATTCAGCGAGCGGCCGGCGCGGTCGTCGGCTCAGCGGTGGGCGACGCCCTGGGCGCCCCCTTCGAGTTCGGACCCCCGGGAGCGTTCTCCGCGCGGTTTCCCGCGCCTGGTGCCGGGGGCGAGATGTGCGGAGGCGGTGGCTGGGACCCCGGCGAGGCCACTGACGACACGCAGATGGCCGTCCTGGTCGCGGAGTCCCTGCTGGAGCGGAGCGGACTGGATCTGCCGGACATCTTCGCCCGCTTCCGGCGGTGGGCGGCGTCAGAGCCGAAGGACATCGGCCTGCAGACCGAGGACGTCCTGACCAACGGCATGCCCTGGGACCTCGCCGCCGCTATCCATTTCCAGGTCAACCAACGAGCAGCGGGAAACGGCTCTTTGATGCGGGCATCCACCTCCGCGGTTCACTTCGCACCCGCCGGCCGGGATGCCACTGTGGACGCGGCCCACCGCATCGCCGCCCTCACCCACGGCGACCGCGCGGCCTGGGAGGGCACCGCGATCTTCCACGAACTCATCCGCGTCACGTTCGAGGACACCGACCCCCTCACCGCGCTCCCGGACATCCTGGCCCGTGTCCACCCCGACCGACGCGGCCGCTACGCCACCGTCCTCGCGCCCGACTGGCACCCCGAGCAGGCGACCGAGTTCAACGGTGCCGTCTGGCCCTGCCTGGGCTCCGCCGTCTGGGCCCTGCGCACCACCACCAGCTTCGAGGACGCGATACGCGCGGCGATCGACCTCGGCGGTGACACGGACACCGTGGCCGCGGTGACCGGAGGCCTCGCGGGGGCGTACTACGGGCTGGATGCCATCCCCGCGCGCTGGAGCCAGCCGCTCCACGTCCCCCTCCCGGGCTTCGACGGACGGGTGCTGCACCTGGCGGATCTGCTCCACCTGGCACACCGCCTCGGAGGGTGAACCGATGGGCACCGCCGTCCTTTCCCGCGGGCACGGAGGTGCCGGGCTCAGCCGCCGACGTGGATGCCGGGGCGGCGGTCCGGGTCGGGTTCGTTGCTGCGGATGATCTCGCGGGTGACCGGGGCCGTGTCGCCGCGGCCGAGGAGGAAGTAGCGGAACATGTGCTTCACAGGGCTGCCCTCGGCCCACGCGAAGTAGCAGTGCGGCCGCACGCCGGTGGCATCGCGCAGCGCCAGCAGGATGGCGGCGATGGCGTTGGGCGCGGCCGGGGCCTGGGCGCGCAGGATCCGGTAGCCGTCGACTTCGACACCGTGGACCGTGAGGGTTTCACTGAAGTCGGAGGGGTCGACGACGTCGATCTCCAGAAAGATCACGTCGGCCAGGCCCGGTACCGGGTTGGTGCCGCGCTGTTCGCCTTCCTTGGCGCTGTACTCGGCAAGGTCGCCGGCCTGGCGTCGGTTGGCGATGATGTTGATGGACTCGTCGTGGGCGAGAGTGTCGGTGATGAACCGGCGTGCGTTCTCGTCGAAGACGATGCGGTCGGCGCGCAGTTCGGTGGTGCGGGAGATGCGGGAGACCAGCGACACGACGATGATGCCCAGGATGAAGAAGCCGGAGATGGCGATGCCGTCGGGCTTGTCGACGATGTTGGCCACCAGGGCATAGAACAGGACCGCGGTGAGCGTGGCGAAGCCTGCGGTGGCTGCGCGTCGGCGGTTGCGTGCGGCGAAGACGGTGACGGCGAAAGCGCCGGAGACCATCATCGCCAGGATGCCGGTGGCGTAGGCGCCGGCCTGCTTGTCGACGTCGGCCTCGAAAGCGATGGTGATCAGGATGCACAGGGCCGTGTAGACGATGACCACCGGGCGCACCGCGCGTCCCCATTCGGGGGCCATGCCGTAGTCGGGCAGGTACCGGGGCACGATGTTGATCAGCCCTGCCATGGCGGAGGCACCGGCGAACCACAGGATCAGGATGGTGCTGATGTCGTAGACGGTGCCGAACGCCTCCCCGACGTGTTCATGGGCCAGCCAGGCCAGCGCGCGGCCGTTGGCTGCGCCGCCAGGCTCGAACTCGTCCTCGGGGATGAGGACGGTCGTGACGAAACTGGCGGCCAGCAGGTAGACGCTCATGATGAGCGCGGCGACGGTGAGCAGCTTGCGGGTGTTGCGGATGCGGGCCTGCAGCCGCTGCTCGGCGTCGGCGCCGTCGGCCGCCACCAGCGGCATCATGCTCACGCCCGTCTCGAAGCCGGACAGCCCCAGCACCAGCAGGGGGAAGGCCAGCAGTGCCGGGCCCGCCAGATCACCGAAGCCGCCGAGGTCGGTGAGGGAGCTGGTCCACGCCGACCAGGCGTCGGGAGAGGTGAGCACATGTGCCACACCGACGCCGATGACGAAGGCATTGAGGAGCAGGAAGACCGCCACCAGGGGGATGGCCACCTTGACCGCTTCGCTGAAGCCCAGCAGGAACACTCCCCCCAGGATCAGCAGCAGCGCCACCGTCAACGCGACCTCGTGGCCGTGCAGTGCGGCGGGGAAGAAGGGGTTCTCCATCACGTGGACCGAGGCATCCGCCGTGGACAGGGTGATCGTGATGATCCACGAGGTGGCCACGAAACCGAGCAGGACCAGCACGAACAGCTTGCCCCACCAAAACGGCAGCAGATCCTCCAGCATCGCCACCGACCCCGCGCCATGAGGGCTCTGCCTGGCCACCCGGCGATACATCGGCAGCATCCCCAGCAGCGTCAACGCCACGATCAGCAACGTCGCCAGAGGCGAAACCGCCCCGGCGGCCAGCGCGGCGATCGCCGGCACGTAGGCCAGGCTGGAGAAGTAGTCGACCCCGGTCAGGCACATCACCTTCCACCAGGCATGCTGCTCGGCATGACTCTCACCGGCCGCCGGCCCCACCGGCTGCACCTGGTGACGCAGCAGCCACCGCGCCGCCTTACCGGTCGGCTGCGCCCGCGAAGCCGGACTGTCCACCGTCTCCGGCATCACCGGCCGACTCGCCTCGCTCATGTCCCCCATGCCCTTCGCCTTCCCTGCCCGATCACTGCAACGCTCGCCGCAGCTTCTGCCCATCACACCGCAACGATCACCGAGTATGCGCCTCGCGAAGTCGCCACCCGACACCGAGCGCCTTCGAACGGAATGACTCGCGCAGCGGGCGGGACCCTCTCTACCTCACCCGGATACCAACACCGGCATCAGCCCGTGCGGGCAGCTCGGCCGGCACCAGGCCGACGGCGTACGCCCGGGCGCGGTCGACGGCGCGGAACTCCCAGTGGATCCCGACCACCCCGATGCCCGGAGTAGGTCTTTTTCAGCCGTCCCTGTCCCTCTGTAACGTCCCTGCACGGAAAGGTACTTCCGTACAGGAGGACCGGTCTGACATCTTGCATCCACCACTCGTTTCGTACGGCCCGGCCGGTGCCCTCAGCACGGCCGGGCCGTCTTCGGAGGACGCATTGATACCCCACATATCCAGCCGACCCAGACGCACGCTGGTGCTGGCGGCCACGCTCGGTGCCGCTCTCGCGTTCGGCGCCCCGGGCGCCCTCGCGGGCACGCTCCCCGTCGTCCCCTCCACCGCACCGGCCGCCAAGACCCACGCTCCGGCCGCCGTGCCGGCTTCCCGGAGTGCGACCTGGGTGGCCGGCACGCGTGCCTATCTGGTGATCACGGCCCCCGGTGACAGTTCGGCGGTCCGCTCCGCGATCGCGGCCAACGGCGGCACCGTCTTCTCGAACTTCGACGCCATCGGCGTGATCGTCGCCCACTCGGCGTCCAGCGGATTCGCCGCCACCATGCGCGGCGTCGCCGGTGTGCAGCAGGTCGGCGCCACGCGCACCTCGGACGTCCCGGCCGACGCCTACAACCCGGCGCTCCCGGCCGATCCGGCCCAGGCCTCGACCCCGGCCGGAGAACCGGTCCGGGCCGACATGAGCCAGATCAAGGCCGACCAGGCCTGGGCCGTGAACCCGGGCTCCGCCTCCGTCAAGGTCGGCATCCTGGACACCGGTGTGGACGACCGGCACCAGGACCTGGCGCCCAACTTCAACGCGGCCGACTCGGTCTCCTGCGCCTACGGCAAGCCCGACACCCGTGCCGGCGCCTGGCGGGACGTCGACACACACGGCACCCACGTAGCGGGCACCATCGCCGCGGCCAAGAACGGCAAGGGCGTCGTCGGCGTGGCCCCCGGGGTGAGGATCTCCGCGGTCCGGGTCGCCGAGCCGGGCAACTCCTTCTTCTTCGCCGAGAACACCATCTGCGGCTTCGTCTGGGCCGGTGACCACGGCTTCAAGGTCACCAACAACAGCTATTACACGGACCCGTGGCAGTTCAACTGCCCGGACAACATCGACCAGGCCGCCATCATCGAGGGTGTCAAGCGCGCCCAGGAGTACGCCGAGGGCAAGGGTTCCCTCCAGATCGCCGCGGCGGGCAACGAGAACTACGACCTCGCCCACAAGACGACCGACTCCGCGAGCCCGAACGACTCGACGCCGGTCACCCGCACCATCACCAACGCCTGCCTCGACATCCCGACCGAGCTGCCGGGCGTGGTCACGGTCGCGGCCAACGGCACGGGCGTCACCAAGGCCTCGTTCTCCAACTACGGGCAGGGCGTCATCGACGTCGCGGCGCCGGGCAGCAACGTGTACTCCACCGTCCCCGGCGGCGGCTACGGCAGCAAGAGCGGCACCTCGATGGCCACCCCGCACGTGGTCGGCGTGGCGGCACTCATGGCCAGCGCCGACCCGGGCATCACCCCGGCGCAGATCCGCGCCAAGCTGGCCGCCCAGGCCAACGACATCGCCTGCCCCTCGGACAGCCGCTGCACGGGCACGACGGCCAGCAACTCGTTCTTCGGTGAAGGACAGGTCGACGCCCTCAAGGCCGTCGGGACCACCCCGCCGCCCGGCAAGTACTTCGAGAACCTCGCGGACGTCACCGTCAACGACAACGCGACCGTGGAGAGCCCGATCGCCGTGACCGGCGTGACCGGCAACGCCCCGGCCACCCTCAAGGTGGGTGTGGACATCAAGCACACCTACATCGGTGACCTCAAGGTCGACCTGGTGGCACCGGACGGCACCGTCTACACGCTGCACAACCACGCCGGCGGCAGCGCCGACAACATCGCCCAGACCTACACCGTGAACGCCTCCTCGGAGGTCGCGAACGGCACCTGGAAGCTGCGCGTCAACGACAACGCCGCCTCCGACACAGGCAAGATCGACGCCTGGAACCTGACCTTCTAGCGCAGGGCCAGGAGGAAACGCCCCCGTACAGCACGCACTGCGCCGGCGAAGGCTCCTGCCCGTAGCCGGCGGACAAGGCGGGCTGCGGTCTGCTCAGCCAGGGCCGTGAACTGCTGGGCGGCACAGGGCACATGGGCCTCGGCGGCGGTGTACGCCGCCGTCGGGGGCCACCATGCCGGAGGCGTTCAGGAAGGCCGCGGACAACGTGGGGCCGCTGTCCAGGGCACCGTGCGCCTCCCTGAGGAACTGCGCGGCCGTGTCCGTCCGCGCTGACCGTAGGGGCAGCGGGGCCGCGGCTGCACGCGCCGCGGCCCCGAGGAGTGCCGGCCGGCCGACGCGCGGGAGTGGTGCGCATCGGGTGAGGTCAGTGCGGTGGAGTGGGAGCCCACTCCCGTCCGATGGCCTCGCGGTGGGACTGGCGATCGCCAACCGGCTCCGCCACGCCGCAGGCGCCAGCCCCGGCCCCGGCCCCGGCCCCGGCCCACGGTATGACCAACATCCCCGTTGCGCGGTGTGCCGGCCGAAGCACCCAGCCACACGCTCCCACCCACCCTGATCGAGAAGGTGAGGTCCCCTTCCGGCCGCGGCCCATCACGCGGGGGCAGCCGCGGCCGAGGTGGTCGGGATCAGGACGTGGTGGCGACGTGCGTCTCGAGGCCGCGGGACGCGACTACCTGTGCGCTGCCGTCGGCCAGCCGGTAGCACAGGCCCACCACCGCGGCCTGGCCGGCGGCCACCTTCTCGGCGAGTACCCGGGAGCGGTCCAGCAGCAGATCGACGGTGTGCCTGATGTGCTCGGCGAGGATCTCCTTCGGCTCCACCAGTCCAGCGGCCCGCGCCGCCAGCACACTGGGGGTCACCCGCTCGACCACGTCCCGGACGTACCCGCCCGGTGCCATGCCGTCCTCCAGCGCGGCGCACGCCGCACCCACCGCACCGCACGAGTCATGACCGAGCACCACCACCAGCGGGCTGCCCAGCACGTCCACGCCGTACTCGATGCTGCCCAGCACCTCCGCACCTACGACGTGGCCCGCGGTGCGCACCACGAAGAGGTCGCCCAGGCCGCGGTCGAAGATGATCTCAGCGGCCAGCCGGGAGTCGGAACACCCGAACAGCACGGCGAAGGGCTGCTGGGCCGGTGCGATCTCGGCCCGGCGGGTGGCGTCCTGGTTCGGGTGCTCGGGGACGTCGGCGACGAAGCGTTGGTTACCGGCCAGTAGCAGGTCGAAGGCTTCCGAGGGCGTCGGAGTCTGGATCTCGGTCATGGCCGCAGCTTACGAGTCGGCACCAGCCGTCGCACCGCCTGGTCGCCTCGGTCATCGCCGGGTCGGCCGACGCCGACGGGTCGGGCGTCGTCCCCAGGCGCCGGGTCGGGGCGGCCTCGACTTGGTTACTCAGCGCGCGCCGCAAGTATCCCGCCCCATGCGGGGCCGGCCGACGGCGCACACCGGATAGGGGTGCACCCGTACGGCCCGCCGTGATGGCGGGGTGTACGCAGTCCGGCAAGGGTGGAGCGGGGGCGCCGTCTTCGTCGAGCGGGCCCCTTGCGACCGCCACCGAAGGAGTACCGAGATGTCAGAGCGCAACACCGTCATCCGCAGCCTGCACGATGTGGGGCTGGCAGCCTGGTTCGGTGGCTCCCTGATGGGCGCCATCGGCCTCAACGGCGCGGCCCAGGATGAGGGCGGCACGGAGGCGACCCGGGACCGGATCTCTTCCTCGGGCTGGGCGAAGTGGGCTCCGGTGAACGCGGCCGCCATCGGCGCACACCTGTTCGGCGGGGGTGGGCTGCTCGCGGTGAACGCCCATCGCGTCGCCACCCAGCAGGGCGTCGCCGGCTCCACCGCGGCCAAGACGGTCGTCACCGCCGCGGCTCTGGCCGCCACCGCCTACGCCCGGGTCCTGGGCAAGAAGGTCGAGCTGGCAGCCTCCCCGGACCCCGAGGACGCCGAGAAGGCGAGCAGGCACCCGATCGACCTCGACAAGGCGCGGCGGCAGCTGGCCTGTGCCCAGTGGGCGGTGCCGGCCCTGACCGGATGCCTGGTCGTGCTGAACGCCCTGCACGGCGAACAGCAGCGCCCGACCGAGCAGATTCCCGGCATGTGGGAACGCGCGCGTTCCGCCACCCATCTCATGTCCTAGCTGACGAGTTCCCCCGCGTGGAGACGGGGTGCAGCGGGTGCAGGTCTGGTGCCGGGCCCGCCCGGTCGCTGTCCTGGCAGGATGGCGGAATGGAACGAGTACTTGGAATCGGTGGACACTTCATGCGGGCAACCGACCCCGCGGCCTTGAGTGCGTGGTATCGCGACTGCCTGGGCCTGGCCGCGGATGAACACGGCCTGTGGAGTCAGGAGGCCGGGCCGACGGTGTTCGCGGCGTTCGAGTCCGAGACCGACTACTTCGGGTCCCGCACCCAGCAGACCATGCTGAACTTCCGAGTCCGCGACCTGGACGCGATGCTCTCGCAATTGCGTGCCAAGGGAGCGGACGTGGCCGAGGAAACGCAGGACATGGACGGTGTCGGTCGATTCGGCTGGGTCACCGATCCCGAGGGCAACCGAGTCGAGCTGTGGCAGCCCGCTTGACCGCGTCTTCCCGTGGGAGGTGGCGTGCTGCCGGACCGTCAGGTTGCCGAGGTGTGCGCCTTGGTCAGGGCCGCGCGGCTATGTCCCATCCTGCCTTCTGCGGCCTGTCGGCGGGGCACCTGGGTGACCTCGCGGCCGAGCTGCATCGCGCTGGGCGGCGCGGTGCGAGTCCGGCCGTCACGACCGACGGCGAGGCCGTCGCCGTCGGGAGGCGGGAGCGGGGCCGCGAAGTATGAGCTGGGTATGAGCTGCTCTTCGTCGACCGGCTGCTGGTGGCCTTGGTACACCTGCGGACCGGGCTCACTCAGCCGCACTCGGCGCAATTTACCAGGTGAGTTGGTCCACGATCGGTCGGGCGATCGATGAGATCCGTCTGCTGCTCGCCGAGCGCGGCTTCGCCGTCCCCGAGCGGTCGGAACGGCGACTGCACACGCTGGAGGATGTGTTCGCATACGCCGCGGCCGAGAACGTGACCTTGCGGATCGACGGGATGGAGACCCAGGTCCGCCGCCCGAAGGGGGGCCGTCCCGAACTGCGGGCGTTTCGTCTCCGGCAAGCGCAGGCAGAACCTCCTCGGTATCCGTCGTCGACCTCGGCCTTCACGGTGGGGCGCTGACGGACGTGCTCCACAATGCCCTCGGTGACTTGTGAACGAGTTCCCCGACCAGGTCTCGGCCGCCCCGCCGGAGAAACCCCATCACCTCGACCAGGACGACGCCCCTCTGACCGAGGAGTACGGCTGGCGCGAGATGAAGTGCCGCCGATCCTCGCCCCGGATCCGTGTCGCACACGCGAATGCCGAGCACCGCCAGTGGCGCCCGCTCCAGCGCTGCACAGGGCGCCGCGAGACCTACGGCGAAACCCACCGTGCCGTTGCCGGCCCGGTCTCCGACCGCGCGGCCCGCAGGCCCAGCCAGCAGGAGTCGAGCACGGAACTCGTCCTCGTGCGCACCGGCAGCCCGACGACTCGCTGAATCCCCCGCCGAACCTCTGGGCCAGCACGACCCGAGATCAATCGCGGGGCAGCCCGTCATCCCCGGTGGTACGTGTGGTGAGGTCCTCGTCCGTGATGGGGCGGACCACCCGGCAGGGGGCCCCGACCGCGACGGTCATCGGGGGAATGCTGCGGCTGACGACGCTGCCAGCGCCGATGACCGACCCGTATCCGATACGAACGCCGGGCAGGACCACCGCGTTGCTGCCGATCCACACTTTGTCCTCGATCACGATCGGTTGCGAGAACCGTCCGAAGTCAGCGCGTCGGGAGGGATGCACCGGGTGTCCCGTCGTGGTCAGCGTCACGCTCGGCGCGATCATGACACCATTGCCTATGTGTATGTCCACGTCGTCGACGAACGTGAGGTTCACGTTCCCGAAGAAGTCGTCACCGATGTGGACGTTGCTGCCGAAACCGGCGTGGAACGGCGGCAGGAGCACCGTGCGTTCACCGACCGAGCCGAAGATCGCGACGAGCAGCGATCGGCGCTTCTCCGTTTCACTCGGTGGCGTGTGGTTGTACTCGAAGATCTGCTCGGTGCGACGCCGCGGGCCCTGGAAGGCCGCTTCCGACTCGGTGTAGACAAGCCCTTTGGCGATCCGGGCCAGGACTTCTTCCTCTTGAGGATGCGGCACAGCGGAACGATCCCTTCGTCCAACCCCTCGGGCACAGACCCGGCGCGCCCCCGGTCGACCGCGCGCATCCAGAGCCTACGTGCACCGCGAAGAGACAGTGATCCCGTTCGGGCTGAGGATCGTGGTCCCCGCGCGGCGCAACAGGCAACGTCCCGGCTCGGGCCCCGAATGAAGCGACTTCCGGGGCCCTGTGCGGCCTGGAGGTCGGCAACCCCACGGCCTGCTCCCCGCACGGGGATGGTCCCGGCAAGTCCATCAGGAGGCGGCCGCGCCCTGCGGAGAGCTGCCACTGTGGAGCGGCACGGAGGCCTGGACCACAGCCCGGTGCGCGTGGTCCGGGCGGCCGATCCAGCCCGTGAGGACGGGACCGGGGTCGGCGTTCGGGCCGAGTCTTTCGAACACTCGTGAGCGGGCGGCTTCCCGAGTGGTGTCGTTCAGCAGCCGAGCATTGGGGCCGGCCGCCCCACCGGCGCAGGCCCGGCGCGTACACCTCCTGTCGGTGCAGGCCGGTCCGCAACGCCTCCGCGGTCGCCACGACCAGAGCCCGCTTACCGACGCCGGCCACGGGCACCGGCGGGGGTGGGAGGACCAGGCGCCACCAGGCGGGGGTGAAGACCTTGGCCTGGACCTTGGGCGCGGGCGGCTCTGGCGAACCGCACCAGCGCCTGCGGACGGCCCGGCGGGATCGCGGCCGGATCCCACGACCCGCCGCCGAACGCCTTCAACGCGTCGTACCGCTCCAGCGCCGTGCCCACCCCCGCCGCCGAGACATCCCGCGGTGAGCGCCGCAACCGGTCCAGCTCCGACACTTGCTCAGGAGGGCTCCGGCGCCGGGCACTCCATGGACGGTGGGCAGAACCAGGCGCGGGCCGTGTCGAGCAGTGCGCGTTCGTCCTCGACTCCGTCGCCCTGTGCCCCGTAGACGATGAGGGCGTAGTTCTCTCCGTCGGCGGCCTCGAAACGGTGGTCGATGACGTGGTAGGCGGAGCCGGCGGTGGGTTCCCCACTCAGTTCGTCCGCCGTGTACTCGTGCTCGGCCGCCTCGTTCCCCGACGCGTCCGGCACGTCCCCCAGGTGGATCTGCTGGTAGCCGTCCAACTTGCTCGCCGTCTTCTGGGCTTCCACCACCGAGGCGTGCGCGGAGTCCTCCATGAGCTGGAAGATCTGGATCCGGCGGATGCCGTCCGGAGCGCGGTACTCCACGATGTCGATGCCGTACTGCGACGGGTTGCTCTCGCGGGACCAGCCCTCGGGCAGGGCGATGCGGAAGCCCTCCGGGTCGCCGGGATCCAGGAAGCCCGGGGGCGGCGACGCCGATGCCGTCACGGTCGGATCGGCCGTCGTCTCCTCCCCCGGAACGCCGTCGTCGGTCACGCCCGGTTCGACGGGTGCCTCCTGGGCCGGCGGACGGTAGGGCTTCGGTTCGTCCTTCCATGCCAGGGCCCAGGTACCGAACGCCACTGCGCTCACGGCGAGGACGACCGCCGTGCGCTGGAGAACGTTCCGCTGGCGCGGCAGGTCGAGGTACTGCTCGACGTGGAAGAGGCGTTCACGTCGTGACCCGGCCCACTCCTGCCGTTCGGTGTCGAACACTCTCATCGTTGCCGTCCTCCGTGCCCCGGTGGGTCCGTCATCGGGTGTGGTCCGCTCATCAGCCGAGCAGTTGGGCGACACCCTGGACGACGGCGGTGGCCGACGCGACCGCGCCGACGGCGGCGCCCTGGGAACCCAGCCAACTCCGTACTCCGTTCAGCAGTCGGGTGAGCCGGCCGCTGCCGGCGGTTCCCGCCCCCACGATGTCGGCCTCGGCCTCGGCGAGTTCACCGTCGAGCACGGCGTCCTCCTCGCTGCGGTCAGCCACCGGCGGCAGCGCACCGCGCAGGTCCCGGATGGCTGCGAGGAGTTCGGCGTGCCGGGGGTCCGGTCCCTCGCCGGTGGTGTTGTACGACGTCGCCCTACCGTGACTGCCGGTGGCGATCGACCCTCCGGTCATCGAGCCGATGCTCACGCCGCCTCCGCTGCTCGACGGCTGCTCCGGACCGCTGTCTGGGCTGCTCGACATCTGGGGAGTCCCCTCTCTCAGGTCGTACGGATTCGGGTGTCAGGGTGTGTGGTTCGCGCGGGTCGCCGACGTGGGCGGCGGGCCGTCGTGGTGGGCGGCGTGGCCGTGGCTGCCCGTGGCCACCGCACCGCCGGACATGTCCTTGATGAACACGCTGCCGCCGCTGAGCTGGTAGACGTGCTGCTCGAACTCCTCGGTGCGGTAGCCGTGCGCCTGGAGGGCTTCACGGACTCCGTTGACGATGCGTTCCTGAATCGTCTTCACATAGCGGGTGCTGTCCATCCGCTGGAAGGCGGACAGCCGGTTGGTGCTCACCACTTCGCGGAGCGAGACTCTCGGCACGTCCGGGAGCCCCTCGCTGTCCTTCCAGCCGGACACCACCGCGTTGCGCAGGGTGGCGAGTCCTCCGATGCCGGTGTCGACCGCGACCACCGGGGCCTGTCGCAGGGCGCGCAGCGCCGCCCGGACCCAGGTCTCGGGAAGCTGGTCCACGAAGGCGTCGACGGCGCGGAACTCCCTGCGGACGGGGCTGAGAACGAAGGGCACCACTTCGAGCATGAGCATGCGGCCCTGGGTGTGCACCCGGACGAGGACGGTGACGACGACCTGCTCGTGCCAGGCGCCGACGCGGACGCGAAGGAACACCCGTCGGCCCTCGCCGCCCTCGTCGACGGCTTCCCGCAGATGGGCGGCGACCTGGGTGGAGTCGTAGACGGACCGGCCGCGCCGTTGACCGGCCCCATGAGGCAGCGTGGCCGGGTCGGAGACGCCGCCGACCTCGAGTTCCTCGTCGCGTGCCACGCCGCCCGGCAGGTAGACGAACCGCTCGACCTCCAGGTCCCGCAGCCGGTCCCGGCCGCTCAGGGCGGCGGACTCGCGCAGTCGTGTCAGCTGCGGTTCGATCATGGAGAGCGCGGAGTCGGCGGTGAGGGGCCCTCGGATCGGGTGGGGCAGCGCACCGCCGTCGGTGCTGTGGATCCGGTCGGGCGGACCGGCGCCGTCGGTGCCGCCGGTCTGGCGGGGCAGAGCGCCACCGTCCGTCGTGCCGGGGACGGCATCCGCCAAGTCGGCCTCGCCGGCCTGCCGGGTGCGCGGGCGCAGTTCCATCGCGAACGACCAGGGAGTGCCCTGCTCCCCGAGGCCGACGAAGGGACTGTCGTCGCCGTACAGCGTGAGCGCGGCCTCCTGCTCGCGCCGGATGTCGTCGCGCACCATCTCGTACAAGGGGCCCGCGGGCAGCTCCGGCTGGGTGGCGGTGGGAAAGGTCCAGCGGGCCAGTCTGCGGCACAGGTCCTTGCGCTGCCAGGTCTGGTACCACCAGGCGATGAGCGCCATCGCGAGGGGGAAGAGCAGGGGGTACGGCGTCTGCACACCACCGCCGAGCACGCCGAAGACGTAGCGGTACCAGTAGAAGAGGGCGAAGGCCGCGGCGCCCAGGGAGAGCAGCGAACCGGCGCCGTCGGCGGCCTTGGCGACCGGGTCCGGTAACCCGGCGGACCGGGCGGCGCTGCCGCCTCCGCGGGCCGTGTGGGCGAACCACAGCGCCAGGCAGACCATCGCGTACCACACCGACCAAGGCAGGGGCATCCCGTCGGTGAGCCGGTCGTCGCCCTCGAAGAACGCGGTGACGACATCGCTGAAGTGGACGTCGGCGCCGTCGCCCCAGCGATCGGAGAGGCTGTCCCAGAACATGATCACGTCGGAGAGGAAGAAGCCCGCCCAGGCCCCGAGCATCAGCAGGGCGGCACGCGCCTCCTGCCTGGTCACCCGCAGGGCGTGCGAGAGGACGGGCAGGACGTCGATCCCGTTGGGCGGGGCGACCGGCCGCTCGCGATGGTCGAGGAGTTCCTCGATGACGCGACGTCGGAAGCCCGCGTCCTGATAGACACCGGCGCACAGCAGGCGTGTGGCCTCCGTGCGGCTGTACCGGTGGTCCGGAAGACTCACACCAGACACGTCGCTCCCCCTGATGGTCCGTCAAATCCCCCGAGTTCTCCCATCGTCGGGCGACGGGAGAACACCGGCAAGCCCCGCACAGTCTCCATCCCCGCGCACGACGGCCGACAGGGTGACGAGCGTGGCGGGCAGCCACTCCTGTGCGAGGAGCGGGACGCTCAAGGTACTGCCACCGCTTCTCCCCTGTGACGCTCTTGCCACAGTTGCCCAGACGGCTACTCCTTTCGAGTGAATCCGGGGGATTCTCCTCGCCGTCAGTGGCCGCCCGTCAGTTCCCCGCTGCACGTCTCGTGGATCCGGGCGCCGGGCTCGTTCGGGCAGGCCGGTGACGCCCGTCCCAGCCGAATAACCGGTCCTCGCCCGCCAGCGGGACGCCGAGGAACGGCTCTGCGGGTGACCACCGACCTCGTCATCGACGCCCAGGAGAAGTGCGCCACCGCCAGTCGGAGACACCGGGCGCGAAAGAGACAGCGGCTTCTATGACGAAGCGCAACAACTATCAAGGCGCCCCTACTCGCCCCCGTTTGCGTCCTGTGGTCGAAGGACTGCTCCCCCGGAACTACCGAAACAGGCGCCGACAACGACCGTGTCCAAGCGATCGCACTAGCTTCGCGCGTCCGGAGCGGACAGGGTGGCGGCATAGCCGGCCAGGGCCGCCTCCGTGTCGGCGAGCGGGAAGCGGGCGCCGAGGTACCCGTCGGGGCGTACGAGGAATCCGGTCGGGCCGTCGGCCGCGTAGAGCCGGGCGAACTCCCCGGCGGCGTCCCGGTATCCGGGGACGCCCAGGGCGGCGGACGCATCCTCGGCGGCATCGCGGGCGAGGACGGCGACGGTCCGCGGGCCGGGGCCGGGGAGCTGTCCGGCGGCCTCGGCCGCCGCGGCGAGGGCGGCGGCGCCGTCCCCGTACAGGAGCAGCGCGTGACCCGGGTGGCCGCGCAGGACGTCGAGCAGGCGCACGGGGTAGGCGGCGCCGGGCAGGGCCAGACCGGCGCAGTCCGGGGCCCGTTCACCGGGCTGGGGCGCCCCGGCCGGACCGTACGGGGCGCCGGCGAGCGGCCCGTCCCGGTAGCCGACGAGGAGTTGGGCCTCGCCCAGCAGCACGGTCACCGGATCGTCCGGTTCGGTCTCCATGCCCTGGCGCGCGTGGCGCACGGTCCGCCCGACGACCTCCTGGCCGACCGGGCGGCGCTCGGCGTCGTAGGTGGTGAGCAGGGCGGCTCCCGCCGCACCGCGCAGGACCACGGCGAGCTTCCAGGCCAGGTTGCAGGCGTCCTGGATACCGGTGTTCATGCCCTGGGCTCCGGTGGGCGGGTGGATGTGGGCGGCGTCGCCCGCGACGAAGACGCGCCCTTCGCCGTAGCGGTTGACGATGCGGTGGCTGATGCGGAAGACGGAGGCCCAGCGCAGCCGGGAGACGGCGGCCGGGATCGGGGCGAGGCGGTCGACGACGGCCTGGATGTGGGACAGCCCGGGGACGCGGCCGCCCTCCAGGCCGTGCGCCACCCCGTCGCCGCGTCCCGCTTCCGGTACACGGTCCCGTGCGCCGTCCCGGGCGGGGTCCCGGGCTCCCGCGCCGGCCGCGCGCGCCCCGTCGGCCGGCTGCGCCGAGAGTTCCGGCGGGACCAGCATCGACATGCGGTATCGGCTCCTGCCGGGCAGCGGGATGCACACCAACAGGTCATCGGTGGTTCCGTCGGCGGTGCGGTGCGTGGACCGTATGCCGTATCCGTGCGGCAGGTCCCAGTCGGCCTCGACGTCAGCCAGCATGTACTCCTCGGGGAAGGCGCCGCCTTCGTACGAGAGGCCGAGTCCCTTGCGCACGGTGCTGTGGGCTCCGTCGCAGCCGATCAGGTAGCGGGTGCGCAGCTCCTCCTCATCGCCCGAGGCGGTGCGCAGCATGCTGGTGACCCCGTCCCCGTCCTGGGTGAACGACAGCAGCTCCGTGCCGCGTTCGATGACGGTGCCCAGCGCGGCGACGTACTCCTCGAGGATCCGCTCGGTCTCGTACTGCGGCAGCGCGGCGAATCCGTACGGCACTTCGGGCGGCAGCGTGAGTTCGATCCGCGCCTGCTGGCGGCCGTTGGCGTAGACCAGCTGTCCGCGCATCGGGACGGCGGACTCCAGGGCGGTGCGGGCCAGGCCCATCCGGTCCCAGATCTCCAGGGTGCGCGGCTGGACGCCGACCGCCTTGGCGTACGGGAGCCGGGCGGGCAGGCGGTCGACGAGCCGGCAGCTCACGCCCTGGCGGCGAAGTTCCGCGGCGGCGCTGAGTCCGACCGGGCCGGCGCCCGCGATCAGTACGTCGGTTGTCCGGGTGTGCCCCACGAGCGCCTCCCAGCGGCCTGACCCTCCGCACCCCTCCCCTCCATCATCGCCCGGTGGCGGAACGACGGCGAGGCGGGGGCAGGTCACAGCCCCTTGGCGTGCACCCCCGGCGTATGGCCGAAGGCCCGGCGGAAGACGTCGATGAACGCGCTCGCCGAGGACCAGCCGCAGCGGTGCGCGACCGCCGTCACCGGGGTGTCCACGGCCAGCAGCCGCAGCGCGTGGTGCAGCCGCAGCTGGGTCCGCCACTGGGGGAAGGTCATGCCCAGCTCGGCGCGGAACAGCCTGCTCAGCGTCCGCTCCCCGGCCCCGGCTCCGGCCTGCGCCCCGAGTTCCGCCAGCCCGCGAGGATCCGCCGGATCGGCGTGCAGCAACGCGCACACGGCGGCCAGCCGGGGATCGGAGGGAGCGGGCAGGTGCAGCGGTTGGAGCGGCGAGGTCTGCAGCTCGTCGAGGAGCACCCCCAGCATCCGGCTCCGCTCGGCGCTGCCGTCCTCGGGGGCCCTGGTGTAGGCCAGGATCAGCTCGCGCAGGAGGGGGCCGACGGCGATCACGGCGGGGGCGGCGAGCGAGAGCGGGTTGAGGTGGGTCGGCAGACCCACGCAGTGCAGGTCGGCGCGGCCGAACGCGCGGTGCTCGTGGACGGTCCCGGCAGGGATCCACACGGCACGGGTGGTCGGGGCGACCCAGGCACCGGCGTCGGTGGTGATGGAGACCACCCCCGAACCGGCGTAGCAGATCTGGTGGTCGTCGTGGCGGTGCGGATCGATGCCGTGGTGGGTGTCGAGTTCGCGAACGCTGGTCGCCGCGCGAGGAGTGTGGCGGATTTTCTGCATCACCCGGCAATTTATCGGAAGCGGGCCGGGCTCGGCGAGAGCGATCCTCGACGGGTGACCCCCAAGAGACAGACCCTGACCCCGGCATCCATGCCCGCACCCCCGATCCCGGTCCCGGCGCCCGCCCCGGCGCCGGCCCGGCTCCGTACGGCCGCCTTCTCGGCGGGCCACTCCTGCGTCGACGTCTACCAGGGCTCCGTCGCCGCACTCGTCCCCTTCCTCGTCTCCGAGCGCGCGTACGGGTACGCCGCCGCCTCCGGCATCGTGCTGGCCGCCTCGCTGCTCTCCTCCGTGGTCCAGCCGCTGTTCGGAGCGCTCACCGACCGGTGGGCGATGCCCTGGCTGCTCCCCCTGGCCACCGCCGCCGCGGGGCTGGGCGTCGCCCTGGTCGGCCTCGACGCCGGGTACGCGGCCACGCTCACCGCCGTCGCGCTGTCCGGGCTGGGCGTCGCCGCCTACCACCCGGCGGCCGCCCGCCTGGTCCGCACGATGGGCGGGACCGGGCACGGGGCGATGAGCTGGTTCGCGCTCGGCGGCAACATCGGCTTCGCGTGCGCCCCGCTGCTGGTCGTCGCCGCGCTGGCCCTTCCCGGTACGGCGGGGTGGTGGCTGCTGGCCCTGCCGGCCGCGCTGGGGGTGTTCCTCAACTGGCCGCCGTCCGCGAAGCGTTCGCCCTCCGGAAGCGGTGCGGCCCCGAGTGCCTCGCGGCAGCCCGCGAACGACTGGCGGGCCTTCCTGCGGCTCTGTCTGGTGGTCGTCGTCCGCTCGGTGGTCTTCATCGGCCTGAGCACCTTCATCGCCCTGTACGTCCGTGAGCGCGGCGGCGGCGAAACCGGCGGAGCCGTCGCCCTGTTCGCCCTCTTCGCGGGGAGCGCCGGCGGAACCCTCGCCGGGGGCCGGCTGGCCGCCCGCTGGGGCCGGGTCACCACGGTCCACCGCTCCTACGCGGCGGCGGTCCCCGCCGTCGCGGGCATCCTCTTCCTCCCGCTGCCGCTGGTGTACGTCTGCGCGGCGCTGGCCGCCGCCACCCTGTACGTGCCGTTCTCCCTGCAAGTCACCCTGGGCCAGGACTACCTGCCGACGCGCATGGGCACGGCGAGCGGAGTCACCCTGGGCCTGACCGTCAGCATCGGCGGTCTCGCGAGCCCCCTCATCGGCGCCGCGGCCGACGCCGCCTCACTGCGTACGGCCCTCCTCCCGCTGGTCGCCCTCCCCCTGCTCGCCTGGGTACTGGCCCGCCGCCTCCCGGAGCCCGCGGAGCCCCGGGTCGCTCCGGCGGGACGGTGAGGCCGGGCCCGGGGCCCGCGGCCCGCGCCCGACGCCCGGGCAGGGCGCCGGGGGCCCGCCTGCCGGGTCAACGCCTCGAGTTGGCGAATTGAGCAGGGTATAGGTGTGGCCCTGTTGTCGATGCCGGTTTCGGTCTGCCGAAGGTGCCGGTGGCTTGCGGCCGCTGCGCGACGCTGAGCGGTACCGCGTCCGGATCGGTCAAGGGCACTGCGGGCTACCGGGCCCCGGGGCCGGGTGCCGGCGGGGTCCGCGGCCGCGGTCGTTCGCCCTGCGGCCCGAACAGGACCAGGTACTCGACCGGCCCACCCAGGCCGGCGTTCGCCACCCCGTGCGGGGTGCGGGTGTCGAACTCGGCGACATCCCCGGCGGCCAGGACAAGATCCTGGTTGCCGAGCGCGAGCCACAGTCGCCCGTACAGAACACACAGCCACTCATGACCCTCATGGGAGACCTGACGGGGCCGCGCGGACGGTTCCTCGACGCCGGGCAGTACGTGCTTGTGGGCGTGCAGGCCGCCGACGTACCTGGTGAGCGGCAGCACCGCCTTGTCGTCGCCGAAACTCTGCGGCGCCGAGGCACGCGACTCGGCCACCGGGGCGGGTGCGGTGCCGGCCAGCTCGTCCAGGGAGACGCCGTATTCCTTCGCCAGCTGGAGGACCACCTCCAGGGTGGGTTTGCGCCGGCCGGTCTCGATCCGCGACAGCGTGCTCGGCGAGATGCCGGTCGCGCGGCTGATACCGGCGAGCGTGGCGCCGTGCTGCTCGCGCACGGCTCGCAGCCTGGGCCCCATCGCCGCCAGTATGCCGTCCAGGTCCTCGCCTGCCACCGTAGCCGCTCCTTCCAGCCGCACCGCTCAACCACCCTGTCCATACCTGACCTGACCTGCGATCTTGCCAGAACGGCAACGCCGATGGCGGCGGGAGGCCCCCGCGCCGCATGATCGACGGGTAGCCGCGTCTGCCCGCGAACCCAGGAGAATCCATGCCGCCCGAGCCGACCGCCGAACTCCGCCACCGCACCATCGAGACCTCGGCCAGCCGCTTGCACCTGGTCGAGCAGGGCTCCGGCCCGCTGGTCCTGCTCGTGCACGGCTTCCCCGAGTCCTGGTACTCCTGGCGCCACCAGCTCCCGGCCCTCGCCGCCGCCGGCTACCGGGCGGTGGCGGTCGACGTGCGCGGCTACGGCCGCTCCTCCAAGCCCGCCGCGACCGACGCCTACCGGATGCTCGACCTGGTGCGGGACAACGTCGCCACGGTGCGCGCCCTCGGTGAGGAGAGCGCGGTGGTCGTCGGCCACGACTGGGGCTCCAACATCGCCGCCTGCTCCGCCCTGCTCCACCCCGAGGTCTTCCGCGCCGTCGGCCTGCTGAGCGTCCCCTACGCGCCGCCCGGCGGTCCCCGGCCCACCGAAGTCTTCGGCCGGATCGGCGGCCCCGAGCAGGAGTTCTACGTCTCCTACTTCCAGGAGCCCGGCCGCGCCGAGGCGGAGATCGAGCCCGACGTCCGGGGCTGGCTCGCCGGCTTCTACGCGGCGCTGTCCGCCGACACCACGCCCGCCCAGGGCCGGCCCGACCCGCACTTCGTCACCCCCGGCGGCCGGCTGCGCGACCGCTTCCCCGCCGGCCCGCTCCCCGCCTGGCTGAGCGAGGACGACCTCGACGTCTACGCCGCGGAGTTCGAGCGCACCGGCCTGACCGGCGCCCTCAACCGCTACCGCACCATGGACCGTGACTGGGAGGACCTGGCCCCCCACCGCGGGGCTCCGATCAAGCAGCCGTCCCTGTTCATCGGCGGCACCCTGGACGCCTCCACCACCTGGATGGCCGACGCCATCAACGCCTACCCCACCACCCTCCCCGCCCTGTCCGCCTCCCACCTGCTGGAAGGCTGCGGCCACTGGATCCAGCAGGAACGCCCCGACGAGGTCAACCGCCTGCTGACCGACTGGCTCACCACCCTCCAGGGCTGAACCAGACACGCCGGGACGTTCGGCAGTCGCGCCACCACGGGACGACCAGCAGGAAGAGACCGCGCTGCCGCAGCCCTTGGCCGCGTCGAACGAGGCCCATGCCCGCCTGCGCCATCCCGTCGAGCAAGGCATGGTCCCCGCCCCAAGATCTGGCGGCTCTTCCGCACAGCACGCTGCAGCCCGATCCGGCTCACCGGTGCGGCCAAAGCCGTCCTCACTCCGGGGAGGTACCTCTGAACATGCTCACTACGTTCAGTGCGTCTTCACCGATGTCAAACCGACAGCTGAGCGTTTTCCTCTTGCATGGGACAGGCGGACGCCGCCGAGGGTGCGGCCGTGGGTGCCCCGGCCTTCGCTCCGATCTGATGCAGGATTTCGACGGAGAGCAAGTCCTCCTTGCCCTTGAAGGCGTCCGCGATCACCGGATCGGTAGGGAAGACCATCTCGGCTGAGACGTTGTCCTGCACGATCCGGGCGAGATTGTCCAGGGCGACGAAGACCGGGTCGCGAGGGACTTCGACGGTCGGCAGGTCGATCAGGTGGGTGGCGACCTTCGCCGGATTCATGCATCGCCTGATGATGATCGAAGCCTGGTTCAGCTCGGACGTCGTCCAGATCGACAGCACGACCGTATACAGGTCCTTCCACGACTCCTCGCCGATCGTGTCCCGCCACTTCCGCATGAGACCTTCCACACCGGAGATCTGCGCCGCGGCCGCGTACCTCATGTTCGTGCGGATACTGGGGTACGTCCTGGCCGAGAACTCCTCGAACGACGCCATGTCGAATGTTCCGCTTCTCACGGAATCACGGATGAACGTGAGTGCTTCGTCGAGGATCTTCGCGCAGGAGATTTCCAGTTCCTGTGGCAGATTGGCCTTTCCGAGCTGCCGGCGTGCAGTGGCGAGCGTGGCGGCGTACCGCTGGAGCGGGCTGATCCAACCGGTCGCCCGAGGGCCCTCGAACGCGACCATGTCCAGGTCGTGGGGGTCGATGCGTCCGGCACTGGGGAGGTTGGGCACCTTGTCGCTCAGGTACGCGGCAATGGTCGAGAAGACGCCCTGAGGTACATGGCTGATCGACTTCGCCAGTTCGAACAGCTCGGGTACCGGGTTGGCGGATTCCTGGACGCTTCCGCCATGGATGAGAGTGAACTTGCCGCCCTTTGCATCATTTTGGACGACGATCACAGGACTCAGACGACTGATCAGTTCGGACTTGAGCGCGGCATAGCTCGCCCGCATACCGACGTTGGCCGCCCTAATGGCGTCACGGGCCCTCAGCTCGGCATCCGCCACCTCCTCCCCCGCGCCTGCACGCGCGGTGGCAGCAGCCGGCAGAGCGACGTCGAAAACCGCTGCCGCACCGGCCGCTGACACCCCGTCGATGAATCCTCTACGCGTGACCATTCCTTGTCCTCCCATCCTGCGCGCACTCCAGTGCGCGCCGCTCGTGCGGACTGCGTCGCGCACGTTTCGACGACGACCGGATCAGGTTCCCAGAGGGACGCACACAGGCGTACGCCGTACCGTTGACCCTGGGTATTCAGCGGAATTGGCCGACTGACGTTCCGACAGCAGAAAGCCGCCTTCCTGCAAAGATGTGGGTGTCGAAGTCATATCGCTGCGGGACCAAGGCAGCTTTCCGGTGGTCGAGCGTACAGGGTGGGACCGCCGGCTGACGGGAAAAGGCTGACCGGGCAAGCCGGGGCGGTGCTGCTGCGTCGGTGTGCTGACCGGGCGGGGCTGGCGGACGCGCCGACAGCGGTGCCGCCGTCCAGCGGGTGGCCGGCTGGCGCGACCGTGCGGCAGTGCTGGTCACCTGGCGGTCGCGTTCGCGCTCGGGGCCGAGAAAGCTGTCGGAGGCCGAGCGACCGCACTTACATCAGTGGAGGGCGGAGTGACATGCAGGTCGGCAGCAGGCTCTACGCCCAGGACGACAAGGCGGGCTCCCTGCCGACGTTGTTGGCCGCAACGCAGGACCTGCCCGGCGCGAGCTACGTCGGGCCCGACCAGGGGGCGAGATGCGAGGTGGGCCGACGCTGGTCGGACGGTCGGCGACGGCGAGCGATGCGGCGGTCGTGGGCGGTGTCGGAGGATCTGACGGGCGGGAGCTGGCCGGTGGAGCACCCGGCCGCCGGGCGCTACCAGGACTCCGTCACCTCTGCCTCTCGGTCCTGTTCGGGGGCACGTCGAAGGTGTGGACGCCCATGAGGTGTGCCGTGCCCGAGCGCAGTTGGCACTGCTCGTCGGTGATGTGTTCGCCTCGGTGTCGCGGAAGGATCGGCGGGCCAAGGGCGGCTGCCATCTGCGGGGGCTGATGCTCGACGGGTTCGTGAATCGGTCGACGTGGGATCCGGTGCCGGTGCGGCGGCGGATCGCCCAGCGGATGGTGCCACAGGCCGGCCCGGATGCCTGGGCGGTCGATGACGCCGCGACGTCATTCCCGGCGCCGATCTCGCATCCGGTACCCAGCCCGGCACTGGTACCGCCGGTCGCTTCGGCTGCGAGGCCGGCCGGGGTGCCCAGGACGGGAAGGACAGCCCGGACGCGGGCGCCCATGTGCGGCAGTAGCAGCGTGGAGCGTGGCGGCGTCGACCCCCTCCGGAGCGCACCTTATCTAGAGGTGGAGCCCATTCACGCTGGTCACGCTGGTCCATTGAGGTAAGAGACAGTCAGGCACGTCAGGCCCAGCGGGCGGGGCTTGTGACGTCGTCAGCAGCCGGGCTGACGGGAGGGCTGCCGCGTCTGCGACGTCTCTTCACCGGCGTCCGCGTGGAGTCCGAGGCACAGCCGGTTGAATGCCCGGAGTGCTGCCGGGGCGACCGTGTCGCGGGCGCGTGCGGCGGGTTCGCCGGACATGACGCGCCGTTGGATCTCCCGCAGGACTGCCCGGTACGTCCCGGCGACGGCCCCCGCGAGAAGCGCGGGCATCGGGAGGTCGCTGCTGCCAGGGCTGGCGGTCGTCGGTGGATGCTCGGCCAGGGCCACCGCCAAGGCGGCCTCGGCACGTTCGCCGATCTCGCGCTCGCGTGCGCGCAGTGCGGGACTGTCGTGGATGACCTGCCAGAACCTCAGTGCGCCGGGACGAAGTCCCAGCATGGGTTCGTTCTGCTGCAGCGCGGCCAGCAGGTCATCACGGACGACCTCCACCGGGCAGGTGCCCGGCGTTCGGTCGCGTACGAGCGCGGCGAGATGGCCTTCGGCCTCGGCCTGGCGGTCGAAGAACAGGTCCTCCTTGGTGGAGAAGTAGTTGAACACGGTGTTGGTGGACACCCCCGCGTGTCGCGCGACGTCGGCGACCGTGACCTGGTCGAAGCCGTGCTCCAGGAACAAGCCCAAGGCCGCGTCCGCGATCGCGGTGCGGGTCTGCTGCTTCTTGGTCTCTCGAAGTCCCACACCGGAAATGATAGCGTCGCCACAAAATTGTGGTGACACCAAGATTTTCGGAAGGAGTGACCTCATGGCTCTGACCTTCGGTATCTATCCGGGTGGCCTCCTGGGCGACGACAAGGGAATCGTCCACCCGGTCCGACCAGACCTGCCGGACCGCATCACCGACGCACTCGACACGCTGCAAGGCACGACGACCACGCTGTCGGTCCGCGCCTACCAGCCGTTCGCCGCCACCGTGACGGCGCAGGAGCCGCCCACGCCCGCCGACCCTCGGAAGTACCTTGAGGGCGGACGCAAACTCGACCTCGTGCTGCCCTTCAGGGAGCCGTCAGGGCGACTGGACGGGTGGCCTGAGTTCGTCCGCGAAGCCGTCCGTACCCACGAACCGCACCTGGCCTCCGTGCAGATCTGCGAGGAACCGAACGCCGATCTCCCCGTCCTGGACGGCAGCATCCCCAACGTTTTGAACGCCCTCGTTCGGGGAGTCGTTGCGGCCAAGCAGGAGGCCCGCGCTCTGGGCCACACCATCGCGGTCGGCTTCAACGCCGTGCCGACCTTCGATCCGGCCGACACCTTCTGGTCCGAGCTCGCCGCCCGGGCCGACGCGCGCTTCCTGGCCAGCCTGGACTACGTCGGCCTGGACTTCTTTCCCGACGTCTTCCGGCCCATCGCCGCCGACCAGCTGACAGAGGCGGTCACCGCCGTCCTCACCGCCTATCGGCGGACCGACCTGCCCAAGGCAGGCATCCCGGACACCGTCGCCATCCGTATCTGCGAGAACGGCTGGCCCACCGGACCGGGCCGCCCCGAGCAGCGACAGGCCGCTGTCCTCGAAAACGTCGTCCGGACCGTCGCCGCCCTCGCGGCCGACCTCAACATCGACGGCTACTCGTTCTTCGCCCTGCGAGACGCCGACAGCGGCGCCGAGGGACTCTTCCACCACTTCGGCCTCCTGCGCGATGACTACACCCCCAAGCCGGCCTTCGAGACCTACCGGCGACTCATCGACGAACTGGGGAACGCACCGTCCGTCGCCGAGTGAGGTCTTCGTCCGCCGGGCGGCCCGGACCGGTGTCGCGTCATGGACAAAGCCCGGAATGCTGGTCTGGTAGAGCGACCGGTCGGTCTGAGAGGACAGACAGTCCCGATGTGGGAGCCGTCTGAGGCTGGGTCTCCAGCTCCTCCAGGGGGTGTTCGTGCGGGCCGCGGCCGGTTTCGGCTGCCAGACCGCCGAGGGCGTCGGGGCTGGGGGCTGGAGGGGGCGGGCCCTGAGCGGCAAGGTGACTCGCGCGCCATCCCCGCGCAGGATCCGGAGGCGGGTGACGACCGCGTCGTACTCCTCGAAGACCTCGGCGAAGCGGCGCACCTTGGGCAGGGTCTCGGGCCGGTAGCCGCTAGCCGGTGTTGACGTGCATCTGGCCGCAGCAGGTCTGTGGCTGAGGGAACTCCACGGTGTGGCCCAGCCGTTCCAGCAGTGTGATCACCGCCCGACCGGTGCTCGGGAACATCGTGTCGTTGAAGCAGGTGATGAAGAGGGCTGTACGCGCGGGGAGTTCCCGTGGAGGGGCAGGCCGTAGGTGCGTAGCGCGGTGCCGGCGAAGACCTCCCGCCGCTCGGCGGGGCTGAGCCCCGCCATCAGCTCACCGGCAGCGCCGCCGACCTCGGCATAGGTGGCGGCCAGCCGGCACACGGGCCAGTCGGAGCCGAACATCAGCCGCTCGGGACCGAAGGCGTCCAGCACGGTGTCGGCGTAGGGCTTGAGGTCGTTCACGCTCCAGGGCCGGTCGGCCTCGGTGACCATGCCGGAGAGTTTGCAGACCGTGTTGGGCAGTGAGGCGAGCAGCCGGACCGCGTCCGCCCAGGGGTGGAGTTCACCGGAGGCGATGGGTGGTTTGCCAAGGTGGTCGAGGACGAAGGTGCAGCCGGGCAGGCGGAGGGCGGCCTCGTGGGCGGCCGCCAGCTGATGGGGTGTGACCAGGAGGTCGTACACAAGCCCCGCCTCGGCGACCGAGGCGAGGCCGCTCCGCACGTCCGGGCGGAGCAGCCACCCCGGATCGGGCTCGCCCTGCACCTGATGGCGGATGCCCACCAGCTGCTCGCCGCCCGGCAGCTCCCGCAGTCCGGCGAGGGCATCGGCGACACCGGGGGCGGTCAGGTCCGTCCAGCCGACGACTCCGGCCACCAACTCGTTCCGCGCGGCCAGGGCCAGGAGTTCAGGTGTCTCCTCCGCCACGGTGACCGTCTGCACCAGCACGGTGGCGGTGACTCCCACGGCCCGTGCCTCGGGTTCCAGGTCGTCGAGGGTGAAGTCACGGCGCAGGGGCGCGAGTTCCTCGCCGGTGATCCAGTCCTGGTCGCGTACCGCCAGGTCCCACACGTGGTGGTGCGCGTCCACGATGCCCTGGCCGGCGGCCATGCCGCTCACAGCTCCCACACCACGGGCAGGCAGGCGTCGGCGCCGTCGGCCGAGTAGTCGTGGACGACCTCCAGGAGGCCGGTCATACGGGCCTGCCAGGCGGCGTTGACCGGGAGCTTCTCCAGCTCCGCGATCATCGCCGGGTAGTCGTCCGCCTCCAGGAGGTGGAACAGGTCGGTGCCGCTACGCCAGATCGTCCACCGGCTCACTCCTGCGGCGCGGATGGCGGCGGTGAGTTCCTCGGGGACCTCGCGGTGTGCCGCCTCGTACTCCTCGACACGGTCCGCGCGGACCTTGGTGTGCAAGGCGATCCTCACGACGACTCCTTCGTCGGCAGCGGAACAGGCGCCTCGGCGGGCAGGAGTCCTTCGGCGCGCAGGTCGTCCCAGACGGCGGTGGGCACGGACCGCCGTAGCAGTGCGACGGTGTCGTGCACCTCGTGTGCGGAGCGAGCCCCCGTCAGTACGCTCGCGACCGCCGGATGGCCGAACGGGAAGCGGAGGGCGGCGGCGCGCAACGGGACCCCGTGGCGTTCGGTGACGGCCTTCAGTCGCAGCGCCCGGGCCAGGACGGGTTCCGGGACGGGCGCGTAGTCGTACGTGGCACTCGGCCGCGGGTCGGTCAGGAGACCCGAGTTGAAGACCCCGCCGACGAGCACGCTCCTGCCCCGGGCGGCGGCTTCGGGGAGCACTTCGGCGAGACCCTGCTGCTCCAGGAGGGTGTACCGGCCGGCCAGCAGGACGGCGTCGACATCCGTTTCGCGCAGGAAGCGCGCGAGCAGGGCGGTCTGGTTCATGCCGACGCCGATGGCGCCCACGACGCCTTCGCCGCGCAGCCGCTCCAATGCGGGGTACGCCTCACCGAGAGCCCGCTCGGCGTGGTCGTCGGGGTCGTGCAGCAGGACGATGTCTACGTGGTCCAGGCCGAGCCGCTCCAGGCTGGCCTCCAGGGAGCGCAGGACACCGTCGGCGCTGAAGTCCCATACCCGGTGATGGGTCGCGGGGACGGCGAAGCCGTTGGCGAGGTCGTCACCGTCGGTCTCCTGCGGCACCAGCAGCCGGCCGACCTTGGTGGAGACGGTGTACGTCCCCCGGGGACGACCGCGCAGCGCGGCACCGAGGCGCCGCTCGGACAGGCCGAGTCCGTAGTGCGGGGCGGTGTCGAAGACGCGGATGCCCGCGTCCCAGGCGGCGTCCACCGCGGCGACGGCGGCCTCGTCGGTGACCGGGCGGTACAGGTTGCCGATGCCCGCGGCACCGAAGCCGAGTTCCGTGACCCGGACACCACTCGTGCCCAGCGTGGTGGTTCTCATGAGCCGGCCGCCGGACGCAGCCGAAGTCCTTGCATGCCGCCGTCGACGGCGAGGGCGGTGCCGGTGACGCTGGCGGCGGCGGGGCTCGCCAGGTAGGCGATGGCCGCCGCGACCTCGTCCGCCGTGACCAGTCGGCCCATGGGCTGGCGGGCGTTCAGGGCGGCCCGCTCGGCGTCCGGGTCGTCGGCGGCGTCCAGCAGCCGCCCCACCCAGGGGGTGTCGGCGGTGCCGGGGTTCACGCAGTTGACGCGGATCCCCTCGCGGACGTGGTCGGCGGCCATGGCCAGGGTGAGCGAGAGCACGGCGCCTTTGCTCGCGGAGTACAGGGCGCGCTGCGGCAGTCCGGCGGTGGCGGCGATGGAGCAGGTGTTGACCACGGCCGCGCTCGCCGAGCGGCGCAGGTACGGCAGGGCGGCGCGGGTGGTGCGGACGATCCCCAGGACATTGACGTCCAGGACGCGGTGCCACAGTTCGTCCGGGTTGTCCTCCACGGTGCCAGCCGCGCCGATGCCCGCGTTGTTCACGAGGATGTCGAGGCCGCCCATCTCGGTGGCCGCCTCCGCCACGGCGGTCCGCACCGACGTGTCGTCACTGACGTCGGCCTGGAAGCCGCGCAGCGGAGGCTGCGCAGCCGACGCGTCGAGGTCGAGTACGGCGACCCGGGCGCCCTGCGCGGCCAGCGTCCGGGCCGTGGCCAGCCCGATTCCGGAGGCTCCGCCGGTGACGAGGGCTCGGAGTCCTGCCAGCCCGGTCATGCGGCCTGTTCCTGTCCGGCGAGGTCGGCGGCCCAGAAGGCGCCGTCCGGGTAGCGGTACTCGGCGATGGACGTGGCGTGCATGGTGGCGGAGAAACCGGGTGCGAGCGGCGCGGCGTAGTGACCGCCGCGGATCACCACAGGGTCGGTGAAGTGCTCGTGGAGGTGGTCGACGTACTCGATCACCCGGTCCTCGGTGGTGCCGGACAGGGCGAGGTAGTCGAACATCGACAGGTGCTGGACAAGCTCGCACAGCCCCACGCCGCCGGCGTGCGGGCACACCGGTACGCCGAACTTGGCGGCGAGGAGCAGGATCGCCAGGTTCTCGTTGACGCCGCCCACGCGCGCGGCGTCGATCTGGAGGACATCGATGGCTTCGGCCTGCAGCAGCTGCTTGAAGACGATGCGGTTCTGCACGTGTTCGCCGGTGGCGACCTTCACGGGCGCGACGTCCCGGCGTACGGCCGCGTGCCCGAGGATGTCGTCGGGGCTGGTGGGTTCCTCGATCCAGTACGGGTCGAAGACGGTGAGCGCGTTCGTCCACTCGATCGCCTCGCCGACGTTCCAGCGCTGGTTGGCGTCGATGGCGATCCGGATGCCGTCGCCGACGGCGGCTCTGGCGGTGCGCATCCGGCGGACGTCGTCCTCCAGGTTGGCGCCGACCTTCAACTTGATCTGGGTGAAACCGTCGGCGACGGCCTGCTCGGCCAGCCGGGTGAGCTTGTCGTCGGAGTAGCCGAGCCAGCCGGGCGAGGTGGTGTAGCCGGGGTATCCGCGCTCCAGCAGATCGGCCTCGCGCCGCGCCAGTCCGACACGGCCTTCGGTGAGCAGGCGTACGGCCTCCTCGGGGGCGAGGGCGTCGGCGATGTAGCGGAAGTCGACCTGGGAGGCCAGCCACTCGGGGTCGGCATGAGCGAGCAGCCGCCACAGTGGCTGGCCCTGCCGCTTGGCGGCCAGGTCCCATACGGCGTTGAGTACGGCGCCGATCGCCATGTGCATCACGCCCTTCTCGGGGCCGAGCCAGCGCAGTTGGCTGTCCCCGATGAGGTCCCGGTTCAGCGACCCGGGGTCGGCGCACAGCTCGTCGACGGAGCGGCCGAGCAGGTGCGGGCGCAGGGCGTTGATCGCGGCGACCTGTACGTCGTTGCCGCGTCCGATGGTGAAGGTGAAGCCGTGGCCTTCGAGCCCGTCACCGGCGTCCGTACTCAGCACCGCATAGGCGGCGGAGTAGTCGGGATCCGGGTTCATCGCATCCGAGCCGTCCAGCTCACGCGAGGTGGGGAACCGGATGTCGTAGGTGTCGACAGCGACGATCCGGGCGGGGATTGCGGACAAGGGAGGCTGCCTTTCAGGCTTGGGCGAAGGTCTGGCGCTGGCCGCCGAGTCCGTCGATGGCGAGTTCGACCGTGTCACCGCGGCGCAGATAGGGGTTGCCGGGCAGGCCGAGGGCAACGCCCGCGGGTGTACCGGTGTTGATCACGTCACCCGGTTCCAGGACCATGTACTGGCTCAGGTACGCCACGATGTGGTCGACCGGGAAGATCATGTCGCGGGTATGTCCCTGCTGCCGCTTCACACCGTTGACGCTCAGGTGCAGTGCGAGGTCCTGCGGGTCCTCGATCTCGTCGGCGGTGACCAGCCACGGGCCGAGCGGGTTGAAGGTCTCGCAGGACTTGCCCAGGTCCCATTGCGGGGAGTATTCCAACTGGAACTCACGTTCCGACACGTCATGGCTGACGGCGTAGCCCGCGATCACGGACCGGGCGGCCTCCGGTCCGTCGAGGTAGCGTGCCCGGCGACCGATGACGACGGCGAGTTCCACCTCCCAGTCCGTCTTCACGGAGCCGCGCGGGATGAGTACCTCGTCGTACGGGCCGACGACCGTGCTCGGGTCCTTCATGAAGACCACCGGACGCGGCGGAATCGAAGCGCCGGTCTCGGCCGCATGGTCCCGGTAGTTCAGGCCGACGCAGACGACCTTGCCGGGGCGTGCGACGGGAGCACCGATCCGCAGGCCGACGGGGTCCAGCTCGGACAACGACCTTTCCGCGACGGCGGCGCGCAGCCGCTCCACGCCCCCGGAGCCCAGGAACGCGCCGTCGATGTCGGCGGTGACAGGAGACGCGTCGAGCAGTCGGCCGTCCTCGGTTCGGACGGCAGGCCGCTCCTCACCGGGAGCTCCAAGACGTAGCAGTTTCAACGGGAACAGCTCCCTTGCGGTGGGTGGGTGGGTGTGGGTGGGTGGCGACCGGTTGCGTCGGCCCACGGGCCGACTTCGGCGCGCCCGGGCCGGGAGGGCGGGACGTGGTGAGAAGACGCGCCATCCCGCAAGTCATCCGATGTCTGATGTCATGGCGACTGTAGAGGGCAGAAGCGCGAGTGGCAATGCATTCCTCGGAGGTGTGCCCCTTTCACCGAGTGACACAAGGGGGACAGATCCGTTGTTTCCTGCCGGTTGCCATCGGGTGGGCGACGTGGCATCCGATGAATCGAACCGTTCTCGTTTGGAGCTTCTTCGCCGCTTCGGCCCAGTACGGACCGGGGAACTGGTGGTCCAGGTCGTCTTTCTGCATGTCAAGGCAGCCGCCGACCCGGGCGCCGGAGCGGGGGCGGGCCGCGGCCGGCACGTTGCCGGATCGTAAGACGCTGTCGCCGGGCGTCTAACTCGCACGACAACCCCAGGTCAAAAGCGTCATCGAGGGCTCGGAGGGCGTACGGACCCGCCCGGTCGCCCGGGGCCCGCGAAGCCCCGCGACTCATCGTGGAAGAAACCCTTGTCAATCTCGGCAACCTCGCCGTAACGTCCTCATCGCCCGGCAGACATCGGATGACTCGATTGCTTCCCGTTGAGCCGCGAACGCCTCGGACATCGGCCTCATCCTCATCCCTCCCCTGGGAAGCGTGGTCCCGCTACGGCTGCCCCGTTCCCGCTCCTTCGACGACCTCACGCCTTTCCCGCTCCCCCCGCGGGGGAAGCCGTCGCTCCGTCCCACCGTCGCCCTGCGGCTCCCTGCCCGGGCTAAGGAGAGAACACGGTCATGAAGTTCGCTCGTACTCGTTCCACCGCCGCAGCCGCCACCGCCGTCCTCGCGGTGCTGGCCCTCGCCACCGCCTGCAACCGGGAGAGCACGGCGTCCACGCAGGGCTCGGGCGGCGACAAGCCGGCCATCGGCATCGACCTGCCCCGCTCGGACTCCGACTTCTGGAACTCCTACGCGGAGTACATCGAGAAGGACATCAAGACCGACGGCATCAACGCCCTGCCGCGCAGCAACTCGCAGAACGACGTCACCAAGCTGGTCGCCAACGTCCAGGTGTTCCAGAACACCGGAGCCAAGGCCGTCGTCATGGCGCCCCAGGACACCGGTGCCGTCGCCTCCACCCTCGACACCCTCAGGACGAAGAAGATCCCGGTCGTCAGCGTCGACACCAGACCGGACAAGGGCGACGTCTACATGGTCGTACGCGCCGACAACAAGGCGTACGGCACCCAGGCCTGCGAGTTCCTCGGCAAGCAGCTGGGCGGCAAGGGCAAGGTGGCCGAACTCCAGGGGGCCCTGGACTCCATCAACGGACGCGACCGATCCGAGGCGTTCGCCGCCTGCATGAAGGACAAGTTCCCCGACATCGCGGTCTTCGAGCTGCCCACCGACTGGAAGGGCGACGTCGCCTCCGCCAAGCTGCAGAGCCTGCTCGCCCAGCACCCCGACCTCAACGGCATCTACATGCAGGCGGGCGGCGTCTTCCTCCAGCCGACCCTGGCGCTGCTGGAGCAGAAGGGCCTGCTCAAGCCGGCCGGCGAGAAGGGCCACATCAGCATCATCTCCAACGACGGCATCCCGCAGGAGTTCGACGCGATCCGCAAGGGCCGGATCGACGCCACCATCTCCCAGCCCGCCGACCTGTACGCCAAGTACGCCATCTTCTACGCGCAGGCGGCAGCCGAGGGCAAGACGTTCGAGCCGGGTCCGACGGACCACGACTCCACCATCGTGAAGCTCCCGAACGGCCTGGAGGACCAGCTGGCAGCACCACTGGTGACCAAGGAGAACGTGGAAGACACGTCCCTGTGGGGCAACAACATCAGCCGGTGACCGACCGGCCGACGGCCGAGCGGAGGGACGGGCGGCATCTCGTCCCTCCGCCTCGCTCGACACGTCCCCCGAACTCGACAGAAGGACGGTATTCACCATGGCGGACACCGCGACCGCCCCGACGAACGGCGCGGGCGGCCAGGCCCCGGTGGTCGAGGCGACCGGGATCAGCAAACGGTTCGGCGCCACCGTCGCACTGCGCGACGCCCGCATCACCATCGCCCCGGGCGAGTCGCACGCCTTGGTGGGACGCAACGGCGCGGGCAAGTCCACGCTCGTGTCCATCCTCACCGGCCTCCAGCAGCCGGACACCGGGTCGTTGCGCTTCTCGGGCGAGCCGGCACCCGCTTTCGTCGACACCGACGCGTGGCGCTCCCGTGTCGCCTGCGTCTACCAGCGGTCCACGATCATCCAAGAGCTGAGCGTGGCGGAAAACCTCTTCCTGGACCGGCAGAGCCCCACCGCGCTGCGGCCCATCCGCTGGAACCAGCTGCGGCAGCGGGCCGCGCAGCTGCTCGGCGAGTACGGGGTGGACATCGACCCGGCCGCCCGGGCGAAGGACCTCACCGTCGAGCAGCGGCAGTTCATCGAGATCGCACGGGCGCTGTCCTTCGGCGCCCGGTTCATCATCCTCGACGAGCCGACCGCGAAGCTGGACGCCCGCGGCATCGCGCGTCTGTTCGACAAGCTCCGCGACCTCCAGCGGCAGGGTGTCGCCTTCCTCTTCATCTCTCACCATCTGCAAGAGGTCTACGACCTGTGCGCCACGGTCACCGTCTACCGGGACGCAGCCCACATCCTGACCGCGCCCGTGGCCGAACTCGGTCACCAGGCCCTGGTGGAAGCCATGACCGGTGAGACGGCTTCCCCGGCGGCCGCGGCCGGCTCCGCGGCCGTGCGGCCCGACGCCGAGGAGCTGCTGACGATCGAGGGCCTGACCCTGTCCGGCGCCTGCCGCGACCTGTCCCTGGCCGTGCGAGCGGGCGAAGTGGTGGGGCTGGCCGGTGCTGCCACCAGCGGAAACGTACAGCTGGGCGAGACCGTCGCAGGTCTGCACCGCGCCGATGCCGGCCGGATCTCGGTGGGCGGCCGTGAGGTCCGTACCGGCAGTGTGCCGCGGGCGCTCGCCGCGGGGGTCGGGCTGGTCCCCGAGGACCGCCACCTACAGGGTCTGGTCAACAACCGCAGTGTCGCGGAGAACGCGACGCTGACCGTCACCGACCAGTTGGGTCCGTACGGCACCGTGCTGCCCTCACGCACCAGGTCCTTCGCCCAACGCATGATCCAGAGCCTCGACATCAAGACGCCGGGGGCAGCCACCGCGGTCTCCGCCCTGTCCGGCGGCAATCAACAAAAGGTCGTCGTCGCCCGCGCGCTGGCCACCGATCCGCGGGTCCTGGTGGCCATCCGGCCCACCAACGGGGTCGACGTCAAGTCCAAGGAGTTCCTCCTCAGCCGCATCCGCCAGGTGGCGGACGGCGGTAGGGCGGCCCTGATCGTCTCCGACGAGCTGGACGACCTCAAGGTGTGCGACCGCGTGATCGTCATGTTCCACGGACAGGTGGTCGCGGAGTTCGACCGCGGCTGGAAGGACGAACACCTGGTCGCCGCCATGGAAGGCGTGTCCGGAACGCCCGCCGTGTCCCCCACCGAACAGACCGCCCCCTCGCGACACGAGCACGGAAGGTAGCCATGTCCGCCACCACAGACGCCACCGAAGCCACCGTGGCGGAGAAGCAGCCCGCCGCGGAGACCACCCCTCGCCGCCGGCTCGGCCTCGGCAGATTCCGAGAACTGTCGCTCGTTCCCGCCATCCTGGTGCTGGGCCTGATCGGGTTCATCGTCTCGCCGGCCTTCCTCACCGCCGACAACCTCATCGGCGTGGCCCAGCAGTCCACGGAGCTGAGCCTCCTGGTCCTCGCCACCGCACTGATCCTGATCTGCGGGCGGATGGACCTGTCGCTGGAGTCCACGATCGGCGTCGCCCCTGTCATCGCCGTATGGCTGGTGCTGCCCAGCACCGGAGGGCGCTTCACCGGGCTCGGACTGTTCCCCGAGTGGACGGCGGTCCCGCTGTGCCTGGCCGTCGGAGCGGTGATCGGCGCCGTCAACGGCTTCCTCATCCTCAAGCTCCGACTGAACGGGTTCATCGTCACCCTCGGCGGTCTCACCATGCTGCGCGGCCTCCAAGTGGCGCTGTCCGAGGGCCAGTCCATCGTGGAACTGCCCTCGTCCTTCACCTACCTGGGCAAGGCGTCCTGGCTGGGCATGCCGGCTGCCATCTGGATCTGCGCGCTGCTGTTCGCTCTCGGCGGCGGCGCACTGGCCTGGCTGCGCCATGGACGGGCGCTGTACGCGATCGGCGGCAACGCCGAGGCCGCCCGCACCGCCGGCATCCGCGTCGACCGGATCGTGTGGGTCGTCCTCATCCTCGGCAGCGTGCTCGCCGCGTTCGCCGGTATCCTCTACAGCGGGCACTACGGCTCCATCTCCGCCACCCAGGGCAGCGGCTGGATCTTCCAGGTCTTCGCCGCGACCGTCATCGGCGGGGTCAGCCTCAATGGCGGCAAAGGGTCGGTGTTCGGCGCTCTCACCGGCGTCCTGACCCTGCAACTCGTCGTCAATGTCATGACGTTGGCGGGCGTGCCGCCGCTGTGGAACCAGTTCCTCAACGGGGCCATTATCATCGTCGCGCTGATCATCTCCCGCTTCGCCTCCGGCGAGAAGCAGGAGTAGAGGCCATGCGACGCGGCTCCGCCGGGACCCCGCCCTCGCGTGAGCCGCTCCCTGTCCGCCCAGCATGAAAGGCACCCCCATGGCGCTGACCGACGAGGCGATGGACCAGATCAAGGCCATGATCGTGCGCGGTGATCTCGCCCCCGGCTCCCGCCTGCCCAGGGAGGACGACCTCGCGGACCAGCTCGGCCTGTCCCGCAGCTCGCTGCGCGAGGCGGTCCGGGCGCTGACCGCCATGCGCATCCTCGTCACCCGCCAGGGTGACGGCACGTACGTGTCGAGCCTGGAGCCCCACCTCCTGCTCGAGTCGCTGTCCTTCGCGGCCGACGTCTCCCAGGGGCGGACAGCCCAGCAGATGGTCCAGGTGCGCCGGCTGCTGGAACCCCAGGCGACCGGGCTGGCCGCCTCCCTGCTTCGGCCGGAGGACCTCCGGGCGCTGCGGGGCATACTCGACCGGAGCCGCGCCGCCGCCTCCGTCGAGGAGTTCGTCGCCCACGACATCGCCTTCCACCTGCGGATCGTCGAAGCGGTCGGCAACCCCGTCCTGACGATGCTCCTCCAGGTGCTCTCCACCCGTACCCAGCGCGTGCGCATCGTCCGGGGCAGCCGCACCCGGCATGCCCTGGAGCACGCCCATCGGGACCACGAGGCCATCCTCGCCGCCCTCCAGGCACGCGACGCCCCGTTGGCCATCTCCACCGCTACCGTCCACATCGCCGCGGTGGAACAGTGGCTGGCGGGCAATCCCGCCGTCGACGCCCCTGCGCCGGAGCACACCGGCGACCACACGCACTGAGGGTTCATCGAATCCCGACGGGGGCGTCCGGGACAGCGGAGGCGCGGGCCGGACGCACGCCGCCATCACGATCACGGGGTGCCCCGCCCCCAGGTCGCTCTCACACCGACGGGTGGCGGAGCTGTTCCCCCCGTCGGGGATCGCCGTCCGGCGTGAGTCCGACCACCAGGTGGCACGCCCGACCCGAGGGCCGCAGAGTCTCGCCGGGCTCACCCCACCCCTTGTGCAGCGCGACTTGATACATCCGATGTATAAGCGGAGGGCGTCTCACCTCCCGCCGCTCCATGCGTGAATATGCCCCAGTTTTATCGATTTTTTCGTTCACTCGGGCGCCAGAAGCATTGACCAGGATAAAAACGCGCTCTTAACATCCGATGGCTGTCGGCCTCAGGCGCCGTCACCGGATCCACGCCACCAGATCATGGGAGTCGGCCATGCCCGCAGGGAGAATGTCCCGTCGCACGTTCATCGGTGCGGGGAGTGCGGCCACCACCGCGACCGCACTGCCCGTCCTTCCCGGCCTCTCCGGCCTTCTGCCGAAGGCGTCCGCCGCGGACACGCAGACCAACCTGAGCAAGATGGTCGACCTGCGGTTCGGCATGTTCAACCACTTCAGCCTGGGCACGTTCACCGACCAGGAGTGGGCCGAGCCGAACCAGAGTCCCACCCTCTTCGCTCCCCCGACCGTGAACTGCGAGCAGTGGGCGGCCGCTGCCGCCGCCGCGAAGATGAACTACGGCATCCTGACGACCAAGCACCACGACGGCTTCGCCCTGTGGCCGTCCGCCCACGGCACGCAGAACGTCGCGAACAGTTCCTACAAGCACGACGTCGTGCAGGCGTACTGCGACGCGTTTCGGGCGAAGGGGCTCAAGGTCGGTTTCTACTACTCGATCTGGGACCGCACCTTCGGCGTCGAGGCGTGGGAAACCCGGCACAAGGTGACCGGGCTCGACGTCAACGACGCCATCGAGCCCGCGGACATGGCGTTCATCCTCAACCAGATCACCGAGCTGCTGACCAACTACGGCACGATAGACATGTTCATGACCGACGGGTACGCGTGGCAGATGGGTCAGCAGGCGATCTCGTACCAGAGGATCCGTTCCCTGGTGAAGTCACTGCAACCGGACTGCGTCATGATCGACATCGGCGGGCTCTCGGAGCCGTTCCTCAGCGACGCGATCTTCTTCGAGGAGCCGTTGGGGGTCACGGCGCCTGCGGGCAACACGTACGCCGGTATGCAGGGGCAGACCATCAGCAACGGCTGGTTCTGGCACCCGTCGACTCCGACCGAGAGCCTCATGAGCAAGGCTTCGATCCTGTCGCATCTGACCGACCTGGAACCGAAGTACACCTCGTTCATCCTGAACTGCCCGCCCAACCGCAACGGCCTGCTGGACACCAACATCGTCAACCGGCTCGCCGAGGTCGGCGCGGCCTGGAGCCCGAACGCCTCCAGGCCGCCGCTGCCCACGCAGATGCTGCGCGCCGAGCACCCCATCACACCGGTCAACGCGTACGCGACCGGCTACCACACCGGAGAGGGACCGCTCGGCGCGATCGACGGACTCAGCGACGTCCGCTACGAGACCTGCTGGTCGACATGGGGCCTGACGCTGCCGCAGTCGATCACGATCGACCTGGGCGGAGTCTGGAGCAACGTCTCCACCCTTGAGTACCTGCCCAAGCAGTGGAACCGCACCAATGCCACCGACGGCGACATCACCTCGTACACCATCTCCACCAGCACGGACGGCGTCACCTTCACCCAGGTCGCCACCGGCACCTGGGCAGGCAACAACAGGACCAAGTCGGTGGAGTGGCCCAACCGCGATGCGGGCTTCGTACGCGTCCAGGTGAACGCCGGCACCGGCGGCTACGCCAACATCAGCGGAATCAGGATCGGCGGGCGGTCGGCCAAGCCGACGCTGGTGTCCTCCGGCTTCCCGGCCGCGGGCACCACCTACCGGCTGGCCGCGCGGCACAGCGGCAAGGTACTCGACGTCGACAGTCGGGGCACCACCAACGGCACCAACTGCCAGCAGTGGCCCTGGCTGAACAACACCACCCAGAAGTTCACCTTCATAGCCACCGGCGACGGCTACTTCAAGATCCGCGGCGTCAACAGCGGCAAACTCGTGGAGGTGGCCGGCCTCTCCCGTGTCCCCGGCGGGAACGTCGCCATCTGGCAGGACGCCCATGTCACCCAGCAGCACTGGGCCGTGACGCCCACCGCTGACGGCTACTACCTGCTCGTCAACCGATTCAGCGGCCTGGCCATGGGTGTGGCCGGCAGCTCGACCTCGGACGGGGCCAACGTCGAGCAGCAGACGTACGAGTCACTGACCCAGCAGCAGTGGCGGATCCTCCCCTCCTGACCAACCCACGCCACGCTGGTCGCACCGTCGGCTGCATACTGCGTGAGAGTGACACCATGGCCGTACGCGGCGGGCAGGGCTCGGCCGTCCGCCGGGTACGGACCACCGGGCGGTTCACGGCGTGAGCCGCGGACCGAGCAGCACGGCGTTGTCCCGTAGATCGCGGAGTGGTCCGTGTTTTGAGGTCGAGTTCCTCCACGGTGGCGACAGCCAAGCGGACGTAGCCGCCCCCTTCTCCGGATCACAGGGCCGATCGCTGCACGACAGGACGCGGTCGTGGCCGAACAACTCGGCGCCACAGCGCAGGGGGTGGCGCCCGAAGCGGGCTGTCGGCGTAGAACATCTGGGCCAGGGCCAGGCTTCGTTCCAGGCCACCAGACGCCGTCAGCAGGTCGTCCAGGAACCGAACGCCGCCTCCTGCGGAGGTACTCCCACTCGATGCCGGTGTGCAGCACGAACAGCACGCCGCAACCCCCTGCCGGTCCGGCACCCTCGGCCGTCCCTCCACCTGCTTCGGCCCCGGCTCCCGCAACAACGGCTCGATCAGCGACCACAGTTCATCCGAGATGAGCCACGGCCGCGACTGTCGCTTTCCCACGACCTGGCGCCCACTCATTCGCATGACCGGCCAAGCCGTGCGGCGACACGGCCGGCTCCCCCGCCCCGGTCCCGGCAGACGAGCCGAACCCCGTCGCGCGCACCACCACACGCTCGGACCCACCACGACCGCCCCAGGAATCGTCTCGCCCCGATCATGCCCGACAGCCCCGAGCCGCGCTCAAGGCCCCCCTTCTCGAAGGCGCGTCGCCATGAAACACCGGCCACGTCCGCGGCGACGGTGCCCTGCGACCGCGGCGGGCCGACTGCCACTGTCAGACCCAGGTGGCAGCATCACCGAAGTGAACGCCCTGAGGCGTCCTCAACTCATGCTCGTAGCAAACGAAGAGGAGCATTCCCCTTGCGACTGCATCGCGTAGCGCCCGGCATCGCCGCGGGCATCCTTGCCCCGGCCCTCCTGCTCGCCACCCCGTCCTTCGCCGCCACGGCGGCACCAGCCGCGGTGACGGTGCCGGCGGTGTCCTCGTCCGCGGACGAGCCGGACGCCGACGACCTGAGGGTGGCCATAGTCCGGATCCTCGCCGACCCGGACAGCGGCCGGCGTGTGACACGAGAGGCCAACGCCCTCCTGGACGCCAACGACTCCGACGCGATGCGCGCCTGGCTGGAGACCGGCTACCGCATCGCCCAGGCCGAGGACGACCGCGTCGCCATCACGCGTATCCTCGCCGACCCCGACAGCGGCCGGCGCGTCATCGCCGAGGTCAACGCCCTCCTGGACGCCAACGACCCCGACGCGATGCGCGCCTGGCTCGAGACCGGCTACCGCATCGCCCAGGCCGAGGACGACCGCGTCGCCATCGCCCGTATCCTCGCCGATTCGTCCATCAGCCCTGCCCTGCGCGCGGCAGCCAACGCCGCCCTGGACGACAACACACCCGAAGCACTGCGCCACTTCCTGGAGGTCGGCAGGTACCAGGTCGCCTGACCGGCACGACGCCGCACCACAGCGCGTCGCCCGGGTGGCACCCCCTGCCGCACGCCCGGTCGCCGGAGCGTCGAGAATCCGGCGGGGCCGCCTGCACCTCGGTGCCGGCGGCCCCGCCCGGCAGGCACTGTGTCGGCTCGGCGCCCTCCGCAGAGCTCTGTGGTCTCGCCGCCCGGTGCGGCATGGGCCACTGACACCTCCGACAGCAGAAAGCACATTCTTCGATGACCACACAACCCCTACGCACCGAGCGCGGCGGTCCACAGACCGCTTCCGTCGTGACCGACCTGCCGTTCAAGCCTCAACTCGTCAAAGCGGTGTTCAGGGACGTGACCTCGTTGCACGTCTCCCGGTCGGCCGCGTGGGCCGCCGCGTCGGTGACGCGGACCGTGCTGACGGAGATCATCGAGGGCGCGAGAAGTGCGGCGGCCGAGGAGGTCAGGAAGAGGCTGATTCCCAAGGACCTCATCTCGGCGATCGACCGGAACGTCGAGGTGGAGGTGGGATCGGCGTGGTACCTGCACAGCCCGACCTTCCACGGCCTGATGGGCGAGGTGCGCAACGCCGATGGTGCGCTCGTGTCCCTTCGTGAGCGCCGCGGGGCGCGTACACCGAGTGGTGTGGCTGGCGCCCACCGGTTCGAGGCCGGGGTGAGAAGGCTGCTGGGGAGCCGGGGGGTGAGGGCGGTCCCGGCGTTGGTCCGCGACCTGGACGGAATCGCGAGCGTGTTCCTGACGGCCCTGGCCCGGGACGCGGCCAAGGTCGTCCGCGAGGGCGGGGTCAAGCGGTTCGGGACGGTCAGTCTGGTGGTGCCGGGCGAGCCAGCCCCGGCCCCGCTGCTCAAGGACCCCCTCCTCGCCCTGTCCACCCGTCGCGGGGACGGGCGGACTGTTGGCGGGGACGACGTCCTGGCCGCCGTCACGATGCAGCTGTTCGGCGATCTCAGACAACGCGCCATCACCGAGGCAGCCGAGATGACACGGAACACGTCGGCCAACTGATCGAGCCCGCCCCTGCGCACTGGGCACTGGGCACGGTTCCCACGTGTGCGCGGCTCCCGGAATCCGCCGGCCGCGGGCACCCCACGCCGAAGAGCTCCCTTATAAGAGCTAGTCAGCCGCACCCCCACCAGCGGACCGGGCTGGGCTGAGCTTTGTCACACGCTCACAGACCGTCCGGCCCGCACGACGAACTCCCCGCGCCCGGCGGCGCAGGCCACCGTCAACATCTGGAGCAGACCGATGAGGCTGGCGGTCGCGCCGCACACGTCCAGGCGCATGGCGGCCGAGAGCCTCGACGCTGCGGGCGGGGCCGGCGAAGGCCATGGCGTCCACGCCGTCGACGCCTTCGGCGATCAGCCCTGAGGGTCGCCCCCGCAGGTACCAAGTAGGTACCATGCCGATATGCCATCACTGAACGTGCCGTTTACTGAGGAAGAAATGGAAGGCGTGCGCGCGGCTGCTGCGGCTGAGGGCAAGAGCCTGAAGCAGTACCTGCACGACCTCGGTGTCCGCGAGATGCAGCGCAAACGGTTCGTGGCCGGCGCCGCCTCGTGGGCGGACAGGTTGCGTTCCGAGTTCGACGAGGCGTTCCCGGACGAGGTCCCCGCGTCCGGGCGCGACCAGGGGGCCACCGCCGCCTGATGAGCGGGATCCTGTACATCGACGTCTCCTGGCTCCTGGACGTCCAGGAGGTCGCCCTCGGCCACGACGACGTGTCGGTCACCGACTACTCGGCCCTTGTAGCCGCTGTCGCGCGCCACAGGACACGCATGCCGACTCTCGCCACGTCCAACCCCGACGTCGCATGGCGCGCCGCCGCCCTCCTGCACACCATCGTGCGTCTCGAACCCCTCCCCCACCGCAACAGCCTCTTCGCCGGCTTCGTCACCGGCCAGTACATGGACCAGTCCGGAGAAGGCATCGACCCTCCCTATGGCGCTCTGTCCGACCTGATCAGAAAGGTCCGCGAGACCCGGCTGAGCATCTACGACGTCGCGGAGGCGCTCCGCTCCTGGCGAATCTGAGGCCGGCGGGGAATTCCGAGCGACGTCCCAGCCAGCACGCACCAATCACACACGGACGCGGTCGACTCCGGACGCGCACAGTCATGCCTTACGGCATCCGGGACCGGCCGGCGAATCCGTCCGCTCGTAACCGGCTACGGTTCTGCGGGCTTCCATGTCTCCCCGGTCTTTGCCGCTGATCCCCTGTCGCTTCGGCTCCGCCTGTACCGCGTAGCTCCGCGCCTGGCCCAGCTGGCGAAGCAGCAGGCGCAGCCGATCACACAGCCGGTGCAGGGGTTGATGACGTAGTCGTTCGACGGGGTCTTCGACTTCTGGATCAGGGTCTTCGCCTCGATCTCGACCGACTCCATGACGTACTTCCTTCCTGCGGCCCGGCATCCGTGTTCGACGCGCCGGGGTCCTGTGCTGTCCGAGGGCCGGCAGACGGCAGGTCACGAACCCCCACACACGGAACAATAATCTACGGAAGTTGCTTCCTTGGAATGTAAATGATTTGCTGGAGACCCCTTTCAGGTAGCGGGCGCCCCCGCGACCCGTGCTTCTTTCGGCCTGCCTGCCCGTCGGAGCCTGCGCAGCGCCTCGTACCACCGTGCCCCCGACCGAGAGGTTCCCCGATGTCCGGCGCCAGCGCCACCAGCGAAAGGATCCCCGTCCACGTCTACGGCGGCCCCACCGTCGTGTTCGAGTACGGCGGGCTCAGGGTCGTCACCGACCCGACCTTCGACCCGCCCGGCGAGTACCCCATGCCCCTCGCGGGCGACCAGAAGCTCGTCAAGACCGCCCCCTCGCCGGACACCGCCGCCGACCTCAGCCCCATCGACGCCGTCCTGCTCACCCACGACGAGCACGAGGAGCACGACGACAACCCGTACAACGCCGGCCGTGCTCTCCTGGCCGAGGTGCCGGTCGTCTTCACCACCGAAAGCGGCGCCGGCCGCCTGGGCGGGAAGGCCCGCGGCCTCGCCTTCTGGCACACGGCCAACTCAGGCGGCCCGACGGCGGCACCGTGACCATCACCGGCGTGCCCGCCCGGCACGGTCCCGTGGGCTGCGAGCCGATCTCCGGTGACGTCATCGGCTTCATGCTCACCTCCGACGACCTGCCCTCGGTCTATGTCAGCGGCGACAACGCCGCCCTGGAGGACGTCAGGGAGATCGCCGAGAAGTACGCCCCGGTGGACACCGCGATCCTCTTCCTCGGCGGCGCCCGCATGCCCTTCGCCTTCGACGGCGCCCTGCTCACCCTCGACAGCGCCCTCGGCGCCGAGGCCGCCAAGACACTCGGCGTCCGACGCGTCGTCCCCGCGCACTACGACAGCTGGGCCCACTTCCCGGAAGACCGCACCGAGATCGAGGCCGCCTTCACCGCTGCCGGCCTGGCCGACCGCCTCGACTTCACCCGATAAAGCCCGACCGAGCCCATGGAGACCACGATGACCACCGCCAACCTCGACCTGGCCCGCGCCTACTTCCAGGCCGTGCAGACCGGAGACATGGCCGCCCTCGGCGACCTTCTCGACGAGCAGATCGTGTGGCACCAGCCCGGCACCAACCAGTTCTCCGGCGAGCACAAGGGACAGCGCGCCGTCTTCCGGATGCTCGGCAACATGATGGAGGCCAGTCAGGGCACCTTCGCCATCGACAAGATCCACTCCCTCATGGGCAACGGCGACCTGGTCGCCGCCACCATCCACTTCACCGGCCGCAGCGGCGGCACGTCCATGGCCATGGACGGCGTGGATCTCCTGCGCATCCAGAACGACAAGATCACCGAGATGTGGCTCTTCTCCGGCGACCAGAACGCCGAAGACGCCTTCTGGGGCCGCTGACACCGACTGTGTGCCCCGAGGCCGTCCCCGACCTCGGGGTGGCGAACGGCCCAAGGTCGGACCGGACCGGTTCCCCCTCGACGGCGACGACGCCGTGCTTCTCAGCACGAAGGACGGCGTCAAGGGCCGCAACCTCGCCCGCGACGGCCGCTTCGCCCTCCGCGACGACGACGACCACCCTCAACGCGTTCGTCCTCCGCCAAGGACACGTCGAGACCTCGCGAACCCCGACGCAAGATACGCAAGACCTTCGCGAACCCCGACGAGATGCCGCACCGGGCAGCCTCCTCGGCCCCGCTACATGGGCGAAGACCACACCCGCGAATACGCCGCCCGCGACGGAGGCCCCGGCAGCCTCCTCGTCCGCGCCCACCTCAACGCAGTCACCGCCTTCACCGGCATCGCCGAGTGAACCGAGAGGCCCTGGCTCACGAGGCCGGCCGGCCAGGCTGCTTCTGCGCCCGCATCCCCGGAACCGGCGTCCGACCCGCGGCCTTCCGCTCCGCGTCCAGAGCACGTCCGGCCGCCCGCAGCGTACTGAGGACCGTGGTCACCTCGCGTACCGACTTCTCGGGAATCACCGACCCGATCCGCAGTTCCAGCTCCTCCTCGAAGACCTTCAGCGCCCCGTCCACCAGCTTCCGCCCGTCAGCAGTGAGTTCGACGATCGAGGAACGGCGATCGTGCGGGTTGGCCCTCCGTCCACACAGGCCCGCCGCTTCCAGACGGTCGACGACCTTGCTCGTGCCGCCCACCGTGATCGAGAACTCCTCCGCGATGTCCTGAATCCGCCGCCCAGGCCGCCGCAACAGCAGGTGCAGCACCTCGAACGAGGTCAGCGCCAAGTCGTACTCGGCCCTCAACCGCCCCTCGATGCCGTCCCACATTTCGATCTCCAGCGAGACCAGCTCCCGGTACAGCAGCTTCAGGTCAGTGTCAGCCATTACTCGTCTTCCGAAGAATTATCTTCCATAGACAGTTAATTCTAGTCACCGGTACGAGGACTCGTCACAGGAGATCGGTGATCCCGAGCCGGATGACGAGGCGTGGGTGGAGCTGGAGCATGACGCCTCGCACCTACCGCGTCAGGGAGTTTCCGTGTTCCGAGTGGCCGCTCCTCGGGTGAATCCCGACGACTGGGTGCCGCGGGAGTGGAGTTCGACGGCCAGCGGCGCTGCGGTGAACATCGAGGAGTAGGTGCCGACGACGATGCCGATGAGCAGGGCGAGGGCGAAGTCGGTCAGGGAGTCCCCGCCCAGCAGGGCGAGCGCGGACAGGATGAACGCCGCGCCCATGCCGGTGTTGACGGTGCGCGGGACCGTCTGCAGGATCGCCGTGTTGGTGACCCGGGCGAAGGGTGTCCTACCCGGCGCGGCCGCCGTCTTCCCGCCCGGCCACAGTTCCCGGACTCGGTCGAAGACGACGACGGAGTCGTTGACCGAGTAGCCGATGACGGTGAGCAGGGCGGCCAGGAACACCCCGTCGACGGGCTTGCCCAGCCAGGCGAAGACGCCGATGAGGATGAGGGCGTCGTGTGCCATGGCGGCGACCGCTGCGGTGCCGAACGTCCAGCGGAAGCGGACGGCGAGGTAGAGCAGCTGGGCGGCGAGAGCCGTGCCGAGGGCGATGACGGCGCCGCGGCGCAGCTCTGCGCCCAGGCTGGGCCCGATCAGTTCGTCGCGTGTCTTCTCCGCGGTGCCGGTGAGGTCGTCGATCGTCTCGGTGATCCGGGCCTCCTCGGCGTTGGAGAGTTCGTCGGTGCGCACGGTCAGGGCGTCTTCCCCGGAGGTCTGGACGACGGCGCGGGGGAAGCCCGCGTCGGCCAGGGCATCCCGGGCCCGGTCGGCAGACACCGGTGCGGTGGTGGAGTACTCGATGAGCCGGCCGCCGGTGAACTCCACGCCGAAGTTCAGCCCGCGCACCGCGATCCCGGAGGTGGCCAGGACGAGGGCCGCAGCGGACAGGGCCAGCCAGTGGCGCCGGTGGCGCATCAGGTCCGGGCTGCGGCGGGAGAGCCAGTCGCTGACCGTGCCGGTGCCGGCGATACCGGTGAGGCGGGGACGTCGTCTCACCGCGCGGCGGGTGACGGCGAAGTCGGCGAGGACGCGGGTGACCACCAGGGCGCTGAGCATGGAGGCGAGGACGCCGATGCCCAGGGTGACGCCGAAACCGCGCACGGGGCCGGAGGCGAGGAAGAACAGCAGTCCGGCGGCGATGAGGGTGGTGATGTTGGAGTCGGCGATGGCGCTGAAGGCGTTGCGGAAGCCGGCCGTCAGGGCGGAGCGCAGGCTTTTGCGGCGACGGGTGGTGTATTCCTCGCGGGCGCGTTCGAAGACGAGGACGTTGGCGTCGACCGCCATGCCGATGGCCAGGACGAATCCGGCGAGTCCGGGCAGGGTGAGCGTGGCACCCAGGGCGGCGAGGGTGGCGTAGGAGATCAGTCCGTAGCAGGCCAGTGCCAGGACGGCCAGCGTGCCCATGAGCCGGTAGACGGCGATGAGGAACAGGGAGGTCAGCACGGTGCCGATGACGGCGGCCTGCGCGCTGGCCCGGATGGCCTGGGCTCCCAGCGTGGGGCCGACGGTGCGCTGTTCGACGGTCTCGACCGGCACAGGCAGGGCGCCGCCGTTGATGAGCAGGGCCAGTTCCCGGGCCTCTGGCCGGCTGAAGGATCCGGTGATCTGGGTGGTTCCGCCGGTGATGCCGGTGCGGCAGGCGACCGAGGGGTCGACCTGCGGGGAGGAGATGACCTTGTGGTCCAGCACGATGGCCACGCGGCGCGTGGGGTCGCCGGCCGGGGCGCAGGCCGCCGCACCGGTCAGATCCGCCCAGCCGCCCGCGTCCTTGAAGTCGACGCCGACGAACCAGCCGCCCAGGCCCTGCTGGTCGATCCGCGCTTCGGCGCCGTCGACGTCGGCTCCCGTCAGTGAGGAGGGCCCCAGGCGCAGCCGCTGGCCGGATTCGTCGGGCAGGGTGCGTTCCTCCGGCCGCTCGGTCGGGGCCTGTCCCGGTTCGGCGACGCCGAGGACGGGGTGGAAGGTGAGCTGGGCGGTACGGCCCAGGACGTCGGCGGCCTCACGCGGGTCCTGCACACCGGGCAACTCGACGATGATCCGGTTGTCCCCGGAACGGGCGATGGCCGGCTCGGCGACGCCGAGCGCGTCGACGCGGCGGCGCAACACCTCCAGGGTGCGATCGGTTGCCGCCGAGTCCGCCTCGGCGGTCGGCGAGTCACGGGTTTCCAGCACGATCTGGGTGCCGCCGCGCAGGTCGAGGCCGAGGCGGACCGGTACGGCCGCCGTGATGGAGAGTGACAGGGCTACAACAGCGAGGGCGAAGAACGCCCGTACACGCATGGCGCGCGTCAAGAGTGCCTCCAGCAGGCATACCGCGGCCGCCCCGGGCGGCGCGGAGAAGACAAAGGGGAGATGTCAGGGGCCGGCTGGAGACGGTGGCGCCCGCTCACTGTGCCGCACGGTGTGCTCAGGAGGTCCGGCCGTCCCGGCCGCGGGCGCCGACCACGCCCCCGGCTCGGGTCGCGGCAGCACGGGGCAGCGTGGGACGGGCGTGCCCCCGGTCGGCGGAGCCTGCCGCTCAGCGGTGGTGTCCCGGTGTACTCGCGCCGCGACACCCCAGGCGGGGGTGCACGTCTCGTCGGTGTGCGGAGCGATACCGCCGCCGCTCCCCTGGGCCACCACGGGGATCGACGTCGTCACGCCGCTGGGAGAGGCGGGGGCTGCGGTGCCGAGGATGGTCAGTAGGCCGAGGAGGGCGACCAGTGCGGGCAGCAGCCTGCCGGCGGTGCCCGCGCGGCGCGGACGATCGCAAGGGGTGGCGCCGCGACGGGGCTGGGCCATACGCCGCCTCCTCGGGCTCTGTCGTCATACCCGATCCGGCACGTGGAACCGGGAGCAGGTCTCGGGGGGGTACAGGCGGTTCAGGGCTCGATCAGGCCCGCCCTGATGGCATAGCGCGTCAGCTCCAGGCGGTCGCGCAGTCCTAGCTTCTGCAGCAGGTTCGCCCGATGGCGCTGCACCGTTTTGACACTGATGAACAGCGTCTCCGCGATCTCCTTGGAGGAATGGCCCTCGGCGACGAGTTTGAGGACCTCCTCCTCCCGGGCCGTCAGCACGCGGTCCGCAACCTCCTCGCCACGCCGGACCCGGTCGAGGTAGTTGCGGACGAGGGCGGTGACCGCTCCGGGGTAGAGGAACGACTCCCCCCGCATCGCCGCCCGGCAGGCCGCGACCAGATCGCGGTCGGCGACGGACTTCAGGACGTAGCCGCAGGCTCCGGCTTTGAGTGCCTCGAAGAAGTACTGCTCGTTGTCGTACATCGTCAGCATCAGGATCCGCAGCTGCGGTCGTCGGGACGACAGTTCCCGCGCGGCCTGCAGCCCCGTCATGCGCGGCATCGCCACATCCAGGACGGCCAGGTCCACTTCGTGCGTGCGGGCCAGGGCGATGGCCTCCGCGCCGTCACCGGCCTCGGCTACGACCTCAAGGTCGGGTTCGCCATCGAGGATGAGCCGCACCCCGCGGCGGACCAGGGCATGGTCATCGGCGAGCAAGATCCGGATCGGGGCCTTGTCAGCCATGATCGGCGTCCTCTTCCTCTGCGCGGGGCACGGGACTCTTGGTGAGGGGTGCGGACAGGACCACGTGCGTGCCCTCGGTGGTGCCGGTGTCGATCTCGAGCGTGGCACCGACGAGCAGGGCGCGTTCGCGCATACCGCGGATACCGGCACCCTCCCGGGCGATACCGATGCCTCGGCCGTCGTCACTGATGCCCAGCACCACGGCACCGTCGGTTCGCCGCAGCCTCAGCTCGATGCGTTCGGCTTCGGCGTGGCGGGCGACGTTGGTCAACCCCTCCTGCGCCACCCGGTAGAGCACCAGTTCGGTCTGCGGGTCAAGAGGCGGCAGGTCCGCGGCGAAGTGGCGAGTGATCTTCAGGCCGGTGTGGGTGGCGAAGTCGTTGGTCAGTGCCGTCAGCGCGCTGACCAGGCCCAGATCCTCCAGAACGCCGGGGCGCAGCCGACGCGCGAGCCGGCGTACTTCGTCCAGGCTTTCGCGGGTGGTCTCCTGCACCTGCCGCAGCTCGGCGCGCAGCGGCTCGGGGGCCTGGTCGGCTGCTCGCTTGAGTCCCAGCAGGACCGCGGTCAGGCTCTGCCCGACCTCGTCGTGGAGTTCCTGGGCGATGCGTTGCCGCTCGGACTCCTGGGCGGACAGGGCGCGGGCGCTGCTCGTGGCACGTTCGGCCTCCAGCCGGTCGAGCATGGCGTTGAAGGTGCGGATCATCTCGGCCACCCCGCCGTGTCCGGCCACCGGCAGGCGCTGGCCCGGGCGCAGCAGGTCCACCCTGGTCATCAGCCGGGTGAGACGCTCCAGCGGAGCCAGCCCGATACGCAGCAGAGCTGCGTTGGCCACCAGCATGACGATCAGTCCGCCGACCAGGATCGCCGCCTCGGTCAGCAGCACCGGCACCGAGACGGTCACCGGTGCCCACAGCAACAGCGCCGTGGCCGCACCGAGCACCACGGCGTTGAGCCCGAAGATCCGCCAGAACAACGACACAGCCTGTCGAGCCTCCTTTTGGCGTGCACCCCACGACACCACTATCCGTCAGGCGGATCCCACCTCACGCCGCCCGGGATCTCGCGTCGGCTTCGTACCAGCTTCTCCGGGCGCGGTGTGCGCGTCGATGGGGTGCGACACCCATCTCCCCCTGACGCCTGCACCACCGAGCCCCCCGCAGATGGGTACCGCAGCCGATGGCTTCCCCCGACCGGGCCGACCAGGGTGGGAACCACGAACCAGACGGCCGCCCCACGAACACGGCCGCAGGCACCTGTGGCACGTAGCCCACCGTGCCTTCCGCGATGCGGCGGATGCGCGCCACGGGCCGCCGACCGCCCCGATGTGAAGGGACTGCTTTCCATGCCGCTCGACACCGCCCGCCGCGAGCTGGGCCCCGAACGTCTCACGGCGCATGAGGTCCGGCAGCGTCTTGAGCACGAGCGCGACACGCGGCTCACCCAGCTCACCGCGATCGAAGAGGCCGGACCTGGAACGAACGACCACCTCATGGCCGTACAGAAGGACGCCCTGCGGCGCGTGCTGAAAGAGATCGACGCCGCCTTCCGCCGCATCGAGGACGGCACGTACGGACTGTGCCAGGACTGTGCCCAGCCCATCCCCGTCGAACGACTGGAGATCCTGCCGTACGCGCGCTGCTGCGTCGGATGCCAGCGGCGCAGCACCTGACCGCAGACAGCCGGCGGTGCGTGGGTCGAGTTCCCTTTCCGCTGTGTGGAGGCATGAAGAAGTGAACAAACAGGTCATCGACGCCGACAACGCGGGCCTGCGCCCCGGGGATCTCGCCGGGCTGCGAGAGAACCTGCTTGAGCAGCGCCTGTTCCGCGAGGAGCAGCTGCGGCAGATCGCGTCGCCCTCCCCGACCCGGGCCGAGCGGATACGCGGGCGGCAGGCGGCCTCGCAGATCGAGGTCCACGTCAAGCTCGCCGCCTCCGCCCGCATGGTCCTCTCCGACGTGGTAGCGGCCCTTGAGCGGATGGACCAGGGCCGCTACGGAAGGTGCCATCGGTGCGCCCGGCCCATCGCCGTGGCACGCCTGAAGATCGTGCCGCAAGCCCGCTACTGCGGCCACTGCCACCAGCTCCGAGAAGCGGCACGGTGACCGTATGTCCGTGTACTTCGCACCCGCTGACGGCTCCCCCACCTGGCCGGTGTGCCGGCGGTGTCCGGGGATCGCCCTCGACCTGGGCAGCTCCCGCACCCGCGCCTGGGTGCCCGGCCGCGGGATCATCCTGGACGTCCCCACCATCAGCGTCGAGGGCGCCGCAGGCTCCCACCCCATTCAGCGCGGCACGATCGTCGACCCCGAGGGCACCGCCCGGATGCTGCAGCGTCTTTTGCGCCCCCGTGTTCCCCGCCACGCCCGGCCGCTGATCGCCCTGACCACGCCCGTGCTGGGCGGCATCGCCTACCGCAAGGCGGCGCGCGCCGCACTGGAAGTTCTACGGCCCCGCACGGTGTTGACCATCCCCACCGCCACGGCAGTGGCACTGGGCGCCGGGGCGGACATGAGCCGCCCCCTGCTCATCGTGGACTTCGGCGCCCACCTCACCGAGGTCTTCCTGCTGGCCGACGGTGCGGTGGTCGATGCCCACCGCACCGCCCTGGGCACCGACGACCTGGACCAAGCGACCACCCACCGCGCCATCACCGACGCGGTCAGCGGCACGGTGACCGACATGCTCCGGCAGGACCACACCACGCAGACCCTCGACGCCGTCCGAAGAGGCGTCCTCCTGGCCGGCGGCGGCGCCCGGCACCCAGAATTCGCCCACCAGCTGGCTCAAGACCTGCACGTGCCCGTGAGACCACTGCCCGCCCCGCACACCGCCGCCGTTCGCGGCGCCGCGAAAGTCCTGCGGTCCGCCCGCGGACACCCCTCTGTCACCCACGTCGCCGACCCCCGCCATCGCAGGAGCAGCGGCGCGGCCGAACCTCCCTGATCGTTGTGCCCGCCGCCCGGCCGGTTCGGCATCGAAGGAGAGAAGCGACGTGACCGACGAGATACCGCAGGCCCAGCCGCTCCCCACCCTGCGCCCCACCCGGCTGTGGCGATGGCGGCGCAACCCTCTGCGCCGCCCGACCGACCTGGTGCAGGCATGGATCGGGCTTGCCCTGGCCTTCGCCGTGCTGGCTGCCACCCCGTCGGCCATGGTGCTGGTGGGCACCACCGTGCACCGTTCCCTGCAGCAGACCGCCGGCGAACAGGCCCGGTCACGCCACCTCACCACGGCCGTGCTGCTCCACGGCGCCCCCCGGCACCCCGAACCCGGATCAGCCGAGGACCGGCACACCCGCTACCCGGTCAAGGTCCGCTTCACCGATCCCACCGGACACCCCCGAACCGCCACGACCGAGGTACGGCCCGGTCTGCCCGCCGGGAGCACTGTCCAGGTGTGGACCACCGACAGCGGAGAAACCACCGACCCGCCCTGGACCGCCGAGCAGATCCGCAGCCGCACTCTCGGCTCGGCCGGCGCAGCAGGCGTAGGCGTGCTCACTGCCGGAGCTCTCACCTACGCCGCGGCCGCCCGCGCACTGGACCGGCGACGCCATGCCGACTGGGACCAGGCATGGGCCCGGACCGCACCCCGCTGGACGACATCACCGTGACGGCCGCTCGCCTGCCAGGCAGGCCGCCGGTGACATGTTTCCCAGCCGTCAGTGGACCGGACACCGTGCATCACCTGATGGCTTCAGCTTCCTGGCATTCCCGGGCCTCGCTCCAGGAAGAGTCGTACAACGCGGAGGCCCCTCGTCGGTGCCGATCTGCCGGGTTCCGTGGCGGAGGCCGCTCAGAAGCACACCTGATGACGCGGGTGGCGCCGAGCGAAGAGGTCGTCGACGAACCGGCGGCCCTCACCCCCGTGATCGCCATTCGTCGCGTCCTCCGAGTCCTCCGAGTCATGAGCCCGGAGCACGGTGCGCCTATGGCCCACCAGCCGTGCTCCCGGCGACAGCACCGGTGGAGGCATGCGCCGAACCAGGGACCGTGCGCCGCGGGACAGGACCGCCGAGAGGGCTTCGCCGCTGGGAGCACCGGGCCTGGCTCCAGAGAAACGCAAAGGTGAGCAGTCTGCTCCCCGCACGCGCAGGGATGGTCCGCCCGCGGCACCCACGCCCACCCGGACACCGGTCTGCTCCCCGCACGCGCGGGGATGGTCCGCCCGCGGCCCCCACGCCCACCCGGACACCGGTCCGCTCCCCGCACGCGCGGGGATGGTCCGCCCGCGGCCCCCACGCCCACCCGGACACCGGTCTGCTCCCCGCACGCGCGGGGATGGTCCCGACGTCCGGGGCCCGCCGGAATCCTCGGCGTCTGCTCCCTGGTCGTCAGAGGCGGGTGGCCATCACGTGCGCGAGGCGCAACAGGTCGCGCGCGCCCGGACCATCCCCGTCGGCCCGGGCCAGAGCCGCGCGCTCGGCGTCGCCCAAACCGGCCGGTGACCGCCGCAACAGCGAACCGGGATGGTGGAGATCGTGCACCCGGGTCACGAAGGCGAAGGAGCGGCGCCGCGGCGGCGCGTCCACGTCGAGCTGCCCGGAGTAGACGACGTGGCGTCCGCCCGGCGCCGCCAGCACCGCGCGCAGGCGACGGGCCGAGCCGACGATCGCGGGCGGGGCGTCGACCGGGGCGAGATCCCGCCACGGGTCGAAGAAGCGGACCCGGTCCTCCGAGCCGGCGTGACCGCCGACCACGTCCCAGGCCGGGACCGCGCACAGCTGCGACAGCATCGGGGTGTGGCGGGACGCCACCGGCCGCATCCCGGCGGCGTCCAGCCGCCACAGCACCAGCCCGCCGTGCCGCCCCGTCGTGGCGAGCGCGTCCTCGCCGACGAAGACCAGCTCCCGTACCGGCGCGTGCTCCGCCGGTACGGGGGCCGCGCTCAGCGCGTGGCCGAGTGCGGCGTCGACGGCGATCAGGCGGTGGCCGTCGCACAGCACCATGCGGTCGCCCCTGGGGGTCACCGCCATCGGGCCGCCGGTGCTCAGCGCCCACTGCCCGAGATCGACCTGGCGCAACTGCCCTGTCGCCGTCAGGACCAGGACCTGCGGCGTGAGCGGCAGTGAGACCACGCATCCGTACGCCGTGGCCGCCAGGTGCGCCCCGGTCAACGTGCGGCCCCGTGCGAGCACCCGCGTCTCGAACGACGTGTGCCGGACCAGTTCCGCCCGGGCCGCGTATCCCTCGCTGCGGCGCAGCGCGACCACGTCCCCGGGGCCCAGGACGGCGAGCGACTCGTGGCACACGGGGCCGCGGTGGACCACCGTCCGCGTGCCGGACTCCGGTTCGAGGGTCTCGATCACCTCGCGCGTCTGCTCGTCCGGATCGTCCGTCAGGTGCGCGGCGGCCAGCACCTCGCCACCGTGCCCGAACGCGCTGTGCGCCGCGGAGAACACGCCGAAGTCCTCGGGCAGCGTCCGGGTGGCCGCGCCGGCCGCTTCCTCCACGAGGGCCCTGGCGCGGCGCGGGGAGAGGGACCGCAGCCAGGCGAACAGTTCCGCGTCCAGCGGATGGTCCGGCGCCCCGGCGCGCCGGGGCATCCGGTGCACGAGGTGCACCGCGTCGGCGAGGGGAGCGGAGCAGACGAGTTCCCAGTACGCCGGCCAGTCCCGCCGACGCACGAGCCCGCTCGCCGTGTCGTGCAGTACCGCCGCCGACACGTGCGGCACGGGCAGCAGCTCCGGGAGCCACCCGTCCACCGTGATCCGGGCCCCCGGCACCTGCCGGGCCAGGGCGTCGGGATCGAGCACACGCCGCGGAACATCCACCTCCGGTTCCGGCGGCAGGCCCGCCGCCCGCAGCGCCCTGTTCTGCCGCGACACCGCGGCGCCCAGGGACGACAGGTAGGTGGCGGGCGCACGGTCGGCCAGCCGGCGCAGCCACGTCACCGCCTCCTCGCCGACCTCCACGGCCTCCTGGGGACGGTCCGCGTCGAGCAGGATCCCGTGCAGGCTCATCAGCGCCGTCGTCCACGCAGAGGTGTACCGCTGCGGGTCGGCCTCGGCGAGGCGCCGGTTGAGTTCGGCCACCTCCCGCGCCGGCGCGACGGCCTCGGCGTGCCGGCCGCGCGCGGACAGGTGATCGCGGAGCCGCTCCAGCGACGCGACGAGCGGCGTGTCCTCGACCAGAGCCCCCTCGCGCACCAACCCACGTCCCAACTGCACGGCTTCACGCAGGGCGACGTCCTCCGCAGGCGGACGGAACGTGAGGGCCGCCCCGTTGGACAGCGCGATCGCCAGTCCCCTGCGCTGCCCCGGATCGTGGACGGCCGCTTTGCGGTACGCGCTCGCCGCCTCCTGGTTGGCCCGGTACGCCTCCTCCCACCGACCGGCCGACTCCAGATACACGCTGACATTGGCCAGCGCGGTCGCCCGGTACGGTTCGTAGCGGCGCGGATCGTCCCGAGCGAGACGGGTGAAGAGGTCCACCACGCGCTGCTGCGTCGCCACCGCTTCGTCGGCCTCGCCGGTGCCGTGCAGCAGACCGGCGACGTTCGTCAGGGTACGGCCGACGTGCTCCTCGTACGTCTCCGGATCGTCGGCGGCCAGTTCCTGGAAGAGTTCCGCACCGCGCCGTGCCGCCCGCAGCGCCTCCTGCGTGCGCCCCAGTTCGTGCAGGTCGTTGCCGTACCCGGCGTACAGCCAGGCGCGTTCGTGCCGGTCCGGTGCCGCTGCGATCCGGGACGCGAACAGCCGGACGTCGACGGCGGCTGCTCCCACCACGAGGTTCGCGGGGGCCGGGCGCGGCACGGCGCCCACCACCTCCTCCAAGAGTGCCGTCGTGATGTCGGGCAGCTCGGCCAGAGCGCTGAGGGCGGCGCCCCCGGCGGACACGCCGAGGCCGGGATCGGCGGCCAGCAGCGGATACAGGCAGGCGGGCCCGAGGTGCGGCCAGCGGCCCGCCGCCGCGATCAGCGTCGGCACCGCCCGGGCGGTGCCGGAACCATGCCGCAGCACGGTGCCCGTGGTGTCCGCCGCCCACGCCTGCGCCGGGTAGTCGGCCGCGTGGCCCGGCACGGTCAGCGCGACGAAATCCTCCGCCAACCGGTCCGGATAGAGCGGCTCCAGGACCGTGCCGTCCATGCCCTCGGGCGGCGGATAGCACGTGCTGTGGTCCGCCAGCACGGTGGGCGTCGGCTGCCCGACCTCCAGCGCGTCCACCAGCGCTGTTCCCTGCTCTTGCGGTTGTGCGCCGCTCAGGGAGGCGGCGAAGACCACCCGGTTCATGACCGCGGGGGGCAGGGTGATCCGTCCCCCGCCCCGCCGGTCGTGCAGCAACGCCCAGCCCAGGTGCTCGCGGTCGAGGAGGTAGAGGGTGAGCCCCGCCAGGTCGGGCGGGGCGCGCCGGCCCGAGGCCTCGGCGTCGACGGCGACCAGGGCGGCCATGTGCACGGCGAGGACCAGCCCGAAGTTGTCGTCGGCCAGGTCGGGTTCGCCCACCGGCGCCGGGATCCCGTACCGCTCCGCGAAGGCGGCGCGTGCCGCACGGAACATCGCGCCCCGCTCACCCTGCCCGGCCGCCGGGCCGCTCGGCTGGTCCAGTGGCCCGAGGGCCTGTGTCGACACATCGATCTGCTCACTGGCGAGCGCCCCGCGCAGCGCGGGCCACGGGTCGGTGCCGCGCGCCAGCAGTAGGACGCGGGCGCGCACGTCCGGCCGGTGCAGCAGGGCGTTGCTGAACAGCCAGGTGAGGGTGGTCAGTGGCCAGCGATCCGCATAGTCGACCAGGAGCAGGAGCCCGGCCGCCCTGTCCGGCGTCAGGTCCTGGCTGCCGGGCGGAGGCAGCACGGTCCCGGGCCCTTCGACCGCCGTGACCACCTTCCAACCCTGCCCGGACAGCTGGGCGGCCAGCTGCTGGGCCAGCCGGGTCTTGCCCTGCCCTCCTGGCGCGTGCAGCCAGCGTGCCGCCCGCTGCGGACCGCCGGCGCACCAGGCGTGCAGCGCGCCCAGCTCGTCCTCCCGCCCGGTGAACGGGGCCACGGCATACCGGGCCTGGAGCATCCGGCTGGGTTGTTGCCGCAGCCACTGCGGATCCGCCTCGGGGGCCGCCGCCCATCTGCGCAGCACGTACAACGGCGTGCCGTCGCCGAACACATGGATGTCCGCGCCGACGACACCGTAGGCGAACCCGCCCGTCGCGCTGACGTGCTGCTCACTCACGTCGCGCGGTCACCTCGGCCGACGCCGGGCTCCTGATGGACGATCACGTTCCCGCCCTGCGCGCCGAACGCCTGCCCGTGGTCGCGCGCCTCGACGTGCTGCACCCAGTGCCGCTGCGGGGCGGGCAGTTCGTCCTGAAGCCGCCGGGTCAGCTCACGCACGTCGTCGGCCACCTCCGGGTGCGTATGAAGGAACTGTTCGAGCCGCAACTGCCACGCCGGTGCCAACTGGCGGCGTGCCGCCTCCGGATCCTCCGCCTCGGACACCAGCGCGGCCTCGCTCTCCAGCAGTGCAACCAGCGCACCCTCTTCGGGTGCGTCGTCCCGCCTGAACAACCGCAGCAAACCGGAGCGGGCGGCGCCCCAGGCATCCGTCGCCATCGCGGCGACGAGCGTCGTCGAAGCGGCCGTTGCGACCGCAGACAGGGATTCGATCATGGGTGTCCTCCCGTTGCCGTGCTCACCTCATCGTGCCACCGCAGCGCGGTCCGCGCCCGCGCCCTCGCTGACCAACATGCCGCGGTTATACGATGGTCGGCCGCACCACCGGAACAACGACACGGCGACGACGCCGTGGGCGAGGGGTCGTCGTGTGGCGTCGCAAGGGACCGAACCGCACCGGCCTGCGTCGGCAGCTCCGCACGGCGCGCGTCCTGTTCGACAGCGGCGACTTCGCCGCGGCGGAGGTGCTCCTGCGCCGCCTGCTGCCCGACTGCGAGGCAGAGCTGGGAGCGCACCACGGGGAGACCATCGGCTTGCTCAATCTGCTCGGCTCCACCCTCTACCAGCAGCGTAAGGCGGCTTCGTCCGCGCAGATCGCCCGCGAAGCCACCGACCGTGCGACCCGCGCCTGGGGCCCGGACGACCCCGCGACCCTCGACTGCGCTCACAACCTCGGCGGGGCCCTGGCCATTCAGGGCGACGTCTCGGCGTCCGTCGCGGTTCTCGACGACACCTGGCAGCGCCGCGCCCGCCGCCTCGGAGCCGCCCACGAATCCACCCTCACCACCGCCAACACCCTCGGCGCGACCCTCTTCGCCGCAGGCCTCCGCCGCGACGGCCTCACGGTCCTGCGCCGCGCCCACGCCCAGAGCACTGGCCTGCCGGCCGGACATCCGGTGCGTGTGGACATCGCCGACAATCTGCGGATCGCGGAACGGAACGCGGGCGGCTGACCGGCGGAGCCGTCGGCAGGCCACCCGGTCCCCGCCTTTGTCGCGCCCAGAAGTCGCCGGCGAACTGGCTGCTCATATGGCTGGGGGCGATCACCTGGTGCATCAACTCGCGCCAGTACTCGAACCGATGTTCCTTCGGCACATCGTCGCTCCGGTGGACCGTGCCGATCCGGGCTGCGGTCACGTCCGTGGGAGTGGTGTATCGACGACCACCGTCGGCGGCATCGGTCCGCCCGTTCACACTGTGGCGACCATGGCCATCGAGATCCCGGCCGGCTCGGCGATCTGAGCGAGCGTCAGCGGTCCGGCGGCCGGGGCACCGAACGGGCGAGCCTCGCCGGCCGTGCTCATGGGCAACGGCTACGGCTGCCGGTCCGAACTTCTCGGAGCCATCCACCCGCCGCCGACCGCCCGCCGCACAGAGCCTCGTCCGCGACCTCGTCCCGATCCGGGCTGTACGGCTTCTTGACTCGGCTCGCAAGTCGACCCTAGAGTCCCGGAGCAGAAATCATCACCCAGTGATGAGAATGTTTCGGATCGGTGTGGTTCATACCTGGCCCGGCTCGACCGCCGGCCGCGCGGGTGCCATGCCGGTTGATCTCGCACCCCTCCCGTCCCGCAAAAAAGAGGATCGGCGGACCCGTCCGGCAAGTGGTGGGAGCGCTCCCACCCGCCGGTGCCCGTGATCACAGCACAGCAGCGCGCCCGCGCGCGTACATCGCACTGCGCACCTCGCACCTCGCTGTCGCGCCGCACCCCGCCGACCAGGCACCACCGCACCACCGCCAGCCATCCCCCACGTCAGGCCGTTCGGTGTCCTCCCACTCGGTGCCATCACCGGTACGTCGTCGTACGTCCACCTGCGCCGTGCGGCCAACGGGCGAGCGCCGCATGGCCGTTGAGAAGGAGACCATGCGTACAGCACCGAGAGCCGCTCTCGCGGCGCTGTCCCTGCTGGTGAGCAGCGCCGGCCTGGCCGGTCCCGCGCAAGCGGGCGTGGCCCGATCGGAAACCGACCAGGCCGCCCGCGCCCTGGCGGTCGCCGCCACCGACGCCGCGGGCCCGGCGATCAGCGTGGACGCCACCACCGGACGGCATCCCATCGATCCGCACATCTACGGAATGAACTTCGCCGACGAGGCGCTGGCCCAGGAACTGCGCCTGCCGCTCAGCCGCTGGGGCGGCAACGCCACGACGCGGTACAACTACAAGCTCGACGCCTACAACGCGGGTTCCGACTGGTACTTCGAGAACCTGCACTACAACAACGACCCGGCGACTCTGCCCGCCGGGTCCGAGGCCGACAAGTTCGTCGGACAGAACCGCAGGACCGGCACCGACTCGGTGCTCACCGTGCCGCTGGTCGGCCGGACGGCGGCGGCCCGCGACGACGCCTGCGGCTTCAGCATCGCCAAGTACGGTCCCCAGCAGGGCAGTGACGCTCAATGGCGGCCCGACTGCGGCAACGGCAAGAAGCCCGACGGCACCGACATCACCGGGAACAACCCGGCGGAGACCAGCATCCCCATCGGCGCGGACTTCACAAAAGGCTGGGTGCAGTACCTCGGAGGCGCCCACGGCAAGGCCGGCGACGGCGGGGTGCGCTTCTACAACCTGGACAACGAACCCGACCTGTGGCACGCCACCCACCGGGACGTGCACCCCACCGGCGCGAGCTACGACGAGATGCGGGACAGCACCTACGCCGCCGGCGCCGCCATCAAGGACGCCGACGCCGGCGCGCAGACCCTCGGCCCGGTCGGCTGGGGCTTCAACTCCCTGGTCTACTCCGGCCTGGACCAGGAGGTCTGCGGCAAGCAGGGCGGCAGCTGCTGGTCGGACCCGCCGGACCGGGCGGCGCACGGCGGTGTGCAGTTCGCCCCCTGGTACCTGCAGCAGATGAAGGCGTACGACCAAGCCCACGGCCGCCGGATCCTGGACTACTTCGACGAGCACATCTACCCGCAGCAGACGGGGGTGGCGCTGGCCGGCGCCGGTGACGCCGCGACCCAGGCGCTGCGGCTGCGCTCCACCAGGCAGCTGTGGGACCCGTCGTACGTCGACGAGAGCTGGATCAACCAGCCCATCCAGTTCATCCCCCGGATGCGCTCGCTGGTCGACCAGAACTACCCGGGTACCAAGCTGGCCGTCACCGAGTACAACTGGGGTGCGCTGGACCACGTCAACGGCGCTCTGGCGCAGGCCGACGTCCTGGGCATCTTCGGACGCGAGGGCCTGGACCTGGCCACCTTGTGGTCACCGCCGAAGGCGACCGATCCCGGTGCCTACGCCTTCCGGATGTTCCTCAACTACGACGGCAGCGGTGGCGCTTTCGGCGACACCGCGGTCAAGGCCGCCAGCGCCGACCAGGACACCCTCTCGGTCTACGCAGCCGAGCGCAGCTCCGACCACGCGACGACGGTCATGGTGATCAACAAGACCACCGGTGACCTGACCGCGCCGGTCTCCATCACCGGCCGCACCGCCCTCCCTGCCACCGCGCAGGTCTACCGCTACGGCCAGACCGACCTGACCAAGGTTCAGCACGCCGCCGACCAACCGATGTCGGGCGGTGCCTTCACCGGGACCTTCCCGGCGTACTCGATCACCGAGTACGTCATCCCGGCCGGTTCCACCGGCACCACGCCGCCTTCCGGCCCCGGCACCCCGGCGGCCTCCGCGGTGGGCACCGACCGGGCCACCCTGACCTGGGCCGCCTCCACCCCCGGGTCGGCCCCGGTCGCGTCCTACCAGGTGTTCTCCGGTGATCCCGCCGGATCCACCCCGATCGCCACGGTGAACGCACCGGCCACCACCGCCACGATCACCGGACTGAACCCGGCCACCGCGTACACCTTCCGGGTCGTGGCCAAGGACACCGCCGGCCGCAGCTCGCCGGCGTCGGCCCCGGTGACGCTGACCACCGCGAGCGCGCCCCCCGCCGCCTGCACCGTCGGCTACGGCGTGAGCACCGACTGGGGCAGCGGCTTCACCGGAAACATCAAGATCACCAACCAGGGCGCTCCGATGAACGGCTGGCAGCTCGGCTTCTCCTTCACCGGCAGCCAGAAGATCACCCAGGGGTGGAACGGCACCTGGTCGCAGAAGGACGCGGCGGTCACCGTCAAGGACATGGGCTGGAACGCGGCCCTGCCCACCGGCGCCTCCACCACGATCGGCTTCAACGCCGCCTACAGCGGCGGCAACACCGCCCCGAGGAGCTTCACCCTCAACGGGAAAACCTGCGGAATCATATCCGGCACCGCGGCCGCGCGTGTCGTGACCACCGTCGGGCACGCACCCGGCAGTCACGCCGTGCGCTGACGACCGGGGCGTCACCGCGGACCACTCGTTCCGCGGTGACGCCCCGACCGCACCGCCGTGCGGGTCCCGGTCGCGCCGGGCCGGGCAGGAGATCACCGGCCTGACAAGTCCCGAACCTGTTCCTACCCGGACCGGTCGACGATGCACGGGTTTCACTGGACGGACCAGACGTGGAGCCGGTGTCAGTGGTCGGTTGCCAGGTGGAGCTTGAGCAGGTCCACACCGTAGTCGTTGCCGTTGGGGGTGCGGATGATGGTGTGGATGTGCTGCTGGGTGGGGGTGCCGTTCGGGCCGCCCATGCCACCGCCGGGGCCGGCCGAGGCGGAGGCTGTGGGCGTCGCCGACGCGCTGGGGGAGGCTGAGCTGGAGTCGTCGTCCTCGTGGTAGGCGAGCGGGGACTCGGCGTCGTACTCGATCAGTACGACCGGGGAGTGCACGCGGTAGTAGAACGCCGAGTCGTCCTCGGACTCGCCGATCCAGTAGAAGTACGTGTCGTCGAGGTGCTTCTCGATGTCACGCAGCCACACCCTGGAGTGACCTTCGTCGATGGTGCCGGTGTGGACCTCGACCAAGTCGAGCAGCAGTTTCTGCTGCTTGCGGTTCAACTCCGAGCCCCTGATGCCCTTGTAGGGCAGGACCGCGTTGTCGTTGTGGGCGCCGACGGTCAGGTTGGTGCCGGTCTTCTGCTCGGTGCCCGGCGCCGCGGTGGCGAGTCGGGCGGCGTCCAGCGAGCGCAACAGCTTGAGGCCCGCAGCGGTCTCCTCCCGGAAGAGGTGGTAGTCCACACCGTCGTACGTGATCTTCGTCGGCTCGGAGCCGCGGAAGGTCGGTGTCGCGACGACCTGGTCACCGAGGACGAAGTAGTTGATGACCAGGTGGTGGCCCTCGAACTGGAAGCCCCAGGGGTCGGTCGCCGATGGGGTGCCCATGATCGTGAACCAGTAGGCGTCGTAGTTGAGCGCCTTGGAGGTGTCGCCGCTGTACTCACCGAGGAAGTGGTTGAGCTTGCGGATCTGGGTGGCGTTCTCGAGCCCACGCGCGGACAACGCGGCCTTGAGCAGCTTGATGGCGAGCCTGTACTGCTTCTCGTCCATGTCGCGCAGGGCGAGACCGTCGCGGTCGTTGGAGTCGACGTTGGTCCAGTCGAGCCACTGGTCGGCGTCTATGTCGTAGAGCGTGGCCGCCTTCTGGTCGTCGGTCAGCGAGTTCACGAAAGCCGACCCGGCGCGCACCACCGGCGTGGTGGAGACGCCGGTCCGGTGAATCGCGTACAGGTCGCTGATGACGGTGCCGTCGGTGGTGACGCCGACGAAGTCGTCGTACGCGATGGTCCGGCCGCCGCCGGTCGGCGGGCGGGACGGGGTGGCGCTCGCCGTGGCGTCGGCGGTCGACGTTTCCTCCGCACCGGCCTGGCCGGCGGTGTAGCCGCCCATGACCGCGACGGCGGAGACACCGCCGGCGAGCAGGGCCTTGTTCATGAACCAGCGGCGGGAACGGTGGGCTGCTGGCGTTCTCGGCTTGTGTCCGTGCACTGAGTTGACCATGTCACTGACGATTTCGTTGACAACTAGGATTGGCATGGTAAAAGCCTGTGAGCTGTATAGGAGTTCGTCCTTCCAGCACACCGTCGGCGCCCGTAGAAGCGGGCCGCGGCGGGGAGGAACTGGAGGCGGCGGACGCCGCTCACGGCTACAGCGAAGGCCGGCGATACGCACTCGGGCAGGCCGACGTCTTCCCCGTCGTGGCCACCACCCGGCATGACACGTCGTCACCCGCCGGTCCTGGCCGCGCCCTGCGCCCCCCGCCTCGTACCGGCCGTGTCCGCACGAGGGGGGAGCCGGCGGCCGCCCCCACCCGGGGGGTCAGGCCACTCGGACACGCACCTTGTTCGGGAGCAGGAGGAGCATGCAGCCGAGCAGCGCCGCGGCGGCGAAGGCGAAGCAGCCCCACAGGCTGTACGGGCCGCTCCAGAAGGTGCCGGGTGCGACATTCTGGATCCCGGTGACCGTCGCGACCCCGATGGCTCCGCCCGCCTGCTGGCAGGTGACCAGGAAGCCCGACGCCGTTCCCTGCCCGTCGGAGGAGGCGGCCTTGCTGGCGAGCATCACCGCCGCCGGGTAGGCCAGGGCGATGCCCGTGCCGACCAGGAGCGCCGCGGGCAGCAGGTGGGTGGGGTAGTCACCGTGCTCGGCTCCGGTGTAGAGCAGTTGCCCGGCGGTGATGACGCCGAGCCCGGTGAGCAGCAGGCGTGGCGGGGAGACGCGGTCGGCCCAGCGGGCGGCCGGTGTCGAGAGTGCGCCCACGGCGAGTCCCTGTGGCAGGAAGGCCAGTCCGGCCGCCAGTGCCGAGTAGTGCTGGTGTTCCTGCAGGTCTGTCGCCACCAGGAACAGGGCCCCGGTGATCGCCGCGAAGGCACCGCCGAGCGCGAGAGCCGCCGCTGCCATACGGCGGTCGGTGACGAGCGCGAGCGGCAGCAGCGGTGTCGCCGCCCTGGCCTGCAACCCGAGGAACGTGATGATCGCCGCGGTGCCCACGGCCATGAGCAGCCCGGTCTCGGGAAGGGAGCCGCTGCCGACCCGGCCCACGCCGTACACGAGGGTGACGAGACCACCCGTGATCAGCAGGGCGGACACCAGCGGCACCCGGTTGCCCGCTCCTGCGCCGGGGTCGCGGTCCAGGACGCGTACGCCCAGGACGAGGACCACCAGGCTCAGGGGCACGTAGAGGACGAAGGCGCCTCGCCAGTCGACCGCCTGGGTCAGCAGGCCGCCGACGACGACGCCGAGCGAGAAGCCCGCCGCGCCCATGGCGCTGAAGACGCCGAGCGCCCGATTGCGTGCGGCTCCCTGCGGGAATCCCCGGACGATGAGCGCGACGGCGGCGGGCGCGGTGATCGCGGCGCCGACTCCCTGGACGGCTCGGGCCGTGATGAGCAGCACCGGCCCCTGCGCCAGTGCCGCGCCGAGCGATCCGGCGCCGAAGACGGCCACGCCGGCCAGGAACACCCGCCGGTGACCCCACCGGTCCGCGCAGCTTCCCCCGGCCAGGAGCAGCGCCGCGTACAGGGTGAGGAACGAACTCGCCACCAACTGAAGCTGGTCGGGGGGCAGTTCGAGATCCCGCTGGATACCGGCGAGTTGCACATTGATACTCGACAGGCTCATGCCCTCGAAGAGGATGGCCGTGCACAGCACCAGCAGCCTGGTCCATGCGCGTCCGTCGAACCGGAAGTCTTCCGAGGTCGGGGAAGAGGTGGTCACTGACGCTCCTTGGGACGGACGCGGGACGGCCCGTCCGGCGCGGACGGCGGCCGGACTCGGGCGATCCGATACGCCACGCGCAGGTCGTCACCGTCGTACCGGTGGCGGGCGAGCCCGGCGAGGGTGCGATCGGCGTTCACGGCCACGGTGTGTGTGAGTTCCCTGAACAGGGGCAGGTCCGAGGCGGAGTCTCCGTAGGCGACGCACTGGTCCTGGTGCAGTCCCAGTGCGGCACGGGCGCGGTGCACGATGGTGACCTTGTCCGCGGGCGTGAGGATCGCCTGGGGATCGGGCCCGGTGCGCAACGGCAGCGCGGGAAAGCGGGACGCCACGACGTCGTCGGCGCCGAAGGCCCGCAGGCCGTCGGCGAAGAAGTCCGGGGACATGGTGACCACGATCGATCTCTCACCACGCCGGCGGATGTCCTCGAACACCTCGGCGAGCCCGCCGATCCAGGGTGCCCGGGCGAAGACGTCCGCCACGACGTCGTAGGTCAGCTCCCGCCACAGCAGGCAGATTCGCGCCGCGAAGGCGCGGGTGTCGACCGTGCCGGTCGCGAACTCCGTCTCGAGCCGGATCAGGTCGGGCAGGCAGCCGAGACGGCGCGCGATCTCCAGGCTCGCGGTGGTGCCGCGCAGCAAGGTGCCGTCCATGTCGAAGACGTGGAGGCGGCTCATCGTCCCCCTTCTTCCTCCGCCGGGACTCCCGGCGTCGCGTACACGGTCCACCCGTCGGGTGCGGGCCTCCCCCGCCAGGCGGCGAGCAGAGCCGCGCTCGCCGGGAACAGCGGGGTGGGAAGGGCCTCGGGCCGGGCCCATGTCCAGCGGTCGAACACCTCGGGCTCCGGGGTGGCCGGCTCGGCGCCCGGGTCCGTGGAGCGGGCCACCACACCGGCGGTCAGCTGGGTGCCGTCCGCGTCGATGCGCAGGGCGACAGCGAACACGCGCGGTCCTGCGACCTCCCGCAGGCCGCTCTCCTCCGCGATCTCGCGTACGGCGGCGGTCTCGAAGGTCTCGCCCGCCTCCACGTGTCCGCCGGGCAGGCACCAGGTCGGGGTCTCCCCCCGCTTGATCCGCCGGCCGATGAGCACGGCACCGTCGGAGCGCACCAGGATGGCCCCGACGCCGACGACCGGTGCCCGGCGGTTCTCGGGCGCCCCGGTCATCGGGGCCCGTTCAGCGCGGACAGCGCGGAACCGGCCGCGTAGTGGCCGCTGATCATCGCCGCGACGATGCCGCGGAACAATCCGCACGCGTCGCCGGTCACCCAGGCCGGGGCGTCGAGGAGCCGCAGGTCGCCGTCGACCTTCGGATACCAGCCGACGCCTTCCAGGGTGGGGCCGATCAGCTGTGTGGCGTCGTCCTGGATGACCGGGTAGGCGGCCGCGAGCCGGGACAGACCGCGCGTCATGATCTCGCGCAGCTCGGGTCCGTAGACACCGTCGAAGGCAGCGACCGTCTCCGGCTCCCCGGCCATGAGCCGGGTCAGGGACAGGGTGAAGTAGGACTCCTCCTCCGCCATCGCGGCCAGCGCGGGCGCCATGGCCCGTGCCGCCACCTCCTCGTCCAGGATGCGGGTGTTGAAGCCCACGTTGGACCGGCCGGTGGGAGGGCAGTCGGAGCGGCCGGAGACGGTCCACAACCCCTGTGTCTCGGTCAGCGCCGCCTCCCCCTCACGGCACGCGCAGAAGGTGCGCCACTCCACGCTGCCGTCCTGTTCGCTGAAGCGCAGTTTCGGGTCGAGCTGCTTCATGTCCTTGAAGAACGCCCGGTCGGACGGCTGCTCGATCCGGAATCCCACCTCCAGACGGCGGAACGATCGCTCGCCCGTCAGTGTTCCGAGGCCGAGCGGGCCGAACCTGCCGGTGGCCAGGATGAGGCGCCGGGCGAGCACCTGTGACTCCTGCCCCTTGGAGTCACGCAGACCCAGCAGGAACGTGTCGTCGACGCGGTCGTACTCGGTCGTCACCACGTCGGTCTCGCTGAGGACGGTGGCGTCCGTGGCGGCGACCATGTCCGCGGTGAGCCGCAGGCGCGCCTCCAGCGAGAGGTAGTCGGAGGGGTAGTCCTTCAGAACCCACTCCCCGCGGCCCACGGTGAAGGCCGTGGGATCGGACGGGAAGGGCGGGGTGTCCAGGCCGTAGGAACCGAGCAGTTCGCACGTCCAGTCGTACGCGGCCCGCAGATCGGCGGAGCGGGGCAGCGTCCACAGTTCGCTGGCCGACGGGAAGAACGAGAACTTCCCGTCCGAGAACAGGCCGGCGCCGCCGTGTCCGCGTGTCATGTCGACGGCGGCGTACCGGTCTCGCTCACCGATGGGCTTTCCGCCGTCGACGAGCGCGACGCTTCGGCCGGATCCGGCCAGTCGCTGTGCGGCCGCGAGCCCCGCGGGGCCGGCGCCGACGATGACGAGGTCGAAGGTGTCCATGACTTCTCCAGACGGGCATGCCTGATCACCGCCTCGGGCGGCGGGGACGGTGATCCGGGCGGGAGTTCGATTCAGGAAGATGCCGGCGACGCGGCTGAGGGAAGGAGCACCTCGTGGATGCCGCCGAGGTTGCGGTGCCGCTCCGCATAGTCGATGCCGTAACCGGCGACCCAGTGTTCGGCGATGTCGAATCCGGCGTACCGCGGTTCCACGGGTTCGGTGAGCGCGTGCGGCTTGCGCAGCAGCACACAGCAGTTCACCGAGGCGGGAGACCGCTCACGCAGCCGTGCCATGAGCCACGAGAGGGTTGTCCCCGTGTCCAGGATGTCCTCGACGACCAGGACGTCGCGTCCGGCGAGATCCTCGCCGACGTCCTTGAGCAACCGGGGTGTCCCGGGCGTGCTGCCGCGCCCGTACGTCGACACGGCGACCCAGTCCATCGCGACCGGCAGATCGACGGCCCGGGCCAGGTCGACCGTGAAGGCGGCCGCCCCCTTGAGCACGCCCACGATCACCAGGTCGCGCCCCTGGTAGTCCCGGGTGATCTCGGCACCGAGTTGCCGCACACGATCCGCTATCTGACGGTCGGTCAGCAGCACGCGGCCGAGTTCCTCGTCGTGGGCGGTCACGCCCATCCCCCCTCTGTGGTCCCTGCGGGCTCGCGTGGTTCCGGGCAGGCCGAAGGCCCGCCCACCGCAGGTGTTCGTACATGAGCACGCCGTGGGCACGCTCGTTCGCCAACCTACCCGCGATCAACTGTCCGTCGGAGCAGGGCTCTTCCCGGCCCGTGCCCCCTTCGTCAGGCGGTGCTGCCGGGGCCGGCCGCCGCGAAGACCGCCTGTGCGTAACCGGACGACGCGGCGTCGAGGTCGAGCATCGGATGACCGGCGGCCGCGGTGACGTCCCGCCAACGCTGTTGCACGGGGTCACCCTCCTGCTGGCTTCGGGCGCCCGCGCCGCGCATGAGACGCCCCACCGCCGTGACGCACAGATCGGCGGCCTTCGCGGCGTCCCTGCCGTTCGCCGCGACCGTCAGCGCGCTGATCTCCCCGCAGTCCGCGCGCCGGGCCGCCTGGTGGAGCAGCAGCCGTGCCGCCTCGATCTCCGCGGCGGCACGGGTCAGTGTCTGCTGCGCGGGGACCGCCTCGCGCACCAGGTTCCCGTCGATCCCCCTCTTCGCCGCCACGGTGCCGACCCAGGCGTCCAGAGCACCCTGCGCGGCCCCGAGGACGGGAGCGGCGAACTGCAAGGGGGCGACCATGCGGTAGGGCACGGCATGGCAGCGGGCGGCGCCCTGCTCGGTGCGCGCGAGAGTCCCGAGGGTGAACGTGCGGTACTCGGGCACGAAGACGTCCGTCACCGCGACCGTGTTGCTGCCGGTGCCCTTGAGGCCGACATTGCGCCAGGTGTCGAGCACCTCGCACGCGGCGAAGGGCACCACGAAGACCCGTTGCTCGCGTACCGTGCCGGTTCCGGTCCAGCTCGCGAGGAGGAGCCAGTCCGCGTGGTCCGCGCCGCTGGCGAAGTTCCAGCGGCCGGTGAGCCGCCAGCCTCCGGTGGAGGCGACGGCCTCCCCTGACGGCGGCACGACCGCGGCGGCCAGCCGCACATCGGGGCCGGCCTCCCACAACTCCCGCTGGCCGGTGACGGGCAGGTAGGCGGCCAGCCGTCCGTGGGCCGCGTAGAGCGCCGCGCACCAGGCGGTCGACGCGCAGGCCTGCCCCAGCACGGCGACGGCCGCGACCAGTTCGGTGAAGGTCCCGGCGACGCCGCCCCAGCGGTGCGGCACGAAGTGGCGGGCGAAGCCCGCGTCCGTCACGGCCCGGGCCAGCTCGCCGGTCAGCCGGTTCAGGCGCTCGACGTCCGCCGCCGTCCGGTGGGCGGTGGTTCGGGCGATGTGCGCCCCGGCCACAAGAGCGGACGCGCCGACGGTATCCGGCACGGGCACGGTCATCGGTGCCCCCCGGCGGCGTCACCGTCAGGCCTGCAACACGAGGCGGGCCCGTACAGCAGATCCGCGCGCACCAGAGTCCTGTCACCCTGGACGGCCGATACGCACAGGGCGGAGGCGTCGTCGGCGGAGGCGGGACCGGACGTGGCACGGGTCGTCACGGTGACCGGCGCGTCGAGTTCGCCGAAGGCCTCGAAGACGAAGGTGCCCGAGCGCAGCAGCGAGGCGCGCGGCGCGCAACCGGTCGTGCGCGTCGCCGCGGGGCCGGCCGCGCGCGCCGTGCCGACGGCGGCCGCCTGGGCGAGGGCCTCGAGGAGTGCCATGCCCGGTATGTGGTCGACCGCGTGGTCGAAGAACACCGGGTGACCGGTGTCCAGGCGGAGCATCCAGGTGTCGTCGTCGCGGGTGGCGGCCAGCATCACGTCCCGTTCCCGCGCCCGTCCGACGGCCCCGGCGGTCAGCGGCACGGCGTCGGCGTCCCCGGGCACGGCGCCGATCGGCTGGGACGGGGAGTTGCGTCGGCGCAGCACCGCGTACCGGACGGGATCGACCGCCTGCCAGCGCAGCCCCACCCGGCCCATGGCCCGTCCGCCGGCCAGGACGACGGCCTCCGCCGAGGCGGCCATGCGGCGCGTGTCCTGCGCCTCGCGGCGAACGACGACGTCCAGAGTGACGGGCGCCGGATGCGCCACGCGGCTTCCCGCCGATGGGCCGACCGCGAGGGTGACCTCGGCGAGCACGAAGGGGTGGTGCATGGGGACGCCGTAGAAGCGGTGCGAGAGGTGGATTCCCGCCTGGCGGACCGTTTCGATCCACAGCAGCGGGTCTCCGTCCCCCCGGGGTCCCGGCTGGTACAGGCCGTGTTCGCGGGGCCAGCGGACGGCGACGCTGAACCGGTCGTCCGCCACTTGTACGGCATTGGTCAGGAAGACCTCCGCGGCGGCTCGCTTGTGGACCGTTGCGCGTAGCGTTCCGGCGTCGGACCAGTGATCCCGCCCGGTCGGCCGGGTCCGCGGTGCGTGCGGGCGCACCTCGGTGGCATGACGATCTGTCCCCTGCATGACATCCCCCGTGTCAGTGGCGGCCGGCCGGTACGACCCGCCGTGAAGGCGACCGGGCCCCGGTCGCGGTTTCGCAACATACCGTCCGGCAGATATGTTGCAAGACCCGCCCGCCGACAGGACCGCACAGCGCTCCGCGAGGCCACGACCGAGAGGGAGGCCAGGCGTGAAGCCGGTTGTCCATTCCGCTTCGCGCACCGTGCGCGCCGGTTCCCCGGGGCGCGGTGCCGCGCCCAAGCAGGACCGCTCCGTCCGTACCCGGCAGCTGGTCCTGCTCAAGGCAGCCGAGTGCTTCGCCGAGAACGGCTACGCGGACACCTCGGTCCTGGACGTCGCCGAGCGGGCGGGCATGACGAAGGGCGCGGTGTACCACCACTTCCCCAGCAAGGAGGTGCTCGCCATCGCCGTGGTCGAGGAGCACTACGCGCGCTGGCCCGTGCTGCTGGCGGAGACGCGGACCAAGGGTCTGTCGCCGTTCGACACCGTGGTGGACCTGCTCGACGGGGTCGCCTCCGCCTTCCATCAGGACCCGATCGTGCAGGCGGGCGCCCGGCTGCAGCTGGAGCGGTCCCTGATAGGCGCACCCCTGCCCGCTCCGTACGTGGGCTGGACGCAGTTGATCACCGAGCTGCTCGCCGACGCGCGGGCGGCCGGCCAGTTGCGTGAGGGAGTGACTCCCGAGGAGGCGGCGCGTCTGATCGTCGCCTCGTTCTTCGGGATGCAGCACATCTCCGACGTCCTGAACGGGCGGGCCGACCTGCCGGAGCGCTGGGCCGAGTTGCGCAAGCTGCTGTTGTCCGCCATCCGGGCCTGACGCTTCCCGGGCCTGACGCGTCCGGGCCCTGACGCGTCCCGGGCCGGCCGGAACGCCGGCCTCAGGACCGGCTCAGCCGCATCGCGCCGTCCAGCCGGATGACTTCGCCGTTGAGCATGGGGTTGTCCACGATGTGCGCGACGAGCGAGGCGAACTCCTCGGCGTGCCCGAAGCGCGGCGGGTGCGGCGACTGCCTCGCCAGCGACTCTCGCGTCTCCTGGGGCAGCTTCTCGACCATGGGGGTGCTGAACAGGCCCGGGGCGATGGTCACCACGCGGATGGCGTGCCGGGCCAGGTCGCGTGCCAGCGGAAGCGTCATGCCCGCGACGGCGGCCTTGGACGCGGTGTAGGCGGCCTGGCCCTCCTGGCCGTCGTAGGCGGCGATCGAGGAGGTGCAGACCACGACGCCGCGATCGCCGTCCGCCGGTTCGTTGCCGGCCATCGCCTCGGCCGCGAGGCGCACCACGTTGAACGTGCCCAGCAGGTTCACGCGGAGGACCGCCTCGAAGTCCTCCAGGGGCAGCGGCCCCCTGCGTCCGAGCGTGCGTCCCGACGCGGAGGTTCCGGCGCAGGTGACGGCCACGCGCAGCGGCCCGAGCGAGGTCGCCACCGCCACGGCCCGGGCGACGTCCTCGGTGCTGGTGACGTCGCCGGGGACGAACCGGGCGCCGCTGCCGAGGTCCGCGGCCGCCTTCTCCGCCCGGGGCGAGGGACGGCCCAGGAACACCACGCGGGCGCCCGAGGCGTTCAGCCGACGCGCGGTGGCGAACCCCAGTCCGGATGTGCCTCCGGTGACGAGTGCGACGGTGCCGTTGAGGTCCATGGTGGTTGCTCGCTCCTCAGCGTCTGTGCGGGCTCTCCCGGCGGCTCGGGTGACCGACGGGGAATGATGGCGTCTATGACCTCCCGTACGCGTTCGACGACGTCCGCTCGGCCCGTGAGCACCCAGGAGATGTGCTGCGCCCCGTAGAACGCGGCGACGAGCACGCGGGCTAGGGCCCTCGGGTCGGCGTCCTCGGGGAGTTGGCCGCGCAGCTTGCCCTCGGCGAGCAGTTCACCGACGGCCTCGATGAAACTGACGAAGGGCGTGGGGAGCTGGTTGTCGAAGAGGAACAGCTCCTTCTGGAGCCGGACCGCGGACTGGAAGACGGTGTCCCGGCGCAGCACCGCCGTCGTCCGCGTGATCAGCTCGGCGGCGGCGTCCAGGGGTGACAGCGACGACTGTCTGACGTCCTTGGCCACCGCGGCCAGCCGGACGTAGTACTCGTCCATGACCGCGACCGCGAGGGCTTCCTTGTTCATGAAGTGGAAATACACGGCGCCCTTGGTCACGCCCGCGTGTTCCGCGATGTCGACGAGTGTGACGTTGGCGAACCCCGTCTTCGCGAAGAGGTCGGCGGCGGCCTGCAGGATCTGGCCGTAGGTACGGACCGCGCGCTCCTGTTTTAAGCCTCTGTGGCGCGGGCTGTTGCTTCTGTTCATGGAAGAGGGCTGTTCTTCTGTCGCGGCCATGTGCGGCTCCTGCCGTCGATCTCGTGTCATGGGTCTGCGTCACGTGGACGCGTGTACCGCTCCTCGGCACTGCGGGACTCGCGGACGTCTCGTGTGCCGGGCGTACACAACATACCTTTGGGCAGGTTTCGTTGTTCCCAGGACCACTGGTACACGCCGGAACAAATCAGGAGTGCGGCTGGATCGAGATACGGCAGGGTCATGAGTGCGGCATGGGGAAGGTGTTGAGCTGCTCCTCGCCCAGTGCGGACGGGTGCCACCCCAGCCGGGCGCCGGCCCCCCGCATCCGTCCGCCCCCCAGGGCGGGATAGGCCGCGGGCGCCGCGCCCACGCTGCCCGGGACGACGACCCGTACCGCGTGCGCTCCCGCCGCGGCCGCCCCGGTGGTGGTCAGGTCCACGGTGATGACCTCATGACCGCGCGCCCGGACCCGGTCGAGCAGCACGCCGAGGCCGCTCCCGGGCAGTACGGGCACGTCCGCCCAGCTGCCGGGCGGCAGGTCCCAGGCCCAGGGGGCGACGCGGTCCGCCGCACGCCGGTCGAGGTACACCTGCTGCTGGCACAGCTGCTCGACCACGTCGGAGAAGTCGGCACGGTAGGAGTCGAGGTAACGGCGGTCGCGGCGCCACGGCTTGAGCGGTGAGGTGCGGCCCGGGGTCCGCGGCCGCGCGGCCGGGTTGTCCAGGGTGCGGCAGGTGAGCTGAAGGGTGTACGCCTCGGCCAGGGCCTTCGCCGCGGCTTCGACCGGATCGGCGCGGGCCGCGAAACCGTACGTCAGCCAGCCCTCGTCCCTGCTGCGCACTCCTGCGGCGAGCACCGGGACGCCGAACTCGTTCTCCACGTACGCGAGCCGGACGTCGAAGTCCCGTGGGGCCCCGCCGATCAGCTCCAGGAGGTACGGGGTGGGCTGAAGGGCGGCCAGCGGGTGGGCGTTGGCCCACCAGACGGCCGCCGCGTCCCGTTCGATCACCTCCAGCAGCCCCGACACGACGGCGTGTTCGGCGGTGGCCCCCGCCGCGGTGCCTCCCAGGGCGGGGAAGGCGTACCGCGGTTCGGGCCGCTCATGGGGCATGCGCCGCCAGGCGGTGTACACGAGGAAGGCGGGTACGTACACCGGTTCGTCGCGGTCGGCGAAACGGCCCTCGACCCAGTGGGCCGGCGAGACCGGCAGGAAGGGGCGGAAGGGGAAGCCGGGCGTGGCGTACTGGCGCGGCGAGTACAGCACGAGTCGGCGGGGGTCCAGGGCGGGGACGCCTCTGCGGATCAGCTCCCGGTGACTGCCGTACACGACGCGGCCGGGGTCCGGCGGTACGGCACCGCACAACCGCTCGACGGCTTCGCCCTCGGCGCTGCGGCGCGCCTGCTCGGGACAGTCCCAGGAGGTGCCGAACGCCTGCCCGTCGGCCTGCCAGGGCTGGGTGGTCGCGTGCTGGGCCAGGTCGCTGACGGCCAGGCGCAGTGCGGGCGGGGTGCCGCCGGGGCCGGTGAGGACGCGGGTCGCGGCGATCAGGTCCCGTGGGCCGGGGCCCGGCGCCGGGCAGCTGCAGCTGCCCGGGCCGGACTCCTGGGTGTCGGTGGACGTCATCGGTTCACACGTACGCGGCGACACAGTTGTCGACGATGAGGAGTTCTTCCTCGTCGACGTAGGCGGACACGCAGTTGTTGGCGATGAGTTCCGCCTCGGCGTCGACGTAGCCCGCGACGCAGTTGTTGACGACGAGCTGCTCGTTCATGGCGTGCTCCCTTCGGTGGCGATCCCTCTCCCGGGTGCGGGAGAGGAGTGGGGAAGCGGGGTGCCGCTTCCGTCCCGTACGGCGTTCGTGACACCCGTACGGAAGCTTGTGTGGCGCGCGGTGATCAGCGCGCAGCCGATGCCGGCGGTGGTCCCCAGGACCGCGCACCCGGTCCACAGCGTGGTCTGCCCCCACCGGTCCAGGACCCAGCCCCCGCAGGCCGGGGCCAGGAAGGCGGCGATCGACCAGGCGCCGCCGTACATGCCCTGGTAGCGGCCGCGTTGGTGGGCCGGGGCACGGTCCGCGGTGACCGCGATCCCGGCCGGAGCCTGGAGGATCTCGCCGACGGTCCAGATCACGACGGTCAGGGCGAACATCCCCATGCTGCCGGCGAGCGCGGTCAGGCCGAACCCCCAGCCGACGAGCACTCCGCCGGCCAGCAGGACCAGGGGCCGCGACCGTCGGCTCGCCAGCCGGGTCAGCGGAATCTGGAGGAGGACCACCATCAGGCCGTTCACCGCGCTGACCAGGCTGTACATCTGCGGAGAGTGTCCCTCGCCGGACATGACCACGGGCAGGGTGGACGTTCCCTGCTGGAAGACCGCCGCGAACACGGTGGTCATCAGGACGAACACCATGAACGGGAGGTCCCGGTGGACCGGCACGGTCGGCGGGGGCGGTGTCGTGGTCGTCGCGTGCGGCGCCCCGGGCGTCTTCGGCGCGTGGGGCGGCCGTGTCTCGGGGACCTTGACCAGGACCACGACTGCGCACAGCAGCGTCGCGCACGCGTCGGCCAGGAAGATCAGGGTGTAGCCGTGGGTGACCATGAGTCCGGCCAGCACCGCGGACACCGCTCCTCCGGCGTTCAGCGCCCAGTAGTTGAGGGAGAAGGCCCGCTGCCGGTCCTGCGGGCGGACCAGGTCGGTCAGCGACGCCTGCATCGCCGGCCGCACGGCGGTGGCGCCGATCCCCATCGCCAGCGCGGCCAGGGCCACCGCCCAGGGGGCCTCGCTCAGCCCGAGCAGCGCCATGCTCACCGCCGTCCAGACATGGGCGGCGACCATGGTCGGGCGCCGCCCGATCCGGTCGGCCGACGCCCCGCCCAGAAACGTCCCGATGATTCCGCCGAGCCCGATGGACGACAGGACCAGCCCCGCGGACGAGGCCGAGTAGCCACGCCCCGCGGTCAGCGACAGGGCCAGCATGGGACCGGCGAAGCCGCCGATCCAGTTCACCAGGATGCTCAGCCAGATCCACCAGAAGGCCGACGGCAGGCCGCGCACCATCGCCGTCCGGCGGTACACCGCCCCAGTCATCGGGGCCCTGATTCGACCGGTCCACCGTGCGGGAGGGAGAAGCGCGGCCGTGCCGGAGCGCCGGCGTCGAGTTCGGCGGCCAGCTTCTCCAGCAGACCCGGTTCGGCCGCGGCGTCGGCCAGCACCCGGCGCAGGGCGGCGTACCAGCCGTCGGCGCGCTCCGCGTCGGCGAACCGGGGCAGGTCCTGCCGGACGATGCCGTGTTCGCCGACCAGGTGGACGAGCAGCCGCCGCAGCAGGTCGCCGGCTGACGGCAGCCGGGTGCCAAGGGTGAGATGTGCGGACGGGGCGCCCTCGACCGCGCGGACGGTGTGCCACCAGCCGCGCGGCAGGTAGAGCACGTCTCCGTCGGTGAGTTCGCCCGACCAGGAGACGGCGCCGGCCGCCGGGCGCGGCGGGTTGCTCAGGACACCGACGGGGTGCTCGGTGGTCGGCGGGTGGATGTCCCAGCGCTTGGTGCCCTCGGCCTGCAGGATGAGCACGTCGTGGTCGTCCCAGTGGGTGTGAAAGCCCTGCTGGGCGCCGCCCAGGTTCACATAGAGATTGGCCTGGACGAGGGCACCGAGCGAGCGCTCGACCTCCGCGACCAGGTCCCGCAGGGGGGCGTGGAGTTCCTCGACGCCGTCGACGACCAGGGTGGCGCCGGCCGCCAGAGCCTCCTGCAGCCGGTCCGGCCGCAGCCTCGTCGGACGTCCGCGCCGTGCCAGTTGCGGTACCGGTTCGGAGCAGGACGCCAGGGACATCCCGTCGGCGGACCGGACCAGGTGGACGCGGGCCGCGTCGGCACGGTGCGAGGCGAGGACCTCGTTGAGCTGGCTCCATCCGAAGAGGCCGGTGAAGCGCCGCTCCCGGCCCCGGATCAGGACGGGCTCCACGCCGAGCCGGTGGCGGAGGAACGCGGACTCGGTGAGCGGACTCAGCAGGCCGGCGAGACCGTCGGCGGCGGCGCAGTGCGCTGCGCCCGCGATGAGAGTGTCCACAACGACTCCGATGCTCCGTGGTCTGTTCCGGCCCCGCGGGCCGTCAGAGGGGTGTGCAACTGCGGGTGTCACGCGGTTGCACGAGGGACTTTCCAGCCGATGACGCCGGCCGCCCAGGTGAGACCCGCGCCGAAGGCCGCGAGCCCGACCAGTGCGCCGGGACGCAGCGCCTGCGTCTCCTGCGCGGCCGTCAGGGCGATCGGGATGGAGGCCGCGGACGTGTTGGCGACCTTCTCGATGTTGAGGAACACCTTCGCGGCCGGCATCTCCAGGCGTCGTGCGACGGCCTGCACGATGCGGGCGTTGGCCTGGTGGGCGACGAAGAGGTCCAGGTCGTCGGCGGTGAGGCCGCGGTCGGCGAGGACCATGCCGGTGTGCCCGGCCATGGCGTCCACCGCCGCCTCGTAGATGTCGCGTCCCCGCATCCGCAGGAGCCGGTCCTCCTTGCCGACGTACAGCAGGTCGATCTGCGTGCCGTCGGAGGCGAGCGCGAAGGAGGGACGCAGCGCGTCGGGGTGGGCCGAGACGACGACCGCGCCCGCCCCGTCGCCCAGCAGTACGGCGGTGGACCGGTCGGTCTTGTCGGTGATCCTGGACAGCGCCTCCGCGCCGCAGACCAGCACATGCTCGGCCCGCCCCGTCTCGATGGCCGCGATGGCCTGGTCGAGGGCGTACAGGAAGCCGGAGCAGCCGGCGGACACGTCGTGGGCGGCCGGGCGGACGGCGCCGATCCGGTCGGCGATCTCCACGGCGATCCCCGGGCTGATCCGGTCGGCCGTGGAGGTGGCCACGATCACCCGCTGGACGTCCTTGGCGTCGATGCCCGCGTCCGCCAGCGCCCGCTCGCACGCCGGGGTGGCGAGGTCCGCGAGGCGCTCGTCGTCGCGGAGCCAGCGGCGCTCGCGGATGCCGGTGCGCTTGACGATCCAGGCGTCGGAGGAACCGAGGTGGTCGAAGTCGCTGTTGACGAGGGTGCGTTCGGGCAGTGCCGCGCCGGCACCGGCCAGGATGACGCTCACGAGATCCGGCTCCCGCCCGTCCGCGCGGCAGTCACAGGCCCGCCCGGCCGTGAATGACGTCGAGGGCGTCCTGGACGACCACCACGTCCTCGAAGTCCCTGGGCCGCACCTCGACGCCGAGCTGCCGCTTGACCGCCGTACCCAGCTCGGTCATGTCGAGCGAATCAAGGCCGAGGTCCTCGAAAGCGGCCCGGGTCTCGACCTCGGATTCCTCGGCTCCGAGTCGTACCAGCTCGGTGAAGACGAATTGTTCGACGAACTCTCTGGTGAGAGCGGGACTGGCCATGAAAAACTCCTCGATTTATCTCACGAATTCTGCCGGGAATTCGTGTCCGGAAAGAAGCTAGACGCCGCCGGGTGGAGCGTCAAGAATATTCTCGTTCAACTGTTCCCACCCTCCGCCCGGCCGCCCGGACAATGGCACGGAAAACCGGGGAAGGCCCTATTCAGGGGGCGATGAAGGAGAGGTGTTCTCCTCGCCGGAGGTCCGGCGTGCGCGTCAGGCGGGCGGGGTGAAGACGACCTTGCCGAAGACGCGGCCGTCCAGCAGGGCCTGGAACCCCTCACGCGCCCGGGCGAGCGGCAGCACCCGGTCGACCACCGGGCTCAGCCGGTGGACCGCGCAGAACCGGGAGAGGTCCTCCAGTTGGCCGCGGGTGCCGAGGGTGGAGCCGACGACCGTGAGCTGCCGGAAGAAGATGTGCGTCAGGTCGGCCGGCGGCATGGACCCGGTGGTGGCGCCGCTGACCACGATCCGGCCGCCCGGCCGTACGCTGCGCAGCGAGTGTGCCCAGGTGGCCTCGCCGACCGTCTCCATGACCGCGTCGACCCGCTCGGGCAGCCGCGCCCCGGCCGGAAGGACGGCGTGGGCGCCCAGCTCCCGGGCGCGGGCCCGACGCTCCTCGGTGCGGCCGGTCACCCACACGCGATAGCCGGCGGCCGAGCCCAGTGCGATCAGCGCCGTGGCGACGCCCCCGCCGGCGCCCTGGACCAGAACGCTGCCACCGGGCTCCAGTGCCGCCCGGTCGAAGAGCATCCGGTACGCCGTGAGCCAGGCGCCCGGCAGACAGGCGGCCTCCTCGAAGGACAGCCCCGGCGGCTTGGGCACCAGGTTGGCGCGGGGAACGGCGACCCGCTGGGCGAACGTGCCGTCGTACTCCTCGCCGAGCACCGTGCGGCGCGGGTCGAGGGTCTCGTCACCGCCGCCGGCGGCCGGGTCACCGATCACCGAGTGGACGACGACCTCGTTGCCGTCCTCGTCCACGCCGGCCGCGTCGGATCCGAGGACGACGGGCAGCCGCTGGCCGGGGGGCGCCACACCGCGCAGGGTCCAGACATCGTGCATGTTCAGCGCGGCCGCACGGACCGACACGGTCGTCCAGCCCGGTTGCGGTTCCGGTTCCGGCCACGCGCCGGCGTACAGGCAGCCGAGCGGGTCGTCGCGGTCGGTGCCCTTGGCCGCCACGGCGAACACGGTCAGGCCTCGTCGGGCGCGAAGTGGCGGAAGCAGGCCGATCCCCACAGGAAACCGGCTCCGATCGCGGCCATCATCACCAGGTCTCCGTGCCGGACGCGGTGCTCCATGGTCTCGTGCAGAACGGTGAACACGCTGGCCGCGGCGGTGTTGCCGTAGCGGCCCACGGTGGTGGGGACGCGGTCCGACGGTACGCCCAGGGCCAGCGCCGCCTCGTTGATGATGTTGAGGTTGGCCTGGTGCAGCAGGACGTGCTGGACGTCGTCGAGGCTGACGCCGGCCCGGGCCGCCGTCAGCCGGACGCTCTGCGGCAGCTTCTCGGTGGCCATGTTCCACACGGCCTTGCCGTTCATCTTCAGGTACTGGTCGCGGTCGTCCGCGGTCCGCGGGGTCGTCGGCCTGCGGGAACCGCCGGCGGGGATCTCCACCTCGTACGACAGCTCGTCGTCGGTGTCCCAGGCGAGCAGCCCGTAGCCCGGAGCGGTGCGGCCGAGGAGCGCGGCGCCGGCGGCGTCGCCGAGGAACACCCGGGTGGTCCGGTCCCGTGGGTCGGTGGCGCGTGACCCGGCGTCGGCGCCGATGACCAGGACGTGCCGGAACGCCTCGTTCTGCAGCAGGTGCGCGCCCGTCAGCAGGGCGTAGATGCCGCCGGCGCAGGCTGCCTGGGTGAGGTCGAGCGGCATCGCGTTGCGGGCGCCCAGGGCCTCCTTGATGATCAGGGCCGTGGACGGCAGCGGCTGGTCGGGGGTGAAGGTGGTGACGATGATGGCGTCCAGCTCGGCCGGGTCCAGGCCGGCCCGGGCCAGCGCTTGGCGGGCGGCCCGCAGCCCCATGTCGGAGGTTGCCTGGGTCTCCTCCAGGAAGCGCCGTTCCACGATGCCGGTGCGGGAGGTGATCCACTCCTCCGACGTGTCGAGAGTACGGGTGAGTTCCTCGTTGGTGACCACCCGGTCGGGAACGTAGAGCCCGGTCGCGAGAATGCCCACCGGATGTGTCAGGCCCCTCGCGGGATTCACCGCTTCGGCTTCGAGGAGCGCCGTGCCGGATCCCGCGACGGAAGCCGGTATCGCGTCGAGAACACTGTCCTTCATTTTCCCCACCCCGTTCTGGTTGCTTCTTTTTCCACGGCCCCGGAAAAGGACCGGATGCCTTTTTTCTCGACAGCGGCCGTTCACCAGCCGCGGGCGCGCCATTCGTCCAGGTTCGGCCGCTCGGCGCCGAGCGTGGTGTCCTTGCCATGGCCCGGATAGACCCATGTGTCGTCCGGGAGTGCGTCGAAGATCTTCGTCTTCACGTCGTGGAAGAGGGACGCGAACCGTGCCGGGTCCTTCTGGGTGTTGCCGACACCACCCGGGAAGAGGGAGTCGCCGGTGAAGGCGTGGGCGTGTCCGCGCGGGTCACGGTGGATCAGCGCGATGCTGCCCGGTGAGTGACCGACCAGATGCCGGGCGGTCAGTTCCGCCTCCCCCACCCGCACCACGTCCCCGTCGGTGAGCAGGACGTCGGCGGGCAGCGGGAGGCCCTCGGCGTCGTCCCTGCCGACGAGGACGCGCGCACCGGTGGCCTCGACCACCTGGGGCAGCGCACGGTGGTGGTCCCAGTGCTGGTGCGTGGTGAACACCGAGGCGAGTCCGCCGTCGCCGGCGAGGGCGAGCAGCGTGTGCGGCTCGTCGGCGGCGTCGATCAGCAACTGCTCGCCGGTCGCCCGGCAGCGCAGCAGGTAGACGTTGTTGTCGATGGAGCCGACCGAGGCCTTGGTGATGGTCAACAGACTCGTCTCGCGTACGTCCGGGGGGCCACCGGCCCGGACGACTCCTGTGTAGGTCATGTCGTGTCCTCAGTGCTGTTCGTGAGTGGGTACGACACGCGGCGTTCGGCCCTCGGCCAGGCGCGTGTAGCGGCCGGAGTGGAAGATCAGCGGACTGCTCCGGGGCATCACGGCCCACCGGTCGGCCCGCGCCACCACCAGCTCGTGGTCACCGGCCGGATGGACCGTCTCGACGACGCAGTCGAGCCAGCCCAGCCCGTCCGCGAGCACCGGGTGGCCGGCGGGCGTGTGCGACCAGTCCAGGCCCACGAACCGGTCGATCCCCCGGGTGGCGAAGGTCCGGCACACCTCCTCCTGGTGGGCGCCCAGGATCGTGATCGCGAAACCCCCCGCGGCGCGGACCGCCGGCCAGGTGGTCGACGAGCGAGCTGCGCACAGCGCCACGAGCGGCGGGTCCAGCGAGACCGAGGTGAAGGAGTTCGCGGCCATGCCGACGGGCCCGTCCCCGGTCTGCGCGGTGACCAGGACGACCCCCGTACCGAAACGGCCGAGGACGTCGCGGAAGGACCGCTGGGTCAGCAACGCGTTCTCCATGTGTCGGACTTCCGTTTCGGGGCCCGCGGGGCCGGGTCAGGGTCGAGTGGTGAACTCGGCGAAGGACGGTGCCGCCAGGCGCAGTTGGGCGTGGACGTCCCCGCCCAGCCCGTGGTGTCCGATGGCCCCGCCGTAGTTCCGCTGGTGGCTCATCCACAGCACGATGACGTTGACGACGCGCTGGGACGCCTCGGGGGTGCCCGGCGCGGGGAACGGGTTGGGAAGGGCCGCGTTGTAGGTACCGGCACCCTTGTGGTCCGTGACGAAGACGTTGGGCACGCCGAGCGGGCTCGGATGGGCCGGCCCGCCGGGATCCAGGTCTCGCAGCCGTACCGACATCACGGTGTAGAGGCTGTCGGGGATCAGTCCGGTGAACGTGCCGCGGAACTCGGCCGCGCGGTCGTCGTCGACCGTCGAGACGGTCAGTTCGCCGGCCGCCTGCGCCCACTGGCCGAGAGTCACCGGCTCGGTGAGCCTGGGGCCGTCCTCCGGCTGCAGGTCCGGGATGGGGACCTCGTGGAAGGCGTAGCTGGGGCGCTGCACCGCGAACGGTTCGGGCACCTGCTCCGGGGCGAAGACGGCGGGGTAGTTCAGGCAGGGCAGCGGCAACGGCAACGTGTACAGGACCATGTCACGGTCGGCCGGATCGCTGAGGTCCGGGGACAGCTCCCTGACGATCGTGTACGGCTCGTTCTGTCCGAAGGGCGGCACCGGGCTGTCCTTGGAGACGATCGCGCCGCCCCATGTGGTGGTGACGCCACCGTCGGGGCCGGGCCGGTTGACGGCGCCGACGACCACGAAGTCGCCGTCGGCGTTCATCACCTCGCTCGGCGGGTAGAGCGGGCCCTGCGTCGTCATGCTCAGCTGGTAGGAGCGGCTCGTCGTCACCGCGCGTCGACCCGTCGGTAGACGCGGGTGTAGAGCCCGTCGTCGGTGACGAAGCGAGGGTGCGCCTGCCGGGCTATCTCCGCGTAGCGTTCGGAGGCGAAGGTGGGCAGGTACTCCTCGGGCTCGCAGGAGAAGCCGGAGACGAACATGACGCCCGGCTCGGTGCTGAGCACGGAGTGATAGGCGAGGAACGCCTCGATCCGCTCGGACTTGTGCACCTCGGCGAAGATGGTGTCCACCCGCCAGTCCAGGTACTCCTCCTTGACGGGGGGCTTCACCTCGACGTGACGGAGCTGGACGTAAGGGGTGTCGGGCAGTTCGCCGGCGACCGGCTTGGGCGCCTCGACGAACTCCAGCACCTGGCGCCGTACGTCGCCGGTGGACAGCGGGGCGAGCGCCCCGGCCGCCTCGCGCCAGCCGGCGGTCAGGTCGTCGAGCTGGGCGAGGCCGCTCAGCGGGGTCAGTTCCAGCAGGGTGGAGGCCTCGGTGCTCCGGTAGAGGACGGCGCCGTCGACGACGGGGGTCTGGGACTGCCAGACGGCGATCGCCTTGGCCGTCTCGGCGGGGTCCACGGGGATCTCGGTCACCAGCAGGAGTGGGGCGGTCATGGGTGTCCTTCTGTTCTCGCCGGCCGACGTGCGTCGGCATGAGGATGGGGTGCGCACACGGGGGTGCGCGTGAAGCCGTGGGAGTCCGGACGGCGGGCCGGGCAGCGGAGGTTCTCCGGCCGGCTCAGCCGGCCGGGACGAGGTCCGCCGGTGCGGGCAGTCCGCGCAGCGCCTGCCGCACGGACCGCTGGGCGCCCCGGGCCTCCTTGCGTGCCATCAGCTCCCGGTCGAACGCGGTGCCGACCATGCGGACGCCGGCCGCGTGCAGCCGGGCCTGCCCGAAGTCGACCTGGACGTCGAAGGAGAGCAGTTCGGGGTCGCTCAGGTCCGCGCCAAGGACCTGACACCGGATCGTGGTCTCCAGGGGGAAGACGAAGTTGCGGAAGGTGGTGTGCAGGCTCTCGAACACGTACGCGTAGTGGCGTTCGGGCCAGCGCGAGGCGTAGTGGCGCTCGCACACCGCCAGGTACATCTGGCGGGCCGCCTCCAGCAGCACCATGCCCTGGACGTGGCTCGCCTGGTGGTCGAGCTGGAGTTCCTCGTCGTTGTCGATGCGCAGCGAGGCGGTGAAGGTGTGCTCATCCGTCCGGGTGAGCCCGGCGATCAGCACGTTGCGCTCGCGATGCTTGTGCGTCTCGGCGCGGGTGGCGGGCGTTCCCCGCTCGGCGCGCAGGATACGGGTGCCGTCCGACATGCCCTGACGCGCCAGTTCGGCGACGATCAGCTCCCAGTCGTAGGGGCTGACTCCCTGGCCCTCGGCGAGGACCAGCGGGCCGACGGGATCCTGGGCCGGCGGCCGGAGCGCACCGGCGCGTATCTCGCTCACCAGCCGGGACACCGTCACGGCGCCCGTCTGGTCGGCGAAGGCCGCGTAGCGGTCGCCGACGACGAACAGCGTGTTCACCGGCCCCACTGCCAGGCGTCGAGCTCCACGGTGGAGACATGAGCGCGGGGGGAGCTGGTGAGGATCTCCAGCGTCGCGTCGGCGACGTCCTCGGTGCTCATCATCCTGGCGCGCTGCTCGGCGGTGAGGGTGACGGGCATGTTCTCGGCGAAAAGGGTGTCGACCTTGTCCAGGACGATGCCGGACACCCGTACGCCCCAGGGCCTGGCCTCCTCGGCGAGTCCCTTGGTCAGGCCCTCCACGCCCCACTTGGAGACCGAGTAGGCCAGTCCGCCGCCGGGGGCCGAGGCACGCCTGCCCCAGATCGAGGACATGTTGACGATGAAGCCGTCACCGGCCCGTTTCATGTGCGGCAGGACGGCACGGGCCGCCACGAAGTAGCCGGTCAAGTTGGTGGAGAGGGTGGCGTCCCACACCTGCCGGGAGGTGGTGAGGACACCGCCCGGGTGGGCGACCCCCGCCACGTTCAGCAGGTGGTCGAGCCGCCCGAAGCGCTCGATCGCCTCGGCGACGGACGCCTCCACGGCCTCGCTGTCCGCCACGTCGTGCACGGCGGTGAGTACCTGTTCGTGCGGCCAGCCCTCTTCCGCGACGGCCTTGTGCAGGCCCTCCGCGTCGTGGGAGTGCAGGACGAGCCTGCACCCCTCGGCGCCGAGCCGCCCCGCCAGCGCGCGGCCGATCCCCCGGTCCGCCCCCGTGATGAGGGCGACCTTGTCCTGAAACCTGGTCACCTGTCGTCCCTTCGTCCACCGGCCGCCGGCAGAACCGGCCAGCCCTTCTTGTCCGCGATGTCACCCAGCACCGCGTCGTCGCCCACGACGACGGGATGTCCCACCGCGCCGAGCATGCCGAGGTCGCTGGAGTGGTCCCCGTAGGCGAAGCAGTCCGAGGCGGCTACGCCCAGGTCCGCGATGGCTTTGGTCACCGCCTCCGTCTTGGCCGCGCCGATCATGGGCGTGCCGACGTCGCCGGTGTACGTGCCGTCGGGGGCCGTCTGCGGGTCGGAGCACAGCACGAGGTCGGCGCCGAGGTCCTCGGCGATCGGGGCCAGGCAGGCCTCGAAGGATCCGGAGACCAGCACGACCGTGTCCCCCGCAGCCCGGTGACGCTCCAGCGCGGCCACGCACGAGGTGACGAAGGCTTCCGGGAGCCGGCGGTAATCGGCGTACCAGGCCCGGCCGGCCGCCAGGACGTCGGCGGCCGGGGCACCCGCGAAGTTCCGGTAGTAGGCACGGTTGCCCACTTCCCGGGGCAGGCCCTGCGTGACGGTGGCGCGCAGCGCGTCGGCCTGCCGTCGGTACAGCGTCCCGTCGTCCCCGTTGGCCGCCAGCCAGAGGCGCAGGAACAGGAACATGCTCTTGGCGGTGATGAGCGTCTCGTCGACGTCGAAGAAGGCGGCGCGCCGGACTTGGCTCACCCGGTACCGCCCGGCACGGTGGCCCGGGGCTTGCGCAGGACCGCCGCGATGACGAGCAGGGAGACCGCCGAGCTGATCGAGACGATCACCGCGGCCGTACGCAAGGTGCTGACCGTGCCGAGCACGGCCACGCCCAGGGCCACGCCGGCCTGTCGTGAGGCGCTCAGCGCGCCCATGGCGGTGGCCGCGTACTCCGCGGGAGCGGCACCGGACATGTCGGCGGTGACCGCCGGGATCACCGAGGTGCCGGCGACGGTCAGTCCCAGCATCAGCACGATGAGGAGGGGAAGCGGGGGGTTGGATCCGGCGAGGACGAGCCCCAGGCCGGACACGAGGCTCACCGCGAAACCGACCAGGATGACGGGGCGGGAGCCGAACTTGGCGACGGACCGTCCGGACAGCCACGGCAGGAAGCAGGCGGGCAGCGTCATCGGCAGGAACGCCAGTCCGGTCTCCAGCGGAGAGTAGCCCCGCACGTGGATCATCCACAGGGTCAGGCCGAAGAAGGTCCCGTAGAAGACGAAACTCGCCATGGCGCCGGCGAACAGGTCCGCGCGGACTCGGCCCAGTTTCATCAGGGCGGGCGGCAGTACGGGGGTCTCCACCTTGCGTTCCACGGCCCCCAGCGCGACGAACGCGGCGATTCCGAGGGCCAGGGACACCAGGGGGACGGGGCGGCCCCAGCCGTTGGAACCGGCGTCGATCAGACCGAAGGTGAGGGCGCCCAGCCCGAGGATGGACAGCGACAGGCCCGCGACGTCGACCTTCTTGCGCGTCTCCGGCCGGTGGCCGCTCAGGCCGCGGGTCGGCAGCAGCGCCACCAGCACGATCAGCGGGTTGACGAGGAACACCCAGCGCCAGCCACCGAGGTCCACCAGCGCACCGCCGATGACGGGGCCGGCGATGAAACCGCAGCTGCTGAGCGCGGCCCAGGAACCGATCGCCCGGGACCGCCTGGCCGGCTCCGGGTACAGCCGGGCCAGCAACGCCAGGGACGCCGGGACGAGGCCGGCGGCCGCCGCTCCGAGCAGGGCACGGCCCACGATCAGGCTGGTCGCGTTCGGCGACGCCGCGCAGGCCAGCGAGAGCAGCGCGAACAGCGCCAGGGCGAGGCGGTAGACCCTCCGGGGGCCGAGCCGGTCCGCGACCGCTCCCGAGGCCATCAGCAGGCCCGCGAAAATCACGGTGTAGGCGTCCGCGGTCCACGGCAGCTGGGCCGCCGAGGCGCCCAGGTCGGCTTTGACGTCCGGGAGCGCCACGTTGAGGATCGACACGTCGAGGATGACGAGGAAGTTGCCGACCACGAGGCCCGCGAACAGCAGCGCGCTGGTCCCGCGCGCCGTGACACCTCCCCCGCCCGCCGACACCTGGGACACCTTGTCCCCAGAGATTGTCATGTGAACTCCAATTCAGAATGCTGTGACATCAGTGGTCCGGTGCCGTCAGCGGCGGGCGAGCCTGGCCACGTGCCGTTCCATCGACTCGTGCGGGCGCTCGAGGGTGCCGGTGAAGTGGGGGGCCACGTAGCGGGCGAGCAGCTGCATGCTGCGGTCGGTCTTCTCCCACGAGCACCAGTCGGGCACGTAGACGAGGAGGTTGCCGAAGCCGCCCGTGCTCTCCTGGAGTCGCTGGATGCCGGCGACGACGTCGTCGACCGAGCCGACGAGGGCGCCGCCCGCCTCGACGCGGGCCTGGAGCTCCTGGTCGCGGCTGTGTCCCGGGGTGGACACGTCGCGTCCGCCGGCCCGGCCGAAGTAGTCGAACAGCCAGTTGGCGAAGCCGTCCTGAACATCGGCGAAGGCTTCCTCGCGCGTCTCGGCGACATGCACGGGCAGCGCGACGCGCCAGTTCTCCCGCCACATGGTGCGGCCGTGCTCGGCGGCGCTCTCCTCGGCGATCCGCCACTGCTCGGCCAGGCCGATGTTGACCGGGATGCCCGGCTGGGAGAGGGCGAACGACACCATGCTGAGCCCGTACTGGCCGGCCAGCTTGGGAGCGGTGGGCGTGGTACCGCCGCTGGCGATGGCGATCTCCAGACCCTCCCTGCTGTAGCGGGGAAGCTGCAACTTGGCCTCGTTCAGGCCGTACCAGTCCGTCTTGTCGGTCACCGGCTCGTCGCCGTTGACCAGTTCGATGACCGACGGCAACGCCTCGGCGAGCCGGGTCCGCTGGTCGGCCGGCTCCAGGCCGAGCATCTTCGCGTCCGTCGGCACCCCGGGGCCGACCCCCAGGATGTACCGGCCGCGGGAGAGGTGGTCGAGGTGCACGGCGCGGCTGGCGACGTGGAAGGGGTGGTGCCAGGACAGCGGGACCACGCCATGGGCGAGCTTGATCTGACGCGTGCGCTGCGAGGCGGCCGCTATCAGCGTCTCCGGGGAGCCGACGAGCCCCCAACCGAGGGAGTGGTGCTCACCGAACCACGCCTCGTCGAAGTTGAGGTCGTCCAGCAGCTCGACCAGGTCGAGGTTGCGGCGGATCGCGAGGTGCGGGTCCTGCCCTGTGGCGTGCACAGGGGAAAGAAAGACTCCGATACGGCTGTGCACGGCATTCCTCCAGGAGCAAAAGTGGGTGTCACATGGCGTGGCGCGGCTCGGAATCGGGCGGCACGCGGACGAACGCGAAAGGCGATCGAGAAGAAAAGAAAGTCGGTGGGTCGACCATAACCCGCTGCGACGGATGGCGGAACCTTGTTCAAATCGCCGTCCGTACAGCCGATTCGGGCCGCGGGGAATGGCTCACCGGGTGATGAGCCGTTTGGGGCGCTCCAGTACGGCGGCGATCTCCGTGAGCACCCGGGAACCGAGTTCACCGTCGACCAGGCGATGGTCGAAGGAGATGGCGAGGGTGGTGACCTGACGGGGCACGATCCGGCCCTTGTGGACCCAGGGGCGTTCCCTGATCGCGCCCACGGCGAGGATGGCGGCCTCCCCGGGGTTGAGGATCGGGGTACCGGTGTCCACACCGAACACGCCGATGTTGGTGACCGTGACCGTGCTGCCGGACAGGTCCGCCGGGGCGGTCTTCCCCGCACGCGCCGTGTCGACCAAGTCGTGCAAGCAGCGGGCCAGTTCGGGGAGGGTCCGGGCGTGGGCGTCCCGGATGTGCGGAACGATCAGCCCACGGGGGGTGGCGGCGGCGATGCCCAGGTGGACGTCGTCCTTGAGGACGATCTCCTGCCGGGCCTCGTCCCACGAGGCGTTGACGGCCGGGTGCCTCCTGACCGCGGACAGCAGCGCCTTGGCGACCAGCAGCATGGGGGTGACCCGTAGCCCGGCGAAGTCCGGGTCTCCCCTGAGCCGTCGGACGAGTTTCATGGTGCGGGTGACGTCGACCGTGAGGAACTCCGTCACGTGCGGCGCGGTGAAGGCACTGGCGACCATCGCCTCGGCGACGGCCTTGCGCACGCCCTTGACCGGTATCCGCCGCTCCCCGGCCTGCCGGTCCGGCGGTGCGGGTGCGGGTGCCGCGGGCAGCGCGGGGTGGACGTCCGCGGGCGCCGCGGGCAGGGCCGCGTGCACGTCCGCGCGGGTGATCACCCCGCCCGGTCCGGTCGGTGTCACCCGGGCGAGTTCGACGCCGAGGTCACGAGCGAGTTTGCGGACCGGGGGCTTCGCCGCGGGGGCGGGACCGTCGGCGGGGGGTCCGGGCCGGCGTGGCCGGCCCGCCGCCACCGCGGCCGACTTGCGGGGGCGGCGCTTGGTCGACCCGTTCGCCACGCCGTAGCCCACCAGGACGGCCTGGCGGGGCTCCGGCTGCGGCGCTTCCTCGGCTGCGGGCGGCTCCACCGGCACGGCGGGCGCCGGGCCGGCCTCGCCGCTCGGTGCCGTGTCCACGGTGATGATCACCGCGCCGATGTCGACCGTCGTTCCCTCGCCGGAGTGGATCGCGTGCACCGTACCGTCGTACGGAATGGGCAGTTCGACCACGGCTTTCGCCGTCTCGACCTCGCACACGGTCATTCCGTCGTGCACGGGATCTCCCGAGGAGACGTACCACCGGAGTATTTCCGCTTCGGTCAGCCCCTCTCCGACGTCGGGCATGGAGAATTCACGGAAGCGCTGCATGTTCACCGTCACCGATGTTTTCCGATTCCTCGATATCAGTAGGCCAGGGCTCGCTCGGCGGCATCCAGGATCCGGTCGAGGTCGGGCAGGTATTCGTGTTCCGTGCGCGAAGGCGGATACGGCATGTGATAGCCGCCCACCCGAAGGACCGGGGACTCCAGACGATGGAAGCAGCGCTCGGTGATCCGGGCGGCGATCTCGGCGCCGGCCCCGAAGAAGACGGGCGCCTCGTGCACGACGACCAGCCGGCCGGTCCGGGCCACCGAGGCCTCGATCGTGTCGAAGTCGATGGGTGAGACGGAGCGCAGGTCGACGACCTCCAGGCTGATGCCGTCCTCCTCGCCCGCGGCTGCCGCCTCCAGGCAGGGGCGGAGCGTCGGACCGTAGCCGACGACCGTCACGTCGCGCCCGGGGCGTGCCACCCGTGCCCCGTGCAGGGGTGCCACGGGCGCCGCGGTGTCCACCTCGCCCTTGTCGTAGTAACGGCGTTTGGGCTCCAGGAAGATGACGGGGTCGTCGCAGTCGATGGCCGCCCGCAGCAGGCCGTAGGCATCGCCCGGGGTGGACGGGCTGACCACCCGCAATCCGGCGACGTGGGCGAACAGCGCCTCGGGCGACTCGCTGTGGTGTTCCACCGCGCCGATCCCGCCGCCGTAGGGGATCCGTATCACCACCGGCAGACCGAAGCGGTTGCCGGACCGGGCGCGCATCTTGGCCAGCTGGGTGACGATCTGGTCGTAGGCGGGGAAGACGAAGCCGTCGAACTGGATCTCCACCACGGGTCGGTAGCCGCGCAGGGCCAGACCGATGGCCGTGCCGACGATGCCCGACTCGGCCAGCGGCGTGTCCAGCACCCGGTGCTCGCCGAAGTCCTTCTGAAGGCCGTCGGTGATCCGGAAGACACCGCCCAGCCGGCCGATGTCCTCCCCCATCAACACGACTTTGGGGTCGTCCGCCATCGCGCCGCGGAGGGACTCGTTGATCGCCCGCCCGAGGGTGAGGGTGCGCACCGTGGAGCGGGACTGGTCGAGGATCGTCATCTCAGCTCTCCGTGTTCGCCGCGTCGGCGAAGGTCGACCGGTAGGCGCGGAACTCCGCGCGTTCCTCCGCCACCAGGGAATGGGCGTCCCCGTAGGTCAGGCCGAAGATCTCGTCGAGGTCGGGCTCGGGCATGGCCCGGACGTCCGCCCGGATCTCCGTGGCGAACTGCTCGTTCTCCTCGTCGACCGCGGCGAAGAAGGTGTCGTCGGCCCAGTCGTGGGCGGCAAGGTGGCTGCGGAGCCGGGCGATCGGGTCCTTGCGCGCCCATTCCGCGACCTCGCCGGCGTCCCGGTACCTGGTCGGGTCGTCCGACGTGGTGTGGGCGCCCATGCGGTAGGTGAACGCCTCGATGAGGGTGGGGCCCTGACCCTGCCTGGCGCGGTCGAGCGCGGTGCGGGTCACCGCGAGGCAGGCCAGGACGTCGTTGCCGTCGACTCGTATGCCGGGAAAACCGAAACCGTCCGCCCGCCGGTGAAGCGGTACACGGCTCTGCCGTTCCGTCGGTTCGGATATCGCCCACTGATTGTTCTGGCAGAAGAAGACGACGGGCGCCTGGTATACCGCCGCGAAATTGAAGGCCTCGCTCACGTCGCCCTGGCTCGTGGCACCGTCACCGAAATAGGCGATGACGGCGGCGTTCTCGCCGTCCTGCGCCGCGCCCATGGCATATCCGGTGGCATGCAGAACCTGGGAACCGATGACCAGGGTGTAGAGATGGAATCTCTTCTCCGCCGGGTCCCAGCCGCCGTGGGTGACGCCCCGGAACATACGGAAGATGTCCAGCGGGTCGAGGCCGCGGGAGAGGGCGACCCCGTGGTCGCGGTAGCTCGGGAACACGTGATCCTGGTCGCCGACGGCGTGCCCGGAGCCGATCTGCGCCGCCTCCTGGCCCAACAGGGAGGGCCACAGGCCCAGTTCACCCTGGCGCTGGAGGGTGACGCCCTCGGCGTCCACGCGCCGGGCCCGGGCCATGGCCCGGTACAGGTCCCGCAGTTCGCCGGGGGTCACGTCGATGTCGTAGTCCGGGTGGTGCACACGCTCACCCCCGGGGGTCAGCAGCTGGACCGGTTCCGGTCGCGTGGGCCGGGGGTTCCCGGCCCGTTTCGTTCCCGCATCCTTCGCAGACACTTTCCCCGCCCGTCATCCGGCTGAAATTTCCCGTTTCGCTTTCGTCGCCGCGGTCGCATTCCTCGCGGCAATCGGCCGCTTCGGCAGCCGGGTTGGAACAGTACCGACGTTTCGGCGATCGGAAAACCTTCAATCGAGTGTGCAGCCAGGGAAGTTCAGCAGTTGCACACGGGGCGGAGCGCGGAACGGAGCGCGCGGAAGAAATCCGCCTTTGATTCTCTTGGGAAGAAATGTCCGCCCGGTATTTCGTACACGGTCGTGCCGGCGCTGGAATAGAAGCTCCAGCGTGCGGCGTCCGCCACGGGGACCAGCGGGTCGTCGATGCCGGTGAAGACGTCCACGGGGCAGGCCAGCGGTGACGGCGCATCGCCCTCCCACGCGCCCGCGCACAGCCTGAGATCCTCCCTGAGGCGCGTGAGGATGGAGTCGCCCAGGTCGTCACCGTCGTCGATGAGGGCGGCGAGGGCGGTGGATCTCCCCGACACCGCGACCAGCCAGTCCCTCAACTCGTCGTCGTCGGGCTGCCGGGTGTGGTGGAACCCGTGGAACAGGTGTGGCGCCGCGAACGCCCCGACCATCAGCCGGGCCGGGAGTCGCCGCCCGCTCCCGGCCCGCAGCCGCGTCAACCGGTAGGCGACGAGCGCGCCCATGCTGTGTCCGTAGAACGCGTGCGGTCCCTCGAGGTCGGGGCCGAGATCCTCGGCGAGCGCCTCGACCAGGGACGTCATGTCGTGGTAGCGCGGACTGCGCCCGTCCCGTCCCCGTCCCGGCAGACTCACCGGTACGACCTCCGTCTCCGGGGCCAGTCGCTTCCGCCAGCCGGAGAAGGCCGACGGGCTTCCCCCGGCATGGTGGAAGGTGAACAGCCGCAACGGCCGCGGATCACAACCCGGCGGGTGGGACCGCGCCCGGCCGCCCCGGGTGAGGGCATCGCCCTGCCGCCCCGAAGGCGAGGTGGGCAACCGCGGACCGGGCACCGGTTGCACAGGCGCGGGGCCGACGCCCGTCACGCCTCACTCCGGTCCGACCTGAGTTCGAGGCGGTCGGCGAACTGCGTCAGCGCTTCGGCGGAGGCGCGGGCGAGCCGACTGACCGAGCTGACGGAGTAGTCGGGAACGGCGTCGTCCAAGTCGTTCCACAGGCGGGCGGGCAGAGCCCCCGCGCTGAGCAGGCGCAGCATGAGCCGGCCCTGTTCGGCGTATTTGAGCAACGGATCCTTGCCCAGCGCGGCCAGCAGCCCGGCGGCATCCTCCCGGGAGGCCGCGGGACGCGCGGCGGTCCGCGTCGCCTTTCCCACGACGACACACCGCTGGTGCGCCAACGCGGCGGTGCGCCGCGGCGAACCGCCGGGCGCGGCCGGCTCCTCCACGGTGACCAGCGAGGAGGATCCGTCGGGTGCGGCGCTTCCCGGAGCCGCGGCCGCCAACGACGCGGACGTCGCGACGGCGTGGTTGCGCCCGGCCGAGTTGGGCACCGGATCCTCGCCGCGACCGATCCGAGCGCGGACGTCCCGCACCGTGCCGGGAGAGATGCCGGCCTTCTTGGCGATGTCCCGCAGCGAGGCGTCCGGCAGTTCCCTGACGAGACGGGCCGCGAGAAGCCGGCCGGCGGAACTGTCCACCGGCCTGACCTTGCCGTCGCGTCCCAGGCGTGCCGTCGGTTGCGCGTCCGCGTCCGGCGCGGATCGCCGGATTTCGCCCATGGTCTTCGGCGACAGGCCCGCGAGTTCGGCGATCGCCCGGTCGGACCAGTGCGGGTGGGTCCTGAGGATGCGTGCGGCGGCCGCCAGCCGGTCCTGCATGGACAGCGGCAACCCGTGTGCGGTGTTCTCCCGTACAGCGACGAGGAAGGCGTCGTGCTCGGAGCCTCCGAAGAAGCGGACCTGGATGAACTCCTCGCCCCGCTCCACGGCGGCCCGCAGACGATGCGCGCCGTCCACGACCCGCATCGAGGCCCGGTGGACGGTGATCGGCGGCAACAAGGCCGCGGACTGGGCGAGGAGTTGGACGTGTTCGGCGTTCTCGCCCGCCGTACGGGGAGAATCCGCCGGTAGCAGGGATTTCACCGGAACGCTCTGCACCGGCGAGAGGCGGGTCAGGTCCCCCTCGTGCAGCGCGTCCGCCACGCTTCGTTGTCTTGTACTCAACCGCGCCGATACGGTCCGGTTGCTCATATTTCCATCCCCCATGGATTTTGTATCGGACACGAGGTCCAGAGCGCTGGCGCACGTCTGCGTCGACACGCGGATCCAGCATGAGCACAGTACTTGTTCATACCTCCGGGAGGGTATGTTTTTTACTCACTCGTGAACGTCGGCCCGGGCTCCGCCGTGCTGCCTCCTGCGCCGGAGGGACGGTGCGGCGCCGTTCCAGCCCCCAGGCGTGGGGCTCCGCGCGTGCGCCATGTGCGGCGCAGGCATGGGGCTCCGCGCCTGCGCCGTGTGCGCACGCACCCTCTCGCCCTGCCGATCGAGCGGTACGCCCCGGCCCCCCCCTCGGCGACTTCGGGCAGAGCAACGACCGCGGACACAGTCGCGGGTGCCCCGCTCGGGCGTGCTCGCCATGACCGTGGCGCCAGAAGGGACCGGTACCTGCACGGCGCCCGCACGAGCGTGCTCGCCATGACCGGTGGTGCCGGACGGGACCGGTCCCTGCATGGTTGACGCGCCGAGTCCTCGTACGATTGTCTGCCGCACGTGTCGCGGACGGCCAGCGCTACCAGGCGACCGGCAGTGCCACCGGTCCTCGGATGAGTACGTCCTTCTGCCAGGGAACGTCTCCGGGATCGATGGCCAACCGCAGGTCGGGGAGGCGTGTGATGAGGGTGGTCAGCAGCAGTTCGGCTTCCATGCGGGCCAGCAGCGGTGCCAGGCAATGGTGGGGGCCGTGGCCGAAGGCCAGGTGGGGCGGGCCCTTGCGGTCGATGTCGATCCGGTGCGGTGCGGGGTAGCACCGTTCGTCCCAGTTCGCTGCCACGTACGAGACGTAGACGACCTCGTCACGGCGGATCAGGACACCTCCCACCTCGACGTCCTCGGTGGCGATGCGGGCCTGACCCAGGCCGTGCTTGTGCGGAATCCAGCGCAGCAGTTCCTCCACGGCCGCCGGTACGGCATGCGGATCGGAGTGCAGCCGACTCCTCAGGCTGTCGTCGGTGAGCAGGAGGTACACCATGTTGGAGGTGTGGTTGCGTACCGCGTGCCAGCCGTTGAGCGCCATCAGCGTGGCCATGGCGAGGAGTTCCTCCTCCTCGATCCTGTCGCTGTCGACTGCGGCTCCCAGTTCGCTGATGAGGTCGTCCTGCGGCTGGAGCCGGCGCTCGCGGGCCAGTTCGCGGAAGAAGGCGCGGGCTTCCTCTTTGGCCTGCCGTGCGCGTTCGACCTCCGTTTCGTCCTTCGCCCGGGTCAGGATGGCGTCCGCCCATGCGCACAGCCGTGGCCGGTCGGCTTCCGACACGCCCAGCAGAGTTCCGATGACGTGCATGGGGAAGGGCGAGGTCACGTACTGAACGAGGTCGGCGGGCGGTCCGGCTGCGACCATGGAGGAGATGTGTTCGTCGAGAACGGCTTGGGCGCGGGGACGCAGGGCAGCCATGGCGAAGCGGTTGAAGGCCGAGGAGACCACGGTGCGGATCCGGTTGTGGCCGGGCGGGTCGACGAAGCTGACCGCACGGTCGAGCGGGATGAGGTATCTGTTCATGCTGGGCAGCGGCCGACCGACGATGTCGCGGCTGAACCGTGGATCGGAGGTGACGAACCGGACGGTGTCGTGCCGTGTCGCCAGCCAGCATTCGCCGGGAGCTCCGTGCGGCAGCCGGATCCGGATGACCGGTTCGGCCAGCGCCTCGCGGAGGAAGGGGTCGAATTCGAGGGCAGGCAGGTCTGACACCTCGTACAAGGGGGCGGGTACGTCCTGCATTACTGGCTCCTCGCTGGCTGGTCCTGGCGTAGCGGTGTGAGCTGCTCGATGTCGTGACGGCGGCGCAGCGCGACGATGGCGCTGTGGTCCACGAGGCCGTCGGCGGACAGGATCGTCAGATGCTCCGCGGAACAGCGCTCGTGGTCCGGGGGGTGGGGAGGATCGCAGACCAAGGGGAGGCAGTCGGGGAGTGCTCGGTCATCGGGATTTCCTGAGAACGGTGGCGTTCCGGAAGGGTCACCGGGTGCGGCTCAGCGACCCAGTGCCGTCCCGGCTGTGGTGCCCGGCCCGAACGAACGGGCGCCGGGCAACGCCGAATTGGTCACTCGATGTAGGCATGTCCGCATACTCGCGCCTGCGTGCACCGGTGCTTGAGCGTGTTCCTCCACCACCACCCAGATGGACGTCCCGCAATCCCCTCGCCGGCGGACAGCTGAAGGCAACGAGTACCGCGCGTCCCGAGCCGGAGGCCGCCGGCCGGGCCGCGCTGGTCGCGGCCGGAGCGGGGGCAGGGGCAGGGGCAGGGGCAGGGGCGGTCGACCGGGCCCCGTTCTTTGTGCCGCGGAGGCCATGGGTCCGCGGGCATGGTCGGAACGCATGGTGGACATGGCGGACAGGGCGGGCCGCCATCGACAGCGAAACCATGTCGCGGAGCCAGGCCGGTCTAGCTGCGGGGATCAGGAAAGGCACTCGCCGAGCGCCGAGATGGCGAGCGGGCCGTAGCCGGCGTCCGTCAGCGGTCGGCGGATGTCGTGTTCGAGGTCGGGCAGGTAGCCGACCAGGAGGTCGGCGGGACCGTGGAACCGTGCCTGGCCCAGGGCGGCCGGCAGCACGACGGTTTCGGCCCGGCCGAGTTCCGCCTGCTCATCCCCGCAGGCGAAGCGGACCGGTCCCCCCGCATTGCTCACGACCTGAGCCGTGCCGAAGACCTGGCCGAGCGCCGCGCCGGCCCGTACATGCCAGCGTTCCAGGGCGAAGTAGGGCCCGGCGCACAGGATCACCCGGTCGACACCCTCCTCGACCGGTAGGCGCAGTCCGGGGACGAAGTCGGGCCGTGAGTGGGGTTTCCACTGATCGAGAAGTGCCTCGATGTTGGTGTGCCACTGCTCGTCGTCGAGCGCGGACCCGTCTTCCATCCGGTGACGCATGGCGTGCTCCTGCACATCGGAGGTCTGCTCGATCTCGTAGACGAGCGTGCCGGGTCCGAAACTGTGCAAGGTACCTGCCGGCACGTACAGGGTCTGACCGGCGCGGACCGGCACGCGGCGCATCACGGCGTCGAAGTCCTGCGCCAGCAACGCACGCCGCAGTCCTGCGCGGTCCACTCCGGGCTTCACACCTGCCAGCGCGGTGGCCCCCGGCTCGGCCTCCAGGATGTGCCACGCCTCGGTCTTGCCGTTGGGTTCTCCCTGCCTGCGCGCGCACTCGTCGTCGGCGTGCAGGTGCACCGGCAGAGGGCCGGCTGCATCGATGAACTTCGTCAGCAGCGGAAACCGCGGGCCTCGCCAGTCCCGGCCTACCAGCCCTTGGGGATCTCTCTCGGTCAGCTCACGCAGTGACAGCCCGGCCAGCGGGCCCTCGCGCACCCGGGCGCCTTCGCCGTCGACGTCGCTGACCTCCCAGGTCTCGGCGATCCGGCCCGGCGGCAGCCCGGTGCGCCCCAGCCGGTCGGCGATGGCCCGGCCGCCGAAGACGTGCTGCCTGACGGGGGTGGTCAGCCGCAGTGGATACCAGTCCATCGAACGCCCCTAGAGGACGGGCTGTCCACCGGTGACCGCGATGCGGGCTCCGGATACGTAGCTGCCCTCGTCGGAGGCGAGCAGGACATAGACCGGGGCGACTTCCGCGGGCTGTCCCGGACGGCCCAGCGGCACATCCTGCCCGAAGCTCTCCACCTGCTCCTCCGGCATGGTCGCCGGAATCAGCGGCGTCCAGATCGGGCCGGGGGCCACGCTGTTGATGCGGATGCCCCTGTCCGCGAGCAGTTGCGCCGCGGCGCCCACGAAATTGGCGATCCCCGCCTTGGTGACGTCGTAGGGCAGGAGCTGCGCGGGAGGCATGTCGGAGTTGACGGAGGTGGTGGCGATGACCGACGCCCCGCGCGGCATGTGCGGGACCGCCGCTTTGCACAGGTGGAACAGCGCGCTGAGGTTGACCGCCAGTGTGTGGTCCCACTCGTCGTCGGGGATGTCCTCCAGCGCCTCACGGGTCATCTGGTAGGCGGCATTGGACACCAGCACGTCGATGTGGCCGAAGTCGGCAACCGCCCGGTCCACCACCGCCCGGCAGTGCGCGGGGTCGGCGAGGTCGCCGGGGACCAGGAGTGCCTTGCGCCCCGCCTCCTCGACCCATCGAGCCGTCTCGCGTGCGTCCTCGTGCTCGTCGAGGTAGGAGATCAGGACGTCGGCGCCCTCGCGGGCGAAGGCGATCGCGACGGCGCGGCCGATGCCGCTGTCACCGCCGGTGATCACCGCGGTCTTGCCTGACAGGCGTCCGGATCCGGCGTAGCTCTCCTCACCGTGGTCCGGCCGGGGACGCATCCGTTCGGTGGTTCCGGGCGGCGACTGCTGCTGTGCGGGCTGGCTCACTGTCTCCTCCTACCGGTCGCGTGCGAAGGCGCCCGTTGCGGACGCCACCGTCGCCGGCATCGGCGGCGGGGCCGTACGGCCTCCTGGCCGACTAGCCGTTTTCGGTACTCTCATTCCTGGGTCGGCGTGTCGGCGGCTGATCGCTCGCGGTGACGCTCCTCAAGCATTCCCCGGACTCCGGTGAATGGCCGAGCGGACAGCAGTCACCCGGTGGTCATCAGGTGACACTTCGGCGACAGGAACTCGGTGCGCGGGGCCGAGCAGCCGGGGCGGGCTCGGCCGGCAGCAGCTTCCGGCGGGGCGCCGTGTCCCAGTCCTGCCTGCGCCGCAGGCAGGGCCTCAGGCGGCGAACGGGCCGGTGTGGCCGGGCAACTGCTGCCCCGGACGCAGGAACCGCTGGGCGCCCTGTTCGTCGCGTACCGCGAGGAACCCGGCGTCCGTCAGCCGCTGTGCGATCTTCCCGCGGCGGAACGCGCCCACCTCGAACGCCACGGTGATGAGCAGCGCGACCGCCCCGCCGGAGGCGACCGCTTCGACCGGCGAACTGTCGATGAGCAGGAGGACGGTCAGGACCGCGCAGGCGAGGTAACCCAGCACCTTCTGGGCCCGGTCGGCGACGTACAGGGCCATGACGTCGAAGGTGATGAGGTCCTTCAGCACGGCCACGGAGCCGACCGCTTCGGGGAGCGGCTTCAGCGATCCCTGCCCCAGGCCCGGCACTGTCCCGCCGTTGCCCGCCTGCGGATGGGTGGCGATGGTGGCCGCCTCGCGGACGCGCGCGCCGGGTCGCGGGTCCCGGTACATCCGGACCTGCACGAGCGAGTTCTTGAACCCGGTCCTGTACGCCATGCCGTACGTGTAGCCGTACTGCTCCGCCACGTGCGCCAGGGCGGCCGCCTTCCGCGTGGAGCCCTGGGGGGCGATCTCCACGATGGCCTGCTGACGGGCGATCTGCCGGAGCATCCCCGCTATGTGACGTTCTACGGACATCCTGTTCCCCGCCCCTGGGACCCTGCACCTGGGCCCGACCGGCGCACAGCCTAATACCCCAGCAGTGTTTCGCTGTCCGGCCTGGTCAAGAGGGCGCTTGCGCGGGCTCCGAGATCACGGACAGAAGGCGGCGTCGGCCTCAACTGCCGGACTGGCCGCCCATGTCCGCGGCCAGCGCCGCGTAGATGTACTCGCTGCCCCAGCGATCCCCGTCGAGGTCGTTCTCGACCAGGTGCGCTTCCCGACGCATCCCGAGGCGCTCACAGACCCGCACAGACCCGGTGTTCTCCACATCCAGCCGTGCGTAGAGCCGGTGCACGCCCAGCGTGTCGAAGGCGAACCCGGCCAGCGCCCCGGCCGCCTCGGTCGCATAGCCGTGCCCCTGGTGACGTGGGTCGAGAGTCCAGCCGATCTCGGCCTGGGCGGCGCGGGCATCGGCCAGGGTGAGCGTCACCTCGCCAAGGACGCCGGGTTCATCCCGTCGGCACACAGCGAGCGCCAGCTTGTCCCCGTCGGCGCACCAGACCGAGTGCGCCGCGCGCTCGGCCGCAAGCTGCTCGCTGCGCTCCCGCGTGTGCGCCGGCCGGTACAGGTAGCGCGCCACGCTCGGCAGGCTCTGGTAGGCGTACAGGTCGTCGGCGTCACCGGGAGTGAACAGACGCAGCGACAACCGAGGCGTGGTCATCGGCAGCAGCGAGGCGATGTCCATGCGGACCTCCGGGACGCGGATTTGGATCAAGACGCGGACTGATTTTCGCATCACGGCTGACGGGCAGCCACGCCTTTTCGACAGCAGCGTCCGCCAGCCCACTCCACCACGAGGCGCGGCACTCCAGGAGTCGTCTACTGACTCGCGCTCCCCGCCGCGGCGACCGTCTACCTCAGGCGGGTGCGGAAGCGCGCTCGGACTCACGGGCAACCTCGGCCGCCGGGTCGTACGTGCGTAGGGGCGTGGGCGCAGAACGCGTCGCAGGTCGCGCCCGGGCGCGCTGCGTGCGTGCCCGGCAGGGGGGCCGGGCGGCCCCTTCCTGGTGTGGTCGGACTCTGTCGGCCGGCCAGGACGGCACGGCGAGCGCCGCTCCCGTCAACCCGCCGCATACGGGCCCGGCTCGCATCCCTCCTCCACGGCACGTGCTACTCAGGCACGGTCGACAGCGCACATGAGTACGCGCCCCGATGCTCCACACTGCCGGCCCCTGCTGCAGTGGATCCCATGACGAACGAGACCGAAGCCAACCGCCTTCACAGCACTCACCAGACCTGGTGGAAGGCCCCGCTCATCGCTTCCCTGCTCGGTCTGCCACTGCTCTGGCTGGAGTACGGCGCGGTCCGGTCCCACGGGGCCATGGGGCAGTACGGAGGCTGGATCCATACGCCCCTGGCCCTGTTGGCCCTGGCCTGGGCATTGCCCCACCGTCGGTCTCTGCGGACGCTGCGCGTTGTGGCGGCCTGCGCGGCACTGGTGGTCACGGTGCTTCCGGTGGCGTTCCTGATGGTGGTCATCGTGTTGGTCTCCGCCTGACGTGGAGGGCGGGAGATCCGTCCACGCGCTGTCTCCCCCGTCCCGAGCCCCCATGGGAACGCCGCAGGCCATAGCGAGAGGATGCCCCGGAGGAGCAGGCCCCGGCCGAAGCAGTGAGGTCGCCCTCCTCGCCCTCTACCTCGCTTCGTCAGGTTCGGCGGGACGTCCCGGGACCGCAGCCGCTCCCGCACTCCCGGCACCGTCGCCGGCGCGCCCGTCGTGAGCAGCACCGCGAACCAGTACGCCGAGTACCACCGGATCACCCGGATCGCCCCGGGGGCCCGTTCCCCGGACCGTCCGGCCAACCCCTCTCTTGACCTGGAGCGCGCTCCAGGTACGAGCATGGGCCGCATGAACACCACCGACCCCCAAATCGTCCTCGGAACAATGGACTTCGGCACCCGGGTAGAACCCGACCGGGCCTTCGCGATCCTCGACTCCTTCGTCGCCGGCGGCGGTGGCTGGCTCGACACCGCGAACTGCTATGCCTTCTGGGCCGACCCCAGTGGCGTCGGCGGCGCCAGTGAACGTCTGATCGGCGCCTGGCTCCGGGCCCGCCCGGGCGCGCGCGAAGCGGTACGGATCGCGACGAAGGTCCGGCAGAACCCACTCGTCCCGCACTCGTGGCCGAACAGCGCGGAGGGACTCTCCGCCCGCGCCGTCCACGCCGGTGTGGAGGGGAGCCTGGAACGTCTGGGAGTCGATCACATCGATCTGCTGTGGGCCCACGCCGAGGACCGCACCGTGCCGCTGGAGGAGACGGTCGGCGCCTTCGGCGAGCTGGTCGCGAAAGGGCTGGCCCTGCGGGTCGGGGCGGCGAACCATGCCGCCTGGCGCGTCGAGCGCGCCCGGTCACTGGCGCGGGAGCAGCGCGTTGAGCCGTGGACGGCCCTGCAACTGCGTCACTCACTCGTCCAGCCGCGCCCGCTCACCCCCGTCGCGGAGGCCGGCCACCGCATGCTCACCGCCGAGGACTTGGACCTCGGGCGGTCCGACGGGCTCGCCGTGTGGTCGTACAGCGCACTGATGTGGGGTTCCTACGTGCGCGCGGACAAGCCGCTTCCGCGAACCTATGATCATCCCGGCACCGTCCAGGCGCTCGCGGTCCTGGCCGACGTCGCCGCCGAGCTGTCGGCCACAAGGAACCAGGTCGTCCTGGCGTGGCTGATGCGGCAGGGCATCGATCCCATCGTCGGCGTCAGCAGGGTGGAGCAGATCGAGGAGGCCCTCGCCGCACGACATGTGCGGCTCAGCGACGAGCACCTGACGCGCTTCGACGAAGCGCGGTAGCACCTGCCGAAGGAGCCTCATGACCACCGTCCCCCCGGCAACGGCCGCCGACCGTACGGGTGTCTCCATCGACACGCTGCGCTACTACGAGCGCGAAGGGCTGATCGGCCCGATCCGTCGCTCCGCCGGCGGGCGCAGGGAGTACACCGAGGACGACCTTTTCTGGATCGGCCTGGTCACGTGCTTCCGCGAGGCCGGCCTCGGCATTGCGGACCTACGGGAGTTCGTCGCCATTCTTCGCGCCGAGCACTCTCCGCAGGACCGGGTCGCCTTCCTCCGCGAGCGCCGCGCCACCCTGCAACAGCGGGCGGCAGCGCTCTCCCGGGCCATGGAAGTACTCGACGAGAAGATCGCCTACTACAGCTGAGCACCGGGAACCCTGCACTCAGCTGCCGCCCGTCCACCCCTGCCTCGCCCTCGATCCCGTACCTCTTGGCGCGTCCATGACCGAGTCCGTGCTCGGCCGTCAGCCGGGTGACCAGTTTCCTGTGCTTGGTCAGGGCCGAGGTGTGGACAGGGTCCTTCCACTTCGCGATCCGCCGGCCGCGCTTCCTCTCGATCGACGAAACCAGCCGGCGGGGCCCTTCGTTGGTGCGGTCTTGTGCGATGTCCTGCCTGTCATGTCGTAGTGATCCTCTTGCCCGATTCCGGCGGGTGCCACGTCCGCAGACGTGACGGCAGGGCGAGTGCGGGCGCCCTGTCAGCGGACGACATCGAACACGTTCTTCTGCAGGCCGTTGGCGTACGCCTCATGCTCGACCAGCTTCAGCTTCTGGGTGTCCTTGTCCGTGGCGCTGAACAGACGCTTCCCCGCACCGAGCAGAAGCGGAAAGACGAGCAGGTGGTAACGGTCGATCAGGCCGGCGTCGGAAAGGCTGTGGTTCAGGGCGGCGCTGCCGTGAACGATGATCGGGCCGCCCTCGGTCTCCTTCAGTGCGGCCACCTCGTCGAGCGAGCGCAGGATCTTCGTCTCGCCCCAGTTCGACACCAGGTCGTCCTCGGTGAGGGTGGTGGAGACGACGTACTTCGGCATCACCTTGTAGTCGGCGAAATCCTCCATGTCGGGCCATACCGGGCTGAACGCCTCATAGCTGGCGCGTCCGAGCATCATCGCGGTGGCCTCCTTCTGCTCCCGGCCCTTGATGTCGAACGCCTCGGGAAGGAACTCGACGTCCTTGAAGGTCCACCCGGAGTTCCGGTAACCGGGCTCGCCGCCCGGGGCCTCCACGACGCCGTCGAGGGAGATGAAGGCAGTGCTGATCAAGGTACGCATCTGAGGTTCCTCCGGACTCGTGGTTGCTTCACCAGGTCAGACGGGTCGGATCTACGAAACTCATCGCCATCGGACGGAGTTGTCCGAAAAACTTTCGGCGGGGTGCGCGGCATGCGGTCGTGCAGCCGATGAGTGCCCGCCCGGTCGGTGGGTCCGAGCCGGTATGGATACCGTGGAGATCAACTGCGGTCCGCTCCCCTCCCCCGGGGCTGGGCCGTACCTCTGTGAGCCGGCCGTGTCGCCGACGGCTCATCCTCGACGCGGCGATCGTCGTCTGCGACGTCTCCTCCGGGCGGCCAACGCAGATCGCGCGGAGCCAACCCGCCCTTCAGGCCCCGGCGCCGGACCGATCGTCTACGGCTTCGTGTCGTCGATGAGCGCGTTCAGCTTGTCGAGAACCCACAGCGCCACGACGGCGGTGGCGAGCGGACCGACGCCCGGAGCATGGCTCGCGATGGTTTCGGCGACGGTTCCGGCGCTCGTGCCGGCCGCCGCGGCGCCGCCGCACAGGACGGCTTGGCGCAGGGTGAACGGTTTACGGCTCATGGCGTCTCCTGAGGCCTTGAGGGAACGGCTGATCTGCCGCGGCTCCAGCCAAGGCGAACCTGCGGTGTGCACGGCAGAACATCGAACGCCGTATGCGCATCAGGGCGGTTGACCTGGCCGAACGGACGAGGACCACGCCGTGTTCAGTGAACTGGGTGAACAGCGCGGTTGCCACCGATACGCTGCCCGCGAGGATGCGAGGGGGCTCGGATGAGTGCATCGGAGGGCCCAGCAGGGTGCCACGGCGACCTTGTGGCCCTGCTGAAGCGGTTACGTCATGACGCGGGTGAGCCGTCGTTGCGGACGATCGGGAAGAGGGCGGGAGTGTCGCCCGCGCATCTGAGCGGCATCTTCAGCGGGAGCAAACTCCCCAGCCCGGAGACGGCGCAGGCGATCGCACGGGCATTGGAGGCCAAGGCCGATGTCCGGCGGAAAGCGTACGAGTACGCCGAGCGTGCGGCTGCGGATCGGCCCCCGAGCCGGACGGTCGGGCGGGATCGCGAGGCAGTCCTCGTGGAGGAGGAGCGCTCCCCGCTGGGGGACTACCTCGCCGATGTCTGCCGCCACGCAGAACCCTCCGCGCCTTACGTCGCCCAGTCCGTGGTGAGCTGGCAGGACGGGCGTCCTGCCGACCGTTCGACGGCCCGGCCGGCGAGCGCCGCCGTCTTCACCGCCGGACCGCTCGTGGTGCTGCTCGGCGATCCCGGTGGCGGCAAGACCGAGCTGCTACGACGTCACCAGCTCGACGTCTGCCGCCAGTGGGAGGCCGGAGTCCGGTCCGGTGCGCTGCCGGTCCGTGTCCCGGCCCCGTCGTTCGGTGACGAGCACCTCGCGCAACCGTTCCTCGCCCACGCGCCGGCGCCCGGCGCCCACTGGCTGGTCCTGCTCGACGGCCTCGACGAGATCACCAACGCCCAAGCACGCCGGAACGTGCTGCGGGACGCGGTCCGATGGGTCGCGGAACGGCCGGACACCCACCGCCTTGTGGTCGCCACGCGGCAGCTGTCCGAGCAGGAGCGGAGTGATCTGGAGGAGGCGGCGCCCGTCTGCTTCCAACTTCTGCGGTTCGAAGCGGGTGACGTCCGGGAACTGGCCGCGGCGCGGCTCGGCCCGGACAAGGTCGACGGCCTCATGGCTGCGATCGACGAGGCCGGTCTCGCCGACCTGGTCGAGCTGCCCATGATCGGTGCCCTCGTCTGCCAGCTGTACAAGGCCCATCCGGACCGGCCTCTGGGCAGCACCCGTGGGGCCGTGTACGACGACGTCGTCACCCTGCTGATGACGCCCACGCCGTCCACCGGCACCCGGCCGGAGCATCATGCGGGCACACCGGGCGAGACCTGGGCACCGGCCTGGTTCGACCCCTCGGTCGCGGAGCGCGTCGTCGCCCTGTCCACGATGTCACCCGCAAAACTTCGTACGTTGCTGACGCGGGTGGCCGACCGTCGGCGGAGGAGCAGCCCTGCCTGTTCGGTCACGGACGTCCTGCTGGAGGAACCACTCACCGAGTCGCCGGCCGGAGTGCCGGACGGGCGGTGGAAAAAACAGCTCGTCGCGTGCCTCCGGCGCAGCGGGGTTCTTCAGCAGCGGGGCGAGGAGTTGGAGTTCGCGCACCGCACGTACGAGGAGTTCCTGGCCGCCTGTGCTGTCTGTGATGCCCGGGAGGACGGCGTGGCGGAGCTGCGCCGCGTCCTCCGCACTCACCGGCGGCGGCACTGGCCGTGGCGGCCGGTTCCCGGCTACCAGCCAGGGGGCGGCTGGGGCCGGCGGATCTGGTCGGCCGCCGTCGCCGATGGCGAGAACATGTCCTACCTCGGTTTCCTCATCGACCGGCTCACCGATGCCGCTGCGGCGGATCTCGACGAGCTGCCGTCGTCCGCCGGCATCAGCGGCTGCACATTCCTCGCCGCACAGAAACGGCTCGGCACCTACCTCCCGGCCTCGGTGCAGGCGCCGGCGGTGGAGAAGCTCAAGCGGGCCATCAAGGTCGGCGGACGGGCCCGGTTCGGGGCCTCGATCGACATCGACACGGTGAACGAGCTGGATCCGGGCTCCGTACCGCTGGCCGAGACCCTCGCCGCTCTGGCGATCGACGATTCCCGGGTCGACGCGGCCGACGCGCTGCTCGCCTTCGCCGAGAGCAGGTCCGAGGGCCTGGCGGCGCTGCGGGAACTGGCCCGCTCGCCGCGGCTGACCAGTCTGCAGGGCCGGGTGGCGGCCGCGACGGCGATGGTCCGCGCCGACGACGAGAGCGGCCTCGACCTGATCGTGGACCTGGCGTCCGATCCGGGGCGGGACGACGACGTCCGGCTGAGCATCGTTCGGCAGCTCACCCATCTGCACCGGCCACTCGGCCTCACCCTTCTCGACAGCTGGATCGACGCCCGGGCCGGAGGCGAGTTGTGGTTCAAGGCGGCGCTCATGGCGGTCGAGATCGAGGAGGCGTACGGCGTGGCGCGGATGAAGGCCATCGCCGACGATCCCGCCTGCCCTACCCGGACGCGGATCAACGCGGCCTACGTGATGACGCTCCACCGTGATCCCCGGGGCGCGGAGGACCTCCTGCGCTTCGCCCGCGATCCTGACGTGGAAGAGCGCCTGCGCGTGGCGACGGTGCACACGCTGGCCAAGGTCGGCCATCCGTCGGCAGGGCCGGTCCGCGACGAGCTGGTCCAGGACCCGAACCTGAGCAAGCGGGGTCGGAAGTCCCTGCGCCGGCTGCCCTCGGCCCCGTAGCGGTGACGGTCGAGGGGGCAGCCGTCGGCGTCGGTCAGGCCGGTGGCGTCGAGGACTGCCGACGGGCGAGGTCTGCGGCGCCACGTGGACCACGGCGACCGGGCCGGGCTCGCCGTAGCTGTCCCACCGGACGGGGCCACGCCGTCCAGCTCGAGCACCAGGTGGTGCCCGCCGGAGCGCACCGGCCTCCGGCGACCCCACGATGTGTGCTGGGCGCACGTAGTAGGTTGCCGATGAAGACCGTCGACATGACTGCACCCGCCAAAGGGGCCGGGGCCGGCTGGTCGCGCCGATGGTTCCTCCTTCGGGCTCCTGTAGGTGCCGGTCGCGCATGTTTCGTCGGCTCACGAACGAACCCCCTGTGATCTCGCGCTTATGGGGAATGGGTCATAGCGGAAGTGCGGAAGTGCGGAGTGCGGAAGGGTGGAAGGGCGGGATGTCGGCTTGACGGGTCCTGGGTTGCGGAGGCGGGTATGACGGCGCAGGACTTGGCACGGGCGCTGGCCGGGCTGTTGGAGGCCAGTCACGCGGCGCCCTTCGAGCAGCTGCCGCGCCTGCTCGACACCGCGGCGAAGGAGGCCGGCGTGGGCGGTGCGCGGCTGTTCGTGGCGGACCTTCAGGAGGAAGTGCTGCGCGAGGTCACCGGCATCGGCCTGAGCGCGGGCGAAGGCGGCGAGGAGTACCGGATCGAGGGCACGCTGCCGGGCCGTGCCTACCAGCTCACCGAGATCAAGGTGCCGGCGCGCGGCGGGGTGTGCTGGGTGCCGGTGCGCGACGGCGCCGAGCGCCTGGGTGTCCTGCTCGTCGAGTCCGGCCCCGGCGACGGGGACAAGCCCGATGAGGACGTGGTGCGGGCGCTGGCGTCGGTGGCCGGGCTGCTGCTGGTCTCCAAACGGGCCAACAGCGACTCCCACGCCCGGCTGATCCGCACCCGGCCGATGGGGGTGTCGGCGGAGCTGCAGTGGACGCTGATGCCGCCGAGGACCTTCTCCGACCAGCGGGTCACGGTGAGCGCCTTCATGGAACCGGCCTACCAGGTGGCCGGGGACGCCTTCGAGTACGCGATGGCTGATGACACCCTGCACCTGGCGGTCTTCGACGCGATGGGCCACGACACCTCCGCCGGCCTGACCGCGGCCCTGTCGATGTCCACCTGCCGCAGCCACCGCCGCGCCGGCGCCACCATCCCCCAGGCCAGCGAGGCCATCGAGAGCACCCTGGTCGAGCAGTTCGGGCACAGCCGCTACACCACCGGCATCCTCGCCGACCTGGAACTGAACACCGGCAAGTTCAGCTGGGTCAACCGCGGCCACCCGCTGCCGGTGCTCATCCGCGGCGGCCGCTGGGCCAGCACGCTGCACTGCCCGCCGGCCGGGCCGATGGGCAGCGGGCTCGACCTGCCGATCAGACAGTGCACGGAGCAGCTGGAGCCCGGCGACCGGCTGCTGATGTTCACCGACGGCATCACCGAAGCCCGCGACAGCGACGGCCGGGAGTTCGGCGTGGAGCGCTTCACGGACTTCATCATCCGCCACCACGCCGACAGCCTCCCCGTCGACGAGACCCTGCGCCGTCTCATGCACGCCGTCATGGACTACCACCAGGGACAGCTGGAGGACGACGCCACCGTGCTGTTCTGCGAGTGGCACGGTCCGGACGCCTCGGTGAGGTGAGCGGGGCGGGACTGTCCGAGCCGTCGCAGCCTGGGCGCCGCCGGTCGACCCGGCCCGTGCGGGTCGCGGAGCCCTCTACGTCCGGAGCGCGGCTACCAGGGTGGGCCACAGGTCGATGACCTGGTCCGACCCGACGAGTTTCATGGTCAGCGGAGATGTGTCAGGGATGCCGCTGAGGCGCAGCCGGCCCTGCCCCGGACCGCTCGCCGGCGCGGTCGTGGACGGTCGACGTACGACCGTCGAAGCGCGACTGTCGAAGTACGCCTGTCGAAGTACGCGTCAGCCGACCCGGAGCCCGACCGCCAGCGTCAGTTCGAGGACCCGCTGTGGCGATGCGAGATCCGGAAACAGCCCCCGCAGCTGGGACATCCGGTACCGGACGGTCTGGGGATGGACGAACAAGGCCGCCGCCACCTCGTCCCGCCTGCCCTGGTGCAGCAGCCACGCCCGCAACGTCTCCTCCAGCCGCCGCGCGGTCGCGGCGGGCACGGTCCGCAACGGTGCGAGGGCTCGGTCACGCAGGTCTGCGAACGCGTCCACGTCGGCGCTCAGCACCAGCTCGGGCAGGTGTTCCTCGGTGTCGCGAATATCGGAGGAGAGGGAGCGCGCGCGTACCGCTCGGGCGTACGAGTCGGACGCACGAGTCCATGGCCGGGCCGGGCCGACCACTGCGGTGCGGTCGGTCAGCTGCCTCAAGAGATGTGATCGGTCGGCATCGGGGACGAGCAGCACGCCGAAGGCGTCCGGCAGATCGTCGAGGACGAGGCTGCTCGGGTCGAGCGCGCGGTAGGCAGGCCGGGCCTGGGCGGCGGGCAGCAGGACCGCGGTCAGCGAAACCGGAGGCTGCCACCCGGCCCGTTGAGCGGAGGCCAGCAGCACGTCCGGGCTCGCGCCGGCGAGGAGGTCGCGGGCCAGGTGTTCCAGGTGGCGCTCGTGGTCCCTGCCGCGCGCGGCCAGTTCGTCGGCGTGGCCCGCGGCGCTCGCGGCGGAGAGCTCGTCGATGTAGGCGAACGTCAGCTCGGCGAACTTGGCGACCTCGGCGGCGGGCAGACCTGCGGGTACGGCGCCCGCCGCCAGACATCGCCAGGCCACGCGGGCGCCCACGCGGTAGGCGCTGAGCAGGGCGTCCATCGAACGGCCGTCGCGCACCTCGCCCCGGCCCAGCTCGTAGGCTGCGTCACCGGCGTCGACGCCTCGGGTCTTTCCGCTCGCGAGATCCAGGTAGTGGCCCAGGGCGGTGCGGACGGCTCGACGGATGGTGCCGCCCATGTTGCCCGAAAGGGCGTTGGCGTAGGGAGGGACCTCGTCGATGATCGCCTGGACGACCTCGTCGGCGGTCGTCTTCAGCGCCGCCCGAAGTGCGGTGACCGTCGTCTCATCCAGGGCCAGTTCGCTGGCCCTCTGGATTGCATGGCTCACGTTTCTATTCCCTGCGAACAATTCAGCCAGCCAGATTCACGTCCTACGGTCAGGACTTTACGCCTTGAGGCGCAGCAAGCTGGAGTCATGACGAGTACAGCCCTCCGCAGCAGGGCGTGGAAACTGCTGGAGATGGTCACGACGCCGCTGCTGCCGTCGGACTACCTCGACCTGGTCAGCCCGCTGCGCGCGGGCGCCGACCTGCGTGGGCGCATCGAGGCCGTGCTCCCCGAGACGAGTGACGCCGCGACCGTCGTGATCAGGCCGGGACGGGGCTGGCGCGGCCACACGGCCGGTCAGTACGTGCGGATCGGGGTCGACGTCGACGGGGTGCGCCTGTGGCGTGCCTACTCGGTCACCTCGCCGACGAACCGCCGGGACGGCCGCGTCACGATCACCGTGAAGGCCATCCCGGACGGCAAGGTCAGCAACCACCTGGTCCGCAGGGTGAAACCGGGCACGCTGATCCAGCTCGACCAGGCGGCCGGTGACTTCGTGCTGCCGGAGGCCAGGCCCGCCAAGGTGCTCTACCTGACGGCCGGCAGCGGCATCACGCCCGTGATGGGCATGCTGCGCGACATCGAGTTCGACGACGTCGTCATGGTCCACTGCGCGCCCCAGCCGCAGGACGTGATCTTCCGCGACGAGCTGCACGACCTGGTCGCGGACAAGAAGCTGCGTCTGACCGAGGTGCACACCGACACGGACGGCATGCTCGACATCGCCCGTCTCGACGAACTCGTGCCCGACTGGGCCGAGCGTGAGACCTGGGCCTGCGGGCCCGCGGGCCTGCTCGACGCCGCCGAGAAGCACTGGACCGAGCATGGCGTCCAAGAGCGCCTGCACACCGAACGCTTCCGCCCCAGCATCGTCGTCGCCGGCGACGGCGGCGAGGTGACGTTCAGCGCCACCGGCAAGACCGTCGACGCGGACGGCGCCACGCCGTTGCTGGACGTCGGCGAGGAGGCCGGCGTGCTCATGCCGTCCGGGTGCCGCATGGGCATCTGCTTCGGCTGCGTCTCGCCGCTCAAGGCGGGCGCCGTCCGCGACCTGCGCACCGGCGAGATCACCGAGGCCGAGCCGGGCGTCCTCATCCAGACCTGTGTGTCCGCCGCGGCGGGCCCCTGCGACATCGAACGGTAGGAGCAACTTGACCGCCATCGACCCCACCGCCCACCTGACCGCGGAGCAGATCGAGGAGCTCGGCCGCGAGCTGGACGCGATCCGCGACGAGGTGATCGCCGGCCGCGGCGAGAAGGACGCCGCCTACATCCGCAAGGTCATCTCGGCGCAGCGCAAGCTCGAGCTGGTCAGCAGGGGCGTGCTGCTGTTCTCGATCTTCCCGCCAGCGTGGCTGATCGGCACCGCCGGTCTGTCCGTGGCGAAGATCATGGACAACATGGAGATCGGCCACAACATCCTGCACGGCCAGTGGGACTGGATGCGGGACCCGAAGATCCACTCCACGACCTGGGACTGGGATCACGTCTCGCCGGCCGAGCAGTGGAAGCACTCGCACAACGAGCTGCACCACACGTACACCAACGTGATCGGCAAGGACAACGACCTCGGCTACGGCATCATGCGCGTCGACGAGGACCAGAAGTGGCACCCGTTCCACCTCGGCCAGCCGCTGTGGAACTTCCTCAACGCCTGCTTCTTCGAGTACGGCATCGCGGCGTACGACCTGGAACTCGGCAAGAACCTGAACAAGCGCCGCCGCAAGAATCCGGAGTTCCGCGCGCGGGCCAGGGCCGTGGGCCGCAAGATCCGCAAGCAGGTGCTCAAGGACTACGTGATCCACCCGCTGCTGTCGGGCCCGTCCTTCCTCACCACGCTCGGCGCCACGTTCACCGCCAACCTGGTCCGCAACCTGTGGACCCACTCGGTGATCATGTGCGGGCACTTCCCGGAGGGCGTGCAGGTCTTCGAGCGCCGGTCGATCAAGGGCGAGACGCGCGGCCAGTGGTACCTGCGCCAGATGATGGGCTCGGCGAACATCAGCGGCAGCAAGGCCATGCACTTCATGACCGGCAACCTGTCCCACCAGATCGAGCACCACCTTTTCCCGGACCTGCCGAGCAACCGGTACGCCGAGGTCGCGGTCAAGGTGCGCGCGCTGTTCGAGAAGTACGAGCTGGAGTACGTCACCGGCCCGCTGCCCAAGCAGGTGTTCTCCGCCTGGCACAAGGTCTTCCGGCTCTCGCTGCCGAACAAGAAGCCCAAGGTCGAGACCCCGGACCGCGAGCGGGAACTCGTCGCCGCCTGACTCTCACCATCGGTTCAGCGCTCTCTGCCGTACCGGTGCGACGCCTCGGCCGGGACCTGTCGCACGGCTCCCCGGCCCGGCGCCGGCGGTCCACGGCGACCACGCGGCCGCGGCGCGCCGTCGGATCGGGTTCGCCCGTACAAGAGGGTGCTCGATCGCCCACAGACGGAACTGGGTGACCGTGGACACCTCCCGGCCCCAGGCGCCGTCTTCACCGTGCGGCCCGTGTTCGTCCCGCCGGCGCCACCACGGGTACGCCGCGCGGTCGTTCGCGGTCGCGTCACGCCAACTGCACTCGCTCGCGCGCACCACGACGAGTCGAAGAACGTGCGCAGATCACGAGGTGGGCAGCCTGCGTTGTTCCACGACGACGACACCGGCCACACCGAGGAGTACCGGTTCAGCTCGACGTCGTACTCGCCCTTCGGCCTGGGCGGGAACGGCTGCCCCTCCGGTGCTCCCCCTCGTCCAGCCACTCATCGAGTCCGGCGAACAGCGAGGCGAACTCTCGCAGGAACGGCGTCACTTCGCCTGGTCGCCGCGCTCCCTGCGAGGGAAGTGCACCCGCCATCCCGTGATCGACATGGCGCGGACCGTATCCCACGGACGGTTCGACAGCGCACGGCCCAAGGGGGACGGGTGGCGGGGCCTGGTGCTCGTCGACGCGGGCCGAACAGTGCGGCACTCACGGCGGGGCACGGGCCCGGCGCCTTCGTTCCCGGAGATCGGAGCGATCACTGATCGGACGGATACATCCGATCGACTGACCGACCCCTCAAAGGGACACGGACCGGCCCTGGAAGTATGATTTCACAGAGAACTCCCTGAGCCGGAGTCCTCGAAAACGGCCCATCACAGTCGGCCAACGACCCGCGAATTCACCCGGCGTTCATGGACGTGACGAACGGGCCGCACGCGGGATTCCTCAAGGCATGTGCCGGCCACACTTTCGGACCGCATGGTCACGCATCGCAAGTTGGCAGACTGGCGAACTGATCGGCTTTGTTCACCCCTGTACGGGTTGGAAGGTCATCATGCGTAATCGAATGGCACTAGCATCCGCAGCAGTGATAGCGGCTCTGGCCGGGAGCATTCCTGCGTCTTCAGCGGCCACAGCCACGCCGCCTTCCGAGATCGGAACCCTCAGTCGTACGGCGCCTGGCCTGCCCCTCCCCGCCGCGTCGATCGTCCCCGGCAGTTTCACAGCGCAGCAGTCAGGGGACAACTGGACCATCAAGTTCTCACGTACCCTCAACTTCTCCTCGTTCGAGATCAGCAATCAGTTCCCCTTCCAGGCATGGGCCGAACTGTGGGAGCAGGACGATTCCGATGACGACTTCATCGGCCGTACTCGCGCCTCCAACGTTTCGCCCGTTTCCGGTACCACGCTGACTGCCACGTTCAGGAAAACAAGCGATCAATTGGACACCGAGTTGGGCGGCGAGGAGATCTACGTGAAGGCCCTTTTGAAGAATCTGGAGACCGGTGCCGTCTTCCAGGTGGCGACACAACGCATCCAGATCTCGCCCTGAGGATCAACTGGGCGCACGTCGCCTTCCCGACCGCATGCGGCTGCCCCGAACCGTTGTCGACACGAGCATGTCGACGACGGTTGGGGGCAGCCCGCTGCTCAGCGTGCGGTTCAGAAGTCGATACAGACCGGGCCCTGGTTGACGTTGACCAGGCCGACCTGGGTGACGGCGGCGTTGCAGTCGAAGCTCACGTCGTCGCCACCGCCCTTGGTCTCACCGGCCTCGTCGAGAGGGCCGAAGTCGATGCAGACCGGGCCCTGGTTGACGTTCACCGCTCCGAGCTGCGTGGTGAAGTCGTTGCACTGCCCGTAGGGCGCCGGCCCTTCGCCCCGCTCGGAGTGGTCGTTGGCCGAGGCGATGCCGGGACCGGCCATCACCGCGGCAGCGGCAAGAGCAACGCCCGCGAAGGTCTTACGGAAGGACAGCATGGTGTATCTCCAGGAAGTGGAGGTCAGGGACACAGCAAACTCCACCAGCGTCCGCCTCCACCCGCATGCCGTGATACGCCACTTGGACTGCTGGACGCCCCGAAGCGCTTCCTCGACCCGGCGCCGGCGGCGGTGACGGCCTGGCACGCGGCGCCGCGCCGCTCACGAGGGGCTCGAGAACGGGACCGGTGCTGTTGTCAGCAGCTCGGGGGGACGGGACTCGGCCAAGTGGGCACCTCGCCTGGCGGGCGCCGCCGGTCACCTTCAGTCTGAGTTCGGTAGCCCGCGGCCGCGGAGACATCCGTGTCCTGTCCTCCAGCCGTCGGCTGCCCGCACCCGCATCCCCCGACGCGAGAAGAGCCGTCATGCCCAGAGCTGCTACGACCAAGGTGACGCAACCCGTTACGGACGACAGCATCAAGGTGCGCCAGCTCAGTCACTACCAGTTCAGCTGGGTCGCCGGTGAGCCCGCTGCCCGGGGCACGCTCACCCTGCAACTCGTGCTGGACGAAGGTGCCTGGGAGGAGGTGCTGACCGTCGATGCCGACGACGCCGACGTGCTGCAGGACCTCCTGCGCAGCACACCGACCGTGCACTATGACGTCAGCCGCCGGACCTTGATGTTCGGTGTTACCGCCGTCGGCACCTGACAGGCAACGCCCGCCCGTCACCGCAGGACGCCTGGGTCGCCGTTGGCAATGCAGGACTCATGGTTTGGCAATGGATGCCCATCCACCGTGCCGGGTGACGGGTGCCCCTACGTCGCGCACCAGCTGGCGCGTCATGCGCACCCCGGCCCCCGACGTACGCGATCCGGACTAGGACGACGAGGGCCTGCCGGGTCGCACCGTCGTGAAAGAGGGCGAGGGCGAGGATTTCGGGGTAGGCGGCCAGGTCGCGGGCAAGGCAGGCCCGAGCACCGTTCGTGTCGTCAACGGCAGGATGCTCCGGCCTGAGACTCCAGGACGCCCGCCCAGAACGGCCGCTGCGCTCAGAGCCGCCTCCGTCTCGTGCGGGCCTTCTACGCACGGCCGGACCGTCCCACAGAACCCCTCCCGACCGCCCTCGGGCACGGTACCGCTCCCGGCCGCCGTCGGGCACGGTACCGCTCCGCGGCCCGGAGGTCGGCCGCCCATCTGTCGGCGTGTGTGCGGGGTGCCGGAGGCCGCTCGTCAGCGTGTGCGGGGCCCGTCGGCGCACCCCGCGCCTGGACCGGGCCCGGCCCTTCTCGCCCACCTTCGCGGGGCGGCACGCCGCCGAACTCCAGGTTCCCGCTCGACGGTCGCCACGCCGCCCGAGGACACGGAAGGAAGGCGCCCCCCTGTCCTCGGGCCCGTGGAAGGGTGGCGTCCCGCAGCGCGTGCGAAGGCTCACCCGGTACGGGACGCATCGAGTGGCGGGCCGCTGACGGCAAGGACTTCACGCCTAGCAGGAGCCGGCGCCGAGGGCACCGACGCGCCCGGGGGGGCAGCTTCGCTCCGGCTGTCACCGACCTCTTATGGGCCCCGCCGGCGAATGCCTCCTATCCGCCCAATCCTTGATTCAACGGACTACCGGAGTAATTGCCATACTCTATCGGCGCGAACCAATGCGACCCATGCTGTCGGAATGGAACGCATGGGGGGCGGTAGTTCGGCCGTGGTCTCGGGGTCCGCACGTATCCGGTGCTCGCCGGTCTCCGAGTGCGGGAGCGGCCCGGTTGCCTTGACGGTGCCGAGGCGGCCGGCCGCTTCCGGGCCTCACGCGAAGGATAACTCGGTGGTGAGGATCCGCACGAGAGTTCCGTCTTCACGGCCTCCCGCGGCGCGAGCGCCCGCCGTACCCGTCGCCCCCGTAGCCGTCTACCCGGCGCCCGTCTCCCCCGTACCCGTCTCCCCCGTACCCGTCTCCCCCGCACCCGTCTCCCCGCGTCCACGGCCGCGACGCCCGGCATGACGACCGCAGGGGCACGACCAGCAGCGAACCACCCCCGTATCCCGCCGAACCGGAGGAACCCATGGACGGCGACACCCAGTCCTATGTGGTCGTACTCAACGACGAGGAGCAGTACTCGATCTGGCCCGCCGACCGCGACCTGCCCCTCGGCTGGCGCAGCGGCGGCGTCAGCGGTTCCAAGGCGGAATGCCTGGCCCACATCAACGAGGCCTGGACGGACATGCGCCCGCTGAGTCTGCGCCGAGCCGCGCAGGAAGCTGTTTAAGCCACCCACTCTCAGCAGTGAAGGATGACGTTCGAGATGGTGCTCTCCGAATTACACGCCCGGGTAGCCGAGGCACCGGATGCGGTCGCGGTGCAGGACGGTGACCTGGAACTGACCTACCGAAGCCTTGCCGCGCACGCGTCCGCTCTGGCGATCGAACTCACCGGGCGGGGGGTGGGCGAGGACAGCGTCGTGGCCGTCTACGCCGACCGGTCAGCGGAACTGGTGGTCGCCGAGCTGGCCGTCCTGCTGGCGGGCGCGGCCTACCTGCCGCTGGACCCCGCCCACCCGGCCGCGCGGATCCGCCAACTGCTGGAGGCCTCCGGCGCCGCCGCGGTCCTCAGCACCGCGCCCCTGGTGTCCGCCGGGGCACCGCTGGGCGACGACGTCCTGCTGGTCGATCTGACCAAGGAACCGTCCGAGGCGACCGCCTTCACACCGCCCCGCCCGAACGGCGCCGCACTGGCCTACGTGATCTACACATCGGGTTCCACCGGCCGGCCCAAGGGCGTCGCGGTGACCCACGCGAGCCTGGCCAACTTGATGCACTGGCACCACAAGACCTACCGCACGCGGCGCCAGGACCGCTCGACCCTGCTGGCCAGTCCCGGATTCGACGTGTCCGTCCAGGACATCTGGTTCACCCTGACCGCCGGCGCCACACTGGTGGTGCCGCCCGCCGAGGTGCGCACCTCGCCGTCCGCGCTCACGGCCTGGCTGGCCGACGAGCAGATCACCGTCACCTTCCTGCCCACCCCGCTGGCCGAGGCCGTCCTTGACGAGACCTGGCCCGCGCACACCGCGCTCCGGTACCTGCACACCGGCGGCTCCGCCATGCAGCGCGGCGTGCCCGAGGGGCTGCCGTTCACCGTGATCAACCTCTACGGGCCGACCGAGGGCACGGTGAAGGTGACGGCCGGCGAAGTCCCGCCCGAGGGACCCGTGCCGCCGACGATAGGCGTGCCCGTCGACGGCGTGCGCTGCTACGTGCTCGACGGGCTCGACCCGGTGCCCGACGGCGAGGCCGGCGAGCTGTGCCTGGCCGGCGCATGCGTGGCACGCGGATACCTGCACGACCCGGTGAGCACCGCGGCGGCGTTCGTACCGGACATCGGCGCCCCCGGACAGCGCATGTACCGCACGGGCGACAAGGTCCGCCGCCGCCCCGACGGGGTCTTCGAGTACATCGGCCGCTACGACGACCAGGCCAAGATCCGCGGGTTCCGGATCGAACCCGGCGAGGTGGCCACGGTCCTCAAGCAGCACCCCGGCGTCCGGGACGCCTTCGTGGCGGTCGAACACTCCGGCCGCCCGGACGCGCGCCTGGTCGGTTACGCGGTCACCGGCGTGCCCACGGCCGAGTTGGTCGAGTTCGTCGCGGCCCGGCTGCCCGGCTACATGGTGCCGGCGGCGGTCGTCGCGCTGCCCGCGCTGCCGCTGACCCCCAACGGCAAAGTCGACCGCGCCGCGCTGCCCGCCCCCGACCGCACAGCGGCCGGCCTGGCCGACATCGCCGTCCCGCCCCGCACCCCGACCGAGGCGGCACTGGCGAGGATCGTGGCCGGGCTGCTCGGCGGCACGGAAGTCGGCGTCCACGACGACTTCTTCGCCCTCGGCGGGAACTCACTGCTCGTCGCCGGGCTCGCGGCCCGTATCACCGCGGAGCTGCACGCCGTGGTGAGCGTGCCCGAGCTGTTCGGCGCGCCCACCGTCGCCGACCTCGCGGCGATCATCGACCAGCGGGCCGCAGCGACCGAAGGCGACGGTTCCGAACCCGCGGCCCCGGTGATCGCACCGACCGCGCCGCCGGTGCGCCGAGCCGACCGGAACCGGCCGATCCCGCTGTCCCTGCCGCAGGAGAGGGTCTGGTTCTTCGAACAGCTCTCGCCCGGCAACCTGGCGTACAACTTCCAGGCCACGGTGTCCTTGCAGGGCGACGTGGACGTCGACGCCCTGCGCGCGACGCTCGACGAGATCGTCCGCCGCCACGAGGTCCTGCGCACCGCCTTCGTCTCCGTCGACGGAGTGGGCTACCAGCGCCCGCTCGCAGAGGCCAAGGCGTCGCTGCGGGTGCTCGACGTCCCGGCCGAACAGGCCGACGAGGTCGTCGCCGCGCAACTGCGCGAGCCGTTCGACCTGACCGAACCGCCCCTGGCCCGCTGGGTACTGCTGCGGCACGGGAACGGGCAGAACACCTTCCTCCACGTGGAGCACCACTTCGTCCACGACGGCTGGTCGCTCTCGGTGTTCCTGTCCGAGGTCCGCGCCCTCTACCCGGCCTTCGCCGCCGGACAGCCCTCACCGCTGCCCGAACTCGCCGTCCAGTACGCGGACTACGCCATCTGGCAGCGGGACTGGATGCGCGGCGAAGTGCTGCGCACGCACGTCGACCACTGGACCGCCCGCCTGGCCGGCGCCCCGGACACGCTGGAGCTGCCCGCCGACCGGCCGCGGCCGCCGGTGATGACCTTCCGCGGCCGGGCGCCGCGGATCCGGATCCCCGCCGAACTGGCCCGGCGACTGCGCGCCTTCAGCCGCGAGAACCGGGTGTCGCTGTTCTCCACCATGTACGCCGGCTTCGCCGCACTGCTGTACCGCTACACCGGGCAGCGCGACATGCTCGTCGGGACCGGCGCGGCGAACCGGAACGTGCCCGAGCTGGAGCCGCTCCTCGGCATGCTCGTCAACACGCTGGTCATGCGCACCGAGGTGTCGGCCGACCAGTCGTTCAGCGACCTGCTGGCGCAGGTGCGCCAGAGCGTCGCCGAGACACTGGCCTGGTCGGACACCCCCGTCGACGCGGTGATCGACGCGATCGACCCGGCCCGCGACCCCTCGCGCACCCCCCTGTTCCAGGTCATGTTCAGCTTCCACGACTCCGCGGTGCCCGACATCGACTTCGGCGGGCTCACCGGCAGGGTCACCGAACGCTCGAACAACTCGGCCAAGGCCGACCTCAACGTGATCGTGATCCCGCGGGCCGAGCAGCGCCTGGGCCGAGCGCCCCGCCCCGAGGACGACGACCTCGCCATGATCTGGGAGCACTCGGCCGACCTGTTCGACGAAGCCACCATGGAGCGGATGGTCACGCACTACCTGACCCTGCTCTCCGACGCGGTGGCCCGGCCGCAGACGCGCGTGGGCACCCTGCGCCTGCTCCCGGACGCGGAAGCCGACCAGCTCGACCGCTGGGCCCACGGGCCCGCCGCGGCCGACACCCAGCCGGTGACCGAGCTGATCGCACGACAGGTGCGGACGCGACCGGACGCCGCCGCGGTGCGCTGGCCCGAGGGGCAGCTCAGCTACGGACAGCTGTGGCAGCGCGCCGGAGCACTGGCCCACCGGCTCCGCGAATCCGGCATCTCCGCCGAGGAACCGGTGGCGGTGTACGCCGACCGCTCCCCCGAGCTGGTGATCGGCGAACTCGCGGTGATCATGGCCGGCGGATGCTACCTGCCCATCGACCCGAGCTACCCGGCCGAGCGCATCGCGTTCATCCTCCAGGACGCCGGCGCACGCAGGATCCTCACCACGGCCCGGACGCGGCTGCGACTGCCGGCCTCCACGCAGGACCTCCACGTCTTCGACCTGGACGCCGACACCGCCGACGAGCCGGTCCACGCGGACCCGCTCACCCCCGAGCGGCTGGCCTACCTCATCTACACCTCGGGATCCACCGGCCGGCCCAAGGGCGTCGCACTGGAGCACCGGGGGCTCGCGAACCTGGTCGCCTGGCACATAGCCGAGTACGCGCTCGATTCGGAGGACCGCACCACACTGTTCGCCAGCCCGGGATTCGACGCGTCCACGTGGGAGATCTGGCCCACCCTCGCGGCAGGCGCCACGCTGAACGTCGTTCCGCCGCACGTGCGGGCCGCGCCGGCGGAACTGGTGCGCTGGCTCGGCGACGAGAAGATCACCTCGGCCTTCCTGCCCACCCCCGTCGCCGCAGCGGTACTGCCCGAACCGTGGCCGGCCGACACCGCGCTGCGCACGCTGCTGACCGGCGGCGACGTGCTGCCGGCAGCGCCCTCCAACGGCCTGCCGTTCCAGCTGTTCAACCACTACGGGCCGACGGAGAACACCGTGGTGGCGACCGCGGGCCTCGTCCCACCGGACCCGGCAGGACTGCGCCCGCCCATCGGCAGGCCGATCAGCGGGGTCGACGCCCACGTGCTGGACGCCGAAGGACAGCCCGTGCCCACCGGTGTCCGCGGCGAGCTGTACCTCGGCGGCACGGCAGTGGCCCGCGGCTACGTCAACCGCCCCGAACTCACCACCGAGAGCTTCCCCACCGACCCGCTCCCCGCCCGACCCGGCGCACGCCTGTACCGCACCGGCGACCTGGTCCGCTGGCGCCCCGACGGCCAGTTGGAGTTCCTCGGCCGCGCGGACGAGCAGGTGAAGATCCGAGGGTTCCGGATCGAGCCCGAAGAAGTGGCGGCAACCCTCCGGGAGCACCCGGACGTACGGGACGCCGTCGTCGTCGCCCGCGCGTTCGCGCCGGGAGCCGAGGCCTCGCTCACGGCCTATGCCTGCACCGACGGCCACGGCGAGAGCACGCCCGAGGAGAAGCTGCTGGCGTTCCTGCGGGACCGGCTGCCCGCGTACATGGTCCCGGACAGGATCGTGCTGCTCCCCGCCCTGCCGCTCACCGAACACGGCAAGGTGGACCACGACGCGCTGGCCGCCCTGACACCGAGCACCCCGGCCGAGCCCCAGGCGCAGCAGGCGCCGCGGACACCGACGGAGGAACGCGTCGCCCAGCTCACCTCGGCGCTGCTCCACGACCAGCCGGTGGGGCGCGCGGACGACTTCTTCCGCGCCGGCGGCCACTCCCTGCTGGCGGCCCGGCTGGTGGCCCAGGTCAACGAGGCCTTCGGCGTCGATGTCCCGATCTCCACGTTCCTCCAGCAACCCACCGTGGCGAGCCTGGCGGACGCCGTGACCGCCGCCATGACCGGAACGAGAACAGGCCCCGCCCCGATCACGCCGCGCAGCCGCCGCACCGCCGTACGGCCGGTGTCCGAGTTCGACCAGCCCAGTGGCGAGACGGGCGAGTCGCTCCCGGGCGACGCGCAGGAAACCGAGGTGCAGCAGTGAGCGGCGCCATCGAACCGGAAGCCGGGGAAGAGAGCGGTTCGGCTCCGCTGTCGTACGCACAACAGCGGCTGTGGTTCCTCGACCAGCTACAGCCGGGCAGCTCGGTCTACAACGTCCCGCTCGGCTACGACATCACCGGCCCGGTGCACCGCCCCGCGCTGGAACAGGCGCTGACCGAAGTCGTACGGCGCCACGAGATCCTGCGCACCGCGTTCCGCTCCACCGGCGGGACCCCGCACCAGGTGGTCCTGCCGCCCGCCGCCGTGTCCCTACCCGTCATCGACCTGACCGCACCCGGCCGGACGCCGGACGAGGCGCCGCGGCTCGCGGACGAGGAGGCCGGCGCCCCGTTCGACCTGGTGGCCGGCCGGGTCATCCGCGCCCGCCTGCTGCGCCTGGGTGAGCAGCACCACCGGCTGCTGCTCACCGTGCACCACCTCGCCTGCGACGCCGCATCGGTCGGCACCCTCGGCAGGGAACTCGAAGTCCACTACCGGGCCGCCCTGACCGGCCAGGAACGCCGCGAGCCCGATCTGCCCATGCAGTACGCCGACTTCGCCGAGTGGCAGCAGAGCACGCTGGCCGGACCCGAACTCGACCGGCTGCTGACGTACTGGAGGGACCGGCTGGCCGGCCTGCCCGCCCAGCAGCTGCCCACCGACCACACCCGCCCGCTGGTGCAGAGCTACCGCGGCGCCGCGGTCACCTTCGAGCTGCCGCCGGCATCGGTCCAGCGGCTCGAGGAGCTGGGCAGGAGCGAAGGCGTCACGCTCTACAGCGTCCTGCTCGCCGCTTTCGCGGTACTGCTGCGGGCACACGTCGGCCAGGACGAGGTCGTCGTCGGCACCCCGGTCTCCGGAAGGGAACGGCCCGAACTGGCCCGCCTCATCGGATTCTTCACCAACACCCTGGTGCTCCGCTGCGACCTCGGCTCCGGCCCGACGTTCCGGGAGCTGATCCAGCGGCTGTGGGCGGAAGTCAAGGGAGCCCTCGCCCACCAGGACCTGCCGTTCGAGAAACTCGTCGAAGAACTGCACCCCGACCGCGACCTCGCCCAGAACCCGCTGTTCCAGGTGCTGTTCAGTTACCGGTACCAAGAGGAAGGAGCGGGGCTGCGCCTGGACGGCTGCCAGGTGCACCCGGTGCTGGGCGACACCGGCGCGGCGAGGTTCGACCTCACACTGAGCCTCACGCGGACCCCGGCCGGCGTGACCGGCCGGCTGGAGTACAGCACGGACCTGTTCGAAGCCTCGACCGCCCAGCGGATCGCCGAACGGTACGTCAACGTCATCACCGCCGCCGCGCACGCCCCGGACCGCCCCGTCGACGAACTGGCGGTGCTGCCGGCGGGCGAACTCACCACCCTGGCCGACTGGCAGACCGGCGCCCGGGCCGAGACCCCCGACGCCCTGGTGCACCAACTGCTCGCGCGGCGAGTGGCGGCGACACCCGACGCGGTCGCCGTGGTCGCGGCCGACGCCACCTTGACCTACCGCGAACTCGACCGGCTCGCCGACCGGCTCGCCGGCCAGCTGCGCCGACTCGGCGTGGCACCGGACGAGCCGGTAGGCGTCCACCTCGGCCGCACGTCCCTGCTGATGGTCACCCTGCTGGGGATCCTCAAAGCCGGCGCGGCCTACCTCCCGCTGGATCCCGACTACCCGCGCGACCGACTGGCGTTCATGGTCGGCGACGCCGGTGTGCGGCTGGTCGTCGCGGACTCCGGCTCCGCCGCGGCCGCCGGCCGCCTCGGCGCCGCCCACGTCGTGGTCCCCGACCTGGCCGGAACACCGGACGGCCGGGCCGACAGCCCGCCCCCGGCCGTCACCGCCGACAACCTGGCGTACGTGATCTACACCTCCGGATCCACCGGACAGCCCAAGGGCGTCATGGTCACCCACCGCAACGTGGCCAACCTCTTCGCCGGGATGAACGACGTCTTCGGCGCCGACGAGCCCAGCACCTGGCTCGCGGTGACCAGCGTCTCCTTCGACATCTCCGTGGTCGAGCTGCTGTGGGCGCTGACACACGGGCACCGGATCGTGCTGCGCCGTGATCCGCCGCTGCCCTCGGCCCCGGCCGCCGCGCAGTCGGCCGCGGTGCTCCAGGCCCGCGCCCGCCACATGGACTTCAGCCTGCTGTACTTCGGCAGCGACTCCGAGGCCAGCTCGGACGACCGCTACCGCCTGCTGCTCGAAGGCGCGAAGTTCGCCGACCGCAACGGTTTCACGGCCGTGTGGACCCCCGAACGCCACTTCCACCGGTTCGGCGGGCTGTACCCGAACCCCTCGGTGATGGCGGCGGCCGTCGCCGCGGTCACCGAGCGCGTCCAGGTGCGCGCGGGCAGCGTGGTCATGCCGTTGCACGACCCGCTGCGAGTGGCCGAGGAGTGGTCCGCCGTGGACAACATCTCGGCCGGCCGGGTCGGCATCTCCCTCGCGTCCGGCTGGCACGCCAACGACTTCACGCTCGCACCGGACCGGTACGACAAGCGCAAGCAGCTGATGATGGACGGCCTCGCCGAGGTCCGGAAGCTGTGGCGCGGCGAGAAGGTGCCACGGCATAACGGCGTCGGCGCCGAGGTGGAGGTCGGCGTCTTCCCCCGGCCCGTCCAGCCGGAGCTGCCGGTGTGGCTGACCAGCGCCAGGCACCCGGAAACCTTCCGGATGGCAGGCGAGGCCGGCACCGGAGTGCTCACCCACCTCCTCGGGCACAGCCTGGAGGAACTGGCCGAGAAGATCGCGCTGTACCGCAGGACCTGGCGCGAGCACGGGCACGGACCCGGGGACGGCCACGTGGTGGTCATGGTCCACACGTTCGTCGGCACGGATCTCGACGAGGTCCGCGAGCTGGTCCGGGAACCGATGAGCCGGTATCTGGAAACCTCCTTCGACCTGATCGCCTCGCTCGGCACCACCACCGGAAGCGCCGAGGACTTCAAGGCGCTGCCCCCCGAGGAACTGCGGGAACTGGTCGACCGGGCATTCGACCGGTTCTTCGCCACCGCCAGCCTGCTCGGCACACCCGAGGTCTGCGCCGACATGGTGGACCGGATGAAGGCCGCCGACGTCGACGAGGTCGCCTGCCTGATCGACTTCGGCGTCGAGGAGAAGGCGGCGCTCGACGCGCTCACCCACCTGACCACCGTCCGGGAGATCAGCGACGAGCGCAGAACCGCCGCGCTGACAAAGGCCGAGGAACCGATCGCCGAACAACTGCGCGAGCACGCGGTCACGCACCTGCAGTGCACGCCCTCACTGGCCCGCGCCCTGCTGGCCGACCAGGACGCGCGGGCCCGACTGCCCCGGCTCGACCGGCTGCTGGTGGGCGGCGAGGCGCTCCCCGCCGACCTGGCCCGCGAACTCGCCGACACGGTCGCAGGCACGGTCCACAACATGTACGGGCCGACGGAGGCCGCGGTCTGGGCGACGACGTCCCACATCCCGGCCGACGGCGGCCCGGTGACCATCGGGCGGCCGCTGGCGAACGTCCGGGCCTACGTCGTCGACCGCGACACGCGGCTGTGCCCCACGGGCGTACCCGGAGAACTGCTGCTCGGCGGGGACGGCGTGGTCCGCGGATACCTCAACCGCACCGAGGTGACCGCGGAACGCTTCCAGCCCGACCCGTTCGCCGGCCGGCCCGGCGCACGCGTCTACCGGACAGGCGACCTGGCCCGCTGGACGTCCGGCGGGACACTCGAATTCCTCGGTCGGCTCGACGACCAGGTCAAGCTGCACGGCCACCGGATCGAACTCGGCGAGATCGAGACGGCGCTCGCCGAACACGCGGGAGTCCGTTCGGCAGTCGCCGTCGTCCGGGGCACCGGCGCGGATCGACGGATCACCGGCTACTACGTTCCGGCGACCGACCGGCCCACGACCGGCACCGAACTGCGCGCCTTCCTCGCCACCCGGCTGCCCGGCTACATGCTGCCCAGCGCCCTCCATCCCGTCGACGCGATGCCGTTGACCCCGAACAAGAAGGTCGACCGCAGGGCGCTGCCCGACCTGTCCGACGCACCATCCGAGGGCACGACCGCGTACGCGTCGCCGACGAACGCGACCGAACGGCTGGTCACCGACGTGTGGCGGGAGGTACTCGGCGTGGACCGGGTGGGCCTCGACGACAGCTTCTTCGCCCTCGGCGGGAACTCACTGCTCGTCGTCGTGGCCAGGGCCCGCCTGCTCGAACACCGTGACAGCGGGCTCACGTTGGTGGACATGTTCCGCTACCCGTCCGCACGCGCACTGGCCCAGGCCATCGACCGCAAGCCGGACGAAGGGCCCGACGAGGCGGTCAGCGCGGGCGCCGCACGGGCCGCCGCCCGCCGTGTCGCAGGACAGGGCGCCGCGCGCCGCACAGGCAGGACGGGGGCGTGAGCGTGCCAGCGAACTTTTCGACACGGCATCGAGCCGAGAGGGGCCTTGGGTGAGTACCGGGATGGAAGACGCAATGGAGCCGATCGCGGTCGTCGGCCTCGCCGGACGGCTGCCGGGAGCCCCCACCATCGAGGCGTTCTGGCGCAACCAGCGCGACGGCGTCGAATCGGTCTCCAGGTTCAGCACCCAGCAACTGGCCGACGCGGGGTGGCCGAAGGAAATGGTCGCCCACCCCGACTACGTGCCCGCCGCCGCGGTCATCGAGGACGCCGACCACTTCGACGCCGAGTTCTTCGGATACACCGAGGAACAGGCGCGGATCAGCGACCCACAACAGCGGATCTTCGCCGAATGCGTCTGGCACGCGCTGGAGGACACCGGACACGACCCGTCGCGGTTCGACGGCGCCGTGGGCGTCTACGCCGGCTGCTTCGCCAACAAGTACCTGCCACTGAACCTCCTGGCGAACGCGCGGTTCCGCGGATCGCTGTCGGCCTTCTCCGCACGCCCCTACAACGACAAGGACTTCCTCGCGACCAGGGCGGCATACCTGTGCGACCTCCGCGGCCCGGCAATCACCGTGCAATCGGCATGCTCCACGTCGCTCGTCGCCATTCACCTCGCCTGCCAGGCACTGCTGGGCCACGAGTGCGACATGGCACTGGCAGGAGGAGTGGCTCTGCCCGTCCCGCTGATCGGCGGCTACCCCGTCGTCGCAGGTGGCATCTTCGCGCGTGACGGCCACTGCCGGCCCTTCGACGCCGCCTCCAGCGGAACCGTCCCCGGATACGGCGTCACGGTCGTGGCACTGCGCAGGCTCAGCGACGCGCTCGCGGACAACGACCACATCCGCGCACTCGTCCTCGGCAGCGCGGTCAACAACGACGGCTCGGCGAAGTTCGGATTCAACGCGCCGAGCATGCAGGCACAGGCCGAGGTGATCGCCACCGCGCAGGCCGTCGCCGGCGTGGAGCCGGAGACCATCGGCTACATCGAGGCACACGGCACAGGCACCCCGCTCGGCGACCCGATCGAGGTGGCCGGCCTCACCAAGGCCTTCAACACCAGCGAACGCGGGTTCTGCGCGATCGGCTCGACGAAGGCCAACATCGGCCACCTGGACGCGGCCGCGGGAGCGGCGGGCTTCGCCAGGGCGGTACTGGCCCTGGAACACGGCGAGATCCCGCCGAGCATCAACTTCGACGCGCCCAACCCTGCCCTGCTGCTGGACCGCACCCCGTTCTACGTCCCGACCACCGCCCGCCCCTGGCCACGGGGCGCGACGCCGCGACGCGCCGGAGTCAGCGCCTTCGCCGTCGGGGGCACCAACGCCCACCTGGTGGTCCAGGAAGCCCCGACACCGCCGGCCGCCGAGGCGAACGCACGCGACCGGCACCTGCTCGTGCTGTCCGCACGCAGCGGAAAGGCCCTGGCGGACGCCGCGACGAACCTCGCCGACCGCCTGGACCTCCAGGACGACCTCGACCTCGCCGACGTCGCCTACACCCTTCAGGTCGGCCGCCGTGCGTTCCCGCTCCGCCGGCACCTGGTGTGCCGCGACCGGGCCGAGGCGACAGCCGCCCTGCGGGCACTGGCACAGCCCGGCACCGTGGATACCGCTGACGACGTGAAAGCCCGCCAGGTGGTCTTCATGTTCCCCGGCAGCGCCTCCCACCGGCCGGACGCCGCCACGGCGATCTACCGCAGCGAACCGGTCTTCGCCCAGGAAGTGGACCGCTGCGCCGAACTGGCACGACCGCTGCTCGGCTACGACCTGCGCGGGCTGCTCCTCCCCTCCACCTGGGACGGCCCGCAGACCGGGCACGACGACCCGCGCGGCGTGCCGACCGCGGCCTTCAGCCTGCAGTGGGCCCTCGCACGGCTGTGGCAGTCGTGGGGAGTGCACCCCGCCGCGACGATCGGCGAAGGCGACGGAGAGTACGTGGCAGCCTGCCTGGCCGGCGTGGTCGACCTGGCGGACGCCCTCACCATCACGGCCGTCGGCGCCGAGTCCCGCCGCCACGCCGGGACGGGCGGGGTGCCCGACGCGCACGCGTCCCGGTTCGCCGCCGAGGTGGCACGCCACGAGCTGAAACCGCCGCAGGTGCCGTACATCTCCGGAGCGACCGGAACCTGGATCACCCCCCAGGACGCCACGGAGCCGGCCCACTGGGCCCGCCACCTCCGCGAACCGGTCCCCTTCGTCGACGGCCTGCGAGAACTGGCGGGCGACGACGGCCGGATCCTGCTGGAGGTGGGACCGGGCAGCGTACTGACCGAAACCGTCGTCCGGCAGGAGACGGCGAAGCGGCTGACGGCGCTGCCGTCGCTGACACCGGCGGACGGGAGCGGATCCGACCTCGCCGCCCTGCTCGACACCGTCGGCGCGCTCTGGCAGTCCACCGTCGACATCGACTGGGACACCTTCCGCGGTGGATCGCTACCGCGGCGTGTGTCCCTGCCGGGCTATCCGTTCCAGCGCAGCCGGTACTGGATCGGTCCCGACTCCGGCAGTTACGCACCACTGGGTTTGGAGGAGGCGTCATGGACGAGCCACTCGTAGTCATCGTGGGCGCGGGCGTCATGGGCACCGGAATCTCGACGCTCGCCCTAGGACACGGACTGCCCGTCGTGCTGGTGGACGTCGACGAAGGCGTCCTGGACCGTGCCGCCGCCGCGGCCGCCAACGGCCTGCGGCACGCACAGCTGGCGGGCGCCCTGCCGACGGGGCGCACCCCGGCGAAACTGCGCACCACACTCTCGCTGAACGACGTCGCGGACGCCGCGGTGGTCATCGAGGCGGTCACCGAACTGCCCGACAAGAAGGCGGAAGTCCTCGCCGGCGTATCGGCGCTGGTCCGCCCCGGAACCCCCCTGATCTCCAACACCTCCGGCATACCCATCGACGAAATGGCCGCGTGGGTGAAGAACCCGGGCGACCTCATCGGAACGCACTTCATGAACCCCGCGTACCTGATCTCGATGGTCGAGGTGATCCGCGGCCCACAGACCGCGGACGAGACCGTCGAGTCGGTGCTCTCGCTGCTCGCCCGGGTCGGCCGGCGTGCGGTGGTGGTCCGTGACGCCCCCGGTTTCGTGACCAGCCGGCTCCTGCACCCGATGATCAACGACGCCGCCCAGGTGGTCAGCGCCGGCACCGCCACCGTCGAGGACGTGGACACCCTGATGCAGGGCTGCCTCGGCCATCCGACGGGCCCGCTGCGCACCGCGGACCTGATCGGCATCGACAACCTCGTCGACGCTCTGGAGGCGCTGTACGCCCGGACCGGGGACGAGCGGTGCCGTCCCAGCGACCTTCTCCTCGAGAAGGTCCGGCGGGGCGAACTCGGCCGTAAGAGCGGCCGTGGCTTCTACAACTACAGTGAGGCACAGTCATGACCCGGGAACAGCAGACCCACAAGGCGCCCTTCGACGTGGACGCCGTCGTCGACGAGATCACCAGGTTCGTGGCCGAGCAGACCCGGACCAGTCCCGAGGCGGACCAGGACCTCTTCACCACCGGGGTCGCCAACTCCATGTTCGCCATGCAGTTGGTCGTCTTCCTGGAGCAGACCTACTCCGTGACGGTCGCCGGACCTGACTTGCAGCTGTCCAACTTCCGCACGGTCAAGAGCATGGCCGCGCTCGTCGGCCGACTCCAGGCAGAGTCTGCCGCAGACAGCGATGTCTGACGCACTCTCCCCGGGGCACGAGGACATCTGGCGCTTTGTCGGGGACCACGCCGGCGCGTGGGACGTCGCCGGGGAGATCCCACGAAGGGTTCTGAGCGAACTCGGTGCCGCCGGCGTGCTCTGCGCGGAAGTGCGCAAACAGTACGGCGGACTCGGCCTGGGCAGCCAGGAGAGCGGGACGCTCACCGCCCACGCCGGGAGCTTGTGCAGCTCTCTGCGCAGTGTGATGACCTCGCAGGGCATGGCGGCGTGGACCGTGCAACGCCTCGGCACCCGTGACCAGCGGGCCGTGTTCCTGCCGCAACTGACCAGCGGCCGGCTCGCGGCCGTCGCCTTCAGCGAGCCGGACGCCGGCAGCGACCTCGGCGCGATGACGACCGAGCTGAGTTTCGCCGGTGACACGGTGATCGTGGACGGCAGCAAGACGTGGATCACCGCCGCGGCCTACGCCGACCTGATCGTCGTCGTCGGAAGGGCGGGCGACAACGCGGCAGCGGTCGTCGTGCCCACGAACGCCGAGGGCGTCACGATCGAGAAGATCCCGCACCCGATCGGCTGCCGTGCGGCAGGCCACGCGCAGGTGCGGCTGGACGGCGTACGCCTGCCGGCCGCCAACGTCCTCGGCGGCACCGGACTGTCGCTGCCGTTCCTGGTGACGACGGCCCTGGCCTACGGCCGGATGTCGGTGGCATGGGGCTGCGTCGGCATCCTGCGCGGCTGCCTCGGCGCGGTGACCGAACACGCGAGATCGCGGCGGCAGTTCGGCAAACCGATCGCGGAGCACCAGCTGGTCTCCCGCAGGATCGCCGAACTCTACGCCGCCGAGCAGGTCGCCACCGCGGTGTGCCGGCACGCCAGCGAGCGCTGGGAGTCGGGTTCGCCGGACCTCGTGATCGCCACCGTCCTCGCCAAGCACGTCAGCGCGACCCAGGCCGTGCACGGGAGCGCTTCGGCCATGCAGATCATGGCCTCGGCGGGCGCGTCGGACGGCCACGTGGTCGCCCGCGCCTACCGGGACGCGAAGCTGATGGAGATCATCGAGGGCAGCAGCGAGATATGCCAGCTCGAACTCGCCAGACACGCCCTGGCGACCGGGAACAGCACAGTGCGGCAGGAGGAGGCGCAGTGAGCGGACCATTATCGCCGAACGAACCGATCGCCACCGTCAAATGTGTCGTCTGGGACCTGGACAACACCCTGTGGAAGGGCACCCTCCTCGAGGGCGACGACGTGGCCGTCGACGACCAGATCCACGCGACCATCGTGGGCCTCGACTCCCGCGGCATCCTGCAGGCCGTCGCCAGCAAGAACGACCACGGCCCCGCCTGGCAGCGCCTCGAGGACCTCGGCATCGCCGAGTACTTCGTCCTCGCCAAGATCGGGTGGGGCCCGAAGTCGTCGTCGGTACGGGAGATCGCCGACGAACTGAAGTTCGCCCACGACACGATCGCCTTCGTCGACGACCAGCCGGCCGAACGTGCCGAGGTGGCGTTCCACCTGCCGGAGGTGCGCTGCTATCCGGCCGAGTCGGCCCTCGAACTGCTGAGACTGCCCGAGTTCACCCCGGCATCGGTGACCGTCGACTCGCGCCGCCGCCGCCAGATGTACCAGGCGAACGCACAGCGCCAGGCCGAGCAGGAGTCGTTCGACGGCCCGTCGGAGGAGTTCCTGCGCTCGCTGGACCTCGCGATGGAGATCCGCCGGGCCACCGCCGACGACCTGTCCCGGATGGAAGAGCTGACACTGCGCACCAGCCAGATGAACGCGACCGGTGTGCACTACTCCGACGCCGACCTGCGCGCGCTCCTGGACGACGCACGCCACGAGGTCCTCGCGGTGACGATGAGCGACCGCTTCGGGTCGCACGGCGCGGTCGGTGTCGCCCTCGTGGAGACCGGCCCGGCGGTGTGGCACCTGAAGCTCCTGGCCACCTCGTGCCGGGTCGTCTCGTTCGGCGCCGGCGCCACCGTGCTGAACTGGCTGGTCGGCCAGGCGGCGACGGCCGGAGCCCATCTGGTCGCGGACTTCCGTCCGACCGCGCGCAACCGGGTCATGGAAGTCGCCTACCGGTTCGCCGGCTTCACCGACGAACTCTGCGCATGCCTTGCCGAGCTGCCGCCGCCGGACGGCGGGCAGACGCAACGGCTGCACATCACACCGGCACCGAGACCGGCACCCTGCACGATCCGTCTCACCACCGTCGAACTGGCCACGACCTGACACGTCGTTCCCGTCGGCCATGTGTGACGGCGTCGGCCGTCGTACGCATCGGGACGTCGGCCTCGCCGCACGTCCCGTGGCCGGCTGTGCCCGCGTCGGTGCACCCGAGGACCCACACGCTCGCCGCCCCGCTCGTTCGCGAGGGCGGCGAGCGTCCGCGTAGGGTCACCGATGCGGAACTCCCCTGCGTTCGGCGACTTCGGCGCGCCGCCGGGGCGCCGTTCGCCGGCCACCGCCCGTCGAGGTCGAGGACGACAGCCGCTCGGCAACACCGCGGCGGGTGACCGGAGTTCGCCCGGTACCGGGTCCTCCCGGGGACACGGGGCGGACGTACCCGCGAGATTCCGGCGTCGCCACGCTCGGATCCGCCATCCCGCGGCTCAGCGCCCGGCGGCGCGGGAGAACGGCAGAGGGGCCGGGTCCCCGGGATCCGCCGGTTGTGGTCCCCGCCGCGCAGGAGTCCTCCGACGGATCGTCGGAGGACCCCTGCGCTCGTCGGATCCCATGATGGAGATCAGCCGGGCCATCGCCGGTGAGCTGTCCCGGTGGACCGGTCGGTGAGAACGAGGCGGCGACGGCCGGTGGCCGGCACGATGCGTCCCACCGCCGCTCCCCTGGCCACGACCGGGTACGTCACCTCTTCCGGGCGAGTGTGATCCCGTCGGCCATCGTGAGCATCGAGACGTCCACGCGCGGATCGTCGCGCAGGGACGCGTTGAGCTCCCGGACCGCGGCGGTGTCCGGGTCATGGCTGTCCGGGTCGACCACTCGGCCGAAGAAGAGCGTGTTGTCTATGACTATCAGCCCCTCCGGCCGCGTGAGGTGGAGCGCGGCCTCGTAGTACGTCCCGTAGTTGGCTTTGTCCGCGTCGATGAACACGAGGTCGAAACTGCCGCCGCCCCGCTCTTCCGCGAGGGCGGCGAGCGTCCGCGTCGCGTCACCGATGCGCACGTCTATGCGTTCGGCGACCCCGGCGCGCTTCCAGTAATCGGCGCCGATCGCGGGCCACCGCCCACTGAGGTCGAGGGTGACCACGGTGCCGTCCGGTGGCAGCGCACGCGCCATGCACAGCGTGCTGTAGCCGGTGAAGGTGCCGATCTCCAACACCGATCCGGCACCGGACAGGCCGACGAGAAGCGCCAGCAGCTGGCCCTCCTCGGCCATCACCTGCATGGCCGAGCCGCCCGGTAACCCTGCTGTCTGCTCCCGGAGTTCGGCCAGGATCGGGTCCTCCCGCAGGGACACGGCGCGAACGTACTCGCGGATTTCCGGTGTCGCCACGATCTGGTCTGCCATGCCGGGGCTCACCGACGCCTGGCGGTGCAGGAGAACGACAGCGGGATCGGGTCGCCGGGGATCCGCCAGTTGTGGTCTCCGTCGGGCACCATCAACGGGAGCCGCTGCCGCGCGTCGTAGGGGACCTCGCGGACGCGCTCGATGGTCAGGCCGGCGCCTATGAGGGCGTTCACCACCTCCTCCACGCTCCACCGCCAGCCGTAGAGGCTGTGCTTCTCCACCTCCACCTCGTCGGCGATGCGGTCGGCGTAGCTCTTGGACATCTCGTGGTGCACCTGGCGGGACTGGAACAGCGAGCGGGTCACCCTCAGTTCGCCGTCGACGTCGCTGAAGAGGGTGAGCATCGGGTGGATCTCCACGACCGTGAGGGTGCCGCCCGGCTTGACGTACTGCGCCGCCACCTTGGCCCAGCCGGTGATGTCGGGCAGGAACGAGAGGGTGCCGTATCCGGTGAACACCATGTCGAACTCGCCCTCGAGCACCTTCGGTAAGTCGTAGAGGTTCGCCTGGACGAAACTCGCGTCGAGACTCAGCTCCTCGGCGAGTTCGCGAGCGATGTCGATCGCCTCGTCCGAGATGTCGGTGCCGGTGACCTGTGCGCCCATGCGGGCGAGCGAGAGCGAGTTGACGCCGATGTGGCACTGCAGTTCCAGCAGGGACCGGCCGCGGACGTCGCCCAACTCCTCCTGTTCCAGGTTGCGCAGCATGTTGTGTCCCTGCTTGAACCGTTCGACGTCGTAGTACGAGGACTGCATATGTGCGCGTGCTCGCAGGTTGAAGCCTTCTCGGTTGGCCGATATCTTGTCGAGGTCGCTCATGGAGGTCATCGCTGTTTCCCTTCGGTGGAGATGGGCGGTTGCGGACGGTCGCCGACGACGAGCGGGGCCAGATCGCGCCGACTGGTCACCCCAAGCTTCTGGTAGGCGCGGCCCAGGTGGTTGTCGACAGTCCGGGCGGACAGTCCCAGCCGGTGTCCGATGGCAGGGCTGGTGAATCCGTTGGCGGCCAGCAGCGCGACGTCCCGCTCGCGGCTGGTGAGATCGACCAGCGGGGCGGTGAGCTGTAACAGCGGGGTGGTCGCGGTCGGGCACGCGATGGTGCCGGGGGGCGTGGAGGTGCGCCGTAACGCGGCCGCTGCGGTGGCGGTCTCCGCGGCGAGCAGGTCCATCCCGAGTTCCGTGAACGTCGCCGTGGCGACGTCCAGGTTCGCGGGATCGGAGCGGGCCAACGCGGCCGCGGCGCCGGCCATGGCGGGCACGACCGGTCCCGGCACCAGGTCGGTGAGCGCGGCGAGGCGATGGCGTACGGCGTGGGGATTGCCGAGACGGGCCGCATCGTAGCTTGCCGTTGCTTCGACGGCGTACTGGCCGAGGGCCATGGCGGTGTCGGCCGCGGAGATTGCCTGCCTGGCGGCGAGAGTGGTGTTCCCGTCGGCCGCCGTGGTCCACGCCTGGCTCAGGGTCGACCACGGGACGAACAGGCGACTCTCGGATGCCCGGTCGGTGGGCTGCCGGGTCTGTTGCGTGTCGGCCCGATCGCCGAACACGGCGAGTTCCGCCAGACGCGGCGCCAGCATGAGACGCGAGGTGCCGCCGTCGAACAGGCGCGAAGCGGTCTCCGCGTCGGCGATGGCGGTGGCGGTGGCCACGTTGGCGACCTGGCCGCGCAGCGCCAGCCAGCCGTCGGCCACCGCGAAGTTCCCGGCGGCCGCCTCGTACCCGTACCCGTCCTCGGCGATCCGGCACGCGTGCCGTACGTGACCCGCCATCAGCAGCACGAAGCGGTACGCGTAGCCGATCTCGGCGAACCAGGGCCGGCCCGGCTCGCGCCGGTCGACGGCCGCCGATGCCTGGTCGAACCAGCCGGCCGGGCTGGCGGCGACGACCACGGTGGTCACCGCCGGACGTATCGCCCCGTCGGGCGCCTGCCGGTCGCGCAGCACCTTCTCGCGTCCGGCCGGGGTCGCGCGGGTACAGCCGTCCAGCAGCAGGTCGGCCCAGTGTGCCTCGGCCAGCGGACTGCCGACGTTGCCCGGCCCCCGGTGCGCGGCCTCGGCGTTGCCCGCTGCCCAGTAGGGGATGGACGCCGCGGTCACCGCCCAGTGGGTGCAGCGCGCTGTCGGGGTGTTGCCCGGTGGCTGGTGGGGCGGCGGATCGGCCACCGTGACGGAATCTAATCGGTATTCGGCCGATTCGTTCGCCGGTAACTTGCCGACTATCACGGCGCCGGCTCGAGCCGCCGGCCTTACCTTGGCAATTGACTGCACAACAAGTAACCCCCGTTTAGTAAAAGGAGACCCTTCGTGCTGAGCCCACTGTCCGGAATCGGACCGTGCGTGACTGAATGACGTCCCCCCCACCCGGTCGCCCGGGCGGAAAGACGTGACGTCACTATTCTTGGCGGCGTCCCGAATCGCTCTCTCGAGATCCGCATCCGACTCGGGACGCCCGAACTACGACCGTTATCGGCGGAATTCCTGCGGTGCCGTCAGAAATCCGTACCCGTCCCGGGTCGCACAACCGTGATTCATGGAACACGTTCTAGACGTCGATGGCCTTTTCGACGGGAGTCCTGCCGCCGACCACCACGTAGACGCGGCCGGCGGTGTCGGGCCGGTCGATGAGCGCCACGAGCACGGCGGCCACGTCCTCCCTGGCGACTTGGTCGAACCGGGCGCGCTTCGGCCCCACCCTGTTGCCGGCGGTGAGTTCGACGGTGCCGTCGCCTCCTCCGTCGGTGAGCACGCCGGGCCGCAGCACCGTCCAGTCGAGCTTGGTCCGGGCGAAGATGTGCTGTTCGGCGGCGTGCTTGGCCCGCAGGTAGACGGAGTACCCCTCACCGATGCCGGGCTCGTCGGCACAGCCCACGTTGATGGAGCTGACGTGCAGGAACCGTCGCACACCGGCCTGTTCCGCCGCGTCCATGACGAGTACGACAGCGGCCCGGTCCATCGCGTCCCGGCGTGCGGCGGTGGCGCTGTCGCCCGAGCCGGCCGAGAAGACGACAGCGTCCGCGCCGACCAGGGCCGCGGCCACCTCGTCCACCGTTGCGCGCTCGAGATCGAGCACGGCGGCCTCCCCGCCCGCCTTCCTGATGTCGTCGACGTAGCGAGGGTTGCGCACGATGCCCACGACGGAGTCGCCGCGTTCGGCGAGGCGCCGGGTCAACCGCAGGGCGATCTTGCCGTGGCCGCCGGCAATGACAATCTTCATTCGATACCCATTTTCCGGATTCGGTACTTCGGGTTTCCCCGGATTCGGTCCTTCGGGTGTACCTGGAGTCGGTGCTGCAGGCGTGCGGATCTGTCCCGCTCTGCCTGCGCCGTGCCGAATGATTCAGTACCGGAGAGGTCCGGCCCATTCATTGACGAAGATTTTACCGACAAGCAACTGATGCCATCGTCCTGTCGACCGCCATGGCGGTCTCAGGGGCATCAATCGAATGGCTGATGAGTCAAGCATCGGTCGCACCTATTGGTCAATCGTGCCTCCGTCGTCCTCCCGGGGGCCGAGGTCGAGCGGGGGCCGGGCGGCGAGTGACCACAGGTAGCTCAGCGGCTCGCCATCGGGTTCGTCGGGGTACTCGGCGATCAGGTCCTGAATCCGGCGGTGGAGCGACTTCACGGACTCGGGTCGCAACCGCAGGACGCCCCGCTTGGCGCCACGCCCCGAGTCCTTGCCCGCAGCTATCAGTTCGGTGCGGTGGGCGCCGAGCACGGCAAGGTCGACCTGCTGCGCCAGGCCGGAGTCGTCGGGCGGGATGATCAGGCCCCGGGTCCGTGCGGTCGCGCGATAGGGCCGTTGCAGAGCACCGTGCTCACCGGTGCACACCGGTTCGGCGACCAGGAAGCCGGTCTTCACCAGGGCGCGGACGTGGCGCAGGGTCGTCGCGGGAGCGAGGTCGAGTTCGACCGACAGCTCCTTGTTGGTGAATGCCCGGTCCAGGCACAGCCGCAGGATGCGCCAGCGGACCGGGTGCCCGAGTGCTTTGAGGTCTTCGATCGTCGCTTCCACGTCCGTGACTGTACCTTGCGAAGCCGGTGCCGGTTTGCTTAACTGCTATCGATTTCATTCTGTGCAATCGGTTGGAGGGTCTGTGATCAAGCAGCTCCGGGACTGGGTTGATGCCCAGGACCTGGATGGTGAGCTGGCGGACTGGATCTCCCGGCCGAGCGTGAGCCGGACCGGCGAGGGCATGGCCGAGGCCGCCGCCCACGGTCTTCGGCTATTACGGGCCTCGGGCCTGCAGGCGCGCGAAGTGGAGACCGGTGGCTGGCCCGCGCTGGTGGGGACGGCGGACGGGGCCGGGCCGCACGTGCTGATCTACGGTCACTACGACGTGCAACCGGCCGGGCCGCTCGAACTGTGGACGACGCCGCCGTTCGTGCCCTCGATCCGTAACGGCCGGATGTACGGGCGCGGCACGGGCGACAACAAGGGGCAGCATCTCGCGCAACTGCTGGGACTGCGTGCCCTGCGGGATCTGACAGGCGGATTCCCCTGCCGGGTCACGGTGTTGCTCGACGGCGAGGAGGAGATCGGCAGCCCCAACCTGGCCGCGGCGGTACGCCAGGTCGAACAGCCGGACCTGGTGATCTGGAGCGACGGCCCCGTGCACGAGTCGGGCCGGGCGTGTGTGGTCCTCGGCGTGCGCGGAATCCTGATGTTCGAACTGCGGGCGCGAGGCGCGAACCGGCCGTTGCACTCGGGGAACTGGGGCGGGGTCGCGCCGAATCCGGCGTGGGCGTTGGTGCAGCTGCTGGCCACCATGCGGTCGGCGGACGGGACCGTGACCGTGTCCGGCTTCGCCGACGATGTGGCGCCGCTGACCGACGGTCAGCGTGCCGCACTGGAGGATCTCCCGGTGGACGTGGCCGGAACGCTCGAAGCGATCGGGGCGGCCGGCATGGAGCCGCCGGCCGGGCTGGGGTTCCATGAACGCCTGGCCACGCCCACCCTGACCGTGAACTCGTTGAGCTGCGAGGACGCCGGCGACCACCGCGCGGTGATCCCCGACGTCGCCGTCGCCCGATGCGAGGCCCGGCTGGTCGGCGGCCAGACACCGGACCAGGTCGCCGACGCCATCCGGCGGCACGTCGCGAGGTTCGCCCCCGATGTCGAGTTCCTTCCCGGCGCGGCGATGGCACCGTCCACCACATTGCCCGAGACCCCTTATACCGCGACGATTCTCCAGGCGGTCGAGGACGAACTCGGGCAACGGCCGCTGCTGGTTCCCTCGCTCGGCGGAAGCCTGCCGATGGCCGTGCTCAGCGATGGGCTCTCGTGCCCCTGTTACGGCGTGCCGTTGGCCAACGCCGACGAGGCCAACCACGCCCCCGACGAGAATCTCGACCTCGACCGGTTCCGCCGCGGGATCGTCGCCGCGGCGACGATCCAGCTCGCCTTGGCGGCGCACTCATGACCGTCTGGGGCGCTTGGCCCGTGAAGGAGGGCTTCGCGTACGTCGGTGACGAGTCCGGCCGGCCGCAGCCGTGGTTCCAGACCTGGGCAGGCGAGCGGCGGATGTTCCCGATCGACGGTGCGGTCACCCGGCTGGCGTGGCGGCCCGACGAGACACGTCTCCTCGTCGTGACGGACGTGAGCGGCGGCCAGGACTACCGGCTGGCCGAACTCGATCCGGTCACCGGCGAGGTGGAGTGGCTGGCGGCCGAACCCGGCGTCCGGCGCGAGATAGGCGTGCCGTATTCGAGCGGGAGCCAACCGTACAGCCCGGACGGCCGTCTGCTCGCGTACGCGACCAGCGCCCGCGACGTCACCTGCCTCGACGTCCACGTGCGCGACCTGACGACCGGTGCGTCCAGGATGGTCATGGAGGGCGACGACCGGTACGTGCCGATATGTTTCTCACCGGACTCCAGGTACCTGCTCGTCCTGAAGTTCCATCAGAACACCGACCAGGATCTGTTCGCCTGCGATCTCGAGACCGGCCGCACTCGGCACCTCACCCCGCACGAGGGCCCGGCGAAGTACCAGCCGGGTGGGTGGACCGAGGACGGGATCTACGTGTGTACCACCGAGGGCCGTGACTTCCTCGGTGTCGCCCTGCTCGTGCCCGGCCGGCCGCTGGAGTGGATCGCCACGCCGGATGCCGACGTGGAGAACGTGATCGTGGGTCCGCAGGTCGTATGGGCCTCGCCCCACGACCAGCGCACCATGCTGTGCACCTCGCAGACCGCGGTCGAACTGCCCGGATTCGCCTCCCAACCGTTCGGTTACGACGGCTTCGTGCCGCGGTTCGCCGGAGACCGTCTGCTCGTGCAGGTCGGCGCCGGCGATCGGGCGACCGAGTTCCACCTGGTGGACCTGGCATCCGGCGAGTCGCACCGGCTCACCGACTTCAGCGACGGGATGCCGGACGACCTCGTCGTGCCGGAAACGGTCTGGTTCACCGGAGCGGACGGGCTGGAGATATCCGGGCTGCTGTACCGCCCGCCTTCGACGGCCGGCCCCGTCCCCGCGGTGCTGACCATCCACGGCGGTCCTGAGTGGGCCGCGCTGCCGGTCCACGACCCGTTGATCCAGCGCTTGGTGCGAGCCGGCATCGCCGTACTGGCGCCGAACGTGCGCGGGTCGACCGGACGGGGGCTGGCCTATCAGCGGCTGATCTATCGGGACTGGGGAGGCGGCGACCTGGCCGACTTCGAAGCCGCCGCATGGTTCCTCCGAAGCCTGGACTGGGTGGACGGCGACCGGCTCGGCGTCCACGGGATGTCCTACGGGGGGTTCGCGGCGCTCAGCTGCCTGACGAGGCTCCCGCGCCACTGGCGGGCCGGTGTCGCGATCTGCGGGCCGGCCGATCTCGAAATGGACGTCCGGGCCCTGCCGCCGACGTGGAGCCGGCGGGTCGTGGAGTGGATCGGGGACGTCGACGACCCGGAGGATCTGGCGAGGCTGAAAGCGGCGAGTCCGCTGACCCACGCGGCCGACGTCCGGGCGCCGCTGCTGCTGGCACACGCGGAAGGCGACACCACGGTCGTCATCAACGGCACCGAGCAGTTGTACGAGACGCTCACCGAACTGGGCAAGACCGTGCGGTTCATCCGCCTCTCCCGCGGTCATCTCCCGGACGACCGAAAGGAACGCGAGGAACTCGACGCCGCTGTCGTGCAGTGGTTCCGCGATCACCTCGAACCGTGCCCGAACGGCGCGAGAACGGCTACCGAACACCGATAGCCAGAACATGCGGGCGGCAGGACCACGACCGCCCAGGCGCTGTCGATCGCCACCGGCCCGTCCTACACCCTGCGTTACCGACCAGGACACGAAAAACCCAGAAGGGACGGCACAGAAAATGCCTTCTGCAGTCGCCGGCGCCGAGGCGCCGCCCCGCCGACGCCTCGGCTTAATCCTCGCACTGCTGGCTTTTGCCCAGTGCATCTACGCCATCGACTACAGCATCGTCTTCGTGGCACTGCCCGAGATCCGTACCGACCTCGGCTTCTCCGCCCAGACCCTCCAGTGGGTCGTCAGCGCCTACGCCGTCGCCTTCGGCGGCTTCCTGCTGCTCGGCGGCCGTGCGGCAGACCTGTTCGGACGCCGCCGGATGTTCACCTTCGGTCTGTTCCTGTACGCGGTCTCCTCGCTCGCCGGAGCACTCGCGGGAGACCCGACGACCCTGATCATCGCGCGTGCGGTGCAGGGTATCGGCGGCGCCTTCCTCGCCCCCGCCACGCTTTCCCTGGTCACCACGACCTTCGCCGAAGGCCCTGAGCGCAACCGCGCACTGGCGATCTGGGGCGGTGCCGGCGGCAGCGGCATGATCCTCGGTTCGCTGCTCGGCGGCGTGCTGACGGGCGCGTTCGGCTGGGCATCGATCTTCTTCGCCAACGTCCCGCTCGCCGGTGGCGCCATGCTGCTCGCGTTCGCCGTCATCCCGAAGGACACCGACCAGAAGGCCTCCGGGCGCAAGTTCGACCTGCCCGGTGCGCTGACCGCGACCGTCGGTGCGACGCTGCTGGTGTTCGCCCTCGTCCAGGGGCCGGTGTCGGGCTGGACTTCGCCGACGATCCTGATCACCGCGGCCATCGCGTTGGCCGTGCTTGCCGCGTTCATCGTCATCGAGGGCCGAGGCCGCGACCCGCTGCTGCCGCTTCGCCTGTTCCGTAACCGCAACCTGAGCACCGGAACCGTCGTCACCTTCATCTTCATGGGGACGTTCGGCGCGCTGCCCTACTTCTTCACCGTCTACTTCCAGACCGTGCACGGCTACTCCGCGACGAAGAGTGGTCTCGCCTTCCTCCTGCCGTGCGTGGGTGTGTTGATCGGCAACCTGTCCGGCGGGAAGCTGGCCACCCGCTTCGGGGTGCGTGCCACGCTGCTCGGCGCGCTCCTCATGGGTGTGGCCGGCACCGTGGCCTTCGCCTTCTCCGTCTCGCCGAACGGTTCGTACTGGGAGTTGGTGCCAGGTGTGCTCATCCTGAGCCTCGGTCAGGGCACCATCTTCACCGCGATGTACGCGGCGGCGACCACCGGGGTCGCGGCCGAGGACCAGGGCATCGCCTCGGGTGTCGCCTCGACCGGCCAGCAGGTCGGTGCCGCGGTCGGCCTCGCCGTTCTAGTGGCGTTCGCCAACTCCGGTCACGAGGGACTGACCGGTGAGGCGCTGCGCGTCGCCACCGCCGACGGTGTGCGCGCCGCCATGTGGGCCACCGTGGCCGGCATCGTACTGATCATGCTGACCGCGCTGAACTTCAGGCGCACCCCCGCGGCTCCGGCTGTCGAGGAGCCCAAACGACAGGACGGTGTGACGTCCGCCGTCTGACCTGACATGAGTGCCGAGAAGTTGATTCCACTTCGTGTTCACCACGCACGGGTGGGATCAACTTTCACTCATCCGCAGCCCTCTCCCCCATGAAGGCTCGACGAGAGGTCGAGGGACACGTAATCACTGAGGCGCTGGGCCCACACCGATGTCGACAGCGCCTGTTCACCACCGCCGTCACACCGTGCTCACCGACAGCCCGGACAGGGGCGTACCTCCGACCCCGCACCCCCAGGGCACGGACCGGGCCACCCCGAAGCCCGCACCGCAAACACCCCCCGGATACCCGAAAGAGAAGGAGGCGCAACCCCAGTGCACCGGATCGTGAAGGTGGTCGGTGTCGGCGGTTCGAGCCGGCCCGGATCAACCGCCGAGCAGGCCTTGCGGACGGTACTGGACGCGGCGCAGGAACGCGGCGCGTCAGTACAACTGATCAGCGGGCCCTCACTGGCCATGCCCCTGTACGACCCCCGGCACGGCGCCACCGCACCGCAGGCCCGACGGCTCCTGTCCGCCATAGCCGGCGCTGACGCCCTCGTACTCGCCAGCCCCGCCTACCACGGCGGGATCTCCGGTCTGGTGAAGAACGCCCTGGACCACGTCGAGGAACTGCGCGAGGACGCACGGCCCTACTTCAGCGATCGGGCCGTCGGGTGCGTGGCGGTCGCCCAAGGCTGGCAGGGTGCCGTCTCCACCCTGGCCGCGCTGCGCGACGTGACCCACGCGCTGCGCGGCTGGCCCACACCGCTGGGCGCCGCGATCAACACCTCGGCAACAGGATTCTCACCCGCCGGAGGCTGCAAGGACGCCCAGATCCAAGGACAGCTGGAGGAAATAGCGGCGCAGGTCGTCGAGTTCGCCACGATGCGCGCCCTCGACACGTCCAGGACGGAAAGCGCCCGGTGACCGCTGCCACCAGCACACCACGTCTCCTCCGGCTTCGACGCGGGGCGGACGTCCGCTCGCTGTGACTGGACCTCCATCCCCGTACCTTCGTCCACCGGATCGCTTTCCGCCCTCTCAGGTGTGCCGGTGATAGGCCTTGTTGGCAATGCGCCAGCGGCCGTCGTCGTGGACCAGCAGGAAGACGTCGGTGAAGGTGTCCTCGCCGTGCCGGAGCGTCATGGTCGCGGTCGCGACGGTGCCGTGGACGTCCATGGCGTCGATGCTGCGGGAGCGGGTGGGTTCGTCCGGGGCCGGCCGGCCGTGGAAGAGGGCGCGGTATTCGTCCAGGCACCACGAGACGAACGCGCCGTCCCGTATGCCCTCGATATGGGCAGTGGGCAGGAACGCGTCGCGGAAGTGGGAGGCGTCGCCCGTGGCGTGTCCGCGGATGTAGGCACAAAGTGGTTCCAGCACGGCGTCCGCCACGGCGGGGACCGTGGCGGCGACGGCGATGTCCGCCTCAGGGACGGAAGGGGTGTCGGCCACCCCGGCTGCGCTGCGCAGGGGCGAGTTCGACGCGGCGGCCAGCAGCGCCATGTCCTTGGCGAGTGCACCGATCGTGAAGTCGGCCGTGACAGCGGTCGGCTCGTCGTCGAGGAAGGTTCGCTTGCGGGCGACGAGCCCGCCGAGCTGGCCGAGTTCGAGGACGTCCAGCACCTGGTAGGTGTTCCGTCACCACGCCCTGGCCACGCTCAACGACGCCGACCGTGCCCTGCGTGCCGTACAGGACGCCCGTGACGGGTCGCTCGGCCGGCCCCTGGCCATCGGCGCGACGCCGTCTCTGGCCGCCGGAATCATGCCCGCGGCCATCCGCCGCCTGCTGGACGAGGACGCCACCCTGCGGTGGAGCCTGGTGCCCGGGCTCAGCTCACACCTGCACGACCGCGTGATCGCGGGCGATCTCGACATCGCGGTCGTCACCGATGCGCCACCAGGACTGCCCGATGACCCGCGTGTCGAACGACGTTTCCTGGGGACGGACGACATGGTCGTCGTGCTGCCCGTCGACCATCCGCGGGCCGGACACGGCCCGGTGCACATCCGGACGCTGGCCGACCAGACCTGGGTCGAGGACAACGACGGCTCGGCAGCGCTGCTGCGCCGGCACGCCGCCCGCGCCGGGGTCACCGCCCGCATCGACCTCACCGCAGCCGATCTGCCCGGCAAGATGGCCCTGGTCGCCACCGGCCACGCCATCGCGCTCATACCCGGTGTGCTGACGTGTGCGCTGCGGACCGACCTCGCCACACTGGCTCTCATCGATCCCCCGACCCGGGGCATCTACACGATCACACCGCGTCGCGACCCGCACCCGTCCTCAGCGGCCCTGCTGGACCAGCTCGCGACAGCCTTCGAACCGGGGGGTCCCACCCACGCCGCGCCGCAGCCGACTGGTCGGTGATCGCGCGGATGGGCCGGCCTCGGTCACCGGCACGGCCCGCCGGCCGGCACTTGACGGGTGGCCGCGTGGTCACACCGGAGCACGTGGTGGACAGCGTCACGGCCTTCCCGGCGCTGCTCCGCGGGCGGCCGCGTGAGGCGTCACGTCCGGCGGCGTGCGAATTGTGCTGGTGTCGCGTGGTATTGCTTCTTGAAGGCGCGGATGAAGTGGCTGCTGTCGGTGAAATGCCAGCGTGCGGCGGCCTCGGAGACGCTGAGCCGTGATCCGGAGGTGGTGAGCGCCTCGGCCGCTTCCTCCAGGCGTCGGCGGCGGATGTAGGCGCTGCACGACTCGTCCAGACTCGCGAAGGCCCGCTGCAGGGTGCGTACGGAGACGTGCAGTCGTGCGGCGATCGTGGCCGGCGACAACTCGGCATCGCTGAGCCGGGCGTCGGCGAGGTCCTTGGCCGCTTGCGCCAGCGCCGGGGTGAAGGTGGGCTCGCGGTCGTCGAAGTGGTCGAGGATCAGCCCTTTGGTGAGTTCGAGCAGGGCGTTGCGGGACGCGTGTGCCCCCGCCGGGCCGAGGTCGCCAACGGTCCGCTGCACCATGCTGGTGTGTGCCATGAGGATCTGTGCCGCGGGCGAGGTGGCCTGGCCGGTGCGCGGTTTCCCGGCGATCAGGGGCCGCAGGGTGTCGCCGGGGAAGATGAAGATGCGGGTACCGATCACGGGGGTGGTGTGGAAGTGATTCTCCGTCACGACGTGGTGCATGAAGTAGGTGCCGGCCGAGACGTACGCGTCACCGCCCTGATCGTGCGGGTCCCGCAGGGCCACCGCGCCACGCAGTCCGACGTACAGCCTGATCTGATCGTGCTCGTACGTCCCGACTGCCCGGGTGCTCACGGACGAGGATGCCCACAGCTCGTTGACGGCGGTGTCGTGCAGGGCCACCGAGCGCATCGTCCCCTGGAAGCCGTCGACCGTGGATGCGCTGAACTCCGGCAGCGGGTACAGGTCTCCCATGCGGTCGTTCCAGGTGTCGATGAACGGCTCCCACGTTCCCCGACCTGTACCGGTGGAGTCGGCGTCGACGGTGAACGTGCCCACCGTGCCGGCCGGGCCGCGGAAAGGCGGCCTGCTCGTCATCTGCCCTCCGCCCCGATGAGGATCTCGCCGGGATCCCACGCCGTGCCGCAAAGGTACATCCCTTCTACGTACGCCTGTTCCTACGCTTGTGGTGCTTCGACCTCCACAATGATCTACCGCCTGCGGAACGTGCCCGGCATCGCGGCCTCGCGCGCGGCGCAGGGCGACAGCGACCCCGACGGCAATCCGGCCGGTGACGCGCGGGCGGTGGCAGCCAAGCGGTTGGTCCCGGTGATCCCCCGGCGGCTCGGGCAGCAGGACCGCGCCCCGTTCCGCCGGGTCGCGTATGGGTGCGACCCGGCGGAACGGGGCCAAGGGTGACTACGTGCCGAGTCGGCCGTACACCTCGAAGGCCATCATCAGGTGTCCGACGGCGTTGGGGTGGGCGGAGCCGGGCGTCTGCGGCAGCAGCGGATTGATCCACTGCTCGGACGCGGGCCGGCACATGTCCTTGCCGCGGAACACGGAGCTGGTGTCGACGAACTCGGCCTGCTTGAGGTAAGCCGCCGTCTCCAGCAGGAGGTTCAGCCGGTTCGTCACCTGGTTGAGCCAGGTGACGTCGCCCTTGGCCAGGGGCACGGAGGAACCGCAGGTGCTCCCGTCGGCGGGGAACAGGTTCGGGTAGCCGACCACGACGACACGCGCCTTGGGGCTGCGCTGCTTGATGTCGGTGAGCATGTCGGGCACGCGGGTGCTCAGCTTCGCGAAGTCCGCGTCCAGGTTCTTGCCGCTGCGGAGCAGCTCGTCGCGGCAGGGAGTGCCTTCCCTGGTCGTCAATCCGGCCAGTACGCACGTGGTGAGCACGTTGGAGAAGCCGAGGTCGTTGCCGCCGAGCGTGACGGTCACCAGGTCGGTGTCCTTGCTGAGCGCATTGACCTGCGGGGCGGACGATCCCTCCTTGTTCCACAGCGAACGCGTGGTGGCGCCGCTGCAGGTGACGTCCTTGAACACGGCCGGCTTGTAGGTCTGGGCGATCCACGACGGGTAGCTGCCCGCGGACCGCTTGCACGCCGCGTCTGTCTGCGGGGACAGACCCGTGCCCGCGGCGTAGGAGTCACCGAGGGCGACGTACTGCTTGACGGCTCCCTGCCCGGAGGCGGTGACCGCTCCGGCCGGACCGGTCCCGGAGACCAACAGCGAGGCCGTGGCGGCGGTGAGGGCGGCGGTGGTCACCGTCCTTCTGCGGAGCCTGGAGAGTTGACGGAAGTGAGGCATTGGGTCCCCTTGGGGTGGAAAGGATGTACAGGTCGCGCCCTGCCGTTCGGTGCGCGGGCGCGCCTGTCCTGTCAACGGCGTCCGCGCCCGCCCGGTTCACGCCGTGCGCAGTTCCTCGCCGTCCCCTGGCGACCTCCGCCTCAAGGCCGTGACGGCGCCTCCGGCACCACCCGCTGGAACCACCCCCACAACTCATCCGGCGTCAGCCGCCCAACACTCCCCACCGCACCGCAGACTGGCAGCACGAGGACACAAGTCGGTTACGCGAGAAGGGTGTTGCCCATCCGGCCGGAACGGGGAGAAACTGGTTGCGAGCCGAAAGCAGGTGCGCCCATGGCAGCAGCCGAACCGGAGCACGTCGCCTGGTTGACCGAGATTCAGGTGGCCCGAGCCTGGCCGACCATCCGGGCGACCTGTCTGAACGCCACCGCGAACGCCAACGGGGTCCGCAACACCCTCCTCACAGCGAACTCCACTTGGGGCGAGAGCAGGTGGAGCTTGTTCCACCCCGGAGACGTCGCCCGGGTGGCCGGGGCGATCGCCGACGGCACCGCGGAACTCCAGCCGCACTGGCGGAACGACACCCCCGAGGCCAAGTTGCTCGATCGGCGCCTCCGCAGGGAGAACCTGCCCGGTGCCATCGGGTGCGCCCTGCTCATCGCCATCCCGTTGGCGGTCATCGTCATTTTCCTGGTCCTCTCCTGGAACGACTCCGGATCGTCTTCGCCCTCCTATTGGCATTGATCCGAAAAGAGCCCGCTCGGTCGAGATTCGCTTCGCCGCGCTGGAACAGCTCCGAGTGGGCCCGGGCGGGCAGCAATCGGCCCTCGTCGTCGGCGTTGATGCCCCAGACGCTCCGCCTCCGTCCAGCTCGCGCCTGGCCTCGGCCGGGATGCCCGGCATCAGCGAAGCGGGCGGCATGTCCGTCTCCGGCGGCACCACCGCGCCGGCCGCCCTCAGCGAACCGGCGCCCACCCGCGCGCCATTGAGCCCCGGGGCGGCCATCCCGGCCAGCAGTCCGGCGGCTGCCCTCCGCGGGCCCGGGCGCACGCGCCATCATGCTGACCGTCGCCCGTCCTCGATCGTGCAGCCGTGCGGCACCGCCGCCCCGGGGCAGCTCCTCACCACTCTCGCGGTCGGCCGGTCGGCCGGTCGGGCCTTCGCCGGCCTCGGGCAAGCCGCTCGACGCGCAGCTGCACACCTGGAGGTTCACCGCCACCAAGCCCGAGCCCGCCGCCCCGTCCCGACGCTCCGCCGGCTCCCGCCCGACGAATCCGCGATCCTGGCGACAGATCAAGGCAGAAACAAGGTGCGCACACGGTAGGACCCGCCGCCGACAGCGGCCGACCGAACTCCCCCGTGTCCTGCCTGCCCAGCTGCCTCACTTGCGGGTGGCCGTCCTTGGGTGGCGGCCGGCCGACAGACGGGTCAGTCGGAGCGAACTCCCCCGCCGCCTCCTTCGGTCGATCGGATTCCTCGACCGGTGTGGGAGCGTCACGGCGACCGCTGTGGGTGGGTGTCGCCACCGTTCCTCGCCCGCGTGCCGTGCTGATGTCCCAGGCACCTCGGGCTTCGGCTGCCCGGCCGCCGGCCCCTGATGACCGGCCCGGCCGCCCCTCCGGTCACCCGGCCGCACCCCGCTACGCGCCTGTGGGCCGGCTCGCGCCAGGGCAGGTCGAGGTGGGCCGGCGGTTCACCGGCGCCAATGCGTGCTGGTCATCCCCGGTCAGCGGCGGCCGGTGGCCAGGACGACGAGGAACTGGCCGCCGCCCGCCTCGACGTCGGCGGTCACCGGCAGACCCGGTACCAGGCGGGAGAACCTGTCCACCAGCCAATCCGCCGCTTCCTGCGCGTCCTTCCTGGTCGGGCAACGGCCCACCATCTCGCGGCCGCCCTTGCGCTCCAGCCTCGCGGCAACGGTGAGCAGCGGCGCTGGTTCGACCACGTACAGGCGATCCGGCCAGGCGATGACGACCTTCACCGCCCCCTTGCGGGAGTTGCAGCCGCGGTGCGCGAGCCGCTCGGCGACCTTGGCCTTCCGGTCGGCGGTCCGGCTGTCAACGCTGGGCCCCTGCGGGTCGTTCACCGACTTGTCGGGATCGACCGGTTCGTCGCACACCCAGCATCGCCAGCCGTCGCGCTCAGCCACATCATCAAGAAGACTCACCCGAGCAAACTAGCCTGCCGGGCCGCCACCCCGCGCACCAGGGCCTCGACAACCGGGTGAGCCGTGGTCCGTGTTGTTCCGGAACAACGTGCGAATGATCAAGGGTCTGCGACCGCCGCCCGACTTCGGTGTTCACCACCCTGGTGACGTGGGCCGACGCGTTCGAGGACGTCGGCTGGGCCGCGTCGGTGGACTCCACGATCGTGCGGGCTCACCACCCTGCGGCCGGGGGCTCGCGGAGAAGGGCCCGGCCGCGAAGCCGTACGACCACACTGTCGGCCGCTCCCGCGGCGGACCGGCCACGAGGATCCACCTCGCGGCCGACGGCCGATGCCGGCCATTGGACTTCGTTCTCACCGCCGGCCGGCGGACCGACCGGAAGCGGCGCCGACAGGCCGGCCGCAGACCGCCCGCCTTCGACCGCGAGGCATACAGGCAACGCCACGTCACACGCCACACCGTCGGAGCGACGCGTCAACCACCTGAAGCAGTCGCGCGGCCTCACCACCCGCTACGAGAGGACCGCGACCAGCTCACCAGGGTGCCGCGTGTCCAGAGCCAGGCGGACCCTCGGCCGGCGTCAGGGGCGCCGACGCGGGCCGTCCACTCCCCGTCCTCGTCATTTCGCCGGCGATGAGGTGTCCTGCTGATCCGCGGCGGCTGATCGAGGGCGGGTCAGGCGGAGGTCGGTCAGGGCGACGGTGACGGCGGAGGCGACCACGACGGCATTCAGGCACAGGGCGAGGCGCGGGCCGATGCCGACCAGCGTGCCCGCCAGTGCCGTGCCGGCCGAACCGGCGGCCATCTTCAGCCCGGCCATCGTCACGAACACCTGCGCTCGGGCGTTGGGCGGGGAGTACACCGACCGAACGGCCAGGGACGCGGTGAACAGGACCGCGCTCGTCGCTCCGGCCAGGGCGAAGGTCGCCAGGGCGAGGACATAGCCGGGTGCGAGCGCGCAGAGGCCGACGGCCACGGCGTTCGCGGCGATCAGCCGCAGCACCCAGCGCTCCGGTTCTCCGGTGAGCGGGAACGCGCCGGTCAGCAGTGCTCCGCAGAGGTTGCCGACGCCGTAGGCGGCGCCAAGGGCGGCGCCCGCGCCTGCCGAGCCCTGGAGGTTGCGGCCGAAGACCACCGCGATCACCATCACGCCGCCGGTACTGACCGAGGTGATCATCGTGGCGATCATGACGCGCCGCAGCGGACCCCGCCGGACGATCACTGCGAGGGCGTCCCGTACGGGCATCGAGCGCTGCCTCGTGGCGGCGGTCCGGTGCTCCTTCGGCAGCGCGAGCATCAGCAGGCCGGCCACCACGCCGGCCGCGCCCAGCGCGACGACCGCGGTCAGGGCTCCGCTCAGGGCGGTGATCGCGGCGACCGCGGCCGGACCGAGGATGTTGCTGGTGCCGTAGGTGGCCGAGTCCCAGCCCTCGGCCCGGCGCTGGGCGCGGGTGTCCTCGCCGACGATGAGGGCGAGCCGGCTGCTGAGCCCTCCCGTCATCAGCGGATCGCAGAGACCGCCGATGACGACGAGCAGACCCACGAGGGCGACGGGCAGACGGCTCAGCGTCAGACCGGTCGCGGCGAGCATCAGTCCGAAGACGATGAATGCGGCCGCCAGCCGGAATCTCGGGTCGCGGGCCTCCTCCAGCCAGCGTGCCATCCACGGCCCGGCGACGTTGGGCAGGGTGAGCAGGGCCGCCAGGAGGCCGCCGAGCGCCGCCCCGCCGTGGCCGGGCCGGGCCAGCGTCAGCGCGACGAGGGCGACGGGAGCGCCGCCGCTCGCCGAGCGTACGAGCGTCGCCGAGGTGAGGTACACCGCGAGCGAGAGACCTCGCCGCTGCCGTGACCGTCCCGGTGCGTGCTGTGGTTCCGGCGTCGGCGGGCCGTCTGCCGGGTCCGGCGCCTGCGGGGCTGCGGTCGGTCCCTGTTCCGTCGGTACGGCGGTCGGGTGTGGTGTCCGCAGGGTGCCGGACGTGGCGTCGTCGTCGGCGCGCTTGCGGCGGTGGGGCACGTCTTCTCCGTTCGGTGAGGTCCGGCCGCGGTGTCCGGACGCACTGTCGCTGTTCGTGCCCGCGGTGGTCCGCCGGCCGCCGTCGCGCCTCACCCGGCCGGAGCCGGGGTCCGCTCGGCCAGCAGCGGGAAGCCGTCGTCGACGCCTGTGGGGTCCGCGCCGGAGGCGAGCGGTGCCGCGTACACCGCGTCGCCGTTCAGAGCGGCGGCGAACGGGGCGGCGTGGTCGGGGAGTTGAACGGCTCGGCCGCGCTGGGCCGGGGTCGCGGTGAAGTCGTAGAGGGGGCAGTGCAGGTAGGCCACGGTGTGACCGCTTCGCTTCGCATGGGCGAGTGCCTCAACACCCAGGCCTGTGGTCTCCACGAAGAGGAGGTGAGACATTGCGGCCCTTCCTCGCCGCGCGGCGGCGGGAGACAGATCCGAACGGATACGGGATGGCGTCGGACATGACAGGTGTTCCCACTGAGCGGAATTCATGTCCGGTCGGCCGGGCATCCTCCGGCCGACCTGTTCGTGGGCTGGTCCCTCGGCGAGCTGCTGGCCTTCGAGACGGCGCGCCGCCTGTCCGGCGGACACCCGCCCGACCTGGTGCTCGTCGACAGCAGTCCGGCACCGATCGGCGAGGAACCCGAGGCTCACGATGCCGTACGCCCGCCGCCAGGTGCTGAGCGAGGCGGCCGACCACATGGACGCGGACGCTCTCGTCCGCACGGAGCGCACCGTCGACGCCCACCTCGGGGCCCGCATCCGCCACCGCGCGCAGGGGCGGCATCCCGGCCGTACTCTGCTGATCTGCACCGGAAGTGACGACCCGCGGCAGGCCCTGCGCTGGTCGCCGCACCTCGCGGACGTCTCGGTCCACTCCCTGGACACCGACCACTTCGGCGTCCTGCGCACCCCACATCTGCGGCAACTCCGTCGGCACATCCAGGAGTTCGTCGCAGCTCGCGGCAACGGCCGCGCTCGGCGCCCTGAGCCCGGCCCGGAACGATGTAGAGCCGTCCCGGCTCCCGTCCGCTGATCCGCGCCGCTCCGCAGGCGCGCTGACGGCGCCACCACGCGGCCCCGGCCCGACGGCCGGCCCCGCCACCTGCGCCTCTCTCCCGCGCCCCCTCTCAGGCGCCCCGCGGGCTTGCGGTTCGCGGGCCGTGAAATCGCTCGCGGGCCTTCCTGCCACTGGTCGTCTCCGCAGCGGTTGTTGATCGGGCCGGCCGACAGGATGCCCTGCGGTCGTTTTCGAGGCGAGGAAGCGCGGCCGCGACAGCGGGGTGCGCTCCGGCGGCTCCGACCCCTCCTCGCCGGCTCGCCCTCGTCGACAAGCCCGCAGTGGGCTTTCGCAGGCGCAGGTCGAAACGTTCCTCCGCTTCGGAAGACCTCGCGCTGATCTGATGTCGTCCTTTCGGTGAGGCTCCCAACCGGCAGTGGGACCTTTCAGCCGCATGCGCTTTTTGTCTACAGTCCTACTTTCTTTGGCCGTCTTGCCGCGGCACCCGGTGATGCAGGTATCTCTGACATGCACCCGCTTCCTCGTTCCGGGCTCCCGACGAGTCCCGGACAGAGCGCCTGCGAGTCGGCCTCCGGTGTGCAGCCGCTCAGGGAGGCGTCGTGAATCCTGCACATGAGGGAGACATCATGAAGAAGGCCTACGAAGCGCCGACGCTCGCCAAGCTGGGGACGTTCCGGAAGAAGACCGGTCTCCTCCAGCAGTCCGGCAACGACCGGCTCATCCTGAGCAAGAACTGACGAGGGACGGTTCTGACTCGACGTCATGACTGAACTGCACGAGAGTGTGGGGACGGGCCCCGGCGACGCGCACTTCACGGTCTTCACCGACCGCGAGGACGCGGCCGCCGTGGCCCGCTCCTTCTCCCGCCCGGGCACCCGAACCCTCACCCACGCCTCAGGCCGTCCCTGGATCGTCGGCCACTGGCAGGACGACGAGATCGTCACCGCACACGCCGGCCACGCCGGTCTCGCTCTCATCGGCTGCTGTCCGATCGACGCAGCCGAACTGGAGCGCCGCGCCGGGCGGTTGCGCGACCTCGCCGAACTCGACGCACTGGCCCTCCGCCTTCCCGGCAGCTTCCATCTCCTCGCCGCTCTCGACGGACGGCTCCGAGTGCAGGGCACGGCCTCCGGGCTCCGGCTGGTGTTTCACGCACCCGTCGACGGCGTGCGGGTGGCCGCCAGCCGCGCCGACGTACTGGCGGCCGCGCTCGGCGGCGAACCGGACGAGGAGCAACTGGCCGTCCGGCTGCTGTGGCCCGTTCCGCATCCGCTCGCCGAAGCACCCATGTGGCGGGGCATCACCGCCGTCTCCCCCCAGGACGCGCTGACCGTCGCGGCAGACGGCCGGACAGCGCGCCACTCGCGCTGGTGGACACCGCCGGATCCGGTACGCACGCTCGCCGAGGGCGCACCCCTGGTCCGTGAAGCACTGGCCACGGCCGTCGATGCCCGTACCCGGCAGGGAGGTGTGGTCAGCAGTGACCTGTCCGGCGGCCTGGACTCCACCTCCATCTGCTTTCTGGCCGACCGTTCACCGGCCCGTGTCGTGGCCAGCACCTGGCCGGGACGCGATCCCGCCGACACGGATCTGTACTGGGCCGAGCAGGCGGCCCGTTCGTTGCCGGACATCGACCATGTGGTCTGGGATGCCCACGCCTCGCCGCTGGTCTACGACGACCTGCTCACCATCGACGACCTGCTGGACGAGCCGACCATCGGCGTCATGGACCGCTCCCGGGTCCTGCACCACCTGCCCGCCATGGCCGCGCGCGGCAGCAGGCTGCATCTGACCGGCATCGGCGGCGACCATGTGGCCTGGTGCTCCGAGGCGTACTACCACCGACTGCTGCGCACCCGCCCGCTGTTCGCCCTGCGCCAACTCCGCGGATTCAGGGCGCTGTGGCAGTGGCCGTTGGGAGGTACGGCACGGGCGCTGGCCGACTCGCGGCCGTACGGCAGGTGGCTGGCGGATTCCAGCGGTCGCCTGCGCGACCCACTGCCCGCCACCGTCAGCACCAGCCTCGGCTGGGGCATGCCGCCACGCCTCTTCGACTGGGTCACCCCCGATGCCGAACGGGCGGCGCGGCGGGCGCTGCGCGCGGTGGCGGACGCCGTCCCGCTGCACCCCGACCGCGGTCTGCACGCCGACCTCGACCAGATCCGCTCCTGCACTCGCATCATCCGCCAGTGGGACCGGATGGCCGCACGCGCAGGCGTGCCGATGGCATCACCGTTCCTCGACGACCGCGTCATCGAGGCGTGCCTGGCGGTGCGCCCGAGCGAGCGGGTCACACCCTGGCGGTACAAACCCCTCCTGACCGCCGCGATGAGCGGGATCGTGCCCGATGCGTGCCTGCGGCGCACCAACAAGGCCGCCGCCTCCATGGACGCGTCCGACGGGCTGCGCGAACACCGCGCCGATCTGCTGGCGCTGTGGACGGACTCCCGGCTGGAGCGGTTGGGCCTGGTCGACGGGAACGCGTTGCGCCGGCTCGCTCAGCGGCCGGGCACACCCGAACTGCGCGACGCGATCCTCTACTCGACCATCGCCGCCGAAGTCTGGCTGCGCGGCCTCGACCGGAAGCCCGAGCCCAACGCGCGGGCCAGTCACTAGACCGAGCCCTGAACTCGACTACAGGAAAGGCACACAGGATGGCATTGCGGTTCGGCGCCCACGTCTCCACTGCCCAGACCGATTACGGCACGGTCCTCCTCGACGAAGACGCCGGCGAATACTGGGAATTGAATCCCACTGCCACCCTGGTGGTCGGCACGCTGATGGCGGGCCATGACGAAGCGGACGCGGTCGCCGCCCTCACCGACGAGTTCGACATCGACCCCGCCCGGGCGAGGCAGGATGTCGATGCCCTCGTGCGGCAGCTGCGGACCTCGGGGCTGGCCCGATGACGACACCCAGCGCGCTGGAGCGGCCCACGGGCGTCCCCTTCGCACGCCGCATGGCCGCCCGCCTCGTCCTGCTGCCCGCTCTGATGCTGTCCCTGTTGCCGCCTCGCCGCATCCGCGCGGTCCTCGACCGCGTCCGGCGCGGCGCCGGGCCGGCCACGGCCGCACAGGCCGTCGACGCGCGGAACGCCATGTGCGCGGTGAGCCTGCGCTGCGCCGGCCCGAAGGGCTGCCTGCCCCGTTCCCTGGGAGCCGCACTGCTGTGCCGACTGACGGGGAGCTGGCCGACCTGGTGCACCGGCGTGCGGGTGGTGCCGCCGTTCACGGCACACGCCTGGATCGAGGCGGACGGCCGCCCCGTCGACGAAGGCGTACCCGACGACTACTTCACCCGGCTCATCACGGTCGCCGCCGCGAGCCGAACTGGCCGATGACCGACACCGTCGTGGATCGGCCCCAGCCTGCCGCCGAGGACGACCGCTCCACCCGAGCCGCGGTCGCCACGATGTACCGGCTCACCACCGGTCACCGTGCCTCCGTCCTCGTCGCCACCGTACTCACGCTGGTCGGCTCCGCCCTGGGCCTGGCCCAGCCGCTCGTCGCCAAACACGTCGTGGACGCGAGCGGACGCGGACAGGTACTGGGGCCGCTGCTCCTGCTCCTGGCCGCGCTGTTCGTCACCGAGGCGGCGACGGGCGCGGTGGGCCGCTTCGTCCTGGAACGTATGGGCGAACGCGTCGTACGAGGGCTGCGCCACAGCCTGGTCGGACGGCTGCTGCGACTGGAGATGCGGGAGTACGACAAGCACCGCGGCGGCGACCTGATCTCCCGGGTCACCGCCGACACCACCTTGCTGCGGGAGGTGGTGTCCCAGGCACTGGTCGACCTGGTGACCGGCGCTCTCGTCGCCGCCGGGGCGATCGTCCTGATGCTGTGGATCGACCCGCTCCTGCTGCTCCTCGTCACCGCGACCGTGGCCGCCGCCGCCGTGATCGTCGCCTCGCTGCTCAAGGGGATCCGGGCCGCCTCCGAACGTATGCAGACCTCCATCGGCGCCATCGCCGCCGACCTGGAACGCGCGCTCGGCGCCCTGCCGATGGTCCGGGTGCACCGCGCGGAGGACCGTGAGGCGGCCCGCATCGGCGGATGCGTCGAATCGGCGTACGACGCCGGCGTACGGACCGCGAAACTCGCCTCCGTGATGAGCCCGGCCGTCGAACTCGCCGTCCAGGGCTCCTTCCTGATCGTCCTGGTCATCGGCGGCCTGCGCGTCAACGGCCACGCCAACTCCCTCGGCGACCTGGTGGCCTTCCTGCTCTACGCCTCCTACCTGGTCCTGCCGCTGTCCTCGGTGTTCCGCGCCGTCGGCCTGATCCAGCGCGGCATGGGCGCCTATCAGCGCATCGAACAGGCACTGTCCCTACCGGCGGAACCCTCGGAAATCCGTACGCCGACAGCCCGGGTAGGCCTGCGTGAACCGGCCCAGCGGACGCGCTCGTACGAGAAGCCCGCCCTTGCCCTGCGGGACCTGACGTTCGGCTACGACCCGAGCCGGCCTGTGCTGCGCGGTGTCTCCTTCACCGTCCCTCAGCAGTGCCAGACCGCCCTGGTCGGCCGCTCGGGTGCGGGCAAGAGCACCGTCTTCGCCCTCGTGGCCAGGTTCTACGAACCGGACTCCGGCACCCTGCTGTTCGACGGCCGTCCCGCCACCGAGCTGAGCCGCGCGGAGTGCCGCTCACGCATCGCCGTCGTCGACCAGGACACCCACGTCGTCCACGGAACGCTGCTGCACAACATCACCTATGCCGAGCCCGACGCCTCCGAGGCCGAAGTCCGTCGGGTAGTCGAACTCGCCCAGCTCACGGACGTCGTGGAACGGCTGCCCGGCGGCCTCTCGGGCATGCTCGGCGAACGCGGCGGCACCCTTTCCGGAGGCGAGCGGCAGCGGGTGGCCCTGGCCCGCGCTCTGCTCGCCCGCCCCTCCCTCCTGCTGCTCGACGAGCCGACGTCACACCTGGACGCCGTCAACGAAACAGCGCTCACCACCGTGTTGCGTGACGTGGCCCGGGAATGCGCCGTCCTGGTCATCGCGCACCGCCTGTCCACGGTCCAGAACGCCGACAGGATCGTCGTCCTGGACGAGGGCGCTGTCGTCGCCTGCGGTCGTCACGAGGAGCTGCTCACCATCAGCCCCTACCGCGAACTGGCCGCCGGCCAGATGCTGCGGCCGACTGCCACCCCGCCCTCCAGCGTGCCAACCACGTGTCGCCACTCCCACGACTCACGGTGAACCGGGGAAGCGTGGAAGCGAGGAAGCGGACGACGGAGTCACGGACCCACGGACCCACGGACCCACGGACGAGCATCCAGCCGGTGTCGCGGCGAACCGGGGGTGCCTTCGCCATTCAATCGGTGGACGGAGTGAGCCCCGCAGATGCGGGCCGGACCAGGGCGTGCGTGACCTCTGACCGCGACTTTTCTCTGTTCCCACTCGGTCGGCACAGCTCTCGCCGCGCCTGTGCCGGATCGGCCGGGAATCGAAATGAGGTGCGTCGCCAAGCCCCGGACAGGTTTCGCAGGAATCGGTTCGGGGTGAGCGGGTCCCGCGTCGCGTGACGCAGTTCGGCGAGTGCTCCGCACCGCAGGGCTCGCCGGGCCGCTGTCACCTCGGAGGAATCGACTCCCTGTGGCACATGCTCGCCATCGCCCCTGTCAGCAACGAGCCATGCGGCCGGGAGACGCTTGTCGTGTCCCGGCCGCCCACCACTGCTCCGCTCGGAGTGTGCCGCGACCGGATAGGCCAGTCCGATCGGGTCGAGCGCGACTCCATCCAAGGGAACCACCGAGCCGTTCAGACCGAGGACCGTGTAACTGCCCGTGATCGAACCTGAGCCTGCGGTCGTACGAGCGTAACTGCCCAGCAGAAGTGTCGGCGCTGTCGAGTGCGCGGCATCCCGCACCCTGCGCACGTACTCCCAGTTGTAGTGATGGTGCACCGGATGGGCACTGGCGTTCCACCGGGCGTAGACGCCCCGCTCGTCGGCAATGCCAGCCGGCCCGATCTGCCCCGGATAGGGAACCCGCAGGACCGCCGCGCACACCACGGCCCATACCCCCACCCCGGCCGCGGTGAGTGCCCACACCCGTGTGACCGGCACGACGAACACAGGCAGCAGCACCAGCAGGAGGCCCGGCAGCATCATGCGTCCGTGCATGAAGTCGCCGCCGACTCTGATCACGAACGCCCAGGACAGCAGCCCGGCCACCACCGGTGCCAGCGCCGGAACGAGAACCACCGCCTGCACGGATCGCAGGGATCGCAGGGATCGCAGGGATCGCGCGGATCGCTGGGAGAGCACAGCGGCGACCACGAGGAGCGCGGGCACCCACAGAACGTAGGGGTGCACGAAGTCGCCCAGATAGACCAGTCCACGCCCCCACAAGCTGTCCGACGCTTCCTTGGTGACAGCGGGAAGCGGGACGAGATGCCCGTAGTAGCCCGCACGGAAGATCTCGTACGCGGTCGGCAGTGCCCCCGCGGCTGCGACCCTGCCGGCCAGGCAGCGCAGCGACGGACGTGCGACAAGCCACTGCGCGCCGAGGAACACCACGGAGACCAGTCCCAGGTCAGGCCGGACCAGCGGCCCCAGACCGAGCAGCATCGAAGTCCACGGTGATGCGGGCCGCATCGTCAGAGCCAGCCACGCCCCCGCGATCCAGCAGGTGCTGAGCCCGGTCTCCAGACCGGAGGTGGCGAAGTCCCATACCGGCGGCAGGCCCAGCAGCACGAGCGACCCCAGCGGCAGGACCCGTCGCCCCCCGTACAGCCGCATGGCCCCGATCCCTGCCAGAGCGAACCCGCCCGCGGTCAGCAGCAGACCGCCGTACACCGCGGCGGATGCGACGTCAGCACCGCTCAGCCCCGCACTCACCAGCAACCACTGCCACAGCGTGCCGGTCGACGACTCCACACGCTCCCCGACGTTGAACACCGGCCCATTGCCTGCGAGGACTTGGCGCACTGTCCGTACATAGATGTAGGCGTCGTCGGACATCCATCGTCGGCGATATCCGAGGAGAAGCAGGGCCAGCGTGGGTACGAGCAATACGGCCAGCCGCACGGGGGTGACCGAGGTGGTACGTGACCTGTCCCGGCGGTCGGGAGGCAGAAGCCCTGCCAGGAGATTCGAGGGGGTCGAGCACGTTGACGTCATGCTTCTTCCTTCGTCCTGCGGCAACTCGACCTTGAGAACCGGCATCTTCCGCACGATGAGGGTGGTCGGCGCACACCTGGAACGCCCCGGGGAATCACGCCTGCGGTGCAGCCCATGGATGAGCGGCGCATGAAGGCCGGTGCGGACGAGCGCGGCGAGTCGGCTGGGACCGGCTCCGCCACCGCTCGTCCACGACTCCTTCGCCCTCCGGGTCGGCGGGCGGAACCGGGGCGTGCGGAAGCACGGGCACGAGTTCCGCCTCGCGTGGACAACGAGGTCGGCACGGGTCAATACGCTGGGTTCCGTCCGTACTATCGGGGAGAGTCATGACAAGCAGGTTCACCGAGTTGGCCGTTGACTGCCACGATCCGGAGAGACTCGCGGCCTTCTGGTGCGAGGTCCTGGACTTCGAGGTGATCGACCGGAGCGAGGGCAAGGTCGAGATCGGCTCCTGGGTGCCGACCGTCGAGGATGTTCGGGCCCGTCAGATGGCGCCCACCCTGCTGTTCGTCCAGGTGCCCGAGGGCAAGACCGTGAAGAACCGCCTTCACCTCGACGTCAGTCCGATCGACAGCAGCACCGAGGACGAGGTGGCCAGATTGCTCAGCCTCGGCGCCACCACGACGGATGTGGGCCAAGGCTCAGGCCGGAGCTGGGTAGTCATGGAAGACCCGGAGGGCAACGAGTTCTGCGTTCTTCGCACCCTGGCACCGCGGAACTAGGCAGCTCGCCTGTCGCGGACTCTCCAGACGAACGCCGCGATCACGAAGACCGCGATCACGACTACGCCGAACCACCAGCCGCGCAGGGCACCGTTGTCCATCCCTGCGAGGACCTGCGGGTAGCTACTGCTGTCCATGTGACTCCTTCAGGAACGAGACACAGCGGCCGTGGTGGGACGTCTTCTCCAGGTGGTCGCTTCGCTCGAAGGCCTCACTCGCCTTGTCCCTCGGACTGTCCGCCCACAACGCCGGGGTCGGCACCTCCTCGGCGCCGGGGTCGACGCACCATGGGGAAGGGCTCGCTGTCGTTCGACCCGCCGATGCTGTGGGGCGACGGGCCGTAGTCCAGGACCAGCTGGTAGCGGACTGCGGCCCCGCGTCTGGACGGCCGTCGGCGCCGAGGAAGTGCGGGCTGTTGCGCAGCGCGTCGGCGATGTCCTCGGAGCCGTGGTGGCGTTGGCCGGCGGGCTGACGAGTTCAGGTCGCCGCCGTGTCCGGCTCGGCGGCGGCTCGCGCGCCGCGCAGGAGCGCCAGTGCGGCGACGGCGGTTCCGGCGCCGACCGGGGCGATCGGCCACCACGGCGGGGAGCCGACGTCGCGGACCGCCGTGAGGAGGACGAGGAACAGGCAGACGGCCAGACCGATCAGGACACCGTAGCTGTCGGCCGCCAGACGCTCCCCCACGTCGAAGCGGGCTCGTCCGCCCCGGTTGAGTACCCGCGCCAGCATCGCCGTGGCCACGGCGATGACGTAGCCCATGGCGACGGGGTACAGCAGCAAGGGCGCGACGAAGAAGAAGCCGTCGCCGGTCCAGGCGCTGTGGGCGGCGTATCCGTCGATCTCCACGACCTCGTCATGCCAGAGTCCAAGCCGCACCTGCTGCCCCTCGCTCAAGGAGGGACCGTCATCGTCCACCGACACCGTCCTGGTGGCCCCCTGCCCCCGCACGATCACGTCTTCGCCGAACGAGGTGACCTTCTCACCGCAGTCCGTCGCCTGGCCGGTTCCGGAGCAGTGCTCGTGGGAGATGTGCCGTATCTCCGCCACGGTCGCCTGCACGGTGTGCAGCTTTCCGGTGGTGCGGGCCACGGCGATCGCGGTCTCCTCATACGTCCGCACGGCGAAGAAGGCGACGAGGAGCACCATCACACAACGGAACAGCATGAACAGCACACGCCCTGGAAGCGCCCCGCTCCCCCTCTTCTCCGCCCCCGCCACGGCCGCTCCCTCCCCGCTCCTGTCTCCACCACCATGCCCTCTGGCACGAGTGCTGACACGGCCCGGCGGGGCTTCCCCCTCCACCGACGGCGTGGCACCGCATCAGCCGCCCGTCGGGGAACCGGGGCTGGGGCGGACCGGCCAGCGCCTGCCGCAGCCGGTCGGTATCGGCACGGCCGTCGTGGTCGATCCGGGACGGTCACTTCCATGGACTCCACCGGCATCGACGACTTCGTCGCGGCCCCTCGCACCTTCGCCGAGGCCGGTGACCGGATACGTCTGGCCGCACCAGGCGCAGCCGTGACGCACACCCTGCGGATCTTCGGCGTCGACGCGGTGATCGCCTGCCGTGAAGCCCTTCGCCGAGCACCCGGCGACTGAGCGATTTCCCGTACCGGCTACGCCTTGGCCGATCGGCTCAGTGTTGATGCGGGTCGTGTGTGGACAGGTAGAGGGGATCGAGCCGGCGCCAGTAGCCGTGCACGAGGTCTTCGGCCTCCCGCACCGCCCGCTGAGCGCATGCCGCGTCCGTCGGCAGGCGTCGTTCGGCCCGGACCGTGGTGGAGCCCGTGCGCCGGACACCCCTCAGCGCCGTCCAGCGGGAGACCGCAGCAATGCGCGGCCTGCCCCTTCGGCCGGTCAGGCACCAGCGCGCGAACAGTATCGCCGCCACCGCTGACAATGCGCTGGCGGCATAGACCTCATGACCGGCCACTGGCTCCTCCTGCCGGACACCCGTACGAACCGTGCCGGGTCCATGTGCCCCGGTATCGCATCGTCAACGTCACCATTGGGCCAAGAAACCCTCACATGCGCTTCGCCGTGTGGTGGAGGCGGCTCTCAGGCGGTCGGCGGTTCACTCGCCCCGCCCCGGCCCGCTCGCCCCGGGCCGGTGTAGCCCATCGTGGACAGGGAGATCGTTCTGCGACGGGTGGGGCACCCGGAAACGAGGTCGGCGTCGATCTCGGCCGGCCACCCCACACATCCGCACCATGCCCGCCCCGCCCTCGCCCGCCGACGTTCCCCTGACGTCGCCGCCGCAGTCACGACCCGGCAGCGCGGGAGGCCTCGGCCGACGCGCGACACCGGTGAGCGCGCCGCGATCCGGCTGCGTCCGCGCCGCCCCTCCCGCCCTCTCACATCCTCACCTCCGGGCGGGCTCGAGCGAGGAGTCGCGCCGGGGGTGTGCCGCGCTACGGCCGGTGGTTCACCCTTCGCCGGTCTCGGCGAGCGTCCGAACCGCGCCCTCCCGCGGCGGACGCGCATCGCGGGCAGACACGGCGCACCGCGTCGGCCGCGCCCCCGGACTCGGGAAGGATGTCCGGCCAGGCCACACCGGCGAAGCGGGCCAGTTGCGAGCGGTGCAGGGACAGTCCGCACACCGACTGGTTGGTGCTTTGCTCCCAGGCATGCACCTCACCGCCGGGCAACCAGCGGCCGTCCTCCTCGTCCCACCAGCGACTCGATGCCGCCACCGCGTAACGTCGCGTCTTCTTCACCACCGCCCCCGAGTGCCCCTCCCAGGGTCCTCGAATCACCGGAATGCCGACCCGCCGACGCTGACATCGTTGTCCGCGGCCCGGTCGGCCCACCGTCATGGGACGGGCGGATCAGAGCCCGCGCGAGACCGTCGGTCTTGCGCTCGAACGGGCGCGCTGCTTGCACGGGACGGCGCTGTCGCGTTGGTCGCCGCCCAGGAAGACCCGAGCGTGCAGCCACCACCATCTCGCGGAGCACGACGCGGGCAGGGTGGTTCACGATGCGCCTGGATCGAGCACCGGGTCGGCCGCGAGACGAAGGTCGGCATCGAGACCCGGGCCGCCTGCCGGGGGCTCCGTTGACACCGTCCTCCCCGCGTGTTTGCATCCCGCCATGCCGTTGACTGAGCCTCTGACCCGCCGCCGCAGCGTGGACCTCGTCCGCGTGGCCGCAGCGCTGTGTCGGACGTCCGGCTGATCAGGCACTTCCTGAAGCCTCTGCCAACTGCCTTTCGCGGCAGGCCCCTTCCCTCGCGCGGCGACCGCACCGACGGGATGCCCGTGCGGACCCGTGCCCGCACCCGCACCCGCACCCGCACCCGCGCCCGCGCAGACCTCTTCCGTGCTTTCACCTCTCATAGCGAGGACCGTCATGCCTTCGTCCACTCCCGCAGGCCACCACTACGAAAGCGACTACGACCGTCGCAGGCTGCGCCAATGGCTCACCGGTGAGGCCAGGGCCGACGGAGTCACCCGCCGTCGGCTGCTCACGCTGCTGGCCGCCACGGCCGCCGGGACCGCGATCGGTACCCCTCGGTCGGCCCACGCGGCCGACCGGCCGATCGTCAAGCCCCTGCCACCCCAGTGGTTCATCGAGCGCGGCACCAACGCCGAGACCCGCTGGGAAGCGCTGCGCGGCACGGGCCACCACACCCCCAACGAGCTGTTCTTCGTGCGCAACCACACGGCCACTCCCGTCCTGGACGCCGACGCCTGGCGGCTGCGGCTGTGGGGAAGCGGACTGCGCGGCTCCCCCGGCGAGGACCGGCCGCGGGAGTTCGGATACGACGATCTACGGGCCCTGCCGGCCGTCACCCGCACCGCCTTCGTCGAGTGCGCCGGCAACGGGCGCTCCTACTTCACGACCCAGCAGGGCCAGACGGTCACCGGCACTTCCTGGACCCTGGGAGCGATCGGTGTCGCACGCTGGCGCGGGGTGCGCCTGGCCGACGTACTGCGCAGGGCAGGGTTGTCCCCGCACGCCGTGGACGTGCAGCCACGCGGCCTGGACGCCGAGTACGTCAGCGGCGGCGAGAGCCTGGGGCGGGTACGCCGGCCGCTGCCGCTGGCCAAGGCGCTGGACGACGTACTGCTCGCCTACGAGATGAACGGTGAGCCGCTGCCCTACGACCACGGCTATCCGGTGCGGGTGCTGGTTCCCTCCTGGATAGGGATCGCGTCGGTCAAGTGGGTCGGCGACATCGAGGTGTCCGCGCAGCCGCTGTACTCGCCCTGGAACACCACCTTCTACCGGCTGTTCGGTTCCGCCCATCCGGAGGGCGGCAGTGCCCCGCTCACCCGTCAGGCCGTCAAGAGCGCCTTCGAGATGGCGGCCGGGGCCACGTTCACCGCAGGCCGGAGGCACGTGCTGCACGGTCGGTCATGGTCGGGCGCGGGAGCCGTCACCCGGGTCGACGTCAGCACCGACGGAGGGGCGAACTGGCTGCCCGCCCACCTGCACGACCGTCCCCGCGCCGGAACCTGGACCCGCTGGTCCCTGGGCTGGCGGCCCGACGCGCTCGGCGTCACCCATCTGCTGGCCCGCGCCACGGACACGGCGGACCGCACTCAGCCGGATGCCGCTGTGCCGAACACGCAGGGCTATCTGTTCGACGGGGTGGTGCGGCATCCGGTGAGCGTGGTGTGAGGGACAGCCGTTCTGGCGCGGGAGGCTTCGGCGAGAAGCTCACCTAATCGACAACACCCCGCCTGCGGAAGCGCTGCGGCCCGCCGGGCGGCAAGGGCCAGGCTCGCAGTCGGCGCATGGGGACCGCGGTCCGCACCGAGGCGGTGCGGACGGCGGTCAGCATCGACGGACCGGACCGGACCGGGCCGGGCCGGGGGTTTCCTACGGCTCAGCTCGGTCGCTCGGCCGGGAAGGCATGGGTGCGGGTGCCGACGACGATCAGTGCCGGCACGAGAAGGGCCAGGACGGCCCACGGGAACGAAGCGGCGCCGAACGTGTCGAGCAGGACACCGCCTGCGACACCGCCACCGGCCATGGCCACGTTCCACAGGGTGACGAGCATCGCCTGCGCCGAGTCGGCCTGGTCACGGCCGGCCTGCCCGGCAGCCGTCTGCAGGAGCGTCGGCACGCCGCCCCACCCAAGGCCCCACAGCAGCACGGCGAGGTAGACCAGGGCAGGGCTGCCGGCCAGGGCCGCCAGAACGGCGGCGGCCGCACCGACCAGGAGCGTGCTGGCGATCGCCAGGCCGCGCAACCAGCGGTTGATGAGGGCGCCGGTGACCCAGATGCTCAGCAGTGAGGCGCCGCCGAAGACCAGCAGCACCAGGTCGGTGCTGTCGGCCATGCGGACGTGGGCGAGGAAGGCGGCGATGTAGGCGTAAAGGACGGTGTGGGCCAGGACGAAGACCAACGTCACGAAGAGCACCGGAGCGACACCGGGGAGGCGCAGCGCGTGCCGCATCGGGGCGCGGTGCTCCTGGCGCTGCCCGGGGTAGTCAGGCACGACAGCCGCGATCCACGCGATCAGGGCGACAGCGAGAGCGCTCATGGCCAGGAAGGCCGCCTGCCAGGTGACCACCTTTCCCAGGAAGGTGCCTGCGGGGACGCCGAAGGAGAGGGCGACCGGGATGCCGGCCATGGCGATGGCGATGGCCTTGCCCTCGAGGCCGGGCGGGACCATGCGGCGGGCGTAGCCGGCCAGCAAGGCCCAGGCGAGGCCGGCGGCCACACCGGCCACGAAGCGGGCGATCATCGTGAGGGGGTAGGAGGCCGACAGGGCCGTGACGGTGTTGGCGACGGCGAACCCCGCGATGGCGGTCAGCAGCAGGTGCCTGCGGCGCCACCCGGCGGTGGCCGCGGTGAGCGGAATGGCGGTGAGCGCGGTGCCGAGGGCGTAGATCGTGACGGTCTGTCCTGTGGCGGACTCGCCGACGTGCAGGTCGGCGCTCATCTCGGGCAGGAGTCCGGCGGGAAGCGTCTCCGTCAGGCTGGTGACGAAGACCGCTGTCGCCAACGCGAGCAGCGCCGCCAGCGGCAGTTTCTGTTTCTGTCCCCGGTCCTGCGCGTCGGAGCCGACCGGCGTCTGTTGTGTCGTCATGCCGATATGCTCGAACCCTCACATAGATGTGAAGGTCAAGCTGACATGTCGTGGGGGTGGGGCACATGCGCATTGGCGAGCTGTCGGATCGCACGAACACCAGCCGCAGGCTGCTGCGTTACTACGAGGAGCAGGGCCTCATCGTCGCAGAGCGCTGTCCCAACGGCTACCGCGCATACGACGAGCGCTTCGTCGATCGGGTACTGCAGATCCGGGGTCTGCTCGACGCCGGGCTGCCGACGCGGATCATCAAGCAGATCCTGCCGTGCTTGGACAAGCCACGAGTGATCTACTTCCCCGACGCCACCCCGGAGATGCTCACCACCCTGGAGACGGAGCTGGAGCAGATGAACCGGCGCATCGAGTGCCTGACCCGCAACCGGGACGCGGTGGCCGGGTACTTGGAGTCGGTGCGGGAGTACCGCGGCTCCGACATCGGCTGAACAGCGCGCGACACCGAGGGCCCGCGCCCTCCCGTCGTGGTCCGTTCTCGTCGACATCGTCGAGCCGGCCGATCGCCGAGCGCTGTCCCGGAACCGCCGACAAGCGGTGCCCGCTGCCGCCGGACGAACGTGTTCATGAGCGCCGACAGCGGCGCGGTCGGTGCCGCCGTGGGACTCGTGGGTGAGGGAGGGACACGGGGCCGTCCCGCGGTCAGCCGTGCGTCCGCGCGGCGGGTCGGGCGTCGCCCGGTGTACAGGGTGTCACCGGGTGAGGTTCCCCGGGGTCTCACGCGCCGGTGACGCCCGGCGCCGAGGACGTCGCCGTGGGCTCCGGGCGGCAGCGTCATGCCGGGTGGATGAGGCGGCTTTCGTAGGCGAAGACCACGGCCTGGATCCGGTCGCGGAGTTCGAGCTTGTGCAGGATCCTCCCCAGGTGGGACTTGACGGTGCCCTCCGCGAGGTACAGGGCGGCCGCGATCTCGGTGTTGGACAGGCCGCGGGCCACCTGGATGAGCACCTCGTGCTCGCGGGCGCTGAGTCGGCTCAGCCGCTCGTCGCGGTCGGTGCTGCCGCCGTCGGGGAGGTGTGGGCGGAGGCTCTCCAGCAGGCGGCGGGTGATACGCGGAGAGACCACCGCGTCGCCCGCGGCCACGCTGCGTATCGCGGTGAGCAGTTCCTCGGGCCTGGTGTTCTTCAGCAGGAAACCCGAGGCTCCGGCGTTGAGTCCGGCGAAGGCGTACTCGTCCAGGTCGAAGGTGGTGAGGAGCAGCACTCTGCTCCGCGGGGAGATCCGGATGACCTCACGGGTCGCCTCGATCCCGTCGGTCCCGGGCATCCGCACGTCCATGAGGACGACATCGGGGCGCAGTTCCCGGGCGAGGCGTACGGCCTGCGTTCCGTCCGCGGCCTCCCCGACCGGTGCCATGTCGGGCTGGGCCTCCAGGACCGTGCCGAAGGCCATGCGGAGCAGTGCTTCGTCGTCGGCGATCAGGATGCGGATCGTCATGCGGACGCCGGACCGCTGGTGCCGAGCACGAGGCGGGTGTGGACTCCCCAGCCGCCGCCCGGAAGCGGTCCGGCCAGCAGCTTCGCCCCGTAGGTGGCAGCGCGCTCGCGCATGCCGGTGATGCCGTGGCCGGAAGGTGCGGCGTCGGGAGGTGGCGCGCAAGGGCCGTTGTCGGTGACGTCCACGGTGACGGTGTCGGTCGAGCACCGTATCCGGACCTTCGCCCGCGTGCCGGTGGGGGTGTGCTTGAGGGTGTTGGTCAGGGCTTCCTGTACCAGGCGGTAGACGGTCAGTTGCGCGGTGGCGGGTATGTGGGGGTATCCGCCGTGGACCTCGACGCGGGTCGGCAGCCCGGCGGCGCACATCTGGTCGGCGAGGGGCTCCAGTTGCGCGATGCCGGGCAACGGGTGGCGCTCCGCCTCCGGTTCGTCGGTCCGCAGGATGCCCAACGAGCGCCGCATGTCGGTCAGGGCCTGCCGGCCCGTCTCGGAGATCTGCTGCATCGCGGTGGTCGCTCTGTCGGGCGAGCGGTGCTGCGCGTAGACGGCGGCGTCGGTGAGCGCGACCATGACGGACAGGTTGTGGGTGACGATGTCGTGCATCTCCCGGGTGATACGTGTCCTCTCCTCGGCGACGGCCAACCGGGCCTGCTGGTCCCGCTCCTGCTCCAGGCGTGCCGCCCGTTCCTCCAGGACCGCGAGGTAGTCGCCCCTGGTGCGCACGTTCACCCCGAGGACCGCGGCAGCGACGACCATCGCGGTCACCGCGACGAAGGGGGTCAGGAACGCGCCTTCCGTGGCCCAGCGCAGACACGCCAGCAGGGCCCCGCCCTCCACGGCGGCACCGGCGGCAAAGGTGGCGCGCAGGCCCGAGTTCGCGGCGGCCGTGTAGAGAGCCACGAGCAAGGCGATGTCCGCCGGCAGCGGGACGTCCATCAGCCACTGGACGAAGGCCGCGACGGCTACGGTGCCGAACACCGTGAGCGGGGCCCGGCGCCGCCACACGAGGGGCAGCGCAAGGGCGGCGGTGAGGGCCAGGGCCACCGGCAGCTCCGACAGAGGGCGCGTGGTCGTGATGTTGAGCAGGAGCAGCGCCGGCAACAGCGAGTCCCCCACCATGGGAGGCAGCCGGAGGCCGCTGCGCCGGGCGGCTCTCCCGAGTCGGGCCGCTCGCACGAAGGCCAGGTCGGCGTGGTCCGTCAGACGTACGGCTTCCCTCGTCCGCCGTACGCGGTACCGGCGGCGCACCGGGTGGTCATCGACCGGCTCTGCGGCCGCCTCGGTCATCCCGCATCCCTGTCGATTCGGCATCGTGGTGGCCCCGGCCGGGGCCACCACCGCGTACGGCCCGAACCGCGTCGGACCGAGGAGCGCACCCGGAACTCCCCGGCGTACACGCGGCTCTGTCACGGTAGGCCGCGGGCCCGCGAAGCACATGAGTCCAACGTCTGATGTCAGAGCGCCCGAGTACGACCGCAGGAGGAGTCGCCCGTCTTCCGCGGTCGCAGAGCGGCCGTTCGTCCGGCGTGCTCGATTGCGACTCAGGTCGCACGGGCCAGCTGCCTGGATGAGACTCCGGTAGCACAGGGGACCTGCCGCGGATTGCCACTCCCGTCGTATACGTCGGCGAGCCGGGAACGATGTGCCCTCACCTGCCACGCCCCGAGGATGGCCGGATGACCGAGATCATCGCGGGGCTGTACATGTCCCCTCCGGAAGTTCTTGCCCTGTCGGCTGCCGCCGCGCTCGTGGTGGCGCGCTGGCTTGCGCCCGCTGCCCGCCCACCCGTCACGATCGCGGCGGCGGGGGTTCTCGCCCTGTCCGCGATCGTGCTCGGTGTGGTGGGACTCCGGTGGCAGATGCTGCCCGTACTGGCGGGCGGTGCCGTCGCGTTGCCGTTCGCGCTCTGTCCCCTGCTGCGAAGCCGTACCGGCCGGCCGGCGCGGCGGGCCCGATGGTGGCTGGCGTTGCCGGGGTCGGTGGCCTGCGCGGGCCTGATCGCCACGGGTCCGGGGGCCGCCTGGGCCTTTCCCGTACCCGTGTTCCCCGAGCCGTCAGGCGGTTTCCCGGTCGGCACCCGCGTGGCGCAGTGGACCGACCCACGCCGCCCCGAGTCCTTCACCGCCGATCCGCACGACCGGCGCACGGTCGTGGTCCAGCTCTGGTATCCCGCGCGGAAGAGCCCCGCAGGCACGCGGCGGGCCCAGTACCTCGGACGCACGCAGGACGAGGCACGCACCGTTTCCGACGCCCTCGCCCGCCAGGTCGGCCTGCCCGGCTTCCTGGTCGACGGCGTTCCGCGTGCGCACACCCATGCGGTCTTCAACGCCCCGGTGTCCGACAGGGGCGGACGGTTCCCGGTCGTGCTGTTCTCTCCCGGATCGGGCGGAGTGCGCACCCAGAACACCGCCTGGGCGGAGGAACTGGCCAGCCACGGCTATGTGGTCGCCGCCCTCGACCACCCGTACGACTCCGCCGCCGTCGTTCTCACCGACGGCCGGGCGATTCGCACCAGAACCGCGTCCACCGGTGACCGGGACAAGGACACCGCTCTGTCGGCCGGCTGGACGGCTGTTCGGGCAGCCGACCTCAGCTTCGTCCTCACCCAGCTCGACCGTCTGGGCGGAGGTGAGATCGCCGACCCGCTGACCGGGCGCCTGGACGCCGGTCGGGTGGCGGTCACCGGCCATTCCATGGGTGGTGCCGCCGCTCTGCGGGCCGCCCGGCAGGACCGTCGGTTCGACGCCGTCATAGATCTCGACGGCTATCCCCACGGTCCCCTCTCCCCCTCCCTCCACCAGCCGGCGCTCGCGCTCACCCAGGCCATCACCCCCGGAACCGACCCGCGCTACCTCCCCCGCCTCACGGCGGCCCTCAAGCTCAACACCCTGACGAGCTATCGGCTCACCATCCCCGGCGCCGCACACCTCACCTTCACGGACGGCCCCTTGTACCTGCCGCCCGTGCCCTCGATCGTCGGCTCCTTGGGCCGCACCGAGAGCCCCCGGGTCGTCGCCGCGACCACGCTCGCCTTCCTTGACTCCACCCTGCGGCACACACCCGGTGACCTGGCCGGCGTTCTGTCGCCCTACGGCAACCTCAGCGTCTACCACCCGGACGACAGTCGATGAGCAGCTGTGCCGCGGCGGCCGACGGCCGGCGTCACCGGGCGCCCTTCCCCACGTCAGCGTGAGTGGTCGACTGGTACGGCGATCAGAGAGGAGAGCAACGGGCCCAGGACGGCTCCGCGGTGTTCGGCGGCGGCTCCCGGGTCCGCGCCGGTCCGGCCCTCCCGCCGGTCGCGACCCGATGCCCTGGATCGCGACCTGATGCCGTGGATCCTGTCGAACGCGCCGGCTGGTCGTCGTCGCCTCGCCACGGGGCGGCACCGGTCCCGGTGCCGCCCCGTGGCGTTGCCGTGCTTCTACGCGGAGGTGGGGGTGGCGAGGAGTTGCAGTTCCCAGGCGAGGGCGACGGAACTGGCGCCGCCGTGGGGTGCCACGGCCGCACCCATGGCGGCGGCCGTCTCTTCGCGGGCCCAGTCGCGCTGCCATTCGGCGATGACGGCCATCCAGGTGATGGGGGTGATGCCTGCCTGGACCATGCGGCGCACGGCCATGTCGTGGGCCTCGGCGGACACGCCGCCGGAGGCGTCGGTGACGACGTAGACGTCGAAGCCCTCGCCGGCCGCCTGCAGGGCGGGCATCGCCACGCAGATCTCCGTGTACAGACCGGCGATGATCAGCTTCTTGCGGCCGGTGGCCTTCACCGCGTCCACCACCCGCGGGTCCTCCCAGGTGTTGATGGTGGTCCTGTTGATCGGCTTCTGGTCCGCGAAGACCTCCTGGAGCGGCTGGAGGATGTTGCCGCCGCGCTCCTCGATGACCGTCGTCAGGATCGTCGGGACCTCGAACGCCTTGGCGGCCTTGGCCAGTCCCACCACGTTGTTGACGATCATCGTCGGCTCGTGGCTGTGCAGGTTGGCGAACTGGAACGGCTGGTGGTCGATCAACACCAGCACGCTCTCCTGCGGGGTCAGCAGCGCGGCGAGGCCGGTCTTCGCGAACGTGCTCATGGGGATCTCCTTCAATTCTGCGGGGAAGCCCCCGCCGAGGAACATGACACATCATCTATCCATGACGTGTCAACTACCCGGTAGGCTGGTGCATCATGAACGAGAAACCTCACTGGCTGGCCCCGAAGGAACAACACGCCTGGCGCTCCTTCGTCGGCGTGCATCAGAAACTCCTCAGCAGGATCGAGCGCGAGTTGCAGGCCACCGCGAACCTGTCCAGCGCCGACTACGCCGTCCTCGTCGCCCTCACCGGCACCCCCGACGGCCGGTTGCGCTTCCAGGCGCTGCTCAGGGCGGTCGAGTGGTCGCAGAGCCGGGCGTCTCACCACATCGCCCGCATGGCCAAACGCGGTCTGGTCACCCGCGAGGACTGCCCCGACGACGGACGCGGGGTCTACGTGGTCGTCACCCCCGCCGGCCGCCAGGCCATCGAAGCCGCCGCCCCGCACCACGTGGCGACCGTACGCAGCGTGGTGATCGACCCCCTCACCACCGAAGAACTGGACACCCTCGCCCACCTCTGCCAACGCATGCTCCACCAGATGGAGCAGAGGTCCCCGTGATACTCGGCGGCCAGGGCGCCGGCAGCCGGGCGGCCAGGCGCAGCACCTCGTCGTCGACGCTCTTCTCCGCCACCCGGCCTTCGCCGACGGCGGTGACCGGAGCCGCGCCCCGGGCCCGGCCCGGCCCGGCCCGGGCATGTCCAGGTCCAGGCCCGGCCCGGTGCCTTCGATACTGAGGGTGGCCATGAGTCGGAGCGAGGTCTTCTCTCAGGCCGCGAGACTGCGCACCGGGCATGCCCTCGGCCGCCCCGCTCCGTTCATGGCTCCGGTCGCCCGAGCGCCCGAAGGCGATACTCATGCCTCCCGATGGGGATGCCCCGTCGGAAGGTGCCCCGGATCATCGACCTGCTCGGCACCGAGCACCGAGGACCGGAGGGGTTGAGACGCCGGGTGTCACGCCCCGAGCTTCGCCACCATGGTGTTCAAAGTGGCGGCCAGGGCGTCGAGTTCCCCTTCCGAGTCGGGACTGGGCGTCGCCCGGCGGGTGAGTTCCTCCCCGGAGGCCACCTCGAGGGCCCCGGCGTAGCGGTCGGACCGGAGGTCGTCGGCGGACACCACCTGGGCCCGGCCCTCCACAACGACGAGAGTGGGCCCGTCGTCCCGCGCTTCGAGCAACTCCCGCACATGTTGCCGCGTGACCGGCCCGGGCGCTTCGCCCTCCTGCGCGGGCTTCTCGACTCCCGCGGGGGGATCGCCCTGCGCCGTTCCGCCCTGCGTCGAGTAGCCCTCCGCCGCACTCGCCGTGCCACGCACGACCCGGTCCCGTGCCTGGCTCTCCCCACCGGAATGAGCCCCCGGCTCCTCGTCGCTCCGCGCCCGGGCATACCTGTCCGGCTCTTCGGCGGAAGGCGTCTGCTCGTTCATCTGGTGCATCTCCCACTCTCGTCCGAAGGCAGTGACTACGTCACCTCTCCACTCCGCGCGGGTGCTCCTTCCAGAAAACCCGTGCGCAGGGCTCCACGAGTACCCGGACCTCACGACCCCATCCGCCGGGTGGTCTCGGCCGACCTCCCTCGCAAGTTGGTCCGGTCGAGCCCGGTCTACGCCGCGCCCTGCGACAGCGATCAAGCCGGCCGAGCCGACCAAGGAGGAGGCAGCATCCTTTCCCCTCCTCGCCCTGACCTCGTGGCCGGTGCCGGTGGGGCGGGCGCGCATTCCGCCGGCAGGCGTTCGAGACGATCCCGCGCGACTACGACGTCGCCCTCGACTCGCTCGGCGGCGAGACGCCGGTGAAGTCCCTGGACGCGCCAAGCCGGGCGGGAGGCTCACCAGTGTGGCGGGCCCGCCCGACGCCGCTCCGGCCGGGGAGCTGGGAGCCCATCCGCTCCGGCCGGGGAGCTGGGAGCCCATCTGCTCCGGCCGGGGAGCTGGGAGCCCATCCGGTCGTCCGGCCGGTGGTGTCCGCGCGCGCAGGAGCGGGGCCGGCTCGCTCGGAGACCGTGGTCCGCTGGTCGAACGGCGGATGCCGACCGGAATCAGAAGCCGGCGGGCAGCTTGAAGGCGTCGCCGGTGAAGGGAGACGTGTCGAGCCAGAGGTACTGGAACGAGCGGCTGGTGAACACCCATTCCTTCTCCGAGCGCCTCAGGCGATCCGCGGTGACGCTGTGGTTCCGGTAGTACGTCTCGCCCGGTCCGCGCGCGGCCTCGTGGCAGAGGATGCTGGTGGTCGCCTCGTCACCGGAGATTTCGATCGGGCCCTGCACGGCGAACTGCACGAAGAAGTCCCGCTCGTCTCGCAGGCGCCGGAACGTGGAGACGATGTCGTCCACGCCGACGGCGTGCACCCGCTCACCGATCGTCCACTCCGCGTCCTCGGCCCAGGTCGCGCGGAAACGGGCGACGTCGCCTCGGGTCGCGGCGTCGGCGAAACGAGCGACGGTGTCCCGAACCGACGCTTCGTCCACCAGGCGGGACAGGGCGTTCTCGACATGGGCCGTGGTCATGGGTTTCTCCCGCATGGTGAATGGCTGGTCCGGCCGGGCGGTCCGAGAAGGCCCGTCCGGTGTTCGTCACGTCATCCATGCTGACGCTGCCGTGGCGTACCGGCCAGAGACGCTTCGACGGTAGGAAGAGCCGTACCACCCTCGCACCGCACGGCCGACCGGCAGTGCGGGAAGAATGGCCATCATGAGCACAACACCCGGCACCGGCCTCGGCGCGATGATCCGCACGTGGCGCGACCGCCTGCCGCCGTCGGCCCTCGGGCTGACGGCGACCTCGGGGCGCCGCACCACCGGACTGCGGCGCGAGGAGCTGGCCGACCTCGCCGGAATGTCGGTCGACTACATCGTGCGTCTGGAGCAGGGAAGGGCCACCACGCCCTCGGCGCCGGTGGTGGCGTCCCTGGCACGCGCCTTGCAGCTGTCCACCGCCGAACGGGACCACCTGTTCCGGCTGGCGCGCCTCGCCCCTCCGGCGGACGACACGATCTCCGACCACCTTCCGCCCGGAGTGCAACGGGTACTCGCCCGGCTCGGGGACGTCGCGGTCGCCGTCTTCGCGGCGGACTGGCAGCTGGTGTGGTGGAACCGCGGATGGGCGGGCCTTCTGGGCTCCCCTTCCGCGTCGCCGACACGACTGCGCAACTTCGCCCGCGACAGGTTCCCGGTGGACGACGGGCCCGCCCGCCTCGCACTGTGGCCGGTGACCGAGGCCGACCGGGAAGCCACCGACGCCGCCGTCGTCTCCGACCTGCGCCGCGCGACCGGCCGCTACCCCGAGGACAAGCGTCTTGCCACGCTGATCCGTGAACTGAGCGACAACACACGGTTCGCCGAGTTGTGGGCGACCGGAAGAGTGGCCGCACACCGTGAGGACCAGAAGACGATCGCTCATCCCACGGTGGGCCCTGTCACCGTGGACTGCGACGTCCTGACCGACGGCGACTCCGACCTCAAGATCGTGATCATGACTGCCGCGCCCGGCGGCGAGGACGAGACCAAGCTCCGGCTCGCCGCCATCGCCGGCCAACCGGCCACCACGCCCCCCTGAGCTGCCGGCCGGTCCCGGCTCGGACCGGATGGCGCGTGGAAGCTCGCCCGGTCCACCGGGTGAGCCCACCCCTGCCTGTCATGCGCGGTCATTGGCGTAGTTTGATCCATCGCCGCCGAATTTTGACTGCAAGCGAGGGTTTGATGGGCCGCCGTATGACTCAGGGTGCACTGGTCGTCGGATCGATCGGAGTCCTGATCAACGTCGTGGACGCGATCGGGACGGGGCGCCTGGAGCCCCACGACGCCTTCGTCGCGCTGGTCGCGCTCGGTGCGGGTGGTGAGCTGCTCAAGGAGCGGCGGCCCACGGCCGCGAAGGCCTTGCAGGCCGTGACGTCGGTGCTGCTGGTGGTCGCCGGATCCGTCGCGGGTGTCCGGGCGTGGGGCGCGCTCTTCAGGGGCACGACCTATGACTGGGTCGATCTGGCACTCGGGGTTCTGGTCGTCCTCTACGTCGGCGTCGGTGCGGCTCAGCTGCTCGGGCGCCTGTCCCAGGGAGCAGCGAGGTCTCGCCTGAGTGCCGGCACGCTCAGCGACTAGCTGTCGCGGGTCATGAGTGGTCGACGCTCATGCGATGGGTGCGGGGGTGTGCGCTCCGGTAGCACCGTGAAGAGACCGTCGCCCCACCGCAACGCCCCGCCGTCCGTCGAAGGCCGACTCCGCCTCGTCGAACGCTGCGGGTCCCGCCCGATCGCCCACGTGGCCGCGGAGCCGGGGGTCTCAGGAGCGTGCGCCTCAAGCCTCGCCGGCAACGATCCTTCATCGACGTCGGAAGGCGTCCGCCGCGGTCCTCGGGGCGGACCGCGGCGGACGAGCGGTCAGGTGGTGAACGGTGTGGACCCGTCCTGCGCGACGATGCTCCACAGATGGTCGGCGGTGCCGTTGTCGTCCCATTGCAGGGCCTGTGCGCCGGACGACTTGGACATCCCGTCGATCCCCAGCACCATCCCGCTCCTCTTGTTCACGAGCTTGGCGTAGCCGCCCCCGGCGTCCACCACGGACCACAGATGATCGGCGGTGAGCGTGTCACCCCACTGCACCGCCGTCGCACCGGCCGTCGTGGAGGCGCCCGTGATGCCGAGCACCTGGCCGCTGTTGGTGTTGAAGATCTTGTAGTAGCCGTTCTCGGCGGGGACGATCTTCCACCAGTGGTTGGCGGTGCTGTTGGCGGTCTGCTGCTGTACGGCGCCTCCTGGGGCGATCGAGGAGCCGGCGACACCCAGTTCGAGGCCGCTGTTCTTGTTGGTGATCTTCACCTGTGGTGTCTCCGGGTACCAGGACTCCAGCTCGGTGACGCCGACGAACTTGCCCGCCTGCGGGGTGAAGACGACCCGGAACTGCGCGGTCGTGATCGTCGGGAACGTCACCTCGTTGGCGTTGTCGGCCACCGGCGTGGCCGGACTCCTCGTCTGGCCCGGGACGCTCAGCCACGAGCCGTCCTTGAGGTACTGGACGGTGTAGCCGGCCGGGACCCGGATGTCGGCGCCGTCGTCGTAGGTGTAGAACTTCACCTCGTTGATCTTGCGCGGCGCCCCGAAGTCGACGCCGAGGTGGTCGGTGCCGTTCGGCGAGCCGGAGTTGGTCCACCGGTCGTCGGGGATCTTGTCGTAGCGGATCCAGCCGTCGGTCGCCCGGAGCGGGGCGTCGAACGTGGTCGGTTTGCAGGTCTGGCCGCTGTGGCAGTGCGGGCCGTTGGAGACGGTGTTGGTGTAGGAGGCGAAGGCCTTCGGGTAGGGCTGGGTGATGGTCCGGCCGAGCCAGTCCTGCTCGGCGGTGAGCGGGTTGGCCGCCACGTTCGCCATCCGCGCCGGCTGCGCCGGGGTGACCGGGGCGGCCACGTTCACGGTGGTGTCGCCGAGCGTCGGGGACTGGTGGATGCGCAGGCCGTCCTGGAAGATCTGCAGGCCGCTGCCCTTGCCGTAGTGGGTGCCGTCCCGGTCCCAGCGGATCGAGAGGTTGTGCCCGTGGTAGGGCACGCTCTCCACCGCGAAGTAGTCCCAGCCGGACGGCACCAGGGGCTTCAGCGCCAGCGTGTTGTCCGCCTGCGGTTTGATGCCCAGCAGGCCGGTGAGCACCAGGTCGTTGAAGCTGGAGTGGTTGTAGTTCTCGCTGAAGTTGAAGCCGTCGTAGATCCAGTCACCGGTGTCACCGTTGGCGGCCTCGGCGATGTAGGGCTTGCCGTCCTTGTGCTGGAGGTCGGCGAACTGGGCGAGCATGGTCGCGTAGTCGGCCTTGGTGACGTAGCTCTGCGCGGGGTAGTCCTGGAGCAGGTTGGCCATGCCGGTGAGGACCTGGCTCGTCTGGTAGGGCCAGCTCGGGCCGTTCCAGTGGCAGCAGTTGGCGTCGTCGCGCTGCTGTACGGCGGGTATCGCCTGGTAGTTGAAGTACGGATTCGCCGTGATGCGGTCGAGTTCGGCGAAACCGGTGCCCTTGGCGAACTTCAGCGTGTTGGCCCCGGCCTTCATCGGGACCTGCACGGTGACGGCCTGGGACTCCGAGAACTTCTGCCAGGCGCCGGTGGGGGCGTATCCGACGGTGATCGGGTTGGCGGTGTCGTCGTTCACGATGAGCTTGTGGGTCGACGTACCGCTGGTGCCGTTGGCGTAGTGCACGGTCACCGGGTACGTCCCGGCGCCGGGCGCGTCCACGGTGAAGGTGACGTAGCTGTCGTCGAAGTCGATCTTGCCGATGTACTGCCCGTTGGAGGCGGTCGACGAGCTGAAGAGGTCGGCGTGGTTGCGGGTGGCCTGCTCGGCCTCGAAGTCGTGCACCCTCTCCAGCGTCGTCGGCCCGAACGGCGCCTTGAACCGCTTCGCGTCCGTCAGGTACTTCCATGCCGTCGAGTACTGCGCGTCGGGCAGGTTGAACGCCCAGGGGGCGTAGCCCATGAGTTCGCGCCAGGTCGTCCTGGTCTGCTTCAGCGCGCCGTTGGTGCCGTCCGTGTTGTAGACCTGCATGAAGAAGTTGCGCTGGGGGTCCCAGAGCGAGTTCTGTACGGCCGCCTTGAGCTGAGCGGCCTTGGCGCCGTACTCGTTCGCGGTCGCCGTGTCGCCGTCCATCGTGGCGATCCGGCTGATCGCCTGGGCGGCACCGAACATGTACGCGTTGATCGTGGGCCGGTAGCCGGCACCGCCGCTGAACCAGTTGCTGCTCTTCATCGACGTCTCGGTGTACTCCGTGGCGTCGGAGAGCGGCGTCTGGTGGTACAGGTCGTCGGTGGACTGCGTGCCGTTGACCGTGATGTCGTTCGTGAAGTTGGAGTCCCACTTCTTGTACAGCGCGATGAGGTGGGGAAGCGCGGACCTGATCTGGGCGGCGTCACCGGTGACGAGGTAGCGCTGGTACGCGGCGCTCGTGATCCACTCACTGAAGTTCCGCGCGCCCGAAGTGCCCGCCCCGCGCAGCCAGAAGTCCAGGTAGTCGCCCGCGTAGTCGCGGTTGTGCAGCCAGCGTCCGTCCAGCAGGTGGTAGCCGGTGGCGTCCGGGAGCGCGGTGTACGGGTTGCCGGCATAGCCGATCGGCACGTCGTACTCGGTCGACACGTACCCGGTGCCCGGCACCGTGTAGCGGAGCGCGCGCTTGAAGGTGCTCCACCGGTAGTAGTAGACGTCGTCGATGTCGTTGTCGGGGGTGTCGAGGAACGGGATGTTGTCCTTGTACCACTTGCGTTCGTCGAGCTGGTTGGCGGCGAGGATCGCGTCCTTGTCCAGTGCGACCGCGTTGGGGTCGTCGGCGGCCAGGGCCTCGGTCGCCCCCGGCCCTGCCGACAGGAGGCTGACGGACAACACCGAGCCGCACAGGGCGGCCAGCGCGCGGCTGCTACGTCTGAGGCGGTAACGCATAGAGGTGTCCTCCATTGGGCACTCATGCGGCGGTTCGACAGTTCGAAATGGCGAACGGTGTTCGAAATGCTGCGAGACAGTAATGACAGGCCCGAAAAGAAGTCAATACGCTGGACAAGAGGGTTTTGCAGCGGGAGTTGGAGCGCGTAGGCGGATGAGGCGGCCGGGCTGCGGATGCGTGACGGGCGGTCCGCTCTCTCCGACCCCGCCGGCAGCAGGTCGTCGACGCGCTGCTCGGCTCGCGGGTCGGCGCGTCGCTCCGCGTGGACGGCCGTCGCTCTCCCCTCCGCAGTACGGCAAGCAGCTCACCGGCCGGGGGCACTCCCCGGACCCAGGATCGTCACCATGAGGAGAACGACATGGAGCCTTCGGAACTCCGTCGCGCAGTCGAGGCGGGCCGGGCGACCGCTTCGGAGCTGGGACTTCGGGTCGACGACGTGGTCGTCGTCAACAACTCGGACCGCGTCGTGCTGCGCCTGGTCCCCTGCGATGTGCTGGCCCGGGTCGCGCCTGCGGCGCATCTGGCCGACTCCGAGTTCGAAGTGGAGGTCGCTCGCCGTCTCGCGGCTGTCCACGCTCCGCTGGCCGAACTGGACCCTCGCCTCGACCGCCGCGTCCATGTGCGGGATGTCTTCGCCATCTCGCTGTGGACGTACTACGAACCGGTGGAAACGGAGATCGCTCCCGCCGCCTACGCGGACGCGCTCCTGCGGCACCATGCCGCCCTGCGCCAGGTCGATCTGGACGCCCCGCATTTCACCGACCGAGTCGCCGGGGCACTGAGAGAGGTGAACGACCGGGAGCGGTCCCCCGAACTGCCCGATGCCGACCGGGAACTCCTCAGCCGCACCCTGAGGGACCTGAGCGCCGCGATCAGCGCGAACAAGGTCGGCGACCAGCTGCTGCACGGCGAGCCGCATCCGGGCAACCTCCTCAACACCACGAAAGGGCCGCTCTTCGTGGACCTCGCCACGTGCTGCCGTGGGCCGGTCGAGTTCGACCTGGCCCATGCGCCGGACGCAGTGGCACAGCACTACGCGGGCGCTGACCCGGACCTGGTTCACCGGTGCCGCGCCGTGGGCTGGGCCATGTTCTCGGCCTGGCGCTGGCGGCGGGCGGACCAGATGCCCGACCGGGACCACTGGAGAACGGAGGGGCTCGACCGGGTCCGTGCGTCGCTCGACCGCTGCGGCCTGGGCTGACCCCGGGCGGAGGGGCTGGTCCGCCCCGGTCCGCGACTCCGCGGTGCGACTCGGCCGGCCTCGCGCCTTCCTGGGCGTGCTCGTCCAGACCTTGACCAATGCGGCGCGCGACCATTCCGGTTGGTGCTGCTGGGTAGCGGTTCACCGTTGGCCGATGGGGTGCCGCGCTCGGTCCCCGAGGATGAGCTGCATCCGCGTCGGCGGTGCCTCGCCGGTCGGCAGGGCCGCCGGCCCCATGACGACCAAGCCCGAGCGAGAACGCCGGCAGGCCACGTGGGCCGGCTCGCCCGGGCGACCACCACCGGGCTGTCACGGCGGTCGCCGGGCGCCGATCCTTCGCTCACGACACCACCCGTGAGCGGGATGCCGGCGCCTCCCCCGCCGAGGGCGGGCGGGTCGGAGGTCACCCTGAGGGCGCCGGCATCCCTGTCGGGTCAGCTCGTCACGCGGAAGGTGGCGTCGCCGCGCGCCGTCGCCGTGGTGATCGGGTCGAGCCTGAGTTGGTAGGCGTAGTGGCGGATGTACCGGTCGGGATAGTTGTAGGACTGGAACGACGACCATGTGGAGTCGGCGAGTCCGGCGACCTTACGGAAGGTGGCGTCCTGGGCGAACCCGGTGGTGCCGTCGTTGTAGGCCAGCTGGAAGTCGAACGCGGAATGCCGCAGGAAGTATCCGGGGAAGTTCACCGACTCGAAGGAGACGGTGCCGGTGCCGGCCAGGCCGGTCCGCAGCCGGAACTGGGAGTCGTCGACGGGGCTGACGTTCGGGTCGATGCGCACGTCGAAGTTGGTGTGGCGCACGTACCGGTCCTGGAAGTTGAACGACTGGAGCCGGTTGATCGTGGTGTTGGGCCAGCGTTCGAGCACACGGCTCTCCTCGGCGGCCGTCATGTTCAGGATCCAGCCGTGGCGTTTCTTCGTGCCGCCCATGTTGTAGCTCGCGGACGCCTGCTTCTGGTAGGCGGCGGGGTCGGAGGGGTCGGTCGTCAGGACCGGCATGTATCCGCCGCCGGAGGCGTACTGGTCGAGGTAGAGGGCCCACTTGTCGCTGCCGTTGAACTTCATCCACATCGGGCCCTCGACCATGGCGCCGGTGAGGCCGATGCCGGAGAGATCGCCGAGGTTGGTCCACGTTCCCAGGATCGAGTTGCTGCCTTCGAGCGTGATCTGGCCGTCGCCGGAGGCCCGCACGTAACGGTAATTACCGACTCCGGACGGCACCTCGATGATCTGGGTGTCGATGATGCCCTGGGTGCCGGGGCGGTCGATGTAGAGCTGGGGGGTGGTGATGGTGCGGAAGTCCGAGGTGCGGGCGTAGTAGATGCGGTGCTTCAGCACGCCGTTCAGCGTCGCGTTCGTCGCCCAGTACAGGACGTAGTCGTTGGTGGCCGGGTCCCAGATCGCCTCCGGTGCCCACGCGTTGCGGCCGTCGGGGATCGCGCCGGCGACGTTGAGCAGCCACGGCTGCGACCAGGTGATCAGGTCCGTCGACTCCCACACCACCAGGTTTCGGCTGCCGTTGGTCTGGGAGTCACCCCATCCCTGCCCGCAGCCGATGCACAGGTCGGTCGCGATGATCCAGTACTTGCTGCCGTCGGGGGACCTCACCAGCGCGGGGTCGCGCACCCCCTTGGTGCCGACCGTGGAGCGCAGGACCATGCCTCCACCGTTGAGGTCGTTCCAGTGCACGCCGTCGGTGCTGTGCGAGAGGTACATCTGCTGATTGGTCGACCCCTCCCCCGTGAAGTGCACCATCAGGTAGCCCGGGTCTGCGGCAGCCGCCCGCTCCGGTGTGGTCAAGGCTTGGGACGTGAAGAGGAGGCAGGCGGCGACCAATATCGCCGCCAGCCGGCCGAGGAGCCTGGCCATGTGCGTCTCCTGTCGTACTACGGGTGCCACGATCGGGATCGAGCGGTAACGGCCATGGCGTCGAAATTTCGAACACCGTGCGTAACTTCGACAGGAAGATAGATTTCGGCCACCAGCACGTCAATGGAACTGACCGATCCGCTGACAGAACTTGTGTGGCCGCGGAAAGCGCCACGACGCTCGGGCCTGGGCGGGATCCTGTTGCGGTGGTTGTTGCTCGACTACGGAACATGGGGACGCCTCGCGGACCGGTTCAGGCCGCGAGGGCCGCATTTCCGCAGGGCCCACATGGATTTCGACGGCTCGTCAGCGAAGCGTCCACGGAGAGGGAGAGGGGTTGTGGCCCCCGAAGCGAGCGGGACAGTCCCGGTTCACGCCACAGCGGCGACCGAGAGGCCGATGACGATGAACAGCCAGCCGGTGGTCAGTTCCCAGCGATGGCGGATCTTGGGCCGGGCGAGCAGGGAGCCCAGTCGCGCGGCCACGACGACCAGGGCGAACCAGTAGACCACGCCGACGAGGATGTCGAGGATGCCGAGAAGGAAGATCTGACGGGTCATGGATCCGCCGCCGTCGACGAACTGCGGCAGGATGCTGAGGAAGAACAAAGCCGCCTTGGGGTTGAGGACGTTGGTGAGCAGCCCCTGGGTGAAGCCGGACCGCCAGCGGGCCCGGGTCCGCCCGGCTTCCCCCACGGGCTCTCCGGCCGGGTCGTGGGACCAGCCGTCGGATGCGCGGGCCTCCTCGCCGTCCGCCTTACGCTCCCGGGCGGCCCGGCGGGCGGCGAACACCGCGCGTGCCCCGAGGTAAAGCAGGTAGGCCGCACCCGCCAGTTTGATCGCCTGGTACACCACGGGCGAGCGGGTCGCGACCACCGAGAGCCCCACGGCCGCCGCCAGCATGTGCACGCACAACCCCGTCTGCGCTCCCAGCGCCGCCGCCCGCCCCTTGGACGGATGTTCGGCGGCGGACCTCACCACCACCAGGAAGTCCGGGCCGGGCACCACGTACGCCACCAGGACCACACCGAGGAATCCGACCAGGTCGACCGACATCAGCTCTCCGCTCGTCCGTCCCGGAGGCCTGCGCGGCCGGGACCCGTTGGTCTTGCGGTCCGGGCGCGCGGAGCGCCCAGACCCGGTCAGGCTGCCAGGGGAGGACCTGGCGCACCGGCGCCACTGCCTCGTCGAGGATGCCGAGGCCCCCGTTCCTGTTCCGCCTGCGCCTCCGCCTCGCCTCGCCTCGCCTCAGCCACGGTCAGCGGAGGAAGGATCTCGGCCACCTCGTCGTCGGCACCGGCCGTCTCCACCGGCGGGCCGCGCCGGTAAGCCCGCCTCGCACGCGCCTTCTGCCGCGCCCGGACGGTCGAAGGGCAGCACCCACGCCAGGCAGCGGCCTCGCGACACCGGCGCCCGTGGCTGCCGGGCGGTGTCGGTGAGCGCGCGGGCCTTCTCCCCCATCGCAGTCGTCCGGGCCTCCAGGCCTCCAGGCCTCCGTCGGACGAGACTGGTTCCAGGGCGCGGATGGTGGGTTGCGGTCGGCGGTCACGAACGCCGGGCCGTACCCGCGGAAGCGTTCCGTTGTGCTCATCCGGCTTGCAGACGTCGAACACTCGGGGCGCGTCAGCGTGAGAACCATGGGCGTCCGGTACCCGCCCCTGGGGTCGACAGGCACACGATGTTCCGGGACGGTGTCGATGTCCTCGGATGAGAAGAGGAATCCGGTGCGTCCGCAGCCGCCTGGATGTCGTCCGCCACCAGCAACGCCACGTGACGGCGGGGAAGGCAGGACGGCGCCCGCGGCCGGCCGGGGCGGGTGATATCGACGCCGCCCTTTCTCTCCCCCCGCACTGCTTCCACCACCAAGGCCGCGGGACGGGCCGCTCTCGGCCGCGGTGGCCAGGGCACCGGCTCCGACGTCGGCAACCGTCGCCCTTCTGCTTCGGCAGCGGCCTCATTCTGCCTTCGCCTGTCCTGATGACAGGTATCCGTCGGGCAGGTGGTTGCGAGTTCCACGCAGTCTCTAGTCTGGGTGTGTGCCGGGCGCCTGCGCGGTCCGCGAAACGTGGAGAAGAGGAGTCCGCCATGAGCCACCCGGGGGATGTGAGGATCGATCTCGATCGTGACGTGTTCCTGCGCACGCTGGTGCGGGAGTTGGCCACGTCGTTGGAGTCGGTGATCGGTCTGGAGGAGGCGTCGGGCTACATCAGCCTGGTGGGCCAGGCGGTGGGCACGCAGATCGACGACATGTACCTCAAGGCGCTGGACACCGACCGTCTGTCACCGGAGCAGGTGGCGGAGGCCCTGGTCGATCTGAAGCGGCGGATCAAGGGCGACTTCTATGTCATCGAGCAGGACGACACGAAGATCGTCCTGGGCAACCGGGCCTGTCCGTTCGCGGAGAAGGTGCTGGGCCGTGAGTCGATGTGCATGATGACGTCGAACGTGTTCGGGACCATCGCCGCCCGTAACCTCGGGTACGCCAGCGTGGAACTGCAGGAGACCATCGCCCGCGGCGACGCCGGCTGCCGCGTCGTCGTGCACCTGGTGCCCGGTGCCGGTCCGGCGAGCGGGCGGGAGTACTTCGCCGACGCGGAACTGCCCGCCACCGGTCCGGGCACGGGTACGGTGCCTGCATGAGTCTTGGCCTGTTCGAGGCCGTCATCCGCACCCTGCCCCATCCCGTCCTCCTGTGCACGGCCGACGGCGCCATCCTGGCGGCCAACCCGGCCGCCACCGCCTCGATCCCCCAACTGTGCGCGGGCGCCAGCCTGTACGCCCTCACCCAGGACGACGCCAGCGTCCTGGGAACCCATCTGCGCAACTGGCTGCGCAGCGGCAGTCCGCTGCCGGGAGCGCTCGTCCTCAAGGACGGCGACGGCCACCAGGTGCGGTTCCGCTGCCATGGCGTGCGCGCCACCTGGTGGCAGGGGCCGCAGGCGGTGGTGCAGCTGAACCTGCACCGCCTCGACCAGAGTGACCGCTTCGCCGTCCTCAGCCGACAGGTCAGTTCCCTGAACCGGGAAATCGCCATCCGGCGTACCGCGGAAGCCCAGCGTGAGGAACTCCTGCTCGCCGAGCAGGCCGCCCGCGCCCGCCTCCAACACCTGTACGAACTGACCGGCGCGCTGGCCTCGTCGGCGACCCTCGCGCAGGTCGTGGAGGCCGTCGCCGCCACGGCGGCCCGGGTGCTGGACGTCGACGGCGTGACCCTGGAGCTGCACTCCCGGCGCCTGGTCCCCACCCTCGAACCGGGCGAAGACCTACGGGATTTGACGGAAACCCACTGGAAGGACCTGGACCAGCCTCGCGATGACGCGCTCCCCACGGCTCCCGGAGTGCTACGGGTCGCGCTGGAGGCCGACGGTGTCGTGGTGGGCGCTCTCAGCGTCAGTCCCCGGACGGAGGGTGTACCCGATCCGGAACACCTGACCGCCGTGGCCCAGCAGATCGCCCAGGCGGTGCGCCGCGCCGGGCTGTACGAGCACGAACACCGCGTCGCCGAACGCCTCCAGCTCAGCCTCCTGCCCCAACTGCCGGACATCGCCGACCTGGAGACCGCAGTCTGCTACGCCCCCGGCAGCGACCTGGTCATGGTCGGCGGCGACTGGTACGACGTGTACGACCTCGACGACGACCACATCGGCCTGTCGATCGGCGACGTCGCCGGCCACGGCCTCCCCCAGGCCGCCGTCATGGCCCAGGTCATCGCAGCCCTGCGCGGCATCGTCCTGCGCCTGGGCACCCGCCCGGAAGCGGTGCTCGACGAACTGAACAGATACCTGCACCTCTACCACCACGGCCAGATGGCCACCGCCGCCTACCTCCTCTACCACCGGCCCACCCGCACCCTGACCTACGTCAAAGCCGGGCACCCCCCACCCCTCGTGATCCACCCCGACGGCTCCAGCCGCTACCTCCAGGGCCTCATCTCCCCACCCGTGGGCCCCGTCCCCGGCACCCGTTACCGCCAGAGCCGAACCATCCTGGGCGAAGGCGACGCGGTCCTGCTGTACACCGACGGCCTGATCGAACGCCGCAGAGAACCCCTGGACACAGGCCTGCAACGGCTCACCGAGACAGCCCGCCTCGGTACCGGCCTGAACGTGCCCGACCTGTGCAGGCTTTTCCTCAACCACCAGCCCGGCGCCCACTACCCGGACGATCGCGCCCTCCTCCTCGTCCGACCCCACACCCAGCCCGCGCCCTCCCAGCAGACGTAGCCCACCGCCCAGGGCCATGACCGGGACCGGGACCGGGACCGGGACCGTTCACCGTGATCGGAAGACGGCTCACGGGACGAGCGCGTTCCGCGGAACGACTGCTATTACTGGTGCATGCAGGAAGACACCGCGCGGTCCGCGATCGACACGTTCATCTCCGCGTTCAACGCCTCGGACGACAGCTATGTGACCGCACTCCTCTCCCAGTCCCTGACCTCGGACGTCGTCTTCTGGGGGCCGTTGGGCCGCAGCGAAGGAATCGGGGCAGTCGAGCGGTTCGTGCTCGACATCCGGCGCCACCCGGCGGGGACCGGCACGATGGTGCGCTGCTCGGCGGTGGACATGCCTGACGAGTGGGCCCGGTACCAGTGGGTCTTCACCACGCCGGACGGAGGCCCCCGCCTGGCGGGAACGGACGTCGTCCATCTGCGACGCAACCTCATCGACCAGGTCATCGTCTTCGCCGGGGAGATCGAGCCGTCCGCCTCCTGAGGTCACCCTGAGTCGGTACTGCCCCCGCGCACGATCTGCTGACACCACTCCCCTTTCTGATCGGTCATCCCGCGGACTCACACGGGCTCTGCCACCACGCCTCCACCCGCTCGGCCGTCGAAGGCCGCAGTAGCCAAGAGGCATCGGTCGAGGTGCGGCAGTAACCGAGGAACATCGTCGACAGCCACTCCGACGACCGTTCATCGACGTCGGTTTCCGAGGTCGGTTTCCGAGGTCTGCCTCTCTGCGAGGCCTTCGGGCGAGTGGCGCCGCGCCTGCGGCTTGATGTGGCCGGCCGACCATCTGCCCTGCGGCGAACCGTAGTTACCGGTGCGTAGAGTAAGACGGATGCCTGAAGATCACGAGGAGAAGGGATCGTGGGGTGCGTCGGTTGTTCGGCGTGACGATGGTGATGGCGGGGATGGCTCTCGCCTTCTGGTTGGCTCTGGGGCCTTCGTCCGACTGGGAGGGCGCCGCGAGGATCATGCGCTTCGCCCTCCTGCTGTCCTGCTTCCCGGTGATCGGCGGCGGGGTGCGGATGATCTTCCCGGACGAGTCCCAGAATGATGCGGACGATGCGGATGATGTGGACGAGACCGTGGGGTGAACAGGGCTCGTGCACGCCCGGCGACCCCGTGCGTCGGCCGGACGCTCCTCGCCCGACCCGGCCGAGGCAGCTGCCCGCCGGTCGGCGACGACGGTCGCCGAGCTGTGCCGATCACTCCGGTCCCGCTGGATCTCGATCGCCGGCTTCGGCGCTCCAAGCGGTCTGCGGTGCGCCGGGGCCGGTCGTCGTCCCTCTGTCGCAGAGGGCGCGGTCGCGGCTGATGGGGGTACAGCCCGCTCGGCCTCACCCGCTGGGAGGCCGATGCACGACGGCGGTCTCCACTGCGCGGTCGGCGGGTCGCGACGAGGGCACGACCGACCGGATCCCCGGCCGCGACGAGCACGCGGTACTGACGCCGGCCGCACGGAGCACGTGCGCCTCCCGACCACAGGCGACACTGGTCGCGTGATGATCGAGCGCGCGTATGTCCATCTCTCTTCGTACGACGAGGAAACCTGGCCGTGGTCCGTGCCCTGCGTCCGGCAGTTGCTCGATGAAGGGCTGCGGTTCACCGCGCCGGTGACCTTCCTGGTGGGTGAGAACGGCTCGGGGAAGTCGACCCTGGTCGAGGCGCTGGCGGAGGGGTTCGGTCTGGACTCCTACGGTGGCTCCCACGACTGGCGCTACGCTTCCCCGCGCGCCAAGTCGACCCTCGGCGAGCGGATGCGGTTCGACGCCTCCCCGGGGCGTGGGCGTCGTATGGCCACCAGTTGGTCGGCCCGTAAGGGCTTCTTCCTGCGTGCCGAGACCGCGCTGGACGCCCTGAACAGGGAGGGGTTCTCGCCGGATCGTGTCAGCCATGGTGAGGGCTTCCTCGCGGCGTTCCGCGGCAAGTTCCTGCACGCCGGACTCTATGTTCTCGACGAGCCGGAGGCGGCGCTCTCCTTCTCCTCCTGCCTCGAACTGATCGGGCACATCGACAGGTTGGCCAAGGAGGGCGGCCAGGTCGTCTGCGCCACGCACTCTCCGCTGCTGACCGCCCTGCCGGGCGCGGACATCATCGAGGTCGGTGAGCACGGCATGCGGAGGGTGACCTGGCGGGAACTCGGCATCGTGGATCACTGGCGCCGCTATCTCACCGATCCGCACAGCTACCTGCGGCACATCGTCGAACCGTAGGCGGGTTCCCGTCAGCCCTGTCGGGGTGCGCCCGGTGGCGGTACCTGTGTCGCCGAGGCAGTCCGGCGGCGGTGTGCGCCCAGGCGTCGGGGCAGAGGCCTCCCCCTGGAGGGCGAGGTCCGCGCTCTCCTCACCGACCGCCCACCCTTCGGGATCTGACGGACCCTCAGGGGACGGCTTCAGTTTGTGGCGTCGAGCGCTTCGTAGACGTGTCGGACGTAACTGTGCGTACGCTCCGAGCCGAGCATCCCCTCGCCCATCCGGTTCATCGTGTACGCGAACGTGATGCGCCGGTCGAGGTCCATCATGACGATCGAACCGCCCCAGCCGACCCAGAAGCAGATCGTTCCGGTGGGCATGTGCGGCATCGTCCTGGGATCGGCGAGCGCATAGCCGATGCCCCACCGCACGGGAACGCCCAGGAACAGGTCGATCCCGTCGGCCTGTACGTCGAAGATCTGGTCCACCGTCTCCGGGGACAGCAGCCGCAGGCCGTTCGCCTCACCGCGTCGCGAGATCACGGAGAGGGCGCGGGCCATGCCCCGGGCGTTGCCGTGCCCGTTGACGGCCGGGAGTTCGGCACGGCGCCACTGCGGGGTGTCGACGTGCTCGTCCCGGGCGGGGCTGCCGAGCAGGGTCTTGGTGAAGACCGCCTCGGGATCGAGACCGGCCGGTACTCCGGAGAGCTGCGGCGACGACACCAACGGAGCGATGCGCTGCCAGTCCGCTTCCCGCGCGCCGATCTGGACGTCGGCCTCCAGCGGCTTGGCGATCTCGGTGTCGACGAACTCGGTCAGGGTGCGGCCACTGACCCGCCGGACGAGTTCTCCCACCAGCTGTCCCTGGGTCTGCATGTGGTAGCCCGAGGCGCTCCCCGGCTCCCACCAGGGTGCCTGTGCGGCCAGTCGGGCGCTCGCCGTCGGCCGGTCGTACAGGTCGTCCATGGTGAAGGGCTGCTGCCAGCCGGAGAGCCCCGAGGTGTGGGCCAGGATGTGCCGCACCTCGATGTCCTGCTTGCCCCGGGCGGCGAATTCGGGCCAGTAGTGGGCGACGGGACGGTGGAGGTCCAGCGCTCCGCGGTCGACGAGGACCAGCGCCGCCAGGCTGGCGAGGGTCTTGGTGGTCGACCACAGGTTGACCACGGTGTCCCGGTGCCACGGCAGGGTCCGTGCCGCGTCAGCGTGTCCGCCCCACAGGTCGACTTCCAGTACGCCGTCGACGTCGATGGCGATGGACGCTCCCAGCTCCTCGCCGGATTCCAGGTGTGCTTCCAGTGCTGCTCGAACCGGTTCGAACCGGGCGGTACTGGTTCCTTCGACGGTGACCATGGTTTTCCCCACTCTGGACGGCATCGTTCGATGACTCAACGGGACGACCGGCGCCTCGGTTCACGTCGTGGCAGCTCAAAGGGGTGCTCCAGGGAGGATTCTCCTGCGCCGGATCGCCCGCAGTGATGACTGGGGCGGTCCACGGACGGCCCCGCGTCGCGCGCCGACCGGCGGGAGCGCGTGCCGGACGCCTTCTCCCCCGGCCGTGCGGCGGCGGGCCTGCCGTACGGTCCGCGTTCCGGCACCGGCCGTTCGCGGAGGCCGCCGAGTGACCGTTCGTCCGGTGTGACCGGACGTCAGGAAGCCGGGTCGGGGCGGCCGCCGCGACGGAGTACGCGGGCGCACCAGCCGATGATCGCGGCGTTGACCAGTGCCGCGAGGACGACGACGACGGTGACCATCGCGAGGCCACCCGGCAGCACGAGCAGCACGAGGCTGGTCGGAGCGGTGGCGAGCAGCGGGAAGATGATCGCCATGGATTCTCCCGAGTCGTCGCCGACGCTCACCACGATCGCCCACACGAACAGGGCGGCGCAGAGCGCGAGGTAGACGAGGGCGGAGACGCTGCCGAAGGTCTGGCGCAGGCGGCGGGAGAGGAATCGACTGATCTGGGTCACGGCGGGGTGGGCTCCTGAATCGTGGCAGTCGTGGCGGTGGTGGCGGTCGCAGTGGTCGTGATGGCGGTGGCGGTGGCGGTCAGGCCAGTTTTGATGGTGGTGGCGGTCATGGCGGTCGTGATGGTGGTCACTGTCCCGACGACGGGGCGGGGTGGGAGCTGGTGGTCCGGTGCGCGAGAGGGCCCCGCGCCGTACGTGAGGATCGTCGGGTGGATCCGGCGCTCCTCCCTGGGGCGCACACGCGGCAGTGTCCGGCCGGCGGATGCCCGCAGTCGTTCTCCATCTCTGGTTAGACGTGGCAATCATCCGGCGGCCCGAGGACCGCGCCGTACCCCGGCCATAGTCTCGAACACATCGGAAAGCGACCGGCCAACGGTTCCACCGGCGGTTCGCCCGCTCTGAGCCCGGCGGGTGCGGGTGATAGGACTGTCGTACGGGGTGTCGGGGGAAAATGGTGATGACTGTGGAGCATGAGTTCGACTTCGGGGTGCTGGGTCCGCTGGTGGTGCGGCGGGCGGGTGCGGTGCTGGATCCGGGGCGGCGCAAGCAGCGTGTGCTGTTGGTCCGGCTGCTGCTGGCCGACGGGCGGGCGGTCGCCGCCCAGACGCTGTGCGAGGAGCTGTGGTCGGAGCAGCCGGGGCGGGGACCGGGCGGGGCGATGGCCTCTCTGCACGCCCACGTCAGTAAGGTCCGCGCGGTCCTGGAGCCCCAGCGCCTGCGCGGGCGCGGGACGTTCGAGGTACTGGTGACGAAGCCCGGTGGCTATGCCCTGCGGGTCCCGTCCGAGTGCCGGGACACCGTGCGCTTCGAGCGGGCCGTGGCCCTGGCGCACCGGTTCCTGGAGCAGGGGCGGCCCTCGGACGTGGTGCGGGAGGCCGAGCGGGCCCTGGGCATGTGGCGCGGTGCCGCGCTCGCCGACGCCGCGCACCACCTGTTCGCCGTCCACGAAGCCGCACGCCTGGAGGAACTGCGCCAGACCACCCGGGAGATCCGTGCCACCGCCCTGCTTCTGGGCGGACGGATACCGCAAGCCGTGGCGTCGGCGCAGGAGCTGACGGCGCAGCACCCGCTGCGGGAGACGGGCTGGGCCCTGCTGCTGCGCGCGCTGTATCTGGCCGGCCGGCACCCCGAGGCCCTGCAGCGCTACGCGGACCTGCGCCGGCACCTCGCCGACGAACTCGGCCTCGAACCCAGCCCGCATCTGCGTGCCCTGCACGAAGGCATCCTGCGCCACGATCTGCCACCCCTGTCCCTCCCGCTGCCGGGCACGGCACCGGCGACGGGCCCGGCGGCCGCCACCGTGGACAGCCGCGATCCGAGCCGACCGGCTGAGGTCGAGGCGGTGGAAGGCCGACCCGAGGTCCTGGAGGGTCGAGGCGACACCGCGGCCCCGGGCGTACGTCCTGTGGTGGCGGTCCCCGGTGCCAGGTCCGGCGAGCCGACCGCCGACGCGCCCCGGTCCGGCACGCCCGCCGGCTCGGTGAGCCCGTCCGGCGCGCACGACGACCTGGTCGCGGGCGGTGCCGGAAGCGGGTCCGCACGGGTGGCGCGCCCGGCGCAGCTGCCAGGTGATCTGCCGGTGTTCGCGGGGCGGGCGGCCGAAGGCGCGTGGCTGTCCGCGGCGCGCGGCGCGCCGGGGCGTCCGGGACCGGCGGGTGCTCCCGTCGTCGTCATCTGCGGCGCTCCGGGTGTCGGCAAGACCACCTTCGCCGTCCACCACGCCCACCACATCGCGTCGTCCTTCCCCGACGGACAGCTCTTCGTCAATCTGTGCGGATACCACCCGCACGCGCCCGCGGTGGAACCCGGCGACGCCCTGCACGGCTTCCTCACCGCTCTCGGCGTCCCCGCCCCGCACATTCCCGAGGACACCACCGCCCGCAGCACGCTGTTCCGCAGCCTCCTGGCCGACCGACGTGTCCTGCTCGTCCTGGACAACGCCCGCGACGAGCAACAGGTCCGTCCCCTGCTGCCCGCGGGGACCGGGTGCCTCACCCTGGTCACCAGCCGCAACCAGCTGCCGGGCCTGATCGCGACGGACGCGGCCAGACCTCTCGCCCTCCCGCTGCCCTCGCAGGCCGAGGCCCACGAGACGCTGGCGCGGCGGCTGGGACCGGAGCGCCTGGCCGCCGAGCCCGCCGCCGCGGCCGACATCATCCGGCTGTGCGGACGGCTGCCCCTGGCCCTCGCCGTCGTCGCCGCCCGCGCCGAACTCGACCCCGCCTTCCCCCTCCGAGCCATCGCCGACGATCTGCGTGATGCCCAGGGCGGCCTGGAGGCGTTCAGCGGCTTCGACGCCGTCACCGACGTCCGGTCCGTGTTCTCCTGGTCCTACCGGTCCCTGGACGAGCCCGCGGCCCGCCTCTTCCGACTCCTCGCCCTGCACCCGGGACCCCACATCACCGCTCCGGCCGCCGCCGGCCTCGCCGGACTTCCCCTCCCCCTGACTCGCCGGCTGCTCGCCCGGCTGACCCGTTCCTGCCTCGTCGAGCAGCCCCTGCCCGGCCGGTTCACCCTCCACGACCTGCTGCGCGTCTACGCCGGCGAACTCGTCCAGACCCACGACGACGCCGACGAACGCCACCGCGCCACTCTCCGCGTCCTCGACCACTACATGTTCACCGCGTACGAAGCCAACCGGTTGTTCAAACAGGACTCACTGCCCGAGCTCGACCTGGGCTCCCCGAGCCCGGCCGTCACTCCGGAAGACCTCACCACCGCGGATCAGGCCAACCGGTGGCTCGCGGCCGAACACCGCGTACTGGCCGCCCTGCTGCACACCGCCGTCAGCCACGAGCTGGACCGCCACGTCACCGGGCTGGCCTGGTCGCTGAAGGAATACCTGAACCGCCAGGAGTACTGGCCGGAGGCGATCACCGCACTGGTTCCCGCCCTGGAGGTGGCCCGGCGCCGGGGCGACCGCCTCGAGGAAGGCCGCTGCCTGCGCCACATCGGCAGCGTCCACGGCTACCTCGGCCACCAGGACCAGGCCCTGGAGCACCTGCGGCACGCCACCAGCATCTTCGAGGAACTCGACGCGGTCGCCGAACAGGCCCGCGCCCACTACGGCACGGCGTGCGCGCTGTATCTCTTCGGCCGGATCCCGGAGGCCGTGGCGTTCTCCGAGCGAGGACTCGCGCTGTCCCGGGCGACGGGTGACGAACTGTGGACGGCCGAATGCCTCGTCGAACTCGCCTGGTTCCACTCCAACCTGGGACAGCTCGAGAAGAGCCTCCTGTACGGGGAGGAGGCCCTCGCCCTCTACCAGCGCCTGGACGCGCCGTGGCAGCAGGCCCAGGGCTGGGACGTCCTGGGCTTCACCCTCCGTATGCTCGGCCGGTACGGGGAGGCGGTGGCGACCTACCGGCGGGCGGTGGAGGCGTTCGGGGAGCTGGGCGACCACCGGAACGCCGTCGGCGCGCTGATGCGCCTGGGCGACACCCTGCTGGCCATGGGGGACCGGGAGGCCGCCCGGGCGCACTGGGTCCGCGCGCTCGCCGACGCCGAACGGCAGGCGCTGTCCCGCAGCGCCCAGGAGGCCCGGGACCGGCTCACCGCCCTGGACACCGAAGCGGGCCCCGCGCCCGTGGCGCCGGAGAGGGCCGTCGGAAACCACCGGATGCCGACTCCGGCGAAGGGCGATCCCGCCGGCAAGGTCCGCGTCCCGACACGGGGTTAGCACGTCGCCGGGCGGCGCCCGGTCACCGGCCGGGTACGGGCTCCGGTGACCGTCTCCGCCCGCTCCCCGTCCCCGATACGCATGGCGGGCACCATCGGGGGCCCGTTCGGCGGCCGACCGCGCGCTCGCGGCGCGGGTGCGGGCGACGGTCGCCGTCGGGCCCGCCACATCCGTCCTGCGGGAAGCGACCGGCCGCCGCTCACGTCACCGCGGGAAGCGACCGGCCGCCGCAGCTCACTTGGCCAGGAAGGCGAGCAGGGCGTCGGTGACCTCCTGCGCGTGGGTCCACAGCAGGCCGTGCGGGGCGCCCTCGACGACGACGTACTCGGCCTGCGGAAGCGCCCGGCGGAACGGCTCGGCGGTGGCCTCGATCGGCAGGATGCGGTCGGCGGTGCCGTGCAGGATCAGCGTCGGTACGTCGATCTTGGGAAGGTCGGCGCGGAAGTCGGTCGTCCAGGTCGCCACGCAGGCCAGGGAGGCGTACCAGGAGGCACCGGCGGCCACGTTCCAGCTGTTGCGGACGGCCTCCTCGCTGATGCGGGTGCCGAGGTTCTCGTCCAGGTTGTAGAAGTCCTGGTAGAACGCGGTGAAGTAGGCGTAGCGGTCGGCGGTGACGGCCTGCTTGATGCCCTCGAAGATGCCGCCGTCGACGCCCTCGGGGTTGTCGTCGGTCTTGAGCAGGAACGGCTCCAGGGAGGCCAGGAAGGCGGCCTTGGCGATCCGGGCGGAGCCGTAGGTGCCCAGGTAACGGCCGACTTCACCGGTGCCCATGGAGAATCCGACGAGGACCGCTTCGCGCAGGTCCAGGGTCTCCAGCACCGTGTTCAGGTCGGCGGCGAAAGTGTCGTAGTCGTAGCCGGTGGTGGGCTGGCTGGAGCGGCCGAAACCACGCCGGTCGTAGGTGATGACGCGGTAGCCGGCCTCGAGGAGGGCGGCGGACTGCTTCTCCCAGGAGTGGCCGTCGAGCGGGTAGCCGTGGATGAGCACGACCGGCTGTCCGCTGCCGTGGTCCTCGTAGTAGAGGTCGATGGAGGTGGAGTTCTCCTGGCCGACGGTGATGAACGCCATGGTGGTTGCTGCCTTTCGGTAAGTACGCGACTGGTGGTGACAGTGGTGGGTGAAGGTGACGTCAAGGGTGACGGAAGATGGCGGTACGGGGGTGGGGCGGGCTGCTGGTCACGCCGGTCGGCGGACCGTGCGGGCGGCCTTCTCCACGATGCGGGTGACGGCGTCGGGGCGGGAGACGGACACCGCGTGTGACGCGTCGATCTCGGTCGTGTGCGCGTGCGCCCGGGCCGACATGAACCGCTGGGCGGCCACGGGGATGTTGAGGTCCTCGGTGGTGACCAGCGACCAGGAAGGGATCGTCTTCCAGGCGGCCTGCGTGGACTTCTCCTCCAGCGCGGCCGCGGCGACCGGACGCTGTCCGGTGGCCATGAGCCGCGCCTTGTCCTTCGGCACGTCCGCGGCGAACTGCTGGTGGAACTTGTCCGGCTTGATGTAGACGTCGGCTCCCTGGCTGCCGTCCGGCAGCGCGTAGGTCACCGGTTCGATCGCCTGGCCGAGGGTGCTGCCGGGGAACTTGTTCGTCAGCCCCAGCGAACTCTCGCCCGCTTCGGGCAGGAACGCCGCGATGTAGACGAGCGCCTTGACCTTGTCCTCGAGGCCGGCGGCGGCCTGGCTGATGACGGTGCCGCCGTAGGAGTGGCCCACCAGGACCACCGGTCCGTCGATGTTCTCGACGACGCTGCGGAGGTAGGCGGCATCGGTGGCGGGGCCGCGGAGCGGGTTGGCGGCGGCCACCACCGGATAGCCGGCGCGCTGCAACCGCTGGACGACGCCGTCCCAGCTGGAGGCGTCGGCGAACGCCCCGTGCTCCAGCACGATCGTCGGCCGTTCCTGCTGCCGGGGCGCGGCGCCGGCCGCACCGGGAAGGGTGATGGCCGTGACGGACAGGCCGGCGGCCGCGGCGGCACCGAGCAGGGCGAGCCGACGGCTCGGGCGGGTCAGGCGAGTGATGCGCATGGTGAAGTCCCTTTTTGCTTTGGGGTGTTGGTGTGAGTTCAGTCGTCGAGGGCCGGCGAAACGGGCGAGGCACCACCGGGAACGGAGCCACCGGCTCTCCCGAGGCGCGCGCGGGGCGAGCCGCCCGTGCACCGCGGGCGGCGGTCCCGGCAGCGCTGTCCGCACCGGACGCGACGGGTCAGCGGATCTGCAGGATGTACAGCGTCGCGTCGAGCCCTTCGACATCCACGATGCTCGACCACTTGGGCATGGTCCTCACCTTGTCGCCCAGCATCAGCTCGACGTTGTTGTTCCCGGAGGTGACCCTCATGACGTGGGGAAGCTGAGGGGCCATGACTCCCGCGTTGGCGAAGCACGCGGTCCGGCCGCCGTCGTACCAGACCTTGACGAAGTCCGTCCGGTCGCCGCAGCCCGTCTGGTTGATCGCGGCGGCCGGGAGGGCGGGCAACAGAGCCGTCATGGCTCCCGCCGCCACGACGAGCGCGATACGCGAGATGGTGCGCTTCACTGAGACTTTCCTTCCGTTGTGCTGCGGAGCAGCGGGGTTGACGACCGGCGTCCCCGTCGTTCACGCGCGGGGACAGCCGGATGATGCGAAGGGAGCGAACGGGTGGCGCCCCGGTCCGTGGCCGCCGTCGCGCCCCGAGGCACGGAGCGGCGGGATGAGGAAGTCGTCGTCCTGCCCCGTCGACCGGATTCGTCCTGCCCCGTCGACCGGAAGCACGTGCGTCCGATCGGTTCAACGGGGCCCGACGGCCTCCGGTTCACCGTGCGGTCGACTTTCTCCACGTCGGGGCGTCGCGCACCCCTTCCCGCGGGGACACCTTGTGTGCGGGACGTGGACGACGGTGCGCTCACCGCTCCGGTCAGCCGCGCCGGCGACGCCCACGATCCGCTCGTCAGGCGGGGACCCCCACGATCCGCTCGGTCCTCTCCCCCGCCGAGGTTCGGCTCCGGCCGGAGCAGCACGACGACGCGGCAAGGACGGCGACAAGGAGCGCCGGACCGGCACGACAAGAAGACGACAAGGTTTGGCCAAGGCAAGCCGGACAGTGTTGGCCCCACGCTCCCGCCCGTGCGGGAGACATGCCACCAACACTGAAGAGGACTGAGCGCCACCTATGAACGGGACCCTGGACGCGAGAACCGCCACCCCCGGTCCAGCCCGGGCGCATGCCCGGCACGCCGCGTCGGACACCGACTGCGACGCCTTCATCCGAGACCTCTACGACCAGTACGGGCCCTTGCTCGTCCGGTACGCCGCGCGACTGCTGGACGGCGACTGGCACAAGGCGGAGGACGTGCTCCAGGAGACGGCGGCCCGCGCCTGGAAGCACGCCCGGTTCCTGGGCCCTCGCGGCGAACACATCCGACCGTGGCTGTTCACCGTGGTCAGGAACCTGGTCATCGACCAACACAGAGCCCGTCAGGTCCGCCCCCTGGAGCTGGTGCCGGCCGAGGAACTGGACGCCGTCTGCGACGGCGCGGACTCCACCCTCACCTCCCAGGTCGTGCTGGACGCGCTGCGGGAGCTGAACGAGCAGCAGCGGACCGTCATCCAGCTCATGTACTACCTGGAATGCAGCGTGGCCCAGGCGGCCGAGTACCTCGGCATCCCACCCGGCACCGTCAAGAGCCGCGCCTTCTACGCCATACGCGCCCTGCGCAGAACACTGGAGACACAAGGCGTAGTCGGCGCATGACAACGACGCGACCGGGATCCCGGACGGTCTCACCGAGCTTTGAGCGACGCCCCTCGATGCTCCGGTGACCTGATTCAGTCGAAGAGGGCAACGAGCCCGTAGATCCAGATTCCGAGGAAGACAAGGACCGCCGCCAGGCAGCCGACGCCCGCCAGGACACCGCCGAGCGTCCACGGCTCGAAGGGCACCCTCTCGTCCTTCTCCTCCAGGCCGTCCCGGTAGGAGGCGGGGTCGTCCCGGTCGACGGGGTGCCCCAGCTCATCGGCGCAGGCGGTCCGCACCGCGAGCAGCTGCCTCTCCGCGAAGGGAGTGGCGGCGTTCGCCTCGGAGCCGTGCCAGGCGAGGGCCTTCATCCGCCGTCCGGGAGACGCGTAACGCGCCTCGAAGGCAGTGGTCTCATCGGCGTTCCGGTCCTCTTCGAGGTACATCCAGCGTCCGGCCTCGGCGGCGTCGCCGTAGAGCCGGTACACCTCGGCCAGACGACGGCGGAGCGTCAGGTCCTGCGGGAAGGACGAGACGAGACCGCGCAGGCGCTGGCGCGCGACGGGAACCCGGCCGGCGGACAGGTCGGCGTCGACTCGGGCAAGGGCTTCAAGGCGGGACATGAACACATGATCAAGTACCGCACCGACTGACGTCGACCCGGTTTCCTGGCTCACGCTCGCGCCCCTCGACGGCATCGGCTCAACCTCACTGACCGTGGCATGACGACTGCGGCCTGAACAGGGTGGCGGGCCTCGCCGGAAGTTCGAGATCATCCGACCATGTCGGATGACGCTCCAGGACACATGCTTCCGGTCGGCTTCGGTTTCCGGCCGTATCGCGGCGACGAGGACCACGGTCCCATGGCCGCGGTGCGGCTGGGTTGTGCCGAACGGGACCGGATCGACGCCCACTCGGTTGTGGAAGGGGTCCCGACGGCGGCCGAGATCGCCGAAGCCTCCGCCAAGCTGGAGGAGCCGTTCCTGAACCAGATCCTGGTGGTGCACGACGGGAGCGTCGTCGGCTACTCGACGATCCGGTGGTGGCAGGAGCGGGACGACACATGGCTGTACCTGCACCGCGGCTTCCTCCTGCCCGGACAGCGCCGTCAGGGCATCGGCTCAGCCATGTTGTGCTGGGCCGAGCAGCGGATCCGCCGGCTCGTCGAAGAGCATGGAACGGCCCGATCGGCAGTGATCGGCGCGAACGCCACGGCCTCCGAAGAGGACGCCACGGCGCTCCTGCTCGCAGCCGGCTACCGACGTGTCTTCAGCCTGGTCGAGCTGGAACTGGGCGATCTCCGGCAGCTGCCCGAGCTGGGCGGCGAACCGCCGGCCGGGATACGGACGGGGCCGATCGGAACAAGCCACTACCGTGCGGCCTGGAGAACGGTCGTCGATTCGTATGCGGACACCAGTTTCACTCAGAGGTGGACTTTTCAGGACTTCGTCTCGACCGCTGACCCGGCATGCTGGAGAGCTGCGTGGGACGGGCAGGACATGGTCGGCGTCGCCCTCTGCTCCATCCGCCGTCCCCACCGCACTGTGGGCGAGGTCGCGGAGCTGAGTGTCCGGACGGACCGACGACGCCTAGGAATCGGCCGGGTCCTGCTGCTGGACGGGCTGCGGAGTCTTCGGGAGCAGGGGGCGACGACTGCGCGGCTGTTCACGGGCACGGCGAATCCGCACCGGTCCTACGATCTCTACGAGAGTGTGGGGTTCCGGCGGCAGAACGAGTACGTCCGCTACCGCAAGCCGCTTGCTTGATCAGCCGGTCGCTTCGTCGTCGACCGGGTCAAGGAACTCATCAAGTACAAGGGCTTCCAGGTGGCCCCCGCCGAGCTGGAGGCGCCGCTGCTCACCCACCTTGAACCGTCGCTCACACCCGACATCTCGCGCCCCGGAGGCGGTGCGACCGGCTTGGGTCGACCTCCATCGCCTCCGCGGCGGACGCCCGTGCCGAGCGCGCGGCATTCCTGCGGGTGCCTCGTCGCCGGCGGGCTGGAGCGAATGCGGTCGACGTGCTGCGGATCGGAAACGGGTGCGAGACCCTGCCCGTCGGGTACTCGGCCGACGCAGCCCAGGAGGGCCTCAGCACAGGAACGAGAAGGGAGGCGCCATGAGTCAGCATGTACGTGACATCATGACCAGCCGGCTGGTGACGGTCGAACCCCAGACGTCGGTGACGGCGGTGGCTCAGAAGATGCGTGACGAGGACATCGGAGCCGTCCTGGTGACCGAGGGCGACCGGTTGCGTGGTCTGGTCAGCGACCGGGACCTTGTGGTGCGGGCCCTGGCGGAGGGTGGCGATCCGGAGCAGAAGGCCGTTTCCTCCGCCTGTAGCGACGACCTCGTCACCGTGACTCCCGATGAAGACCTCGACCGTGCGGTGGAGCTGATGCGTGAGCACTCCGTTCGCCGCCTGCCGGTCGTTGAGGACGGTCACCCCGTGGGCATCGTCTCCCTCGGCGACATGGCGATCGAGCGGGACGCCGAGTCCGCACTCGGCGACATCAGCGCGGCCAAGTCCAACCAGTAGCGTGCATGAGTCAGTCAGAGGTGTCGGGTAGGCGTCGATGACGGGTACGGGCTCGCGACGAGACGCACCGGGCTCCTGATGCGGCCGCGACCACTCCCCGCCCACGCGCCGAGCACCGAGCACCGAGCACCGAGCACCGAGCCAGCCTGGTCTCCGTCCGAACCCCCTGACCAGGCTGGTTCAACGCGCGTCGCCCACGTGACGGGTTGCCCGGGAAGCGGTCATCATCCGATCGGTCGGCGATCCAGGCGTGAACGCGTCGGTGTCCGGCGGCCGGCTGCCGGAACCGAACCGATGACGCCGGACCGACGTCCGACGCCGGCACCGCTCGACGCCCCTCCGTCCACGGCGAGCGCGCATCGCGGTTACCCGGGAGGTCGTACCGGCCGCCGGCGCGAGCCGCGCCACGTGCCTTTCCCCCCCAGACTCCCGTGAGGCCGGCTCGCTCAGCGGGCCGTCGGTCGCGCGCCGCGCCTGTTGCACGAGTCGAAGGACCGGGCACGTTCTCTGCCGGGCGGGCCTTCTGTTCGGCCGGCGTTCTCGCGCACGCGTCCTGTTCCCTCTCCCTCCCGCGATCGACGGCCTGGGCCTCAAGGTCGCCTTCCCGGATGAGGCCGACGCCGATGGACGACAGGCCCGTGGTCGCGCGCCGGCGGATGCAGCCCCGCGCGGCCATCGCCACCGGGTACCCGACTCGCCAGGAACGGGCGCCGCTCCGCGCAACGACTACTCCCCCGGTCGGCAAGGGGTGCCCACCGGTCAGCGACCGCGCCTCAGTCGATCGACCCAGCGGCCAAGACCTCGTCGTGAGCGTCCAGGACGCGGCTGAAGCGGCTGACGATTCTCCGCGCCCGCCTGGCCGGCTTCGCCGACGCTCCGCCTCCAGTCATCGTCAGGCGACAGCATCGGCGCCTTGCGTTCCGCTTGAGCTTGGATCTCGACGTGAGATTCGTGAGAGGTGACACGGAACGCCTCCTCGTAGGAGGCCAGGGCCGCACTCACAGCTCCGCCGGCCGGACCTCGGCGACGCATACGTGATGCCAGCCACCCGAAGGCGCCCAGGACACCGATCAGGATCAGGAACGGTAGGAGCGCACCCATGGCCGCGAGCCTACTTGGCGATCCCTGACACCCCTGCTGATCCCAGCCACAGCCGTCGCTACGGCGCCGAGGCCGGATCAACGTATGTACGACGAACCGGAGTTGCGTGACGTGATGTCCCGGCCGAAGCAGTGGGCCGCTCAGAGCTGACCGCCCCTGCGCCGTTCCCACCATCACGGGAGCGACGACGACGCAGAGCCGGTCGAGCCGCGCGTCAGCCCATTCCCTGTCACTCCACCCCGAACCGAGCTGACCCTTCCCCCCGCGCCCTCACCTTGCGCCCGGCCGGAGTTGACACCCTTGGCTATTCCCCTTAGCTTTTGGCTAGTCGCATTAGCTTGTAGCTACTGCACTTAACGAGCAGGAGATGTCATGGCTGAGTTCGTCTCCGTCCCGGGCGGCACCATCGCCTACGAAACCGCTGGAGAAGGCCCGCTGGTCGTCCTGGCCCACGGCATGGGGGACAGCCGCACGGCGTACAGGTTCGTCCTGCCGCGTCTGGTGGCGGCGGGGTACCGAGTGGCCGCGGTCGACCTGCGGGGCTGTGGCGAGTCGAGCGCGCAATGGCCCTCCTACTCGCGCACCGACATCGCGGGCGATCTGCTCGCGGTGATCCGCCACATAGGAGGCGGCCCGGCCGTCCTGGTCGGCCACTCGATCTCCGGCGGCGCCGCCACCATAGCGGCCGCCCAGGATCCAGGCCTGGTCAAGGGCATCATCGAGCTGGGCCCCTTCACGCGCGCGCAGTCGATCAAGCTCGGCGACTTCCGCTCGCAGAGCTACCGCAAGGGTGCCTTCCGGCTGCTCGGCTCCAGCCTGTTCGGCAGCGTGGGACTGTGGTCCCGCTATCTCGACCACGCCTACCCGGGCCGCAAGCCGGCCGACTGGACCGACCGGCTGGCCGGCATCAAGGCGATGCTGGGCGAGCCCGGCCGGATGCGGGCGATGCAGAAGATGGGGCAGACGGCGCCGACCGACGCCGGCGCCCAGTTGGGCAACGTACGGTGCCCTGCCCTGATCGTGCAGGGCTCGCTCGACCCCGACTGGGTCGATCCGCGCGCCGAGGGCGCGGCGATCGTGGCCGCGATGCCGGCCGGTGTCGGAAAGCTCGCGGTGGTCGAGGGTGCCGGCCACTACCCGCACGACCAGTACCCCGAGGAGACGGTCTCCCTCATGCTGGCCTTCCTGGAAGCACACGCCCGTGCCTAGGGCGGGCCTCGACACGAGCGCCGTCGTCGCGGCGGGAGCGGCGCTCGCCGACGAGGTCGGTCTGGCGGGCCTGACCATGGGTCTGCTGGCCGACAGGCTCGGCGTACGGCCGCCGTCCCTGTACAAGCACGTCGGCTCCCTGCACGAACTGCGGCACGGCATCTCCGTCCGGGCCAAGCGCGAATTCGCCCATCGGCTGGCCCGGGAGTCCGTCGGCCGTTCCGGTCCGGACGCGGTCCGGGCGTTCGCCGACAGCTACCGCCGCTGGGCTCTGGAGCATCCCGGACGCTACGCCGCCACCGTCCCCGTGCCGGCGGCCGGTGACGAGGAGGACCGCCGCGTCAGCGAAGAGGCGTTGCAGGTCCTGCTCGACGTCCTCGCGGGTTTCGGCCTGCCCGACGCGCGCGTGGTCGACTCCGCACGGGTACTGCGATCAGCACTTCACGGGTTCGTCACCCTTGAGGGCTCCGGCGCCTTCGGGATGCCCCACGACGTCACACGGAGTTTCCACTTCCTCATCGACACCCTGATCGCCGGTTTCCAGGCCGACTTTCCTGATCATGCCTCCGAAGGATGAGATGACCGCCCCCGATCCCTCCCCGTCCACCCGACAGCCTGTGAACGGGAAGACTCCGGCCGAGCCGCTGCTCGAGGCGCCCTTCGCCGATCGAGGTCAGGAGGCCGCCGTGAGCACCGTGAGGACCAGGACGCAACGGCCGCCGGGACACGACTACGTCCGAGGCGGCATACGCGTCGCCGGGGAGGTGACCGCTTGGGTGTGCACCCCCTGGGCCCTGTGGCCGCACTCCGTCCCGCTGGCGATCGGCGCCGTCCTGCTGCTGATCGGGCTGCCTGCCGTCTTCAGCACCCCGGGCGACCGGCCCGGTGCAGACGCGCCCGTTGCGGTGCCGGGCATCGTCACCGTCCTGCTGGTCGTGCTTCACCTGGTGGCGGCGGCAGCCTCCGCGTGGGCGCTGTGGGGGACGTGGATCGGCGCCACGGTGACTGTCCTGTGCCTGGTCGTGCCGTTCACCGAACTACCCCGCTGGCGAGCCCTGTTGAGCACGCCCCGCCATCAAGCCGGGCGCCCAGCACGCCGGTGACCGCGGAGACCTTGGCCTGTTCCGCACCACGGGCGCGCCCTGCCCCCGCTCCGCGCTACGGGCACACCTATGGGCCCCTCCCTTGATGGTCCGCGTCGAGGTCCACCCTAGTCAGCACGCACCCGGACACCCTGCCCACGAGGATGACCGGACGCATGGGGGAAGCGCTCAGCTTCTTCGTGTTCGGTACATGAGGGCCAAGCAGACGGTGGAGCAGGCCACTCCTGCGAAGAGCAGGGGCGAAGTCCAGAACCACACCGCTTCGGTGTCGTGGCCACCGGTCCAGTGACAGGTGATGGACGGGGGGAAGCTGTCCACGCTCACCCGTGTCAGGCCGAAGTCCCGGCCGGCATCCATGTACACGCCGTCGCCGGTCTTGTCCCCGCACACGTCGAGCGGGTTGGTGAAGGCGAGCCCGTAGACGGTTCCGGCCCCATATGCGGCGATCGCTGCTGCGATGCCGATCACAGCCCAGCGGGCCGGCTGCGAGGGCCTCCGCCTGGTCACCCACAAGGCGTACGGGAACGCCCCGACGGCGAACAGGAGGAGTGTGATCGCGGGCGGGCCGAAGAACGCGAGAAGGGACACTTGGACGTCCTGACGTTACTTGGAGCGGCGGAACCGGTCCGCGCAGGCGTACGGCGCAGGTGCGCCCTCAAGCTGAAGACTCTGCCGTAGTCCCTTCCGACGCCGCCAACAGAGGGGCGATCAGAAGGTCGTGGTCTGATGACCAGCGGTGGCCTCAGCCTTCCCGCAGCCGACCCACGAACAAGATCAAGGCCTATGGCTGGAGGTCACGCTGGTACCAGGTGCCCGACGTGCCGCCGAGATCGGCCGGGTCCGCCGGGCCGACCGGGACGAACCCGGCCTTGGTCAGGACCTTCTGGGAAGCGGCGTTGGCGTGGGAGGTGGCCGCCCGCAGTGTGCGCAGGCCGTGCATCACTGTCGCCGTGCGGCACAGCTCCCGGACGGTCGCGGTGGCCACGCCGCGGCCGGCGACGCGCTCCGCGACCCGGTAACCGAGTCTGGCAGTGCCGTCCTCCAAGTCGTACAGGTTGAATCTGCCGTGTACCGAGCCGTCCTCGGCGACGAGCACGTAGAAAGCGCAGACGCCGGCCTCCTGCTCGGCCAGGGCGGCGCTGTACACGTCGGTGAACCGGTCGAAGAAGTCGTCGCCGCGGTCGGGGACCGAGGCAGCGAAGTAGGTGCGGTTCGCCAGCTCGAAGGCCAGGACCGCCGGGGCGTGGCAGGCGTGCAGCGGCTTCAGCTCGGACATCGCCCGACCCTACCCGGATCACGCGCGGAGGCCACGCGGGTTTCCGCCAGTGGCTCATCTGCCCGTCGAGCACGGTCCGTCGAGTCGGATCCATGACCGGCTTCTCCGGTGGCAGCGGAACGGCGCCCGGCACTGGCTCCTCCCCCGGTTCCCGTCCTTGGCCTTTCGCCCCGGTCGACCACCCGGAGCGGCATGCGGTCGAGTGCGGGATCGACCGCTCAGGCGGCACCGCGCCGTGGCCTTCCGGTACGGCGAACTGGAGGTCCGCTACGAGGCAACCGTGCTGGTCGCGGCCATCAGCGCATGGCTATGACCCTGTCTCGCGCGTCATCACGTAGGTGTTCCCGATGTCGGGATCTCCGTAGAAGAAGAACAGCTTCAACCCGTCCTGCTGATCGCGGTCCACGTAGAACGACCACGCGTAGGTCGATGAGGGTTCAGGGGTCGAGGTGGCAGTGGCCGTCGCAGGGATACGTCTCTCCACTCGTGTCCGGGCTGTCAGCGCGAGCCGGACGACCTGTCCCCCGTCGGCGTCGGTCAGTTGCCAGGTTCCCGTACCGGAAAGACGCCAACCGTCCTCGAAGTCGAAGTCCTGCCCGTCGAGCTTCTCGAAAATCGCCGTTCCATCGTCGCGAAGCACCACCCGGGTCCCCTCGACGTTCTCCCAGCCCCCGGCGATTTCGGCCTTCGTGGCGTCATGAAGCCCTGTTCCCTCGTAGTACTGATAGGGATTGGCACACGCCGTCAGAACAGCCCACACCACCATGAGCACGCCGAAGACCGCCCCGCGCGCACGCAGCCCACTTTCGCCCGCCACCCGGGCCTCCCGCCCTCAGCCCACCTCGCCCAACCGGTAGGAGTGGGCCGCGGAGGGACACCCTGCCAGATCTATTGAACGTGTTCAACAGTGCGGCTGGGGGTGCGCGCGCCACTCCCGGCTCGCGTGTTCAGCGTCGCCCGCAGCCTCCGATGAGCATTGCGGACCGGGTCTTTCCTCTACCCCTGGGTCTGTCTCACCTTGCCCAGCGGCGCCGACCGCTGGGCCCGCTCGCGGTCGCTCTTGGTGCACGGCGTCCGTCCGCCAAGCGGCCGCAGGTGGTGACGGTGGCCGGGTCCCCACTCACCTGCGGGGCCTGCACCGATGGCGCCGAACCCGACTCGGCCGCCGACAGCCGACCGTGCCGCTCAGAGGTGGCCGTCCAGGAACTCCCGTACCTCGGAGATGGTCATAGGCCCCGTGCCGTGCGCCACCACCTCCCCCTCCTTCAGCAGGACGTAGGACGGGGCGCCGGTGACGCCGTATCGCTCGGTCGCGGCCGGACAGCGCGTGATGTCGGTGCGGACGGCCGTGAGGCGGCCCGCGTAGTCCTCGGCGACGGCACTCACGACGACGTCCATCGCCCGGCACGGCTCGATCGCCTTGGGCCAAGTCCCGGTGAAGTAGGCGAGGATCGGCACTCCGCTCATCCCCAGGATGAAATCGAACTCCGCGTCCTCACGGGGTTGATGAAGCAGCTTCGCCATAGAAGATCCTGACCTCGCATTCCGTCATTTCAGGTCCATCATCCCCCGCGCGGCGTGACATACCGGCCCGGCGGACGGCGGGCTGAATCTTCGGTAGGGAGGGACAGATCCGGCCGCGTGCGGGTCCTGGTCGTCGAAGGGGCGCGTCCGGCCGCCCCGGGCCTGGTCCGTGAGGAACTGGTGCGCTCAGCGGAGCGGTTGCCGAGCCGGTGAGGACACGGACCACGGCGGCGGTGTCAGTCCGCTGAAGTATCCTTCCCGCCACCGCACATCGACTGGGAGGACCAAGAAAATTGACTGGCCTGTCCGCTTTCCCGCTGCCGTTTCACGCTTCCGGGTTCATATCGTTCGCAACACCCCGAACCCTGCGGGAACTTGAAATGATGCAGTGCAGCTCGCTCATTCGGGCGAAGCCGCGGTGGTTCGACAAGATGAACGATGCGGACATCGTCGCCAGGTGGACGCGAGAAGCCGCCGCCCAGGGCCTCACCGAAGCGCAGATTACCTACGTGCTTGCCGAACTCCGCTACTACGCCGCGCTGCGGGACGAACGAACCGGCGTCGAGGTGTCCGCCGTCGACGGGGTGTGGCAGTCGGACACACTGGTCGACGACGCGCTCAGATCCCGGCTGCGCGAGGCGGTCCGGGTTCTGGAGCAGGTCCCCGTAGCCGAACAGGACTGGCATCCCGGATCCGACGGCCAGGTACTGGATCTGGTTCATCCCTCACTGTTCTGTCTGGTGAGAGAGGTGAGCGGTGCGCCCGAGAGGGCTTGGCAGAACCCGACCAACCGCTACTCGAAGTACGAATTCTCCGAGCAGTTCCAGTGGCTTCCCACGGACGTCGACATCAGTGACGACGGCGAGGTCACCTTCCGTTCGTACGTCAACAACGTCCATCCCGAAACTCATCGCGAACTGGTCTCCGTACTGCCGGACTTGTTCGCCTCCATGCGCCCGCTGCTGGAGAACGTGCTCACCGATCTGCGCCACCCGCGGCCTTTGCGGATCGAGGCAGATCCCTACGGGTGGTACGCGTCGCAGCCCGAGTATCCGGACAGAGCCTCCTACGGTGATGACGGGGCACACGCTGAGGCCGTCCGTAAATGGGAGGAGGAACAGGACGACTGGTGGGAGAACCGCCGCCCGGTCATCCCGGACGCCCCGGCCTTCACCCGGCCCGAGTCGCCCGATGAGTCCGCCCGAGTCGACCTCCGGGGCCGCCGCCTCCAGGTCATCGTCAAGCTCGCCACCATTCACCTCACTCCGGACAAGCCCGAGTACCCCGGGGGTTCCTGGCATGTCGAGGGGATGATGAACGAGCGGATCGTCTCGACGGGCCTCTATTACTGGGACAGCGAGAACATCACCGAGAGCCGCCTGAGTTTCCGTGCCGCACTCGACGACCCGTCCTACGAACAGAACGACGACAACGGCCTGCGCGAGGTCTACGGCCTGGAGAACGAAGACGCACTGAACCAGATGCTGGGTTCGACATCGACCCCGGCGGGCCGCTGCCTGGCCTTCCCGAACATCCTGCAACACCGCGTCAGCTCATTCCGCCTGACGGACCCCACCCGTCCGGGACATCGCAAAATTCTCGCGTTCTTCCTGGTCGACCCGTCGGAGACGATCGTCTCGACCTCCGACGTGCCACCGCAACAACCCTGGTCCGACACCTCGACCATGACACTCGAACAGGCCAGGAACTACCGCGAACAACTCATGCGGGAACGCAAGTTCTTCGTCGACGAACACAACGAGCAGCTCTACGAACGGGAATTCTCCCTCTGCGAGCACTGAACCCTTCTGCTCCGAAGCGGTCCGATCCACTCCAGGCCTGAAGGTGACACCCGCATGACCGAGGCGGAAGCCGGGATTGCGGGCCGCTCGTGCGCGGACGGGCGAGTGCTCCACGGCGGTTCCGTCGTCGCCGGCGGTCCCGTCGCGAAGTCAACTTGAGGGAGCGACCGGGAACCACATGCCGAGCCACTGCTCGGCGCCCCAAGCCTCGAACCGCTCCACCTCGGTGAAGCCCAGTTTCGCCGCGAGACGCATGGAGCCGACGTTGGCGGTCTGGGTGGTGAGCACCACCGGCTCGCCGGGAAGCGCTCCGGCGAGCCAGCCGAGTGCCGCCGCGCACGCCTCGGCGGCGTACCCGCGTCCCCACGCCCGCGGCAGGAACAGGTAGCCGAGATCGGCTTTCCCCACGGCAGCCGGGCGACGGTGCCCCGTCGTTCTCCTCAGCAGGATCTGGCCGATCATCGACCCGTCGAGATCGACGACGAAGCTCCCGGGCCACCGTTCGGGAGTTCCGGGCATCTCGCGCTCGAGTTCGTCTCGTGGCCGGGGACCACCGAGGTAGGTGTGCACCTCCGGCGACGCCAGCAGCTCGATGAACGTCGCACGGTCCCGGGCCTCGGACTCGCGAAGCACGAGCCTCTCGGTCCGGATCGGCTCAGGCGGCCAGGCCACGGCTCGCAGACCTTCCATCCGCGTACGCTAACAGGCCACTCACGCAGGGCCGTCGCCCGGCACCGGGCTGGGGCTGGGGCTCACTACCGTGCCGCGTCACGCGACGGCCGCAAGCCCGCGGTGGACACGGCCGCCGGGCACATCCGCGTGGTGGTGAGAAGGGCGATCACGGTGTGGGACGCCTGTCAGGGACGCGGAGCCTTCTCGCCATGCACGGCCGTGTACTCGGCCGCGAGCCAAGGGCCGAGGTCCTCGATGAGCCGCTCCAGCACTGCCGGATCGGGTGAGGGCACACGTCCGGTGGACGCGGCGAGACGCATCTGCTCGCCGCGCTCGGGGTAGTAACGGCCGAAGAGTTCGGCGGACTGCTCAAGGTCGCTGGTCCAGCCACCCCAACGGGGCATGATCAGGGTGAAGCCGGTGCGGACGAGGCGACGACCGACGAACCGGCTGAGGGTCCGGCGATCGGCGTCCGTCTCCGCCTCGTCCGCTTTGGCTCGCCAGCGTGGCAGCACGCGGGCAAGGTCGCCGTTGGTCTCCCGCGCGAGCAGGGCTGTGGGGCGGTACCGGGGCAGTTGTTCCGCGAGGTCAGGACCCAGCAACGGAGTACAGAGACACGCGATGAAGAACCCGCCGTCGTGCCGGTCGACCTCGCTGAGCAGGAACCGCGCACTGGTCAGCAGGATCCCGACGCCGTCGATCTGCGGGAACGCGCGGTCGAGCGCGGCCTCGACGGCTCTGGCGTCAGCGCGGTCGCCTTCGGTGGGCTCCCCGTGAAGGGCGAGCTGAAGGTCGAGGTCGGAGACTCCGGGGGTGGCCGTGCCACGAGGGATGCTGCCGTAGAGGTAGGCGCTGTGCAGGCGGGTACCGTCGAACGTCTCGGTGATACGAGCGCGGGCGGCCTCGACGACGGGAACGAACCCCGCCGGCACCCGGTCCAGTGCGCCTTCGCGGGCGATCGTCCCGTCGGGGTCCAGTCCTCGTTCATCCATGCGGTTACTGTGCCTTGCGCTGTGACCTGCTGCCGAACGGATTTCCGCGACGGTGCGACGTCCGGGACCCGTACCGCCCACGCATCCGCCGGCGAGAGGCGCGGCACCGGCTCTCCAGGATCGACCGACGCGAACCTGCCGTCCTGGTTCGTCCCCGGTCCGCAGGCGGGGTACCGGCGCGGGCGTGCGTCGTTCGTCAGGTGTCCGGTCTCGTCACTGTGGACGGGCGGGCTCGCACGCGTACGGCACGGCTCTCATCGAGCCGCCTGCCGTGTCGGTCGGCGCGCGGTTCTCGACGGCCGCGCGCGGGGCTGGGTCGGCGCCGGGATACGGTCGCCGGGTCGCGTCGACTGAGAGGACCTCGCTGCTGTGGATCTGGGCATCATCGGCCGGGCGGCAGGCCTGTTCGCCGTCACCAACATCGACGACATCCTGATTCTGGCCCTGTTCTTCTCCCAGGGCGCGGGGAACCGTGGTTCCACTCGGCGCATCGTGTGCGGGCAGTACCTCGGGTTCGCCGCGATCCTGGTCGTTGCCGTCGCTGCCGCTTTCGGTGCGACCTTCCTGCCCGAGTCCGCGATCCCCTACCTCGGTCTCCTGCCGCTCGCCCTCGGTCTCAAGGCCGCCTGGCAGGGGTGGAAACACCGCGGCGACGAGGACGACGAGGGGTCCGTGGCCGAGGGAGGCGGCCCCGGTCCGTTGGAGGTGGCGGCGGTCACCTTCGCCAACGGAGGCGACAACATCGGCGTCTATGTCCCCGTCTTCGCGACGGCCGGCGTCGGCGGCATGAGCGCGTACGCGGTCGTCTTCCTCGTCCTGGTGGCGGTGTGGTGTTTCGCGGGGAAGTTCTTCGCCACCCGCCCTGTCGTCGCCAAGGCACTCAGTCGCTGGGGCCACATCCTGCTGCCCGTGGTTCTGATCGCCCTCGGACTGCTCATCCTCGTCGAGGGCGGTGCCTTCCGGCTGTAGCCGGGCCACGGCAGGCCCCCTTCCGCGCGGGCCGTTCGGACAGCGCGCCGGATGGGTGCGGGGAGAGCGCGGTCGTCTGGACGCCCGGTCGGGCCTGCCCTAGGGTGCCGCACGGTAAGCGCTTTCTGTCCTGCTCATGCCAGCGCATCGGAAAGGTAGTGCCTCGTGCCGCACAACGAGTCCCCCGACGAACCGCACAGGCCGGCGCACGACAGGCCTGACGGGCTGACGCACGACGAGCCCGACAGGCCGACGCACGACGAGCCATACGGCCGGTCGCGGGGCGAACAACCGCGGTCGTGGACCCGAAAGTCGTTCCTCCGGGGCGTGGCGGCCGCCGGAGTGGCCCCCTTGCTCCCCGGCGCGCTTCCCGCCGCCGCGCATGCCGCACCCTCCTCGGACCGGTCCGCCTTCCCCCTGGTGCACGGCGGTGTCGCCGTCGACCTGTTCGTGGACCCGGCGGACGACCCGGCCGTCATCCGCACGGCCGGCGATCTGCGGGCGGACGTGGAACGGGTCAGCGGGGCGAAGCCCCGGCTGCTGCACACCCTGCCGAAGAAGACCGAGCACCTGGTTCTCATGGGCACCATCGGCGTGAGCCCGGTCATCGACCGGCTCGTCGAGGAGGGCCGCCTGGACACCTCCCGGGTGAAGGGCCGCTGGGAGGCGTCGGTGACCCAGGTCGTGGACCGACCGCTGCCGGGGGTGGAACGCGCCCTGGTGATCGCCGGGAGCGACCGGCGTGGCACCGTGTACGGCATCTACGACACCTCGGAACGGATCGGCGTCTCGCCCTGGTACTGGTGGGCCGACGTGCCCGTCGAGCACCGCGACACGGTGACGGTCCCAGCCGGCCCTCTCAAGCGATACGAGCCGTCGGTCCGATATCGGGGCATCTTCATCAACGACGAGCAGAACCTGACCACTTGGTCCCGCCGCACCCAGGAGCCCGACAAGAACATCGGCCCCGAGACGTACAAGCACGTCTTCGAGCTGCTCCTCCGCCTCAAGGCCAACTACCTGTGGCCGGCCATGCACCCCTACTCCGACTTCTTCAACAAGCACCGCGAGAATCCCGAGCTGGCCCACCAGTACGGCATCGTGGTCGGCTCCAGCCACCCGGAGGCCGTACTGCGCAACGGCGTCCACGAGTGGGAGCCCTGGGCCGAGGAGCACCGGGGCACGGACGGCGGTCCGCCGGTGTACGACTACACGGTGAACCCCGGCGTCATCTCCGCGTACTGGCGGGCGCGGGCACGGGAGAACGCCGCGTACGAGAGCAGCTGGACGCTCGGTATGCGCGGTCTGCACGACAGCGCGCTGGAGACCCGCCACGCCACCACGATCCCGGAGAAGGTCGTGGTCATGAACGACATCATCGCGGACCAGCGCCGGATCCTCGCCGAGGAGGTCGGCGCCGCCGTCACGCCGCAGATCTTCATCCCGTACAAGGAGGTCCTGGAGCTGTACAACGCGGGGGTCCGGGTCCCCGACGACGTCACCCTGATCTGGCCGGACGACAACCACGGCAACATGCGCCAGCTGCCCGACGAGGCGGAGCGACGGCGCCCGGGCGGCAACGGCATCTACTACCACCTGTCCTACTGGGGCCGCCCCAGAAGCTATCTCTGGCTGGACACCACGCAGTTGAGCAAGGTGTGGCAGGAACTGCGCCGGGTGTACGACCATCGGGCCGACCGGATGTGGATCTTCAACGTCGGTGACATCAAGTCCATCGAGCACGGGCTGTCGTTCTGTCTCGACATGGCCTGGGACGTGGACCGCTGGGGGCCTGACAACGTCGAGGAGTTCCTGGTCGAGTGGACCGGGCGGCAGTTCGGCCGGCGCCACGGCAGGGAGATCGCCGCGATCCGTACGGAGTACTACCGTCTCGCGGCGGAGCGGCGTCCGGAATTCATCGACCGGGGCGTCTTCTCGACGGTCCAGCACGGTGATGAGGCGGGGCGGCGGCTGGCCGCCTACGAGAGCCTGTTGGAGCGGACCCGGACGCTCGGCGCCAAGCTGCCCGGCGCCTACCGGGACGCCTTCTACGAGCTGGTCGAATACCCCGTCCACGGCGCGTACTTGATGAATCTGAAGTACTACTGGGCGGACCGCAACGCGCTCGCCGTCCGGCAGGGGCGGGGAGCCGGGACGAACCGCTTCGCGGATCTCGCCGAGGCCGCCCACGCCGATGAACAGGCGATCACGAGGCGCTACAACACCGAGATCGCCGACGGCAAATGGGACGGCATCGTCAACCCCTACCCCTCGCAGATCCCCAAGGCACCCGGCCGCCCCGGCGTGTCCCGGGTCGCGGCGCAGGACACGTCGGGGCTGGGCGTGGCCGCCGAAGGGAACGACACCGGGGCCGACCTACCGCTCTCCTTCTCCTCCTACACCCGCGACCGGCGCTTCGCCGACGTCTTCAACACCGGTTTCCTGCCGTTCGACTGGAGCGCGACGACAAGCAGTCCGTGGGTCCGGCTGAGCGCTTCGGGCGGCACGATCACCGACCAGAAACGGGTGTGGGTGGAGATCGACTGGGAGCGGATGCCGGAGGGCTCGCACGAGGCGACGGTGACGTTCACCGGTGCCGGCGGCAGCGTCGACGTACCGCTGCGGGTGCGGGCCGACGGGGAGCGGGCGCGCCGACGGGCTCGGGGATACGTCGAGTCGCACGGGTACGTCTCGATCGTCGCCGCCCACTTCGACGGCCGGGTGGCGCGCGGCGGCGCGCATTGGCGGACCGTGCGGGGGCTGGGCCGGCACGCGGCCGCGGTGGAGGCGGTGCCGTCGACCGCGCCCCCCGTCACCTCGGACCACCCCACGCGGGCACCGGAGTTGCGGTACCGGGTGCGGTTCACCGGAACCGGCACGTTCCCGGTGACCGTCTTCCGTCTGCCGTCCCTGGACGAACGAGGACAGCGCCGGGTGGCCGTCGGCCTCGACGACGGTCCGGTCACCGTCCTGACGGGTCAGGCCGTGGCCACCGGCAACCGGGGCGACGCCTGGGCCCGCAACGTGGAGGAGGGCATCGAGAAGCTGACCGGAACGGTGACCGTGACCCAGCCCGGTGAGCACGTCCTGCGCCTGTTCATGGGAGACCCCGCGATCGCCGTGGACCAGATCGTCGTCAACACCGGTGGCCTGCCGGTCAGTTACCTCGCCCCGCCGGAGAGCTACCACCGCTTCCACAACCCGGATCCCGTCTTCGGTCCGGCACGACCGGACAAGGAGTAGGCGCGACCCGTAGGCGGCCGGCTCATCGGCGACCGGCGCATAGGGCGGCCTTCCGGCCGACGGTCGACGCGTAATCGGTCGACGGGCCGGAACACCGAGCCGAGGCCGGTGCGCGTGCCGAGGCCTATGCGCGTGCCGGGCCCGGCGCGCGCATAGGCTGTCGCGTCGTCGGCGCCCTTCCTGGCCCGTCAACCCGGGACAGAGAGGTACCCGGCTCCCGTTCGAGTCGGGTTGGCCCGGCTGATCTCCTGCGGTGAGCCGTGGCTTTCGGCGGCGGGGTGGGCGTGCCGGGAACGCAGGCGGACGGCACGCCTGGGTTCCGGCGCTCGGGTCGGGCGCCGGCAGCACAGGCACCGAGGGCCGGGTCCGTCCGGGACGGGTCCAAGTCCGTCCGGGTCCGGGACGGGTCCAAGTCCGTCCGGGTCCGGGACGGGTCCAAGTCCGTCCGGGTCCGGGACGGGTCCGAGTCCGTCCGGCATATTGACGGGTCACCGTCAACGGTGGCTTGATGGACCGGCAGACCTTGTGGGAGCGCTCCCACAAGGTGGACCGCACTCCTGCTCCCCCTTCAGGAAGGACACACCGTGCGCAGCAGACACCACTCCCTCGTCGCCGCATTCCTGACCTGCCTGCTCGCCCTCGCCGCCGGTTCAGGCCTGGCCGCCGCCCCGCCCGTCGCCGCCGCCGCCGAGTCCCCGGTACGCATCATGCCGCTCGGCGACTCCATCACCGGCTCCCCGGGCTGTTGGCGCTCCGTCCTCTGGAACCGGCTGCACGACGCCGGTTACACCGACATCGACTTCGTCGGCACCCTGAACGCCCAGAGCTGCGCCCTCACGCACGACGCCGACAACGAGGGCCATGGCGGCTTCCAGGCCACCGCCACCGCCGACCAGAACCTGCTGCCCGGATGGCTGGCGACAACGGCGCCGGACATCGTTGTCATGCACTTCGGCACCAACGACGTCTGGAGCAACATCGCACCGGACACCATCCTCGCCGCGTACACGAAGCTGGTCGGCCAGATGCGCGCCAGCAACCCGGCCATGAAGGTGCTGGTCGCTCAGCTCATCCCGATGAACCCGAGCAACTGCGCCGAGTGCGCCACTCGTACGGCAACCCTCAACCAGCGCATTCCGGCCTGGGCCCGCGGCATCAGCACGGCGCAGTCGCCGGTGACCGTCGTCGACCAGTGGACGGGCTTCGACACGGCCACCGACACCTACGACGGCGTCCACCCCAACGCCTCCGGCGACGCCAAGATGGCGGCCCGCTGGTACCCGGCGCTGTCCGCCCTGCTCACCCCGGGCACTCCGGGGGACCCCGGAGACCCCGGAAGCGGTGGCTGCTCGGCGTCCTTCCGGGCGGTGTCGGTGTGGCAGGGCGGCTACCAGGGCGAGGTCAAGGTCACCAACACCTCCTCCACAGCGGCGATCCGTTCCTGGGCCGTGACCCTCACACTCCCGACGGGCACCCAGCTCACCCAGGTCTGGAACGGCGCGCCGACCGGGACGACGGTGCGCAACACCGGGTGGAACGGCACGGTGGCGGCGGGGGCGAGCACCACCTTCGGCTTCCTCGCGAGTACGCCGACCGCGCCGGGCACGCCCTCGGTGACGGCCACCTGCTCGGCGGCCTGAGAAGGCCGGCCGGCGGCAGGACGTGCCGATCCCGTCCGGCTGGGACGTGACGGTGCTGTCGGCCGACGGACTTCGCCGAGTCGATGCCCGGGTCGACTCGGCGTACGGCGGGCGGACTGGAGGCCTACCCGACTTGTGCCCGGCGCCACTCCACTTCCTCGGCGGTCATCGGGGCATGGATCCTGTATACGTCGCCGACCCTCAGGCGTTCCGGCGTGCTGTACTCGCCATAGGTACCTATGACGGAGATGGCCACGAGGGAACCCGGCTGCCAGAACGTACGGAAGTACGGGGCGTTCGCCCGGAGTTCGGGAACCTCCCGAAGGGGAACGCCGCGCCGCACGAGCAGGCGTTGCAGCTTCTCGAATCGCAGCCTGGGCGTGAACCGCCCGTACCGGGCGCGGAGCACGCCGTCGACGAGGGTGCGGTCCCGATACGCGAGCCGGTGCACCTGCAGGGAGAAATGATGACCCGACCACGGGTGGTCGGCGCGGGCTCGGTCCCAGTAGAACTCGACGAGGCCGTAGTCACGGCACATGGTGTGGCCGCTGTGACTGTTCTCGGCGAAGTCCGGTCCGAAGACCTCGGTGGCGTGCTCGGGCGAGTCCCCAGGGCGTACGCCGAGCACGGCGCCGGCGGTGACGACGTCCACGTAGAACGCCAGAGAGTGCGGAGTCACAAGACAATCCTCGATGTCGCGTGCCCCCGCGTGAGGTGGGGGCGATGCCACTGAGGGTACGCACCACTCATACCACCCTGCATGAGAGTTGACCGGGCCCAGCCGACGCGGCACCGTCCCTACACGCCACGCCACGCCGCCCGCTCCAACGCCTCCGGACCTCCGCGCCTCCAGGCCGACGTGTTGTCGACCGGCCCGAGTCGCGCCGCCGTACACCTACCGCTGCCGTACACCTACCGCCGTCGGCCACCAACCTGCCGGCCGACCCCGTGCGCCGACCGCGTCGACCGTCCCGATGTGGGACCTGCCGGGCGGGGAATGGCTCACTTGGACTCGACTCGTCCCATCGGATGGGCGTCGGCCGTCAGTGCCTCGCACGCGGCCTGCCACGTGGGGGCACCGGCCTGAAGCCGGGTGCGGAGGTAGGCCGCGGTGAGCCGGGCCAGAACGGCCACTCGTTCGGGGTTCTCGTCGGTGGTCTCGGCGGCGTCGTATCCGGCGATGCCGCCGAGTCCGTGGCCCGCGCCGAACAGGGTGAGCAGGGCCTTCGGCCCGGGGGCGAGTGTGTAGGGGTCGGCGTGCCAGTCCGGCCCCATGTCCGTGAAGTGCCGGGAGTCGTCCTCGTCGCCGACGACGACCAGCGCGGGTGCGGCCATCGTGGAGAAGTCGATGGTCCGGAAGACCGGCAGCGCGTCAGCCATCGGTCCGTTGAGGACGTCGCCCCTGCCGGGCGCGGCGAGCAGCACCCCGGCCTTGATCCGGGGCTCGAGAAGGCTCACGACTCCCCCTTCGTCGGCATCGGTGACCCGGGCACCGAGCAGCAGGCTGGAGGTGAAGCCGCCGAACGAGTGCCCGGCGACGGCCACCTTGGCATGGTCGATCCGCCCAGCGAGCAGCGGCACGGCCTTCTCGATCATGTCGAGTCGGTCGAGGATGTGCGACATGTCCTCGGAGCGCGAGCGCCAGAAGAAGGGTGCCCCGGGGGCGTCCGCGACCAGGTGGCTCAGCGTCCTGGAGGTGAGGTGGGTGGGCTGGATGACGACGAATCCCTGGGCGGCCCAGAGGTCGACGAGCGGCGCGTAGCCGTTGAGCGAGGAGAGGTGGTGCGAGGGGCCTTGACCGTGCGAAAGGAGGATGACGGCAAGACCGGTTCCGGTCGCGGGTGCGGTGACGCGCACCTGGAGGTCGACGGGACGTCCCGGCACGGGAAGGACGACGGGGCTGAAGGACAGGACCGGGACGGGCGTCCCCGAGGCGTCGGCGCTGGTGATGGTGGAAGTGCTCACGATGTGCGTTCCCTTTCGGCGGCACCTGCCGTCCGCCGGTCTGCTGCGACCGGCGATTGGCGAGGGGCATGGCGGGTGGACGTCCCGCTGCGATCGACCCGAAGCGGAGCGACGTTCCGTTTAGTATCCGGAACAGCGCTCCGCTTTGTCAATCGGGTCCGGCGACGCCCTCTCCGCCCCGCCGCACGCCTATCTCCCCGGTCGTCGGACGAACCGACGGCCACCTGCGCCGATCCGCTCCCCGGTGCTCCCGCGCCGCCTCCGGTCGCCACTCGGAGGTCGGGTTCCGTTCCTCCCCCCGGGGCGACCTCGGCGCCGCGCCCCCAGGTGGTCGCGTACTCCTCCAGCAAGCGGGGTTTGTCGATATCGGCGAAGAATCCGCCGGCCGGAGGCCGCCTTCCGTGTTCGAGGATGCGATTCGGCAGTCCGCGCATCCCCGAGGAGGTGAGACCCGTGAACGCAGTATCGATGTGGGTAATAGCCGGCCCCGTGATGCCCCGTCCGCAGCCGGACGGGGCGCTTCCCTCCTCCTCGACTCCCGCGGCGGTGAGAGGGGCCCGTGCCGGCGGCCAGCTACGGACGCACGGCGACCGCGCTCAGGAACGTCAGTACGGAGGCGTCCTCTTCGATCAGCGGGGCGAGGGCGGCGTTGAACGGGCCGCCGTACGGAGCGTTCAGGTGTGCCTGGAAGGCGTCCTCGTCCCGGTACACCTCGAAGATCCAGAAGGACCGCGGGTGGGCCGCCTTGGTGTAGACGTCGAAGGTGATGTTGCCTTCCTCCTGACGCACTTTCAGGGCGTAGTCGCCGATCAGGCGGGCGACCTCGTCCCGCGTTCCCTCGCGGGCGGTGAACTCGGCGAGCAGGGTCTTCTTCACGTTCTCGTGTCCTTGTCAGTCATGGGTGGCGGTGGTGCGCGTCAGTTGTGAGCCGAGCCGAGGTGCCGGACGACGACCTCGTCCGGCCTCACCGAGTCGTTCTCGGCGCAGACCTGCGCTCTCCGGCTGGGGCGCCGGGGAAGATGTGGTCGGTGATCGCGGCCTCGCCGCTGCCGCCGAAGGCCTCGGCGGACTGCCGGTCGACGAGGCTCCTGAACTCACCTTGCCGTTCCCGGCGTTCCGGAGCGCCTGGACGCCAGGGAACGTGCTGTCGAAGTCGACGGCGCCGGAGTGGGTGCGTCGACGTACAGCTTCCCTCGGGTGTCATCGTCGACCTGTGTCATCGATGACATCCTCTGGGCCCGATAATGAGCGCGACGCGGCGCAAGCGTCAACGGTTCGGGCGGAAGCGCCCGCCTCAAGGGCCCGCCCGTCCGCCCGCCCGCCCGTCCGTCAGGCGCCGGCGGCGGTCGTGAGCCGTGCCAGCTGGTCCTGCCACGGCGGATTGGGACCGGCGACCGAGCAGGTCAGCGCCGCGACCCGCGCGGCGAACCGGCAGGCTTCCGCGACGTCGTCGGGACCCAGGTCGGTCAGCCGGCCGCCCAGGAGGCCGCGGGCGCCCAGGTGATGCAACAGGCCGGCCGTGAAGGAATCGCCCGCGCCGACCGTGTCGACCACCCGCGTGGCCGCCGCGGGCACGCGCAGCCGTTCGCCGTCGAGTGAGGCCAGGGCACCGCCGGCGCCGAGCGTGATCACGACGAGCCGCACCCCCGCGGCGTGCCAGATGTCGCACGCCTGCTCGGGCGGGGTGCCCGGGAGCAACAGTTCCAGGTCGTCCGCGCTGAGGCGCAGGATGTCGGCGAGACCGCACCAGGACGCCAGCCTGGAGCGGTAGGCGTCGGGGTGCACCAGCAGCGGCCGGACGTTGGGATCGATGCTGATGGTGGCCCGCGGGGCCGCTCCCGCCAGGAACTCCTCCACCACCGCCCCGCCGGGCTCACGGACCAGCGCCAGCGACCCGGTGTGCACACAGACCGTCCCGGAGAGATCCACCCCTGCCAGTTCGGCCGAAGTCCACTGCCAGTCGGCCGTGTTCTGCGCGTGGAAGGAGAACGCGGCCTGCCCGGCGGCGTCCAGCTCCGCCACGGCCAGGGTGCTGGGCTCGGCGGCGGACACGACGTCCGCCAGGTCGACGCCGGATGCTTCCAGGTGGGCCCGGAACAGGCGGCCGAACACGTCGCCGGAGAGCCGGGCCAGGAAACGGGCCGAGGTACCGAGTCTGGCCAGGGCCACCGCCGTATTGGCAGGTCCGCCGCCCGGCAGCACCCGCAGGGCGAGTTCGTTCGGTGCGTTCGCCGGTTCGGTGAAGGCGTCCGCGACGCACTCTCCCAACACGGTGATCTGGCGCGGGCTCATGGGCTGCTCTCCCTCGGAAAGGCTTCGGAAAGGCTCTGACGGGCTCGGACAGGCTTCGGAAAGGCTCGGGAAGTTCGGGCAGGGCCGCCGCGTCGGCACGGCCGCTGAGCAGCCGCGCGGCGACGACCGCCACGGACGTTGCCGATTCGTGACAGGTAGAAGGCATTGACGTTGCCGGGACGCGGAGTCCATCATCCTCGCCAGGCGGTGTCAACGATGACATAAGTCAACGATGACACTCCCGGGCGGCGTGCTCCGCTCACCACCCCTGCCGCTCGCTATCCCACAGGAGTCGTTCATGTCTCGCACCACTCGTCTGTCCTCCTCCCTCCTCAGAGCCGCCGCGGTCACGGGCGTCGCGGCCCTCACCCTGACGGCCTGCGGTTCCGGCTCCGGTTCCACCGGCTCGGGCTCCGGCTCGGGCGGTGTCAAGGTCGGCCTGATCACCAAAACCGACACCAACCCGTTCTTCGTGAAGATGAAGGAGGGCGCGGAGCGGGCGGCCAAGGAGAACGGCGCCGAACTGTCCACCGCGGCCGGGAAGTTCGACGGGGACAACGCCGGCCAGGTCACCGCCGTCGAGAACATGGTCGCCGCCGGGGTGAAGGGCATCCTGATCACCCCCAGCGACTCCAAGGCGATCGTGCCCGCGCTCGAGAAGGCCCGCGCCAAGGGTGTCGTGGTCATCGCCCTGGACACCCCGACCGACCCGGAGAGCGCGGTCGACGCCCTCTTCGCCACGGACAACCTCAAGGCCGGCCAGCTGATCGGCGAGTACGCCAAGGCCGCCATGAAGGGCAGGACGGCGAAGATAGCCGCCCTCGACCTCGCCCCGGGCGTCTCCGTCGGCGTCCAGCGCCACAACGGCTTCCTCAAGGGCTTCGGCGCCACCGACAAGGACGTCGTGTGCGCCCAGGACACCGGCGGCGACCAGGCCAAGGGTCAGACCGCGATGGAGAACTGCCTGCAGAAGGCGCCCGACATCAACGTCGTCTACACCATCAACGAACCGGCGGCCCTGGGCGCGTACACCGCGCTGAAGGCCAAGGGCCGGGAGAAGGACGTACTGATCGTCTCCGTCGACGGCGGCTGCACCGGCACCCAGGCCGTCAAGGACGGCAAGATCGCCGCCACTTCGCAGCAGTACCCGCTGAAGATGGCCGCCGAGGGTGTCAAGGCCGTCGTGTCGTACGCCAAGGACGGCAAGAAGGCGTCCGGCTACACCGACACCGGCGTCACGCTGATCACCGACAAGGCCCAGGACGGGGTCACGTCGAAGGACACCGCCTACGGCCTGGACAACTGCTGGGGCTGAGCCGCGCCCCGGGACCGTACGGCACACCGTACGAACCGCCACTCCCGTCAGCGGGCGGTCGGCCCGCCTCCCCGGCCGGGGACGACCGCCCCCTTGTCCCGGTGACGGGGCTCGTGCCCTCGTTCTCCGACAAGGACATCTGTCTTCCGACAAGGATTCCGCATGACAGCCACGACCACGCCGTACGCCGAGCTGAAAGCACCCAGCACGGCCCGCAGACTGCTGACGGCGCCGACCACGGGCCCGCTGGCCGCCCTCCTCCTGGCCTGCGCCTTCTTCTCCTTCTCGTCCGAACAGTTCCTGACCGGCGGGAACTTCTCGCTGATCGTGCAGCAGGTCATGGTCGTGGGCACCCTCGCCATCGGGCAGACCCTGATCATCCTCACGGCGGGCATCGACCTGTCGTGCGGGGCGGTCATGGCGTTCGGCAGCATCGTGATCGCCAAGACGGCGGCCGAGGGCTCGCTACCCCCGCTCGTCGCGATCGCGCTGGGTCTGGCCGTCTGCGGTGGTTTCGGTCTGCTCAACGGCCTGTTGGTGCAGAAGATCCCGCTGCCGCCGTTCATCGTGACCCTCGGCATGCTCAACGTGGCGTTCGCGCTGACCCACATCTACTCGGAGGAGCAGACGGTCACCAGCCTGCCCGGCCCGCTGACGGCCCTCGGGCAGACGTTCCCGCTCGGCCACACGGACATCACCTACGGCTCGCTGGTCACCATCGCCCTCTTCCTCCTCCTCGCCTACGCGCTCAGCAGCACCGGCTGGGGCCGGCACGTCTACGCCCTGGGCAACAGCGCCGAGGCCGCCCGGCTCAACGGCATCCGCACCTCCCGCCTGACCATCGGCATCTACACGGTGGCCGGCCTGCTGTACGGCATCGCCGCCGTGCTGCTCATCTCCCGCACCGGAGTCGGCGACCCGCAGGCCGGACAGACCGACAACCTCGACAGCATCACCGCCGTGGTCCTCGGCGGCACCAGCCTCTTCGGCGGGCGCGGCTCGGTCCTGGGCACCTTCATCGGCGTCCTCATCGTCGGGGTGTTCCGCAACGGCCTCCAGCTGATGGGCGTCGCGTCCATCTACCAGACCCTGATCACCGGCGTCCTGGTGATCCTCGCGGTCACCGTCGACCAGATCTCCCGGAGGAAGGCCCGATGACCGACACCAGCGCCCTCCCGCCCGTTCTGCAGGCCCGCGGCCTGGTCAAGCGGTACGGCCAGGTCACCGCGATCGACGGCGCCGACTTCGACCTGCTGCCCGGTGAGGTCCTCGCCGTCATCGGCGACAACGGCGCCGGCAAGACCAGCCTGATCAAGGCCCTCACCGGCGCGGTGGTCCCCGACGCGGGCGAGATACGCCTCAACGGCGAACCCCTCACCTTCTCGGGTCCGCAGAGCGCGCGCGCCCACGGCATCGAGACGGTCTACCAGGACCTCGCCGTGGCCGCCTCCATGGACATCGCCTCGAACATGTTCCTCGGCCGCGAGCTGCGTCGCCCCGGCATCCTCGGCAGCGCCTTCCGCATGCTGGACAAGAAGCGGATGCGTCAGGAGGCCGCCGAGCACATGGCCGACCTGAAGATCGGCCTGCGCTCGCTGACCCAGTCGGTGGAGACGCTCTCCGGCGGACAGCGGCAGGCCGTCGCGGTCGCCCGTTCCGTCGCCTGGGCCCGCAGCGTGGTCGTCATGGACGAACCCACCGCCGCCCTCGGCGTCAAGGAGTCGGGCCAGGTCCTGGACCTCATCCGCCGCGTCCGCGACAAGGGCATGCCGGTCGTCCTGATCAGTCACAACATGCCCCACGTCTTCGAGATCGCCGACCGGATCCACGTCCACCGGCTGGGCAGGCGTGCCGCCCTGATCAAGCCCTCCGACTACTCCATGGCGGAGGTCGTGGCCATCATGACCGGCGCGCTCAGCATCGACGAGGCCGGAGATACTGTCGTAGCGGACTCGGAGGCCGCGAAGGCCGCCGGAGTCCAGGCCACTTGACAGCACAACCCCGCTCTCGCGGTTTCCGGCCGAGGCCGCGGCCGGAACCCGAGCGCCCTCAGGAGACGGTTTCCTCCATGGCAGCGCACCGCCGCCCCACCCTGGCCGACGTCGCCCGAGAAGTCGGCGTCAGCGCCAAGACGGTCTCCCGAGTCCTCAACGAGGACGGACCCGCCTCCGCGCAGACCAGGGAACAGGTTCTCGCCGCAGTGGCCAAGCTCGGCTTCCAGCCGAACCTCATGGCCCGCAACATCCGCGTCGGCGGCCCGGACACCACCATCGGCCTGGTCATCCCCGACCTCGCCAACCCCTTCTTCGGAGCCGTCGCCCGCGCCATCGAGGACACCGTCCGCGAACGCGGTCTGACGCTGCTCATGGGCTCCTCAGCGGACGACCCCGCGCGCGAACGCGCCCTGACGGACAAGTTCCTCGCCCGACGCGTCAGCATCCTGATGGTCGTTCCGTCCGTCGGCGCCGACCACTCGCACCTCAAGTCGCACCGCACGGCGGGACTGCCCGTGATCTTCCTCGACCGACCCGGAGTCGGTCTCGCCACGGACAGCATCGTCAGTTCCAACCGTGCCGGAGCCCACGACGGCGTCGCCCACCTCATCGCCCACGGACACCGGCGCATCGGCTTCGTCGGCGACCTGCCGCCGAAGCTGTACACCCGGCGCGAACGTCTGGCCGGCTACCGCTCGGCGCTGAGCGAAGCGGACATCCCCTACGACCGCTCACTCGTCACCAACGCCCACGACCAGCAGGGCGCCGAGACCGCGACCACCGGGCTCCTCGGCCTGGCCGATCCCCCCACCGCCCTGTTCGCCGGCAACAACATCATGGCGCTGGGCATAGTCGCCGAACTGGCCCGCAGCAGGCGCAAGGACGTCGCCGTCGTCGCCTTCGACGAGGTGGCGCTCGCCGAGGCGCTCGAACCGGCCCTGACCGTCGTCGCCCAGGACGCGGAAGAACTCGGCAGGACGGCGGCCACCACCGCCCTGACCCGACTCGACGGAGACCGCACCCGCGCCCGCACCATCACCGTTCCCACCCGGCTGATCGTCCGGGGCTCGGGCGAACTCCCCCTCCCCGCGCCGCAGAAGGCGTGACACCCGTAATCAATCGTCGGCGCGCACTTCCCCCGACCCGGCCCAGCCAGCCGTGACCGGACCGCAGCCCGCGGTCCCGCGCCCGGACCGGGTTGCGGGACCGCGGCCAGGTGCCAGTGGTCGGGTTCCACCGCGGGGAGCCGACTGCCGCACCTGGCCCCGGCGTTCGGGCCCACCGTGGGAGCCGCCGGACGCACCCTGCCGCGTTCGGCCGCCGTGGGAGCCGACCGCCGCGCCTGGCCGCGTTCGGGTCGACCGTCTGAGCCGACTGCCACGCCTGGCCCCGGCCTTCGAGCCCGCTATGGGGAGCCGCCGGACGCACCTTGCCGCGGTCGGGCCGCCGTGGGAGCTGGCCGGCGCACTTGGCCGCGATCGGATCCCTCGCGGGAACCGGCCGCTGCCACGGCCGCCAGCTGCTTCTCTGGGGCGTGTCTTTCAGCTCGCCTCGTCCATCGCCGGGCGGACGGCGGTCAGTCGCGCACGTGCAGCCCGAAACCCGTGCGCCCGGCGGGCTCCAGTCCCTCCTTCAGGTGCAGCGAGGGGATCTCGTAGTCACCGGCGTTCTGCCGCCGGAACGCGATCGGTTCGGTCGACTCCAGGGTGAGCAGGCGCTGCTCCCACGCCTTGGCGACGTCCGGATAGTCCTCGCGGGTCACCCGGTCGCTGCCGTACAGCACGAACGGAGGCAGCGCCTCGATGCCCGGGTAGTACAGGATGCCGTGGTGGATCGGGAACAGCAGGTCGTCGATGGGGCCGTTGATCCCGCGAGCCGCGTAGTGCGGCTCCGGTCCGCCCACGGTCACCGACAGCAGGGCCTTCCTGCCCGCGAGGGTGCCCTCGCCGAAGCGCTCGCCGTACTTGGTGTCGCTGTGCTCGCCGACGCCGTACGCGAAGTGGTACGTGAACACCCGGTCCACCCAGCCTTTGAGGATCGCGGGCATCGTGTACCACCACAGCGGGAACTGGAAGATGATCGTGTCGGCCCACAGCAGCTTCGCCTGCTCGGCGCGGACGTCCGGGGTGAGCGTGCCGGCGTCGAAGGCCCTGCCCGAGTCCCGGGCGACCTTCAGGGGACTCGAGGCGTGCGGGCCGTAGTCCGCGGCGTCCACAACCGCCTTCCATTTCATCGCGTACAGATCACTCACCTGCACCTCGTGCCCGGCGTTCTCCAACGTGGACACCGCGAGGTCCTTCAGCGAGCCGTTCAGCGACCTCGGCTCCGGGTGGGCGTGGACGATCAGCGTCTTCACGGGAACTCCTTCGGATCGGATGCCTTCGATCCTGGGCGTCGCGGCGCCCGGTGTTCAGGGGCTTCACTTCCGTCGGACGGGACTTCCTGGTAATGACAGGACCACCTTCGCGGGCGGCACCGAGGCCATACTGGGGGCATGGACGATCTCGCGGGGTTCCTGCGGACCCGGCGTTCCCGGGTCGACCCGGCGGCCGTCGGCATCCCCACCGACAGCCGCCGCCGGGTGGAGGGGCTGCGCCGCGAAGAGGTCGCGCACCTGTCCGGAGTCAGCGTCGACTACTACGTACGTCTGGAGCAGGGCCGCGCGACCCAGCCCTCCGAACAGGTCCTCGACGCGCTCGCCCGCGTCCTCGGCCTGGACGAGATCGAACGCGGGCATCTCCACCGGCTCGCCCGGCAGCGCCGCCGCCGTGCGAAGGCACCCGGCGGGCGGGTCCGGCCGGAGTTGCTGCGCGTTCTCGACCTGGTCGTCGACGCACCCGCACTGATCATGGACCACCGTCTGGACGTGATCGCCGGAAACCGCCTCGCCGGACTCCTCTACGGCCGGCCGGTGCCGGGCCTGAACACCGCCCGGCACATCTTCCTGGAGGAGACCGAGCGCGGCCTGTACGCGGACTGGGAGACCTGCACCCTCGACGTGGTCGGGCACCTGCGCCTGGCCGCCGGCAAGTACCCCGAGGACCCCCGCCTGGCCTCGCTCATCGGCGAGTTGGCGATGGGCAGCGAACGCTTTCGGCGTCTCTGGGCCCGTGCGGACGTGCGCGCCCGCGGGCATGGACGCAAGGCGTACCGGCACCCGCTGGTCGGACTGCTGGAACTGCACCAGGAGAACTTCGCCCTGCCGGATGAGTCGGGCAGGGAACTGCTGGTGCTGTCCGCGGCGCCCGGCAGCCCCGCCGAGGACGGCTTGCGCCTGCTCGCCGGCCTGGGTACGGACAGCGCTGACACGCGCCCCACCGTGAACGCTCGGGCCTGCGAGTGATCCGGCAAGCCCACGACCGGCGGCCGGTCTCACTCCGGCGAACCGGTGCCGGGGACGGCCCACCTCGGCAGCGCCGCTTCACGTGGGTGACCGAGCACGCCGCTTCACCTTGGTGACCGAGCACGTCACTTCACCTTGGTGACCGAGCACGTCACTTCACCTGGGTGACCGAGCACCTGCCGCAACTCCCGGGCGAGCGAGGCGCCTTGGACGGCACGGCCGAGTTCCCGGCTCGCGCTACGGCCGCGGCCGTCCGGCGACGGGCTCCAGCGGCCCGGTGGTACGGCGGCCCGGCGATACGGCGGCAGGCCATCGCTGTCTGCTACGGGCACGGGTCGGATCTCCTGGGCGCGCTGAACCGCGGCCCGCCACCGCCATCGCGACGTTCCGACAAGCCCCTTCACGTGCCCGGGAACCGGTCCACCCCCCACAGGCCACCGAGTGGGTCGAAGCCGCGGCCGGGCGGCCCTCCGACCGTTGCCCCCGGCGTCGTCACCGGTCTCCACCGGGCCAAGTCGCCACGAGGTCGCGGTAGCTCGCGAAACGAGGGCCGGGAACCGGCTCCTGGAGAGGCAGACCGTTCAGCCGGCGACGGTGCGAGGTGTCGCTCTCGGGGTGGAGCACGCAGCACACTCCCCCCGGCGGCAGTGAGGTCGGTGAACACCGCTCTGACGCGAGCGGACCGGAACACTGCTCCGATGCGCAGACCGCTCGGACCTCCGGCTCATCGCCCGTGCAGCCACGGTGAACTGGAGCGACGCGTAGCGAGGGTGGGGCGCGCGGCGGTGGGCGGTAACGGGCTCGGTGCGGCCTGGGTCGACTGGTCCCGTGACGTACGGGCCTGGGGACACCGCGAGCCGATGCGCCGATGATTGAAAATTTGCCTTTCGCATATTTGCAGGGCCTGCCTCCCCTCCACACCCATCGTTTTAGCAGTTCAAGAGGCAATCTTCCACGCACGTCATGCCGGCTACATATGCCAACTGGCGTGTGTGCATGAACCGTGCGAATTTGGAAGTGCCGCTCAGCCGGACACGTCAGACTGCTGCCGCGTCCCAAGACCCCGCCGTGAGGGTTGAGGACGGAAGGGCTCGTGCTCCGCAGAACGGCCCGCCCACCGCGCTCCGCCTCGGCACGCCGAAGCTGAGAGCGCATCTGGTCGGCGGCTGCCCGCAAGCGCACCGTCGTGCGCATGCCGGGCGACATCCATCCGTGTGACGTGCCGACCCGGTGTCCGGGGTGCCCGCAGATACTCGTCGGGCCGGAAGCCCACCTGGGCGCGGTGCGCCTATTCCGGTAGTGGTGCATGCCGGTCCGGACCGTTCGCCAGACGCGGTCCGGGCGCAACGGTGTGCCCACATCGGGCGAGGGAGTGACGCAATGGCCGGTGCCATCGAGGACTACGCCTTCATCGGTGACCTGCACTCCGGTGCGCTGGTGGGCCGAGACGGATCGATCGACTGGCTCTGTCTGCCCCGTTTCGACTCACCCGCGTGCTTCGCCGCGCTGTTGCACGACGACAGTGCCGGCCGTTGGCTGCTGGCGCCGGCGGGCGCCGGGCCCGCGACGCGTCGCCGCTACCGCGAGGACACCCTGATCCTGGAGAGCGAGTGGCACACCGCCGACGGCAGTGTCCGTGTCGTCGACTGCATGCCCCTGCGCGGCGAGGCAGCGGACATCGTGCGGATCGTGGAGGGTCTGAGCGGCCGCGTCACCATGCGGATGGACCTTCGACTGCGCCCCGATTACGGGCGGATCATCCCATGGGTCACCCACACCGGCGGCGGTCTGCGAGCCGTGGCAGGCCCCGACGCGTTCTGGCTGCACACGCCGGTGAAGGTGTACGGCGAGAACATGTCGACGCGGGCGGAGTTCACCGTCGAGGCCGGCCAGCAGGTGCCGTTCGTCCTCACCCACAGGGCCTCCCATCTGGCCAGTCGTCCCAAGCCCGTCGAGGCCGGGCCAGCCGTGGCGGACACCGAGCGGTTCTGGCGCAGCTGGATGAGCCGCTGCACCTATCAGGGGCGGTGGAACGACGCGGTTCGACGCTCCCTGCTCACCCTCAAGGGTCTGACCTACCAGCCCACCGGAGGCATCCTCGCGGCCGCCACCACCGCGCTGCCCGAGCAGATCGGCGGTCCCCGCAACTGGGACTACCGCTTCTGCTGGCTCCGTGACGCCACCTTCACCCTTCAGGCGCTGATCGGCACCGGCTATCTGGAAGAAGCCTCGGCCTGGCGCGAATGGCTGCTGCGGGCGGTCGCCGGCAACCCCGCCGATTTGCAGATCATGTATGGGCTGGACGGGACCTGGCGGCTGCCCGAGTACGAACTGGACTGGCTGAACGGGTACGAGAACTCGCGCCCCGTCCTGGTCGGCAACGCGGCCGCCGGACAGTTCCAGCTGGATGTCTGGGGTGAGGTCCTGGAATGCTTCTACGTGGCCCGCGAGGCGGGGCTGCCCGCGAGCGACGCCGCGTGGAACGTCCAGACCGCGCTGCTGGACTTCCTGGAGGGCAACTGGCGTGAGCCGGACGCCAGCCTGTGGGAAGTCCGCGGTGACTCACGCCACTTCGTGCACTCCAAGGTGATGGCGTGGACCGGCCTCGACCGGGCGGTGCGCTCGGTGCTGCACCACGGTCGCTGGGGCCCCCTCGACCGCTGGGAGGACCTGCGCGACCGCCTGCACGCCGAGATCTGTGCGCAGGGCTACGACGCCGAACGCAACACGTTCACTCAGTTCTACGGATCGAAGGGCGTGGACGCGGCCCTGTTGCTGCTGCCCCGAGTCGGCTTCCTGCCCTGGGACGACCCACGCGTGCGGGGCACCGTCGACGCCGTCCGGCGCGAACTGAGCGAGGACGGCTTCCTGCTGCGCTACCGGCCCGAGGCCGACGGCGGCGTGGACGGCCTGCCGGGCTCCGAGGCCACCTTCCTGGTCTGCACCTTCTGGCTGGCCGACGCCCTGCACGGCACGGGCCGCGGTCGTGAGGCCCTGGAGCTGTTCGAGCGGCTGCTGGACCTGCGCAACGACGTGGGCCTGCTCAGTGAGGAGTACGACCCCGCCACGGGCCGCCACCTCGGCAACACCCCCCAGGCGTTCAGCATGGTCGGCCTCGTCAACTCCGCGCTGTGGCTCAGCGGCTCCAGCGACATCACCTCCGTCGACGGCCGGTCAGCCCACTCGGGCGTACGTGTCGACGCCGACGGTCCAGGCCGCAGGCCGGGCAGTTGACCCCTCCCGCCCGACCGCCGCCTCCCCTCCCACCCGTCCGCGAAAGGACTCCCATGACCGACAACGACGTGCTCAACACCGAGTACGACGCCCTCATCATCGGCAGCGGCCCGGTCGGCTGCACCTTCGCCCGCAAACTCGTCGACGCGGGCCAGCACGTGCTGATGATCGACGCCGGCGCGCAGTTGTCCCGCCGTTACGGCGAGCACCTCAAGAACAGCTACCTGTACCAGAAGAACATCGACCTGTTCGTCTCCGTCATCAAGGGCCACCTGCTGCCCCTGTCGACGGCGACCAACAAGGAGCCGGTCCTCACCCTGGACCCCTCGGCGTTCTCCTACGATCCGGACAAGTACGCCGGCTTCTCGATGCGCAACCAGAACCCGGAGCAGAAGAAGCACCTCAACCTCCCCGCCGCGGCGGCCACGTACGCGGTGGGCGGAATGGCGACGCACTGGACATGTGCGGTGCCCCGCTTCCACGCCCAGGTCGAACGGCGCAACGGTGACGAGGAATACCCCATCGACGACAAGAAGATGGACGAGCTGTACGACGAGGCGGAGGCGCTGCTCGACCGGCGCACGTCGGTCTTCGCCTCCTCCGCCCGGCACCTGCTGGTCAAGCGGCTGTTGCAGCGGTCGGGGCAGGAGTACGACGACGTGACCGAACTGCCGCTCGCGGTGCGCGAACGCGTCGACGCCGAGCGGACGTCCGCCGTCGAGTGGGCCGCGTCCGACACGGTCCTCGGTGACCTCGCCGAACCGCAGCACCGGCCCTCGGCCGGCTCGTTCACGCTGCTGGCGGAGCACCAGTGCCTGCGGCTGGAGATCACCGGTGCGGGCCGGCGCCAGAAGGTCGAGTACGCCGTCGTACGCAACCTGCGCGACCTCCGCCAGGACATCCACCTGCGTGCCCGCAACTACATCGTCGCGTGCGGTGCCGTACCGACACCGCAGTTGCTGTTCAACTCCGGGGTCACACTGCCCGCACTGGGGCGGTACCTGACCGAGCAGCCCATGTCGTTCTGCCAGGTGGTGCTCCAGCAGGATCACATGGACGGCATCGAGACCGTCCTGCGCGAGACGTGCGGCACCGACCAGGACGAGGACAAGCGGTCCGCGGCCGCCGCGGACCGTGTCGCCGACTACCGCGCCGCCCAGCTCAAGCGGCTCCACGGCGGCGACAAGACCGCCGACCCGGTGCCCTTCCCGCCCGGCGAGCGCGATCCGAACCTGGCGCTGCTGGTGACCGAGGAGCGGCCCTGGCACTGCCAGATCCACCGCGACGCCTTCACCTACGGCGCCGTGCCGCCCAACGTCGACCCCCGCCTCATCGTGGACCTGCGCTGGTTCGGCATCTCCCGACCCCGTCCGGAGAACAAGCTCACCTTCTCCCGCAAGATCCGCGACACCTTCGACCTGCCGCAGCCCACCTTCCACTTCCGCCTCGACGAGGCCGAACGGAAGGCGACCGACCGCATGAACGAGCACATGCTGCGCACCGCCACCGCGCTCGGCGGGTTCATGCCCGGCTCGGAACCGGTCTTCCTCACCCCCGGCCTGCCCCTGCACATCGCCGGCACCACCCGGATGGGCACCAGCGAGCTGGACAGCGTGGTCGACGAGTACTCCAAGGTGTGGAACATCGACAACCTCTACCTCGGCGGCAACGGCCTGCACCCCTTCGGCAACGCCTCCAACCCCACTCTCACCAGCGTCGCCATGGCCGTGCACGCGGCCAAGACCATCATCAGCGGCCACCCCGGTCACTGACCGCCCTCCTCCGACCAGAAATGCGGGACCGCCACATGAGGGAACACACCGCCCCCCGCCCGGACGGCGTCCACCTGGGCATCACGCCCACGTGCTGGACCAACGACGACTTCCCGCTGATCGGGCACGACATCCCGATGGAGCAGTGCCTCAGCGAGATCGCGCTCGCGGGCTTCGACGGATGCAGCATCGGCCACAACTTCACCACTGACGTCGACGCGCTCATCGCCGCCATGCACCTGCGTGACCTCAGCGTGAGCGAACCCTGGGTGAGCACGTTCTTCACCGTGCCCGACGGCGCCGAACGCACCGCCTCCGACCTGCTGAGGGTGCTGGAGTTCCTGAAGGAGTTCAACGCTGGTGACCCGCCGGTGAAGACCACCACGATCGGCGTCGCCGAGTTCGGGCACTCCGTCCACCTCCAGTCGCTGAGCCTGCGCAGCAACAAGCCCGAGTTCACCGACGCGCAGTGGGACGACCTGTGCCGCGGCCTGAACGAGATCGGGAAGATCACCGCCGGCCAGGGCTTCACCCTGGCCTACCACCCGCACATGGGCACCGGCGTGCAGACCGAGGAGGACGTCGACCGGCTCATGGCGCACACCGATCCGAAGCGGGTCAGCCTGCTGCTGGACACCGGCCACCTCACCTGGGCGGGTGCCGACGTGACCGGCATCATCGAGCGCCACCGCGACCGCATCGCCCACGTGCACCTGAAGAACGTCCGCAGCAGCGTGCGCGCCGACCGGACCCTGGCCGCCGGCAGCTTCCGCGAGTACATCGAGTCGGGCATCTTCACCGTCCCCGGCGACACCGACGGCGACATCGACTTCGACACCCTCCTCAAGGCACTGCGCCCGGGTGACGCCTACCGCGGCTGGCTGGTCGTGGAGGCCGAGCAGGATCCGAGCGGCGGTCACCCGCCGCTCTACCACGCCCAGACGGCTCACGCCTACCTCACGCAGGCCCTGGGCTGACCCGCCCCACCACCGACGGAAGGCGACCCCATGGCGGCAGACACGCCCCTGAACATCCGCACCCCCCGCTTCACCCGCGAGGTTGTGGCCGACCAGCTCAACGACGGCTACTGGGTGGAGGCACCCGACATCGACGGGGACACCCGTCCCGACCTGTTCGGCTACGGCCTGTCCCTCGGGGAGATCTACTGGTACCGCAATCCCGGATGGCAGCGGCAGCTGGTGGCCGACGGCTTCCACATGCCCATCGGTGCCCACTGCGCCGACATCTCCGGCAACGGCCATCCCGACATCGTCGTCTGCTATGAGCTCTATGGCTCCGGAGGCCGCATCGACGACCCGGACCTCGACGGCGGCAAGATCGACTGGATCGAGAACACCGGGAAATCCGACGCCGACGTGCGCTGGGAGCGTCACTACGTCGGCCGTGAGACGGGCATGCACCGCCTGCGCGTCGGCCACTTCACCCAGACCCGCAAACCCGAGATCATGGGTGTCCCGTGCGTGGGGCCCAAGCACGTCCACGGCCTCATCCCGGTCGTGTTGTTCAGCCCCAACAACGACGTCCGCAAGCCGTGGGAGAAGCGCGTCGTGGACGACAGCCACTTCCGCATGATCCACGGCGCGGAGAAGCGGCAGAACCCGCTGCCCGGCTGCGAGCACCTGGACTCCATCCTCCTCGCTTCGGAGGAGGGGGTGAACTGGCTGCACTACGACGAGCGCGAGGGCCGGTTCACCACCACCCACATCGGCTCCGGTGAGCACTCCCAGTACGAGCAGACCGGCTTCAAGGGCAGCGGGGACGTGGGTGCCGGCCGTATCGGCGACGACCCGCACGCCTATGTGGCGGCCACGGAGCCGTTCCACGGCAACACGGTCGCCGTGTACGTCAAGGAGGAGCCGGGCACCCCGGTCCACGAGGCGACCTGGCGCCGCGTCGTTCTCGACGTGTTCGGCGACCCGAACGAACTCGGTGAGGGGCCCGGACACCAGATCGTCTGCGCGGACTTCGACAACGACGGTGACGACGAGTTCCTCGTCGCCCTGCGCGGGCCGTGGCCCTGGCAGGGCGTCTTCTACTACAAGGCGCTCGACATCCGGGCCGGCGTCTTCGCCAAGTGGCGGGTGTCCTCCGACTCCACCGCGCGCATCGCGGTGGGGGACTTCAACGGAGACGGCCGACTCGACTTCGCGACCATCGCGTACAAGGTCGACAAGTACTTCGTCGCCCAGGACGCGAAGCTGTCCCTCTTCCGCAACGAGACGGACCTGACCGAGTCCGCCTGAGACGGAGCGACCGCACCGGACAGCCCTCGCCGACGGGGACGGGCTGTCCGGTGCGGGCCGCCCGTGCGCCATGACGCCACCGAAGGGAGCAACCAGGTGACGGACGAGGATCAGACCGGCGGACCCGATGAGGGTCCGAGCCGTGCCGCGAAGACGGCACCCGGGTACGGCCTGTCACCCACCGGGGCCACCGCGGCCGGGCTCCGCCCGCACTGGGGCCCGCCCGTCAGGCGCCGTGTTCTCGCTGTCCTCGTCCTGGCGGTCGTCGTCGCGGTGACGGCGGTCCTGCCCCCTCTGCTGCGCCCGTCCCCGGCACCCGTGTACCTGGCCCTGGTGACCAGCCACACCGGCCCCGGCGCCCCGCGCGGCAAGGAGATCACCCGCGGGGTCCGCTTCCACCTCGACCGGATCAACCGCACCGGAGGTGTGCGGGGCCACCCGGTGCGTCTGCTGCTCTACGACGACCGCGCCGACCCGCAGGCGGCACGGCGCGCGGCCGAACGCGTCGTCCGCGACGAACGGGTGGCGCTGGTCATCGGCAACACCACCAGTCCGACGGCCATGTCGGCGGCGCCCGTCTACACCGCCGCGCACCTCCCCTTCATCACTCCGACCGCCACGGCCGACGGCATCACCGCCAGTCCCTGGTGCTTCCGCGCCACCTACACCAACTCGTACCAGGGTGGCTTCATGGCCGCGTACGCCCATGAGGTGCTCGGGGCGCGCAGCGCCACGGTGCTGCACTCCGCCACCGCCTACGGTCGGTCGCTCGCGGACGGTTTCGGCCAAGCGTTCGCGACGGGGGGACGGGTCCACCGGTCGGTTTCCCTCGACGGTGTCGTCGGCCCTCGTTCCTCCGGGCAACTGGAGGAGGCGCTGAAGGCCGTGCGCCTGGACGAGGCCAAGGGGCCGGTGATCCTGGCCATGCCCGAGGATCCGGCGCTGGACACCCTGACGTACCTGCGCTCGCACGGCGTGACCAACGTGGTCATCGGCGGTGACGACCTGTCCAACGACCGCTTCGCCTCGGCGCTGGCCGGCTCGTCCCAGGAACGGGCCAAGCCCGGCTCGATGACCGGCCGTTTCTACACGGCCTCTCCGCAGCTGGCCGACAGCCTGAGCGGTGAGGGGCTGCAGTGGGCGGCCGACTACCGCGACCACTACGGCGTTCCTCCCTCCTGGAAGGCCATGTCCGGGCAGACGGCCGCCGACCTCGCCGTGCACGCCCTGCGCGCCGCCGAGGCACCCCACGGCCGCGTCACAGCCCGGCAGCATACGGCCGTACGCGAGGCCCTGGCCGCCCTGAACACCCCGGAGCGCAGCATCCCGGGCCTGTACGGACGGGTCTACTTCGATGCCACTCGGTCCCTGCACCAGCCGGTCACTCTCGGTCTCGTGCGGGAGGGCAGGGTCGTCTCCGCTCCCGTCCAGCTGACCGAGTACAGGCCCGCGGAGGGGCTCGACGTCGACGAGGAACTGGCCGCGGGCAACGCCGTGCGCTACCGGGACAAGGTGCTCGCCCGCCAGCAGGTCGTTCACACCGGCATCAACGTCAACCGGATCAGCGCCCTGGACACCCGTGAAGGCACCTTCAAGGCCGACTTCTTCCTCTGGCTGCGCTACACCGGCAGCGACGACGCCTCGGCCGTCGACTTCGCCAACCTCGCCGACGACAGGTTCACGCTTCCCGAACCTGTGCGCCAGTCGGTCAAGGACGGCGTCAAGTACCGCCTCTACCAGATCGTCACCACGTTCAGCGCCCCACTCGACTTCCATCGCTTCCCGTTCGACCGACAGCACCTCGCGATCGTCGTCCAGAACCGAACGCACCCCTCGTCCCGTGTCGTCTATGTCGTCGACCGCCCCCTCGTCACGCAGGACCGGGCAGAGGCACTGCGCAGCGGCCGGAACGTGGAGGACTCCATCGACGGACTGCCGAATTGGGCCGTGCACGATCTCGCCCTGTACACGGCGGCCGTCGGCTCGACCGCCCGTCTCGGCGACCCCGACCTCACCCGGGGGCAGACCGGTGTCCACTTCGCCCAGTACGTCGCCGACGTCACCGTGGACCGCGACGTCGGTCCGTTCCTGGTCAAGAACCTCCTGCCGCTGCTGCTCAGCGTCGCCGTCACCTACGCCACGCTCTTCTTCCCCCGCGATCCCCGCTACACCAGTACCCGCGTCTCCCTGGAGGTGACCGCCATGCTCAGCGCGGCCGTCCTGCTCACCAACGTGACCGGATCCCTGCCGGACATCGGCTACTCGGTGGCCCTGGAGTGGGCCTACTACGCCTTCATGTTCCTGGTCGGCACCTGCGTGTTCATCTCCCTGGCCGGAGCATGGCTCCAGGAACACGACAACATCCGGGCCTGGAACCGGCTCGCGCGCGTCTCCCGCGTCTACTATCCGTTGTTCTGCTCGGCCGTGCTGCTCGTCTACGTCCTCCACTTCGGCTGAGCCCCCCCTCAGGACCGCGCCGTGACAACCGACGACAACGCCCCCTTCACGCAGCGGCATCTGCGGCAGGCCACGAGGATCGTCGACGTCTTCGCCCTCGCTACGGCCGTGGTGTTCACCGTCGTCGTGCTCGTGGCCCTGCGCCACCCCCACGGACTGGACGTGCGCCATCCGAGCGCACGGCTCGGGCTCGTCACGGCCCTCGGTCTGCTGCTGCTCCTGCTCGGCGGGCTGGCCGCCATCCGGCGACTGCCCGTCCACCGGCTGTGGTTGGCGAGCGCCTGGGCCAGCGCCGTTCTGCTGACCGGCACCGGGGCCGTCTGGCACATCCAGATCGCCGACGTCTCGCACACGCTGACCCGCGGCACCGCGGTCACCAGTCCCCGCTCGGCCCAGGCCTACCTGGCCCGGCACATGCCCGCCGGCGCCCCGGTTCTCACGGTTCCCACCGGGGTGTTCGTCCAGGCACTGCGCTTCACCGCCGCCTACGACGTCGAGGTGAGCGGATACCTGTGGCAGCGCTACGCCGACTCACTCCCGGACGACCTGGAGCGCGGGGTCGTACTGCCGGAAGCAGACGATTCCTACCAGCCGGAGAAGGTGTACGACTTCCGCCGCGACGGTGAGCAGATCGTCGGCTGGTACTTCCACGTGACCTTGCGCCAGATCTTCGACTACCGAACCTATCCCCTCGACGAGCAGGATGTCTGGCTGCGCCTGTGGCATCCCGACTTCCGCCAGCGCGCGGTGCTCGTGCCCGACCTCACCGCCTATCCGCCGTGGCACCCTCAGGCCGCGTACGGTCTCGACTCCGGCTTCGTCCCCGGCAACTGGGACGTCAAGGCGACGGCCTTCAGTTACGACACCCCGCCCTACTCGGCCAACTTCGGACAGGGTCGGCAGTACCGGGAGGAGGCCTTTCCCGAGCTGTACTTCAACATGCACATGGCCCGGGAGTTCGTCTCGCCGCTGTTCGGCAGGATCATCCCACTGGCCTTCATCGCGATCCTCGTGTTCGCCTCGCTCTTCGTCACCACGAAGAACACGCAACGCCATCCACTGGCCGGGTTCGACGGGCTGACGGTCGTCGAACTCGCGGCCGCGCTCCTGCTGGTGCTGACGGTCGACCACAACACGACGCGGCAGGAGACCGGTTCGCACGGCATCGCGTACATCGACTACCTCTACTTCTGTCTCTACTTCATGATCATCGCCGTGGTGTGGAACGCCCTCCTTCTGTCCCGCGGTCCACACCTCGGGCTGGTCGAATGGCGGGACAACCTGGCGCCCAAGCTTCTGTACTGGCCGACGCTCGCCTTCCTCGCGTTCGGCGTCACCGCGCTCACGTTCCTGCTGTGAGACATCGGGGACACGGCGGGCGGGCCCGGTGAGTCCGGCCCGCCCGCCGTGCAGGAAGGTTTCTCCTTGGGGTGGGACGTCGTCAGGAGAGCTTGATCAGGGTGTAGTCGTCGCAGTAACCGGCGGAGGAACCGGCGTCCTTGTAGCAGTAGGCCGCGGCCGAGGTGTTGGTGCTCCCGGTGGTGAAGAAGACGGGCTGCTGGGAGTAGGCGGTCGTGGAGGTGCGCAGGTAGGTCTCGGTGCCGCCGAAGCTCTTGACACCGACGGAGACCTGCTCGCCGCCGCTCGCGACCTTGGCCCAGCCTGTGAGGAGGTAGGTGCCGCTGGAGGCGAGGCCCGTGGCGGACTGCTCGACGCCGCTGGTGGCGGCACCGGTCTGCAGCGAGTAGGTGCCGGTGCGGGCGTTGGAGGCGACGGCGTTGGACTGGGCGCCGCTGCCGCTGCGGGTCCAGGGGCTCAGGGAGCCCGACTCGAAGCCGGCGTTGGTCAGGGCGTTGGCCGCGGTGGAGACGCGTTCCACCGCGAGGTCGTCACAGGTGCCGGCACCGGTGCCGCCCGTGTTCTTCCAGCAGTAGACCAGCGCGGAGGTGTTGGAGCCGCCGGTGGTGAACAGGACCGCCGCCTGGGAGTACGACGTCGTGGCGATGTTGGTGAACGTCTCCGTGCCGCCGTAGTTCTTGACGCCGATGGCGAGGGTCTCCCCGGCGTTCGCGACCTTGGCCCAACCGGTCAGCAGGTACGTGGTGTTGGGGCTGAGGCCGGTGATGTTCTGGTTGGCGCCGCTGCCGCTGGCCTGGGTGGTCAGCGCGTAGGTGCCGGTGCGGGCGCCCGAGGAGGTGGCGGAGGGGGCGGCGCCGCTGTTGGTCCAGGGGCTCATCGCGCCCGACTCGAAGCCGGCATTGGAGACGAGGTTGCCGCCGGTGCCGTTGTCGGCGCCGATGTTGGGCGCGGCCGTCGCGGAGACGGTGTTGCCGAAGGCGTCCTTGCCGCCGTTGCCGCTGATGACCGCCCCGGCCCGGATCACGGGGGAGGAGGGGTGCACCTGGTAGGCGCCGGTGCCGGTGTACGAGGAGGACGTGCCCGCGTTGCCCGGGTTGCGGAACTCGGGGTCGGTGACGACCTTCGCCGAGTCTGCGGGCTCGGAGGACGGGTGGGTGCCGTAGAACAGGTTGTTGGAGTAGACGGATCCGGCGCTGGTGGTGAAGTAGCCGCCGGTGCCGTAGTTGAACACGGCGTTGTTGCGGAAGGACAGGGTCCCGGTGATGCTGGTGCCCCGGCGCGAGTACAGGATCGGGGTGTTCAGGCCGCTCTTGTTGACGTAGATGCTGTTGTTGTAGATCTGCGGGACGGCGACCGAACTGCCGCTCTTGTTGGGGACGTTGCCGACCAGGTGGAAGACGCCCGTGCCGTGGGTCGGGGTGCCCGCGGCGGGGCAGCCTGCGTTGGTGCCGTCGTTCTCGCTGATGTTGTAGCGGATCACCGTGCCGTCACTGGGGACGGTCGAGGTGGGCTCGTTGGCGATCGAGAAGGGCGGCATGATCAGCATGAAGCCGCCGAGGTTCTGGTGGCTGTAGTTGTACTGGAACGTGGTGTTGTGGTTGCCCCAGTCGACGTCGTAGCCGGTGCCGTCGGCGCCGTTGACGTGGCAGTACACCTCGTTGTTCTGGACGACGGTGTCGTTGCTGCCGGACATCCAGATGCCGGCGGAGGCGCCGTTGCAGTACTGGCCGGAGGGCGGGCAGGTGGCCTTGGCGCCGCCGTAGCCGGCCTTGTTGCCGTCGATGAGGGCGCCGTCGTTCTTGACGACGAGGATGTCGTCCGCGCCGTCGTAGGTCATCGTGTTGTCGCGGATGACCGTGCCCGTGGTCTGGCCGGTGCCCTGGCCGTCCCCGTCCGGAGTGACGGCGACGGCGATGCGGTCGACGTGGTCGAAGGTGTTGTTCTCGATCACCACGTCGTCGAAGGTGGAGACGGGGGTGGTGTGGTCGGTCTGGACGCCGACACCCGCGTTGGTGGAGTACCAGCCGCCCGACCAGCCGCTGATGTGGTGGATGTTCATGTCGTGCACCCGGATGTGGTGCAGGACGCCGCCGGAGCTGTTCTCGGCGAGCACACCGGAGCGGTAGGCGGGTGAGGCGGCCGGGTTGGTGAGTTCCAGGCCGCCGATGTCCCAGTACTGCTGGTTGAGCAGGTGGATGACGGGACCGGTGGCGCCGCCCGCGTTGATGACCGGCTTGGCGCCGGTGCCGTAGGAACCGATGGTGACGGGGCTGCCCGGGGCACCCGACCCCCGCGGAGCGAGCTGGCCGGAGCACGTGGTGCCGGCGGCGAAGAGGATGGTGTCGCCCGCACCGAAGGTGGTGTTGTTGACGCCCGCGAGGGAGTTCCAGGGGCTGCTCTGGGTGCCGCTGCCGTTGCCGGACGCCGAGCAGTCGACGTAGTAGGAGGTGCCTGCCGCCATGGCGGTGTGGGCCGGGACCAGGAGTGCGCCCGCCAGCGTGGCGAGCAGGGCCAGGACGCGAGGTGCCCGGCGGGCCGGGCTCGTCGATCTGCGACGCTTCATTGCGGCGCTCCTTGCTGGGTGGATGTGTCCTCCGGGTCGCGGGCTGCGACCCGGGGCTTCCTGCGCCGGGCGGATCCGACGGATTCGCCCGGAGTCTGTGGCGGGACCGTGGCACCCGCCCCTGCGCGAGCGGCTCGTGAGCGCTGTGCGCGGTCGCGGACCCGGTGGCACCTGCCGGACGGGACCGCTTCGGCGAGCCGGTGCCTCACCGTGGTGGGAGCGACGCGGGCGGGGACAGCTCCAGGACGGAGGCGTGTCGCATCCTCGGCGGAAGGGCCAGGGAGACGGGCTCCCAGTCCCGGCCGTCCTTGCTGCGAGCCGCTCCGTACCTGCCTTCGAGGAAATGATCGAAGATCATGATCCATTCGTCTCCGCGGCGGAAGATCGAGGGGCCCTCCACCACCGGAGGAGTGACCGGTCCGGTGCCGCGGGTGTACGGACCGCCGGGAGTGTCGAAGGCGACCAGGTGGATGTCCTTGTGAGCGGTGGCGAGGTCGTTGGTGCCGCGTTCGTCCTTGAAGGCCATGAGGAATCCGCCGCCGTCCACCTCCCGCACGGTGGCGTCGATGACCGAGTGGCCGGGGTCGAAGAAGAGACCGGGGGCCGAGAAGGTGGTGAAGTCCTCGGTGGTGCAGTGCCAGATGCGGTGGTCCTGGCCGATGTGCTCGTAGTCGCGGCCCTCGGCCGTGGTCCCGGAGTCCACGACCGAGGACCAGATGAGGTGGTACAGCCCGGTGCCGCGGTCCAGGAAGAACTCGGGGGCCCAGGCGTTGTGGGCTCCCTCCACCCCGGCCATGACCGGGATGAGTTCCTGCTCGGACCAGGTGTGAAGGTCGCCGGAGGTGGCGTGGACGATGAAGGGGCTCGTCCAGCCGTCGGTGGCGAGCAGGTGGAAGAGGCCGTCGGGGCCCACCCCGATGAACGGGTCGCGCAGTCTGCCGGTGCCGACCGTGCCCCGCAGGACGGGCCGCCCCTCGTTCACCGCGGCGAACTCCTCGCCGTCATGGCTGTAGGCCAGGTGCAGCGCCTCGTCGGCGTCGGTGAAGTATGAGACCACGTACATCGCTGGGATGGTCCTTCCGGGACGTCGGGGCGCGGGTGCCCCTGGACGGTGGGGTCGTCGTGTGGGTCGTGTGGGTCGTGCGGCGTCTCGACCGCGGGTGGCGGGCGCGTGCGCGGACGCCCGGGCAGGCGGTTCACGAGGTGTTGGGCAGGTCCGGCGCGTCCGGGCTCAGGACTTGACCGCCCCGGCCGACATGCCGGCGACCACCTGGCGCTGGAGGAAGATGAAGATCAGCAGCAGCGGGAGCACACCGAGCAGTGCGGCGGGGAACAGCGTGGTCGGCTGCACGGTGTGCGGGTCGATGAAGGAGTACGCGTTCACCATGACGGTCCGCTTGCCGGGGTCCTGGAGGAACACCAGGGGAACCAGCAGGTCGTTCCAGATCTGCAGGGAGATGAAAGTGAGCAGCGTGCTGGTGACCGGGCGCAGCAACGGCAGGATGATCGTGAAGAAGGTACGGAAGGCGCCGCAGCCGTCGAGTGCCGCCGCCTCCTCCAGGTCGGCCGGGATGGAACGGATGAAGCTGGTGTAGAAGAACACGGCGACCGGGAGGTTGAGGGCCGTGTAGATGAGGACGATCCCCGCGTAGCTGTCCAGCAGGTTCAGGTCGCGCATCAGCAGGTAGAGCGGCGCCACCACGACGAACACGGGGACCGACGTGCCGAGGATGAACAGCCGGTACACCGCGGTGGACCAGTGTTGGGTGATCCGGGCGAGCGGATAGGCGGCGAGCGAGCCGATCACGGTGATGACCACGCACGAAAGGCCGGTGATGAGGAGGGTGTTGAGGGTGCTTCGCCCGTAGTGGATCTGGCTGAAGGCGTCGGTGAAGTTCTTCAGGGTCAGTGAGTGCGGGATGCCCAGCGGCGAGCGGGCCACGTCGGCCGCGGTACGCAGCGAGGTGATGACCGTGAAGAGGAACGGCAGGACGAACAGCAGCGTGCCCAGGCAGAGCAGGGCGGTGCCGAGGCCGCCGGCCAGCCGGCGCAGCGGGTTGCGCGAGGTCGGGGACGTCGCGCGGGGCCGGGTGGGTGTCCGGCGCGGGTCGTCGTGGGCCGGACGGGCCTCGACCGGCGGCGAAGTGATGTGTGAAGTCATGGTGGCGATCCGTCAGCTTCCGTCAGATTCGTCGCTCGCGCAGCCGGAGCAGGGAGGAGGTGGCGCTGGACAGGACGACCACGGTCACCAGCAGGACGACCGACAGCGCGACGCCGTAGGCGAACTTCCCGCCGCCGAAGACGTTGCGGTACACCATCAGCGTCAGTGTGTCGGTGGCTCCCGCGGGGCCGCCGTTGGTCAGGACCAGGGGGAACTCGAAGACCTTCAGCGAGCCGATCAGGCTGAGCGTCACGTTGACGGTGAGCGCCGGGGCCAGCAGGGGCCATTCGATGCTGCGGAAGCGCCGCCAGCCGTTCGCGCCGTCCAGCGCGGCCGCTTCCAGCAGTTCGGTCGGCATGCTCATGTAGCTGGCGAGGAAGATCGCGCAGGAGTAGCCGGTGAACATCCAGATGTTGACGGCGGCCACCGAGTACAGCGCGGTGGAGGTGTCGCCGAGCCACACGTGGCCCAGGCCGTGCAGGCCGACCAGGTCCAGGAGCGCGTTGATGCCGCCGGTCGGCGCGAACAGGTACGACCAGATGAAGGCGGCCATCACCGGGGAGATCAGCGTCGGCGTGAGGAGCACGACGTTGAGTGTCTTGCGGACCTTCGGGCGGCGGAACAGCATGCTCGCGAAGAGCAGACCGAGGCCGTTCTGCACGACCACGACGACCGCCGCGTAGAGCACGGTGTGCCAGATGGCGTCGGTGACGGCCGGGTCGTCGGCCATGGCCCGGTACTGCTGTGTGCCGACGAAGTGGGCGATCGGGCCGCCGAGGCTGTCGGTCATGCTCAGATAGACGCCTCGGGCCAGCGGATACAGCATGAACACGCCGTACACGACGATCGCCGGAAGCAGGAAGGCGGCCATGGTGGCGCGCCGTCGGTGGAACACGGGGATCCTCCTCTTGCCCGGAAGGGCCGTGGCGGGGGCGGTCAGTGAGCTGCTGACCCACGCCCCCGCCACGGCTGACCAGGGGTGGCCGGGTTACTTGGCGGACGCCGCGGTCTGGATGTCCTTGAGGGTCTGCGCGGCGGACGCCTTGCCCAGCAGGTACGCCTGGATCTTGGAGCCGGTGGTGGTCTCGGCCGCGGCGGCGTACCAGGAGTCGGAGGGCAGGATCCGGTAACGGCCTTCCTGGAAGGCCGTGGTGAACGCGGTGGTCTCGGGGCTCTCCGGAGTCAGGCCGCTGATGAACGGGGATTCCGCGTGCTCGGCCTCGAGGTACTTGGAGAGGTTGTTGTTCTGCGACCAGAACTTGACGTACTCGCGCGCCGCGTCACCTTGCTGGGACTGGGAGTTGACGCCCCACATGGTGCCGGAGAACAGCATCCCGTTGGGCTTGGTGCCCGCCGCGCCGCCCGGCCAGGGGGCGAAGGAGACCGGGAAGCCGGCCTTCTTCACGTTGGAGACCTGCCAGGCGCCCTGGTACCAGAAGGCGCTCTTGCCGGCGCTGAAGTCCTGCGGGCCCTGGGACCACTCGTCGACTCCGAGTTCGTTCTTCCAGTCGACGTATCCCTGGTCCTCCAGCGACTTGAGCTGCCGCAGGGGTTCCTTCCAGTCCGGGTCGAAGGACGCCTTGCCGTCCAGGAAGTCGGCGTCCCACTGCTTGTTCTTCTGGTAGACCAGGGTCGATCCGGCGGCCTGGAGGACCGAGCTGCCCGTCCATCCGGCCTTGTCGGGCAGCGCGAGGGGATCGATGCCGGCCTTCTTCACCTTGGCGAGGTCGGCGAGGAACGTCGGCCAGTCGGCGGGCACTTCGGTGATGCCGGCCTTCTTCAGCAGGTCCATGTTGGCGTACAGGCCTATACCGATCAGCTCCATCGGCATCGCCAGGGTCTTGCCGTCGGACTGCGCGAACTGCTGGGCGTCCGGGGTGATGCGGCTCGCCCACGACTCCCCGGACAGGTCGGCGAGGTAGCCGGAGGCGCCCCACTTCTTCATCCGGTCCGTGTCGACCATGATCACGTCGCCGGCCTTGCCGCCCAGCAGCTCGGGCTGGAGCTTCTGCGTGTAGGTGTCGTTCGCGGTGATGTACTCGAAGTCGACCTTGATCTTCGGGTGGGTCTTCTCGAACTCCTTGTTGATCTCGGCGACGTTGGCGGGCTCCGCGCCGCCGCCCTTCCAAGCCTGTACGTGGATGGTCACCGTGCCGTCGGCGGCCGCGCCCGACGACTCGCCGCCGCACGCGGCCAGCGACATCGCCATGGCGGCGACCGTGGTGGCGACCGCGAGACATCTCCCAGAGCGCTTCATTGCACACCTCACCCGTCGGTAGGGACCGACTTGTCATGTCTGAAGGGGTTTCTGATCGAACAGCCTGTGCCGGGTGGGTGCAGCGCTGATTCGTATGGAAAGGGCCTGGTCAACCCGAGTTGCGGCGAACGTCTCCTGCCGATGGCCGGGACTGTAACGCAAAACTTAGTGGACATCTATACGTAACTTTCCGTGGTCGCCCGCTACCACCGAACCGGCCCCGGCCCGTCAGGGAGCCGCGGCCAGGCCACCGCCCCTCCGCCCCGCGACAGCACGGGGAGACCGGCGCGGAACCGGGCAACGCCCGCCGTCGCAGCGATTGACGCCCCACGCAACTTATCGATAAAGTTTTCTTGGATGTGCGGTGCGGTGAGCAGGGGTGGGCTCCAGAAGGCTTCGCGGGCCGGCCAGGCCGGGCGCGGCCCGAGGGGGTACTCACCCGGCGATCCGACGAGCGGGTCCGGGAGCGGGTCCGGTTCGACGGGCGCCGTCAGGCAGAAGGAGTTCGAGTGGCAGGGCGGGTGACCATCGCGCAGGTGGCCGAGGAGGCCGGCGTCTCCGCGATGACCGTGTCCAACGTCATGAACGGCAAGCCGGGGGCATCGGAGGAGACCCGTCGCCGCGTCCTGGAGGTGGCCGGGCGACTGGGCTACCGGCCGAACATCTCGGCCCGCAACCTCAAGGCCGGCCGCAGCGGCCTCGTCGGCCTCATCGCGCTGGACCTGACCAGCCAGTACGGCCTGGAGATCCTGCGCGGTGTCGCCGACGAACTGGCCAGCGCCGAGCAGGAACTCCTCGTCAACGCCTCGTACCACGACGCGGCGCGGGAGAAGGACCGCATCGAGTTCCTGGGACGCGGCCTGGTCGACGGCGTCCTCATGATCGCGCCCGTCCTGGAGGACGAGACGGCCGAGCTGCTGCGCCGGCAGAAACTGCCGTGCGTCATCATCGACCCCCGGCGCCTGGACGTACCCCTCCCCCGGCTGAGCGTCGACAACTACCACGGCATGCGCCAGGGCACCCAGCACCTGATCGACCTGGGCCACTCCCGGATCGCCTACCTACGCGGCGAGGAGGACCTCGAAAGCACCTCCATCCGCTTCCAGGGCTTCGAGGACGCCATGCGACTCGCCGGACTGAAAGTGGACGAACAACTGGTCGCCTCCTGCGACTTCTCCTACGCCAGCGGCTTCCGCGCCGCCTCGCAGCTCATCACCGAGCAGCGCCCGACCGCGATCGTCGCCGGGGCCGATCTGATGGCGCTCGGCGCCATCGACGCCGCGAGGTCGTGCGGACTCACCGTGCCCACCGACTTCTCGGTCGTCGGCTTCGACGACCTTCCGCAAGCGGCGCAGAGCTTCCCCGGCCTCACCACCGTGCGCCAGCCGCTGCACGACATGGGCCAGAAGGCAGCCCGCGCCCTGCTGTCCCTGATCGAGGGACAGCACCTCCTCATGGACCACATGGAGGTGGCCACCCAGCTCGTGGTGCGCAACTCGACCGCCCCGCCGGCCGGGAACTGAACCACCCCCGAGTCGACCCACGGCGTCGACGTGCCTCCGCGCGCCCGGGTCGGCCGGGTTCGGTCACCTGCGGACTCCGGGGAGCTCGGACGAGCGGCACGGCACCCCCGCCCACCGGCCCCGCGTCATCCTCTGAACGACGGCCGCCGGGCACCGCACCGCCCAGGCCTCCTGGTTGCGTACCAACTCAGCCAATCGGGCGCTCGGTTATGACCGAAAATGCCAGTAACTCAGGCACAACCATCCGAAGGCCCCGCCCGTCACATAAGGCAGGAGCAACCAACTCCTAAACACACAAGGGGGAAATATGCGATTCAGTCATTCCATGTTGGGCGCTGCCGCACTGGCCGCGCTGTCGGTGGGGGCCACCACCGCACTGGCGGCACCCGCTTCCGCCGCACCCAACACCACTGCGCAGAAGGTCTGCGGAAGCGGCTACAAGACCGTGAACTCCGCTGCCGTCGGCACACTGGGCACCGTCTACCTCGCCTACAACGCCGTCAACGGCAACAACTGCGTCGTCACCATCCGCAACAACCCCGGCACCGCCGTGGACATGTCCGCGTGGATCTATGTACCCGCCACCAACGAAGGCGACAGCGACTACGGGCGCTACACCTCGTACGCAGGACCCTCGTACGTCATCGGCAAGGGTTTCTGCGTCGACTGGGGCGGCGCCATCGCCAACGTCTCCGTGCAGGTGACCGGCTCCAACTGCGCCTCGCTCAAGGAGCACCGGACCACGCAGACCCGCTGACCCACCCGCCTACCGCTCCTGAGGAACCGCCATCCCTCGCCTCGCGACTCCCGACCGCGGCGCCGCCGGCCGTCGGGCCGGACGCCGCCGGGGCGGCCGGAAGGCGTCGGGATGCGGGACACGCGGACGGCCGTACGGTCCCACCCGTCCTGGCGGAGCCACCCGGCTCCGCCAGGACGGGTGGGACCGCTGCTCGTGGTCCGGTCGACGATCCCCGCGACCGTCACGCCATGGGCGCCGACGCGGTGATGACCGGTCAGGGCGCGGAGGTGACGGCGCAGGATGCGGACGGCATCGTCCGCCGGTCGTCGGTCAGCGGTGCCGCGGGGGCTACCGGGACCCGGTGGCGCGCCGTGCCGCCTCCTCGGTCTCCTGCTTCTTCGAGACGCGCAGGCTGGTGAAGGTGGTCACCGCCAGGACCAGCACGATGAACCCCAGCGAGAACGGGATACTGATCTCCGGGACGTGGACGCCCGACTCGTGCAGGGCGTGCAGCACCAGCTTCACGCCGATGAAGCCCAGGATGATCGACAGGCCGTAGGAGAGGTGCACCAGCTTCCTCAGCAGGCCACCGATGAGGAAGTAGAGCTGGCGCAGGCCCATCAGGGCGAAGGCGTTCGCGGTGAACACGATGTACGGGTCCTGGGTCAGGCCGTAGATCGCGGGGATGGAGTCGAGCGCGAACAGCACGTCGGTGGAGCCGATCGCGAGCATCACGACCAGCATCGGGGTCATGATCCGCTTGCCGTTCTCGACGACGAAGAGTTTCGTGCCGTGGTAGCGGTCGGCCACGCCGAAGCGCCGCTCCGCCATCTTCAGCAGCTTGTTCTCCTGGTACTCGTCCTCGTGGGCCTCCTTGCGGGCGTCCTGCACCAGCTTCCAGGCGGTCCAGATCAGGAACGCGCCGAAGACGTAGAAAATCCAGGAGAAGGTCGAGATGACCGCCGCGCCGACCGCGATGAAGACGGTGCGCAGCACCAGGGCCATCACCACGCCGACCATCAGCACGCGCTGTTGGTACTGCGACGGCACCGCGAACTTCGCCATGATCAGGACGAAGACGAACAGGTTGTCGACGCTGAGCGACTTCTCGGTGATGTATCCGGCGAAGAACTCGCCGGCTGACCCGCTCCCGCCGAAGTACCACAGGCCCACCCCGAACAGCACGGCCAGGAAGACCCACACCACGGTCCACGTGCCGGCTTCTTTGAGGGACACGTCGTGGGGCTTGCGGCCGATGAAGAAGTCGACGGCGACGAGCACGCACAGGGCCGCCACGGTCAGCAGCCAAACGGTCAGCGAGACGTTCACTTGTTGCTCCTGGTGCAGATGTGGATGACACATCGTTGTCCTTGATGGCTGGTCACCGCCACTCCTGCCAGCTGAACAGATGGTCAAGGTGCAGCAAGCGGTGCGACGTGTGACCCGCTGGTCGGCACCGCCGGCGCTGACTCCCGGGTCCGCGCGCTGCCCACGGCGGGTTCGAAACCGTGCGGCCCCGACGGCAACCGGGTACGGATCGACATGCCGGCGGAGTGACACTCGGCGGCAGCGGGCGGCGGGGATGCTGTGCCGGTGGCCGAGCGAGTACTGGTCCCCGAGATCGCTGACGCCGGTGCCGGCGTCGCCGTTCACCGTCGTCGACGGCCGGAACACCGTCGTCGACGGCCGGATCACCGGCATCACGGCCGTGGTCGCTCGCGCTCGTGAAGCTGCCGGATCCGGGCCGGGTGCCTGCCGGGACAGGGGTCGCTGCCGAGCGGGCGCAGTCGCACCGTGGATCCCCAGCCGTGGTGCGGCACGCCTTTGCCCTGGGCGGCTGCCGTACGTCGGGTGAGGGGATGCGGTGCCTCGATGGCGTTGTCTGCCACCAGAGGATCGCCGTGGAGCGCGCTCGTCAACCTCACACATGTCAGGTTCACGGGACACGGACCGCTTGTGAGGATGTGGCTTACGCAACCGGCGCGCCGAAACGCGACACCGCGCCGCCGGGTACTCGTACACGAGGGGAAACCAATGCTCGACAAGATCAAGAGGACCGCCGTGGCACTGGCACTGGCCACCGGCACTCTCGCCGCGACCGCCGCGACCGCGCAGGCCGGTGAACAGGGTGCGCAGCAGGGGGACTACGCGGGCTGTCAGCTCGGCTACGTCTGCATGTACCAGAACGAGGCCGACTGGAACGCCGGTCGGCCCAGCCACCGCTGGTCCCAGTACGGCGCCCACAACCTGAGCAACCAGTACGGCACCAAGTGGGTGTTCAACAACCAGCACTCCGGCGCGAAGGCCCAGCTCTGCTACGGGTACAGCGGTGCCAACTGCACCGGCCTGGTCATCAACAGCTTCACGGTCGGCGTGGCGGACATCACGCCGATCAACAGCATCAGGCTCTACCCGTAAGTCCGCTCCGGCGTTGCGGGCGCGGCGGGCCGGGCGGCACGACTCCGGCCCGCCGCGCCGTCGGGCGTCGAGGGTCGCCGTTCCGGACGGCGACGGCACCACGTCGGTTGTCAGTCCACAGCACCGCCGGTGTTCCGGATCATCTGCTGGAGCACCTTCAGGGCGGTGACGTAGTCAGCGTCGTCGATACTTTGATGAATACGGTTCCGGATGGCCGGGGCGTGCTGTTTGAGGCCGGCCCGAGCTTCGTCTCCCACCTCGGTGATCCACAGCCGTCCCTCGCCGTCGCGGGTGAGCCAGCCGCGCCCCACCAGGACCTCCGCCTCGGCCTTCAGATCGTCCTCGGGCCTGAGGTAGGAGTGCATGGCCTGCTGGAGTTCGAGGAGGGTCATGCCGTGGCCGTCGGGTGAGATGTCGTTCCTCGACAGGTTGCGCAAGAGCCAGTACTGGGGCTGGGTGAAGCCAAGTTCGGCCTGCCGGGCCCGGGTGAACGCGATGAGGGCCTCGTAGGCCACTCCGGTCCAGTACGCGGCCGGTTGTGCGGCGAGATCGGTGTCGGAGATGTGCTGGCTCGTCATGTGCGGCGCTCCCTGTGAATGATCGCTGATGCGAGCACCGTAGGAACTCAACTCAAGTTGAGGTCAAGTCTCCACTCGGACCTTCCTCCTTAATGGAATGATCACGACGAGCTGATCCGACACACTGGTTCGATGCGGCACGAAGATGAACAGCCTCTGTCCGGTGGCAACGTCAGTGATGGTGTCGTTCGCGTCGGGGACACCGTTCGCCGTCCGGCCGGACCATGGACTCCCGCTGTGCACGCTCTGCTTGCCCACCTGCACGAGGTGGGATTCGGCGCGGCGCCTCGTCCGCTCGGCATTGACGAACAGGGGCGTGAGGTCCTGACCTTCATGGCGGGTGATGTGGTCTGGCCCGACCGGTTCTCTCTGATGGAACCCGCTCGAAAACTGGCTCGCGTGGCACGGCTGATCCGGGACTTCCACGACGCCGTGCAGGACTTCACGCCGCCGTCCGATGCGCGGTGGCAGACGCTGATCCCCGCCGAGGGCAGTGACATCATCGCCCATAACGACCTGGCCCCCTGGAACCTCGTGGTGGCAGACGAGGCGCGGTGGGCCTTCATCGACTGGGACGCTGCGGGTCCCGGTTCGCGTCTGTGGGATGTCGCCTACGCGATGCACGGGTTCATCCCGCTGTCCGCGCATCCGGACTGGCAGAGTCCGGACGCGGCGGACCGACTGCGAGTCTTCGCCGACGCCTACGGTCTCGCTGAGCCCGAACGTCGTCGTGTGGTCCCTCTACTGGGGCGCCGTACGCGTTCCATGCACGACTTCCTGCGCGACCAGGCGACCCGAGGAGCCCAGCCCTGGGCAAGGCTGTGGGCTGAAGGCCACGGTGACGCCTGGCGAAACGACGCCGAATACATCGAGCGACGCGAGGACCAGTGGATGCAGGCCCTGCTCGCCGGCTGAGGCATCGATCAGCGCCCGTGCCGTGGCGCTATCTGATGGAGTCCGCTCTCCACCAGGCCCCCAACAGCGTCTCGAACTGGGTTGCTTTGCCGGGTGCTCGCCGGACGCCGGGGCAGCCTTCGTCAGATCACGTGCTCCGACCAAGGTGCACGTGACCGACCGGGCCGAAGGCCGTGGGGATGAGTCTGCCGCCTGTCGCCGCGCGCGGCCGGCCGCCGCTGGCGTCGTCGCGTACGGTGGCGCGCTGGCCGGGGCCGTCGGCCAGGTCGATTCCTCGATCTCGTCGGGGCCTCAGGGAGGTCAGCTCCTCGACCTCGCCAGGGCCGTCGGCCAGGTCGGTCCCGTGGCCTCGTCGGGGCCTCAGGGAGGTCAGCTCCTCGACCTCGCCGGGACCGTCGGCCGAGTCGGTTCCTCTGCCTCGCCAGGACCGTCGGCCGGGTCAGCTGCTCGGCTCCGTCGACGTCTTGGCGCAGAGGTACGGGCGCGCGAGCAGCAGGCCGGTGCCGGTCGTGGCGATGCCGAAGTAGACCGGCGCGAGGTGGATGAAGTCGGTGTAGTGGATCGCGCCGTGCACCACCGCAGCCGGGAGGAAGCCGGCGGCCGCCGCCGCGGTCAGGGTCCAGAACACCCAGGCCTCGCCCCGGCGCCAGCCCCACGCGCTGAGCAGGGTGATGGCCACCGCGGCGGCCATCAGGGCACCGCCGAACCCGGCCCGGTCGTGGGCGACGAACGGCACAAGCCGGGGGTTGACGGTTTCCAGCGTCTGCGCGTCGGCCCCCAGGAAGGTCAGGTCGGTCGGCACGAAGACGCCGGTCAGGCCGACCATGGAGATCACCGCTCCGCCGACGAACAGCCCCGCTCCCGTGACGATCAGCAGCAACTGGCCGAGCAGCGCCCGTCGACGCTCCGGCTCCGGCCCTTCGGGCGCCAGGCGCCATCGCGGTGTGTGCGGGGCCCCACGGACCGCGGCCACGAACATCGGGAACAGCACGACGGCGGTGGCCGTGTGCAGGGGTTCGACGAAGCCGGTGGCCAGGAAGTAGAACAAGGTGGGGAAGCCGATCGCCCCGGAGAGCAGATACACCTCGCGGGCCCAGGGCCAGCCGCGTCTGATCCCTCCCACGGCGAGGCCGGTGTAGAGGGCGCCGATCGCCACCATCGTGCCGGCCATGGTGATCCGGTCGTGCTGGAGGAAGTGCACGAGGTGGTGATTGGCGGCGTGCAGTTCGTGCAGCGTCATGCCGAGGTAGTCGCGGTCGTACCAGAGCAGCACCGGCCCCAGCGTGATGGCCGCGGCGCCGAGTCCGGCGCCCGTCATACCGAGTCCGACGAGTAGCGCCCACCACCAGGCGGGCCAGCGGCGGGGGTCGCGCCCGACGTCCCGCAGTACCGGAGCGGGCGCGGTGGGCGTGGCCGCCTCGGTGACCCGTTGGAACCAGCCGGGTCCGGCCTCGACCAGCACACCGGGCCGGGCGAGCACGACGACGCCCGGTTCCTCGAGCGCGGCGGCCGCGGCGGTGACCGACGCGTCGGACACATGGATCACGTGTGGGTCGTCGCTGCTCGTGAAGCCGTCGACATGGGGCTTGAGGGCAGCCTCGGTCTCCGGGTCCCGGGCGCGGACGACCAGCGGGATCGAGCGCCCGGCGGCGGCCTCGCGCACGGTCTCCGCGTCGGCCGCGGAGACGGGCGACACCTCGACGACACCGGCCCCGAGCGGGGGCAGCGCGTGTACCGCTTCGCGGGCGAGTGCGGGCGGGACGGATATGCCGAGGCGCACGGTCACGGGCACACCGGCGATCTCGCCGGCGAGGTCCTCGGGCGGGTGGCGGTGGCCGAACCCCCGGGAGATCAGCCGGGCGCCGGCGGGACGGGAACCGATCGAGGCCAGCAGCCGCAGTGCGGTTCGCTGCGAGCGGCGCCGGCCGAGCACGGCGGCGGCAGGGCCGCGCAGCGGGTGATACGTCCAGTCCGGCATCAGGGTCTCTCGATCTTCGTCGCGGTCACCGGGTCACCGGTCACCGGGCGCGGTCCAGCCGAGCACCGGTGTCATGGAACGCAGCGTCGCCCGCGCCGGCATCAGCCGCGCGGCCGTGTCGCGCAGCAGCACCGCGGGCGGCCACGACAACTGGCCGATCGCTCCCAGCCGGGCGGAGCGGCGCGTGATGGCCTGGGTCCTCGGGCGGCGCAGCAGGTCGTACGTGCGCAGCGCGGCGGCCACGTCCGGGGTGCCGTCGAGGCAGTGGGCGAGCGTGACCGCGTCCTCCAGCGCCTGGCACGCGCCCTGGCCCAGGTTGGGGGTCATGGCGTGAGCCGCGTCGCCCAGCAGCGCGACCCGGCCGCGGACGAAGGAGGGCAGCGGCGGCAGGTCGTACAGGTCGTGCCGGAGCACCGCGTCCGCGGGTACGGCGGCCAGCAGGGCGGGGATGGGATCCGGCCACGACCCGAACCGGCGCAGCAGTTCCGTGTGCTCGGACGAGTCGAAGGCGGCTCCCGCCGGCAGCGACGCGGTCGCGAAGCAGTACATCCGCCCGCCGGGCAGCGCCGTGTAGCCGAACCTCGCCCCGCGGCCCCAGGTCGCCGCACCCTCGGAGGGAGGTTCGGCGAGGGGCTCGGTGACCGTCCGCCAAGCGGTGTAGCCGGCGTACCGGGGCCCGGCCGCGTGCGGCCACAGGGCGCGGCGGACCACACTGCGCAGCCCGTCGGCGCCGATCACCAGGTCGGGCCGGGACTCGCCCCCACGATGATCGACCACCGGGCGGTGTCCTTCGTCGCGGACCGCGGACACCTCACTGCCCGACCGCAGGCTGTCAGCGGGCAGTGCCTCGGTGAGCGCCCGCAACAGGTCGGCGCGGTGCAGGACCACCAGGGGATGGCCGAAGCGGCGCGCCAGCTCCCCGTTCTCCGTACGGGACAGCCAGCGGCCCTGGCGGTCGCGTACGCCGCCCGCGGTCTCGACGGCGCCGAGTGCCCGGACGGCGTCGGCCAGGCCGAGCCGCTCGAGCGAGTGCAGGGCGTTCGGCCACAGGGAGATCCCGGCGCCGATCTCGGTGAACTCCGGGGCCTGTTCCAGCACCTCGACGCGCCAGCCCCGGCGGTGCAGGGCGACGGCTGCCGCGATCCCGCCGATTCCGCCGCCGACGATGGTCGCGGCGCGCTGCGGCATTGGTCCTCGCTTCGCGTTCGGGGGCGCCGCCCCCGGTCAAGTGGCCGTCAATCCGTGCCCGAGCGGTATGCGACACGACGCAGGTCCGGCTGAGCAGCGCCTCATAGCAACATGCCGACCGTCGCCTGTCAATGTGCCGAACGGCGGACCGGCAGGTGGGTGTCGACCTGCGTACATGCCGGTCACAGGCGGCGCAGACACCGGTGCGGACGGCGAGGCGAACGGCCTCACCCGTTCCCTCTCGCGGCAGGCATGCTCGATCCGCCGGGTGCGGAGTCTCTGGAAACGCTCAAGTGCCTTGTGGCGCACGGGTATGGCAGCGACGGTGATCCATATGAAAGGTTTCGCGGAACTGAACAAGAAGAACAACTTCGTGCTGCTTCTCCGGGACGCCGACCTGATCCAGGCTGCCCTGCGTCAGGCGCTGGCCGATGCCTCGCCGGAGGAGCGTCCGGGTCTGGAGCGCGCCGCCGCCCTCGTCGAGTCCACCGCCGCCGCCTCCGAAGCCGGACTGCGCGCCCGCTGGGTCCGCTCCCGGCTGGACACCGTCGGCTTCACGGGGGACGTCGCCTCGGTCTCGGCGGTGAGAGCGCTGCGTCAGGCGGAGCCGAAACTGAGCCTGCTGGCGGCGGTGCAACTACAGAGGGAGGCAGTGGCCCATCCGGAGTGACTGAGTGCCCAAGCCACTGAGGGAAGCAGTTCCCGCGTCGAGGTGGTGCCGCACGGAGGCCGCTTCGGGAATACGCGCGATGGTGCGCGGCATCCGCGGCTGTCGGTGCCGCCAGGCGGCCGACGGGCGCACCTCCTACCGGGGCCGTCAGCGGCCGGCGGGCGCATCTGGGATGCCTCGCGGAGTGACGTCCCCCCTGCTCCGGGTACCGGTAGCGCATGAGCGAAGTGGTACAGGCGGGACTGTGGGGACTACTGGCGGGCTCGGCCCTGCTCCTGGGCGCCGGGCTCGGCTACGGGCTGCGCGTGCCACAGAAGGTGATCGCCACCGTGATGGCCTTCGGCGCAGGGGTGTTGCTGTCGGCGGTCTCCTTCGAACTGGTCGGTGAGGCGTACGACGAGGCCGGCATCGTCCCGGCGGCGATCGGGACGCTCGTCGGCGCGATGGCCTACACCGCGGGCAACCTCTGGCTGGCCGGCCGCGGTGCCCGCCACCGCAAGCGCTCGGGCGGTCATCCGACGCAGTCGCAGCCGTCGGAGGACCAGCAGGGCGGATCCGGCATGGCGCTGGCGCTGGGAGCGCTTCTGGACGGCATCCCGGAGTCGGCGGTCATCGGGGTCAGCCTGCTCGAGGGCGGGGCGGTCAGCCTGGTGACCGTGGCGGCGGTGTTCATCAGCAACGTCCCGGAAGGACTGTCCAGCTCGGCGGGCATGAAGCGGGCCGGGCGTGGCAAGGAGTACGTCTTCGGGGTGTGGACGGCGATCGCCGCGGCGAGCACCGTCTCCGCCGTTCTCGGCTACACCGTCGTCGGAGCGTTCTCCCCTGCCGTGATCGCGGCTGTCACCGCCCTGGCCGCGGGGGCGATCCTCGCCATGGTCGCCGACACGATGATCCCGGAGGCGTTCCAGGACGCCCACCTGGCGATCGGGCTGATCACGGTGTGCGGATTCCTGGTCTCCTTCGCTCTCTCGCACGCCTGACCGAGGCACGACGAGGTGACGGACCGCCACGGATTCACAGGGCTCACCGCTGGCTCGCCCCTGCGGCGGCAGCGGGTGGGACACGCGTCCGACCCTTCGACAAGGTGCCGCCCGGGGACACGGTCACCATGTATCTGAAGTGGACGTTCGCGGTGTTGGGTGCCTCGATGACGTGCTCCGCGGTGACTGGGGTTTCATGTCGCCGCCTTCACGACCGAGGCCGACGACCGGCCGTGGTACCACAACCAGTTCCTCGGAAGCGGGAACCGACCGCACAGCCGTGACGGCGGCCCGGCCCGGTTGCCCCGCCGCCACCGTGTGACGGTGGCCCGACCCGTGCCCCGCCGCCACCGTGCGACGAGGGCACCGGGGTGTCGTGGCCGGGCAACCGGGCCGGGCGCTCCGTCGCGAGCGGTCGGTGGTCAACTCCCCGGCGCCCACGGTGCGTCGGTCCCCCGTGCCGCGGAGCCGGTGACAGGCGAGGAGACACGCGGGGCGACACCGCGGCGGTGGATCGAACTGCCGTAGTCAATACGATAGGAGCTCAAGACAACTGTGCGGCCGGCTCGTCCCCGAGGGCCGGTCAGGGTCGCCGATGCCAGGGTCCGCTCCCCGGGCTGCGGTGATCTTCCTTGTATAGGAGGACTCCCCCGCATGTTCCGACGTATTGGCAACAGCGTCGTCCGACATCCCGTCTGGACGATCGTGGCATGGCTGATCGCGGCGGTGGCGATCGTGGCCACCGCTCCGAGCCTGCCCTCGAGCAGTGACGAGAGCAGTTTCCTCCCTCGATCCTACGAGTCCATCAAAGCGGCGGAACTCCAGCAGAAGGCGTTCCCGGGCACCTTCACCCCGTCCGCGATCGCGCTGTACAAGCGCACGGACGGCGGCAGGCTGACCGCCGCCGACCAGCGGGACGTCGCACGGATCACCGGCGAGCTGGGCAAGCGGCACATCGACGAGGTGCAGAACGTCGTTGCCGGCCAGCCGTCCGAGGACGGCAGGTACGCCCTGACCCTGGTCCAGATGGACAGCAAGAACGCCGGTCAGCCCAAGCAGGCGGACGCGGCGAAGGAGTTGCGCGAGAGCGTCAAGGAGCTGGCGAAGGGAACGGATCTCGACGTCAAGCTCGGGGGTTCCGCCGCGCAGGCCCTCGACCAGCAGGACTCCTCCAAACGCGGGGAGGCGCTGATCGGCATCGGCACCTTCGTCATCATCCTGGTGACCCTGCTGATCATCTTCCGGGCGCCGATCCTCGCGATCCTGCCCCTGCTGCTGATCGGCGTGGTCTCCGTCATCGCCAACGGGCTGATCGCGTTCGCCACCGAACTGTTCGACCTCCAGGCCAACAGTTCCGTCTCCTCGATCCTGATCGTCGTGCTCTTCGGCGTGGGCACGGACTACTTCCTGTTCCTGATCTTCCGTTACCGCGAACGCCTGCGCCTCGGTGACGACCCGAAGCAGGCCATGGTCAACGCGGTCGACCGGGTCGGCGAGGCCATCGCCTCGGCGGCCGGAGCGGTCATCATCGCCTTCCTCGCGCTGGTGCTGTCCACGCTGGGCTTCCTCAAGCAGATGGGGCCCGCCCTCGCCATCGCGGTCGCCGTCACCCTGGTCGCGGGTCTGACGCTCATTCCGGCCGTCGTCTCGCTCATCGGACCGAAGGTCTTCTGGCCCTCCAAGTCCTGGCGCAAGGAGCCGGAGAACGCCCGCTTCGCGGCTCTGGGCCGTGGCGTGCGTCGCCGCCCGGCACTGACCGCCGCGCTGTCCGGCCTCGTCCTGGTCGTGCTGTCGCTCGGGACTCTTGGCTACCACGCCACCTTCGACCTGGCGTCGGGCTCCATGCCCAAGACGAAGGAGTCCATGGTCGTCCAGGACGAGATGCAGAAGGCGTACTCGGCCGGCGCTGCCGCCCCCACCGACGTCTACCTCTCCAGCACCGACGGCCGACGGCTCGACCGGTCCGCCCTCGCCCCGTACGCCGAGCGACTGGGCGCCGTGGACGGGGTGGCGAGCGCCCGCCTCACCCAGGTGAACAAGGAGGGCACCACCGCCGACTTCACCGTCACCCTCGCCCACGAGGCGTCGACGGACGAGGCGATCGAGGCCGTGGGCCGGGTGCGCGACGTCGCGCACACCAACGCCCCGGAGCACACCGAGGCCCTCGTCGGCGGCATGTCCTCGATCTTCAAGGACATCGACACCGCGGTCAACCACGACTACCGGACGGTCTTCCCCGTCGCCGCGGCCCTGATCATGGTCATTCTCGGGCTGTTGCTGCGCAGCGTCGTCGCCCCCTGGTACCTGATGGCTTCCGTCGGGCTCGGTTTCAGCGCCACCCTCGGCGCCACGGTGTGGATCTTCCAGGAGGGACAGGGACACCCGGGCCTGATGTTCATGCTCCCGGTGATCATGTATCTCTTCGTGGTCGCCATCGGCACCGACTACAACATCCTCATGATCGCCCGGCTCCGCGAGGAGGCCCGCGCGGGCCGGTCACCACGGGAGGCGGCCGGAATGGCGGTCCGGCACGCGGGGCCGACCGTGGCCGCGGCCGGCTTCATCCTGGCGGCGACCTTCGCCACCATGATGCTGGCGGGCAACTCGCTGCTCACGGAGATGGGGTTCGCGGTCTCCTTCGGCATCGCCGTCGCGGCCTTCGTGATGGCCATGTTCTTCACCCCGAGTCTCACCGCGCTGATCGGCCACGCGGCCTGGTGGCCCGGCCACGGTGACCGGGCCGCGGAAACGACGGCCGAGGCAGGCGCCGCAGCGCCCGGCCTCGCACCGGCGGACTCGGACGGCGGTACGGCGACGGCCGCGCCCGATGCGGCGGAGCGCCGTAACTGACCTGGACGGACCGCGCGTCCGCCGGGCCACGCGGCCCGGCGGACGTCCGCGGCCGGTCGTCGCGGAGACGAGGACCGACCGCGAAGGGGTGTTCCTTCGGACGGCACGCCAGGACCGCAAGGGACCGCCCGGACGACCCGCTCTCGGAGTGGAAGCGGGTGCCGAAGGAGGCCTTGCACACGCCGGCCCGCCGATACGGCCGGCGTGTCGGCCGGGTGCCGCGGGAAGTCGCCCGTCGGCGTGACTCCCCCTGACGCGTGGGCGGTTCGCGCTTCGCGCGCACGTCGCCGTCGGCGTGACTCCCCCCGACGCATGGGCGGTTCCCGCTTCCCGCGCACCTGCGGGGAGCGAGCCGGAGCGGTGGTGGCGCGACGGCGCAGGAACGCGCTTCGTGCGCACGACGGGGAGCGAGTATGCGCGCGCGGCCGGTCGTCGCGGAGCCCTACGGCGGCGTCCATCGCGCGGGGGGACCGTCCCGAGTCGACCAGTAGCCTCGGGGACCATGGGCATTGAGATCAAAGTAGTGGTGGATTACCCGATCAACGATGAGGTGGAGAGAGTCCTCGGGCTGGCCGAGGCGGTCGGCGAGCCCGTCACTGTCGCGTTCCTGTGGGAGGGACGCGAAGAGGCGGAACGCGCCGTGCTGGTGCCCGCGGCCACGCTGGCACTCTGGGAGCATTGGGCGCCCACCGCCTACCCGGCGCCTGACGCCGGGGAACAGGACCAGGCTGTGGCGGAGGCGCCGGAACTGGCCCACCCAGCGGAATTCGGCCCGTTCACGCTCTTCCGCCGCCGAGTAGGGGGGCGTACGGCGGTGGCTCGCCAGGGCGTGGTGGTCGCCGAACTACTGCATCCCGACGAGGCGCACTGGCTCCAGGAGAAGGCCCGCAATGTCCGCCAGGGTTTCATGGATCCGAAGCAGAAGGCGGCGTTCGAGGAGTTCCTTGCCCGGCAGGCGTCCCTCGATCAGCAATGACGCGGCCGGCTTTGATCGGGCGTACGAGCCCCGTCCTCGGACCGGACATCCGACGGGCGCTGGAACGGTAAGGCGCCGAGCGGAGCCGACGCGCTGCCACGAGGACGTCGTTCGTCCCGGCTCCGACGCCGGGCGGGCGCCCGTTTCCCGTGGGGTGACGGGCCGCCCCACGGGGAACGGAGACACGTGGTCCCGCCGTCACCACGGCGCCGGAGCGACCGCGCGGCGGTCCCGACGTGTACGGCACGGGTCGGACGCCGACCGTCACCACGCCTCCCGCCCGGCGTCGACGGTTTCGGCCCCCGGACGTGTCGTCGTTACCGTGGGAGTCGCCGTCGATGCCCTGCGCGCGGTCACTGGAGGGCGCCGGCGCGCCTGCCCTCGTCGAGCAGGGCCTGCACCAGGGCGGACTTCGCTCCGGGGGCCACGAACCACAGGGGCACGGGGGTACGGCTTCTGGAGATCTCGATGCGGTGGCAGCCCAGGACGAGGCTCACCACGGCCATGTCCCGCACCCCGGTCACCTCGTTCCACATCACGGAGTCGCGTATCCGGCCGAACCGGTCGGTGACGGCCACGCCGTCCGCGCACAGGTAGCACCGGTTCACACCGAGCCGGGCGGTCAGCCGACGCCATCCGAACTTCAGCCCGTACACCGCGGCCACCACCCCCGTCATGACAGCGGCATTGTCGTCGACCGCGGACGGGTTGACGACGGTCGTGACGAGCAGGGCGATCCACAGCAGGAGCAGGAACCCCCGCAGCACCTGCGTCATCGCGCCCATCGACGGGTTGATGACGGCGTAGTCGCCGCGGATGTCACCGAGCCCCGGACCAGCCACTCTGCTGCGCACTGACGTCCCTCGGTCGAAGCCGGATCCGCGCCCCTGCCATGTGCGCGGCAGAGCAGGCATACCCGCGCCGCCGGTGCCCCGAACGGGATCGTCGCGGTGGGTTGCCCGTGCCCCTGGATCCTCAACGAGTCTGTGTGTCACAGCAGTAGGAGCTGTCCGGCCGATCTAGAGGCGAATCGGTGTGGCCCGTTGGACAGCTCGGCTGGGAGGGTGGGTGCATGAGCGATCTGGATGTGACGTCAGCTCCGCCCGGCCGTGTGGAGGTGGCTGCTCAGTGGCATGCCCTGGCGCAGGGGGAGGTGACCCGCGAAGCGATGCATGCGTGGGCGGTTCTATGGGTGGAGGGAGAAGGAGCGCTCGCTGACTTCGAGGACCCCTTGGTCGGAACGGCTCTTCAGCACCTGCACGGTTTCGACCTTTGCCAGGATCCAGACCGTCCCGGTGTCGTCTGGCACGGCACGTCGGGTGAGGGCTCGTGGTACCACTCGCTCGATGACATCACCGGCGGCCTCATCCGGTGGCAGGAGAACTGCGCTCTCTACGATGCTGATCCGCAGGGCTGGCTCCACATGGTGCGTGAGCGGGCAAGGGCGTTCATCCAGACTGAGAAAGCGAAGCACAGGCAATGTTGACGGCTCGGGCAGGCGCTGTGGTCACGACCGGATCCAGATGACGAGTGCGGCTGCGGTGACGGTGCCGAGGAAGACGTAGCCGCGCTTGTCGTAGCGCGTGGCCACTGCGCGGTAGTTCTTCAGCCTGTTGATGGCCCGTTCGACCGTGTTGCGCTTCTTGTACCGGTCCTCTTCGAAGCCCGGTGGTCGCCCGCCGCGCGATCCTTTGCGCAGGCGGGCGGCCTGGCTGTCGGCCTTCTCCGGGACGGTGTGCCGGATGCCGCGCTGCCGCAAATACTGACGCCAAGGCCCGTTGCTGTAGGCCTTATCGGCTGCGACGCTGTCCGGCTTGTTGCGGGGCCGGCCGGGCCCCAGGGCCGGCCGGGGGCGCGGGAGCCCCGAACGGCCCGGCATTCGGCGTGCCGGCTACGGCGTGGCTGTGTCCGCGTCGCGTTCGGGCCGGGCAGGAGGCCGGACAGGAGTACGGGGGCGGCCATGATCCCGGTGTCCGGGATGCGGTCCCCCCGACCGCCCGCCAAGGTGGAAGGCACGGGCCGCAACCCCGACGCGAGACGTTCGGGGCCGTGCCGCGACACCGGGAGGCGTACGCCATGACCAAGGACGACAGCCGGGACAAGGCCCCTCGCGAGGGCGATCACGTGGCCTGGAAGAGCCATGGCAGCGAGACGACGGGACGGGTCGAGAAGAAGATCACCGAGCGGACGAAGGCCGCGGGCCGCACGGTGGACGCCTCTCCCGAGGAGCCGCAGTACGAGGTACGCAGCGACAAGTCGGGACGCTCCGCCGTCCACAAGCCGTCCGCTCTCAAGAAGCGCAAGAAGTGAGCCGCGGATGGACGAGCAGCAGGAGCAGACGTGGCAGGAGTTCCGCGAGCTGGTCACCATGAGGCCGTCGGAACTCGCCAAGTGGCTGGAGACGGAGGAGTCCCTCAGCGCGGGGCAGCACAAGGACGGCGGCGAGTCCACCGGGCACTCCTCGGGCCGCCGCATCCTCGGCATCCTCCGTACGCGCAAGGACGACCTGACGGACGCCGACCATCAGCACATGCGCAAGGTCGTCGGTTACCTCCGCCGACATCTGGCGCAGCGCCCGGACGGAGACGTACGCGATACGCGGTGGCGGCACTCGCTGATGAACTGGGGCCACGATCCGCTGGCGGGCAACGGCGACTCGTAGGACGGCACCGCACGAGACCGGCACCGGCTGGGACGAGTCCGGGGCCCTGGTCTGCGGCTTCCTCGCCCGCCGCGCGCATCACCTCCCCCTCGGGCGCATTGCCGTACAGGTCCCCGAGGCCGTCGGTCACGTGAATCGACGAACATATGACCGCGGGTCTCCCCCGCCGGGTAACGTGCGTGCTCGACCGGCCTGGCGGGGCCGGTTCACAGCGGGCGACGGGGAGGGCTACAGGGATGACGGACGATCCTTCGCACCAGGGCGGTGGGCTGTCGCGGCGCCGGCTGCTCGCGTCGTCGGCCGCCGCGGGCGGCGGGGTCTGGCTGCTGCGCGGGCTGGTCCGGCCGGGCAGCGCCTACGCCGCGTCGCCACCTCCGTCGGGGTTCCCGGCCGGGCTCGACGTCTATCAGCGCGTCTACGAGAACTGGGTCGGCGAGATTCACACCGACCAGCTGTGGACGTGCGCGCCGCGCAGCCCTCAGGAGGTGCTCGACGTCGTCAACTGGGCGCACCGCGCCGGCTGGACGGCTCGCGCGCAGGGCATGCGGCATGGCTGGGCCCCTCTCACGGTGGCCGACGGCACACCCGCCGCGACCCGGGTCGTTCTGGTGGACACCACCGCGCATCTCACCGCGATGTCGCTGGAGCGCCGGGCCGCCGACGGGTCGGCCGCGGTCCGGGTCCAGGCCGGCGCCTCGCTGGAGACGCTGCTGGCGTTCGCCGGCGCGGGCGGGTACGGGGTCACCTCCGCGCCGGCACCCGGTGACCTGTCGGTCGGCGGCGCGCTCGCCATCGGCGCGCACGGCACGGCCACCCCCGCCGTCGGGGAAAGGCCGTCGCCCGGCCACGGTTACGGCTCGTTGAGCAACCTGGTCACCGAGCTGACCGCCGTCGTCTGGGACGACACCGCCGGCCGTTACGTCCTGCGGACCGTCAGCCGGGCCGAGCCCGACTGCGACGCGCTCCTCACCCACGTCGGCCGCTCGTTCGTCACCGAGGCCGTCCTGCGGGTGGGCGCCGACCACAACCTGCGCTGCCAGTCCTTCCTGGACATCCCGGCCACCGAGCTGTTCGCCGCCCCCGGCGCTCCGGCGGGCACGCGGACCCTGGCCGGCTTCGTGGACCGCACGGGCCGCGTGGAGGCGATCTGGTTCGCCTTCACCGACAACCCCTGGCTGAAGACCTGGAGCGTCACCCCCCAGCGGCCGTTGGCCGCCCGCGCGGTCGCCGAGCCGTACAACTACCCGTTCTCCGACTCCCTCCCCGAGCCGGTGGCCCGGCTCGCCGGGGACCTGGTCTCCGGCGCCTGGGCGAGCGCGCCGCTCTTCGGGCGGGTCCAGTACCTGCTGGCCAAGGTCGCGTTGACCGGTGACATCACCGACGTCCTGCTCTCGGGGCCCCTCGTGCGGGACGTGCTGACCGGTGAAGTCCTCACCCACCTGCTGGCGGGCGGCCTGCGGTCGGACCTGTGGGGCGCCTCCCGCAATCTGCTGGAGTACGTGCGGCCGACCACGCTGCGCGAGACCGCCAACGGCTACGCCGTCCTCACCCGCCGCGCCGATCTTCAGTGGGTGGTCAGCCAGTTCGCGGACTTCTACCGCAAGCTGCTCGCGCAGTACGCGGCACGCGGCGAATACCCGGTCAACGGCCAGGTGGAGATCCGGGTGACCGGCCTGGAGGACCCGTCCGTGTGCGGGGTCCCCGGCGCCCGGCCCCCGCTGCTGTCCGCCCTACGCCCGCGTCCCGACCGGCCGGACGTCGACACCGCCGTGTGGATCGACATCCTCTCCCTGCCCACCACTCCCACCCTGCACCGCTTCTACCGCGACATCGAGCGGTTCCTCCTGGCCCTGGACGGGGACCGGGCGACCGTCCGCGTGGAGTGGTCCAAGGGCTGGGCCTACAGCGACACCGCCGCGTGGTCCGACCCGGACGTCCTCACCCGCGCCATCCCCGCCAGCCAGCGTGCCGGGGGCGGTCCGGGCTGGGACGAGGCGGTCGCGATCCTCGACCGGCTCGACCCCCACCACGTCCTGTCCAGCCCGTTCCTCGACGCGCTGCTGCGCTGAGCGGGCGGACCGCCCGACTCCCGGACGGAGGGCGGCAGGAGCGAATCGTCGGAGGGGACCGATGCCCCGGCGAGTGGGGGCACGGCGGCCGGTCCCGCCGCGATCACCGTTCCTTTCGCGCCAACCTACGGGAACGCCGGTCCGCTGCTCGTCAGGGCCGGACGGGCCCGCGGTAGGGCAGCGTCCGGCTGTAGACGACGCTGGTGGTGGTGGTGCCGAAGCCGGCCAACTCGTCCATCAGCGTCTCCAGGTGCTCCATCGAGGTCGCGGCCACCTTGAGGGTGTAGCAGTCGTCGCCAGTGGTACGCAGGCACTCCAGGATCTCCCGTCGCTCGGCGAGCAGCCGGCGCAGGGGCTGGTGACGGTTGCCCGGGTACTTCAGCCGGACGACCGCGAGCACGGGGTAGCCGACCTTGGCGAGGTCGACCACGGCGCGGTAGCCGGTGATGACGCCCAGCGTCTCCAGATGCCGCACCCGCTCCGTGGTGGCGGACGAACCGAGACCCACGCGCCGCCCCAACTCACTGAGGCTGATCCGCGCGTCCTGTTGCAGCTCGTCGATGATCGCCCAGTCGATGTCGTCCAGCTTCCCGGTCATATCGCGATCGTAGCGGGAAAACGACGGCAGATTACGCCGTTGACCGGGAGAAACTTCTTCCAGGCCGATTGGTGATCGGGATAGCCTCCGCCCATGCAACTTGGTGTGAACGTACCGAACTTCGGCCCCGGGACCGACCCGGGCGTGTTGCGCGACTGGGCGCGGGTCGTGGAAGGGCTCGGCTTCGACCTCCTCATGGTGTCGGATCACGTGGCCGTCACCGCGGACGTGGCCGAGCGCTATCCGGCGCCGTTCTACGAGCCGTTCACCACACTGTCATGGCTGGCCGGCGTCACCACCAGGGTTCGGCTCGGTACCACCGTGCTCGTACTGCCCTACCGGCATCCGCTGTTGGTGGCCCGCATGGCCACCAACCTCCACCAGCTCAGCGGGGGCCGGCTCGTGCTCGGAGTGGGCGTCGGCTGGGCACGACAGGAGTTCGACGCGCTCGGTGTGCCGTTCACCTCGCGCGGCAAGCTGACCGACGAGTACCTCGTCGCCCTGCGGCGGGCGTGGCGTGAGGAAGGCCCTGAGCACAACCCTCCGATCCCCGTCTGGGTCGGCGGGAACAGCGAGGCGGGGATCCGCCGCGCCATCGGCTTCGGCGACGCCTGGCATCCGCTGCGGGGCACCCTTCCCTGGATGCGCGCGGTCGTGACGGGCCACTCGCTGCCGGGGTTCGCGCCCCGCATCGCCCTACGGCTGACCCCCGCGCCGATCGACGATCCCGAACGGCTCGCGGGCACCGGTACGCTCGATCAGGTCCTCGACGACCTCCGGCAACTGCACCGTCTCGGCGCCGGCACCGTCGTGCTCGACCCCTACCACGGAGACCCGGAGGACACCCGCCGACCCCACGCGGCGTGGGAGGCGCTCACCGCCGTGGCCGCACACTGGAGGACATCATCGTGATCACGACTGCCGACGAGAAGCTCCTGCGACGGGCGATCGCCATCGCAGCCCACGCCACGGCTCTGGGCGACGCGCCGTACGGCTCCCTGCTCGCCGGGCCGGACGGAACGATCCTCCGTGAAGCGCACAACACGGTGCGCCGCGACAACGACATCAGCGCCCACCCGGAGCTGAAACTCGCCCGCTGGGCGGCCCGTGAACTCGACCCCGCCACGGCCGCCCGCACCACCATGTACACCAGCTGCCAGCCGTGCGGCATGTGCGCGGGCGGCATCGTCCGATCCGGACTCGGCCGTGTCGTCTACGCGCTCTCCACCGAGCAACTCGTCGCCCTGAACCCGGAGTCGGGCACGTGGCCGACCGTGACGCAGGACGGCCCCGCGCTGTTCGAGGAGGCACGCACGCCCATCGAGGACCACTACCGGCCCCAGCGGTGAGCGCCGGCTCGCGGCCACCGCCCGGACGCGGCGAGCGGACGCGTCCTCGACGCGCCGGAGCAGTCCGCCGCTGAGGTGCTCAACTGCCCCCACCGATATGGCGTCATGAAACGGGCCCGGCAGATTATCGTTACCGTCATGGTCTCCCATCCGTCAGTGCAACCCGACGTGTTCCACGCAGCGATCCGCGAGCAGTTCGAGGCGTTCCTGGACGAGCATCGATCAGCGCTGCACGACAGCCTGAACGGACTGACCGAGGAGCAGGCACGCCGGTCGCTCGTCCCGTCCAAGACCACTCTGCTGGGCCTGGTCAAGCATGCCGCGTTCGTCGAGAAGGTCTGGTTCGACGAGGCGATCACCTGCCGGTCCCGTGCCGAGATCGGCATCGCCGCCTCCCCCGACGAGTCGTTCGATCTTCACGACGGCGACACGATCGCCTCCGTCCAGCGTGACTACCGGCAGGCCTGCGAGGAATCCCGCCGAGCGACGGCGGAGTTGACGCTCGACGACCTCCTGCCGGGCAACCGCCGGGGCCCGCTGCCGCTGCGCTGGGTCTACCTCCACACGGTGCGTGAACTGGCCCAGCACTGCGGCCACGCGGACATTCTTCGGGAGCAGATCCTCGACGGTCCGACGCACCGCGACTGAGCCAGGAACCCTCCTCACCGACTCGCAGCCCGGCCCACGGACCCGGAGCACCCGCATGCCACAGCCGGTGGCGAGGGAGCACGGCGGCATGGTCCGGCGGCCGGCTTCGCCGTCTCCGCGGGCCCCGCGGGACCTCCACATCAACTCTTAGGAGCTTCGTGCCCGAAACCACGCAGACCACCTCCACCGCTCTCCCCGCACTTCCGGCCCTGAGCATGCAGGCCGAGCGGCTGATCGAGCTGGGGGTGCACGAGATCGCGGGCCTGTCCGCGGACGGGCTGCGTTCGTTCGCCCGGTCCGCCGAGGCCTCTTCGGCCGACGATGGCGCTCTGCTCGCCGTTCACCCGGATCTGGCCCCTGCCTCCGCCCTCGCACCGCTGCTCCGCCGCGAAGACAAGCCGGGTTTCGTCGTCACCGACATGCCCGATGTCGACCTCTTCGCTCCGCTCGACACCGTCGTGCTGCCCGGTACCCCGCTCTACCTGGTCACCGGCATCGATCGCGGCGACCACATGGCCAACTGGAGCCCGGACGAGGCTCTGCCCGCCCTCACGACCGAGGGTCGCACGCCGTTGCTGCTCACCGAGGGCGTCCACTGGGTGCTGCAACTGCCCGCCGTCCTGGAACGCAACCGCTGTTTCATGACCATCGGCTCCCGGCTGCGCAAGGCCAACGACTCCCTGGACGCCCGCACACCGGCGATCTGGATCAGCAACGGCACCGGGCGGGACGGCCGCGAGCGCCGCAACGCGCCCAAGGTCGGCTGGTGTTGGGCGGGCAACCGGCACACCTGGCTGGGCTTCGCCTCCGCGACGGGCCGCACGAGCCAGCAGGCCTGACCAGTCGGTCGTGGACGGGTGGGGGCGACGGGGGAGCACACCCCGCCGCCGCCCCCACCACGGTTCCGACGTGGCCCTGGGCAGGCCGTCGGCATCGCGGGAGGCCGTTATGACGATCACGATCACGCCCGCGTAGGCCAGGACGATCCCCCGTGTGTTCAGGACCGCTCGTCGCGGCCCTGCCCCACCCGGTGCGCCCCTACTGCCAGGACCATGAGCACTGCGGTGCACCCTCCCAGCAGCATGACCGCAGACGGAGAGGTGCGGTCAAGGACGATTCCTCCTACGAGTGCACCGACCGAGATCGTCGCCTGAAAAGAAGCCGTGAACAGGACCGATGCCGCCTCAGGGGCGTGCGGGGCAGCCTTGGAGAACCAGGTCTGCGACGCGACTGGCACGGCGCCGTACGCGATGCCCCACACGATCAGCAGCATCACCGCGCCGGTCTCCCAGCGGCCCAACGCCGGAAGCAGGAGCGTCGCTGTGGAGATCAGGGCGGCCGCGAGCCCGAAGACGCTGCGCGGATACCGGGCCGTCCAGGCGCCGCCGAGGAAGTTGCCGAGGATGCCGGCGGCGCCGTAGAGCAGCAAGAACGTGGTGATCAGACCGGCGTCGGCGTGGGTGACCTGTTCAAGGAAGGGCGTCACGTAGGTGTAGGTGCCGAAGTGGGCCAGCACGACGAGGAACGTCAGCAGGAGTGCGAAGCGTGTGTCGACGCCGCGGAGCATGCCGCCCAGAACCCTCAGTCGTGTGGCCCGCACCGGAGGAAGCGGCGGGACGCACAGGAGCAGCATGACCAGTACGCCGAGCGTCAGAACTCCCATGACGGTGAAGGCCGTTCGCCATCCGGCGTAGTTGCCGATGAGGGTGCCGGCCGGTACGCCGAGGACGGATCCCAGCGGGACGGCGGAGAAGATGACAGCAGTTGCCCTGCCGACCGAGGCAGGGGGCACCAGTCGTCCGGCCAACCCGGCTCCGATCGACCAGAAGCCGCCAATCGTGATCCCGACCATGATTCGGGAGATCAGCACGAGCCAGTAGGCGGGTGCCGCGGCGGCAAGAAAGTTCGCCAGTGCCAGCAAGAGCATGAAGGCACACAGCATCAGTCGGCGATCGAGGCGTGCCGTGGCCACGGTGACCAGTGGAGCGGCGATCGCCGCCAGGAAGCCCGGCATGGTCATCACCAGTCCAGCCATCCCGTCCGAGACGGCGAAGCTGGAGCCGATCGAGGTCAGCAGACCGATCGGCAGGATCTCCGTGGTGACGACGGCGAAGATTCCCAGCATCACCGAGACCACGGCCGGCCATCCCGTCAGCGGGGACCGAGGGGGTAAGGGGGTGCCGTTGACCGAAGCTGTGGTGGTTGCCGACATGGCGTTCCGTCCTGTGGAAGGCAGCGCGTCTCGTGATCAGTTCAGCAGGTGCCATCGCGAGGTGGCTGGCACGTCTGCGACGGCACCCTTGCCCTTCACGGTGATGTCGCGTTCCGGCTGACAACGGCCGACGAAGTGAGGCGCCCCGGCTCCGACTCCGGAGTCCGGGAGGCGGACGGACTCGTGGTCGTCGGGGGCGAGTGCCGGCCGACGGAGAGGAGGCGTCCGACGGCCGGGGCGTGCTCGCGGGCCGGCCGCGTCGGTCGACGGACACCGTCGACCGACACGTCGCCCGCCATCCGGTTGCGAGCCGGCCACCTCTGGGAGTTCTCACCCCGGTGGTTTCCGGCCGTCTCGCTGTCCTCCGACGCGGGCCTCCTCCCCACCCGGCGGTACGGCCGCTGCGCCCGTTACGGCCTCACGACTGGTGGCCGGCCGTGGTCGGTGGACGCGCGGCGGCCGGGTCGGAACCGGCCTCCTTCTCGGACACCGGCACCGCGTGCGGGGGCAGTCGCGTCGCTCATGTGCCGGGCACATGGGTGTGGTCGGGCGCCGGCGGACGACTCGCACGGGCGGCGGCGTCGAGGGCGGCGTACACGGTGGGGAACGCGGGGAACAGGAAGTCCAGGCCGAGAATGTGCCACACCTGCCGGTAGTGGGCGTTGAGAGCGGCGACGCGCAGGGTGCCGGCATGATCATCGAGGATGTGGGACAGCTTGATGATCATGCTGATGCCCGAGGAGTCGAGGTACTCCACCTGCGAGGCGTCCAGCACCAGGGTGCCGCAGCCCTGTCTGACCAGGTCCTCACACTGCGCGCCCACCAGGATGGCGTTGTCGTAGTCCACCTGCTCCGGCAGTTGGGCAACCGCTGTGTCCCCGTGCCGCATCCGCACCGTGAGCATTGGAAATGCGCTCCTGCCTTGTTTCGACTGCTTAGCCATGCCGTTCGACGAGCACAGTTGCGCGCCTACCCACAACTCCGCCCCGCACCGCTCCTCCTGTGAGTATGGACGCACTGCCGTGGTAACCGTCAGCGGTCGCCATGACTGTGGCGCTCAGTTCGCCGGTGCCGGAGGTCGTGAACGGTGGCTGGCCAGTCGGAGAGTAGTCGCCCAGGTGTCCGGACCCACCGGCGGCCATGGCACGCACGTGGTCCTCGAAGCGGTCGGCCACCTGCCTTCCGTCAGCCGGTGTGGAGGACGCGGAAGCGGTCGGGCGCCGCCGGATCCCGATCGACGACCTGGATCGGCGGCGATGCCCACTGCCGGACGCTGATGCCTGGCATGCGGGAGAACCGGATCCGTCCACGGGTGCCCTCGACCGCGACGTGCGGCCAGGATCCGGCCGTGCGCGCCCGGTCCACGCCGTGAGAACGCAGCGCCTCGGCGAGAACGACGACGGTGTCGTAGCCCTCGAAGGCGACGAAGGAGGGCGCTCCGGCCAACCGCTCGCGCAGCTCCGTCCCGACTCGCGCGCCGAGCGGGCTCAAGCGCTCGGGCAGGTAACGCAGGAACGGGATCGCGGCGCCGTCGTCACCCAGCGACGTCGCCCATGCAGCGAACTCCGGCTGCCCGGCCGGAGCACCGATCAGGACGTCGGCGAGGCGCGCGTCGCGGCGGACGGCCTTGACGATCGACACGGCCGGATCCGGGTGGCCGACCAGAAGAAGGAGGGCTGTCGCCCCGTTGCCGGCCAGCTCGTCGCACACGGCCGCGGGGGTGAGCACGCTCATGTCGAGTTCGATGACGGTGCCGCCGCGTGGAGCGAGACAGTCCCGCAGGATGCGGGTCCCGGCAGCCCAGTAGACACTCGTCTGGGTCGCGACGGCGACGCGACGGTGGCCCGCGCCGAGGAGGTGGTCCGCGTAGGCCCGCCAGCCGCGGGACTGCGGCGGGGAGAGGCGTGCGACCCATTCCGTGGGCTGTTCGGTGAGCGCGTCGAGCACCGCTGACGAGCAGAGGAAGGGCAGGCCGAGGGCGTCGGCCCGAGCGGCAGCGGCACGAGCGACGACGCTGTGATACTCCCCCGCCAGGGCGGCCACACCGAGGCCGGCCAATTCGTCCACGGCCGTCGCGGCCTTCTCCGGATCAGCCGCGGTGTCTCGGACCGCCAGCTCAAGTGGTCTTCCGCCGATCCCGCCGACGTCATTGGCGTCGCGAACCCCCAGCCGGAGTCCGGCGAGCAGGTGTCGGCCCGCTTCGACCCAGCCGGGCCGCGTCAGCGGAACGAGGGCGCCGATCCGGACGGACGACCCGTCCGTCCGGTCTGTTCCCCACAGCGATGGTGGCGTGTTCATGCGTCGGCGTCTCCCGAGTGACGGCTCGGCCGCAGGCCGCCGGGATCGCAGCGCGGCGAGGCCGCCCGGCAGTACGCGTTCATCTCATCTCGCCGTGACGCGCGCACCCGGGTGACCATGCCGGACATTGCCTCCACCACCGCCGACAAGCAACCGTTCATTCGGTCGCCGAGCTGCCAGGGTTCATGAAACCTGGCACCGGCTCTCGCGTTCCGCACCTGCCGAGTTCCGACTGGAGACCGTGGGACTCAGCGGGACTCAGCCGCCGCTCTTCCGGCGGAACGACCGCTGACTCGCGGCCGGGCCGTGCGCGCCGTGGATCTTCGACGGGTCGGTGCTCGTGGTGGAGTCGGCGGCGTCCGCCTGCTTACCCCGCTTGCGCTCCAGAGCCTCCCGGAACTTGCGCTTCAGGTCGTACTGGCCGTCAGCGTCGGGCGTGAGGGCGGGGTTCTCGCCGTCAACCGGCTCGGCGTTTTCGGGCGACGGAGACTCTGCGGTCATGGGGACCTCCTGGAACTCGGCGGTGGAAAGCACAGCTTGTCACAGCAGGCACCGGTCGAGGCGCCCGAGTCCTGCATCGCCGTCCGCAGTCGCGGTCGTCGGCCGAACCGGATGAGGACTCCCAGGTGATCCGCGCGGCCTGGCGGACGCGGCGGCGGACGCATCGCGGACCGTCGGGCAGGGCGGACAGGAGGTCCGCGGGGGCGGCGACAGGCGAAGAAGGCGTCCGGTGCCCGGCGCCCGTGTGCGCGTCGCCACCGCGGCACCGCGGCACCGCGGCACCGGCCGACGCTGCGGTGCGGCCGACGCTGCGGTGGTTTTCAGCGGCCTTCCACCGGCCTGCCGCCCGCCGGCCCGGCAGGCTCGATCGCGGCGCCCTCCCTACTGCCGTCATGAGCGCCGCCGCGACGCACCGAGCCGTTCGTCCACGCCCACGACGGCAGCCACGCGCCGTACGGCGAGGAAGCCGAGCCCACCGGGACGGGGGCGAGCGCTGAGCCCACGGACCAGGGCGGAGGCCGGTCCGAGACGGCGCCCGCCGGTCGTCATGGCCTCGCTGCCCCGCCGCCCCGGCGACCGCCCGTCCGTCACCTCCGCTACTTGAGGGGCTCGTGTGCCGGACCTGCAGACGGGTACCCGTGGCCCGCCGACAGCCCGCCTTTCGGCAACGCTCACCTTCACGGAAACAGGAACGGGAACAGGAACCAGAACGGAAGCAAGGGGTACGACGATGAGCGACAACACCGGGTCACGAGCCACTCCGGACCACGCTGATCTGCCACTGCCCGACTACGACCACCTGCCGCTGGGCAGTCTGCAACACCGCGTTCGGACGCTGGCGCAGGCGGATCTCGCGCAACTCCTCTCCTACGAGGAGGCACACGGTCAGCGTCTTCCCGTCATCGAGATGATGCGCGCCAGGCTGCGAGAACTCGAGAACGGCGCCGAACCTTCGGGTGGGTCGCCTCTGGCCCCCGCACCGGAGCACGCCCCTCCCCCCACGGGCGGATCGCCCGTCTCGCCGGAGACCACGGGACCACCGATGAACCCGCCGTCGCATGGCGCGCCCGAGAACCCTGCCCAGCCTCGGCCCACCGGCTGACGGTTGCGGTTAGGGGGTGCTCAGGGACACACCAGGCGGCTCCGGGCGCAACGGCAACCGGGACCGTGCGCCCCGAGGCCGCGGGCGTCCTCGGTTGTCCGTGTCAGGCAGTGCGTCCAGGTAAGGAGGGCACCTGTGCGGCAGGGTGATGAGGAACTGCTGGATTTCGACACCAGTGCGCTCGAGGACTGGGACGCGGAGCGGGCCCGGGTCGCCCTCGACGGTGCGGACGGCGCCCTGTACCGCAATCACCTGCGGATGGCCCTCCTCCTGGACCAGTGGGCCAAGGCCGAGAACGGACGTACCGACACCGGTCGCCACTACAAGGCCGGATACGTGCAGGCACTCGGCGACGTGGCCGCCTTCTTGAGGCAGACCTACTATCTGCCCGCCGGCGCGGACTGAGCGGAGAACCGGGAACCGCCTCGCACGCCGGCGGACCCCCGGTGCCCCGGCGTGCCGCCCTCCCGCCTGCTGTCGGTGCGCTCCCGCACCGTCCTCCGCCAGCCCGGTTGACCAGGAGGCGGGCACCTCCCTGGTGCCGGGAGTCGCGTCGAGCGCCGGGGGGACGTACCGCCGCAGTGCGCACGGTGCCGGGCCGGAGCACGCGGTGAACCACCCAGCACGCCGTCGGCCCGGTGAGCATTTCCTACTGTGAGCACTTCCTGCCGGTGGGACGGGCCCCAGGCGGGTACCCGGTGCAGCCGCGCACCCGGGGGACGGGGTTCCGGTCGGCCTCGTCGCCCGTTCGCAGGGAAGGAGCCGTCATGCCACGGACCATCGCGGAACAGACCGTCGACCAGCTGGGCGGTACGGACAGTGTCCTGGCGCGCCAGCGCCGCGACCATGCCGAGATGGACCGGCTGATGAGCCGGTACCAGACTCTGGGCGACGGGGAGGACCGAGAACGCGCCTTGAAGGAAACGGTCCAGCTCGTCTTCAGCCACGCCTTCGCCGAGGAGAGCGTGCTGTGGCCCGCCGTACGGCGCTCGGTCCCGGAAGGGGAGGAGCTGACCGCCCGTGTCGAGGAGGAACATCAGCAGATCAACGATCTCGTCGCCGACATCGAGCGGCTCGCTCCCGGCGATCCGGAACGCGAGGAGAAGGTGCGGCGAGCCTTCGCGCTGATACGGCAGGACATCAGGGATGAGGAGGATCTCCTCCTGCCCCGGTTGCAGGAGGCGCTGGACACCTCCCGGCTGCGGCAGCTCGGCACGGCCTGGGAGACGGTGCGCAGGACCGCGCCCACCCATCCCCACCCGGTCATTCCACGGCGTCCGCCCGGCAACGCGATCCTGGGCGTACCTCTGAGTCTCTACGACCGCGCACGTGACGCGCTCGGGCTGGGCAGTGCCGCGGGGACGGTGAAGAAGAGACTGGCCGGACTGGCCGCACTGCTCGTTTCCGCGGCCGCGGCCGTTGCCGTCGCCGTGCTCCGCAGGCGGCGCTGAGCCGCCGCGTTCGCTGGTGTGGTGAACGTCGGCCGCGACCGCGGGCGAGCCCCCGCGCCGGGACGCCGAGCCCACCTCTACCCGGGAGAACCTCATGACCGACCGTGATGATCACCAGCAGGCGCCGGCGTCCGGCATGCGCGCAGATCACCAGGATCACCTCACCGAACCCGACGCCGGGTGGCCACAGCACACCGGGACAGAAGGCGATGCGGTGCCGGAAGGAACCTCCGACGCCCTCGAAGAGGACCCTTCCGTCCGCAAGGCAATGGAGGACGACACGAGCGCCCCGGCCTTCGTCCGAGAGGAGGCGGACGACGACGGCCCGCTCACGCCCGAGTTCCGCGAGCCGACGGACAGGGGCGACGGCGGCGACGGGAGCGGGAACTGAGAGACCCACGCCGGTGGCCGGAGGTGCCTCGGTCCGAGCCGCTCGAGGAATCGCCACGGCCCGGACGGTGACTTCCCCTCCGGCTGGGGCCGGAGGTTCGGCCATGCCGGTGGCCCGCGTCGGTGGGATCCCCCGAGGAGGCCCTCGGCAAGAGCCGGCGACCTCCTCGGACGGTGCGGTTCGGCGCGCGCCCGCATGCTCGCGCCCTTGACCTCACGAAGCGGCAGGTCGCTGGGCCTGGCCGCGGAGGGCCTTCTCCTCCGAGTCGGCCAGCCAGAAGAACAACGGCGGCAGGACGAGTTCGACGACGGTCAGCACCACCTGGAACGCGTGCGGCCACCCGTCCACCGCAAGTGACAGCAGCCGCCCGACCGCCCCCAGGAGGAGCACCCCGGCCAGCCACCGCACGGCCGTCGCGGGAATCGGCGACCGACGGGCCGCCCAGAGCCAACCGAGGCCGTACCCGGCGAAGGTCGCGCCGAAGAACCGTCCGAGACTGTCGACCGTCGCGCCCGCCGAGCCCGCACCCGGGATGGCGGCGTTCCCGAGCAGTACGTGAAAGAGCCCGATCGCCACGCACGCGTAGCCCGTCGCGCACGCTAACCCCCGCAGCACCTTGGCCTTGCCCACCATCGGCCACCCCCCTAGTAGACGCGTGTCGACTAAGCTACTCCCGACTAGTAGACATGTGTCAAGTAAGATGGACCCATGTCCCCGCGTCAGCGACTGCAACCCGCCGAACGCCGCGCCCAGCTCCTCGCCGTCGCCGCGCAACTCTTCGCCGCGCACCCCTATGACGAGGTGCTGATGGAGGACATCGCCGATCACGCGGGAGTCTCCCGCGCGTTGCTCTACCGGCACTTCCCCAACAAGCGGGACCTGTTCGCCGCCCTCTACGGACAGGTTGCCGAGCAGTTGCTCGCCCAGACCCGGCTCGACCCCGCCGACTCGCTGGTCGAGCAGCTCACCGAGGGTCTGGACGCCCATATCGAGTACTTCGCGCAGAACCGCAACACCGTCCTGGCGGCCAACCGGGTACTGGCCGGCGACCGCGTGATCCAGACGATCATCGCCGGTGAACTCGACTCCCTGCGCGAGCGGTTGCTCGGCGTGCTGCCACTCGACGACGACAGGACCCGCGAGGCCGTGTCGGGGGTGCTCAAGAGCTGGTTGGTGTTCGTCCAAGTCCTCTGCGTGGACTGGCTCACCGAGGAGACCTGCACCGCCGCCGAACTGCGTGACGTGTGCATCGGCGCCGTGCTGGGCGCTGTCCGACCGCTCCTCGACGAGGACCCCGCCCCGGACTGGCCCCACTGACGACGGAGACCCCGCCCCGTCGCACCGACCGCACTGACGACGTCAATGGTGTGTGGGGTGCCGACCGGCCGCCTGCCGGTGTTCCGATCACCCGGCGAGGCGAGGCGAGGTTGTGCGGGCGGGCGATACCCGCGCCCGGCGTGGTGGAGTGCTCAGTCGAGACAGAACTCGTTGCCCTCGATGTCCTGCATCACGATGCAGGACTCCTCGATGCCGTCGGCAGCCAGTAGACGCACGCGTACCGCGCCGAGGGCGACCAGTCGTGCGCACTCGGCCTCGAGCGTGGCCAGGCGCTCCTCACCCACGAGGCCGGTGCCGACCCGCACGTCGAGATGTACCCGGTTCTTGACGGCCTTGCCCTCGGGGACGCGCTGGAAGAACAGCCGCGGGCCCACGCCCGAGGGGTCGCCGCAGGCGAAGTCCGCGCCCTGCCGCTCAGGCGGCAGGGACCGGTTGAACTCGTCCCACGTGGCGAAACCCGCCGGTGGTGGCGGTACGACGTATCCCAACACCTCGCACCAGAAACGAGCGACGCGCTCGGGTTCCGCGCAGTCGAAGGTGATCTGAACCTGCTTGACCGATGACATCGGCGCACCCTAGCAAACGCAACTCGTCGTTCAAGACCCGGCGTGGGCAGGGATGTTGTCGAGGGGCTGCCCTGTCGGCCGTGCGCCTGACGTGGCAGGCCATGCCGGCGAAGGTCCGCGTGCCCCGCGTGCGGCCGGCTCGGCCAGGCGTCCACCCCCGTCGGGTCCGCGCGGAGAAGGCGTACGCCTCCCACACCCGCGCAGCAGCTTGTAGTCGGGGACCCCCTTGGTAGGACGCCGAGGCCTGCTAGAGTCTCCATACCAAACGGTATGGTATGGAGTGGGCGATGACGGACACCGGTAAGGAACCCTGGCTGGCGGAGGGGCTCGCCCTGCTCGCGGAGCAGGGCGCCCAAGCACTGACGCTCGAGCGGCTCTGCGAGCGCCTGGGCAAGACCAAAGGCTCCTTCTACCACCACTTCGGCTCGGTGCCGAAGTACCGGACGAGCCTGCTCGCGCACTTCGAAGCCGGGTACACCGCCGCGATCATCGATGCCGTCGAGCGGTCCGGCTCCGGATCCGGCCGGGAGAAGCTGGAACGACTCCTGCTCAAGGTGGCCTTGCGGGACGGCCCGGAGCTGGAGATCGCCATGCGGGCCTGGGCCAAGCAGGACCCTGAGGCCAAAGCCGTCCAGGCGCGCGTCGACGCGACCAGGACCGCGTACCTGCGGACCTTGTGCGAGCAGGCCGGCTTCGCCGATCCGGACCGCATGGCGAAGTTGCTGTACGTGGTCCTCATCGGGGCCGGGCACCTGACACCGCCGCTCCCGTCGGCCGAGGTCGTCGGCATGTACGAACTCTTGTTGTCGTCCGGCCGGCCGGAAATCGGCTGATCCGCCGGCCCCCTTGGAAGGATCAGCACCATGCCTCCTCCGCTCTACCCGGAATCCCCGGACCCGGCTGCGAACGGCATGCTGAGGTGGGTGCCGAGACTCCTGCTCGTCGCCGGGATGCACTCGATCATCGCCGTGGTCGGCGCCCTCAGCGTTGGGGCGACATCATGAAGGCCGGCGTCATCGGCGCGGTCGGCTCCCACGACGACCGGGCCTCCGTGCTGTGGCTCACGGTCTGCGGCCTGGCGCTCGCCGCGTTGGGCGCGCTCACCCAGTGGATCGTGCGGACCGTCGACCGTCTCCCGCCGCCACTCGGTTTCTGGCTGCCGGCCATCGGCGCGCTGATCGTCGCGCTCCAACCGGTGTCCGGCGGATGGCTCGTCATCGGGATCGGCGGGCTCGCGCTGGTCGCGGCTCGGCGGAGTGGGGAGAAGACGTATGTGGCATGAGGCGGTGGGTACGATCTGCGCGGTGGTCCTGGCCGCGATCGGGGTGTTGCACGTGGTCTGGGGGTTCAGCCCCTGGCCGGCACGGGACCGCGACGAACTGGCGAGCTTCGTCTTCAGCGGGCCGGAGATGCCGTCCCGGACCCCGTGCCTGGCCGTCGGAGGCGCTCTGCTGATCGCGGCCTACGGCGTCCTCGCCGTCGCGGACCTCTGGCCGCGGGTCGGGCCGAACTGGCTCTATCACGTCGGGATCTGGGTCCTGGCCTCGGCCCTCCTCCTGCGCGGCATCGCGGGTCCGCTCCTCAACAGGGGCGCGGGCCGCCGGTTCGCCCGATGGAACCTCATCGCCTACTCGCCGCTGTGCGCGGTCCTGGGACTGTGCGCACTCGTCGTGGCGCAGTGAGGCGACTTCCGCGACCTGCCCGGCGCCCCACACCGCACCTCGGGGCCCCACACCTCGCTCAGCGCCCCACACCGCAACCGTCGGCGCGTTCGGGGAGTCGTACCCGCCGTGATCGAAACACGTACGCATCACGGAGTGAGGTTGTCGCCCGCCGTCCCCGTGGCGGCGGGCCTCGGGAGTCAGGCGCTCGCCGCCTTGGCGAGCTGGAGCAGCCTCTTGCTGGTCGTGCACGGGCGGGTGGTGCCCGGCTGGGGGGTGAGTGCTGTTCTGCTCGTCCTGTCGCTGGTTCCCCGATGGGCCCTCAACCGGGTCGTCCGCCCGGCGGATGCTCCGGGGCTCACGCGAAAGCGATCCGGTTGGCCGCGGCGGGCGAGCGTCCTGCTGATCGTCGCGGCGCTGCTCGGCACTGTGTGGGGAGCGGTGAGCGACCTGGTCTCGGGCGCCGCCTACCACGTGCTGCGCCCTTCCGGGCCAGGCGGTTGCACGGTCGTGGTGCGCGAGACGTCCTTCCTCGTGATCGGCAACGGCGAGGCGTACGCGGTGGGGCGCACGGGTCTTGCCCTGGCCGAGTCGGGGTCCTGGACGGTCGACGATGGTTATCGGCCCGTAGAAGCAGGGACCTACGAGTTGGACTGGGCGCGGGACGGTGGTCTCCTGCGGATCAGCGGTACGAGCACCGATCCGGTCCTCCAGGGGGGATCGGCCGACATCGACTGCGGGTGGTGAGAACTGACACGGCATCGGCGTGCACGCCCGCGGAAAGGGAAGGTCTCCCCGTTCCGCTTGGAATCCGTCGACGTCACTGGCGTTTGCCCGCGGCCACCTGCCCCGGACTCCACATCGGGCGTCCGTGGCGGGTGGCCGCGACCGGCCCGCGCGGTCCGGAGAACGGCCCCCCGGCCGCTACGACCGACGCCGCGCGCGGTCGGAAGCGGCTGTCAGGCGTCCAGGTGCGGCTGTCAGGCCTCAAGGGTGGTGAAGAAGGCACGGACGTCGCTGACGAACGCTTCCGGCTGTTCCATCGAGAGGAAGTTGCCTCCGCGCTCGAACTCGCTCCAGTGGGTGATGTGGTGATCCCGTTCGGCGAAGCGACGGATCGCCACATCGGTGTCGCGGGCGACGGCGACTCCGGTCGGGACGGTGCCGCGCGGCTTCGGGGCCCAGGCGCCGGCGTCGTGACCCGCCTCGTAGTAGAGGTTCGCCGATGAGCCTGCCGTACCGCTGAACCAGTAGACGCTGACGTTGGTCAGCAGGCGGTCACGGCCCACGGCGTCCTCGGGAAGCTCGGCGGCGGGATCCGTCCACTCCTTGAACTTCTCGACGATCCAGGCGAGTTGGCCGACCGGCGAGTCGTGCAGCCCGTAGGCGAGGGTCTGGGGCCGGGTCGACTGGATGGCGTTGAACCCCATCTTGTCCTGCTGGAAGGTCTCCAGTCGGGACAGGCGCTCCTGTTCGGCCTCGGTCAGTCCTTCGAATTCGGCGGGGTCACCGGAGGGGAAGGTGACCAGGCCGTTGACGTGGATGCCGCGCACCCGGTCCGGCGCCTGCCGCCCCATCTCGGCGACGATCCAGGCGCCGCCGCCCGTGCCCTGAACGCCGTAGGCGCCGTAGTCGAGCCGTTCCATCAGCTCGACGAACGCCCCCGCGATGCGTCCGGTGTTCCAGCCGGGGGCGCCGAGCGGGCCGGAGAAGCCGGTGCCGGGGGTGGAGGTCACCACGACATGGAAGTCCTGCGCCAGCGGCCTGATGACGTCGGCGAACTGCACGAACGAGCAGGGCCAGTCATGCACCAGGAGAAGTGGGGAGGCCGCCGGATTCTCCGAACGTATGTGCATGAAGTGCACGTTCTGGCCGTCGATCTCGGTGGTGAACTGGGGGAACTCGTTCAGCTCCGCCTCCGCCTTGCGCCAGTCGAAACCGTCGGCCCAGTACTCGGCGAGCGCCTTGAGGTAGTCGGTCGGCACACCCCGGCTCCAGCCGGCACCGGGGATCTCGCTGCCCCAGCGGGTCCGCACCAGACGATCACGGAGATCGTCGAGGGCGTCCTGCGCGATGTCGATGCGGAACGGGTGGATCAGGGCCTCGGTGTTGCTCTTGCTCTCCATGAGTAGGACAGTAGTTCCTCTATAGGTGCGGTACGTTCCTAATGACACGTCAGGCTCCTTTCCATGCTTGCCACTTCGGCGCGACTGCTGCGCCTCCTGTCCCTGTTGCAGACGCCCAGGAGCTGGTCCGGATCGGAACTGGCCGAGCGCTTGGGCGTCACCGGGCGCACCGTCCGCAACGACATCGACCGGCTCCGCGAACTCGGTTATCCCGTGGACGCCACCCGCGGAGCCACCGGTGGCTACCGGCTGGGCGCCGGGGCGGCCATGCCGCCGCTGCTCCTCGATGACGACGAGGCCGTCGCGGTGACGATCGCCCTGCGCACCGCCGCACAGGGCACCGTTCCCGGCACAGAGGAAACATCGCTCCAGGCGCTGGCCAAGCTGGAGTGTGTGCTGCCCTCGCGGCTGCGCCGACGGGTCCGGGCGCTCCAGGCGTACACCGTCACCGTGCCGGCCGACCGTCCGGCCGCGAGCGTCTCCGCGGACGTCCTGAGCATCGTCGCGTCCGCCTGCCGTGACCGGGAACAGCTGCGCTTCGACTATCTGGACCATGCGGGATCGCCCACCCGCAGGGTCGTGGAGCCGCATCGGGCGGTCAACTGGGGGCGGCGCTGGTATCTGGTCGCATGGGACGTCGAGCGCGAGGACTGGCGGACGTTCAGGGTCGACCGGATGCGGCCCCGCACCCCGACCGGGCCGCGCTTCACGCCCCGCGAACCACCCGACGGCGACATCGCCGCGTACGTCTCCACACGCGTGTCGAGCGCCGCCTGGCGGTACCACGCACGGGTGACCGTGCACGCCCCGGCAACGGCGGTGGCCGAACGGATCACCTCCGCGGTCGGCGCGGTCGAGGCGATCGACGCCGACAGCTGTGTCCTGGTCACCGGTGCCGACACCGTGCAGACCCTCGCCGTCCATCTCGGCATGCTCGACTTCGACTTCGACGTCACCGAGCCGCCGGAACTCGTCGCCCACCTGCGCCGACTCGCGGACCGCTACGGCCGTTCGACACCACCGATCCGGTCCGCGTGACCTCCGGTGAGCACGTGAACCGCCGTCGAAGACGTTCGAGCAGCCGTCGACGCGGACGGGTGGGACCGCAGGCAGGCTTGGACGGTCCGCCGGGCGCCACCGTCGCCGACGTACTCCCCCACCGGTCCCGACCGCCGCAAGAGGTCACCCGGCGGTCCGCGACCCCGTCCACCGCACGCCTCGACACGGTTTCCCGGCTCCTGAGCCAGAACCGTCCGGCAGCGATCAGGTTCCGGGCGGGCCGTTCGTGGGAGCCGCCCCGGCGGGCCGGAGGGGCACAGTGTCCTGGTCGACCGGCGGCGACCCCGGTATCGTCAGCGGATGGACAAGGGCCAACGGCTGCTCCACGCCTCGTCGTTCGGCGCGGCGGCGGTCGCGTACGCCGAGCACCGTCCGGGCTACGCACGGGACGCGGTGCGCTGGGCGCTCGAGCCCGCGCCCGGCCCCCGCGTGCTCGACCTCGGGGCCGGAACCGGCAAACTGACCGGCACGCTGGTCGCGCTCGGTGCCGAGGTCGTCGCGGTCGAGCCCGACCCGGCGATGCTGACCGAGCTACGCCGCTCGCTGCCGGCTGTCCGTGCCCTGCCCGGTAGTGCCGAAGCGATCCCGCTGCCTGACGCGTCCGTCGATGCCGTGCTGGCCGGCAACGCCATGCACTGGTTCGACATGGCCGTCGCGGGACCCGAGATCGCCAGGGTCCTCACGCCCAGCGGCATTCTGGCCGGCCTGTGGAACGTCATGGACGACAGAGTGGAGTGGGTGGCCGGGCTCGCGCAGGTCAGCGGGAGCGCTGCCATCGGCCCGCGTGACACGCCCACCAGCTGGCGTGCCGAAACGGCCGACGCACACCTTCCACGCACCGGCGCGGCCGCCCGGTTCGCCTCGCCGCGGCAGGCCGAGTTCCCGCACGGGCAGCGCCGCACCGCCGACTCCCTCGTCGCGACCCTGGCCACCCGCGCGGGCATGCTGGTCATGCCTGAACAGGAACGGCAGGCCACGCTGGACCGGATCCGCGCCTACCTCTCCGGCAGGCCGGAGACCGCCCGCGGGGCGTTCACACTCCCGATGCTGACCGGCGTGCTGCGCGTCCGACGGTTGTGAGCATGGCGACGACGCCCGGGTCCGGCACACGGCCGCGAGCGGGCGGGGACCGGTCGGGGTGAGCGTCTCGACGGGGCGCGAGACGGTCGGCCCGTGCGCGACGGGCACGGACACGGCCACGGACACGGACACGCCCAACGGAGTCCACAGGACCCGCCGGGCCGGCATGCGGCGTCATGCCCGCACCGAGCGGCGCGCGCGGGACATGCCGCTCACCGAGGCGTTCTGCCTGCTGTGCGGGCCGAGGCAGCACCTTCCGGGTGAGCGGGTTCCCCCGGACCACTGCCGCGGGACCGGCGTCGCCACCGGTCGACGGCTGGCCAACCCGGCCCCGCCGGACGGGAGTTGACTGACAGGCACTCACCTCTGCCGCCGTCCCGCCGCCGCGATCCTCCACCGCGGATGCCGACGAGGCTTGCGTTGTCCCCGCTGCGCGTGCCACGGGTACGCGGCGTCGAGGACTTGCCCCGAAGCGGCGCCACCCATGGGCCACCGGCGTCAACGACGCCGACACCGGCGCGCGGAGCGCCGTACCGCCGCACCGCCCGGCCGCAGTCGGAGTCCGAACCTCAGTCAGTCTCCGTGTCGATGTCTGTGTCCGTGTCACCGTGGGCCGCGGCTCGGGAGGCACCCGTTCGGCGGTCCCGTGAGCCATCGGACGGCCGGATACGACACACTCGATGCATAAGTCCCTCCCGAAGACGGTCGGCCGGGCATCACGGTGGGACACGAGGACCGCCGAGCGGCGAGTGGCTCGACACCTCCCACCACGCCCGCGATCCGCGCCAGTTCGCCGCTCGTTCAGCGTCGGCGACGCTCGTGATCAATAGGCCTGGGACCTGCATGGAAGGAGCCTGAGCGGGGCAAACGGTCTCCCTGGGATTTGGAGGAAGTCATGACCATGATGGAGCAGCCGGTCGAGCTCGCGGGGGAGGACACCGCTTGCTGCATACGGCACGACGGCCACCGTCCGGGGCCCGAAGCGGAAGCGCCGGAATCAGCGCGCGAGCGGGTCAACCGGCGCTGGCACGAGATCCTGCAGGAGACGCGGGTCACCCAGACGGGCGTGCAGATCCTTTTCGGGTTCCTGCTGAGTGTGGCCTTCACCCCCCTGTTCCGGGAGTTGGAGACGTTCGACCGCGTCATCTACGTGATCACCGTGGTGCTCGGCGCGGCGGCCACCGGATCGCTGATAGCACCTGTCTCCATCCACCGGTTCCTGTCCGGTCAGCGCTTGAAGGACGAGGTGGTGGAAGCCGCCGGCCGCTTGATGATCTGCGGCATGGTCCTCCTCGCGCTCACCATCGGCTGCACCCTCCTGCTGATTCTTCGCGTCGTGGTGCCCGGCGTCCTCGCCGAGGTGCTCGTCGCCGGGGTCATGCTGTGGTTCGGCCTCTGCTGGTACGTGCTGCCCCTGCGCCTGCGGCGACGCGCCGCACGGCGTTCCCGCACCGAGGCCGCGTAACGCCACCAGGGCACGGGACGGGCAAGGCGCCGTGCACGAGGGGGCCGTCGCGGGGGCGGCCCTTCACGGCACCGCGAGGCGAGGGGGGAAGCCGGAAGGTGTTCGCTCACCGCGCGTGCTCCGTGGCCGGTGCTCTCCCCGCCGACGACCGGGGTGCTGCCGCCGCGCCTACCGGTGGCCGTCGCCCACCCTGGTGCTCCGTCCCGGTCGACGTACCGCTAGGGCGGCGGAACCGCGCGGTGCGAGGACTTCCGGCGCCGCCCTCCTCATGCGGGGCGGGGTATGCGCACCGCGAGCATGGCCACGTCGTCGTCGTTGTCCCTGGGGCGGACCTCGTCCAGCAGGGAGTCGCAGAAGGATTCGAGGGGGCGGTGCGCGAGGGAGGCCGCGTGCCGGCGCAGCCGGCTCAGTCCGTGGTCGATGGAGCGGCGGGGAGCCTCTATCAGGCCGTCGGTGTAGAGCACGAGCGTGGCCTCGGGAGGCAGCACGATGTCGGTGTCGGGACGAGGACGGGTGACTCCGGTCCCGAGCAGAATGCCCGAGGCGTCGTCGAGGTAGTGGGCCCGCCCGTCGTGGGTGATCAGCAGCGGGGGTGGGTGGCCGGCGTTCGTCCAGCACAGTCGCCACAGCTTGTCGTCGCCGAGTGCGAGTCTGGCCAGAATCATGGTCGCCATGGGCACCTCGACTATGTGCCTCACGGCCTCGTCGAGCTGCGTGACGACAGCGCTGGGGGCGGCCTCCGGCCGGGACCACGCGAAGGCACGCAGCATGTTGCGGACCTGCGCCATGCCCGCCGCGGCGTCGAGATCATGTCCGACGACGTCACCGATGACCAGTGCGTGGGCGTCGGGGGCCAGGGCGAACGCGTCGTACCAGTCCCCACCGACCGAGGAGGCGTGCGGGGCGGGCACGTACCGCGCCGTCATCTCCAGGCCGGGGACCATGGGGAGCTGGGGCAGCAGGTGGCGCTGCATGGTTTCGGCGACTTTGCGCTGACGCTGGTAGAGGCGCGCGTTGTCCAGCGCCAGACCCGCGCGGCGGGTGAGGTCCTCCAGCAGTGGCAGGTCGGCGCCGGTGAAGGCGTCCTGGCGCTGTGAGCGGCCCAGGGTCAGGGCGCCCAGGACGTCGCGCAGACCGCGGATGGGCGCGATGGCGGCGGAGTGCATGCCCGTCTCGGTGAAGAGACGACGTTGCTCGACCGCGATACCCGAATCTGGCGGGCCCTGATACGTGGAAGGGCCGGCGAGGGAGGAGGCGGCACCGCGCAGAGCACGCGACAGGGGCATCGGCGACTCCTCCGCCACGGGCGGCATGGGGCCCTGAAGGTCGCCCCGCTCGACCAGAGTGCCGTCCTTGTGCTCCATCACCAGGACCCGTCGTACCTCGTCCCTCTCGGTCAGCAGGTCGAACACCGCCCAGTCCGCCAGCCGCGGCACGGTCAGGGCTGCCAGCCGGTGCAGCGCCTCGTTCACGTCCAGGGTCGACGTGAGCCGTGTGGTCGTCTCCGCCAACAGGGCCAGGCGATCGAGTTCGGTCAGCGCCGTGGTCGTCGCCTCGCCGCTGTGGTGCGTTTCCTCGGGTCTGAACTCGTACATCAGTACCAGCGCGCCATTCACCCCTGGAGTGAGTGCATAGGGCGTGACCAGCCATGACAACCGGATGAGGGCGCCGTCCCCGCAGGAGAACCATCCGATGTCGTCGTGCGCGGTGCTCCTTGTGAGAAGTGCCCTTCTCATCCGGCAGCTTGTCCGGGGCACGGTATTGCCGTGACTGTCCCGGTGCAGCAGATCGTGGGAGTCCTGCCCGAGAAGGTCCTTGGCGTCTCTGGCCAGCAAGGTCTGGGCCGCGCTATTGACCGCGACGATGACGCCGTCGTCGTTGACCGCGATGGCGCACGTGTCGATGTCCTCCAGCATCCTGTCGAGGAGCGTGCCAGGCCGCGCCTGGTGGCCTGGCACGGAGCAGCCCGTACCGGGGTCAGCGACGTCCATGGCACTCCTTCGGCCGGATGAATCGGAATTCTCCCGGTTACCCCGACAGGTTCGTCACATGCGTCATACGCCGCACAGCCTCACGGCCACCCGCACGGCCGCCGCTGTCAATGCCCAGGATTCCACACCGGAACATCCATGTCATCCGCCGCCATGAAATCGAGCTGAATCGGGGTGCGCGAGGCGCCGATCCCGCAGTCCCCTGAGAAGTCCCTTTCCCTTGCCGGGCGGGGAATCGACGCGTGCGTGCAGTACCAGTCGGTCAACCCCGCACGTTCCGCATCCGACGGAGACGAGAAGGCGATTTCCGGCGCTCTTTTCCGCGGCCGACGGGGCTCATCGCGCTCTTTTCCGCGGCGACGGGGTTTATCGGCGCCCTCTCCCGCGGTCGGCGATATCCGACTGCCCCGCGCGAGGGAGTTGACGTACCGGTATACGCCGAAGCGTCCAGAAGAGGAGCCTCCGTCCCGCCAGGGGCACAGGGTCCGAGTTGACGAACAACCCGCGGTCGACGAGCTTCGCCGACCGCGCGGCCACGCGCGAACCGACCTCTGGCAGCCGGCCCCTGGGTCAGGCGCCCTCCGACACGTCACAGGAGTGCGGCGCCCGTCGGTTGTTCGTCGGTGACGCCGCACGCCAGGCGCAGGGCGGTGCGGACCTGCCCGCGCAGCCACGCGTGGGCAGGATCGTTGTCGTAGCGCTGATGCCAGGCGAGGTGGATGGGGACGGCGGGCATGGTCAGCGGCAGGGGTCGGGTGCGGAGACCGAAAGCCTCCAGGAGGGGACGGCTGATGAGTTCGGGGACCGCGGCGACGAGGTCGTGGTGGCGGACGAACTGCAGGGCTGTGGCGTTGGTGGGGGTGGCGGCCACCACCTGTCGGCTCATGCCCTGGGCCTCCAGCGCGTCGTCGATGGGGTCGCGCAGCCGACCCCTGCGGGAGACGGTCACGTGGTCGGCGGCCGCGTAGTCCTGGAGCGTGAGCGGTCCGCGGCACAGCGGGTGGGCGGGGCGCAGGGCGAGGACGAGCCGGTCGTGGCTCACGGTCTCGTGGCGGATCTCCGGAGAGGACGGTTCGCTGGATCCGGCTTCGAGGTCGACGTCCCCTCGTCGCGGGTCATGGGTGTCGGTGCCGGCTTCGGCCAGGATGCGCAGCCGCACTCCGGGTGCCTCGGCGCGCAAGGAGTGGAGGAGGGCGGGGCCGGCTGCCGCCGACAGGGCGTCGTGCCATTTCAGGATGAAGGTCCGCTTCAGGGCTGCCAGGTCGACCTCCGCCTGGGGGGAGAGGACCCTCTGGGCCTGCTGAACCAGGTCGTGCACGGTGGCGCGCAGAGCGAGGGCGTGGGGCGTGGGGGTCATGGTTCGGCCGGTGCGCACGAGGATCTGGTCCCCGGTGATCCGGCGGATCCGGCCCAGGGTGCGGCTCATCGCGGGGGCCGAGACATGGAGGCGGGCGGCGGCGTCCGTCACGCTGCCCTCCTCCAGCAGGGCGTCGAGGGCGGTGAGCAGATTCAAGTCCAATTGCATATGGGTAAATCCAGTCGTAACTAGATTGCATTTGAAGTTAATGATGCCTGGTCCTAACGTCGAAGGCGAACGGTCCGAGGCCGTGCAACTCCCTTCCTCCGTCAGGAGCGCTCATGAACGCCATATCCGCCGCCCGCACCGTCTCCGCCGAGATCCCTGAGTCCGCCGCGCCCGCCGAGTCCGCCGAGGCTTCTTCTGCTACGGCGCGGCTCGAAGCGGTTCTGGAGCGGGCCGTGACGATCGTGAAGACCGCCGCGGCCCATCTGCTCGAGCGTTACGACGTCGGCGCGCGCCCCGGTGACCTCGACGAGATCGTCCGCGCCATCCACGCCAATGACGAGGCGGTCCTGCCACTCGTCAGGCAGCCGCTGCTCGAGGCGCTGCCCGGCTCCCGGTGGGTGGACGACGAACTGGCCGGTGGCGTGCTGCCCGAGGGCGACTGGTGGGTGGTGGACACGGCCGAGGGCAACATCAACCACATCCACGGCATGGACGAATGGGCGGTGACCGCCGCCCTGGTGCGGGACAACGCTCCGGTGCTGAGCGTGGTGCACCTCCCGCTCACGGGCGACACCTACACCGCCGTGAGGGGCAGGGGCGCTCGTCTCAACGGTGAGGTGCTGCGCGCGTCCGCCAAGACCGACCTGGGGGCGGCGCTGGTGGGCACCGGCCAGGCCAAGCCCGGAGAGGATGAGCAGGCCCTGCGCCGCATGGGCGCCTCGGTCACCGCCATGCTGATCAACGCCTTGGTCGTGCGGGTCTCGGTGCCGGCCACGATGCAGCTCATCCACGTCGCCTCCGGCCGCATGGACGCCTTCTGGCAGTTCTCCGACGTGCGCTCCGGCCTCCTGCCCGGTGCGCTGCTGGTCTCGGAGGCCGGCGGCACCGTCACGGACACACGGGGGGAACCGTGGAGTCTGGCCGGCGCGGACTTCCTGGCCTCCGCTCCCGGCGTGCACACGCGGGTCGTCGGCATCCTGTCCGACGTGGACTGACCTGCGCCGCCCCGCCCGCGTCCACCCCGGGCCGGCCCGGGCCGCCAGGCACTCCATCGTGCGTGCCTCCCCGTCGCCCTTCCCCGCGCCCCCCTCCCCCGCGCCACAACTGGAGATGACCGTGAAGATCGCCGTACTCGGTTCGACCGGACAGACCGGCCGCCTGGTGCTCGCGCGCGCCTTGGCACGCGGGCACGACGTCATAGCCCTGGCCCGCCGACCGGAGCAGGTCGAGGCGCCTGCCTCCGGAAACCTTCGAGTGGTCAGGGCGGACGTGACCGTTCCGGGCAGTGTCGCCACCGCTGTCGAGGGCGCTGACGTCGTCGTGAGCGCCCTGGGCATCACCAAGAGACAGGACCCCGCCGTCCTCGTGGAAGGCGCTCGTCAGATCGCCTCGGCCGCACCGCGCGTCATCTGGCTCACGTCCCTCGGCATGGGCGCCACCCAAGGAGCACTCGGTGTCGTCAACGGCGCCCTCCTCAGGCGCATTCTGCGCCACGAATGGAAGGCCAAGGGCCTCGCCGGCCGTGCGGTCCGCGACGCGGGCGGAACCACCGTCCATGCCGGGCCGCTGACCGGCAGGCCGTACCGGGACGACGGACGCCTCGTCCCCGCCCAGGAGTTCAGGCCTCGAATGATCCCGCCCATGGCACCGCGCGCGGGAATCGCCGCCCTCATGGTCGCGGAAGCGGAAACGCCGCAGCGCGCCGACGCGGACACCGTCGCCCTGTTCGAGCACCGCTGAGCCGCTGCCCACTCCGCGGCGGCACAGCGGCACAGCGGCAAGGGTGGGAGGGCCCCTGTCCGCGGGGGTGCCGAGCCTTTCGTCCGTGCGAGGTGGCGTACGCGCGGAGGCGCGGGTGGCTCAGGAACGCAGTCCGGTCAGGGCGAGGAACTCACTGCGGGAGCGGGCGTCGCTGCGCAGGGTGCCGAGGAGGGTGGAGGTGAGGGTGCTGGCACCGGTGGCCCGCACACCGCGCAGCGTCATGCAGGTGTGTTCGGCTTCGATGACGACACCGACGCCCTTGGGTTCCAGATGCGTCTGCAACCAGTCGGCGACCTGCTTGGTCAGGCGCTCCTGGACCTGGGGGCGGCAGGCGAAGTGCTCGACGACGCGGGCCAGTTTCGACAGGCCCAGGATGCGCCGGCCGGGCAGGTAGCCGACGTGGGCGGTGCCGACGAAGGGCAGCAGGTGGTGTTCGCACACCGACCGCAGCGGGATGCTGCGGGCCAGTACGAGTTCGTCGTAGTCCTCGTCGTTGGGGAAGGTGGTCAGCTCGAACGGGCGGGGGCTGAACAGTTCGGCGTAGGCGCGGGCCATCCGGCCCGGGGTGCCGCGCAGGCTCTCGGAGGTCGTGCTGATGCCGAGAGCCCGCAGGAACTGACCCGCCGCGTGTTCGGCGGCGGCCAGGTCGACGCCGTCCGTTTCGTGGACGACGTGCAGCGGCGTGGCCGCCGGAGTCGGTATCGGCGAAGCGTCCGAAGGGACGGGTACGGGGGTGCGGGCGGACTGGGTCATGTCAGCTGCCGCCGATCCCGAGAGCGGTCGGCAGGACCAGGACGACGGTGACGACGGCGAACAGGCCGTGTCCGGCGACCACCGGTACGGGGAAGAACGGCGCGCTCACCGACCGTTTCGACTGCTGGTGCAGGGGATCATCCATGCCGAACCACCTCCAGTTTCACCAATGAATCTTTCCGTTATTCGGCGCGGTGGTCAAGTAGGCCTGATGAGCCTGCCGGCGAAACCCCTCCACCCACCGGTCCGGGGGTTACTTTGGGAAGGTGGCTTCCGACATGACTGAGCCGCCCTCCACGGGTGACGCGGCGATCGACTCCCTCAGCGCCCTCGGTGAGGACTCCCGACGGCAGATGTACGCCTTCATCCGTCGCGCCCGCCGGCCCGTGACCCGGGACGAGGCGGCCGAGAGCGTCGGCATATCCCGCAAGCTCGCCGCCTTCCACCTCGACAAGCTCGTCGACGTCGGCCTGCTGCGCGCCCGCTACGGAGCGCCGGGTGCGATCCGCAAAGTCGGACGGCAGCCCAAGGTCTACGAGCCCACCGACACCGAAGTCCGCGTGAGCATCCCCGACCGACGCCACGAACTGCTGGCCGACCTGCTCCTCGAGGCCGTCCTGACCGAAGGCGACGACGAGACCGCCGCGCAGGCGGCCGTACGCACCGCCGGGCAGCGCGGCCGGGAACGGGGCGAGGCCGAACTCGAGCGGACTCGCCCCGGCCGGATCGGCGCCGAGCGCGGTCTCACCTCCTGCGAGCGCATGCTCGACCAGCACGGCTTCGAGCCCTACCGCGAATCCCCCGGCCGGCTGCGCCTCCACAACTGCCCCTTCCACCCCTTGGCGGCCCAGGCCCCCGACCTGGTGTGCGGCATGAACCACGCCTTCATCACGGGCTACCTCCAGGCGATGGGCATCACCGGCGTGACGGCCGTCCTCGCACCCCGCCCGGGGGAGTGCTGCGTCCAGCTCGGCCCCGCCGACGCGTAGCGGGTGGCGCACCCGCCTCCGCACCACCGCCGTCACGAGCGGCCGAGCAGGCGTGGGAGTCACGGCCGCGTCGCGCTGCGAGACGTCCGACACCGAGGTCAGCATCGGCCCGGAGGGGCTTTTCCGTCGGCCCTCGCCGTCGGCGTCTCCCCGTCCATGACCAGAGCGCTCCGCGTTCCACCGCCCGGTGACGTTCTCGACGTTCGACGTTCACGGAACAGGCATCCGCCGCGATGCGGAAGAAGCGGGGCCGCCGGGCACCGCGGACGGCCGTCCGGCGTACGGCGCCCGGTCGATGGGCGCGGGGAGGAGCCGGGACGCATTCTTCCTTGACGTCCTCAAGATGTGTCAGACATGGATAAAGGGCCACTCGGGGTGAGAACGGACGGTTACGTGATGTCCGGCGTACCGCCTCCCGTATCCGCAGCACATCCGATGAGGAGAAGCCGCCGATGACTGAGTCCATACAGACCGGATCCGGAACCGGAACCGGGACCACCCGAGAGAAGGCCAAGGCGGAGACCTCGGCCACGGCCGGCCGGGCCAAGGAGGCCGCGACCCAGGTGGCGGGAACCGCGGCGGAGCAGGCACAGAGCGTGGTAGGTGAAGCACGGCAGCAGGCGGGCACTGTCATCGAGGAGCTGCGGCACCGTGCGATGAACGAGGCCGAGGGCCAGACCAAGCGGGCCGCCGACACGCTCCGGCAGTGGGCGAGCGACCTCTCCGGCCTGGCCGAGAACGCCCAGAGCGACTCCCCGGCCCGCAGCCTCGCGGCCCAGGCGGCCGACAAGGGCCACCGGGCGGCCGACTACCTGGACAAGCAGGGCGTCGACGGCCTCGTCTCCGACCTGCAGGGCTTCGCCCGCCGTCGACCGGGCGCGTTCCTCGGGGGCGCTGTGCTGGCCGGCCTGGCGGTCGGACGCCTGGCGCGGGCGGCAGGATCCGCCCGGTCGGGTGGAGACGGCCGCCAGCAGACCACCGCCGCGCCGGACCAGGGCACGCTGAACGCCCCGGCCTCCCCGGCTCTGCCGACCGGTTCCCCGACGGAGAGCGTCCCCAGCGCACCTCCCGAGGCGCCTCCCGTTCCGCCGCTCCCCCCGATGACCGGTACGCCGCCGGCGGGAACAACGGGTCGTCCGCTGCCGGAGGTGTGAGATGGCTTCGATCTCCCCCAGGCCCGGCCCGGCCGAACCGCGGGAGCAGGACCGGTCCGTGGGGCAGCTGCTTTCCGTGGTGACCGCTGACCTCCAGACCCTCTTCCGTCAGGAGGTCGAACTGGCCAAGACGGAGATCAGGGAAGAAGCGACCAAGGCGGGCAAGGCCGCCGGGATGTTCGGCGGTGCCGGATTCGCCGGCTACATGGTCCTGTTGTTCCTGTCGCTGGCCGCTGTGCTCGGCCTGGCCAACGTCATGGACGGGGGCTGGGCCGCCCTGATCGTCACCGCCGTGTGGGCGGTCGTCGCGGCCGTTCTGTACCAGAAGGGCCGCGAACGGATGAACACCGTCTCCCCGAAACCCGAGCGCACCGTCGAGACCATGAAGGAGAACGCGGAATGGGCACGTCACCCGACCAAATGAGGGCCGAGATCGAGGCCACGCGCGGCCGGCTGTCCGCGGACGTGGACCAGCTCGCCGATCACACCAGTCCTCGACGGGCGGTACGCCGCCGCAAGGAGAGGATGCGCGGCACCATGTCGGGCCTCCGTGAGCGAGTCATGGGCACGGCGTCGGACACGGCACACGGTGTGACCAACACCGCGCAGTCCGCCGCCGGTTCCCTCCAGGACGGCACCGCACGGGCGGCCGACTCGGTGCGGGACACCGCCGGCCAGGCGGGCCAAGCCGTCCAGCAGGCGCCCGACCTGGCCCGTCGTCAGACCCGCGGCAACCCGTTGGCCGCCGGCCTGGTCGCCTTCGGCGTCGGCGTGCTGGCCTCCTCCTTGCTTCCCGCCTCCGAGGCCGAGCAGCAGAAGGCCGCCGCCCTCATGGACAGCGAGGCACTGGAGCCCGTCAAGCAGGCGGCCGGCGAGTCCGCGCAGCACCTGAAGGAAGGCGCCAGGGAGGTGACGCAGAGTGCGGCCGCCGAGGTCAAGGACAGTGCCGCGCAAGCCGCCCGCTCCACACAGGAGGAGGCCCGCGGCCAGGCCGGCCAGGTCACGGAGCAGGCACGTGACTCCGGCCGACAGCTCGCGGACGAGGCACGGCCCGGTTCCGGTTCGAGCTGAGTCCCGCTACCCCGAGGAGCCGGCAGCGGGATACGTGGTCCCGGAGGATGCCGACACCGTGAGCCTGCGGGACGACCGGCGCGCATCGCTCCGGAAGCCCTCCGGGCTGACGCCGGCCGCTTCGGTTCCGCCCCTGCCCGGCCTGCCGACACGACGCCCCTCCCCCGCCGGTGGCAACCGCTCCTCAGCCCCACCGGACCTCCTGGGCTGAGGCGAGCCGGCCGTCGGCGCCGCCGCCTCTCCCCCACCCCTGGTGCGGGAAGAGGCGGCGAGCCGCACGTCAGCGCGATACGGGGTGGGCAGCGGCGCTGGGCGCCGTGGCTGTGGCCGTGAATGTGGCTATGGCTGTGGCTGTGCGCGCGACGGCCTACTGCCCTGCCCGTCAGGAGTGCAGCACGCGATGTGGGCCCGACCGGCGCACCGGTCGGGCCCACATCGCGGGTCGGTTGTCAGCTGCTCCGTCCCCGGGTCAGACGGCCATGGGGGTGCCCAGCATCGCGGAAGCCTCCTGGAGCGGGCTGAGGACGCGCACGGGCTCGGCCGCGGGGAGGGTACGGCACGTGAAGCCGAGCCGCGCCATGGCCCGGAGGACTTCGGCGGCACTGAAGTCACGGCGGTCCTGGCGGGTGATGACCTGCCCGACCTGCTTGACGGGGTAGTGGCGGCGACCGATGATCACGGATTCGCCCGTGACCGCTTCGGGCTTGACGCCCTTCATGGTCTCCAGCACGCCGTTCTTGGTGAGTTCGAAGGGGAAGCGGGCGATGACACAGCGCATGAGACCTCACAGAGAAAGGGGGGAGAACGGTCCGACCGGAGGTGAGGCCGTTCAGCGGGGAGGGGCGAGGACGCCAAGGACGCCGCCCTGCTCGTCGACCAGCGGCGGGACACCGAGCCGACGGACGCGCGACGCGCGGTCGGTCGTGGTCGCGGTGGTCACGACCGGCGTGGAAGCTCCGTGCTCGCCGAGGATGTCGCGCAGACGCACCCGGTCCGTGTACGCGAAGTCGTCGCGGGCGGCGGTGAGTTGGTCCCTGGTCACCACACCGGTGCCCTGGCCGTCCTGGTCACCGACGACCAGTCGGTCCGTGCGGGCGGCGGCCATGACGGCAAGCGCCACCTCGACGCTCATGTCGTCACAGACCTGCGGGTCGGCCGCGCTCAGGATCTCGGCCACCGTCCCGGACAGGGGGTTGGCGCTCGCCGGGTGGGGCTGGGTCTCGAGCAGCGTCAAGGGTGCCTCCTGCGGAGTGGGGTCGGCTTCCTGATCACGAGGCGTCAGGCGGCCGCGCCGGCGACGGGCCGGCGTACGGGCGCGCGCCGGGTCGCGGAGGCGGGGCGGCGTCGGCCGCGGGAGGAGTCGCCGCGCCTGGCGCGTTCGACCACCGGTGCGGTGATGACGACCGGGATGCCCGAAGGCGTCTGGGCGCCCGTGATGCGGTTCAGGGCCTCGTCGCCCGAGCGGATCTGGGTGGTCTGCGGCTGGATTCCGGCGTCCGACATGAGGCGGGCCATGCCGCGCCGCTGGCTGGGGGTGACGAGGGTGACGACGCTGCCGGACTCGCCGGCACGGGCGGTACGGCCGCCGCGGTGGAGGTAGTCCTTGTGGTCGGTCGGCGGATCCACGTTGACGACCAGGTCGAGGTTGTCGACGTGGATGCCGCGCGCCGCGACGTTGGTGGCCACCAACACGCTGACGTGGCCCGTCTTGAACTGCGCCAGCGTGCGCGTGCGCTGCGGCTGTGACTTGCCGCCGTGCAGCGCGGCGGCGCGGACTCCGCTGTTGAGCAGGTCCTGGGTGAGCCGGTCGACGGCGTGCTTGGTGTCCAGGAACATGATGACGCGGCCGTCGCGGGCGGCGATCTCCGTCGTGGTGGCGTGCTTGTCGGCGCCGTGGACGTGCAGGACGTGGTGCTCCATCGTGGTGACCGCGCCGGCCGACGGGTCGACCGAATGCACGACCGGGTCGGTGAGATAGCGGCGCACCAGCAGGTCGACATTGCGGTCCAGGGTGGCGGAGAACAACATCCGCTGTCCTTCCGGACGCACCTGGTCGAGCAGCGCGGTGACCTGCGGCATGAACCCCATGTCGGCCATCTGGTCGGCCTCGTCCAGCACCGTGATGCCCACGTGGTTCAGCCGGCAGTCGCCACGGTCGATGAGGTCCTTGAGCCGGCCCGGGGTCGCGACGACGATCTCGGCGCCGGTGCGCAGCGCGCCGGCCTGCCTGCCGATCGACATCCCGCCCACGACCGTGGCCAGTCGCAGCCTGACCGAGCGGGCGTACGGGGTGAGCGCGTCGGTCACCTGCTGCGCCAGTTCGCGCGTCGGTACGAGGATCAGCCCCAGCGGCTGCCTGGGCTCGGCACGCTGTCCGACGGTGCGGGCCAGCAGGGCGAGGCCGAAGGCGAGGGTCTTGCCGGAGCCGGTGCGTCCGCGGCCGAGGACGTCACGGCCCGCCAGGGTGTTCGGCAGCGTCGCGCCCTGGATCGGGAACGGTGCGGTCACGCCCTGCCTGCCGAGTTCGGCCAGCAGCTGCTCGGGCATGGCCAGATCGGCGAACGCCGCGACGGCGGGCAGCGCGGGGGTGATCGTCTCGGGGAGCGCGAACTCACCCTGCACGGCGGCGGGTCGGCGGCCGTAACCGCCGGAACGGCGCGGTGCCGCCGAGTCGAAGCGGCTGCCGCGCTTTCCGGCGTCGGCACTGCCGTGCCGAGTGCGGGACGAACGGTCGTACGTACGTGTGCGGTCCATGGGGAACCTTCCTCGATGCGGCGCATATCAAGGAATTCCCGCAGCGATGAGCGGCATGGAGATTCACCAGTATGGACCGATGGTAAAAGAGAGCAGATCCGGCCGGCTGAAATGCATGCGGGCGGAATTACTTAAATGGGTGACGCGATGAGGGCGTCAGTCTGGGCGTCCACTCCGGGAATTCCCTTTCGGGAGGCGTCCGCACCCGGAGGGAGGAGCCGCGCAGGGTGGGACTCAGGAGGTTTCGCCGAGTCGTCCCGCGCGGGGAACCGCCGCGGGAGACGCGTGCAGCTGGGGCCCGCACCCCGAAGGATGCGGGCCCCAGCTGCAGAATGTGCGCCGACGTCAGGCCGGAACGATGTTCTCGGCCGTCGGGCCCTTCTGGCCCTGCGCGATGTCGAAGGTGACCTTCTGGCCTTCGAGCAGCTCGCGGAAGCCCTGGGCGGCGATGTTCGAGTAGTGGGCGAACACGTCAGCGCCGCCACCGTCCTGCTCGATGAAGCCGAAGCCCTTTTCCGCGTTGAACCACTTCACGGTACCAGCAGCCATGTCATATCTCCTTTGGGGCAATACATCGGGATCCGCACTGCGCGGATACCGTGTCGCCGTGATGATTACCCCGCCCGGCAGACGACCGGCATACAAAAGCGCTCCCACCCGGCAGTATCCGGATGGGGGCACTTGAAGTTTTTGGGAACCACAACTGCAACTGAGATAGACAGTAGCACGCCGGGACGGCCTGTGCGCGTTGAATTATCCCACTCCGCTCATCGCTACACAATCTCTCACCGGCTGGTTAGTCAAACTCTCATCTCGCGGGCACAGATATTGATTCACTTCAAGTGCAGCGTTTCTGGAAGTACCTGGAAGTTCGGTGCCGGCCTGCCGCGCCTCGGCGTCCTGCCGGAAGGTGGCCGCCCGCCCCGTGAAGTTACCCGTGCGTTCCGCACGTCGGATTGATGACAGCGGCAACTGTGCAGGCCCGTGAGCCGCGTGACAGCGTCTTACCCGTCAGCGATCGGTGGGAGGGAGAAGGCGTGAACAAGGGCTACGCCGTGTACTGCGACGCGGATCCGTACTTCTACGACGCTCCGCACCGCAGGGACGTCCGGACCGGCTCAGCACGGTCCCGGTACGCCGCGGCCTCGTTGCCCGTCCCCGACGGATGGCAGCGCAACGAGAGCGGGGACTGGCTCGCCCTGCGCCCGGTGGACGCGGACCTGCCCGACCAGGGCTGGAAGATCCACGTCTCCGCCTGTCTCGACAACGCCGAGTCCGTGCTGGAGCGCGTGTGGCGGCACTGCGTCGCCGGTGGCACCGCCTTCAAGTTCGTTCCGAGCCGCTATCTGCTGCACCAGCGCAACGCCAAGTACGCGGACCGGGCCGGCAGCGGGAAGTTCATCACCGTGTACCCGGCGGACGAGGCGCGGTTCGAGCACCTGGCGGCCGAGTTGTCGGACCTGCTGGCCGGTGAGCCCGGGCCGCACATCCTGAGCGACCTGCGGCTCGGCGACGGCCCCGTGCACGTGCGCTACGGCGGCTTCACCCGTCGCAACTGCTACGACTCGAACGGCGAGCTGCGGCCCGCCGTGACCGGTCCCGACGGGGTGCTGGTGCCCGACCTCCGCGGCCCCGTCTTCCGGGTGCCGGACTGGGTGAAGGTGCCCGACTTCCTGCGCCCGCACCTGGACGCCCGCTCCGCGGTGACCGTCGCCGACATCCCCTACACCATCGAGTCGGCGCTGCACTTCTCGAACGGCGGCGGTGTCTACCTCGCCCACGACACCCGCACCGGAGAGCGGGTCGTCCTCAAGGAGGCACGTCCGCACGCCGGGCTGGCGGCCGACGGCGCCGACGCCGTGACCCGGCTGCACCGCGAACGCCGGGCACTCGAAGCCCTGTCGGGTCTCGACTGCACACCCGAGGTGCTCGATCACCTGACGGTGGGAGAACACCATTTCCTGGTACTGGAGTACATCGACGGCAAGCCGCTGAACACGTTCTTCGCTCGCCGTCACCCGCTCATCGAGGCCGCGCCCGGTGAACAGCGGCTGGCCGAGTACACCGCCTGGGCCCTCGACGTCCACGCCAGGGTGGAACAGGCCGTCGAGGCCGTCCACGCCCGGGGCGTGGTCTTCAACGACCTGCATCTGTTCAACATCATGCTCCGGGACGACGGCAGCGTGGCCCTGCTGGACTTCGAGGCGGCGCACCGGATCGACGAACCCGGTCGGCAGACGGTCGCCAACCCGGCGTTCGTGGCGCCCTCCGACCGGCGGGGGGTGGCGGTGGACCGGTACGCACTGGCCTGTCTGCGGCTGGCGCTGTTCCTTCCGCTCACCAGTCTCCTCGTGCTGGACCGACGCAAGGCGGCGCATCTCGCCGAGGTGGTGGCGAGCCAGTTCCCGGTGGACCGTGCCTTCCTGGACGCGGCGGTCGACGAGATCACGGCCGACGCCGCCGGTGTGCCGGCGGCGCGGGGGGCGGGCGATCCGCCGGTGGCGATCCTCCCGGGCGACTGGCCGCGCAGCCGGGAGTCCATGGCCGCGGCGATCCACGCGTCCGCGACACCGTCCCGCACGGACCGCCTCTTCCCCGGCGACATCGCGCAGTTCGCCACCGCCGGCGGCGGGCTGGCCTTCGGCCACGGCGCGGCGGGCGTGCTGTACGCCCTCGCCGAGAGCGGCGCGGACCGCGACGAGGACGAGGAACAGTGGCTGCTGGAGCGGACGAAGCAACCGCCGTCGGGCATGCCGCTCGGTTTCCACGACGGGCTCGCCGGCATCGTCTGGACGCTGGAGTACCTCGGCCATCGCGACCGCGCCCTCGACCTCGCCGACCTTCTCCTCGACCAGTCCTTCGACCACCTGTCCCCGGACCTGCACAGCGGCACGGCCGGACTGGGCCTCGCCCTGGACTCGCTGGCCGTCGCCACCCAGGACGCCGCGCTGCACTCGGCGGCCCTGCGCTGTGCCGAGCTCACCGCCCGCGGCACGCCGGCCGGGAGCGAGGACTCCGGCCGACGCCGCGCGGGCCTGCTGCACGGCGCGGCGGGCAGCGCCCTGCTCTTCCTGCGGCTGTACGAACGCACCCGGGACTCCGCGCTGCTCGACCTGGCGCGCGACGCGCTCCGCCGGGACCTGGCCCGTTGTGTCCGGGGCGCGGGCGGCGCGTTGCAGGTGGACGAGGGCTGGCGCACCATGCCCTACCTGGGCGCGGGCAGCGTGGGCATCGGCATGGTGCTCGACGACTACCTGGCGCACCGGTACGACGACGGGTTCGCGCGGGCCAGGAACGAGATCGTGGCCGCCGCACAGGCCATGTTCTACGCCCAGCCGGGCCTCTACCGTGGCGTGTCCGGGATGGTGCTGTACCTCGGCCGGACGACGGCCGAGGTGCCCGGCACCGGGCCCGAGGCACTGCGACGCCAGCTCGACGCGCTGTCCTGGCACGCCATGTCCTACCGCGGCCGGCTCGCCTTTCCCGGTGAGCAGATGATGCGCCTGTCCATGGACCTCTCCACTGGAACGGCCGGGTGCCTGCTGGCTGTCGCCTCCGTCCACGGCGACCCGCCCGCCTCGCTGCCGTTCCTTCCGCCGCTGTCCACCGGGCGGCGGCCCTCGGACTCGGCCCCACCCGGGGTCGTGATGAAAGAACAGAACCCGTTGCCACACGAAGGGAAACTGTCATGAACCTGCTCGACCTGCAGTCGCTGGAGACCCCCAAGGACGAGGCCATGGGCGACGTCGAGACCGGCAGCCGCGCGAGCCTGCTGCTCTGCGGCGACAGCAGCCTCAGCGTCACGACCTGTAACTGACGCCTGAGCCGACCGCCGCGGCGACGCGGTGAGCGACGCTGCTCGGCACCGGTGCCCCGGGCCTTCGCCCGGGGCACCGGTGCCCGCGCGCACGGACACCTCGGCCACGCGCCCCGCTCGGTGCGCGGCGGTGTCCTGGCACGGCCGGACGGACGGAGGGGGATGCGCGCGATGGTGACGAGCGAGCCACGGACACGGCAGGTGCCCGCGGCGGGTGACCGAGCCGACGGCGCGCGACCAGGGCGTACGCCCGAACTGCTGGTGCTCCTCTGCTCGGCCGGGGCGGCGGTGGCGGCGGTGGCCCAGCCCTTCGTGCTCGGCCGCACGTTCGATCTCCTGCTGCGCGACGGTGACGCGGGAGGCTGGCTGGCGCTCAGCGCCGGACTGCTCGTCGGCGAAATGCTGCTCGACAGCCTCACCGCCCTGTTCACCGGTCGCTGCAACGCCATGTGGACGGCTGCCATCCGCTCCCGCGCCTTCGCCGGGCTGCTGGGCACCGCACCGGACCGCGCGCGACCCCACGCCCCGGGGGACGTCGGGACCCGGCTGACCCTCAACGCCGCCGACGCCGGGGGCGCCCCCGCGGCCCGGGCGGCGCTGGCGGCCTCGCTGGTCACCCCGATGGGCGCGCTGGCCGCGCTGGCCCTCGTCGACGTATGGGTGGCGTTGTGTGTGCTGGCCGGGCTGCCCGCGCTGGCACTGGTGCTGAGGTCGTTCGCCCGCGACAGCGGTGCGTCGGTGGCCGCCTACCAGCACACCCAGTCGCAGATCGCGTCCCGCCTGCTGGAGGCGCTCGACGGCACCGCCACGATCGCCGCCGCGGGGACGAGCGCCCGCGAACGCGACCGCGTGCTCGCGCCGTTGCCGGAACTCGCGGTCCTGGGCCGTCGTATGTGGACGCTGCACGGACGGGCCCTGGGCAGGAGCGGCGTCCTGGTGCCCCTGCTGATCCTGGCCGCCACGGCCGTCGGAGGTCTGCGCCTCGCCTCCGGCGCCCTGACCGTCGGCGGCCTGCTCGCCGCCTGCCGGTACGCCCAGCTGACGGCCGGCGTCGGCGGCGCCGCGTCGTTGCTGGGCACGGTCGTACGGGGCCGTGAGGCGCGGGCCCGGACGCTCGCGCTGGAACGGCTGCCCGCGTTGACCTACGGAACACGGCACGTGCCGCCGGACGGCACGGGCGCTCTCGAACTGCGCGGCGTACGGGTGGTGCGCGACGGCAGGCAGGTGCTGCGCGCCGACGACGTGCGGATACCGGGCGGCACCACCGCCGCGGTGGTCGGCCGCAGCGGAGCGGGGAAATCCGTCCTGGCGGCCGTGGCGGGACGGCTGATCGACCCCGACGAGGGACATGTACTGCTGGACGGCGTGCGCCTCGACCGCCTGACCCGCGAGGCGTTGCGCACCGAGGTCGCCTTCGCCTTCGAGCGTCCCGCGCTGGGCGAGGGGACGGTCGCCGAAGCGGTCGCCACCGGAGTGCGGCCGGTCTCGCGCGAGCGGATCCGGCAGGCCGCCCACGCGGCGGGCGCCGACGGCTTCGTCCGCCGGCTGCCGCAGGGTTACGACACCCCGTTGCCCGCCGCGCCGCTCTCGGGCGGGGAACACCAACGCCTCGGACTGGCGCGGGCCTTCGCGCACGCCGGACGGCTACTGATCATGGACGACGCGACGTCCAGCCTGGACACGGCCACGGAGCACGAGGTCGACCGGGCGCTGCGCCGATCGCCGCGCCCCGGAACCCGGCTGGTCGTCGCGCACCGCCCGTCGGTCGCCGGCCGGGCGGACACGGTGATCTGGCTGGACGGCGGAGAGGTGCGGGCCGTCGGGTCGCACCGCGAACTGTGGAACGTGACCGACTACCGGGCGGTCTTCGGCGTCGACGGCCCCGGGCCCCCGCCTGCCGGCCGAGGGCCCGCGCGGCTGCCCGAACCCGAGGAGGCGCGGCCGTGAACAGCGCCGTGGACGACCGTGCGCGGCCCGCGGAGGACGGGTCCGGTGCGGTGCGCCGGATCGCGCCGCCGGCCCGGCGCTTCCTCGCCCGTCACAGGGGGGTGCTGGCGCGGCTCGCCCTCTGGTCGCTGGCGGAGGCGGGGCAGGCCTTCCTGGTGGGATACGGCGTCGCCCACTCCGTCGACGAGGGTTTCCTCGCCGGTGACACCCGCACGGGCCTGCTGTGGCTCGCCGTCGCCCTGGTCGCGGTGCTGCTGGGCGCTCCGGTGATCCGGGGCGTCTTCGCCCAGTTGGCGGGGCTGACCGAGCCACTGCGCGACGGCCTGGTGAGGCGCGCCGTCGACCGGTCCATGGCCCAGGCCCTGGACAGGCCCGGCGCGACGGACCGGGCGGCCGTCTCCCGGCTGACGAACCAGGTCGAGATCGCCCGGGACAGCTTCGCCGGTCTGGTCCTCACCCTGCGTTCGTTCCTCTTCACCGCCGCCGGAGCACTGCTCGGACTGTTGTCCCTGCACCCCGCTCTGGTCGTGGTGGTCCTGCCCCCGCTCTGCGGCGGCCTGGTCCTGTTCCTGGCGACGCTACGGCCCATGGCGGCGGCCCAGCGGCGCGCCCTGGCGGCCGACGAGGCGCTGGGCGACCACGCGGCCCGGGCCCGGGCCGCGTTGCGCGACATCACAGCCTGCGGGACCGGTCCGCAGACGGCGCGACGCGGCGCGGACCTGGTCGCCGACGCCGCCGCCGCATCCCGCACCCTGGCCGCCTGGGCGGCAGTGCGCACTGCGGCGCTCGGCGTGGCGGGTCACCTGCCCGTCCTGACGCTGCTGGCGGCGGTGCCGTGGCTGCGCGGTCGGGGCGTGACGGCGGGCGCGCTCCTGGGCGCCTTCACCTACCTCGTCCAGTCGCTGCTGCCCGCCCTGCACACACTGATGACCGCCCTCGGTGCGGCCGGCGCCCGGCTGCTGGTGGTCCTGGACCGCATTCTCGGCCCCGGAGCATCGCCGCCGGTCACGGCCCCCACGGGGACCAGGCCCGCACAGCCGGCCGACTCGGCCACCACCGCTCGGCGCCACGGCGACCACAGCAGCGATGGCGGCCATGGCGGCGACGGTGCCGCCGTGAGACCGCCGGCCCACCGCGCTCCCCCGGTTGCCGGAGGCTGCGGCGCGTCTCTCGCGGCGGCGGACCCGCCGCGCCCCGCCTCCACCCGTCGCTCCCGGCCACCCGCGGGCGAAGGGCCTGCCGCGGCGGTGGAGTTGCGGTCCGTGACACTGTCCTACGGCGTCCGCGCCGAGCCGGTCCTGGACTCGCTGGACCTGCGCGTCGCTCCGGGTGAACACCTCGCCGTCGTCGGACCGAGCGGCATCGGCAAGTCGACGCTCACCCGCCTGGTCGCCGGGACGCTCGCGCCCAGCGGCGGCGAGGTGCGCGTGGCCGGGCGGGAGGTGACCGGGCGCGCCGCCTGCGAACTCGCCGCGCTGCGCGTGCTGGTGCCCCAGGAGGCGTACGTCTTCTCCGGCACCGTGGGGGACAACCTCACGTATCTGCGTCCGGACGCGGGACGAGAGGATGTCGACGCGACCGTCCGGGCACTCGGTCTGCGGTCACTGGTCGACCGGCTGGGCGGGCTCGACGGCCCGGTCCGGCCCGACGAACTGTCCCCCGGCGAACGACAGTTGGTCGCGCTGGCGCGCGCGTATCTGTCACCCGCCCCCCTGCTGCTGCTCGACGAGGCAACCTGCCATCTGGATCCGGCCTCCGAGGCGCAGGCGGAGGAGGCCCTGGCGCGGCGGCCGGGGACGCTGCTGGTCGTGGCGCATCGCCTGTCGTCGGCCGTGCGGGCCGATCGGGTGCTGGTGCTGGACGGCGTGGAGGCGGTGTGCGGCAGGCACGAGGAGGTGCTGGCCCGTTCGTCCCTCTACCGTGATCTGACGGGCCACTGGAACGGTGAGGCCCGCCGGGAGGCCTGAAGACGACACGCGGCGCGGGGACGGTCACCGACCGTACGACCCGTCAGGTCCACCCGGCGTCCTGCAGGATGCGGATCGCGTCGACCCGGTTGCGGGCACCCACCTTGCGGACCGCCGTGGCCATGTAGTTGCGGACGGTTCCCCGGGACAGGTGGAGACGGGCCGCGATCTCGGCCATCGGCGTCCCCTCGGCGGCCAGGGACAGCACACTCAGCTCGCGCGCGGTCAGGGGCATGACCGAGCCTTCGAGCAGCGGCACGGTGAGGGCGGCGTCGAGGAAGCGCTCCCCCTTGGCCACGGTGTGCACCGCCGTGATCAGCCGCTGGGCCGGGGCGTTCTTGTCGACCAGCCCGAGCGCGCCAGCGTCGAACGCCCTGCGGAGAACGCCCGGTCGCTTGGGCGTCGTCAGCACGACGAGCGGGTCTCCGCACCGCGCCCAGAACGGCGTGTGATGCGCTTCCCCCTCCCCCTCCCCCGTTCCCTGGAGACACTCGCCGTCCACGACACACACGTCCGTGGGTAACGCGTCGTGATCGATCGCGTCGGCACGGGGACACATGGACGACACCTCCAGCGTGTCGTCGGATCTGAGCAGCTGCACCAACGCCGAACGCAGCAGTGCCTCTTCGTGCACCACGAGAATGCGAACCATCTTCCCCACCCTTGTCAGCGGCTGTTTCAAAGCGCAGCCGACTACGCTCCCCGCGCACCAGGGCCATGTGCCCTGATCCGTCGCGGGGGAACACGGCACCGGAGCACGGTGCCGGGGCACCGGAATCAATCCGCCGCCTCCAGCGCCCGGAAGACGGTGAAAAGCCGATGCCCGCGCGGGCGAAAACGGCGGAGACACACGCCAGCCGCCGACCGGGACCGCCCCACGGCCGACCCGACGGCCCGGCGTCGCGTCCACGTCGTCGTCCCCGGCCCCTGGCCAGGAGGCCGGCGCTCCCTCGGAAGGGGCCCTACCCCGCCGAACGAGAGGTAAGGAACCGCGGTCCGACACCGGCCGGAGAACCGGCCGGAAACAGTCTCCTTCCAATCTGGCGCGAACCCACCGCCCCCGCGGAGCCGGTTCCCGGCCCACGGTGGCCCGGTAGCGACGTGCGCCTCCCGGAGCACACCGTTGCGGGGAAGGCGCCTCGCCGCGACCGGCCCAGGTCACCGGCGCCGGGAGCGAGCGCCCTCACCCGAGCGGGGCTCCTGGGGACGACGTCGGTCCGGCGGGGCCCCCCGACCGGTCTCACCGCCGCCATGGCACCGGCCGGCCCAGGAAGGCGACGAGCCGGTCGATGGCCGGAGCGGTCTCCTCGACGGGTCGCGACTCGGCGAACCGTCCGGTGCGGCGCTGGGAGGAGAGCTGCGGTTCGGCGAACGCCAGTGCCTGCTCGGCGAGGTCTTCGGGCAGACGGGCAGGGACGCCGGTGGCCTGGGAGAGATCCCATCCGTGGGCGAGCAGGTCGCACAGGCGGATCTGGAGGCGCTCGGCGCCCGTGGCACTGCCCATGGGACTGCGGAAGGTCCGCTCGAGAACGCCGGGACCGGCGAAGGCGGCCAGTAGCGCGGCGCTGGAGGCCCGATAGGCGCGGACCGGATCGTCACCGAGGGGGTCCGCCTCGCGTTCGGGCACGGGACCGCCCTCGATCATGGCGGCGAACACGAGGTCCATGCCGACCAAATGGCGGACCACGTCGCGCACGTCCCACTCCGTGCAGGGGGTCGGCGCCGTCCACTGCTCGGGCTGGATCGCGGCGATGAGGTCGCCGACGGCCCCGTACGCACGGGCGAGATCTGTCACGGAAACGGTAGTCATCCGGGGAGGCTACGGCGCCGGCCGCCGGACGGCCCACGAGTTTTCCCGGCCACTCCGGTCACCAGATCGGCGTGGACGCCTTCACCGCTCCTGGTCTCCTGATCTCCTGATCTCCTGGTCTCCTGGTCTCCTGGGGTCGACGTCCTGGGCGGCGTACGACAGGGCCGCCCGCGCTCGCCGGCATGGGCGCGGTCCCGGCCGCATCATGTCCGTCCCCAGCGGGACGGCGGCCGGCAGCACCACCGCGGTGCCGTCGTCCGCGCCCCGCCTGACCAGTTCGCGGATCGCGGCGGCCGGCGTCCATCGGCACACGTCCGGACACGGTCCACCAGGGCAGGACCGGGACCGCCCTGCCGACGGGCCGGCGGCCCGACCCGATCGCTCCGCGGGTACCGGGCGGTCAGGATCCGACGATGCGGCGCACCTCGTCCACCGTGCCGCGCCCCGCCTTCAACTGGCGCTCGCGCTCCGCCAGGAAGGCCTCCCCCAGCTCTTCCCGACGCTCCATGGCGACGTTCTCGCGGGCGCCGTTGAGGATGGTCCGCTCCTCCTCGTCGGCGTGGTGGGTGACGGCCTGCACCAGTTCTTCCAGCTTCTCGTCCCACTCCTCGGAGCCGACCTCGTCGACCTCCAGGAGAGCGAGGAGCGCCTCGTTGCCCTCCTCGTGCTCCTCCTCGCCGTGCTCGACCTCGTCGTCGTCGATGTTCTTGTAGCGCTTGAGGGCGGGGTACACCTTGGCCTCCTCGGCCAGCGCGTGCGCGATCAGCAGATCGGCGAACTCCCGCAGGGCGGCGCCCCGGTCGGCCTCGACGCTGCGCATCAGACGGAAGAGGTCCTCCATTCTGCGGTGATCCCGGAGAATGAGTTCGACGACGTCTCGGGTCTCGGTCATGGAACAGGCATCACTTTCGTGCGAGGGACGTTGCCGGAACCGGCTACCCCCGATGGGCGGATTCAGTGTTCCCGAATCCGCGGCGGGGCGCTTGGCCGGCCGAGATCCCCACCGTCGTTCGGCAGGACGGGTGAGCGGTCCGGGGGGACCGCGCCGGGAGCGCCGGTCGACGCGTGCGCCTGCTGCCCGCCAGGCGGGCGGGTGGGCATCGACCGGTCTGATCACGAGGGCTGATCAGGAGGGCGCCTGGACGCTGTTTCATCCGCTCCCCGACGCCCCGGCCCGCTGAGGGCCGCCGTCGCGGGACGGGTGCCGCGGGCCGCCGATACCGGTCAGTCGGGTGCCGTCGGCCGCCGACACGTCAGTCGGGGGCCGCCTCCGTGGTGGGGTAGCTGCGCAGTACCTGGTCGGTCCCTGTCAGGGCCAACATGTGGCGCACCCGTTCACTGGGCGCGATCAGCGCCAGGCGGGCGCCGGTGATCCTGGTCGTGCGATAGCCGGCGATCAGGCAGGTGAGGCCGGTGGAATCCAGGAACGTGACGCCCGACAGGTCGGCGAGCACGGTGTGCCCGTCCGCCTCCAGGAGCGGCTGCAAAACCTCGGAGAGCTGGGGCGCGGTGCGGATGTCGAGGGTGCCCGCGGCGGTCACGAGATGGCGCCCCGCGGCCACGGTGCGCACCCGCACCTCCAGGCTGGCCTGCTCCCTTCCGCGGGCGGGCTGGTCGGTACTCATCGCCCCTCCTGTCCAGGCGGACCACGCTTCACGGGGTCAGTCTGTGCTGGTGGCCGCCGTGCCACTCGGTGAGCAGGACGGTGGCGTCGTCATCCAGTCTGCCGTCGTGATGGTTCAGCACGGCGGCCATCAGCCGGCGCAAGGTCTCGTGCAGGGTGCGCTCGCCGGAGTGGTGCCGACGGACGAAGTCGATGAACCGGTCATGGCCGAACTGCTCGCCCTTGGCGTCGCGGGCCTCGATGACGCCGTCGGTGTACAGCAGCAGACGGTCACCGGGCTGCAACTGGTCGCTGGACTGCGTCACCGGCAGACCGAGGTCGGCACCCATCGGGCCGGCCGGCGGGCAGGCCAGCTCGCTGGTCCACCGATTGCCGCGGACCAGGATCGGCAGGGGGTGGCCGCGGTTGATCCACGTCAGCCGACCGGTGACGAGGTCGAGGTCGGCCAGGATGCCGGTGACATAGCGGCTGGTGCCGAACTGCCGGATCAGGGTGGTCTCCACGTGCTCGCTGGTCTCGGTGAGGGACGCGCCCTGGCGGCGGGCGTTGCGGCACGCGGCCACGGCGACGTTGGCCGTGATCCCGGCGGTGGTGTCGTGGCCCATGGCGTCGAAGACGCTCAGGTGGAGCGTGTCGCCGGCCACGGCGTAGTCGAAGGCGTCCCCACCGATCTGGTAGGCGGGCTCCACCACCGCGCCCACGATCGCGTCGTGACCGGCGTAGGCGGGCGGCGGGGTGAGGTTCCACTGCATCTCCGCCGCCACGTTCATCCGCTCGGTCCGCACCAGGCGGGCGAAGGAGTCGCTGAAGGAACGCTTGCTGAGCACCAGCAGAGCGATCATGGACGCCAGGTCGCGCAGCGCCTGACGCACGACCTCGTCGTCGGTGTCCGTGTCGCCCCGCATCACACCCAGACGCTCCACGCCGTCGGTGATCGCCACCCACCACCGTCGCCGTCCGCGGCCCTCGCCCGTTCCGCCCGGCTCGGCGAGCAGGCCCACGCGCTGATAGGCCTGCCCGGGCAGACTGCCCTCGACGGTGAACTCCTCACCGCCGTCATCGGCACCCAGCCCCTCACCGGTGAGCTGACGCAGTACCGTCTCCCGGAGGTCCACGACGAAGACAGCGGTCTCGTGGATGCCGACCATGGCGGCGTGCTCGGCGATCAACGCCGGTAGCTGCTCCAGGTTGACGGTGTGGCTGGCCTGCATCAGCCCCACCAGCGGCGCCGCCGCGACCCTCTCAACCACGCCCCCCACCCCTCACCGGGCAGAACCGCGGCAGAGCGCCACCACGCACCGGCCCCGCCGAGCACACCACGGGCAGAATCACCATTTCGCGGCCCCTTCCAGGCCTACGCAGTACCCACGCTCACCGGCCGCACGCCTCCCGGCAGCGACCCCGAGCCGGTCCCCGCGTCGGCTGTTCCCCCCACGGGCCCACCCGAGACGCCGGTCCGCGCTGTGTGGTGGTACCGCGCGATCGGCGGGGCCGTGTCGTGGGACGGCGTGGGTCGCGGGCCGTGGTCAGGCCCTATTCCGGCCAGTCGGAGTTCTGGATCACATCGACGAAGTCGGTACGCCGGAACCCCGGGGCGAAGTGCTCCAGGACGTCCGCGTTGACCGTGCCGAAGGTGGTGTTCGGGCGGTGCCCGAACCCGTCGGCGAATGCCTGGAGGATCTGCCGCTTGAAGTCCGGGCGTGGATGTGCGGCGGTGACCTCGCCGATCCGGGCCCGCGTGATCCTGTCCAGGTGCAGGCCCAGCACGTCGGTCTCGACGCCCGCCGTCGTGGCGGCGACCTCGGGTGCCATCCCGTACGGCACCTCGGGGGTCGTGTGCAGGGCGACGGCCGTCCACACCGTGTCCGCGTCGCCCTCCGAGCAGCCATGGCTCAGCAGGAAGGCGCGGGCCTGGTCGGCGCCGTCCATCTCGAAGCGCTGGTCGTCGCCGCGGTACGGGGCCACCAGACCGGTGTCGTGGAACAGCGCGGCCACGTAGAGCAGTTCGGGGTCGGGCCGCAGTCCCAGTGCCTCGGCCTGGAGGCTGCCGAACAGATAGACGCGGCGGGAGTGGTGGAAGATCAACGCGGGAGTGGTGGAGTGGATCAGTTCGGTCGCGGCCCGGGCCAGTGTGCTGTCCGGAATCGCGACACCGGCGATCTTCTCGCTCATGATGGTCTCCTCGTGCGGGGGCCGGCGTGGTCTCCCTCCACGATCCGCGTGCCGGGGCCCCGGCGCCGCTGTCCGATGGCCGACAAGCCCTCGAAAACGGTCATGCGTGCCGCGGCCGCGGCCGTTGCTGTTCCCGTCGGACGAGGGTCATGGTGAGGGGGCCGGCGAACGGGAGCCGGAGCCGGTGCCGGCGAAGCGGCGTTGGTAGTGGGTCGGCGAGACTCCCAGGTGGCGTGCGAAGGCACGGCGCAGGCTCTCATAGCTGGGGAAACCCGAGAGGGTGGCGGCCTCGGTGGCGTTGTGACCGGAATCCAGCAGGGCCTTCGCCATGTCGAAGCGGATGAGTTCCACGTACTTCATCGGCGTGGTGCTCAGTTCGGTGCGGAACATGCGCGACAGGTGCCTGGGGCTGACCCGGACCCGCGCGGCAAGCTTTTCGAGGCTGTGATCCGCTGTCGGGTCCGCCTGGACGGCGTCCTGCACCGAGCGCAGTACCGGCGTCCGCGGGGCCGGTCCCCGCAGTGAGGGGGAGAACTGCGACTGCCCGCCGGAACGCCGCAGGTACACCACCAGTGACCGGGCGACTCGGCGGGCCAGGTCGGGTCCGTGGTCGCTCTCCAGCAGGGCGAGCGCGAGATCGATTCCCGCGGTGACACCGGCGGAGGTGTAGGTGGCGCCGTCCTTGACGAAGATGGCGTCGGCTTCGACGCGCGTCTGCGGATGGCGCCGGGCCAGGGCGTCGGTGTGCTGCCAGTGCGTCGTCGCCCGCCTGCCGTCCAGCAGTCCTGCCGAGGCCAGGAGGAAGGCGCCGGTGCAGATCGCGGCGACCCGGTCGGCGCGGGCCGCCAGCGCGCCCGTGGCCGCGCTCAGGTCAGGATCGATCGGCGCCTCCGGCAGCCGGTCGCCGCCGATCACCAGGAGGGTGTCGAAGGGGGGCGCGTCGGCCACGTCACCGTCCACCGGTACCAGCATGCCGATCGACGAGGACACGGGCTTCCCGCCGACCGAGACCACGGTCAGCCGGTAGTCCGCGCCGTACCGATTTGCTTCGCTGAAGACCTCCGCGGGCCCGCTGAGGTCCAGCATCTTCATGCCGTCGAAGACGAGTACGCCGAGAGTGTGTGCCTTCGGTGCCATGTGCTCTCATCCTCGCGTGGTCCGCCCGACGCGGGAGTCTCCCCGCCCTCTCATCTTCCTCCCGCCGCGGCCGGGACCCTCGCGGCGCCTCGACCAGGCCGCGGGACGGGCGGCCCCGGCCTCGGCCGCGTCCGGATTCGAGTGGTTCACGGCCGGACCTATGGGGCGCGGAGGGCTCCGGGGTCGGCAGCATGGAGGGCGGACGCCCTGTCGTTCGCCCCCCATCACCTCGGAAAGGCGCGATCCTCATGACTCACATCATCGCGGGCGTGGAGATTCCCGACACCGCGGCGATCGGGGAGGCCACCGGTCTTCTTCGGGAAACGACCGGCCCGCTCCTCTTCCATCACTCCCGGAGGGTCTTCCTCTTCGGTTCCCTGCACGCGCGCAAGCTGGGACTGCGGCCGGATCCGGAGCTTCTGTACCTGTCCGCCATGTTCCACGACACCGGACTTCTGACCCCGTTCTCCGACAAGGAGCAGCGCTTCGAACTCGACGGGGCCGATCACGCGCGGCGGTTCCTGCTCGACCGAGGGTTCCCGACGAGCGCCGCCGAGGTGGTCTGGACGGCGATCGCGCTGCACACGACGCCAGGGATTCCCGGCCGCATGGGCCCGGAGACGGCTGCCACGAACTACGGCGTTCTGACCGACGCCATCGGATGGAACCTGGACGGACTCGACGGCGGCCAGGTGGACGACATCCTCGCCGCCCATCCGCGCGGCGCGTTCAAGAAGGCGTTCCTCCAGGCGTTCGTCGACGGGCTCAAGGATCGTCCGGACACCACTTACGGGACCGTCAACGCGGACGTACTCGAGCACTTCCTGCCGGGTTTTCGACGCGGGAGCATGGTGGAGCGCGTCACCGACGCGCCCTGGCCGAGTTGATCGAGTGCGGGTACTGACGCCCGCGCCCTGGCCTTTCCCGGGCGTCTCGTCCGCCGTCACGTCGGCCCGGTCTCCGGTGACCTCCGGGCCGGGTCCGTCGCCGCGGCGCCGGGCCCCTGGGGTGCCGCCCGGCCGCCGTCGGGTCCGCCGCCGTGGGGCTGACCGTCGACGGCGGCGGATGGCTGCGGCGGCCGGACGCCGGGTTCGCGGTCGATCCGCGGGTCAGGTCAGCCGCCTGCCGCTGAGGCGCAGCAGCGCGGTGGACCGGCTCATCGACCGGGCGGGCGGGCTCCTCGTCCGGGAGCGTTTCTGGCCACCTCTCCCATCAGGGCCTCCACCAGGGCGGGTTGGAGCCCCAGGGCCAGGAACGTCGCCGTCGCGGAGCGGCTCCGCACGATCTCGATCCGGTGGAAGGCGAGGAGCACGGAACGGTTGGTGAGCGCGTTCACCTCCCGCACGTCGTCCCACGCCACCGCCTCCCGGACCATGCCGAAGATGTTGGTGAGGACCAGACCGCCGGTGTAGAGGTAGCACCGGTTGATCCCGAGCCTCGCGCTCGCGCCGGCCCATACCGCCTTGAGGCCGAACAGGGTGAGGACCACGGCCACCGTGACGGCGCTCGTGCGGAAGGCGCCCGGTGGCCGGAGGTAGGCCTGCGCGCCGAGCAGGACGAGGGCCAGGGCGACGCAGGCCCGCCGCGCCAGCTGCGCGAGACCGCCCATCAGCCCCGCGACGGGGTAGCTTCCGCGCATCTGGCCGAGGCCGAGGCTGCGTCCGATGCCGGGGCCGGATCCGGGTCCACGTCCGAGGCGCGGACCGGAACCCGGGTCCGGTCCGGGGCCGTGCGCGTCCTGTCTCACGAGACACCGCCTTCGCTGGGGGCACGCTCCGGCCATCGCCGGGCGCGGGTGATGAGTTCGGCGAGCAGTCGGGTGCGCGGGACCATGTGCGCGACCTCGACGTACTCGCTGTCGGCGTGCGCGCCACCGCCCACGGCGCCCAGGCCGTCCAGCGTCGGGCAGCCCACGGCCGCCGTGTGGTTGCCGTCCGAGGCGCCGCCGACGGCGATCCCCCGCAACGGCTCCTGGCCCAGTTCCGCGGCGACCCGGCACGCCAGGGCGAAGAGTGCGGCGGTGGACCGCGGTTCCATGGGCGGCCGTCGCCTGCCGCCCCGCACCTCCAGCCGGGCTCCGGGCGTACGGGCGGTCAGGCCCCGCATGCGTTCGTCGATCCGGTCCTGCGCCGCCGCTGTCGGCGCGCGCACGTCCACCGACACCCGGGCCAGCGCGGGCACCGTGTTGGGCGCACTGCCCGCCGACAGCAGAGTGGGTGTGACGGTCGCGGCACCCAGGACGGCAGGGGCGGCACCGGCCGGACCGGCGTCGACGGCGGTGCCGGCGTCCCCGGCACCCGTCGCGGCTCCCCACGCCGCGAGCGACAGCACCTGATGGGCCGCCTCGACCGCGGCGTTGACCCCCTGGTGGGGTTCCAGGCCCGCGTGCGCCGCCCTGCCGTGCACGACCACCTCGTACCGCGACGTGCCCTTGCGGGCCGTCTTGAGCGCACCCGTCTCGTCCCCTGACGCCTCCAGCACCAGGGCCGCCGCACACCGCCGCGCGCTTTCCTCGACCAACCGCCGGGAGGTCGGGGAGCCGACCTCCTCGTCCCCGGTGACCAGCACGCCCACCCCGTCCGGGGAGGGCAGCGAGGCCAGGGCGTGGAACATCTGCACCACGCCCGCCTTCATGTCCAGGACCCCGGGACCGCGGGCGATCCCGTCGGCCACCGACCAGGGGTGGGTCCGCAGCGAGCCCATCGGCCACACCGTGTCGTGGTGTCCCACCAACAAGACCCGCGGCGTGCCGAAGGCCCACCGCAGATGGGTCACACCCTCGATCACGATCGTCTCCGGTTCGGCTCCCAGCAGTCTCGCGCCGAGGGCGCCGACCACCTCGGCGCTGCGCGCCACCGCGCCGTGGTCGGCCGAGAAGGACTCGCAGCGTACGAGTCCCTCCAGATCGGCCAGCATCGTCGTCGTCGACAGCACACTTCCCCCTCGGATGTGACGGGCCATCGGCACGACGGCGTCCGGTCCCCCGCTGCCGGGCGCCGCCGTGCGGTCGACGTTAGAAGCGCACGACGCATTCCACCAGCGACTAGATTGCATGGGATCAATGAGCGGCAGGAATGGGTGGAGCACGGTGTTCGAGGTCGACGCGTTGCGACTGCTCGTGACGGTGGCGGAGACCGGGTCGTTCACGGCTGCGGCGGCCCGGCTCAGTTACACGCAGTCGGCGGTGTCCCGGAGGATCGCCACGCTGGAACAGCGGGCGGGCGGCGCGCTGTTCGAACGGCTCCCGCGAGGCGTACGGCTCACTCCCGCGGGCCGTGCGCTGCACCGGCACGCCGTGGAGGTCCTCGACCGGCTGTCACGGGCCGGGCACGAGCTGGCCGTCCTGCACGCCGGCCAGGGCGGGCTGCTGCACGTGGGCGCGTTCGCCACCGCCAACATCTCCCTGCTGCCCACAGCGCTGCGCGCCCTCGAGGACGCCAGGCCGCAGGTGGAGGTCGTCGCCGTCGAAGGCCCGACCGACGCCCTGCTGCGACGCCTCGTGGACGCGACCCTGGACATCGCCGTCGTCAGCGACTACCCGTCCGGGCTGCCCTCCGCCGACGGCGTGACCACCACCGTCCTGTGCGAGGACGAACTGCTCGTCGTCCTCCCCCGCGCCCACCGTCTCGCCGGGGCGACCACCCTCGACCTGCGAGAACTCCGCGACGAGGCATGGCTCCAGAGCGCCTACGGCGACCGCCCCACGATGCTCGACGACGCCTGCGCCCGCGCCGGCTTCACCCCGCGGAAGATCATTCGCATCGCGGAATGGGCCGGGAAGTTCGGCTACGCCGCCGCCGGCCTGGGCGTCGCGCTGGTCCCGTCGCTGGCCGCCCCGGCTGTCCCCGACAGCCTCGTCCTGCGCCGCCTCTCCGACCCGGCCCTGTGCCGCACCGTCCAGGTGGCCCTGCCCGCCACCCCGCTCCCGGCAGCCCTCGAACTCCGCGCACGGCTGCACGACGCCGTACCCCACCGCTGACCGACCGCCGTCTCCGCCCACGCACCGTCCACCCTGCCCGGTGCGCGGGCTGGCGCCTTCCGACGGCCGCCCCGCGCCACCGCAGGGTCGGCAGCCCGCAGCCCGCAGCCCGCAGCCCGCAGCCCGCACCAGGATTCAGGATGCAGGGGAGAAATGCCTCGTCCCCGGTGGTCGCCGGGGACGAGGCATGCCGCTCCGGGGGTGCCCGGTACCCGGCGACAGCGCCGGCGGTCAACCGCCGCGCGACAGGTCAGGATGCGACGAACCGGGCGACCTGACCCAGCACGACCGTGTCCGCCAGGTACCCGATGTGGGTCTGGCAGAGCACGTTGTTGTTCGTGGCGCCGGTCAGCCGGGTGCTGGTGTACGGCAGGATGATGCCGTCGCACGCCGAGTACCACGTGGCGTACCTGGTGGTCCCCGGTGTCTCGTCGCCCGAGGTGATCTGGGAGATGAAGGACGAGCCCGGATACATCTGCTGGCACGTCGTGTAGATCAGGCAGGCGCCGGCGAACGTGGTGCCGTGGTTCGCGCCCGCGATCGAGGCGAGGTGGCTGACGCTGGTGTTGCCGCCCAGCACCTTCAGGTAGTACTGGCTGACCAGGCCGCCCATCGAGTGGTTGACGATCGCGACCTTGCTCGCTCCGGTGCGCGCCTTCACGTTGGCGACGAAGGCGGCGAGGCCCTGGGCGTTGGTGACGTTGTTGCCGTAGGAGTTGTACTCGTAGGCGAAGAGATCGCTGCTGGACCAGCCGTTCAGCCGGAAGACGCTCATGGCGGTGACCCAGTTGGACGCGTCTCCGGTGTAACCGTGGACGAAGACGACCGGCGTACTGGTCGACAGCGGTTGGACGGCCGCGTCCGCCGAACGCGGCGCGGAGGCGGCCGGGGCCGCGACGTCGGCCGCGCCCGCCGTCGACGCCGAGGAGAGCAGGGTGAACGCGGCCGTTGCGGCCGCGAGAACGCCGAAAAGCCGGCGAGGGGAACGACGACGCATGGAACACTCCTGACGAGGATGCGGGGTGCGGGTGCCTGACCCGTCCAGAGTCATGGGGCGGAACCCGGGCGCCATCGGCCGAATCACCAGTGGCCCGGTGGCATCCGATGGCACCCGTCGGCACCTGGTGGCGGCCTCGGCCGAGGAAGTTCCGGAGGCAGGCTCGTGCGCCGGGTCGACCGGAGGTTGACCCGGCCGTCGGCCCACGGTTTACCTCCAGGAGCCGCTGGACGCCCGAAGTCGACGCAACGCCGGCCCTCTGCCGGACGCCGTCGGCACCCTCGCTCTCCTAACCTCGGCGTCACCGGCACGACCTGCCGGTGCGCGATCCGTTCAGGAGAGCCACGACATGCTTCCGGGACTTCCCCCGCCGGGGAGACCGGGAGTCGAGAACGGCCGGACACGACCGGCCACGGGGGAACATCATGAACACCGTTGTCCGCATGCACCGCACAAGGTCCAGAGGTCCAAAGGGCTGGAAGACGTATGCCGCCGGCGCCGCGGTCGCCGCCTCGGTGCTCGCCTGCACGGCGTGTGAGCCGAGCGAGCCCGCCGGCGCGCGATCCACCGCCTCGGACCGGCCGAGCCCGACCGGAACGGGCGGCGAAGTCGGCACGCCGAGGCCGGGTGGGACCGGTTCGGCCACGCCCGACCGCGGTCAGGGCACCAACGGCACCGGCAACTCGGGCACCGGCTCCGGCACCGGCAACTCGGGCAGCGGTTCCGGCAGTTCCGGGAGCGGCTCCGGTGGCGGGAGCCGCAGCGTCCCCGCCTGCGCCGCGAAGGACCTCACCTTCGGCACCACGCTCCAGGACGAGCGGGGCGAGGTCCCCAAGCATCTCCTCATCACCGCCACCAACACCGGTGACGGGAAGTGCGCCATCCACCACTACCCGTACATCTTCCTCGGCGACTACGCCCAGGCCCGGTACCCGGTGGACGTGTACGAGGACAGCGACCCGAAGACGGGCCCCCTCACGCTCGCTCCGGGCGACGAGGCGTACGCCGCCCTGCTCGCCTCCGGTGTCCCCATGGATCAGTACGAGACGGACACCGTCACCCTCCTCCTGCACGGCCGCGACCTGGGCAGCGACGGGAGCGGGCCGATCGGCGTGGACCTGCCGCGCAAGGTGGCCTTCGACGACGGTGCCCGCGTCACCTACTGGACGACCGCTTCCGGCTCCGCCCTGGACTTCGTCATGGATTCCTGAACCGGCCCCGACCGGGACCGCGTCCGTTCCTGTCACCAGCTCCCGCCTGCCCTGCCGGACACCACCGGCGGGGCGGGCGGCCATCCCCGACTCCCCCCGGGGGCGGACCAGTTGAGACGTGTCGTCTACCATGTCCGGATGCCCGCGCTGCCGGCCCCGCGCCCGGCGGGCGTCGCCCTCGCCACCGGTTTCGCCGCCGCCGGCTGCCTGGCCGGTGCCTTCTACCATCCGGCGCCCTGGCGGCCGTTCGACCTGTGGGCCCATCTGCTCACCCTGCTGATCGCCCTGCCCCTCGCACTGTGGGACAAGCGGCCGTTCGGCGTGCTCGTGGTCACGGTGGCCGGCTTCGCCGGATATCTGCTGCTCGGCTATCAGCCCTCCCTCAACTTCTGGGTGCCGGCAGTCGCGTTCCTCTCCGTCGCCGCCCGGGAGGCACGTGCTCGCGTCGTGTGCGGTGCCGTGCTGCTCGCATCGGTCATCGCCCTCAGCGGGTTCTGTGGTCGGCTGCCCCGGCCCGTCGTGGCCGTGCAGGCCCTGATCGTGCCGGCCGTCGCCTTCGCCGTCGGGCTCACCCAGCGCCGTCTCACCGAACGCAACGCCGAGCTGCGACGGCTGACCGCCCTGCTGGACGAGCAGCAGCGCCAGGAGGCGCGCCGCGCCGTGCTCGACGAACGTTTCCGCATCGCGCGCGAACTGCACGACACGATCTCGCAGCAGATGACGATCGTCACCCTGCAGACCGGGCTCGCCGAGTTCGTGTTCTTCTCCGACCCCCCGACCGCCCGTGAGGCGCTCGGCACCGCTGCCGCGGCCGGACGGGAGTCGCTGGAGGAGCTTCGCCGGCTGCTCGTCGTCCTGCGCGCCTACGATCCCGGCGGCGCGCCCGGCCCGGACGATCCGGCCGGCCCGGTCCCCGACCACCTGCTGGCCGACATCGGCCGGATCCCCGCGCTCGCCGAGCGGTTGGAGGCGGCCGGCGTGCACGTCGAGGTCCGGTTCCGGGGAGAGCGCAGGCCCCTGTCCCCGGGGATCGAGCTGTGCGCCTACCGCGTCGTCCAGGAGGCCCTGACCAACATCGCCAAACACTCCGGCTCGGTCACGGCCGAGGTGACCGTCCGCTACCTGGACGACGAACTGCGCGTAACCGTCGTCGACGAGGGCGGTCCGCTTTCGGCCACGTCCACCGACGGATCCGGACACGGCTTGATCGGGATGCGGGAACGGGCCAAGATTTGGCACGGATCGCTGACGGCCGGTGCGCGCCCGGAGGGCGGATTTCGGATCGAACTCCGTCTTCCCCTGGACGGGACCGCGACAGCGGCCGATCCCTGACGTGACCATCCGCGAGGAGTGCTGTGGCCCGCATCCTGGTCGTGGACGACCAGCACCTCATCCGCTCCGGCATCGTCACCCTGCTGCGTACGGTGCAGGGTCTGGGCCCGGTCATGGAGGCCTCGGACGGCGAGGAGGCCGTCGCCGCGGCCCGCGAGCACCGCCCCGACCTGATTCTGATGGACATCAAGATGCCCCGGCTCAGCGGCCTCGCGGCGGCGGAGCGCATTCTCGCCCTCGGTCTCGACCCGGCGCCGCGCATCGTCGTCCTCACCACCTTCGACGACGACGAGTTCGTCTACGCGGCCCTGCGCGCCGGCTGCAACGGCTTCCTGCTCAAGGACATGCCGCCGCAGCAACTCCTCAGCGCCGTCACGGCCACCCTCTCCGCCGACCTCCTCGTCGCTCCGGCCCGGGTCCGCAAGCTCGTCGAGAGGCACGCCCTCCCTCACGGACAGCGGTCCCGGGCCGATGCCGACGCCACGAGCGTCCTCACCGGCCGTGAGACCGAAGTGCTCGGGTTCGTCGCCGAGGGCCTCGCCAACGAGGAGATCGCGGACCGGATGTGCGTCAGCGAGTCCACCGTCAAGACGCACCTGCACCGGCTGATGACGAAGCTGGATCTGCACAGCCGCGCCCAAGCGGTGGTCTTCGCCTACGAGACGGGCATCGCCCAGGTCGGCGGCCGGCCGGAGGCGCCCGGCCCGTGACCAGTGCCGCTCTACCGCGCTGCCGTCCCGTCGTCCTGCCGTCCCCTCGCCCTGCCGTCCCACCACTCGACCGCTCGACCGCTCCACCGCGAGTCTTCGAAGACCAGCGTCATCCCGGCGGTCGAGACCCGTGACGGACAGCGCCCTCGGCGGTCGAGGCCGGGCCGGAGGCCGCGCACCCCCGTTCACCCGGGGTCACTCCCGCGGGCCATGCCTCACGGGCCCGCTCGCCGTCCGACCGCACATATCCGACCGGCCGGAAGCCTCGCTGTCAGGGCCTGCCCGTCGCGCAGCCGTCAGACGCGCTTTAGAGGCCGGTGCGGTCCGCTGGGAAGGTCCGCCTGGACCACATCGCCCGGGCGCACCACGCCGCCCTCCTTCACGATGCTCATGATTCCGGCTTTGCGTACGATGTTCCCGGCCTCGTCGCGGCCTGCGACCTGCTTCAGCAGCCCGTCGCTGAAGTTGTCGATCTGCCGGCACGGGTTGCGCAGTCCGGTCACCTCCAGCACCGCCTCGTCACCGATCCGCAGCAGGGTGCCGGCCGGCAGGCCGAGCAGGTCGATACCGCGGGTGGTGATGTTCTCGCCGAGGTCACCGGGTGCCACCTCGAATCCCGCCGCACCGACCTCGGCGAAGAGTTCTTCCTGGACGAGATGGACCTGGCGCAGGTTCGGCTGCGTGGGGTCCTGCGCGATTCGCGAACGGTGCTTGACCGTCACACCGGCGTGGACGTCACCCTCCACACCGAGCCCGGCGAGCAGCGTGACGCTCTCCCGGTTCGGCTTGGTGAACGAGTACTCGCCGTTGCTGCTGACCGCCGTGACCGAGCCGACCATCCTCGGATCCCCCTTCTGCATGACCATGAACAGTCACGACCCTAACCGCACGGACCGGTCGCGGCCCTGGAACAGGGGCAGGAACGGCAACCGCCTCCCGTGCGACGGCGACCGCGTGTTTCCCACCCACTCCACGACGGGCCCTGGCAACGAGCGGCCAACGGATGTCGCGGCCGGCCCGACAGGACGCCGTACGGCCGCGGTGAGGTGGGGGAGCACTGCCCCGACGGCCGGCCCCAGGGGCGCCGCCCGTGCTGGTCCCGGCGCTCGGACGCGGAACGGGAACGCCGCCTGGGGCCGGTCGGCCCTCCCGTGCCGGCCTCCCCGTGTGAGGATGTGGCCATGGCGTGGCTGAGGAATCGTGGCAGGCGGACGGCCGGACTCATGGCTGCGGCGAGTGCGGCGCTGGTACTGGCCGCATGCGGCTCGGACGGCACGGACGGCTCGGGCCACGGCGGTTCGCGAGGCCGCGAGGCGAAGTACCAGCGCGTCATCGAGGACCCTCACCCGCGCCCCGGCGACGTCATCGAAGCGGCCGGCGCTCCCACCGGCGTGGCCCGCACGGACGACGGCTCGCTGCTCCTGACGTACACCGCCGGCAACGTCGAGGACGACGAGGGGCCGGCCGCCTCCGCCTGGCGTGTCGTCGGCCCCGACGGCCGTACGGTCGCCGAGCACGCGGAACACACGGACGCCGAGGCGCAGCCGGTCGCGTTCACGGGGGTGCCCGGGGGCTTCGTGCGGATCCCGCAGGCAGACGCCGAGGAAGCGTACGCCCTCGACGTACGCGGCGAGCGGCAGGAACTCACCGTCACGCGGACCCCGTTGCCCACCCGTGCCGGCGACATCGCGCTCGGCGCGCCGGAGCCGGCCCTCATCTACCGCCCCGCCACCCGGACCGTGGCACCCCCGGCCGGGTTGCCGGACGACGCCATCGACCTCGTCGTCGACGAACGGGGCACGGCCTGGAGCCTGGCCCAGCCCCTCACCGGGGACCCCCACCGGGTCGTACGGCAGCGCGACGGTCGCACCCTCGGCTCCACGGCCGTCCCGAAGCCGTACGCCGGAGGCGTTCTCGCCGCGCGCGGCGGCACCGCCGCACTGCTCCTCGTCCGGGACGACGGCGTGCGCGGCCTGCTGGTGACGACCGACGACGGTGAGCACTGGCGGACGCTGCTGGCCGGCGGCGTTCCCTGGCAGACCCTCCAGGGCGGACCGGAGTCGTCTGTTCTGGACGTGCTCGCGGACGGGCGGGTACTCGTCGGCGAGGAAGGCGGCCGCTACTGGCTCGCCGACGACCGCGCCAACAGCGCCTTCCACCAGCTGAGGACACCGGCGAGCCTCACGTCCCTCACCGTCGACGGCACGACGCTCTACGGCATCGCGGACACGACGACCGCGACGTACGACCTGGTGAAGGGCGAGGGGCTGTGGATCTCCCGCGACGGCGGAGGTCAGTGGCGGCGCCACGGGTGACACGGGTGGCGACCGGGGCATTCACCGGTCGACCGGCGGGCGCGCCTCCCGCCGTGGCCGCGAGTGTTCGTCGTCCCCGCGCGGGACCTCCTCGCCGGTCGCCTCCGCGGCCGGAAGGGTCCGTCCTCGGGCCGGTTCCGGTCCGGATCGCCCTACCGCGGCTGGGTGGCGATCTGGATCAGGTTGCCGCAGGTGTCGTCGAGGACGGCGGTGGTGACGGGGCCCATCGCGAGGGGCTCCTGGGTGAAGCGGACGCCGAGGCCTCGGAGACGCTCGTACTCCGCGCTCACGTCGTCGACGGCGAACTGGGCGAGCGGGATGCCGTCGCCGACGAGCGCGTCGCGGTAGGTTCTGACGGCCGGGTGACCGGCGGGCTCGAGAAGGAGTTCGGTGCCGTGGGGCTCGTCGGGCGAGACCACGGTGAGCCACCGGTCCTGCCCGCCCAGCGGGACGTCGTGCTTCTTCACGAAGCCGAGGATCTCGGTGTAGAAGTGTTCGGCCTTGGCCTGGTCGTCGACGAAGACGCTGGTCAGATGGATCTTCATGGGGTGCTCTCCCGCGGTCCGGAGGGGTCGGGTGCGAGCCATCGCTCGGCGATCCGCCGCAGCGGGTCCGTGTTCAGGTCGTGGAACTTGTAGCGGCCCTCGCGCCTGGTCTCGACGAGCCCGGCGGCCTCCAGCACGGCGAGGTGCTGGGAGACGCCCTGGCGTGAGATGCCCAGTTGGTGCTTCATGCTCAGCCGCGAGCAGATCTCGAACAGTGTCTGCCCGGACTTCTCCGTCAGCTCGTCGAGGATGACGCGGCGGGTGGGGTCGGCCAGAGCCCTGAAAACGTCGTCGGCCACCCCCACAGCATAGGCAACTACCCACTTGCCTATCAAGTCGGACGGCGCCACGGCCGCGAACAGCGGTGACGGAGCCGGCGGCTCGCGCCGCCGGCTCCGTCACCTTCGATGGCTACCGGCGGTTCACGTCAGTGGCCGGATCTGGATGTTCCGGAACCTCACCTTGTTGCCGTGGTCCTGCAACCGGATCGCTCCTGCCGCGGGGGTCTCCGACCGGCCCGAGGCGGTGGGTCCGTCGAGGGCGATGTCGTCGTGCACCTTGGTGCCGTTCCACACGACCGTCAGCCGGGCGTCGGCCGTCTTGCGGCCTTCGGCGTCGTAGCGGGCGGCGTGGAAGACGATGTCGTACGTCTGCCAGCTCTCCGGTGCGGTCGCCGCGTTGACGTCGGGCGGCTTCTTCAGGTAGATCGCCCCGGCCTCGTTGTCGTCCAGGGTGGTGTCGCCGTAGGAGTCGAGGATCTGCAACTCGTACCGGTCCTGGAGGAAGATGCCGCTGTTGCCGCGGTCCTGGCCGGTCACCTCCGGGGGCAGGAGCGGGACGCGGAACTCGACGTGCAGAGCGAAGTCCTGGTAGGCGTCCTTGGTGCGGATGTCGCCGCAGCACACCTCCATCGACGCCTCCTCGGTCAGGGGCCATGCCAGGCTCCGTCCGTCGGTGTGCTGCCACTGGGACTGCGAGGCGGCGGTGCCGTCGAAGAGGGGGACGGTGGCGCCCTGGGGGCGCACGGTGATCAGGTCGAGGTTGACGTGTCCGGTGTCGCCGGGGTCGTACCGGTAGGAGACCGTGTTGGGTCCGGCGCGCAGGGTCAGGCGCTCGGCTCGGGTGGACCAGGTGTCCCAGTCCCCGGTGGGGGCGAGCTGCGTCTGCCGGACCTTGCCCCCGTTGACGTACAGGGAGAGGGACTTGGTCCCCTGGAACGGGTTCGGGCCGTTGGAGTAGCGCAGGTTCACGTCATAGGTCCCCTTCTTCGGGACCGTGACGTCGAACGTCGTGGCCACGTCGCCCTCGGTGGCGTAGCGGTCGACGAAGCCGCTGCCGGAGTAGCCGGTGTGGTCGGTGTTGATGCCCGCCCTGCCGGTGAGCCGGGCTTCCTCGGCCTCGTAGAGGGTCGCGGGAGGCGGCTGCTTGCCGGGTACGGCGTTGAGTGTGTACCAGGCTTCGGTGCTCCACAGCGTCTCGCCGGAGGCGGCGGCGAAGGGACGCGGGGAGCGCACGTGCACCACGTGGCCGGGCTTCAGGCCGTCCAGGCGGAGCCGGACCGTGCGGCCGTCCCCGGAGAGGGTCGCGGAGCGCACGGAGAGCCGCTGTTCGGCGATCTTCGGTCCGCCGTAGTCCGCCGTCGGCGTGTAGCGCCACTGCTCGACCCGGTAGCGGCCGGCGAGATCGACGGCGGTCTCGGCGGACACCGGCTGGGTGTACGTCAGGTCGAAGCCGCCCGGTACGGCCCGCATCGTCTGGATGTCGAAGGTGTCGCCGCCGTTCGGCGTCAGCTTCTGCAGGCCGAACCGCAGCTTGCCCTCCTGGCCCCAGTTGCCGTCGGCGCCCAGGCCACCGGCGTAGATCGCGCCGTCGGGACCCATGGTGATGCGGTTGACCCCGGCCTCCAGGCCTTGCGTGTAGCGGAAGACGGCGCCCTGGTACTCGCCGTCGACCTTTTCGAGGTAGGCCCGCTGGAGTCCCCCGTAGGTGACGTCGCCGATCAGCATCTGTCCGGCGAACCGGCCCTTCGTCAGATACAGCGGTGTGGAGGGCGAGTTGGCGATCTCGTTCTGGGGCAGCCACAGCACCGGCTGGGTGACGGGGGCGTCCTCGAAGGGGCCGGAGGGCTCGGTGTAGTGGTTGAAGAAGCGGTCCTGTCTGATCTGGACCAGCTTGGACGAGGGCAGCCATCCGCCCTGGTTGTCGGTGGTGAACAGATCGCCGCCGGGGCCCCATCCGATGCCGTTGGGGGTGCGCAGACCGCCCGCGACGGGGCTGATCCGGCCCGTCCTCGCGCTGACCTTGTACGTGGTGCCGCGGCCGGGCGCCGGCTGCGGTGTGGTGGTCGCGCCGCCGAGGTCGATGGCGACGGAGAGGTTCACGTAGAAGTAGCCGGCGCGGTAGAGCAGTCCGAACGCGAACTCGTGGAAGTTCCCCCCGTACGGCCAGGTGGCGACCGTACGGTACGCGTCGGTGACCTCGTCGCCGTCCTGGTCGACCAGCCGGGTCAGTTCGTGCTTCTGCGAGACGTACAGGGCACCGTCGACGTACTTGATGCCCATGGGTTCCCGCAGTCCGCTCGCCACCCTCTTCACGGTGATCTGGTCGCGGCTGGTCGCACCGGTGACGTGGTCGAGGAGATACACCTCTCCGGCGACGTTTCCGCTGCCGCCCCACGTGCTGATGGCGAGACGCCCGTCGGGCAGCCAGTCCATACCGGTGACCTGCGGCTGGAAGCCCTCGGGGCGCAGGTCGGTGAGGGTGAGGTCCGGGCGCACCGAGGTGAGCGGCAGGCCGTCGCCCGGGGTGTCACCGCTCGCCTCGCACTCCTTGCGTCCCGGCGCCGTCACCCGGACGACACCGGCGTCGGTGCTCAGCGCCTCGCCCGGCACGACGGTGAAGTCCTCGGCACCCGGCGGTTTCCAGGAGAGCTGCAACCGCTGCCCGCCGTCCCGCTCGAAGTGGTCGATCCGCAGGGGGTGCGGCCCGGCGGTGAGGTGGACGGTGCCGTCCTTCGGTTCGGCGCCGTGGAGGCCGTCGTGGTCGATCACGGTGGCGTGGTCGAGACTCAGCCGTGAGCCGTCGTCACTGGTGAGCCGGAACGCGTACGACCCCTCGCGCGGGGCGACCAGGTAGCCGGTGGCCTCCGTGACGAAGTGGTCGTCGAACCCGCCGAAGTCGGCGGGCGTGGACCAGTCGATCGTCGGCATGAGCTGGTCGTGGTTGGGCGTCTGCCCCGGTTTGAGGGTGCACAGCTCGTCCAGTGGTGTCTGCACGTCGTACACGCGCAGCGTGACTCCGGGCTGCTGCGGGGGGAGGTCGGCCGGTACGGCGCCGGCGGCCGCCGGGGCGCCCAGGGCGCCGCCGGCGAGGACGGCCGTCGTCAGCAACGGGATGAGGTGTCTTCGGGCCCGGGGGAACGGGCGTTGGCGCATTGGTCCTCCTGAACTGGGGACCGGACCGTGCCGGATGTCGTTCCGGTCTTTCTCGGTATGGGCTGCGGGTTCCGCCGCAAAGCTAGGGGACTTCCGCTTGTCATGTCCATACTTTGTCATCGATGCGGTCAAAGTCCTCCGCACGGCACACGCCGATGGCAGCGGGGCACACGCCGATCGCCGGGAGACCTCCACGCATGGGTATCGTGATCGCGCGTCCCGGCCGTACGGTCGCCCCGCCGCCCCGTCGCCCCGTCGCCCCGTCGCCCACGTCAGGATCCACGTGACCGAGACCCGAGCGCTCGCCGCACCCCGTCCGCTGCTGCTGGCTGACGGCCGGGACGCCGCACTGGCCTGGACCCTCGATCCCGGGATGCGGCACCTCAACCACGGGTCGTTCGGGGCGGTCCCCCGCGTCGCCCAGGAACGACAGAGCGCGCTGCGGGACGAGATGGAGCGGGCCCCCGTCGCCTGGTTCCCGCGACTGCCCGGCCGGGTCGCCGCCGCCCGTGAAGCGATCGCCGGCCATCTGCGGGTCCGTGCCCAGGACTTGGCGCTCGTCCCCAACGCCAGCGCCGGTGCGAGCGTCGTGTACGCCGCCCTCGGCGCGCGTCCGGGCGGCTCCATCGTGGTCACCGACCACGGCTACGGCGCCGTCACGATGGGCGCCGAGCGGCTCGCCCGACGCTGGGGCGCACGCGTCCGCACGGCCCACGTACCCCTCGACGCCGATGCCGGTCAGGCCTGCACGGCGGTGATGTCCCAGGTGGACGAGCGGGTCGCACTCATCGTCCTGGACCAGATCACCTCCGCCACGGCACGACTGATGCCGGTCGGACGGGTCGGCGACGAGGCGGCCCGGCACGGCATTCCGCTGCTCGTGGACGGCGCGCACGCCCCCGGACTCCTCGCGGCCCCCCTGGCGGGCGTGGTCTGCGACGCCTGGGTGGGCAACCTCCACAAGTGGGGGTGCGCGCCGCGTGGCACCGCCGCTCTCGTCGCCCGCGGGCCGCTGCGCGAGGAACTGCATCCGCTGATCGACTCCTGGAGCGCCGCCGAACCCTACCCGGACCGCTTCGACCAGCAGGGCACGATCGACGCCACCGGTTGGCTCGCGGCCCCGGCGGCGCTGGACTTCGTCGGACGCACCTGGGGCTGGGACACGGCCCGCACCTACATGGACGAGCTGGCGGACCACGGCGCCCGGGTGGTGGCGGCCGCGTTCGAGGCGTCCGGCGGCCCCGCCGGGCCGGTCGACGTCGGCATGCCGGTGCCGGGAATGCGCCTGGTCCGGCTACCGGAAGGCCTCGGGACCACCCGGATCGCGGCCGACGCCCTGCGCGACCGGGCGACCGCGGAACTGGGCGTCGAGGCCGCCTTCACCAGCTTCGGCGGAACCGGTTACCTGCGGCTGTCGGCCCACGTCTACAACACACCCGACGACTACGAGTACTTCGCCGACGCCTGCGTGCCCGTCGTCGAGAAGTGGGCGCGGGAGGCCCGAGGTCGGCGCTGACGCCTTCGACCGAAAGGCCGGGCGGACGGGCGGACGGGCGCGGAACGGGCGAACAGTCGGCCCCGTCCGCCGGGATACTCGGAACCGTCACGGCGCACGGGCCGAGGTCGTCGGCACCGTGGCGGCGTGCGGAGCACCCGACGATCGAAGGAGCCAAGGTGACGTCTCTCGCTGCCTCTGTCGAATCGATGGAGCAACTCGCCACGGTCTGGCGGCACATGGTGCTCGACCGGAGCGCGGATGCCGACGTGCGGGACCTTCCGGGGATCGCCGTCCGCTGGGCGGACTGCCACTTCGCCTTCTGGAACTGCGTCACGTTGACCGAGGTGGGGGCGGACGCCGCGCTCGTGGAGCGGCGGCTGGCCGAGGCGGCGGACATCATGCGCTCCAAGGAGCACCCGGGCTTCCTGTGGGTCTTCGAGGACCTCGTCGCCGCCGGGGCGCGCGCGGGCGTCCCGGCGGCGGCCGAGCGAGCGGGCCTCTCCCACGCCTTCGCGGGCACCGGCATGGCGGGAGACCTGCTCCCCGTTCCGGAGCCGGTCCATCCGGAACTCACGTTCGTCCGTGTCGGCAACGAGGAACACCTGCGCGCCTACGCGGACCTCAACTCACGCGCCTACGGCTTCCCCCTGGAACACGGTCGCGACGGACTCGCCGGCTCGGTGCTCTGGAAGGAGAAGGTGCACGCCTACCTGGGGCTGCGCGACGGCGTCCCGGTCACGTGCGCCGGAGCGGTGGAGGCCGACGGCCGCCTCTTCGTCGTACTCGTCGCGACGGACCCCCGGTGGGAGCGCAGGGGGTACGGGGAGGCCGTGACGCGCAAGGCGCTCCACGAAGGAGCCCGGGCCGGCGGGCTGACGCGCGCCACCTTGCACGCGACCGCCGCGGGCGCACCCGTGTACCCGCGCATCGGCTTCGCACCCAACTCCCCCCTGCACTTCTACCGCCTGCGGTAGTCCGGCAGCCGGCTCGGGCCGGCGTCCGCCGGGACACCGCCGGGGTACGGCCGTGCCGCGTCGGGCGCGCGGTCAGCGGTGGCTCACCACGTTGACGACGCGGCCGTTGGGGTCGCGGACGAAGAACCGCCGTACCCCCCACTCCTCGTCCTGCAAGGGGTGCAGGATCTCGGCGCCGCTGTCCCGCACGAGCGCGTAGGCCGCGTCCACATCGTCCACCTCCACGCTCATGTCCGGCGTGACCGGGGCGGTCCTGTCCCGGGTGATGAAGCTGATCTGGGCCGCCGGCGTGGAGGGCGAGGCGAGCGTCACGATCCAGCCGAGGTCCATGACCTCCTCGAAGCCCAGCAGGCGGTAGAAGTCCCGGTTCTCCTGCATGGCGTCGGACTGGACGATGGGCATGGCACGGCGAACGGTCATCGCGACTCCACGTGAGTTGGCATGTCCTGTGAGGTTCGCAGAAGTCCTACCGCACACCGGGGCCCGCGCGCATCGTCGCCACGGCCCGCGGAGCCGGCACCTTTCGGAGCCGTACCTCCTCGTGGCGGGCGGCATCAGCCTCGGCGTCACCCCGCTGCCGTGCTTTGCGCGTCGAGCCGAACTCTTCCACAAGCCGGGGCAGTTGACCCGCAACGGTCGGACCCGGCTCTCGACGGCCTGTCAGAAGGACCGGCGGCGGTCCACGTGCGCGGGCGAACGCCCGCGAAGGGGGGCCCTTCACCGGCGACACACCTGACGCGCGCGCGGCGGACGGGTGTCCGCGGTGATCCGGTGTGCCTCACGGCAGGCCGAGTTCCTCGCGGCTCCCGCCACCCAGCGTGGCACACGGCGGGAGTCGGTGCTCTCGGCCGGCTCCGTCGCTTCGTCGGGCAGCGCCGCCGCTTCGTCCCGACCGCTAGGGAGTGTCGACCGTCGTCGGCTGCCCGGCGCGGGCCACGACGAGGAGGAAGAGGCCGCAGGCCGACACGAGCAGCCAGCCGGGATGCGACGCGGTGGCGATGCCGGCGGAGCCCGTGCCGGCGACCAGTCCCCCGGCGACGGCTATGCCGACCGCCGCGCCGACCTGACGGGCGGTGGAGGTGATCGCCCCTGCCACACCGGCCCGGGACGCCGGCAGACCGCTGACGGCGGTATGGGTGAGAGGGGCGTTGGCGAAGCCGAATCCGATGCCGATCAGCAGGTAGGCGAACAGGATCAGCGGCACGCCCGTGTCCTGGTCCAGATCCGTCAGGCACAGGCCGCCGACCATGGTGAAGGCACCCGCGAGGAGCAACGGACGCCGCGGTCCGAGCCGTCCCGCCAGGCTGCCGGACCACGGCGCGCACAGCGTGGCCCCCAGCGCCATGGGCAGGGTGGCGGCGCCGGTCGCCAGCGGGGTCCAGCCCCGGGTGTGCTGAAGGTAGAGCGTGTTGAGGAGCAGACTCACGTTCAGGGCCACGAACACCGCCATGGCACCGAGCACCGCCGTGGCGAAGGGGGGCCGGCGGAACAGGCCGAAGTCCATCAAGGGCTCCTCGGACCGCAGTTCGACGAGGACGAACGCGGTCGCCGCGACCGTGACCAGGGCGTAGCCGGCGAGGGCCGTGGGCGCGGTCCAGCCGATACGGGGTCCTTCGATGAGGATGCCGACGACAAGGCAGAGCGCCCCGGTGAGGAGTGCCTGGCCGGGCCAGTCCGGACGCCGGGCGCGCGCTGCACGGGACTCCGGCACGAACACGGCGACCAGGACGAGGGCGATCACGACGACCGGCATGTTGATCCAGAACACCGAACGCCAGCCGAACGCGGCGATGAGCGCCCCGCCGGTGACCGGGCCCGCCGCCATGCTGAGCCCGAAGACCGACGCCCACACGCCGATCGCCCGGGCCCGCTCCCGCCGGTCGGGCATCGCGTTCACCACGATCGCCAGAGCCACCGGACTCAGCATCGACGCCCCGACCCCCTGGACGGCCCGGGCGGCGACGAGCACACCGAGCGACGGGGCGAGGGCACACGCGAGGGAGGCCAGGCCGAAGACGACCAGCCCGCAGCGGAACACCCGGCGGCGCCCCCACCGGTCCGCGAGCGCCCCGGAGACCATGAGAAGACTGGCGAGGACCACGGTGTAGGCGTCGACGACCCATTCCAGGCCACGGGTGCCCACACCGAGACCGTGGCCGATCTCCGGCAGACCCACGTTGACGATGGTGGTGTCGACGCCCACCAGGAACATGCTGAGCGCGCAGACGGCCAGCACCGTCCAGCGCCGGCGCGCACTCGGCGGGGTGGGTGGAGCGGCCAGGGATGTCGTGAGCAAGGGAGGTTCCCCTTCGGTGCGGGTATCGGCTCCGGTCAGCCTCCGGCCGGGAGAGGGGCGAGGCCCAGGAACTTTGCGGAGACCGCAAAATGCTCGTATGGACGCCGAACTCGCGGAACTCATCGACAGCATCGGGCCGCGGCTGCGCGCCCTGCGGCACGCCCGCGGACTCACCCTCGAGACCCTCGCGCGCGACACCGGGATCTCCGTGAGCACGCTGTCCCGCGTCGAGTCGGGTCTGCGGCGTCCGACCCTCGACCTCCTCATCCCGCTCGCCCGGGCCCACCGCGTGGCGCTGGACCAGCTGGTGGCGGCCCCGGCCACCGGCGATCCCCGGGTCCACCTCACGCCCAGGAGCCGGGAACGCGGGGACATCCTCGTGCCGCTGACGCAGTACCCGGGCCGCGTCCAGGTCTTCAAACAGCTGCTCGCGCCCCGCGAACCGAAACTGGTGACCCACTCCGGCTACGAATGGCTCTACGTGCTCGCCGGCGAACTCCGCCTCATCCTGGGACAGCGCTCCACCACGCTCCGGCCCGGCGAGGTCGCCGAGTTCGACACCGGCACACCGCACTGGTTCGGCCCCGCCGGTACCGAAGCGGTGGAGATCCTGCACCTGTTCGGGCCCCACGGCGATCAGGCCGTCGTCCGCACCGAACCGACAGCGGACAGCGCGGCCCCGAACCGCGGAGTCGCGGACAGCGGGGTCCTGGGCAGTCGAGACCCGGACAGCTGAGACCCGGACGGCTCGGACCCGGTGAGATCCCGGCGGCGGACGTCACGGGCACCGGGTCGGATGACGTGGGTGGCCGGCGCCGCGGGCCGGCCGGGGGCGACCCGTTCCGTGAAGAGGACCTCGTGGTGGGCGCGGGTGCCGGAGGGGTGCGTGGGTGCCGGGACGGGCGCCGCGGTGGGGCCGAGCCCCGGCGGGCCATCCGGTGAGGCCGGACCGCCGCCGAGCACGCGGTGTTCCGGTCCCGCATTCCCGCCGCGATCAAAGTTCCTTTCACGCCAACCTACGGGAACGCCGTTCCGACCGTCGTCACCTCTTTCCGGTAACTGAACCACTACTAAACTTAACCGGTTTGCTCGAATGGTTGTCTGATACCGGCTCTCCTTCTAGCCTCTCTCCCAACCGCCGACCGGAGGAATTCACCACCGCCCGTTTCTCTCCTGACCACGGGAAACGCGTGATGCCCCTCCGCGGCGCGCCCCGACGTCCCGCTGCCCGGTGCGAGCCGCACGCCAGACCCGGGCAGCGGGGCTCCAGGCGGGCACGCGCACCCCCTGCTTCCCGGCCTCATCCCGGCCGGGAACGGCGGGCACGCGTGCCCGCGCCCGCGACAACCTTGGGAGCGGCAATGAGAAGAACACTGGCCACCGCGGCGGGAGCGCTGCTGGCCATCGCGACCTCGCTACTGACCACCCCGTCCCCCGCGCAGGCGGAGACACGGGCGGCATCCGGTTTCCACGTCGGCGCCGGCCGCCTGCTGGACGCGAACGGCGAGGACTTCGTCCTGCGCGGCGTGAACCACGCCCACGCCTGGTATCCCACCCGGACACCCCAGGCGCTGAGGGACGTCAAGGCGCTGGGCGCCAACTCGGTGCGCGTGGTCCTCGCCACCGGCGACCGCTGGACCAGGACCGAAGCCGCCGACGTGGCGGCCATCGTCACCGAGTGCCGGCGCAACCGGCTGGTCTGCGTGCTGGAGGCGCACGACACCACCGGCTACGGCGAGCAGGCCGGGGCGGTGTCCCTCGCCCGGGCGGTGGACTACTGGCTCACCCTCAAGGACGCACTGCGGGGCCAGGAGAACTATGTCCTCCTCAACCTGGGAAACGAGCCGTACGGCAATTCCGGCTACCAGACGTGGACCGCCGACACCCAGAAGGCCGTCGCCCGCATGCGCGACGCCGGATTCGACCACACCCTCATGGTCGACGCGCCCAACTGGGGGCAGGACTGGACCTTCACCATGCGGGACAACGCCGGGAAGGTCTTCGCGGCCGACCCCGCCCGCAACACGGTATTCTCGATCCACATGTACGGCGTCTTCGACACGGCCGCCGAGGTGAATGACTACCTGAACCGGTTCACTTCCCAGGGTCTGCCCATCGTGGTGGGGGAATTCGGCAACGCCCACTCGGACGGCGATCCGGACGAGGACGCCATCATGGCCGCCGCCCAGCGCCTCGGCGTCGGCTACCTGGGCTGGTCCTGGAGCGGCAACGGCGGCGGGGTCGAGTACCTCGACATGGCCACCGGCTTCGACGCCTCCCGGCTCACCGACTGGGGCCGACGCCTCTTCGACGGCTCCCACGGCATCCGGCAGACCGCGCGCGAGGCCGGCGTCTTCACCTCCGGTCCGGACGACGGTTCCACCGGGGGAGCCTGCGCGGTCACGTACCGGCTCAGTGACTGGGGCAGCTGGTTCAACGCGGACGTGACCATACGCAACACCGGCACCACGACCGTGAAGGGCTGGCGGCTCGACTTCGCCTTCCCCGGTGAGCAGAGGCTCAACCAGGCCTGGAACGCCCGGGCCGCCCAGCAGGGCCGCCAGGTGCGGGCCACCGACGAGTCGTGGACGGAGACGATCCCGGCCGGCGGCACGGTGAGCTTCGGCTTCAACGGCTCCTCCACGGGAACCAACGCGGTGCCCGCGTCCTTCACCCTCAACGGCGCGGTCTGCACGACGAACTGACGCCGGCCGGCAGCCGGGCGCAGGGTCGCGTCCCGCAGCGGAGCGGCCCTGCGCACGTGCGCCGGACTACCCGCCGGTCCTGGGCGCCCGGGAGGTGGACCCCCGCGGCGTCAGCGTGGGCGTCGGCGCCTGGTGCGGGCCGGTGTGCGTCCCGTCGATCACGTCGAACAGGACACGCGCCACCTCGGCCCCGAAGTGGTGCACGTCGTGGCTCATCGCCGACAGCGTCGGGTGGGTGATGCGGCACAGCTGGGAGTCGTCCCAGGCGACCAGGGAGAGGTCGTCGGGAACGGTGAAGCCCATCTCGGCGGCGACGCCGGCGCCCGCCACCGCCATGATGTCGTTGTCGTAGACGATGGCGGTGGGCCGGTCGGCGGCGAGCAGCAGCGAGCGGGTGGCGCGGGCGCCCTCCTTCTCGTCGAAGCCCGTGGCGATCTGCCGGGCCTCCTCCAGCCCGAGTTCGCGCATGGTGGACGCGAACGCGCGTGTCCGGATGGCGCTGTGCCCCAGGTCGGCGGGGCCGCCGACGCGGGCGATCCTGCGGTGGCCGAGTGCCGCCAGGTAGCGGACGGCCTCGCCGACCGCGCAGGCGTCGTCGGTCCACACCGCCGGGAACGGACCGGTGAGGGAGGGATGGCCGACGGCCACGGCGGGCAGCCCGACGCCCTCCAGGGACGGCAGCCGCGGATCGTCCTCACGGAGGTCCACCAGGATCGCCCCGGCGATCATCCGGCCGCTCCACCACGCCTTGTACACGGCCGTCTCCTCGTCGAGGTCGCGCACCAGCCGCAGCAGCAGCGAACACGACCGCTCCGCCAGGACGCTCTCGATGCCGGAGATGAACTCCATGTAGAAGGGTTCCAGGCCGAGCAGCCGGGCGGGCCGGCACAGGGCGAGGCCGACGACGTCCACCCGCTGGTTGGACAGGCTGCGCGCGGTGGCGCTGGGGGCCCAGCCCAGTTCCCGGGCCGCCTCGAAGATCCGCTCGCGGGTGGCGGCAGAGACACCGGGCTTGTGGTTGAACGCCAGCGACACCGCGCCCTTGGACACCCCGGCCCGCGCGGCGACGTCCTTGATGGTGACCCGTTCCGTCGAGCTGCTCACGCCACGTCCACGCAGTACAGGGCGGCCCTGACGTCCTGTACGTCGGCGGTGGCGCAGCCGGTGACCCGGATGCGCGCCTGCTCGCCGGGCAGCAGGGTCTGGAGGCCTCGGTCCGCGACGGCGGCCGGGCCCAGCCGGTCGGCCTGGAGCAGAAGGTCTCGGACGAGGGTACGGGCGCTCACCACGACGTCGACTCTATCCCGCTGCCCCGCCACGGGCTCCACGCTGACGTCGTAGCGGGGCCGGGGGTAGGCGAAGTCCTTGTCGGCGACCGGGAAGTGCAGGGCGCGCAGCCCTCCCCCGCTCCCGGTCCCGTCCGGGCCGGGAGACTCCCAGGCGTCGGCGACCAGGAACTCCTTCGCGGACCGCCCGTCCGGCACGAGGTCGTGCGGCACGGGGAGCCGGACGACCGAGCGGGGCTCGGCGGCCACGTCGAGGACGCTCTCGTGGATCAGGGTTCCGTCCGCTCGCCACCGGCGCAGCGTCACCGTGGTGCGCCAGGGCTCGGCGGCCTGGTTGACGGCGGCGAGCACCGAACCGTCGGTTCCGGGGCGCAGGGTCAGGAGCCGGTCGGCGTAGACCCGGCGCAGCTCGTGGTAGAGGGGCTTCGGGCGGCCGTCGCCGTCGAGGGCGGACCAGGAGGTGACGGGCCAGCAGTCGTTGAGCTGCCACACGACGGTTCCCGCGCAGACGGGCCAGTGGGAGCGCCAGTGCTCGATCCCCGCCGCGACCGCCCGCGCCTGCACGAGCTGGGTCAGGTAGTGCCAGCGGTCGAAGTCGTCGCCGGGCGGCGGGAAGTGGCGTGCGACGCCCCGGTCGAGCTTGCCGTTCCCGTCCTCGGCCTTCTGGTGGTGGAGCATGCCCGGGGAGTCCGGGGCGAGCCGTTCGCCGGGCAGGGCGCGCAGCAGGGTGGTGAGCGCGGGCGGCGCCTGCCAGCCGAACTCCGCGACGAACCGGGGGACGCTCGCGCGGTATTCGGCGTAGTCCTGGCGGTTCCACACCTCCCATGAGTGATGGGTGCCGTGCGCCGGGTCGTTGGGGTGGTGGTCCCAGGAGCCGGACCAGGGGCTGCCCGCGGCGTACGGACGGGTCGGGTCGAGTTCGGCCACGATGCGGGGCAGCAGGCCGAGGTAGTAGCCCTCGCCCCAGGAGTCGCCGGCGAGTGGGCCCTCCCAGTCCCAGTCGCGAAAGCCCCACAGGTTCTCGTTGTTGCCGTTCCACAGGATCAGCGAGGGGTGCGGCATGAGCCGGACAACGTTGTCGCGGGCTTCGGCCTCCACCTCGCCGCGCAGCGGCTGTTCCTCCGGGTAGGCGGAGCAGGCGAAGAGGAAGTCCTGCCAGACCATCAGACCGAGTTCGTCGCAGGCGTCGTAGAAGGCGTCGTCCTCGTAGATGCCGCCGCCCCACACCCGCACCAGGTCGATGTTGGCCTCGGCGGCCTGGGTGAGCCGGGTCCGGTAGCGCTCGGGGGTGACGCGGGAGGGGAAGGCGTCGTCGGGAATCCAGTTGACGCCGCGCGCGAAGATCCGCACACCGTTGACGACGAGGGTGAAGCCGGTGCCGTGCTCGTCGGCCGAGCGGTCGAGTGCGACCGTGCGGAAGCCGACCCGCCGGTGCCAGGTGTCCAGGGGGCGGCCCTCGTCGTCGCTCAGGGCGAGGTGGAGGTCGTAGAGGGGCTGGGCGCCGTATCCGCGGGGCCACCACAGGCGCGCGTCGGGCACCTCCAGGCGCAGCACCGCCTCGTCGCCGTCCAGGACGGCCTCCGTGCGCGCGCCGGCCATCCGCGCCTCGGCGCGCAGCGTGCGTCCCCGCCCCTGCGTGGTGCGTTCGACCTCCAGACGCACCTCCACCCGGCCGGTGCCCTCGTCCACGGTGACCAGCGGGCGCACCCGGGCGATGCGGGCGGTGGACCAGTGCTCCAGTCGCACGGGCCGCCAGATGCCGGCGGTCACCAGCGTCGGACCCCAGTCCCAGCCGAAGTTGCAGGCCATCTTGCGGATGTACTGCGACGGCTCCGGGTAGACGTTGGGCCGCTCCCCCGTGACGGCGCGGACGGCCGCCGCCTCGTCGTAGGCGGAGGCGAAGCGGATCTCCAGTCGCCCGGTACGGCCGGTGACGTCGAACCGGTAGCGGCGGTGCATGTTGCGGGTCGTGCCGACCGGGCGGCCGGCCAGGGTGAGGGACGCGGCGGTGTCGAGGCCGTCGAGGACCAGATCGGTGCGCTCGTGCGGGCTGACGTGCCCGAGATCGCGGACGTAGGTCCAGGCGCGGCGGCCCACCCAGGCCACCTCGGTCTCGTTGAGTCCGATGAACGGGTCGGGGATGACCCCGGCGGTCAGCAGATCGGTGTGGACGCAGCCGGGCACCGTGGCCTCCAGCAGCTCCTGTCCGTGGCGCAGGCTCCAGCCCTCGGAGAGCTGGGTGACGTCCTTCATGGTGCGGCTCCAATCGCCTGACTCAGGCCGGGTGGATGGACAACGGCCGACAACCTAACCCGCTGATCAGCCCCTGTCCATAAACCGGTCTAGTCGCAGCGGTGGCGGAAAGGCGTCGGTCGGCAGCACGTCAGCGCCCGCAGGCGCACGACCTGGTAACGATTGAGTATCGTGCTGGAAATCTGAGCTTTACCGGTTAACCCCTGGCTGCCATAGTGCCCACATCCCACCCGCAGAGCTGAGCCGCAATCCTGAAGGAGCTGGGCACATGGGGAAGAGGAAGACGCTCACGGGAGCGCTTCTGGCCGTCGCGATCCTGACCGTCGCGGGCTGCAGTGGCCAGGCCGCGGTCTCCGGAGAGACGGCGACGGCACCCGCCGATCCCGCCGACGCCTCGGGCACCATCAAGGTCCTGACGCACCGCACCGACCTCGTCCAGAACGGGACGATGGACAAGTACGCCGCCGAGTTCAACAAGACCTACCCCAAGGTGAAGGTGAAGTTCGAGGCCCTCACCGACTACGAGGGGGAGGTCAAGATCCGGATGAACACCGAGGACTACGGTGACGTCCTGATGATCCCGTCCGTCGTGGCCAAGAACGACTACCCGAAGTTCTTCGCCCCGCTGGGCAGCAGCGCGGACCTGGGCGGGAAGTACCGCTTCAGCGACAAGACCGACGTCGACGGCAAGATCTACGGCATCGCCACCTTCGGCACCGCCAACGGCTTCCTCTACAACAAGGCCGTCTGGAAGAAGGCCGGCGTCACCGCCTGGCCCACCACGCCGCAGGAGTTCCTCGGCGATCTGAAGGCGATCGAGTCCAGGACGGACTCGGTGCCCTACTACACGAACTTCAAGGACGGCTGGCCCCTGACCGCGTGGAGCAACAACATCGGCTCCGTGACCTGCGACGCCCGGGCCAACGACAAGCTGGCCGGCCCGGTCTCCCCGTGGAAGAAGGGCGGGGAGCTGCACACGATCGACTCCCTCCTCTACGACATCGTCGATTCCGGCCTGTCGGAGAAGGACCCCAACACCACCAACTGGGAGGCGTCCAAGGCAATGATCGCCAAGGGGCAGGTCGCCACCATGCAGCTGGGCTCCTGGGCCATCACCCAGATGCGCGACGCCGCCCGCCAGGCCGGCACCGATCCCGACGACATCGGCTTCATGCCCTTCCCGGTGCGCAAGGACGGCAAGTACTGCGCCCTGCTCGCCTCCGACTACCAGCAGGCGGTCAACGCGCACTCCGACCACAAGGCCGCCGCGCGGGCCTGGGTCGACTGGTTCGCGGAGAAGTCCGGCTTCCCCGCCAAGGAGGGCGCCGTGTCCGCGCTGAAGTCCGCCGCGATGCCCAGCACCCTCAAGGACTTCGTTGACAACGATGTCACCTTCCTGGACCGCTCCGAGGCGGAGACGGGCGAGGTGAACGCGATCGACAACGCGGCCGAGATCGGCCTGAACAAGCCGGACTACCGGCAGAAGCTCGTCGACACCGCTCGCGGCGCGCAGAAGGGCAGCAGGGAGGACTTCCTCGCGGACCTGGACAAGAGGTGGAACGAGGCGGCCGGGACCGTCGGTTCCTGACCGCCGGCCGGCCTCTCCCCCTCCCCCAGCCGCGACCGGCCCCGTCCGGACCCACGGACGGGGCCGGTCGCCCGCCGCAGATCAGCGGACGACGAAAGGCCCGACATGCCCGAGACCACCGAGACGGCACCCGCGAAGGTGCCGCGCGCCGCCACCCGGCCCCCCAGGACGGCACGCCGCCCGACGCCCCGGGGCGGCCCCCCGCTGCTGCGCCGCCTCACCCCGTGGTTCTTCCTCGCCGCGCCCCTGGCCCTGCTGGTCACGTTCACCTACGTGCCCGTGGGAAACATGATCTTCTACAGCTTCACCGACTGGGACGGTGTCAGCCCCGACCGGAACTTCACGGGCTTCGACAACTACCGGCAGATCTTCACCCGGCCCGAACTGTTCCGGGTGTTCTTCGTCAGCTTCTACTACCTCGCGGCCTCCGCCGTGCAGATCGTGATCGCGCTGTACTTCGCGACCGTCCTCAGCTTCGACCTGCGCTTCAGGAACCTCTTCAAGGGGATCCTGTTCTTCCCCTACCTCGTCAACGGTGTGGCCATCGGGTTCGTCTTCCTCTACTTCTTCCAGGACGGCGGCACGCTGGACTCGGTGCTGTCCTGGTTCGGCGCCGGCTCCGACCACGCGTGGATGGGCGATCCCACGTCGGCGAACACCTCGCTGGCCGGGGTGTCCGTCTGGCGCTTCACCGGGCTGAACTTCGTCCTGTTCCTGGGCGCGATCCAGTCGATCCCGGCCGAACTGTACGAGGCGGCGCAGTTGGACGGGGCGACCCGGTGGCAGCAGTTCCGGCACATCATCGCGCCGAGCATCCGACCGGTCGTCAGCCTCAGCGTCATCCTGGCCATCTCCGGGTCCCTGTCCGTCTTCGAGATCCCGTACATCATGACCGGCGGCGCGACCGGCACCTCGACCTTCGTCATCCAGACGGTGAAGCTCGCCTTCCAGTTCAACAAGACGGGCCTGGCGTCCGCCGCCGCGGTCGTCCTGCTCCTGATCATCCTGCTGGTCACCTGGATCCAGCGCCGCCTGGTACCCGACGAGAAGGTGGACCTCGTATGACCACGCCGCCGCCCGCCCCGCGCCGACGCCGGATCGGACCGGCCCTGACCTACGTGTCGCTGGTCGCCGCGTCCCTGATCGTGCTGGTCCCCCTCGTCGTCGTCTTCCTGACCTCGCTGAAGACGTCCGAGGAGGTCGCCGACGGCGGCGCCCTGACACTGCCGGGCGACTGGCTCAACTTCGGCAACTACGCGACGGCCTTCACCGACGGCAAGATGCTGTCCGCCTTCGGGAACACCGCGTTCATCCTGCTCTTCTCCATCACCGGGACGGTCCTCGTCGGTTCGATGACGGCCTACGCCGTCGACCGTTTCGCCTTCCGCGCGAAGAAGCCGGTCATGGCGCTGTTCCTGATCGCCACGCTGGTCCCCGGGGTGACCACCCAGGTCGCCACGTTCCAAGTGGTCAACAGCTTCGGCCTGTTCAACAGCCTGTGGGCACCCATCCTGCTCTACATGGGGACGGACATCGTCTCGATCTACATCTTCCTGCAGTTCATCCGGGGTATCCCGGTCTCCCTCGACGAGGCCGCGCGCCTGGACGGGGCGAACTCCCTCACCATCTACTGGAAGATCATCCTGCCGCTGCTGAAGCCGGCCATCGCCACGGTGGTGATCATCAAGGGGATCACCGTCTACAACGACTTCTACATCCCCTTCCTCTACATGCCCGCAGAGGACCTCGGCACCATCTCCACCGCGCTGTTCCGCTTCAAGGGACCCTTCGGCGCGCACTGGGAGAACATCTCGGCCGGCACCATCCTGGTGATCGCCCCGACCCTGCTCGTGTTCCTCTTCCTCCAGCGCTACATCTACAACGGCTTCTCGCAGGGCGCGACCAAGTGACCCCGCTCGGCTCCGCGGACGCCGCCACGGAGCCGAGGTCACGCCGGGCACGGGGCAACCGCGCGGGAGACCGTGCGTCGCGTCGTGTTCGCCGTCGACGACATCGAGGACGTCCTCCTCCGCCTGCGCACCCGCGGTGGGAACTCGCCGGCGAGGTGGCGCGGTTGGGCGAGGTGCGGCGGTTCGGCGAGGTGGGGCGGTTCGAGGACAGCTGTCGGCTCCGCCACGTCCGCGGCCCCGAGGGCCTCGTCGTCGGACGGGCGAAGCGGCTCGGCCGAAGTCCCCTCGTCCCCGTCACGTGCGACGGGGGTCCGGGGCGGCGGCTTCCAGGTCGGCGACGCTGCCCGACATGATCGTCCGCACGTGCCGCGTGAGGTGCTCGGCGGGCCAGTCCCACCAGGACACGGCCAGGAGCCGGGCCACGTCCTCGTCGCCGTAGCGGGTGCGGACGAGGCGGGCCGGGTTGCCGACGACGATCCCGTAGTCGGGCACGTCGGACGCGACCACGGCGCCGGCCCCGATGATCGCGCCGTGCCCGATCCGTACGCCCGGCATCACCGTGGCGCCGTAACCGAACCAGACGTCGTTGCCCACGACCGTGTCACCCCTGGTCGGCAGTCCGGTGAGCAGATCGACGTGCTCCGCCCACGAGCCGCCCATGGTGGGAAAGGGAAAGGTCGAGGGGCCGTCCATGCGGTGGTTGGCGCCGTTCATGAGGAACCGCACTCCCGTGCCCAGGGCACAGAACCTGCCGATGACCAGTTTCTCCGGCCCGTAGTGGTAGAGGACGTTGCGCGTCTCGAACGCGGTCGGATCGTCCGGGTCGTCGTAGTAGGAGTACTCCCCCACCTCGATCAACGGGGAGGTGATCAGGGGCCTGAGCAGCACCACGCGGGGTTGGTCGGGCATCGGGTGGAGCACGGTCGGGTCGGCAGGCAGGGGCACGGGCATGGCGAGTGGATCCTCGTGGACGCGGTGTCAGTGTCTTCCCTCCCCATGATCACAGTCGGGTGCCGCCCGGAACACCGGTTTGTCGGCCTCGCCGCCGGCGACGGCCTGGCCGGCACGGTCCCCCGGCCCGGTCGAGGGGAGCCCGCGCGGTCGAGGGCAGCCCACGCGGTCGAGGGCGGCCCGCGCGCCGGAGCGGGATGCGGTGGTGTGCGCGATCGCCGCGTGCGGTCGCGGGTGTTCGCGGCGTTCCCGGTGGCCGGGGTGGCCGCGACCGCCGCGTACGGCCACGGTCGGCACGAAGGGGCGCGCGGCCCCCGAGCGGCCGGGCACCCCCGCAGGGATGCCCGGCCGGATGCCTGCCCCCGTGGCCGGCCGCTAGGGGGAGGCGGTGCCGTCGAAGTGCTGGCCGATCAGCACTTCGCCGTCCTGTGTGGAGGCGGTGACCGTGTAGCCGGTGTCCGCCGTCGAGGCGTCGCAGAAGACGTAGTACGTACCCCACCCCGGGTGGCCCGGCAGGGTCAGCGCCTCGGCGGTGTGGCGGCGTCCGGAGTCGAAGCGGAGTTCGATCCTGGACGGGAGGGTCTTCGCGCGGAACGCTCCGAAGTACAGCACGTTCTCCCCGGCGACGCTCCTGCCCGAACTTAGCGTTTCTGGAAGGACGTTGTCGCCGAGGGAGCCCTTGGCCCGCTCGACCGCGGCCACGATGTCCCCCGTGCCCACGACGAAGTTCTGCCGGCCGTCCGGGAGCAGGGCCATGCTGTGGCCGTGGCCGATGCCCACCACCTCGTACGGGGACACGGTCCGGGGGCCCGGGTGTTCCGCCGACGGCACGGGGCCGGGCGGAGTCGTGGACACCGGCGCCGTGGCCGGCGGGGTCGTGGGCGTGGGGCGGGCGAGGTCGGTCAGGCCGAGGGCCGCGGCCCATGCCGTCACCGCGACGACCGCGCCCACCGCGGCGGCTGTGCGGCGGCGGCGCGCGCTGCGGCCTCTGCGCAGCACCGCGTCGACGGGAGCGGGGCTGCTGGGGAACGTGTCCGCCTCACGGCGGAGGAGTTCGCCGAGTCGTGCGTCGTCGGTCACGGCCGCTGTCCCCCTTGTGTGCCGCGGTCCACACCGAGTGTGACCGGTTCGGTCGTCACCGCCTGTTCGCGGAGTTTCCTCAGCGCGCGGGCCGTATGACTGCGCACCGTACCGACGCCGGTGCCGAGCAGGCGTGCCACCTCGGTCTCGCTGCGGTCCTCCAGGTACCGCAGCACGACGACCGCTCGCTGCTTCGCCGGCAGCCGGGCGAGCGCGTCGAGTACCGCGCTTCGCTCGGCGAAGGCCTCGTTGTCGTCCGGGGCGGCGGGCTCCGGGAAACGCGTGGTCAGCCATTCGCGGACCTTCATGCGCCGCAGTCGGTCCGCATTGGCGTTGATCATGATGCGCCATACGTAGGCGTCCGGGTCGTCCGTGCGCCGTACGCGTTCCCACTTCACGTAGGCCTTGGCCAGGGCGGCCTGGACCAGGTCCTCCGCGTCCTGATGGTGCCCTGTCAGGAGGTGGGCGGTGCGGAGCATGCGGGGCCAGCGGCTGACCATGAACGCCCGGAAGTCCGCCTCCGTGCTCGTCTTCAATCGAGTCCTCGTGTTCTGCCGCCTGCGCGGTCGGTGTCACGCCGTCGTGCCCATGGTGTGCGCGGGGCGCGACGGCGTGACGTCACCACCGGGTGGGCGGAACGGCCGTCAGCGGATCGCGGGCGAGGGGTCGTATGCCAGGTGGGCGAGCACGGAACCGTCCTGGGCGTACGCCGTGACCTCGACCGTCCCCCGCGGGCTGCCCGCTCCGCCGGCGTCGTGGTAGTAGGTGCCCCAGCCGGGCCTACCGGGCAGCATCAGCATGCCGGCCTCGACCTCGGCGCCCGTGCCGATGCGCAGGGTGATGCGCGCCGGCACCGTGTCCGTCCGGAAGGCGCCGGTGAACAGCACGTCGTCGCCGTCGACGCCCATCCCGCCGCTGATGCTGTCGGGGCGGATGTTGTCACCGGCGAGGCCCTTGGCCTGCTCGACGGCGTCCTCGTAGTCGTCCCAGGCCACCACGTAGTTCTGCCTGCCCTCGGGAAGGAGCCCCATCTTCGCGCCCTGGCCTATCTCCACCGCTTGGTACGGCCGCACGACGCGCGGACCGTTCGGGGCGGCCGGGCCTCGCCCGGGCAGGTGGACGCCCGCTGCTTCCTGGCCCGCCGCCACCGGACGGCTTCCGGTGTCCGGGGCGCCGGCCTCGGCGGGCGGCGTCAGGCCGCCCACGGCGAGCGCGGTGCCGGCCCCGCCCGCCAGGGCCATCGCGGCGACTCCCGCTACCACAAGCCTTCTCGTCTTCATGGGTTCCTCCGGTGTTCCGTCCGATCGGTGATCGGTTACACGTCTCAGACGGCGGACGCCCCCGGCATCTATGTCAGCACGCGAGGATTTCTTCCCGGACTTCCCCGACCTCCCTGACTTCCCCGACTTCGCGGCGCACGGCGGTCGGGTGGCTGCGCGCTCTTCACGCCAGAACGATGCGGGACTCCACCTGCCAGGTGGGGGGAGACAGCCGGTCGTGGCGCCACCCTCGGGTGCCGAGGGAGGATGAGGACCCGGAGACCAGGGGCGGACTTGCGGCCGCGGCGCCTCCTGCCGAGCAGCACGACTACCGTCGAGCACACCAAACGCCGTAGAGCCAGGGCAGGTCGGACACGGCCGGCCGTCCGCGTCGAACACGGCACTGTGCCGACGCGTGTGGACGCGTCGTGCGGCGGGAGCCTTCACACCCGTGCCGTGAGCGTGTGGACGCGTCGTGCGGCGGGAGCGCTCACACCCGTGCCGTGAGCCGGGCCCGCGCGGCACGCAGGTCGGCCAGGTCACGGGTCGGCCCGCATTCGAGGCGGAAGACGCGGTCCTCCTCTTCGGCGATCGCCCGGTTCACGAGCTGGAGCGCCTTGGCGAAATCACCGTTGAGTTCCCGTACCTCCGCCAGGTACTGCCGGCACACGCAGGTGCCGTAGTCCTTCGGTCCGAAGCGGGACTCGCTCTGGGCGAGCAGGGCGGTCAGCAGCCTCACGGACTCGGCCGTCTGCCCGTTCCTGCCCCGCAGGTAGGCGGCGATGCGCAGTTGTGCGTGGGTGTCGGGGTGGTCGCGGCCAAGCGAGTCGGCCATGGCCGTGGCGATGTCCTGCCGTTCGGCGATCGCCGCGCCCGGACGCCCGTCCTTCGCCAGATGGTCGGCGAGCGACTGGCGATGCCTGAGGGTGACGGGGTGGTTCGGACCGCGCGTCGCCCTCAGACGCGCGACCAGCGCTTCTGACACGAGCACGGCGTCTGCGTGGTCACCGCGCTCCGACAGCCAGTACGCGGCGTGCGAACGGGCGGTGACGGCGTCCGGGTGATCGGGGCCCAGAGCCCGGACGAGGTGGTCCAAGCGCCATGTGATCTCCGCCGGAGTCATCCACTGCGGCCTGTTCACACGACGGAAGGGCCGCATGATCCACCACGTGCGCGGCGTGTGGGACCGGCATTCCAAGCGCTCCTCCAGGTTCATTCACGCACCCCTTCCGGCCCCGGTTCGGTCCCAGCTCAGCATCGCGGAGTGATCCGGGTCTGTACACCCCTGGATGGCTCCTGGTCACCCGGCACCGGTTGGTGCGACGGCTGCCCAACAGCCGTGGGATCTAAGGCACTTGACCGCATCCGTCAGTCGAGGCGACCCCCTCGGAACGCTGCCGGCGCTTTCGGTGAGGCTCTGGAGGCCCCGGCTGGAACCGAGGGCCTTCGGTCCCGTTGACGCGGCAGCGACTGCCTCCGCAGGGCAGGTGGGTTTCTCCCGCTCCACCGGGAGGCCGAAGGAACGGTGGGGCCGAAGAAAATGGTGGGGCCGACCGAACGGTGGGGCCGAAATGGCAGTGGGGCCGAAAGAACAGTGGGGTCAGAGCCGGGACCGGCGTCGCTACGAGATCACGCCATGCCCCGATCAGCCAGAACACGGCGCAGGAGGCAACGTCGAATCCGCCCACCGTGCCATCATCCGGCCGAGGTCGAGGACAATCGCTGCGCCGACAACGCGCTGGTCAGCTGGTCAGCCGGTCACTCGTGGGACGACGCCGGGCTGGCCTCGGCCCTGAGTACCTCAGTGGCCTCAGCCCTCGGCGACTCAGGAGGGCACCGGGGCGTCAGCGTCGTCCGTGGCCGTGGCGGAGCGCGCGTCCACCGCGGGGGCGAGGGCGATGGCCACGGCGGTGAACGCGAGGACGACGATCATGGCGGTTCGGAGGCCGTAGTGGTCGCCGAGGAACCCGAGGCCGGGAGGTCCGACGAGGAACGCGACGTAGCCGATCATGGCCACGAGGCTGACACGGGCGGCCGCGTCGGGTCCGGAGTCACCGGCCGCCGACAGCGCGACGGGGAAGCCGAGCGAGGCTCCCATGCCCCAGAACAGCACCGCGGCGCCGGCCAGGACGGCGGAGTCGGCGAAGACGACGACAGCGATGCCGAGGGTCGCGGAGACAGCGCTGGCCCGGACGACGGGCGTGCGTCCGAAACGGTCGATGAAGAAGCCGCCGCCGAAGCGGCCGATCGTCATGGCGGCGGCGAACCCCGTGTAGACGGCGGAACCCAGGGCGGGGTCCGTGCCGTGACCGTCGACCATGAGCAGCGGCAGCCAGTCGTTCGCGGCCCCCTCGGCCAGGGCCATGGCCAGGATGACACCGCCGATCAGGAGCAGCCGTCGATCCCTCCAGACCGTGCCCCGGGTCGACGCGGAACCGCTCTCGGACCGCCGGTTCGGGTGCCGGGTCTTTCCCACCGCGCCGGGGATGGCGCGGAAGGCGTAGGCGAACATGCCGGCCGTGACGGCGACGACGGCGGCCAGGTGCCACTGCACCGGAACGGCGGCCGCGGTGCACACGATGCCGCACGCGGCTCCCACGACGGTGCCCAGGCTGAAGAAGCCGTGCAGCGTGGGCAGCACCGTGCGCCCCGAGATCTGTTCGACCTCGGCCCCGTCGACGTTGACGGCGACCTCTCCCCCGCCCATTCCGGCACCGAAGAGGAACAGACCGGCTGTCACGACCGGCGCGGAGGTGAGCATCGCCCCGCCACCGACGACTGCCATGCTGACGATGATCAGCAGCGTCCCCGCTCCCATGACGGGCCGGGTGCCGAACCTGGCCACCATCGCTCCGGAACCGAGGATGCCGATCATGGAGCCGACGGACAGCCCGAACAGGATGATCCCCATCTCCGCGGTCGACGCGCCGAGTCGGTCCCTGATGTCGGGCGTCCGTGTCACCCAGGAGGAGATCGACAGACCCGGTACCAGGAAGAGGAGGAACAGTGCCGCTCGACGGCGGCGCGTAGCCAGGTCCATGGGGAGGTGTTCTCTTCACGCGAATAAGGCAGGGCGGGCATCGCCCCGCGCCGAGTACGTCCGAACGTACACGCTGGTGGCGGGCCGAGGAAGACGATCACACGCCGCCTCCTCGCCGACGCCGGGCTGCTCGATGCCGGCCCTTCGACGTCACGGACGACGGGCTGTCCGCGCTGCGAACGGCCCGTGTCCCGCCACCGCGACGTCGGTCGCGAAATCCCACGCCGTCACGCGCGGCCCGCCGGACGGGGCCCGGACGCCGCGGGACCGGCATGTTCGTCAACGCCGCCGAACCCGGTGGCGATCAGCTCGCCCCCGGCTGAGGTCGGCGCACGCTCGTCGCCGGCTCCGGCATCGGCCGTCGCGCCGCCGTGCGGCAGCACCGGTTTCACGGGGGCGTGCGGATCATCGAGGGGGCAGGACGCAGAACTCGTGGCCGTCGGGGTCGGCCATCACCACCCAAGCGACGTCCCCCTGGCCGATGTCGACGCGCTTCGCCCCGAGGGAGACGAGTCGGTCGACCTCCGCCTGCTGATCACCGTCGGCAGGCGGGGCGATGTCGAGGTGCAGCCGGTTCTTCCCGGTCTTCGTCATCAGCGGCGGTCCGCCCCACGTGACCTTCGGACCGCCGTGCGGCGAGCGGATCGCGGTCTCCTCGTCCTGGTCCCAGACCAGCGGCCACTCCAGCGCACGGCTCCAGAAGTACCCGACGTCCTGTGAACCGTCGCACGAGAGCGCTCCGATGAATCCGCAGTCCTCGAGGAACTTGTTGCCCGGCGGGATGACGCAGAACTCGTTGCCCTCCGGGTCGGCGAGCACCACGTGCCCCTCTTCCGGGCGTTGGCCGATGTCGATGTGCCGGCCGCCGAGCGCGAGCGCCCTCGCCACGACCTGTCGCTGGTCGTCCAGGGACGTGCTCGTCAGATCGAAGTGCATCTGGTTGGGGCCGGTCTTCCGCTCCTGGGTCGGAAGGAAACGCATCCGGAACCCGGTGTCGTCGTCCGGTAGGAGCTGGATGCCGTCGTGGTGGTCGTCGGCCGTCTCCCAGCCCAGGAAGTCGCCCCAGAAGCGCGCGAGACGGGGTGCGTCGTTCGCGTCGAAGGTGAGCGCTTGGAGGTGAGTGGTCATCGTGTGTCAGCTCCGGTCTGCCGGCTCGCTGTCCCACCGTCCGGTCGTGCGGGACGGGCCACCGGCGAGAAGGCTTGGAAGAGGGGCGTGGCTGGACCCGGCCGACCCTGCCCAGGCGGCGGCTCCCGGTCAACTCATTAACGACCGGCGCTCGGTCACCGCGGTCACCACGATCGTCCTCGTCCGGCATGTCACACGGCCGTCGTGTCTCCATCGCGTCACACGGACCTCGTCCGTGGAACCGCAGCCGCGGAACCGTCAGCCACCGGTCCGTCAGCCACCGATCGGTGAAAACACCGGACCGTCAGCCACCGATCCGCAGGCCATCGGACCGTCAGCCACCGATCCGCAGGCAACCGGACCGTCAGTCCAGGCTCGTGAGGAGGTCGTCGAGCGGGGCAGGTACCTGTGCGGGGCCGAGGGCCTCGACCAGGAGGCGGCCGTAGCGGATCTTGCGGCCCTTCTTCGTGCCGAGGAAGCGCCGCAACTGCTGCTGTCGGGGCCGGCCGTGCTGTGCGGGCTGGTGCAGGAAGGTCTGCCACGCGCGGAGGTCACCCTCTGCCCGGACGACCTCCTCGACCGTTGCCGTGCCCAGCGCGCGGACGAGTTCGTCCTCCAGGTCCGACACGCACACGAAGAAGCCCTGGCGCGGCGCCCCCGCCCGGTCCAAGCCCCGGTCGTAGAAGGGCCGCTCACGCTCGTCGCAGAGTCCGGTCAGCCGGAGGCCGAGGCCCGGGGGTCCGAGGAGATCGGCGTAACGGGCGACGCTCATCGCCCCGCCCATGGACACGACGCACACTCCCTCGCCGGCCAGGTCCCGGCCACGCCGTGCGGCCAGCGCCTCGACGGCGGCGAGGTCGCTGGGCCCTTCCAGCAGCACCGCGGTCCGTACCCCCAGCCGCTTCGCGAGATCACTCGCCGACGTCCCGGAACCGCCGGCCGCCCAGGCACTCACCTCGTCCCGGAACGCCCGCATGTCCGCCATGCAGGCGAGTCTGCACCACCGTCGGTGGTCCCGGCGCGGCATTATTCGACGGCCCGCGCCCTCGACGGGGACGGCGCCGGAGACCGTGCGCATGTGTCGAGGGCGCGGATGGGAGCGGACGCCGGAGCGGGAGCGTCGGCCGCGGGTGACGTGCTGGCGGACGGCGGCTCCGCGTGTCTTCGGTCCTCGCTCCGTTCGCCGCTGACCGGTCACTCCACGGCCATGTCCTCGGATCGCCGCTCACCGGTGCGAGGACGCTTCACGAGAGGCAGCGGAAAACAACTCCGGACGGCATGTCGAGAACGCGTGGTCGGCTCCGTCCCCGTGGTGAAGGCGACCACAATGGGTCGCACGGCATCGAGGAGAGACACCATGGCCAAGTACCTGCTGCTCAAGCACTACCGCGGCGCCCCGGCCCCGGTCAACGACGTGCCCATGGCCCAGTGGACGCCGCAGGAGATCTCGGCGCACGTGCAGTACATGAACGACTTCGCGGCCCGGCTCGAGAAGACCGGCGAGTTCGTCGACAGTCAGGCGCTCGCCCCCGAGGGGACGTTCGTACGGTACGACGGTGAGGGCCGCCCGCCGATCACCGACGGCCCGTTCGCCGAGACCAAGGACGTCATCGCCGGCTGGATGGTGATCGACGTCGACAGCTACGAGCGCGCCGTCGAGCTGGCCGGGGAACTGTCGGCCGCCCCCGGCGCGGGCGGGAACCCGATCCACGAGTGGCTCGAGCTGCGTCCGTTCTACGGCGTGTCGCCCACCATCACGGAGTGACCGAGTGACCTCTGAGGTGAACGAGGCCCTGCTACGGAGCCTCACGCCGAGCGTGCTCGGGATCCTCGTCCGCCGCGGAGCCGACTTCGCGGCGGCCGAGGACGCCGTGCAGGACGCCCTGGTCGAGGCGGTCCGTGTCTGGCCGTCCGAACCGCCGCGGGACGCGAAGGGTTGGCTGGTCACCGTCGCCTGGCGCAAGTTCCTCGACGCGACCCGGGCGGACACCGCCCGCCGCCGGCGTGAGGACCGCGTCGACGAGGAGCCGGCGCCCGGGCCGACGCCCGCGGTGGACGACACGCTCCAGCTGTACTTCCTGTGCGCCCACCCGTCGCTGACGCCGTCGTCCGCCGTCGCGCTCACACTGCGTGCCGTCGGCGGGCTGTCCACCCGCCAGATCGCCCAGGCGTACCTGGTGCCCGAGGCGACCATGGCGCAGCGGATCAGCCGGGCCAAGCGCACCGTCTCCGGCGTACGGTTCGACCAGCCCGGCGACGTCGCCACCGTGCTGCGCGTCCTCTACCTGGTCTTCAACGAGGGCTACTCCGGTGACGTCGACCTCGCCGCGGAGGCCATCCGGCTCACCCGGCAGCTCGCTGCCGCGATCGATCACCCGGAGGTGGCGGGGCTGCTCGCCCTCATGCTGCTCCACCATGCACGGCGCGCCGCCCGGACCGCGCCCGACGGCAGTCTGGTGACACTCGCCGAGCAGGACCGCGGCCGGTGGGACACGGCGTCGATCGCCGAGGGTGTCGAGATCCTCCAGGCGGCTCTCGCCCGCGACCGGCTGGGCGAGTTCCAGGCCCAGGCGGCCATCGCCGCGCTGCATGCGGACGCGCCCGCCGCCGAGGAGACGGACTGGGTGCAGATCGTCGAGTGGTACGACGAGCTGGCGCGCCTGACCGACAGCCCGGTCGTCCTGCTCAACCGCGCGGTGGCCGTGGGAGAGGCCGACGGACCGCGGGCCGGCCTGGCGGCGCTCGCGGCGCTGGACGCCTCACTGCCCCGCCACACCGCGGTGGCGGCCTACCTCCACGAGCGCGACGGCGACCTGGCGACGGCGGTTCGGCTGTACGCCGAGGCGGCCCAGAAGGCAGCCACCCTGTCCGAGCGCGACCACCTGACACGCCAGGCGGCCCGGCTCAACGCCCGCGGAACTCGCTGACAAGCCGACGAGCTGCCACGCCTCTCCGTCGGCCGTCCGGGGCGTCGACGGCGAGGCGGTCGGGCGCGGCCCGGCACGAACGGGGTCCGCCGCCGCATCGGTCCGGCGTCGGCAGGCACTGCCGCACCGGGCCCCCGCACAGGCCCCTCCACGGACGGCACCCGTGGCTTGTCGCGCCGCCACCGCTCACCGCTGCCGCCGTGCGGGGCCCACGCCGGGCCCTGCTGTACCAGGGTCGGCCCGCGCACCGTCCCGACCGGAGTCGCCCCGCGCCAGGTCCTCCTCGGCCGCGATGCGGTCCAGCCACTCGGCGAGCAACGTGCGCTCACCGGAGGTCAGCGTCCGCACCCGGTCGCGTATCAGGGACTTGAGGGCGACGGCGTGCACGGCCGCGGAGTGGGCCGCGATGCCCGGCCGGGAGGCGTCGTCGTCCTGGCCGGCGGCGGGGGCGAGGACGGAGCCGAGGACGGCTTCCCGGACGTTCTCGGACAGACCTTCATACTGCGCGAGCCTGCCGTCGGCCTGCGCGGCGATGAGGGTGAGTGTCACGCCCATGCCCGCTGAGTGGACCATCGTCGCGGCCGGCTCGACCCCCGTCCGCAGCCGGCCGTCCCTGGCCACCCGTTCGACGATCCGCAGCAGCACCTGGTGGGCGTCACCGGTGACGGCGAACTGCCGGCCGGGCCGCGGTTCGGTGTACAGGAGCCTGTAGAGCGCGGGGTTGGCCAGTCCGAACGCCACGTGCGCGTCCCATCCGTGGCGCAGCTGCGCCACGGGGTCGCCGTCGCCGTCCTGGGCCTGCTTGGCGGCCAGATAGGTCGCGTATCCCCGCTGGGCCACCTCGTCGAGCAGCCCCTGCATGTCACCGAAGTGCCGGTAGATGGTCTGCGCCTGCACACCGGCGGCCGCGCTGACCGCGCGTGTGGAGACCGCGTCGCGGCCGCCTTCGGCCAGCAAGGCCGTCGCGGCCCGCAGGATCCGCTCGCGGGGCTGGGTTGTCGTCGTGTCGACCGTCGCCATGCATCGATGCTAACACTTCCACCACATCATCGATGTGTTAGCGTTGATATGACAGAAAAGTTAGCGGCGATACCCATGGCCGCGCGACCGGTTGCGGGTCACCCGGACCCCCAAGGCCTCTCACGAAGGACGGATCACCATGACAGACGACTCCACCTCCCGCGTCGCTCTGGTCACCGGCGGCTCCGGCGGCATCGGCCGCGCCGTCGCCGAGCGCCTCGCCAAGGACGGCATCGCCGTGGGCGTCCACTACGCCGGAAACAAGACCCGTGCCGACGACACCGTCGCCGCGATCACCGCCGCCGGCGGCCGGGCGGTCGCCGTGGGCGGTGACGTCGCCGACGAGACCGCTATGGCCGAGGCCTTCGACGCCGTGGAGCAGGCGTTCGGCGGCATCGACGTCGTCGTCAACACGGCGGGCATCATGCTGCTGTCGCCGATCGCCACGCTGAACCTGGACGACCTGGACAGGATGCACCGCACCAACATCCGCGGCACCTTCGTGGTCTCCCAGCAGGCGGCCCGACGGGTCCGCGCCGGCGGCGCCGTGGTCAACTTCTCCACCTCGGTCACCCGCCTCCAGTTCCCGACGTACGGCGCCTACGCGGCGAGCAAGGGCGCGGTCGAGGCCATGACCCTCGTCCTCGCCCGCGAACTGCGCGGCAAGGACATCACCGTCAACGCCGTGGCCCCCGGCCCGACGGCCACGCCCCTGTTCCTGGAAGGCAAGGACCAGGCCACGATCGACAACCTGTCCAAGGCTGCGCCTCTGGAGCGCCTGGGCACACCCGACGACATCGCCGAAGCCGTCGCGTTCCTCGCCGGCCCGGCGCGCTGGATCAACGGACAGGTGCTGTACGCCAACGGCGGCCTGGCCTGACCGCCGAACGCGCCCGGAGCGCGATCAGGAGCGGCGTTCGGAGGGGCGGTCCTTCTCGGCAAGGCCGGTGAAGGGGATGCGGCAGCCGGAGCGGGACGCGCGGACGGTCAGGCCGTCGCACCCGGCGTCGACGTCGGCGGTCAGGCGGTGGGGAGGGTGGGCAGGTCGGCGATCTCCGCGTCCGTCTCGCCAAGTTCGTCCCCGCGCGCGCCCGGAGGCCGGCGACGGGGCGGCCGTGTCCGCGGCGGCCCGTGTCCAGCGGTTCGGCGGCCTCCGGCACCACGAACGCCCCCCGCGGACGAGAGGGACCGGACCGGTTGTCGGGGCACCCGCCGGAAGCCCGTACGCGCCGTACCGTACGCGCCGTACGCGAGGACGCCGCATGGGCCCACCGGCCTCGGGTACGGGGAAGGTGAAGCGACGCCGCCGCCTGGCGCATCCCGCACCGGGCGCTCCGGCCGCGGCCACGATGGGGTGAGGCCATGCGCGACGACAGCATCCCCGAGGAACTGCTGGTGACGGCCGCACAGGAGGCGCTGCGCGACCTCAACCGCACCCCCGACGACCGGGCGGTGCTGGACACCCTGGTCGCCTGCGACATCCTCGTCCCGGAGCCGGACGAGTTCATCGCCCGCCGTTCCCCCGAGGAGGGCCGGCTGACCCTCCCGGTGATCGACGACCCGCCGCAACCGCATACGGTCCCCGTCTTCACATCGGTGGAGCGCATGCTCGAGGCGCTCCCCGACGTACGCATCGGGCACCAGATACCGCTCGGTCTGCTGGCGGCGAACTGGCCCACCGACGAGGATCTGGCACTCGCCATCGACCTCGGCCACCCCGACGGCCTGATCTTCGCCGGCCAGGACGTACACACCTTGCTCGTTCCGCCCTGGCGGTGACCGGCCGTCGCTTCCCGGAGGTGTTCTGTCGCCGCCGTCGGCCGAGGGGCTCAGCGGCGCCGCAGAGCCGGGTCGAGCGGTGCGGGCGGGGTGTCGTGCTTCTCGCGTGCGGCCAGGGCGGCGCCCGGGGAGACGACGACGGATGGCGATGGCCTCACCCCGTGTGGTGCGTCCGATCGTGCCGAAGTTCATCGCGCCGAGCACGAGCGAGCCGACCTGTACACCGACCGGTGCGCCACGGGGTGCGGTAGCGCATGACCGTGTCTCCTCCGTGGACGGGTGAGGCTGCGGTGGCGAACCCGTGGCTTGGTGGTCGGTCCGTGCTCTGGCATCATGAGCAAGCGGAACCCTGTTCCGGAACAGGAAATATCAGACACCGTTCCGCTGTGCAGGGCCGGTGACGGAAGGAGCCGAGCGGTGAACGACAGCGATGAGCGCACGGGAGAGGCGGCGCAGTCCCAGCGGAAGGACGCCCGGCGCAACAAGGAAACCCTTCTCGACGCGGCCGCCGCCGTTTTCGTCGCCTCGGGCGTGGAGGCTCCGGTCCGCGACATCGCGGCCCGGGCCGGCGTCGGACTGGGCACGATCTACCGGCACTTCCCGACCCGGGCCGACCTCATCATCGCCGTCTACCGGCACCAGGTCGAAGCCTGCGCCGAGGCCGGTCCGGCCCTGCTGGCGACCAGCCCGACCCCGCACGCCGCCCTGGCCCGATGGATCAACCTCTTCGTCGACTTCCTGGTCACCAAGCACGGTCTCGCCGCCGTGCTCCAGTCCGACAACGCCGGCTTCGACGCGCTGCACGCCTACTTCCTCGACCGCCTCGTGCCCGTCTGCGCCCAGCTGCTCGAAGCCGCCGCGGCCGCCGACGAGATCCACTACGACCTGGAGGCCTACGCCCTGATGCGCGGCGTCGGAAACCTCTGCATCGGCGCGGAGAGCGACCCCCGCTACGACGCGCGCCGACTGGTCGAGGTCCTCGTCGCGGGACTGCGCGGCGCGAACTGACCAGCGGTCAGGCAGCGCCGTCCCCGGCGGCGTCACCGTGACCGGGGCGGGCGCTCGGCGTCAGGGAAGCCCGGATCACCCGCGCCGTCACACCTGCCGCCCGGCTCGTGTGGCGCTTCCGGGTGCGTGATCGCTACTTCCTCAGCCCGTCCTGGCCGAAGGCGTCGGGAACGGACAGGGTGCCCCGGCGGTCGACCGGCCAGGCTTTGACGACGGCCCCTCCCCACGACGTCAGCCCCAACGAGCGCAGGTCTCGGTGACGACCAGCCCCCAGAGCCCCGGCACCCCGACGGGTCGGCGCAGGCGGTCGTCCCCTCGGCGCCACGGCGGCACCGATCACCCGTTTCCGGGTGTCCGGTCGTCCGGGAGGGCGACGGGGCTGACGGAGGTGACGCCGTCGGCCTTGGCCGCGTCGGCGAGGGCCTCGGCAGCCGCCTCCGCTGCCTGCGCGGCGTCGTTGGCGGCCTGGGCCACCCCGTCGTCCGGGCGCTTCTCGCGGGTGGCCGGCGACTGGGGCAGCACGTCGGTGAACGCCCGGGAGACGTCGCGGAGTGCGGAGGTGATCTCGCTGGGAATCACCCAGAAGTTGTTGCCCGGCCCCTGGGCGAGGTGGGGCAGTGTCTGGAGGTACTGGTAGGCGAGCAGCTTGGGATCGGGGTCGTTGCGGTGCACGGCCTGGAACACCTCGTCGATGGCCCGGGACTGTCCTTCGGCCTGGAGGATCGCGGCCGTGCGGTTGCCCTCCGCGCGCAGGACGGCGGCCTGCTTGTCACCTTCGGCGGTCAGGATCTGCGACTGGCGCTGGCCTTCGGCCCCGAGGATCGCGGCCCGCTTGTCCCGCTCGGCCCGCATCTGCTTCTGCATCGCGTCCTTGATGGACTGGGGAGGGTCGATGGCCTTGATCTCGACCCGGTTGACCCTGAGGCCCCATTTCCCGGTGGCCTCGTCCAGCACTCCGCGGAGCTGGCTGTTGATGGTGTCGCGTGAGGTGAGGGTCTTCTCCAGGTCCATGGAGCCCACCACGTTGCGCAAGGTGGTGACGGTGAGCTGCTCGACCGCCTGGAGGAAGTTGGCGATCTCGTAGAAGGCCGCTCGGGGGTCGGTGACCTGGAAATACAGGACGGTGTCGATCTCGACGACGAGGTTGTCCTCGGTGATGACCGGCTGCGGTTTGAAGGAGACGACCTGTTCCCGGAGGTCGATCACCGGATACACGCGGTCGATGTACGGGATCACGAGGCTGAGGCCGGGTTTCAGCGTCCGGTGGTAGCGGCCGAGTCGTTCGACGTTGCGAGCGCGCGCCTGGGGCACGATGCGCACCGCCCGCACCACGGTGAAGACCGCGATCAGCGCGACGATCAGGCCGGCGATGAGGAACGCCGAAGCTTCCATGGTTCACTCCCGGGGGTAGACGAGTGCGGTGGAGCCGCTGATCTCCATGACGTCGACGGCCGTTCCAGGGGGGATCACCAACGTCTCGTCGTAGGCGCGCGCCGTCCACTCCTCCCCCTCGATGCGGACTCTGCCACCGAGGCCGGTCACTTCCGAGACGACGTAGGCGGACTTCCCGATCAACGCGTCGATGCCGAACCGCTCCGTCTGGGGCTGCGACAGATGCCGCAGCGCGACGGGGCGCAGGAACACCACGCCGAGGGTGGCGACGACGGTGAACACCAGGAACTGGAAGGGCGCCGGCAGCCCCAGGGCAGCGGTGCCGGCCGTGACCAGCGCGGCCGCGCCGAGCATGCCGAGCGCGGTGGTGAGCGTGAAGATCTCCGCCACGGCAAGGAACCCCGCAACGATCAACCAGACCAGCCAGGGATCCATAGGGCCCCCTTCCGAGGACGCGAGCGCGTGAACGCGGGTCGCACCGTCCATGGTGACCGACAGGGCGGGTGGGTCGCGTCCGTCGGTCGGCGGAGGTGCTCGCAAGGCGTGGTCGCGGACCTCACCGCGGCACCGGCACCCCGGGCGAGCGCGTCACGCTCTCCTGTTGGGAGACCTCTACCCATCCCGGACCTCTACCCATCCCCGCCCCGGGAAATCGAAACGTGAACTCCGCGCTCAGGCATCGGAGCAGGAGGTCGCAGCGACCCCGCACAGTGCGCCCACCCGGATTCGTCGCACGGTGGGTCCATGGCTGGACAGGAGTCTCTGCCACGACGCCACGACCCCCACATATTCCTTGACACGAATATTCTCTGGCGTGAATACTTGCGGCATGGACGCAGACGCACTCCTCACCGCACTCGCCGATCCCGCCCGCTGGCGGCTCGTGCACCTCCTGGCGGAGCGGCCGCGGCCGGTCGGCGTCCTCGCCCAGCTCGCCGGGGCGCGTCAGCCGCAGACCACCAAGCACCTGCAGACCCTTGAGCGCGCCGGCGTGGTCACCTCTCAGCGCACCGGCCGGCGCCGCGTCTACGCCCTCCGGTCCGCCCCCCTGCGGGACCTGGCGGCCGCGCTCGACCGGCTCGCCGGCTCCGCCGACCGGCCCGGCGGGGCGAACGAGACCCACGACCGCTACGGGGCCGGCCTTGAGGCGGAGCGGCTCGCCGCCGAGCAGCCGGGGTGGGCCGACGGGCGCTCGTTCACGTTCCGCCGGTCGCTGGCCGCGCGGCCCGACCTGGTGTGGCGCCACCTGACCGAGGCCCCCCTGCTCACCAGGTGGTGGACGCCCGACGACCTGCGCGTCTCGGAGCTGATCTTCGAGGCGCGGCCGGGCGGACGGATCGTCCAGGAGTACCGCGACGTGGAGGACACCCAGGGCCTCGACCCGGTGGCCGGGCGAGCGGAGGGAACCGTCGACGACGTACGCCCCGGTGAGCGTCTCGCCTACCGGCTCTCACCGCTCCTTCCCGACGGGAGCCTCGCCTTCACCGCCCACCTGGACCTGGGACTGCGGCCCACCGACGCGGGCACCGACCTCGACGTCCGTTACCGGATCACCGACAGCACGGTCGACTCCGCGGACTTCGTCGCGGGCATCGAGATCGGCTTCGGCCAGAGCCTCGACAAGCTCGCGGCCACCCTCACCGACGAGGCGCACGACACCGACACCGGCGCCAACGCCGACACCGACACCGACACAAGGAGTACGAAATGACCGAGCAGACCGCGGGCCGCCGCATCGTCACCAACATGGCGCTCTCCCTCGACGGCCGCTACGCCGGACCGGACAGCCCCGAGGACATGGGCTGGGTGATGCCGTACGCCCACACGGACGTCGCCCGCGACCACCTGACCAGCCTCTGGGAGCCCGCGACGACGGCTCTGCTCGGGCGGGTCAACGCCGAGGGGTTCCTCGGGTTCTGGCCGACCGTCATCGGTATGGAAGGGGTCGACCCGCGCGACGAGGCCTTCGCGAAGTGGCTCGTCGGCACCGAGAAGGTGGTGCTCTCCTCCACCCTCGGCGACGCGCCGTGGGAGCGGAGCACGGTCGTGGACAGACCGGCCGCAGAGGTGGTCGCCGATCTCAGGGCCACCGGCGACGGCGACGTCCTCGTCCTGTCCAGCGCGAGCGTCATCAAGGCGCTGCTGGCGGCGGACGAGGTCGACCGGCTGGCGCTCACGGTCTTCCCGGTCTTCCTCGGCGGCGGACCGCGCCTCTTCGACGACGGCCTCCCCACGGGTCGGTGGACGCTCGTCAGCCAGGCCGTCGGCGATCACGGCACCCTGGCTCTGGTCTACGACCGCGTCCGCTGAGTCCGCCGCATACCGCCCGCACGCGCCGAGCCCGTGGTCGGCTGCCGTACCCGGCACGGCCTGAGTCTCGTCACCGCTTCGGCGCCCTGGCACCGGGGGCGGGAGCACAGCGGCATCCCCGTCCCCCGGTACCGAAGCCTGGCGCATCTCGCCGTCATCGCTCCGCCGGAGCCGCCGCGGTCCGTCCGGCCGCTCGCGCGGCGGGTGCCGCGGACCACGAGCGGGATCGCCGTGTCAGAGGGAGGGGCCGGCGTCGCCCGGCCTGATGCGGCCGCGCCACGCTCCGGACTCGCTTCCGCGTTCCTCGACGTACTCCTTGAAGCGCTTCATGTCCCCCTTGACGCGCCGGTCGATCGTGCCGAGCACATCCGCGACCTTCTCCACCGCACCGCTGGGCTCGATGTCCATCACCAGCTCCACCCGGGTGTGCGTGTCGTCCAGGCGCTCGAAGCGGACCGTGCCCTTCTGCTGGGTGTCGCCACTGGTGGTGCGCCATGTGATGCGTTCGTCGGCGAGCTGGTCGACGATCTCGGTGTCGAACTCGCGCCGAGTTCCACCGATCTTGGTCGTCCAGTGGTTGTGGCGGTCGTCCACCTGCCTGACTTCCTCCACCCCCTCCATGAATCGCGGGAACTCCTCGAACTGCGTCCACTGGTTGTAGGCGGTGTGGACCGGAACGTCGACCTCGACCGTTTCCTTGACCGTACCCATCTGCGCGCTCCGTTCTCCATGGTGACGCCAGGGCCGTCGGCCACGAGGCGGTCACCCCTCAGACAGTCGGCCCGACGGCGGTCGGGCCCGTGGCGACGAGTACCCGACGTGCCGCCGAATACGACCGCGCGGTCCAGGTCTCCCGATCGGGTCCCGTGTTGCGGGCCGTCCGGCCGGGCGAGGAGACTGGAATCACCGGCGGCAGTCGCGGTCGAGGAGGCCTGGACCCATGGGCACATACGTGCAGCTCCCCGGTGTGCGGACCTGGTACGAGTCCGAGGGCACCGGCGACGCGCTGCTCCTTCTGCACGGCGGTCTCTGCACGAACGACACATGGGGGCCGCAGCGAGCCGCGTTCGCGGAGCGGTACCGCGTCCTCCTTCCCGAGCGCCGCGGGCACGGCCACACCCCCGATGTCGACGGACCGCTCTCCTACCTCGCCATGGCCGAGGACACCATCGACTTCATCGAGGCGGTCGTCGAGGGTCCGGCCCATCTCGTGGGGTGGAGCGACGGCGGGATCGTGGCGCTGCTGGTCGCCCTCGCCCGTCCGGAGCTGGTCCGGAAGGTCGCGGTCATGGGGGCCAACTTCCTGCCGGGTCCGGAGAGTTCCGCGGCACCGGAGATGCTCGACCACCTCAGTCCCGACGCTCCGGACATGGCGATGTTCCGCGACATGTACGAGGCCACGTCGCCCGACGGTCCCGCGCACTGGCCGATCGTCGCGGGGAAGGTGGTCGACATGATCCGCACCCAGCCCACGATCTCCACCGACGACCTGGGACGCATCCGCGCACCCACCCTGGTGATGGTCGCAGACGACGACCTGGTGACGCTGGAACACACCATCGCCCTGTACCGCGCCGTCCCCGACGCCGAGCTGGCCGTCGTCCCCGGAACCTCGCACGCGCTGCCCATGGAGAAGCCCGAGCAGGTCAACCGCCTCGTCCTGGACCACCTCGGGCACGATCCGGTCCCGACGTTCTTCCCCGTTCGGCGCGCCCGGTCGACGGCGGCGGGCGGTGCCCCGTCGTGACACGAGCGGACGAGAGACCGACGAGAGGCTCCCGCCCGCACGCCTCGGCGCCCTCCGATGCGTAATACTCCCCTCATGAAGTCGAGTGTTACGCCACGGATCGGGACGAGCACCGTACGGCGGGCCGTGGCGAGGGACGCCAAGCGGCTCACGCGGCTCGTCCGCGGTTCGCGCGCATACGAGGGGCAGTACGCGGCGATGGTCGCGGACTACCGGGTGGGCCGCGACTACATCGAGGCCCATCGCGTCTTCGTGGCCGTCGAGGGCGACGGGCCCGACGGCCGCGTCCTCGGTTTCTACTCGCTGCTCCTCGCCGCACAGGAACTCGACCTGCTGTTCGTCGCCGACGAGGCGCAGGGACGGGGCATCGGGCGGCTGCTCGTCGCACACATGGAGTCCGAGGCGCGCGCCGCGGGGCTCGACCGTGTCCGAGTGGTGTCGCATCCTCCGGCAGAGGGTTTCTACCGCGGCGTGGGTGCGGTGCGCACCGGGACCGCGCCCGCGAGCCCACCCGCCGTCGGGTGGGACCGCCCCGAGTTCGCGTTCGTCATCCCGCCGGCCGTGCCCGCGACCGACCGCGACCGCGCCGCCCCCGCCGGTGCCTAGGACACACCGTCCAGCGGCCGGAGGAACCGGCGCTCGTACCGCTTGATGCAGCCGGTGCTGCGGGCCAGTTCGAAGGCGGCCAGGCACTCCGGGTCCGACATGCTGTCCGTGCGGTACCGCTCGTACGCGGCGAGGCTGGGGAAGGAGAAGAGGGCGTAGGCGATGTCGCTGTCGCCCTCACTCGGCAGGAAGTAGCCGTGGTGCGTCCCGCCGAATCGGTTGACGAGCCCGACCCAGCGACGGCCGTACTCCTCGAAGGCCTCGATCTTGTCGGCGTCGATCTCGTACTTCAGATGAATCGTGATCATGGCTCCATCATGCCGCGCCGCCGCTGAGGGCCCGGAGGCAACGGTGTTCCGGAGGACTCACATGGGACACGCCCTTCCCCGCCGCCTTCCCGCGAGGGCTCTCCTGCCACGATGGCTACGGCGGCTACAGCGGCCACAGCGGCTTCGGCACCCACGGCTCGGGGCGGCCGAGATCATGGCGCGGTGCTTTCCCTGGTGATCAGGTCGACGACGGCGCGCATGCCGCCTTCCGCGAGGGCCACCCGTTGCCGGTCGGCGCCGGTGCCGTTCTGCAGGAGCCGGTGGACGAGGGCGGTGACCTGCCGGGTGTCGCCGGACGCGTCGAGAGCGGGGCCGACATGCCGGAGCAGCCCGCACAGCACGTCACCGGCGCGACGCCGGTCGCCACTCCGGTCGATCAGGGTGTCCCCGAGCCCGTGCCGGGTGGCGTGCCACATGGCGGCTTGCAGCAGCTCCGGCGCCCAGTCCGGGTAAGGAGCCCGGTCGGTGGCTGCCTCGGCCAGGGCCGTCTCCACCAGGGCACGCACGATTCCGGCGAGCATGACGGCGTCGTCCGCGCGCAACTGGACGTCCAGGCAGCGCACCTCGACCGTCGGATAGCGCTCCGAGAGACGGGCCTGCCAGTACACCTGTCCGGTGTCGGAGATCAGACCGCTCTCCAGCAGGCGCTCCACCCGGCGGTCGTAGTCTTCCGCGTCGCGGAAGACCGGAGGGATGCCGGCGACCGGCCAGCGATTGAAGATCACCGTTCGCCAGCTGGCGAACCCCGTGTCGTGGCCGTCCCACAGCGGAGAGTTCGCCGACATCGCCGTCAGCACCGGCAGCCACGTCCGTACCCGGTTCAGCACCTGCACGCCCGCCTCCCGGCTGGGCACGGCGACGTGCACGTGCATGCCGTTGACCAGCTGCTCCGCCACCAGCTGAGGCGCCTGGACCATCATGGCCCGGTACCGTGCCTCGTCCGTGACGCCCACCGGTCGGCCGTCGCGCAGCGGCGGCGTCGCGGCGGCCGCGATCCGGCACCCGTGCTCCTCGGCGGCCGAACCGACGGCGTGCCGCAGCCGCAGCAGGTGCCCACCCACTTCCTCCAGCGTGTCGCACACCGGAGTCGCCACCTCCACCTGCACCTGCAACAGCTCGGACTGCACCTCCTTGCCGCCCGCGATGTCCCCCAGGTCCGCCGCCACGCGCACCTTCTCCGCCTGCTGCACCGGAAGCCCCACGATGGGGTCAACCAGCAGGTACTCCTCTTCCACACCGATCGTGGTCATCGACCGCCCTCTGTTCAGGTCGCCGCCGTGGGACCGGCTCGCGATGCTTCCAGCCCGTGCGGTGGCGTCCATCGCCTCGCGAGACGCACGCCGGGGGCTGCCTCCGAGTGCCGCGATCGCTTCATCACAAACCCAACACATTTGCGGACGAGAAGTCCGGACGCGTGATCATTTCGCTCGCGCGTCGGGCCGTGCGGGGTGGGACCGGCAGCCCGCCTCGTCGACTGGGCCCGGAGGACAGGGCATGCGGCACACGGCACGCGAGCGCGATCGTCCGGTCGGCCCGTGACCCACCTCGGGGGTCAGGCGACCGTGGGCGGGCCGCCGTCCGCCCTGACGGTCGCGTGCTGTCCGTGGCGGCAGTGGACGAGCCGATCGGCCAGTCCGCGCCGTTCCGCCTCGTGGAGGAACGCTTCGAGGGGCGAACGCATCACCGTGTAGTCGCCGTAGTGCACCGGCAGGATCGCACCGGGGCGCAGGCGGCTCGCCAGCTCGGCCCCCTGGGCGCCGTCCATCGTCAACAGGATCCCGCCGGGAAGCAGCGTGCCGCCCAGATGCAGGACGGCCAGATCCACGTCCGGGTAGCGTCGGCCGATCTCGTCGAGGCCGTCGAACAGCAGCGTGTCACCCGATATGTACAGGCGCATCCGGACCGGCCCGCGAAGGGGACCGAACTCCAGCATGCTGCCCATCACCGGTGGCAGCATGCGGCGCAGCAGCCGGTTCCCGGCATGGCGGCCGGGCATGGCGGTGACTCGGACCTGTGTGGTCCGGCCCCGCAGGACGTGGTCCTGCCAGGTGCGCAGGCCGAGGGCGTGGTGGAAGCCGTGGAGTCCTCGGAGCCGGCGTGAGGCGTGCGGGGTGGTGACGACGGGCAACGCGCGGCTCAGGTGACGGCGGGCGACGCGGTCCCAGTGGTCCCCGTGCAGGTGCGACAGGATCACGGCGTCCAGCTCCGGCACCTCGCGGATGTCGAGAGCCGGTTCGGTCAGGCGGCGGCTGACGAGGCCGTAGCCGAGATAGGCGTGCTGACCGCGGTGGAGGAAGTTCGGATCCGTCAGGAGGGTGAGGTCGCCGTAGCGCAGCAGGACCGTCGCGTTGCCGATGAAGTGGATGTGGACCGAGTCGTCGGCCAGTGGAGTCATGGGGAACTCTCCCTCCGGTGCGGTCGGCAGGACGGCCTGTCGCCCACACCCAGTCCGAGAGGGCGGCGGGGCGGCTTCCGGGGCTTCCGGGGCTTCCGGGGCTTCCGGGGCTTCCGGGGCTTCCGGGGCTTCCGGGTGGCGGGTACCCCGGCCCAGTCGACCATCCCGTGTCGGCACACCCCACCGCCCGCCGCTCCTGGTCCGGCAGCGCGGCCAGGGAAGTCTCGATCATGCCCGCGCGGAGAGCGCGGAGTTTCGTCTCGCGGCCGTCGGGAAGTCGGCAGGCCTGTGCAGGGAATCCGGGAAGGAGTGACCATGAGCAGTCCCGAGGCCGAACGCGAGCCGGAGTCCCCCCTGGAGCGGGAGACCGGTGAACGGGACGTTCCTCCGGAGGAGGAAGGGCGCCCCGAGCCGGACACGTCCGACGGCAGCGCCACGGAAGATCCGCAGGAGCCGTAGGACGACGTCACCGGATGACCGCGGCATCGGCGTACACGGCGGTGCCGACTGCGGACCCGCCCCTTCCGGAGCAGACGGAAGCGGCGGGTCCGCGGCTGTGCCGCCCGCCTGACTCCTGCGCCCCGAACGCATCCCGGTTCCGCCGCTCCGGTCACGTCTCCGCGTCTCGGCGCTACCGGTCACGTCTCCACGTCCCGCCGCTACCGATCACCTCACCGCCTCCCGCCGCTACCGGTCACGTCTCCGCGTCCCGGCGCCCCGGTCACGCCTCCACGTGGCGCTGGATCCAGTCGGCCGCCGCCCGTCGGAAGATCCGCCGGCTGTCCGCCCTCAGGAAGTCATGGCCCTCGTTGCGCAGCACCAACAACTCGGCGGCCAGCCCCCGTTCGCGGGCGGCGTGGACGAACTGCTCGGACTCGCCGAGCGGCACATTGGTGTCGTGCTCGCCGTGGACGGCGAGGAGCGGCACCCGGAGCGCGTCGACGCGGGCCATCGGTGACAGCGAGTGGAGCAGTTCGCGGTCGTGCTCCGGATGGCCGTACTTGTGGGCGGCCGATTCCGCGATCCACGGCTCGGTGCCGGCGTAGAAGGTCGCGAAGTCGGACATGCCGCAGGCCGCGACGCCGGTGCGGAACAGCTCCGGGTGCCAGACCAGTGAGGCCATCACCAGGTAGCCGCCGTACGAGCGGCCCATGACGGCCAGCCGCCGGGGATCGGCGAGACGGGCCACGACGGCGTGGGCGGCGCAGTCGGCGACGTCCTGGATGGCCGCGAACCGTCCCTTGCCGAGGTCGGCGTCGACGAACGACCGGCCGTGGCCGGAGGAGCCGCGCACGTCGGGGGCGAAGACGTCCAGGCCGCGGCCCAGCAGCTCGTGGTAGAGCGGGTTGAACACGGGCCTCTCCTGCTCCTCCGGCCCGCCGTGGAGATGGATCACGCAAGGGGCCGGTTCTCCGGCTCCCCGGCCCGGCGCCCGGTAGTACCAGCCGCTCAGCGGCAGTCCGTCGCGTGCCGTCAGCCGCAGCGGCACGGGACGGACGGGTGGCCGGTCCGGTGGGACGGCGTCCTCGTCACGGGACGACCACGGAGTGCGCAGTCCGGACCCGTCGGCGAGCCACCACACGCCGGGGCGGCGCTGGGACCCGGACAGCGCCAGGACCAGTCCGGCCCGGCTGTCGGCCTGCGCGACGCGCGTCACCACCTCGTGCGGCAGGGGCACCGCTCGCGGCGGGCCCGCCAGGGCGTCCCCGGCAGGGGCCCGCGAGATGACGCCGGCGACTTCCAGCTCACTGGCACCGCGGACGTTCCAGGCCAGGGTCACGGTGCGGCCGTCGCGGCCGAAGGCCAGCAGTTCCAGTCCGCAGTCCGCGCGCTCCGCGACGACGTTCAGCCCCAGCCTCTCCCCCGCGGGCGAGAGACGGACGGCGAACAGCGCGGCGAACTCGCGTGCCGCGTCGCTGCGCAGCCACAGCGTCCTGCCGTCCGGCGAGAAACGGCCGATCCACGGATCGCCGTCGGCGACCGGCAGCGCGTACGTGGTCCGCAGGTCGGCGGTGCGGACCACGAGGGCTTCGCGTCGGCCGCGCGGGCCCCGGCGCACCAGTGCGAACCGCCCGTCCTGGCTGATGTCGCACACCCGCAGCGTGGCGGCGCCGCGCTCGACCGCCAGCAGGGCGGGCGCGGCGGCGCCCTCGGGGTCGACGAGGTAGGCGGCCAGTCCTCCGCCGGCCGTGCCGTCCGGCCCGCTCTCGCCGTGCGCGTCCGGGCTTCCCGCGCCGTGGCCCGCCGCGACGCCGTCGTATCCGTCGCCCGTACGGAGCGATACGGCGCGTAGGGCGTCCAGGGCGCGTGGCGCTCCGGCCGGCGGGGCGTCCTGCCGCAGCGGCCCTGGGGCGGTGGCGCCGGTCTCCCTTTCACGGGGGTGGGCGGCGGGGCTGGCGTCTCCGTAGCGCGGGCTGCCCAGCAGCACGGCCCGGCCGTCACGGGAGGCCCAGCCGGCCGCGCGCGGGGTGGTGTAGGTGCCCGGATCGGCGAGTCCCGGCTCCTCCCGGGCTGGCCCCTCCTCCGGGTCACCCGCGGCCCGTGCGAGAACCGGCTCCGCGACGGTGACGGCCAGCGCCGAGCCGTCGTGCTGCCAGCAGCCCAGGTGCGCCGAGCTGCCCGGCTCGGCGCCGGCGAGGACGCGTCGCCCGGTGCCGTCCGGGCGTACGCACAGCACCTGGGTGTGTTCGCCGCCCCCCGGGGCGGTGGTGTAGGCGATCCAGCGGCCGTCCGGCGACCAGGCCACCTCCTTGACCGGGTGCGGGTCGGAGTCGAGCAGCCGCACCTCGTGTCCGTCGACCGGTCCGGTCCACAGTTGCGGCACGCCGCCGCGGTCGCAGATGAACGCGACGGACCTGCCGCTCGGGTCCACCGACGGATACCAGCAGCCGTGGGACGTGAGCCGTTGCGGGGTGTCCCGCGGCCCGGCCGTGTCGGGGAGCGGCACCGGCACCGGCCCCGTGAGAGCCGTCACCGCGACGGTGGCCGGATCCACGCGGCCGTCGGCCGCCGCGGGCGTCACCACGCGGGGGGCCTCGTGCCAGGAGCGCGGCGGCACCCCCTCGGTGAGGTCCCTGCCGGGGGCGTGGCGCAGCGGAGGGACTCCGAGCAGGTGCGGCCGGACCCCCGTCACCGGGGGCGGGCCGTGCGGCCCCGGCGCCCCGGTCACCTGATCCCGTGCGTCTGCAGCCATATCTCCAGCAACGCTACCTGCCACAGTGCGTTCGCCCCACGCCTGCTCCGGTGCTCGTCCGGGGCCGACAGCAGCCTGTCGACGTAGGCCTCCTGGAAGACGCCCCGTGCCTTGGCCTCGGGAGCGGACAGCGCCTCGCGGACGCGTTCCAGGACGGGGCCCGCCATGTGCTTGACGGCCGGGACCGGGAAGTAGCCCTTGGGCCGGTCGACGACCTCCCTGGGGAGAACCTCGCGGCCGGCCGCCTTGAGGACCCCCTTGCCGCCGTCGGCGAGTTTCAGCTCCGGCGGGCAGGCGGCGGCGAGTTCCACCAGCTCGTGGTCGAGGAAGGGGACGCGGGCCTCCAGGCCCCAGTCCATGGTCATGTTGTCGACGCGCTTGACCGGATCGTCGACCAGCATCACGTGGGAGTCGAGCCGCAGCGCCGCGTCGAGGGCGGTCTCGGCGCCCGGCTCCGCCATGTGCTCGCGCACGAAGCGGCCGGACACGTCGTGGTCGGGCAGGAACGCAGGCCGGAGGAGCTCGGCGAGGTCGGCGTGCGACCGGTCGAAGTACGTGTCGGCGTACGCCTCGGGCGCCTGCCGCCTCGGGACGGCGGCCATGGCCGGATACCAGTGGTAGCCGGCGAAGACCTCGTCCGCGCCCTGACCGCTCTGGACGACCTTCACCTCCTTCGCCACCTGCTCCGACAGCAGGTGGAAGGCCACCACGTCGTGGCTGGTCATCGGCTCGCTCATGGCGGCGATCGCCGCGTCCAGCGCCGTCGACACGCGGTCCGAGGGAACCATCAGCTGGTGGTGGTCCGTCCCGAAGTGCCGGGCCACCAGGTCCGAGTAGTGGAACTCGTCGCCCTCCTCGCCGCCCTCCGACTCGAATCCCACACTGAAGGTGGCGAGGTCGCGCTGCCCTTCGTCGGCCAGCAGCGCCACGATCAGACTCGAGTCGAGGCCGCCCGACAGGAGGACGCCCACGGGCACGTCGGCGACCATGCGGCGCCGTACCGCGGTGCGCAGGGCGTCGAGGACCGCGTCGCGCCAGTCGTCGGCGCCCAGGTGCGCGTACTCGTCCCGGCGGGTGTACGACGGCTGCCAGTAGCGGATGTCGCGCTGGCGGCCGTCCGGCTCCACGACGCGCACGGTGGCCGGGGGCAGCTTGCGCACGCCGGCCAGGACGGTACGGGGCGCGGCCACGGTGGCCTGCCAGCTCATGTACTGGTGCAGCGCGACCGGGTCGAGGGAGGTGTCGACGCCGCCGCCCGCGAGGAGCGCCGGCAGCGAGGACGCGAAACGGAGCCGCCCCGGCGCCTGCGCCAGATAGAGCGGCTTGATGCCCAGCCGGTCCCGTCCCAGGACGACGCGGCCGGTGGCCTGTTCCACGATGACGAAGGCGAACATGCCGTACAGGCGGTCGACGCAGGCGGTACCCCACTCCTGGTACGCCTTGAGCAGCACCTCGGTGTCGGAGCCGGAGACGAAGCGGTGGCCCAGACCGCGCAGTTCCGCCCGCAACTCCTGGTAGTTGTAGATGCAACCGTTGAAGACGCCGGCGATCCGCCCCGCGGGGTCGGCCATCGGCTGGGCCCCGTCCTCCGACAGGTCGATGATCTTCAGGCGGCGGTGCCCCAGCGCGGCGGCGCCCTGCGACCACAGACCCCTGCCGTCCGGCCCCCGGGCGGCGAGCCGGTCGGTCATGCGCTCGACCGCCGCCAGGTCGGGGCGTCCGCCGTCGAAACGGACCTCTCCGCTGAGGCCGCACATCAGACCGCACCCCCTCGCCGGGCGCCGTCGGCCAGGCCCGGCCTGGTCGCCGAAGGGGTGCGGGGTGCGCACCGGTACGCGCACGGGCCGATGGGGTGCGGGGTCGTCCTACTGCTGGGCATGGTGAACTGCTCTCCTTGATCGGTCCTCGCCGCACGACGGCGCGAGCCGGGCGTCGTCGCTGCGGCCACCGTCCCGTCGGGGGGCGACGGGCCGGCTCCTGACTTGTTCCGCATGGCCGCGCGGGCGTCAGCCGCCCACGGCTTTCCCCCAGCCCGGCGCCCCGGCCCCGGCCCCGGACACAGCCGGAGCGGCACCGGCCGTCGCGACGGGCCGGTGTACGGCGGCGGGTGCGAGGTCGGGTCCGCGCCGGCCACGGGTCTGGGCGACCAGTGTCTCCACGCCGGCGAGCAGACCGTTCTCCTCGACGACCCCGCGCAGCCGGTGCGCGGCGCTCCCGCCGGCCAGGGCCTCGTCCAGGAGGACGCGTACGGTGTCCCAGTCGCCGAGGGCCTCCAGTGCCGGGCGCAGCCGCCGGAGCATGTCCCGCAGGACGGCGGGGGCCGGCGCGGCGAGGCGGGTGGCCGGGTCGACGAGAACGCCCTCCAGGCCCGCGCGGGCGGCCCGCCAGTTCGCGGCCCGCAGCCATTCGTGGCGTCCGTCGCAGTCGACCCCCTGGCCGCCGGACCGCTCCAGCCGGACGCGCGCGTCCTCGACCAGGGCGCGGAACAGCGCGGCGATGAGCACGACCGTCTCCGCGCGCGGGCAGGCGTCGCAGATGCGCAGCTCCAGGGTCCGCTGGTGATCGGACGGCCGTACGTCGTAGTAGACCATTCCGGGATCGCTGATCACCCCGGAGGCGACGAGGCCCGTGACGGTGGCGTCGTACTCGTCGGCTCCGGCGGAGCAGCCGGCCGGCCCGGAGGTGGGCCACCGCTGCCAGAGCATGGAGCGCCAGCTGGCGTATCCGGTGTCCGCGCCGAGCCAGAAGGGTGAGCTGGCGGACAGGGCCAGCAGCGGGGGCAGCCACGGCGAGATCACGCACATGATCCGTACGGCCGTGTCCCGATCGGCCACGTCGACATGGACCTGTGCGCTGCACACGAGGTGCTCGTCGGCGACCTGGCGGTACTCGTCGGCCATGTGCCGGTAGCGCGGGTCGGCGGTGACGTCGCCGGGTGTGGCTCGGGCGAGCGGCACGGTGCCGGCCGCCACGGCGGCCAGTCCGAGACCGGAGGCCGCCGCGTCCAGCCGCAGCCGCGCCTTGACCACGTCGGCGTGCAGGGAGTCCAGCGAGGCGTGCACCCGGCTGTTCCACTCCACGGCCGACCGTTGTAGCTCGGCCGTGAAATCGGGCCTGCGGCGCAGGCGGCCGAGGACCTCGTCGGCGCGGGGTACCAGCAGCCCGCTCTCGACGTCCACGACATGGAATTCTTCCTCTACCCCTATGCGAACGGCCACGGCTCTCCCTCATCCGCACCGGACGACCACCTGCCGGTCAGGGGACCGACGGCGACCACTGCATGACGCCGAGTTCCCAGAACGTGAGCGGATAAGCCCCACGGGAGCACTTATGCGTCACAGGAGCCACACATGAGCGGCGGCCGAATCATCAGGTCGGTGCGGCCGTCGTGCAGGAGTAGCGTGTGGAGCACAGCAGCGCCCGACGTCGACCGGCGTCAGGCAGTGGTCACACTGGAGGTTGTTCCTTCGGAACGTGGACTCCGTCGACCCCGGTGGCACGACAGATGCCGACCAGAGGGGCCCAGGGCCTTGTGAAGGAAAAAACCATGAACTCCGACGGCACATACGACGGCGGCCGTATCACCCAGTGGCTGCTGGAAACCGACTCCCTCGAGGACTTCCTCCAGTCGCTGGCCGACGCCGCCCTGGAGTTGTCCTGCTCCGACGGCGCCGGAGTGACGTTGGAGCGCGACGGCCGGCCCATCACCGTGGCCAGTGCGGGGGCCGTGGCGGCGAAGCTCGACGAGAAGCAGTACGGGCAGGACGACGGCCCCTGTCTCCAGTCCCTCCGCACCGACGAGGAGGTCTCCGTTCCCGACATGCTCGACGAGAGGCGCTGGGGCGACTACCCCGCCTATGCCGTGTCCTGCGGGATCCGCTCCTCCTTCTCCCTGCCGATCGCCGCGCACACCCACACGGCCGGCGCGCTCAACCTCTACGCCGCTCCGCCCGACGCGTTCGAGCACACCGACCTCGCCGCTCTGCGGTCCCTGGCCGCCCAGGCCACCGGCGGCATCGCCCTGGCCCAACGCATCAACGACACCCAGGAGTTCGCCGAACAACTCAGGACCGCCATGCAGTCCCGCAGCGTCATCGACCAGGCCCTCGGCGTGGTCATGGCCCAGCGACGCTGCACCGCGGACGAGGCCTTCGGCATCCTGCGCACCGCCTCCCAGCACCGCAACGTCAAACTCCGCGACCTCTGCGCCGAACTGATCACCAACCTCACGGGCCGGCCCCCCGCCGCCCCCGAACTGCGGCCCCGTCCCTGACAGTCGCCGGATCGCCCCACCCCGGCGGCCGTGCCTGCCGCCTCGGCCGCGCGGCGGGCGAGAGCGGCGGCCTCGGCCGGCGCCCTCCCAGCCCGCCGTCGTGTGATGCTGATGCCATGAGTGATCAGCGCGGGGTGGCCATCGTCCGTTGGCCTGGCCGGTTCCCTTCGGCCGAGGGCGGGCCGGCCGCCTTGCTGACGGCCTACCATCTGCGCACGGAGGCCGAGAAGGGCGCGGCCGTCGCGGGCGTGGACGAACTGCCCGAACGGTACCGGGCAGAGGTCTCGGACCCGCGGAGCGTCTTCGCCGACGATGTCGTGCTCGTGGCCATGAGCGGGGACACCGCCGTGGGATGCCTGGTGGTGACCGCTCCCGCCGACGGACGGTCGGAGATCAAGAGGCTCTGGACGGACCCGGCCTTCCGGGGCCGGGGCGTCGCCTCCGGTCTGCTCGACGCCGCCCTGGCGCGCGCCTCCGAGGACGGCGTGGGCACCGTGCGACTGTCGGTGTGGAGATGGCGGACCGAGGCCGTCGCCCTGTACGAACGGTTCGGGTTCACCGTGACCGAGTCATGGGACGCTCGCGACCAACTGGTGTGCATGGAGCGCGCGGTGTGAGTGGTCACCGCCCGCCGTCGGGCTGACGCCCCGGCGGTTCGTCCCGCCGGGCCGACGTCGTCCCTCGGCCTCGGCGGCCTCTCCGGCGCGCCCCCGTCCGGCGCGCGGACGGGGGCCGTCGACCAGGGTTTCGTGCCGTTGATCCCCCACTCGTCCCTGGCCTTCGTGGTGCCCGCGCGGATACCGGGCGACGGCCGGTCGTGGTGACGGTCGTGCGTGGTCGGGCAGGTGCCCGCCGGACGGTCCGCGGGGCGGCTGCCGCAGGAGGCGCCGACCGATCCGGGGCAGTGGACGGGACTTCGCGCCGGCCGCTCTCCGTGGCCGCGGGCCACCGGCACGCGGCGGCCGTCCGCGCCTGAGTATCCGTACCTAGTCGATCATGTCGCCCGGCTCAGTCGCGGCCGGTCCGGGTGCCCCAGGCTGACATGGCCCCACCCCCGCGTCGAAAGAGGTGCCCATGGGCCGTGACCTACAGCTGCGCGCTGCCACCGAGTCGGATCTCGCGTGGATCCACGAACTGCGCCACCGGGTGTACGCGGAGGAGTTGGGCCAGCACGCGCCGAATCCGACCGGGCGGCTCAGTGACGGGCTGGACGGTGACAACACGTACCTGGTCGTGGCGTGCGGTGCGGCCCGCGTCGGCTTCGTCAGCCTGACTCCCCCCTGGGCGGGGCGGTACGGGCTGGACAAGTACCTGACCCGCGAGGAGCTGCCGCTGCTGACCGAGGACGATCTCTTCGAGGTGCGCGTCCTCACCGTCGAGCCGCGTTGGCGGGCCACCGCCGCGGCACCGCTGCTGATGTACGCGGCGCTGCGCTGGATCGCCGCCCGGGGTGGCCGCCGGGTCGTGGCGATGGGGCGGACCGAACTGCTCGACATGTACCTGGCCGCGGGCCTGCGACCGGTCGGCCGCACCGTGCGCGGCGGTGCGTTGACGTTCGAGGTGCTGAACGGCGGCGTGGGCGAGTTGACGAGGGTCTCGATGGACCGCTACCGCGCCCTGGTGGAGCGTCTGCGGTCCGCGGTGGACTGGCGGCTGGACGTGCCGTTCGCACCCGGGCCCGACGGCTGCGAGCACGGCGGTGCCTCGTTCACCGCCATCGGCACGGACTTCCGCAGTCTGCATCGCCGCCACGAGGTCGTCGCGGCCGACGTCCTGGACGCCTGGTTCCCGCCGGCCCCCGGGGTGCGGGCGGCGCTCGCGGAGGACCCGGGCTGGGTGGCCCGGACGTCGCCGCCGACCGGCGCCGAGGGCCTGATGGCGGAGATCGCCGCGGTGCGCGGCCTTCCGGTCGAGGCGCTCGCGGTGGGCGCCGGCTCGTCCGACCTGATCTTCCGGGCGTTCGGCCGGTGGCTGACCCCGGAGAGCAGGGTCCTTCTGATGGACCCGGGATACGGCGAGTACGCGCACGTCACCGAGAGGGTGATCGGATGCCGGGTGGACCGGTTCCGGCTGCGCCGGGAGGAGGGCTGGCGGATCGACCCGGCCCGGCTGTCCGCCGTCGTCGGTTCCGGCCGCTACGACCTCGTCGTGATCGTCAACCCGAACAACCCGACCGGACGCCACGCTCCGGCGTCGGAGCTACGATCCCTGATCGCCGCCGCACCGGCCCGGACCCGCTGGTGGATCGACGAGGCCTACCTGGGTTACGTCGACCCGGCCGAGTCGCTCGCCGGGCTCGCCGCGACGGACCCGAGGGTGGTGGTCTGCACCTCGCTGTCGAAGATGTACGCCCTGTCCGGCGTGCGAGCCGCCTACCTGGTGGCCGAGCCCGGCACCGCGGCCGGGATACGCCGGTGGACGCCGCCGTGGCCGGTCGGTCTCCCCGCGCAACTCGCCGCGGTGGCAGCCCTGCGCGACCCGGCACACTACCGCGACCACTGGCTTCGCACGCACACACTGCGGCGTCGGCTGGCCGCCGATCTGGCGGAGTCGGACGAGACCGTGGTGGTCGAGGAGTCGGTGGCGAACTTCCTCTCCGTGACCCTGCCGCCGGGCGGGCCGAGCGCGGCCCGACTGGTCGACGAGTGCCGCCGTCACGACGTGTACCTGCGCGATCTGTCGCCGCTGTCACCGGAGTACCAGGGGCGCACCGTGCGCATCGCGGTCCGCGACGCTGCCGGGAACGACCGGATCGTGGCCGCGTTCCGGGCCGCGCTGGAGCTGCTGCTGCCGTCGCGTTCGGTCTCGCGCGCCTCGGCGGCCGAGGACGTGGCGGCCGCGGGTACCGCCCGGTGACCACCGTGGCCTCGCTGGTGCCCTACCTCGGTGGGGCGCTGGCGCTGAGCGGTGTCGCCGTGGCGGCCTCCCGCCGCCGCGAGCTGCGGATCCGATGGTGTGCCTGGGCGGTGGGCGTGCCGTCGGTCACCGGCGCGTTCTGGCTGGGCCGCCCGGGAGCCGCGGCCGTCGCCGTCGCCGTCGGGGTGATCGCCGTGCTGGAGTACGGCGGGCTGACGCGGCTCGGCCGGGCGGACCGGGTGGTGCTGGCGGCGGCGGTCGCCGGCGTCGTACTCGCCGCTTGGCTGACGCCGGGAGAGGTGCTTCGGGTGGCGGCCGTCGGGGCGCTCGCGGTGGCCGCCGTACCGCTCCTGGCCGGGGACGCCGACCACGGCCTGCGCCGGCTCGGCGCGGGACTGCTCGGCCTGGCGTGGCTGAGCCCCCTGGCCGCGCTGGTGCCGCTCGGGGGGAGCGGGCTCGCGCTGTTCGTCGCGGTCTCCATCGCCGACATCGTGGCGTACTTCGCCGGCAGGCGGCTCGGCGGTCCTCGGCTGTCGTCCCTGTCACCGGCCAAGCGATGGAGCGGGACCCTGGCGGGGGCCGTGGCCGGACTCGGCGTCCTGGCCGTGCTGTCGGCGTTCAGCTGGCCCATGGCCGCGGCGGTCGCGGTCGGCGCCCCGGCCGGGGACCTCCTCGAATCGATGATCAAGAGGGGTGCGCGGGTGAAGGACGCCGGCCGCTGGCTGCCCGGCTCCGGGGGCCTGCTGGACCGGATCGACTCGCTGCTCGTCGCGCTGACCGTCCTGCTCGTCCTGCGCTGACCCGGGCACCGGTGAACCGCCCTGTGGTCCGACGGAGTTGACGCTGTCTCAGGCGCCAGTCCCAGGCCTGATCCTCAGGCTGCGCGAGGGTGCGGTGCGAGGAGGGACCGGGGACGGCCGATCACCGAGGTGGCTCGGCGACCGCGCCACGACGTCACGCGCGCCCGGACCCGGAGCCGACCCCGGACCGGGACTCGAACGCGGACCGGGACTCGGACCCAGACCCGGACTCGGACCCGGCGACGCGCCTCGTCACCCGGAAACGGTGGACGGCCCAGCCGGCGCCCAGCACTGCGGCTGTCCAGACGACGACTTCGGCGAGGAGGACGGACGGGGTCACGGTGGCGTGCGGCCGGGGAGGCATCACGAGCATCTGGGCCGCGGCCCCCAACGGCACCGTCAACGCGGCGAGGAGGCCGGGGAGCCCAGGTCGTCCGACGGTCGCGCCCACCGCCCCGAGGACCGACCCGAACAGCAGGCCCGTCACCGACCACATCAGCGTCTCCCCCGCGAACAGTGCGAACGGTTCCCCGAGGAGGTAGGCGTCCGTCGCGTAGTAGGCCGCCGAGGCCGCTACCAGCGACAGAGCACCGGTCGCCGCGCCCAGGGCCCGGCCGCCGGCCAGCCAGCCCATTCCCACCGCCAGCGCGGCCCAGCACCATCCCGCGTCCATCAGCAGGCTGAGCACCTTGGCGGTCTTGGCCCAGACGGTGCCGGTGAAGCGGGTTCCCAGCTGCGCGTACGGCGACGACAGCGCGTTGACGAACGAGGTGAGCGATCCGAAAACCGACCCGGCCGCCAGGCCACCCACCATGATCCTCATCCCGTCAGCATAGCCACCCTCACGGCTCCGCCTCCGGTCTGCGGCTGCGGCTGCGGCTGCGGCTGCGGCTGCGGCTGCGGCTGCGGCTGCGGCTGCGGCTGCGGCTGCGGCTGCGGCTGCGGCTGCGGCTGCGGCTGCGG
>NZ_JBIAHY010000005.1:73301-219310 GCF_042870975.1 Streptomyces sp. NPDC006259 | reverse complement strand
GAACGGACCGTCCGGCGGGGCGGTTGCGCCCGGACCGTGTCCGATGAGAGCGCGGACGGTTCCGGAACCTCGATGTGCTGACGGCGCGCCTCCGGATGGACGGGAGGCCCGAACCGTTCCCGCCGGGCTCGCGGAGGTCACCGCGGACGCCGAGGAGCGCCAAGAGGAGCCGCCAACGGGAGGGCAGTCGGGCCCGGGGTGAACCCCGCGGGTCCGACTGCCAGGCTGCTCGCCTCGGCGGTGCTCAGACCTTGCCGGCGGCGAACGTCGCGGCCGCGTCGGCGTCGGCGCGGTAACTCAGGTGGGCCGTCACGTTGTTGCCGCCGCTCTCGCAGACGGGGTCACCGTCGGCGCAGATGTCGAGGGTGCGGCTCTGGTAGGTGCCGGTGACGCTCTTGCCGATGGCGCGGATCGGGTTGCCGAACAGCAGCACCGCGGCGACCTTCGATTCGAGCGCCGCGGGAATGGTGGCCACGATGGGACTGCCGACCGCCGCGCCCGCGCTGCTGATGCCGATGGAGTTGTCGACGACGTTCGCGCCCTGCGAATAGCCGACGAGGACGAAGCGCTGGTTCGGGCAGGCGGCCGCCTGGCTCCGCACGTGGTTCACCAGGTCGCTGTTGCCCCGTGCGGCCGAGGTGAGGGAGAGGTTCGCGGGATAGTCCACCGCATAGCTGGACAGGCTTTTACCCGCCAGCTTCCGCTGTAGGGACGAGTACACCGGGTCGCCGACGATCAGGCCGAGCGTGCCCGGCTCGAAGGTGCCCCTGGCCGACACGACATTGATGTCCGTGCAGGCCGCGGCTGTCGCGGTGGGCGCCGAGAGGGTGGCCATTCCGGCCCCGCCGACCAGCGAGAGGGCGGCGAGACACAAGCGGATGCGCATGGGGGAGATCCTTTGTGGGTGGGGCGCTTGATGCGCCTGGGGAAAGGACGTCCCGAAGGTATGCGCGTTCGCAGGCCTGGTGTTATGTACGGGAATTCAGAGTTTCCTCGCTGTTTTGTGCTCGCGTGAGTGACGTGAACCCGGGATGGCGTTCTTACGTACTGGACTCCTCCCGGTCTCGCGGTGACTAGGCGCGCAGGGACTCGGCGCGCAGGGTCAGGATGAGGTCCAGGCGGGTGCCGGGATCGTGGAGGGCCTCGCCGAAGAGCTTCTCCAGCTGCCGCAGCCGGTAGCGGACCGTCTGCGGGTGGACGTGCAGGCGGGCGGCGACGTCGGGCACGTTGCCGCCGCTGAGCAGCCAGGCCAGCAGGGTCTGCGCGAGCCGGCCGCGCTGCCCCTCCGAGACCGTGTCGAGGGGCGCGAGCACACGGGACCGTAGCTGGGCCAGCAGCGGCTCGTCGCTGTGCAGCAGCAGGGTCGACAGGTGGTCGGCGCAGCGTACGACGCCCTGCCGGGGCAGGATGCCGCGGCCCATCAGCCCGAGTGCGCGGGTGGCCCAGCGCAGCGACCGGGCGGCCTCGGTGAGCGGCACCGTGGGGCCGATCGCCGCCGGACGGCCGCGCGGCGCGAGGGCTGAAGCCCGGCCGCCGAAGCGGCCGTCGCCGTCCGGATCGGGCACCAGCATCCGGGGCGGCCGGGACTCCAGGTCCACCAACGCGCCCGGCGGCAGCGGCGTGCGGTCCTGCTCCTGTTGGTCCGGGGCGGCGGCGAGCGCGACGACGGCGACCTGCCGCGGCACCGGCCAACGGGCGCCGTGCGCCAGGTCCTTGACGGCGTCCGTGGACACCGGTCCCTCGCCGAGGAGCAGGTCGAGCAGGCGTCTGCGGCGACGTTCCAGCTCGTCGGTGTCGCGCAGCCGGGCCTCCGCGTAGCCGGCGGCGGCCGCCTCGGCGACCTCGTGCACGGTCCGGAACGCCAGTTCGCCCAGCGCGGCCACGACCGTCGACCCCAGCCCGAGTTCCTCCGCCGTACGTCCCATCAGCCGCCAGGCGTGCAGGCCGCCCACGCGCAGGGCGGACTGCAAGGCGTCCAGGCTGCGGCCCTCCAGGGCTTCACCACGGCCGAGTTGGCGGTATGTCGCGGCGATCGCGTCGCTGCGGCCGCGCGGGTCGGCGATGTGGTCGACGAACAGGGTGAGCGCCTGTACGACACCGGCCCTGAGGTGCGCGCGGTGGGTTCCGTCGGCCGGGCGGGCGTACTCCGGGACCTGGCCGCGGACCTCCCGCTCCACCTCGTCGGCGACGGCCTCGAGCCCGTCACGCAGCAGTTGGGCGAGGTCGGGCGGTATGGGGGCGGTGCCGGGGCCTTCGGCAACGCCGCCCGGAGTGGGGGCGGTCACGGCGGAGACTCCTTTCGCCGGGAAGCGGCACATCCGCGGGCCGGTGCCCGTGGGACGAGGGGGCGGTCCCGGTTGGGACGGTCACCCCCCGCGCTCCGTTCCGTGCCCCGAGGGCACCGGAGTCACTCCGCAACGCACAGCGGACGGGCGAGCATCGGCCACACCGCTCGCCGCGCCCCAGCACGTCCATGCCGCTCCTGACCGCGGGACGACCCGGCGCACCACCCGCTGGGCGGCGGGTCCGGCGCGCGCCGAGGTCGTCGGCGCCACGGGGGTCGCGGCCCGGGTGGACGACGGTCCGTCCCGGTGGATCGTTCCGGCGCCCGCGGCGAGCCCGCTACGGCCAACCGCAGCAGAAGTCCCTGGCGGAGTGGACCGACGCGCGCTGGCCGACACCCTTGAAGAAGGCCGCCGTCAGCCGGCCCTTCACACCGGGCGTGGTGAAGTACTCGGCGGCGCGACCCGGCGGCACCGAGCACTTGGCACACCTTCGCGCCGACCACGTCGACACACATCCGCGCCGGCCACTCGTGCACGTCCCTGCCCGCGTTCCCTGCCCTGCTGGCCTTTCCCCCTGGCCGAGGAGGCCACGCCCCCGCTACCGGCGCTCGGCGCTCACCTGGCAGCTCACGGCCGGCCGTCGCACCGGCACGCTCACCGTCCCTGCCGGGCTGATCCGGACGAAGGACCCCAGCCCTCGATCGGAACGGCCTGTCCCGTGACGCGGGTGCGGGGGCTCTGCGGATCCACGTCGATCAGCAGGTCGCTGGGGCGGCCCATGTCCTCTCCCTGCCGGATGGCGATCCTGGTGGGGCCGGTGACGAGGCCGAGGGCACGGAGGTATCCGCCGAACGCCGCGGCCGCCGCTCCGGTCGCCGGATCCTCCACCACGCCGCCGACCGGGAACGGATCGCGGGCGTGGAAGCGGTACGGCGACTCACGCCACACCAACTGGAGCGTGGTCCAGCCGTGGAGCCGCATCACCTCGGCGAGGCCGTCGAAGTCGTAGTCCAGGGACGCCAGGCGCGCTCGGGAGGCCGCGGCCAGTACCAGATGGTCGTTGCCGCCGAACGCGACGTGCGGCGGCAGCGCCGGATCCAGCTCGCCGGCCTCCCAGCCGAGGGCCTTCAGCGCCGCGTCCAGCTCGGTGCTCTCGGCGGGGCGGGAGCGGGTCGCGACGCTGGTGAGTGTGGCCAGCACGGCTCCGTCCTCCGATACGGTCGCGACGGGGATCTCGCCTGCCGGGGTGTCGAGCAGGATCTCGCCGGGGCCCGTCCGCTCGGCGAGGGCGACGGCCAGGGCGACGGTCGCGTGCCCGCAGAAGGCGACCTCGGCGAGCGGGCTGAAGTAGCGGACGCCGAACCGCCGGGACGTCTCGTCATGACGGGTGACGAAGGCCGTCTCGGAGTATCCGACCTCGGCGGCGACGGCCAGCATCGTCGCGTCGTCGAGCCCGCGGGCGTCGAGCACGACGCCGGCGGGGTTGCCGCCGGCCGGATCGTCGGTGAAGGCCGCGTAGCGCAGGATCTCGGCGGCCGGGCGGGCGGGGTTGACGGGGGTCGCCCCGTCGGCGTCGGTGGTCATGTTCCCTACATTGCCATCACGTCGATGTGCGGGTGGGAGCACACGATCACGGAGCATGCCCGTCCGCGGGCCGTTCGCGCACGCGGGCGGCGTCGGTACCCGGACCGTCACCGCCCGGCACGGGCGTCGCCGACGGTCCCCGATCCGTGCGCCCGACGGGGTGAGCGCCGGGCGCACGGCGACGCGGGTCCCGGCTCGCCCTTCACGGCCGCCTCCGGGCGGCCGCGCACGCCGGTGAGGTGGACGAGGACGGAACTGGACGGAGGTCCGGGGACGTGCCGCGGCTCCGCTCCGTCCCGCTCCGTCCCGCTCCCCACCGTCGGGGCGCCGAGGGACGCCGAGGGACGCCGAACCGGATGTGGTCGAAGGCTCGGCGTACGACGGTGCTATTCGTCGTCGCCGGTGGCCTTGTCCACCAGGGCCGCGTAGACCAGTTGCAGCGCGTCCGCCCCGGCCAGCGCGGTGAGCGCCCCCATGGCGGTCCGGGTGCCGCGCGGCCACATCAGCCGGCTCGCGGTCAGGGTCGAGGCCACCCACACACTCATGCAGAACGGGCAGGTCAGCAGCTCGCCGACGGTCTCCTCGCCGCCGTCGGCGCGTGCCTCCTCATGCAGTTCGGCCGGGCCCTGCGGACCGACGTACCGCGTGAAGGGAGCCCGCAGCGGGCTGGTCACCGAGGCCTTGCTCAGCAGTCGGCTGAGCCGGAAGGTGGCCACCGCGGTCAGGACCACGTCCCAGGGCTCGGGCCGGTCGGGCAGCGGGCGCCGGCGCAGCCGCACCGCCGTCGCCCAGGCCGCCGTGTACGCCCCGAAACCGGCCATGGCGGCGAGGTAGCCGCCCAGCGGCCGCTCGTGGCCCGCCGAGTAGTCACGTTCCGTCCCTCGCAGACGCCTCTCCAGGCGTCGTACGAAGCGGCTGTCAGCTGCTGTGCCCATGATTCGTGCCCGTTCCTGTCCCACTGCGTTCGCCGGTCGGTGCCTCACCGCGGTTCCCGTGCTCTCCGTTCGGGGGACCGCGGTTCCCCTGCTCTCGCCGTTCGGCTGGCGAGTCGTCCGGGGGCGGGCACCGGGGTCGTCCTACGGCCGCCCGCGACCGGGTCCCCCGCCGGGACATCCGGCAAACGGAGCCGCGAGGTCCCGCGCCGCGCGGCCACCCGGTCGGGGACCCCGCGCCGCCCCGCCCCGCTCAGCCACCCGGCCGGATCACCGCGCGTACGCAGCCGTCGGTCTTGTGCTTGAACATGTCGTACGCCCGTGGCGCCTCGTCCAGCGTGACGGTGTGCGTCGCCAGGTGGGAGGTGCTCAGTTCCCCGGCCGCCATGCGGTCGAGCAGCATCGGGATGTAGCGCTGGCCGTGCATCTGGGCGCCGCGAACGGTCAGTCCCTTGTTGATCACCGCGCCCAGGGGGAACTTGTCCACGGCCCCGGCGAAGACGCCCAGGATGAACACGGTCCCGCCCTTGCGGCAGGCGTGGATGGCCTGCCGTACGGCGGTGGGCCGGTCCGTCTGGAGCCGCAACTGCTGCTTGACCTGGTCGTACAGGTGCACCGGGCTGTCGCTGTGCGCCTCCATGCCGACCGCTTCGATGCACACGTCCGGACCCCGGCCACCGGTGCGTTCGCGCAGTTCCGCCCCGACGTCGGTGGCCGTGTAGTCGATGACCTCGCTGCCGATGTGCCGTTCGGTCATCGCCAGGCGCTCGGGAATCCGGTCGATGGAGATCACCCGCTCCGCGCCGAGCAGGATGGCGGCGCGCGCCGCCATCTGCCCCACGGCCCCGCAGCCCCACACGGCGACCACGTCACCGGGTTTCACGCCCGCCAGGTCGGCGCCCATCCATCCGGTGGGGACCGAGTCGGACACGAACAGCGCGCTCGCGTCGTCGATGCCCTCGGGGACGGGGAAGGCGCCGTAGTCCGCGAAGGGCACCCGCACGTACTCGGCGTGGCTGCCGCGCAGCCCGCCCATGGCGTGCGAGTAGCCGAAGATCCCGCCGGTGTCCGCGCCGAACATGGCCTGTCCGATACCGGGGTTGGTGTTGGTGTTGTCGCACAGCGACCACAGGTCGTTGGCGCAGTACCAGCATCGGCCACAGCCGACGAACGAGCAGACGACGACCCGGTCGCCCACCTGGTGGCGGCGGACCGCGGATCCCACCTCCACGACCTCGCCGAGGAACTCGTGACCGATGATGTCCCCGGATCGCATGAAGGGGATGTAACCGCCGATGAGATGCAGATCCGAGCCGCAGGTGGTCCCCGCGATCAGGCGCACGATCACGTCCTGGTCGTTGCGCAGGACAGGATCGGGCACCTGCTCCACGGCGAGCTTGTTCACGCCTTCCCAGCACAGGGCCTTCACAGCACTCCCTCCCCGCCCGCGCGCCTGGTCAACAGCCCGACGAGCTTGCCGCCGGGGGTGTCGTGCGTGGTGGGCGGCGCGTCGGGCCGCAGCACCTCACCCGCCTCGAGCAGCGCCTTCGCCTCACGCAGGGCGTGCCGCAGGTCCTGGCGCGGATCCTGGCCGGCGAGCCGTGCGGGCGCGGAGACCGAGGGCCTGTCCTTGAGGCGTACGGCCAGCTCCGTGCCCCGGTCACCGGGCGCGGGGCGGATCCGCGTCTCGATCCGGTCGCCGTACTCCTGGAGCGGCGCCGGCAGCTTGTCGGGATGGATGTCGCCCGGTCCACGGTTGATCGTCACCGTCAGCCAGCGGTCGGCGGCGGCCGGGTCCGCCGGACGGGCCGTCGAGCGGCGGACGAGGACGGCGGCACCGGCGGTGAGCCCGGCGGCGGCTGCCCACAGTGATTTTCTCGCGATCATCGGCGGTCACATCCCCTCGCGACTGTGCCTTCTCCGGCGCCTGGAGGAGCGCCGTGTGGGGCGAGTACCCCAGCCGTGGGTTGCATGCCGATGTCGTGCCGCCGGTCGGGTGACTACCCGGCAGCCGGTCCGGCGCGGACGCCTCGGTCCGGTGCCCACGACGTCAGGCTGGGCCGAGGAACCCGCTCGCCCCTTCGACGAGTGATCTCCTCGTCGTGGGGGACCTGCGTACTCACCATCGACCGCCCTGGAGGCACAAGTGACCTTCAACCCCCTGGAACAACGTGGCATCCCGCTGGACCGGCAGATCAGGAACTGGCGCGAACTGAACGTCACCCCGATCGATCCCGATCACTGCGACCCCTACACCCGCTGTCGCATCATCACGATGAACGGCATCGAGGTCGAGGCGATCATGTTCAGCCACCAGCTGGCCCGCAACACCGTCGATCCCGAGGTGAAACGCCAGCTCGCCCAGACGCGGTACATCGAGGCGCAGCAGCAGAAAGCGGTCAACTGGCTGCTGCCCGGCGTGTCGTCGGTGCTGGAGACGACGATCGCCTACGAGCAGGTGGCCGTGGACCTCACCGCCTGGGTCGCCCGCATGGAGCCCGACCCGTACCTGAAGCAGGCGTACCAGTTCGGTGTCCTCGAGGACTTCGATCACCTGTACCGGTACGCGAACCTGTACGAGATGATCGAGCACCGCAAGGCGGACGCGATCGTCGAGGGCCTCACCGAGGTCATGCCGGGCCGGCCCACGAAGTTCCACCACCGCGACCCGGTCGACAACGTGCGTGATCCGTACGCCAAGGACGAGACGAACCCGCTGTCGAAGCTGCACGCGCTGACGATCATGTCCGCGGAGCAGCAGACCATGAACTTCTACATGAACACCGGCCCCACCTACATGGAGCCGATCGCCCGCCAGCTCTACCAGGAGATCGGCCTCATCGAGGAGGAGCACGTCACGCACTACGAGTCGCTGGTCGACCCGGGCGAGACGTGGTGGGAGCAGCTCGTCAACCACGAGTACAACGAGTGCTATCTCTACTACTCCTTCATGGAGCAGGAGAGCGACCCCAAGGTGAAGGCGATCTGGGAGCTGCACCTGAACCAGGAGCTGGAACACCTGCACATCGCCTGCGACCTGATGCGCCGTCACGACGGACGCGACCCGGAGTCGGTGCTGGCGCCGCAGCTGCCCAACGTCCTGACCTTCGAGCCGAACAAGGCCTATCTGCGCGAACTGCTCGACACGCAGATGGACCTGACCACGCTCGGTGCCGGATACGTCCGCGACGCCCATGAGCGCTTCGAGAAGATGCAGGAGCAGATCCACGGCGGCGAGGAGCCGCCGAGCGAGCGGGTCATGGCGCAGCACGACGAGATGTTCGGGCGCGAGTACCGCGTCGAGACCGAGGGCGAGCACCCCGACCCCGCCATGCGCGAGAAGTGAGGAGAGCGGTCATGTCCGAGCTTCACACCCCGCAGGCCGGTGACGACGCCGCCCCCGACACCGACGTGGTGGCTCTGCTGATGCGGCAGCACGGGGACATCCGCAACCTGTTCGACGAGGTCGAGGCCGCGACCGGGGACGCCCGCCAGGAGGCCTTCCGGCGCCTGGTGCGCCTGCTCGCCGTCCATGAGACGGCGGAGGAGGAGATCGTGCACCCCTTCGTCCGCCGCAACGTCACGGGCGGTGAGGACGTCGTCGAGGCCCGCCTCGCGGAGGAACGGTCGGCCAAGGAGACATTGAGCGCCCTGGACGACATGGACACGAACGACCCGAAGTTCATGCCGCAGCTGCTGGCTCTGCGCGCCGACGTCCAGGAGCACGCGCGCGCGGAGGAGCGGTACGAGTTCATCCACATCCGGCGCAGCGCCGACACCTCGACGCTCGCCTCACTGGCCAAGGGTGTCAAGGCGGCCGAAGCCATGGCGCCCACCCGGCCGCATCCGGGGGTGGAATCGGCCAAGGCGAACGTGGCACTCGGCCCGGTCGCCGCCCTGATGGACCGCACCCGCGACGCCGTCCGCAAGGCCATGAACCGCGACTGACCGCATCCGGCCGACCGCCCACGACGTGCTCGCCACGCCGGTGGTCGGCCTCGTGGGAAGGCCCCGCCGCTGCGATGTTCGACATCCGCAAGGTGCGGACTGTTGCCCAGGGCGCCCGACAACCTGGTCCATGAGCGGGAGGGACACTTCCGGCTCAGGGACCAGGACCTGAGCAGCCACGACACCTGACGACGTGTCGCGACCAGCACCCGCACAGGCAGGCGGTGGCGCAGCAGCCGCAACCCGTCTGGCAGGTTCGAGGCGGCACCGCCGGTACTCACGGTGGTGCCGCTTGCCGGCCCTTCGCGGTGTCCGGGCGAGGCCGACCGCTGTTGCCTCGCCGACCGGCCTGCGGGAGAAGGCCACGGTGCGGACCACCGCGCCGAGCCGGGCCGCAGCCCGTCCACCATCAGCTGGGAGATTCGCCGCAACCGGCACTGCGGCGGCACCGGCGCCACCAGGCGCGAACCCGGCCGCCAGGCCGAACAGCACCGACCCCGACTCGCCACCCGGATGGCCACGATCGGCGAGCGTCCTGCCGAAGCCGAGGATTGCTCGATCACCGGCCCCGGGGAGGACGACCTGATCGCCAGCCGATCGGACCGGCCACGTTTCGCTGGATCGCTAAAGACCGCGTTCCTTTTGCCTGCGCGGCTTGCGCGGCGCCCTTCCCCAAGAGCCGGCAGGCCGTTCCTGTCGAAGCCTCGATGCGAACTCCGCGCGCGTCAGGACAGCTCGAGGCTGGGGGCGCAGGATCGAGTCCACGTCCCACGGGTCAACATGCGTCCATCCGAACTCCCGGACCACCTCGTCGAAAACCGGCGCGAAGTCCGCACCGGCCAGGTCCGGCATCCGATGGCCGAATCCTCGGACACGAGCGACGAAGTCCGCGGGCAACGGCACGTGATACGCCTCCACATAGTGGGCGAAGTCCGCGCGCCACACCCACAGGCCATCGGTGACAAGGGACGAACAGCCGGACGTGTGCCGGTGAACCTCACCCGTGAGGACGTCAACCCCTGCTTCCATGAAGTACGTAAGGCGATGACCGACGTCCAAATACTCCACAATCCGGGCTTCGTCCGGTTCGCCAGTCGCTTGCACCTGAACCCCCAGCGGTCCCGCGGCCAGCTCACCGGAGTGACCGAAGTCGTCGAAGAAGCCGAGCAACCTCAGCACGTCCACCCCCTCAGCCTCAGCGTCGAGGCGAGCATACGCAGGGTCGACACCCATCGGTCTCACCAAGGCGTAGCCACATCCGTCAGGCCGCGTGGTCGCGACCGGGCGACTGTTCAACTACCGGTGCAACGCCTCAGAGATCACGTATCGCGACGACCGGTGGAATGCGCCCGTTCCGGCTCAGCTCGTCCCGGTCGCCCCCGGCTCCTCGTGGCCGGGATCCTCGCCGGGCCTGCGCACCACCGTGAGCAGGTTCTCGCGTCCGGCCATCGCCTCGAGGGACAGCGTGCGGTATCCGGCCTGGTCGAACAGCACCGTGATGCGGTCCAGGTCCTCGCTCAGCACGGTGCCCTCGCCCCACTGCTCGTGCCGCACCTCGGTGCCGACGGGGTAGGCGGCCGCCGAGGGGTGGGCGGTCCGCTCCTCCGTCCCGTCCTCGGGCCGCTCCTCGTCGCACACGTCGCAGTTCCCGCACGGGGCGTCGTAGGCCTCCCCGAAGTAGCCGAGCAGGAAATACCGTCGGCAGCCGGTGGTCTCGGCGTACGCCCGCGCCATCTCCACCCGTGACCGGTCGGTCCGGCGATGCTCGGTGGCCGCCTGCTCCGCCTGCTCGGTGGCCTGACGGGCGGACACCCCGGGCACCGGTCGTACCTCGCCCTCCTCCCCCGTCCCGACGGCGTCGGCCTCCTCCAGCAGGTTGACCGCCGCGGTGACCCGGTTCCTCGACAGGCCCGTCTCCTGGCGCAACTCGTCCAGGTCGGCCGCCTCCCCGCCGCGACCGTGGACGGCCTCGACCACCTCGGACAGGGCGCCCCGACCGGGGCTGCGGGAGGCGAAGTAGCTCTGCATGCCGGTGTCGTCCGGCCGGTAGTGCAGTACGGCGAGAGCCGCCTGCCGGTCTCTGCCGCAGCGGCCGATCTCCTGGTAGTAGGCGTCCAGCGAACCCGGCAGCGACGCGTGCAGGACGAACCGCACGTCCTCCTTGTCTATGCCCATGCCGAACGCCGACGTCGCCACCACGACGTCCGCCGCGCCGGAGAGGAAGGCGTCGTGGATCCTGGCGCGTTCGGAGGCGCGCAGTCCGGCGTGGTAGCTCTCGGCCGCCAGTCCCAGAGAGGCCAGTTCCCCGGCGTAGTACTCGCTGTCCTTGCGGGTCGCGGCGTAGACGATGCCCGGCTTGGGCCCGGCGGCGGCCCGCTCGACCACGGCGCGGCGCCGGTCGTCCTCGTCCAGGAAGCGGCGGACCTCGAGCCTGATGTTCGGCCGGTCGAAGCCGGTCACCATCACCCGCGGCCGGCGCATGCCCAGCCGCTCGGCGATCTCCTTGCGCACCGGTGGGGCCGCCGTCGCGGTCAGCGCCAGTACCGGTGGCCTGCCCACGCGGCGTACCGCCTGCTCCAGCCGCAGGTAGTCGGGGCGGAAGTCGTGCCCCCACGAGGACACGCACTGAGCCTCGTCCACCACGAAGAGGGCGGGGCGGGCCTCGGCCAGCCGTTCCACCACCTCGTTCTTGGCGAGCTGCTCCGGAGACAGGTAGAGGAAACGGATCTCACCGCGCCGCAGCGCCTCCCAGGCGGCCGCCGTCCTGGCCGCGCCGAGGTCGGAATTGACCGCGACGGCACCGGGCGCGGCGTCGCCGTCCGGCAGACCGGCTATCTGGTCCCGCTGGAGGGCCAGCAGCGGGGACACCACGACGACCGGTCCCGGCAGCATCAGGGCGGGAACCTGGTACACGGCGGACTTGCCCGCCCCGGTCGGCATGACGACGAGGGTGTCCTCACCCTCCAGCACCCATTCCATGGCGGCGAGCTGCTCGGGCAGGAGTGTTTCCCAGCCGAACACGTCCGCGGCGATCTCGCGCAAGCGTGCCGCCCGGTCCTGCTCCGTCCGCGGTTCCTCGTGTCGTCCCATGCCGCTCCCTCGCCGCTCCGTGGGCGCGTGGGGCGCGCCGCCGCACCGCGAGTACCCGCGGGTCCGACGGACGATGCTGTGACGCTGCCGACCGCTGCCGGCCATCGCCGGCCCCGAGCCCTTCGGGCAGGCGTCGGGCGGCTCGGCGAGGACTACCGCGCGTGGGCCATGGTTCGCCAGGCAGTCGCTCGGGCGTCGGCAGCGTGCTCGCAGCGACCGGCGGACTCCGTCATTCCCGTTGCGCCCGCTCGGCCGCCTCCAGCCGATCCGACGTCGCGTTCGCCGGTTCCCCGCGGCGGAGCAGCTTCCACGTCTGCACCCCGCACTCCACCACCGCGTTGCCATGCCCACGAGGGCCATGAACACGCGCGGCAGCAGCCATCAGCCTTCCCGAGCGGCGGCGAGGCCCATCATGGCCACGCCCATCAGCAGCGGTTTGCCGGCCGTGCGCAGCCGCAGCTCGATCCCGTCCCACATCGGCGTGCCTCTCCCCCTCGCGCCCCGCGGGCGGCCGGAAGGAAGCATACGAGCACATACCGGGCACCGGGAATCGGGCCGACGCCGCCCGTGAGAGCGGTCACCCCGGCGGATACCGTTCCTCGTCATACGGCGGTGCCGCCAATGTTCGCCATACGGCGGTGCCGTCAGTGTGTCGCCCTGCCCCTCGGCCGCCGCCTCGGCCCGGTCGCGCCGTCCGTGATCGGCCCGTCGCCGAGGAACCGCACCCAGGGAGGGACGGGACCGAAAACCCGGGCGCCGAGGTCGGCTACGGCGCCGGCGGTACCGGGAAGAGCATGCAGGTGCTGGTGGCGTGGGCGAGCAGGCGTCCCGTCGCGTCGACCAACTGCGCCTGGGCGAGAGCGGTCTGGCGCCCCTTGCTGACAACCGTGCCGATGGCACGCACCGTTCCGGTGTCCACGGTGATCCGCCGCAGGAACTTCACCGTGAGGTCGAGCGAGGTGTAGGCCATGCCCTGCGGAAGGGTGGACTGGACCGCGCAACCCGCCGCCGAGTCGAGCAGTGTGGCGAAGATGCCGCCGTGCACGCTGCCGATCGGGTTGTAGTGCTCCTCCCCCGGCGTCAGGGAGAACACCGCCCTGCCGGGCTCGACCTCGTCCAGGGCGAAGTCGACCGTGTGGCCGATGGGTGGCCCCGGCAGCCGCCCCGCCCTCAGCTCGCGCAGGAAGTCGATGCCGGCCATGCGTCCGGCTGCTTCCGCCAGGATCGCGGGGTCGTCCCACTGATACGTACGCGTTCGTCCCACGAGTCGAGGCCTTCCCTCTGGCTTTTACCGATGAAGCTAGCCTTCGGCTCACCTGACTGTCAATGAAGAAGCCAGCCCTCTACCATGGCGGGATGAAGTGGCTTGAGGCGAGCACGGAGAACTGCCCCGTCCAGCGCACGCTCGACGTGGTCGGAGAGAAGTGGACGTTGCTGATCCTGCGTGACGCCGTCAACGGGGTCCGCCGCTTCGACGACTTCCACCGCCATATCGGCCTGTCGGAGGCCGTCCTCAGCGACCGCCTCCGGAAGCTGGTCTCGGCCGGCGTCCTGAAAGCCGTGCCCTACCGGGAGCCGGGCAACCGCTCACGCAACGAGTACCGCCTGACCCGCAAGGGCTGGGACCTGTGGCCTGTCCTGATGGCACTCACCCAGTGGGGCGAGACGTACGCCTTGGGCGACGAGGGCCCCGTGCTGGACATCCGCCACACGGACTGCGACGCTCCGGTCCGCGTCGTCGTCGAGTGCTCCGCCGACCACTCCACCCTCACCCCCGGGGAGATCACCGCCCGCCTGGGGCCTGGGGCCCGTCCCCGCTCCTGACGAGGACCGCGCCCGCTTCCCGTGCCTCCGCACGAGCGTCCGCCGCCCCAAGGAGTGAGGTCACGCCTCGGGACAGCAGACCGTCCGGAGTGGGAAGAACCTCGGTTTCGACGGCAGGGGGGAGCGCCGACCCCTGACCCCGGCATCCAGTGATCCCGCGGCGGACGCCGGACCATACCGAGAGCCCGACTCCCGTGCTCAGGCGCTCGCCTGCCGGCGCGCGGCCATCCTCCGTGGAGCCGCGTGGTGCACCGCCGCGCCCGAACCGGCCGGCTGCCGACGCCACAGCCACAGGGACGTCACGGACAACAGGCCGGTGAAGACGATCAGGAAGAGGACCGACACCCACATCTGCCGACTCCCCGGGTCCTCCCACCCGGCCCAGGCGGTCGAGGCGGCCCACAGAGCGGCTCCACCTGCGTAAACGGGGCGGATTCGCCGCAGCTGCCGCACGGCCCGCACGGATTCGGCGTGATCGTTCTCCGGTGTCATGTCGGCGCGGGTACCCCGAAACGGTCCTCATGTGCGCCCGACCGGGGTCGGAACGAGGTTCATGTGCACGCGCGCCCGCCGACGGGGCGGTGCGGGCGACCGCTCACCCCTGGCGGACCGGAGTCCGCCGGAACGCCACCGCCGCGGCGACGCCGCCGATCAGGCCGAAGAGGTGCCCCTGCCAGCTCACTCCGGTGGCCGTCGGCAGCACCCCCCAGAGGATCGAACCGTAGACGGCACCGACGAGGAGGCCCACGAGTACGTCACCGATGCGGCGGTCGACGAAACCGCGGACGACGAGATAGCCGAACAGGCCGAAGACGACGCCCGACGCGCCCGCGGTGTTGGAGTGCGCCGGCGCGGTGAGCCAGACGCCCAGGCCGCTCACCAGGGTGATCACCGCGGCGACGGCGAGGAAGCGGCGAATGCCGGACAGCGCCGCCAGGAAGCCCATGGCCAGCAGCGGCAGACTGTTCGCCGCGAGATGGTCGAACCCGAAGTGCAGGAAGGCGGCGGGCACGACGTCGCGAAGCTCGCCGAACTCCCGTGGCGTGATGCCGTAGGCGTCCAGGGCGTGACCGCTGATCGCGTCGATGATCTCCAGTACCCACAGCAGGGTGACCCACCCCGCCACCAGCGCCGCCGCGTCCCGGGTCCGCGCCCGCCGCGATGGCGACGCCGGGCGCGTCACGCCGTCCGGCCCGTTCATCCCGTTCGGCCGGTTTCGAGATCCGGCACCGAAGTGCGATTCGTACACCACAGCGACCCCCTCCGATGCCCTCGTGTCCCGGCCGATCGTGCCCGGCTCGACCGTCTACTGATCAACGCCCGGATGCCTCGTCGCGGTTCCAGATCCGAGCGACTTTCCCTTACGTCCGTACGCCCGTCACGCCCCGCCCCCCGTTACGCCCGCCCCCGCCTCGCTCCTCGCGCCCCCTCAGTTCCGCGTCGTCGATCGGCGACCTCGGTAAGGCTCACGGTCCCCGGCCGACGGGCTCGGCAGGGTCACGCTCCTCGGGCGACTGCGTCGGCAAGGCTCACGTCGGCGGACGGGGACGGACAAGGCTCACGCCGACGGCCGGGGATGGGCAAGGCTCACGCCGGCGGCCGGGGATGCCGAAGGCGGCTGATCGTGCCGGGCCCGCGGGCGGGTGAGCGGCCGCTGGTAAAATGAGGAAACGCCTTCGACACCGCCGGGGTCCGTACCAACGGGTACGGACCCCGGCGCGTTCCCGGCGTCACACCGAGGAAGGTTCCCCATGAACGCGAAGCCGCCGGCCACTGTACTCCCGCACGCCGGCAAGCACCGGCCGGCGACCGCGCCGCAGGGTGACCTCTCGACACCCCCGCCCGTATCCCCCGGCCTGCCGCCGGCGGCGTCCTTCGACGCGCTGGGTCTTCCGCCCGAGGTGTTGGCGACGATGACCGGCCTGGGGGTGACGGAGCCGTTCCCGATCCAGGCCGCGACCCTGCCCAACGCGCTGGCCGGACGCGATGTCCTCGGCCGCGCGCGGACCGGATCCGGCAAGACCCTGGCCTTCGGCCTCGCTCTCCTGGTCCGTACGGCGACGGGCCGGCCCGCGGAGTCGAAGCGGCCGCGGGCGCTGGTCCTGGTGCCGACCCGGGAGCTGGCCCAGCAGGTGGGCGACGCGTTGGAGCCGTATGCGCGGGTTCTGGACCTGCGGCTGGCCACGGTGGTCGGAGGTCTGTCGATCAACAAGCAGACGGCGCTGCTGCGGGCCGGCGTCGACGTGGTGATCGCGACGCCGGGGCGGCTGACGGACCTGGTGTCGCGCCGGGAGTGCCATCTGAACCACGTGCGGATCACGGTGCTGGACGAGGCGGACCAGATGTGCGACCTGGGTTTCCTGCCCCAGGTCTCCGACATCCTCGACCAGATCCCCGCCGAGGGACAGCGGCTGCTGTTCTCGGCCACGCTCGACCGCAACGTCGACCAGTTGGTGCGCGACCACCTGCACGACCCGGTCCTCGCGTCGGTCGACCGGCTGGCCGGCTCGGTCGCCACGATGGAACACCATGTCCTGAACATCCACGCCGCCGACAAGTACGCGATCGCGACCGAGATCGCCGCGCGGGACGGCCGGGTGCTGATGTTCCTGGACACCAAGGCGGCCGTGGACCAGTTCACCCGCCACCTGCGGGCCAGCGGAGTGCGCGCGTCCGCCCTGCACAGCGGCAAGTCGCAGCCCCAACGGACGCACACGCTGGCCCAGTTCAAGAACGGCGAGGTCACCGTGCTGGTGGCCACCAACGTCGCCGCGCGGGGCATCCACATCGAGGCCCTCGACCTCGTCGTCAACGTCGACCCGCCGGCCGACGCCAAGGACTATCTGCACCGCGGCGGGCGTACGGCGCGCGCCGGGGAGTCCGGCAGGGTGGTCACGCTGGTCACGCCCAACGAGCGGCGCGAGGTGAACCGGATGATGTCGGAAGCCGGGGTCCGGCCGACGGTCACGCAGGTGCGCTCCGGTGAGGCGTCGCTGACCGCCATCACCGGGGCGAAGCGCCCGCCGGCAGGGACGAAGGGCACCGGCGGCAACGCGCCCTTCCGCGGGCTCGGCACCCGTCCGGCCGGTGCCGCCAAGGAGTCCCGCAAGACCGCTGACGCCCGCAGGACGGCGGAGGCCCGTGCGGCGGCCCGGGTGCGCAAGGGCCGCTGACGGGCGACGCGCCGGCTCCTCGTGCCCGGCGGGCGGGCGGGGCCTGCCGGGCTTCAGGCCGAGGTCTTGCGCCGGTCGGCCTGGCCGCGCAGCTCCTCGTTGATACGCCTCGCCTCTTCGAGCTGGTCTTCCAGAATGATGATCCGGCAGGCGGCCTCTATCGGGGTGCCGGTGTCGACGAGTTCCCGGGCGCGGGCCGCGACGCGCAGCTGGTAGCGGGAGTAGCGGCGGTGGCCGCCCTCGGAGCGTAGGGGCGCGATCAGGCGGTTGTCCCCCAGAGCGCGGAGGAAGGCGGGCGTGGTGCCGAGCATGTCGGCGGCCCGGCCGATGGTGTAAGCCGGGTAGTCGTCGTCGTCGAGCGGGTCGGGGGTACGTGATCCGGCAGCGGGCATAGACCTCTTCTTTCCAGGGACGCGTCGGGGGGCCCTGGGCGCTGATGTGCGCCCAGGGCCCCGAGGTTTCAACACCATCTACCGGCTGACCTGCACCGGCTTCTTTGTTCCGCCTGCCCGCCCGCGAGGGCGGGACTGCGGGGATCGCGAATGCGTGACCGTGGACCACCTTCCGTTCTGGGGCCTGCGGTACCCGGGCGGTACTTCGTCCTCACCCGGGCGATCCTGATGGCGTCTGCTCCTCACCTCATTCGGTTGCGCGATTTCGATGTGTTCGGTTACTGCACGGCAGCTCGTCCTGCCGCTTCCTTCGACTTCCTGAGTACAGGACCAACGCTAGCTCCCGCACATCGCAATGTCTACTTTCTCCACGACAGATTTTCTTCCCGCCCGAGGCGTGCGGGGGGGGATCATCCCGCACCCTCGCCGCGGCCTTTCCGCACGTCCCCCGCGGTGGGAAAGCCGCGTCACCTCGCGGTCGCACGGTGCGCCGGTGGCCCCGAGGCCGCAAGCCCGAAAGCCGACTCCCCAGGAAGGGTTGGGGCAGGAGACGGCGGGGGTACCCGTGGGCATCGAAACACCGAACGAACGCTCCGGAGGTGAGCGCAGTGACCACTTCTCCCAGGTCGTCGATGGAGACCCACCCCGACATCGTCGACATGCGTGCCCGTCACGAGATGGCGGAACGAGCCACCAGCACCCCCATGGCACAGGCCGTCGAGGCCCTTGCCTTCCTCACCGGTGTCTATCTGGCGGCCTCCCCGTGGATCGCGGGCTTCAGCGGTCTGTCCGCGCTGGCGGTCAACAATCTGATCGTCGGTATCGGCTACGCGCTGCTGATGAGCGGCGGCTTCGGCCGGGCCTACGAGCGCACGCACAGCATGGCCTGGGCGGCGTGCGCGCTCAGCCTGTGGACGATCATCGCCCCCTGGGCGGTCTCGGGCGACGTCAGCACCACCAGGACCGTCGTGAACAACGTCATCGTCGGCATCGTCGGTCTCCTGCTGGCACTGGCCGCCAGCGCCGTCGCACGAGAGAGGCGGTCGCCGCGCCGCGACCGGGGCATGTAGGCCCGGTGACGGTGCCGGAACCCGACCGGGTGCGGTCCGGGAGCGCGGAACCCCCTGACAGTGCCGCGGGACACGCGGCCGGGGACGGGGGCGGCGGATGACCTCGTCGCCCCCCTGTCACGGCCCGTGTCCCGAGCACCGAAGGTCCCTGGCGGCGGGCCTCCTGATCGGCATGGCCGTCATGGCCGCGGTCGATGAGATCGTCTTCCACCAGCTCCTGGGCTGGCACCACTTCTACGACCGGTCCACCACAGGCGTCGGGCTGCTCTCCGACGGCCTGCTGCACACCGCCGAACTCCTCGCCCTCGTCGCGGGCTTCTTCCTCTCCGCCGACCTGCGGCGCCGTGGAGTGAGGGACGCCGCCCGGCTGCGGGCGGGAATCGTTCTCGGACTGGGCTTCTTCCAGCTCCTCGACGGGATCGTGGACCACAAACTGCTGCGGGTGCACCAGATCCGGTACGGAGTGGACGTCACCCCCTACGACTGGGCGTGGAACCTGGGGGGCCTGGTTTTGCTGCTCATCGGCTGCGCCCTGACCCTGCGCGCGACCCGCCGGGACCGGACGGGGCCGACGGCGTGAGTGAGGTCCACATCCACCCCGGAACCTCCGTCGCCGACTGGGGCGGACCGGCCGGACTCGGCGTCGCGGTGGCGGCGTCGGTGACAGCCGTCGGATATCTGCTGGCCGCCCGGCGTCTGCGCGGCAGGGGGGACACCTGGCCGTGGGCGCGGGACGTGTCCTTCGCCGTCGGCTGCGCCGCCCTGATCGGGGCCACCACGGCCGAACCACCGGGCGGCCCCTTCACCGCGCACATGGCACAGCACCTGGTCATCGGTATGGCGGCCCCGCTGCTGCTCGTCCTCGGCAGACCCCTGACCCTGGTCCTGCGCGGCCTGCCTCCGGGAGGGGTGCGACGTGGCCTGCTCCGGGCAGCGCACGCGAGGCCCGTCGCCGTACTGCTCTCTCCTCCCGTGGCGGCGTTGGTGGACATCGGCGGGCTGTGGTCGCTCTACCGGACCGGACTCCTCGCCGCCACGCATCAGCACCCCCTCCTGCACGTCGTCACGCACGCGCACGTCCTGACGGCCGGACTGGTCTTCACCTTCTCGGTCTGCCAGCTCGATCCGGTGCGCCGGCGCTGGAATCTCGCGGTGCGCGGCGCCGCGGTACTGGCCGTCGGCGCCGCCCACTCGGTCCTCGCCAAGGGGTTGTACGGGAGGCCACCGCCCGGCACCGCCTTCTCGGTCGACGACCTGCGCACCGGCGCCCAGTTGATGTACTACGGCGGCGACCTGATCGAGGTGGCACTCGCCGTGACGCTCGCCGTGCGGTGGTACGGCTCGGCCGGACGCGCCCACGTCCGCCGGTCGTCGAGGGCGCGGCGGCGCCGGGACCTCGCGGCGAGCGGCGTCGCCCGGCTCGGCTGAGAGCGCGATCCCCGGTGTCCGTCCGCCGTTTGCCCCGCCCGTCGTTCGGGGACCCGGCTACGCATGAACGCTATGCCACGACGCCGCCGTGCGAAGCAGAGCCGCCTGCTGTGGTTCCTGGACCGTCTGGAACGCACTCCGGTGGCCGACCCCCTGATCGACACGCTGCGCAGCGGGGTGCGTGCCCTGCCGCTCGGACGCGGACGGGACGTGCTGCACGGCCGATGGCTCGGGCACCCGGTGCATCCCCTGATGGTGCAGGTGCCGATCGGGAGCTGGCTGTCCGCGGCCGTGCTGGACACCCGGCCCGGCCGCTCCCGCGAGGCGGGCCTGCTGGTGGGCGTCGGCCTGGCGGCCGCCGGGCCCGCGGCGCTGGCGGGTGCCGTGGACTGGGCGGAGCTGCACCGTGAGCAGACCCGCGTGGGGCTCGTGCACGCGGCGGCGAATCTCGCCGCCGTCGGTCTCTACGCGACCTCTCTCGCCTTCCGTCTCCGGGGTCGCACGGGCGCCGGCCGGGCCTACGGATTCCTCGGCCTGACGGCGGTCGGGTTCGGAGGCATGCTGGGCGGCCACCTGGCCTACCGGCAGGCGTCCGGAGCCAACCACGCGGAAGAGGTCGCGCACGTCGTGCGGGAGGGCTGGCACCGGGTCGGCACCGTGGACGAGTTCCCGGTCGGAGAGCCCGTGCGGCGCGTCGTGGACGACGTGCCGGTCCTGGTGGTGCGCCAGTCCGGCGGGACCGTCCACGCCCTGGCCGAGCGGTGCAGCCACCTCTCCGGTCCGCTGTCCGAGGGCACCGTGTCCGACGGGTGTGTCCAGTGCCCGTGGCACGGCAGCGTCTTCCGGCTCTCGGACGGCTGGAACGTGCGGGGTCCGGCCACCGCGCCCCAGCCCGCCTTCGACACCCGGATCCTCGACGGGCGTGTCGAGATCCGCCTGTCCCGGCATGACCGGCCGGGCGACCGGGAGGCGAGCGACGCCGAGGCGGGCGACACCGAGGCGGGCGCGGCTGTTCGTCGGCACGGCGGCTGACGTCCGCCCCCGCCGGGCCGCTCCGGTCCCCCAGGGGGCCGCGCCGGGGGTTCGCCAGGCGTGGTCGAGCGGATGAGCGGATGAGCACAGCTCTGCGTCGAGGAGAGCCTGGCGCACGCCTCCGCGTCAGTCTCCTGTCACCGAGAACGCGCCCTTCGCCACCGTCACCGGCATCGTCGAGGGACCCTGCCGGGTGCCGTCGACGGGCAGGCACCGGCCGCGAGCGGCGCCACGCTCCCGGCGTACCGGCAGCGACACCCCGCGCGGGACCGCGCCGCGAGGACGCCCACGGTCGTGGACCGTGGGCCTGGTGTGCTGCTCGGAACGGCCTAGCGGGCGAGCAGTCCGACGGCCGCGCCCACCCCTGCGGTGCAGGCGAGGACCGCCGACGCGCACACGGCATGGCGTCTGAGCAGGTCGCGTCGCAGGGTGGCGTAGCGGCTCTCGTACTCCTGCCTCAGCTCGGCGGCCCGGTGGACGATGTCCCGCAGCATCCGGCGGGTGAGGTCGGTGCGCTGCCGGACGTAGTGGTGCGTGAGGTCGTCGGCCTGGGCGGTGGTGAGCCAGGGCAGACGGGCACAGAGGTCCTCCGCCTCGCGGTGCGCCTGGTCGTGGTGGACGCGGGCGAGTAGGTAGCCCTCGGCTTCGGCGGCCAGGACGCCGTCCCGCCCGTCGGGTGCCGGGTGCCCACCGTGCCTCACCGCGGTTCGCCCTTGTGGCTTTCGGCGTCGATGGCGTCGCGCCTGCCCAGGTTCTCACCCTGTTCGATCTTCGCGAGTTCGGGGTGGTGCAGGTCGAAGGCCGGGGACTCGGAGCGGATGCGCGGCAGGGTGACGAAGTTGTGGCGCGGCGGCGGGCAGGAGGTGGCCCACTCCAGGGAGCGGCCGTAACCCCAGGGATCGTCGACCTCGACCCGCTCCCCCTTCTGGGCGGTCTTCCAGACGTTGTAGAGGAAGGGCAGGGTGGACAGGCCGAGGAGGAAGGCGCCGATGGAGGAGGCGGTGTTGAGGGCGGTGAAGCCGTCGGCGGCGAGGTAGTCGGCGTAGCGGCGGGGCATGCCCTCGGCGCCGAGCCAGTGCTGGACCAGGAAGGTCGTGTGGAAGCCGACGAAGAGGGTCCAGAAGTGGATCTTCTCCAGTCGGTGGTCCAGCATCGTGCCGGTCATCTTCGGCCACCAGAAGCTGAACCCGCCGAACATCGCGAAGACGATGGTGCCGAACAGGACGTAGTGGAAGTGCGCGACCACGAAGTAGGAGTCGGTCACGTGCCAGTCCAGCGGCGGGGAGCCGAGGATCACGCCGGTCAGGCCGCCGAAGAGGAAGGTGACCAGAAAGCCGGCCGCCCACAGCATCGGCGGTTCGAACGACAGCGAGCCCTTCCACATGGTGCCGATCCAGTTGAAGAACTTCACTCCCGTCGGCACGGCGATGAGGTAGGTCATGAAGGAGAAGAACGGCAGCAGGACCGCTCCGGTGGCGAACATGTGGTGGGCCCAGACGGTGACCGACAGGCCGGTGATGGCGATGGTGGCGCCGACCAGCCCCATGTAGCCGAAGATCGGTTTGCGGGAGAACACCGGGAGGATCTCGGTGATCACGCCGAAGAACGGCAGGGCCAGGATGTAGACCTCGGGGTGGCCGAAGAACCAGAACAGGTGCTGCCACAGCAGCGCGCCGCCGTTCTCCGGGTCGAAGATGTGCGCGCCGAACTTGCGGTCCGCCTCCAGCGCGAACAGGGCCGCGGCGAGGACCGGGAAGGCCAGCAGGACCAGCACCGAGGTGAGCAGCACGTTCCAGGTGAAGATCGGCATCCGGAACATGGTCATGCCGGGTGCGCGCATGCAGATGATCGTGGTGATGAAGTTGACCGCGCCCAGGATCGTGCCGAACCCGGCGAGCGCGAGGCCCATGATCCACAGGTCGCCGCCCAGCTGGGCGGTGCGCTCGCCGCCGCTCAGCGGCGTGTAGGCGGTCCAGCCGAAGTCGGCGGCGCCCTCCGGAACCATCAGGCTGCTGAGCACGATCAGGCCGCCGAAGAGGAACAGCCAGTACGAGAACATGTTGAGCCGCGGGAAGGCGACGTCCGGCGAACCGATCTGCAACGGCATGATCGCGTTCGCGAACCCGGCGAACGTCGGTGTCGCGAACAGCAGCAGCATGATCGTGCCGTGCATGGTGAAGGACTGGTTGTACTGCTCCTGCGACAGGAACTGCAGCCCCGGCCGGGCCAGCTCCGCCCTGATGGCCAGAGCCAGCGCTCCGCCGATCAGGAAGAAGGTGAACGAAGTGATCAGGTAAAGGTGACCGATCTTCTTGTGATCGGTCGTGGTCAGCCAGGTGACGATCACCCGGCCCCGGCCGCGGCGTTCCGCCGCCGGCACGGGAGCAACGGGTTCGGTCTCAGTCGCCATCAGATTCCTCGGTCGGCAGTGGGGGCCCCGGCCGAAAGCGAGGCGGGACGCCCTGCCTTTCGTCGCGCCGGGTGTTCGGGTGAGGCAGTGTGTAACCAGCCCAGCCGAAACCACACCTGCCTTTTCGGCACCACGCCCAGCAGCGTGCCCCTTTCAGCCGAATGACGGACGCGAGCCCGCGCCCGGTTGACAGCGGCGGCGGTCGACGGCCGTCGGACGACTCGCGACGGGCGGTTGTCAGCCTGCTCGGCCCCGCCGCTCCCGGCGGCCTCTGCGGGAGCCCCGGTAGGCCGCGCGACGGATCGTGGCCAGGGTCTCGCCGGGCGTGAATCCCCGGGCGCTGTGCCGGTAGACGTCGTAGTCCGCGCTCTCCTCCTCCCCGAGGGGCAGCGGACCGCGCACGGTCAGCACGGCGAACGCGCGCCATGCCCCGTCGGGGGCTGCGGCGCACAGGTCGAAGACGAGTGGCCCGCGCTCCAGTGCCGCGCTCAGACTCTCCGGGTCGCCGTGCACCGGTGCCCGCCCGGAGCGGCGCGGGAAGGCGGCCAGGACCCGCGTCCGGCCGCCGACCCGGTAGGAGAGCAGGCTGGAGTACGGGCCGCCCAGCGCGTCGGCACGCGGCCGCGGCAGGTGGCGGGTGAGGCGGCCCCGGCCGCTGCTCGTGAGCAGGAGGTCGAGGGGTGCTCCCTCTCCGGTGACCCCTTCCATCCGTACGGCAAGACCCAGACCGTCGGGCAGGCGGCGGGGCAGGCCGGCCGCTCTGGAGAGGCGGGCCGTGGCGGCGTACCGCCGTGGGGTGTCCAGCCAGTCCACCCCCCACGGTTCACCCGCGGCGTCCACGACCTCTACGTCGGCCGTGCACGTCAGTCCGCGCGGGTGCAGCGCCGGGGCTCCGCGCAGCCGGGCCAGCATCCGGAAGCCGGCCTCGACGGCCCCCGTGGGCCGGGACCGCGCTCGCGTGCGTGGTTCTCCGGTGCCGGCGCCGCCCCTCGATGCCGGCTCTCCGCTCACGGACCGGACCAGCCGCTCTCCCACTCCTTGCTCCCCTCCTGCTCCTCGCCCGCCTCCGGGTCCTGGCCCGGAGCCTGCTCCTCCCTGGTCTCCCCCTCCGCCTGGGAGGGCGTGGTGCGGGGGACGTCACGACGCTCCGACGGCCCCTGCTCGTCCGGGGCGCCCTGCTCCCGCTCGCCCTCGGCCTGCGACGGGGTCTGCTCACTCATGCCGTTCTCCTCATCGGTCGTTCCGTGTCGTGCCGGGGGTCGGCGGCCCTTCGCAGAGGGCTGCTCCTCGAACGTCGCGGGCACCCTGTGGAGCGGGCCGTCCCGCTGCTCCCCGTACGGTCGCCGGTGCCGCGACTCTCGCCCTTCTCATGGCGCCTCCCCTCACTGGGCGGCCGGGTACCCGGACCGGGACGCGTCACGCGGCCCCCCTCCCCAGGGCCGGCGCCGGGCGCCTTGTGGCTCGACGGGTTCCGGGGCGCGGGCCGCTAACGTGATCCGCATGCCCGAGAAGCCACAAGACGCCCGTGGTGAACCCCATCCGCCGACGCGGGGGTGGGCCAGGTTCAAGGACTCGCCGTTCCTGCCCGCGGCCGTGCTCGTGCTCATCCTCACGGCGGCCGCGGCCCTGTTCGCGGGTTCCTACACCTATTCCATGGCCGACCCGACCCCCCGCTCGATCCCCACCGCGTTGGTCGGCTCCCCCGACCAGCCCGAGGGCCGCCGCTTCCTCGACGGCATGGAGCGGGCCCTCAACACCGCGGTGAAGATCCGTTCCTACGACACGGCGGCCGAGGCCCGGACGGCGGTCGAGGAGCAGCGGGTCTTCGCGATCGTCGACGTGCGCAAGGCAGAACGGGCCGTCGTGCTGAACCTCTCCGCGGCCTCCGGCGCCTCGGTCGCGGAGGTACTGGCCCAGGCGGCACCCGCCGTGGGCCGGCAGACGGGCGTCGCGGTCACCGTCCGGGACATCAACCCCCTCCAGGAAGGTGACCCGCGCGGGCTCGCCATCTTCTACGTCTCCCTGGCGGCCGTGATCATCGGGTTCGTCGGCGCCATCCAGCTCAGCGTGCACGCGCGGGCCCTGACCCCGGTCGAGCGCATCGCCTGCACCGCCCTGTACGCGCTGCTGGGCGGGCTCGCGATCGCCGCGACGGTGGACTGGCTGCTGGGCGCGCTCGACCTGCCGTTCGTCGAGTCGTGGCTGATCCTGGCGCTCACGATGTTCACGAGCGGCATGGTCTTCACGATGTTCAACACGCTCGTGGGCCGCTGGGCGATGCTGCCGACGTGGGGACTGATGGTCCTGCTGGGCAATCCCTCGTCGGGCGGCGCGGTGTCGTGGCCGCTGCTGCCCTCCGCGCTGGGCCTGATCGGCCGCTGGCTGCCGCCGGGAGCCTCGGTCAACGCCCAGCACACGGCGGTGTACTTCGGAGGACACCAACACGTCTTCCCGTTCCTGGTGCTGGCGGGATGGGCCGTGGTGTCCTGCGGGGTCTTCTGGACCTGGCGCCATCGCCACCCGGGAGGCCGCGAGACCAGGCCGGGACTCGGTGGCGACGCGGGGGCGGCGTGACCTCCACGCGGGTGGTCGGGTGGCGCACCACGTGCACGCCGGCCGGCACCGGGCCGGCCTGGCGGGCAGGAGCGCGCGGGTCAGCCGTCGGTGACCGTCGCGGTGACGGGCGTGCCGATCTCCACGGTCCGGCTGACCGTGCAGAGCTTGTCGTGGGAGACCTTGACCGCTCGGGGCAGGATCGCGCGCGCCCGGGCGCCGGCCTCGTCGTCGGGGAAGGTCACGGAGAAGGCGACCGCGAGGTCGGTGAGCCGGTTGCCGAGTTCGTCGCTGACCTTGTCACCGGTCACGGTGACCGTGAATCCGGTGGGCTCGCTGTGGCGGGCGGTGGCGATGTCGACGTCGACGGCCGTGCAGCCCCCGAGCGCGGCGAGCAGCAGCTCGACCGGCGTGAAGTCGGTTTCGCCGTCGCCCGCGGATCCGGTTCCGAAACTGATCGTGCCGCCGCGCGCGTTGGTGGCGGTGAAGTGGCCGGTACCGGTCCGCTCGACGGTGACGGAACGCAAGGTGTTTTCGGTCATGCGAGGGACAGTAGTGGGCGCGCCCGCCGCGGCGGATCGCCGCCCCCACGGCTCGGTGGTGCGCGTCTGTCGCTGGAGCCGGCGGTCGTCGCCGGGTACGTCCACCGGCCGCCGCGCGGCTCACCCTCGTACGTCCGAGGTTCCCGTGACAGCCCTGACCCCTTTCACTGCTCCTGGAGCGGCGCTCCGGTGAGAGCGCCGGAGCGCGATGACATCGGCACACGAGGATCGGGGGATCCCAGATGCGCACGTCGGCGAGAAGCCGTTTCGCGACCGTCCTGCGGTGGTGCCTGCCCGCGGTGGCCCTGGCGGGCATGGCCGTGGTCCCGGCACGGGCCGCCGGACCGGATGGCGTGCCACGCGGCACGCCGGCCGCGGCGACGGCGCTCGACATCCCACCCGGGGTGACCGCGGGGGTCGCGGTCTTCGACCGGCAGACCGGCGCGTTCACCGAGCAGCACAACGCGCGCACGCGGTTCCGGTCGGCCTCGGTCGTGAAGCTGCTCATCGCCCTGGACCACCTGTGGAACCGGGGCCCCGACTACACCCTGCCCGCGGACGACCGCGCCCGCCTCGACACCATGCTGCGTGCCAGCGACGACGCGAGTGCCTCGTACTACTGGTCCCGCAACGGCGGCGGCGCGATCGTCGACCGGATGGTGTCCCGTCTCGGCCTGGCCGACACCGCCGGGCCTCCGGCGGGCCATCCGGGGGCCTGGGGGTACACGGCGCTGTCGGCGGCCGACACCGTGCGGATCTACCGCTACCTCCTGGACGGCGCCCCGGAGCCGGTCCGCACGCTCGTCATGGGCGACCTGCGGCAGTCCACGCGGTGCGGCACGGACGGGTTCGACCAGCGGTTCGGCATCCCGGCGTCGTTCGAGCGGCCCTGGGCGGTGAAACAGGGCTGGTCGGGCTTCGGTGACTCGGACGACTGCACCGACACGGCCGCCGTCACGGGCGCGCGATCCGGTTCGCCCGCCCCGTCCGCCGCCGGGGCGAGGGCAGCCGTCGGGGCGGACGACGTGGACCTGACGCAGCGCGCGCTGCACACCACCGGAACGGTCGGGGCCGCGGACCGTTCGATCGTCGCCGTGTACACCCTCCAGCCGACGAGCACCTCGTTCGGCGCCGCCTACACCCACCTCGGCCGGCTGGTCCGCTCGCTGGACGTGCCCGGCGCGGTGCGTCCGGCCGGTACCTGGTTCGGCACCTGGGGATCGGACGTGCGCGTCCGGGCCGGCACGACCACCTCCGCGACCGTGCTCACCGAACTCCCCGCGGGTGTCGAGGTGCTGATCCGCTGCCAGAAGCAGGGGCAACGGGTCGAGGTGCCCCCGTACGTCAACGACTGGTGGGCCTACCTGCCCCTGTACGGCGGCTACGTCACCAACATCTACGTGCGCTCCCCGGACAACCGGTTGCCGGACGTTCCCCTGTGCTGACGCGGGGCGCCGCCCCGTGGCGGCACGGCACCGCCGTCCTCCGTCGGAGTGCTGTCGGCCGGAACAGGCTGCCGTCGATCGGCCGTCTCCCGCCCACATCGGGTTGGCCGTACTCAGTACCGCTGGGCTTTGGCGATCTCCGCCGTCAGCCGCGGCTCGGGAGGCTTGCGGCTGATGGCCAGGGGCTGTGCGCGCTCACCCGCCGCGAGGGCTTCGGCGCCGACGTAACGCGTCTCGACGACCTCGCCGCCGGGGTCACGGAAGTCGACCTGGACGGCGTACGAGGCGGTGTCGTCGGAACGGTTGGTGATGTTCACGACGACCGCGAGCAGACCGCCCGTCTCCGCTCGCGGTTTGCCGGTGAGGGAGACGTCGGCGGTGGCGTTGCCCCGGCCGTCGACGTCCTTCAGCTCCCTCTGGGCGGCGGCGTTGGCGCGCGCCGCCTCGGCGGACACCGAGGCCTCGAAGGCCGAGGCGCGGGCGGAGGCGGAGGACGCGGCGGCGGAGACGGACGCCTTCGCGGACTCCGCGAGCGATTTCAGGGCGGAGGGCGTCGTGCCGGTGAAGGAGGCGGTGGCGGGTGCCGAGGGCCGTACGTTCGCGGACGGGCTCGTGGAGCCGTCGTCGTCCGAGGCGCAGGCGGCGAGCGCCGTCATGCCGAGGACGGGGGCGAGCGCCATCGCCGCGGTCGCCAGGGCGGGCCGCCGTCGGCCCGCCGGGCGCCCTCGTCGTGACGTCGTCTTCCGGGTCGGGTGCGTGTCCATCGGTGCGGTCCTCCCGCGTCTCGCCGCGCGTGGCCCCACGACGGGGCGGCCGGACCGGGCGTGCCGTCGCGGTCGCCGGCAGCGGTCGCGCTCCGCGCCCGCCTCGTGAGGTGGGGCCCGGGGCCCCCTACCGATGATCTGGGCGATACGGCGGCGCAGCCACTCGGGAGGGCCTGACGGACCGCCGGGGGACGCGGTGGCGTGGTGTGCGGCCCGGCGGGGCGCCAGGCCTCCGATCCGCCGATCCGCCGGGCAGCCGGGCCGCCGCCGACCTGACGGCCGAGAGCTTCCTCCTCGTCCTGCGCTCGGCCGCACCTGCCACCCGCGGCGACTGAGCGGCCGTCCGCACGGAGGGTCCCGGACCACCACCGAGTCGGCGTGGGCGGCCCGGTGCTTCCTCGTACGACCGACGGCCGGGGCCCCGGCGCGCTGTCGCGTGCCGGGGCACCGGCCGTGAGGCGGTGCGGTCCTCGGGTGGGGTCAGCCGACGACGCGGCCCAGTTCGACGCGGTCGATGTCGGGGGCCCACGCGGTCGCGTTGCCGAAGGTCACCTGGTTGGGGCCCTTCCTCAGGTCGGCGGGGACGCCGAGCGTCCAGTAGTCGTCCCAGCTCCAGGTGTTCTTGAAGGTGACCACGCGGGGTGCGGCCGTGCCCACCGTGACGTCCGCCGTGCGGGAGACGATGTCCGTGTTGTAGGAGTGGCCGTTGTCGCGGCGCTCGTTGTGGGCGTAGTGGACGACGAGCAGGTAGCGGCCGGCCTCGGGGGCGTCCACCGTGAACTCGGCCGTGCTGGACGGGCCGTTGCCGAGCCAGCCGATGTAGGAGCCGGCTGAGGCGTGGGCGGAGTCGACGAGTCGGGCGCCGCCGGCGAGAGCGGCCGAGGCGCCCTCGTAGGAGAGGGTGCCGGCGCTCGATCCGGCGCCCGAAACGTCCAGGGAGCGGACGGCGGCGTGCCCGGCCGTCATCGTGACGCGGTTGTTGCCCGCCACGAGGTACAGCCGCAGGGTCTTGTCCGGCGCCGCCGTCACCTTCGCGCCGTGCAGCTCCAGCCGCACCGCCGCCGAGGCTCGTGACACGACCGTGTAGTAGCCGTCGCGCGGGGCGTAGACGTCGAAGACCGCCTTGTCGCCGGGGCGCAGGACGAGCGCGCCCGTGCCGGTCCCGGCGGACGAGGAGTAGTCGTACGACGGCCTGCCGCCGATGTCCGCGAGCGTGGCCTCGTAGGACGCGGTGGGCGCGCCGGTGCCGGCGGTGAGGTCGATGCGGTCGAGGGTGACCTCGGCGTCGCCCTTGGCCAGCGTCAGGACGTGGGTACCTGCGGGGAGCCGTACCGTGACGTCCTTCTTGGCGCGGTAGGTCCAGTTCTCGGTGGAGGGGTAGGTGACGGTGACCGGGTCGCCGCCGTCGACCGAGAGTTTCTGGGTGGCGGGGGCGCCGGCCTGGTTGCCGTACAGGATCGCCAGGTCGTACGTCCCGGCGGCGGGGACCGTCACCGTGAAGTCGACCTTGCTGGAGGGCTGGTTGAGGGAGCCGACGTCCTTGGTGCCGGAGGCCGCGTAGCCGTTGGCGTTGCCGATCGTGCCCTGGGTGTAGACCTGGCCGCCGGTGACGGCGGCGTCCTCGGCCTCGTAGGAGGCGGACCAGGGCACGGTGGCGGCGGTCGGGCTGCCGGCGCCGCCCGGGGTGAGGACGATGCGGTACGCGGACATCTTCCGCATGCCGCGCAGCGGGACGGTCACCGTGCCGTCGGCCGCCACCTGGACCTTGGTGCGCTCAAGGACGCGCGGCGTCGCGTGCTGTCCCTCGTAGCCGGACCAGGCGGACTCGGCGACGGTCGCGGTGACCGTACGGCCGAACACGGACCGGGAGACGTTGCGCACGACGACGTCGGAGTCACCGGCCGCGCCGCCGACCAGGACCTGGGCCTGACGGCGCGCGGTGTCCAGGGAGGCGAGACCCTGGAGGGTGTCGATCGCGTCGGCCCGGGGCGGGGTGACCTTGACGGTGTTCCCGGTCATCCCGGCGTACCAGCGGAAGAACCACCAGCCGCCGTTGGGGATGTTGGTGCGCACGACATTGCCGTCGAGGTTGCCGGCGGCGTCCCAGTAGGCCTGGTTGGCGTACACCTTGTTGCGCTCGAACATGGAGACCCACTGCACGAGCTGGCCCGGCACCGAGAGGTCGCGGCGGTTGGCGTACTCGTCGATGTTGATCTTCAGCGGGGAGATGCCGAGGTTCTTCTCGATCGATCGGTAGGTGTCGTGGTTGCCCTGGAAGTTGCGGAGGGAGCTGGAGTCCAGCTCGTGCCAGGTCATGATCTGGGGCAGGACGTCCTCGCGCTCGGCGAAGGTGAGGAAGTCCGTCAACAGGCGCGTGTGGTAGCCGGATTCGTTGGGGCCGGCGATCCTGGCGTCGGGATCGATCGCCCGGATGCGCCGGTACACCGTCTTCCAGTCCTTGAGGAACCGGTCCCGGTTGGCCGCGTACTGCGCCGGGTCGGAGGTGCCGAGGTTGTACCAGATCTGGTCGGGCTCGTTGAAGGGGATGTACACGAACCGGTCGCTGTTCGGGTCGGCCGACACCTCCTTGACGATCTTGTCGACCTTGGGGAGGTAGTCGTCGATGCCGAGGTCCTCGTACGGCCACTTCGCGTAGATGTCCTGCATCATCACGTTGATCTCGCCGCCGCCGTTGCGGAAGAACGACTTGGAGACAGTGAGCGCGTCGCCGTTGGGGTGCTGGGCACCGCCCTCCGGCTTCTGCGAGATGCTGGTGATCTTCAGGGGGGCGAGCACGGCGTCGCTGGGCACGCCGTCGTCGCTGAGCCCGTACAGCGTGCCGTTGGCGCCGTGCGACACCGGGCCTTCGGACGCGGCGAGGTCGACGGTGACGCGCTGCGGGCCGGCCGCCGCCGCCGGTCCCGCCGCGGGAAGAGTGCCTGCCATGACGGCTGCTCCGAGTACGGCGGTGACGAAGGCGGTCCGGGGACGGGATCGCTTACGGCTCGCTGGGACGGGGGTGGGGGTGCTCACGCTGAGGGACCTCCGGTCATTTGACGGCTCCACTGGTGATGCCGGACACGATCTTTCGCTGGGCCACCAGGAAGACGGCGACCATGGGCAGGCTCATCACCACGACGTACGCGAAGACGAGATGCCAGTTGTTGAGGTAGAGCTGGGCGCTGGCGACCTGGTAGAGGTTGAGCGGCAGGGTCGCCCTGTCTCCGCCGCCGATGACGAAGAAGGCGTAGAAGATGTCGCTCCAGGCGTAGAGCATCACCATGATCGTCGCGGTGGCGATGACCGGCCTGAGGAGCGGCAGGATGATCTGCCGGAAGATCCGCAGCGGCGTCGCGCCGTCCATCCGCGCGGCCTCCTCCAGCTCCAGCGGGATGGCGCGGATGAAGCCGGTCATGAAGAAGATCGACGTGGAGAGGTACATCCCGGTGTAGACGGCGATCATCCCGGGCCGGGTGCCGGCCAGCCCCAGCTGCCGCAGCTCCATCACGACGGTGATGACGGCGGGCGGGAGCAGCAGTCCGCTGATGCAGAGCGCGTACGCGGCCGACACCAGCTTCGACTTGCGGCGCGCGAAGACCCAGGCGGCGCCCGCGCCCAGGATCAGCACCAGGGCGACCGAAGGCACCACGACCAGCAGGGAGTTGACGAATCCGCGCAGCATCTCGCCCTGGCCGACGGCGTCTTCGTAGTTGCTCGCCGGCTGCCAGTGCCGGGGCAGGCGGAGGTTCGGGGTGATGGCCTCGGCCTGCGGCTTGGCGGAGGTGACGGCCACCAGCCACAGCGGTACGCCGACGGCGAGCCCGGCGATCAGCAGGACGAGCGCCGGACGGCCGTAACGCCAGGCGGGGTGCACGGTGGTGCTCACAGCAGCTGCTCCCTTCGGCGCAGTCCGACCACGAGGGGGATCGCGACGGCGACCACGACCAGGAAGAGGACGAGGCTCATGGCGGACGCCTGGGCGTACAGGCCCTGTCCGAAGATCCGGAACATGTAGATGTTGAAGACCTCCGTGGAGGCCGCGGGGCCACCGCCGGTCGTGGCCTGCACGATGTCGAAGGTGTTCATCGAGCCGATCAGTGCCGTGGTGACGTTGAAGGTGAGGGCGGGCGCCAGCATCGGCCAGCGCACCGAGCGGAAGGTCCGCCACGGCCCGGCGCCGTCGCACTTCGCGGCCTCCAGCATCTCGCCGGGGATGCCCTTGAGGCCGGCCAGGTAGATCAGCATCGACAGGCCCATCCACTTCCAGCCGTGGATGACGGTGACCAGGACCAGGGTCCAGGTCGTCGAGCCGAGCCAGGGGACGTCCGTGCCGAGGAGACCGTTGACGGCGCCGTCCTGGTTCAGCAGCGCCTGGAAGACGTAGCCGGTGGCGAGCGCCGAGATGAGCACCGGCAGGAAGAAGACGGCGCGGAAGAACCGGTTGAAGCGGGAGTCCGCCTCCAGCAGCAGCGCGAGGCCCAGTCCGAACGCGTTCTGGAAGACCGCCGCCAGCAGGGCGTACAGCAGCGTGGTGCTGATCGCCCGCAGCAGTGAGCCGTCGTCGGCGATGCTGCGGAAGGTGTCCAGGCCGGTGAAGGCGATGTCCGGGTGGTAGGAGGACCAGTCGGTGAAGGGGTAGTAGAAGTTGAGCAGGTTCGGCACCAGGAAGAAGGCCGCGAAGACGGCGATCGCGGGGAGCGCGAACCACCAGGGGTGGTGCACGGCGGCGCGGGGCAGCCGTCCCCCCTTCTTCTCCCGGCCCTCGGCGGGCGCCGGTTTCTGCTTGCGCGTGCGTATGGCCGTGTCCGCCATCGGATGAGTCCTTGCCCGTGGGGTCTGGTCGCTAGAAGCCGCTGGCGCCCTGGGCCTTGGCGACCTGCGCGAACTGGTCCTGGATCGCCTGCGCGACCTGCTGCGGCGTCTTCTTGCCGAAGATCATGTCGGCGAGGTAGAGGTGCGTGTCGGGGGCGACGATGGCCTTGGCCTGGAAGACGCCGATGGCCTGGGGAAGCGCCGCGACCTGAGCGGTGGAGGCCTGCGGAAGGCCCGCGGGGGTCGGCACCGACGGCTCGACGGAGGGGATCTTCATCGTCTTGATGTAGTCGGCGTAGTCCGGGCCGAGCCAGAAGGCGAGGAACTGACGGGCCGCGTTCTGCCGCTTCTCGTCACCGGTCCTGAACGCGACGACGCCGTTGGTCTGGTCCGGCGAGTACATGCCGGTGGCGGAGGAGTTGGCGATCGGGAACCAGCCGATCCTCTTGTCGATCTCGGCCGTGGAGTACTTGGCCTGCAACTGGCTCTGGAAGGACGTGACATTGAGGACCATGCCGGCCTCGCCCTTCCACAGGGCGTCGGCCTGCCCGGTGAACGTGCCGGTCCGGTAGTTCTTCTGCGCGAGCCCGGCGTCGATCAGCTTCTCCTTGTACTTCTTGATCGCGCCGACGACGACGGGGTCGGTCCACTTCCTCCTGTTCCGGTTGAGGTCGGCCCACCACTGGTCGTCGAGGTCGGTGAGCTGGACCTGCGTCTGCCACTGCAGGGGCCACTTGTCACCGCCGGCCTCGTAGAAGCCGGCCGCGTCGGTTCTGTCCTTGACGGTGCGGCCGAGCGCCAGCAGTTCGTCGTACGACTTGGGGAAGTTCCGCTCGGTGAGTCCGGCCGCCTTGAAGACGTCCTTGTTGTAGTAGACGCCGAGCATGGCGGGGCTCGTGACGATCGCCGCGTACCGCTTGCCGTCGATGACGCCCAGGGACTGCTCCGTGGCGCCGAGTTTCGCGACCCAGGGCTCGCCGTCGAGAGCGAGGAGGTTCCGCCCGGGCTGGATGAACGGCAGCGTCGAGACGGACGGCTGCCAGAACATCAGGTCCGGCTTGTCGCCGGAGGCGAGCTTGGTCGGCACGTTCTGCTCGTACGGGTCGGGGATGGCCTGGGTGTCGATCCGGGCGCCGGTGGCCTTCTCGAAGGCGTCGACGACCTGCTTGGGCGCGTTGAGGGTGTTCTGCGCCGTCCACATGGTCAGCTTCACGCCGTCCAGCCGGGCGGTCGGGTCGACCGTCGTCCGCCTGGCGTTCGTGCCGGAGTCGCCGGAGCTGTCGACGGAGGGGTCACTGCACGCGGTGCCGGACAGACCGACGGCGCATATGAGTGCCAGCGCCGGAAGAACTCTTCTCTTCATCTCGGGCCTTTCGGGAGACGGTGGGGAACGACGTCGGGGGTTCCTGCGTGCCGTCCGGGACGGCGGTCCCGCTCGGGCGGGCGCTGCGAGGCGGTGGGCGGACGCGCGACCGCTCGGCCCCGCCGGGCGGGCAGGTGGTCGCACGGCGGCGGGCCGCTCGGCCGCCGCCGGTCGGGCAGCGGCTTCGCGACGGCGGTGGTCAGGCGGGGCGTGCGCCGGTGGGGCGTTCCCCGGCCGGCCGACGGCGGCCGGAACTCTCCCGCACCACCAGCTCCGGTACGGACACGGGGTGGGGGGCGATCGGCGCGGACTCCTCCAGCACGCCGTGCAGCAGGGCGAACGCGGAGCGGCCGAGGCCGGTGAAGTCCATGCGTACGGTCGTCAGCGACGGGGTGAGGTAGGCGGAGTGCGGGGCGTCGTCGAACCCGGCCACGCTCACGTCGCCGGGGACGTCCCGGCCTCTCTCGTGGAGGGCGCGGATCACCCCCAGCGCGAGATCGTCGTTGCCGCACAGGATCGCGGTGACGTGGGGGTCCCGGGCGAGTTCCCGGCCGGCCTCATGGCCGCCGGCCGGTCCCCAACGGCCCTGCACCGGACGGGGTTCGGGGGCTCCGGCCTCCTTCAGCGCCTGCCGCCAGCCGGTGGTACGGGCGCTGGTGCGCCGGGTGCTGGACGGGATGGCGACATAGTGCACGGTCTCGTGGCCGAGGGAGAGGAGATGGCGGGTCGCCTCGTAGGCGGCCTCGCGATCGTCGGTCCACACCCAGGGGCGGTCGCCGCCGGGCGGGCTCGTGGGGGTCTCGACCACGCCGACGACCGGCAGTTCGGCCGGTACGGCGGCCAGTGCCCGTACGCCGGGCGGATCGTAGGCGATCACGATCAGTCCGCCGCTCGCGTCCGCCGCTCGCCGCACCTCGGCGGCGACGGCCGCCTCGTCGGCCGATTCCAGGACGCCGATCCCGACGGCGTAGGACTCGGCGCGGGCCGCCTCCTCGATCCCCTGGAGGATCGAGGCGTAGCCGTAGTGGGTGGTGTTGGCGGTGAGCACGGTCACGGCCCTGCTGCGCCCGCTGGCCAGGGCGAGCGCGGTGGCGTTGCGGCGGAAGCCCAGCTCGTCGATGGCGGCGAGGACCCGTTCGCGGGTGGAGGGCTTGACGCTGGGGTGGTCGTTGATCACGCGGGAGACGGTCTGGTACGAGACCCCCGCAGCGGTCGCGACGTCCCTGATACTCACCGAGCGCCTTGTGTGACCGGTCACATTCATGCCAGGATTGTGACCGGTCACACAGGGGCCGTCAAGAGAACGTCACGAGGGATTCACGCAGCGGACGCAAGGCCGCCGGAAGCGGCGGCCGTCGGGAGGGGAAGACGTTGACCGTTACGTCGGACACGGCGGGCACGGCCCCCGGAGCCAGTCGACGGCAGTTCAGCTGGGGTCACGGCGCGCTGGAGGCCGGGTTCGCCACCGACCCCGACGGGGTCCTGCGGATGGTCCGGCTGACCCGGCCGCACGCCCGACTCCCTTCGGGCGCGGGGCGTCTCACCGACGGGCCGACAGCGACGTCCACCGGCCCGGCCCTGTCCGAAGTCGGGTCCCGGACCGCGTCCCGGACCGAACCCGAGCCCGCATCTCCCTCCGTATCTCCCTCCGCATCCGCGTCGTCCGGGGCCACTTCCACCTCCGCCCTCAGCTCCGCCTCCGCCTCCGTCTCGGAGGCTCCCCTCCCCCTCGTGGAGCTGACCGCCCTCGGTCACGGCAGCGGCTGGTCGGGGCCGCGCTTCACCGGTACGGCCCTCGGCGCCCGGCTGCGCTACCGCGGCCACACCACCGGGGAACGGGACGGCTGGTCGTACCTGACCGCCGAACTGCACGACCCGGGGACCGGTCTCACGGCCTTCGTCGAACTGTCCTCGCCCGTCGGACTGCCGGTGCTGCGCTCCCACGTCCGCCTCCGCAACGAGGGCACCGTCCCCCTCGTCGTCCAGTCCGTCAGCAGTCTGCTCCTCGGAGCCCTCCCCTCCCCCGACCAGCTCGACGTCCACCGCGCCCGCAACGACTGGCTCGCCGAGTGCCGTTGGTACACCGAGCCGCTGCGCGACACCGTCGCGGACATCCACGCGGCCGCCCACCAGCACGACAGCCGGGCCGCGGTGTCCCTGGCCGGCCGCGGCAGTTGGCCCACCGACGGACACCTGCCGATGGGTGCCGTCACCGAACGCGGCGGCGGCCGGGCCTGGCTCTGGCAGGTCGAGTCCCCGGCGGGCTGGCGCTGGGACCTGGGCGAGCGCGCCTGCGGCACGTACCTGGCGCTGAACGGTCCCACCGACGCCGAGCACCAGTGGCGCGTACGGCTCGCGCCCGGCGAGGAGTTCACCACCGTCCCCGCGGTCCTCGCCCTCGGTTGCGGGCTGGACGACGCGTTCGCCGCCCTGACGTCGTACCGGCGAGCCGTACGCCGCCCGCACCGCGACCACAGGGCGCTGCCCGTCGTCTTCAACGACTACATGAACACGTTGATGGGTGACCCGACGACGGAGAAACTGCTGCCGCTGATCGACGCCGCCGCCGAGGCCGGGGCGGAGTACTTCTGCATCGACGCCGGCTGGTACGACGACAGCGCCGAGAGCTGGTGGGACAGCGTCGGCGAGTGGCTGCCCTCGGCGCGCCGCTTCCCCGACGGCGGAATCCCGGCGGTCCTGGACCGGATCAGGAAGCGCGGCATGATCCCCGGGCTGTGGCTGGAGCCGGAGGTCGTGGGCGTGCGCAGCCCCGTCGCGGACGCGCTGCCGCCGGACGCCTTCTTCCAGCGCGACGGACTGCGCGTCACCGAACAGGGCCGCCACCAGCTCGATCTGCGTCACCCCGCCGCCCGTGCGCACCTGGACAGGACCGTGGACCGGATCGTCGGCGACTGGGGGGTGGGCTACCTCAAGCTGGACTACAACATCGTGGTCGATCCCGGCACCTGCGCCCCCGGCGACATCGCGCCCGGAGCCGGACTGCTCGGCCACGCCCGCGCCTACCTGGACTGGCTGTCCGAGGTACTGGACCGGCACCCCGGACTGGTGATCGAGAACTGCGCCTCGGGCGGGATGCGGATGGACGGGGCGACGCTCGCCGTCACCCAGCTCCAGTCGACCAGCGACCAGCAGGACCCGCTCCGCTTCCCTGCGATCGCCGCCGCCGCCCCGACCGCCGTCCCGCCCGAGCAGGGCGCCGTCTGGGCCTACCCGCAGCCCGGGTTCGACGACGACCTGATCGCCTTCACCCTGGGCGGGGCGCTGCTCGGCCGCGTCCATCTCTCCGGCCACCTGAACCGGATGACGGGGCGCCAACTCGGGCTCGTGCGGGACGCGGTGGCCGTGTACAAGACACTCCGGGCGGACCTGGCGGAAGCGGTGCCGTTCTGGCCGCTCGGCCTGCCGGGCTGGACGGACGACTGGCTGGCCCTGGGCATGCGGGTGCCGGGCGACCGGACCGCGTACGTCTCGGTCTGGCGCCGCGGGGGTGACGCCGAACTCCGGGTTCCCGTCGAGCACTTGGCGGGACGGGAGGTCCGTACGGAGGTCCTGCACCCGTCCGCTCCGACGGCCGGGTCGGCGCGGTGGGACGGCAGCGGACTGCGGGTGTCCCTGCCACGGACACCCGCGGTGCTGCTGCTCCGTCTGACCTCGGGGACGTAGCGGTCCGGGGCGGGCGGGGGGCGCGGCGCGGAGTGCGTCGCATGCGTCCCGTGCGCCCACTGCGTCCCGTGTGTGCCGCGTGCTCCCCCTGCGTGCCGGTGCGTCGCGTGGGTCTCGTGCGTCGCGTCGCCGGGTCGGCCGGCAGGCCGCTCAGATCCGGAGAGGCAGTCCGAACCGCCGTACGAGAGCGGCGTCGTGGAAGGCGGTCACCGCCGCGACGGCCGGGCCGCGCAGGGTGATGACCTGGACCGCGAAGGCCTCGCCGTCGTGGTAGACGGCGAAGCCGGGCTGTCCGTTGGCGCGCAGGGGAACCAGCCGGGCGGCCTTGTGGCCCAGCCGGGCGGTGAGCAGTCCGATGACGCTGTCGCGGCCGGCGAACCACGACGGGTTGGGCGGCATCTGCCAGACGGCGTCCTCGGTGAGGAGCCGGGTGAGTTCGGCGATGTCGGCCCGTTCGAAGGCGGCCGCGTACCGGTCGAGCAGATCGCGTCGCTCCGGCTCGGCGGGTTCGGCGATCTCGTCGATGGCGGGTTCCAGCCGGTCGAGGCGGGCCCGCGCGCGCTGGAGCGTGCTCTGCACGGCGGCCGGGGCGATGCCGAGCACGTCGGCTGTCTCGGCCGCCGACCAGGCGAGCACGTCCCGCAGGATCAGCACGGTCCGCTGCTGCGGGGGCAGGTGTTGCAGGGCCGCGATGAGGGCCAGCCGCAGTCCGGCGCGCCCTGCCACCACGGCCGCCGGATCGGCCCGTTCGTCGGGGATCGGCTCCAGCCACGGGATCTCCGGGTTCCGCGGCCCCAGTGCGAGCGGGTCGGTGGCCGGGGCGCCCAGCCCGGCCGGCAGCACCCGTCGGCTGCTGTGCCGCAGCGCGTTGAGGCAGGCGTTGGTGGCGATGCGGTAGAGCCAGGTACGCGGTGAGGCGCGGCCCTCGAAGTCCGCGTAGGACCGCCAGGCACGCAGATAGGTCTCCTGCACGAGGTCCTCCGCGTCCTGGACCGACCCCAGCATCCGGTAGCAGTGGGTCAGCAGCTCCCGTCGGAACGGTCCGGTCAGGCGGACGAACTCGTCGTGCGGTTGTTCGGTCACGGTCACGCCATGGTCCTCCCTTTCTTGTACAGACACCTGTGGCCGCCGGAATTCATCGGCCGTCGCCCGGCCGATCGGGCGCCGCCGCCGGTCCATACCGACATGGACAGAAAATGGGTTCTGGGGCTCACCTCCGCGGCCTCGGTGATGGTGGCGCTGGACGCCACCGTGGTGACGACGGCACTGAGCCGGATCCGGCTGGATCTCGGCACCTCGATCGAACAACTCGCATGGACGGTGAACGCCTACAGCCTGAGCTTCGCCGTGCTGCTGATGACCGGGTCCGTGCTGGGCGACCGGTTCGGACGGCGGCGGGTCTTCACCGCCGGGCTGGCGCTGTTCACGGCGGCCTCGGTGGCCTGTGCGCTCGCGCCGGGCGTGGGCTGGCTGATCACGGCACGGGCGGTGCAGGGCGCCGGGGCGGCACTGGTGATGCCGCTGGCGATGGCGCTGCTCAGCTCCGTCTATCCGCCGCCGGACCGGCCGAGGGCACTGGGTCTGTTCGCCGGGCTGACCGGGCTCGCGGTGGTGGCGGGACCGGTGGTGGGCGGTGCCGTCACGCAGGGACTGGCCTGGCAGTGGATCTTCTGGCTCAACCTGCCGATCGGTCTGGCCGTCGTCCCGCTGGTCCTGCGCCGGGTCCCGGAGAGCCGGGGCGACCGGGGCCGCGTGGACGTCGGCGGGCTGGTGCTGGTGACCGGTGCCGCGCTCGGGCTGGTGTGGGGGCTGGTCCGCTCGCACGCCGCCGGATGGGGCGGCGCCGAGGTCGTCGGCGCACTGGGCGCGGGCGTGGTCTGCGCGGTGGCGTTCGTGGCCTGGCAGCGGGTCGCCGAGCGGCCGATGATGCCTCTCGCCCTGTTCCGGCTCCCCGGCTTCGCGGCCGGCAACACCGCCGGGATGTTCCTGTACGCCTCGCTCTACGGGTCCCTGTTCTTCACGGCGCAGTACTTCCAGACGGGGCGCGGGGACACTCCGCTGGCCGCCGGAGTGCACCTGCTGGCCTGGACGGCGGCGGTCACGGTCGTGGCGCCCCTGGCGGGCAGGGTGACCAACCGGGTCGGCGCGCGGCCACTGGCCGTGCTCGGGCTCACCCTCCAGGCGGCCGGGATGGCGTGGCTCGCGCTCGCCGCCACGCCGTCCGTGCCGTACGGGGCGTTGGTCGCTCCGATGCTCCTCGCCGGGACGGGCGTGAGCATGGCGATGCCCGCCGCCCAGACCGCCGTCCTGAACGCGGTCGCGCCGGAGCAGCTCGGCAAGGCGTCCGGGGTCTTCAACACCGGGCGCCAACTCGGCGGGGTGTTCGGGGTCGCCGTACTGGCCCTCGCGTTCAGCGAGGCGGGCGGTTACGGGGGACCGGCCGAGTTCGCCGACGGGTTCGCCGCGTCGATGGCGGTCAGCGGGGCGCTGTCGCTGGCCGGAGCGGCGGCGGCGCTGGCCGTCCCGGGGCGCCGGACCGGCCCGGCGGTCCCGGTGCCGACCGCGCCGGCGCCCACCCCGCGCCGCTGAGCCGGTACGTCGGCGAGCCGTAGGCCGGTGAGTCCTGGGTCGGCAAGCCCTGGGTCGGTAAGTCGGCAAACAGGTAAGTCGGTGGGGCGGTGCGCGCAAGGGGCATGCGGTGCCGCCGTGCCGTGCGCACCGGCGGCCCGCTCCCCCACCTGGGCCGACGGGCCTCGGGGGCAGGGCTCAGTACAGTGCGCGCAGCGCGCCGGGGAGGACCGTGGCGGTGACGGGCAGTTCGGCCTCGACCTCGCCGTCGGCGCCGTAGGGGACGCCGCGGTCGGCCTCGACGCGGACCTGGGTGCCGCGCAGGACGCTCACCTCGGGGCGGCGGACGTGGGTGCCGGCCTTGAGTTCGTTCATCAGGGCGAAGAACAGGTGCCGCGGGGCGTGCCGGATCAGCACGATGTCCAGCAGTCCGTCGTCGATCCTGGCGTCGGGGGCGATGACGCGGCCCGAGCCGTAGAAGCCGGAGTTGGCCGCGACGACGGTGTAGCCGTGGTGAGCGTGCTCGACGCCGTCGACCGTGACGCGGTACCGGGCGGGACGCCACCCGGCCACCGCGCGGAGGCCTCCGGCGTAGTAGGCGGCGGCCCCCCGCAGCAGTCCGGCGTGGTTGGCGTGGCGGTTGGCGAGCGCGTCGACTCCCGCGTAGACGCTGCCGAGGACGACGGTGCGGTCGTGGACCGCCGAGCGCACCTCGATGGTGTCGACGGGGCGCGGCTCGGCCTCGAGCAGGACCCGGGCCAGGGCGTCCCCCTCGGTGGGCAGTGCCAGCGCGCGGGCGAAGTCGTTGCCTCGGCCGGCCGGTATCAGGCCGAGGACCGCGTCGGTGCCGCTGAGGGCTCCGCCGATGGCGCCGGTGATGCCGTCGCCGCCGACCGCCAGCACGATCCGCCCGCGTTCCCCGGCGGTCCGGGCGAGTTCCTGGGCGTGTCGCAGGCTCTGGCTGTAGGCGGTCTCCAGGTCGGCGCCCGCCTCGCGCAGCAGCCGGGCCACCCCGAGGAGGGCTGCCGCACCCGTGGCTGCGCCTGCGGTGGGGTTGACGACGGCCGTGAACTGTCGCATCGGGTGGGCCTCCGGGCGGTCGACGGTGAGCGGATCAGCGGTTGAGCGAATCAGCGGTGGAGCGGGCCAGCGGGCCAGTGAGTGAGCGGGCCAGCAAGTGAGCGAGTGAACGGGTGAGCGGGCTGAACGGGCGGAAGAGGTGGAGCGCCGGGTCGGTGCCGTCGGCGGGAAGGCGGGCAGACCGGGTCGTACGAGCGGACGGGAAGGGGTCGGCCAGGCGGGCAGGGAAGCGGTGCCGCGGTGCCGGGCGGGGCCGCTTCGGCGGGGAACGCGGCCACAGGTGGTGCGTTCAGTCTGCGGGAAGCAGGACGCCCGGGTTGAGCACCCCGGCCGGGTCGAGGCGTCGTTTGACGGCTCGCAGGGCGTCGACGGCCAGGTCACCCACCTCGCGTACGTACCAGTCGCGGTGGTCGGTGCCCACTCCGTGGTGGTGGGTGATGGTGCCGCCGGCGGCGAGGATCGCGTCGTTGGCGGCGTGCTTGGCGCGGGTCCAAGAGGCGAGGGGGTCGTCGCCCTGGGCGCTGACGACCGTGAAGTAGAGCGAGGCGCCGTTCTCGTAGACGTGCGAGACGTGGCACATGACCAGGGGCGGGGTGCCCGCGTCGGTGAGTGTCGTGGTCAGGGCGGTGCCGACGGCGGCGTACAGCTCGGGCAGGCGGGACCAGAACGCGGCGGTCTCCAGGGTCTCGACGAAGGCGCCCGCGTCGAGCAGCGCGTCCCTGAGATAGGGGGCGGAGTAGCGGCCGCGGGCCCAGCGGCGGCCCGGCTCCTCGCCCAGCGGCTCCCCGCCCGCCTCCCGTAGCACGGCGGTCGCCGCGGCCCGGCGGTGGGCGGTGTCCTCCTCGGTGCCCTCGAAGCCCACGACGGCCAGGCAGCCGGCGTTCTGCCGCGCGAGACCGGAGCCGATGGCGTCGGGCTGGGCCAGGCCGACGAGGGTCTCCGTCTCGTCGGACAGGCGCAGCACCGTCGGGCGGGGCCCGTCCTGGGCGAGCCTCCGCAGCGCGTCGGTGCCCTGCCGGAAGGTCGGGAAGCGCCAGCCGTCGTGGACGCGGGTGCGGGGCACGGGACGGACGCGCACGGTGACCGAGGTGATCACGCCGAACGCGCCCTCCGAGCCGAGCAGGAGTTGGCGCAGGTCGGGGCCGGCCGCCGAGCGTGGGGCGCGGCCGGTCTCGACGGTGCCCTCGGGGGTGGCGAGGGTGAGGCCGAGGACCATGTCGTCGAAGCGGCCGTAGCCGGCGGAGGCCTGGCCGCTGGAGCGGGTGGCGGCGAATCCGCCGATGGTGGCCCACTCGTAGGACTGGGGGAAGTGGCCGAGGGTGAAGCCGTGTTCGGCGAGCAGTGCCTCGGCCCGCGGGGCGCGCAGTCCGGCCTGGAGGGTGGCGGTCCGCGAGACCGGGTCGACGGCCGACAGGCCGTCCATGCGGCGCAGGTCGAGGGCGACGAAGGCGCCGCGCCGGGCGGGGGCGAGGCCGCCGACGACCGAGGTGCCGCCGCCGAACGGCACGGCCGCCAGCCCGTGGGCGGCGCAGGTCCGCAGCACGGCGAGAACCTCGTCGTGTCCGGCGGGCAGCACCACGGCCGCCGGGAGGTCGTCGACCTCGCCGTCGCGGATGCGCAGCAGGTCGGGGGTGGACTTGCCGCGGGTGTGCCGGATGCGGGCCTCGGCGTCGGTGCGGACGTGCTCGGCGGATCCGCCGACGGCGGCCAGCAGGGCGGCGCGCGTCCCGGCGTCGAGCGGGGCGGCGGGGACGGCGATCCGGTCGAGCGTCACCGGGGCGGCGGTACACGGCTGGACGCCGAGCAGGTCGTGCAGCAGCCCGGCCACCGTGTCGGGCAGCGCCGTCGCCGCGGCCGGATCGCCCCAGCCGCTCCACAGCATGTCCATCGGTGTCGTCCTCCCGGTCGGCGGTGCGGGACGCCGTCTCGTTACGGCCCCCACGGGGCGTTACACTGTTACACATGACGCCTATTCGTCACAACCAGTCGGATGGAGACGCGGTGCTCGACGCGGTGCGCGACTGCGTCCTGGCCGTCGGAGTCCGCCGGACGACACTCACCGACGTGGCCCGCCGGGCGGGGGTCTCCCGCATGACCCTCTACCGGCGCTGGCCGGACGTCCGCTCCCTGGTCGGAGACCTCATGACCCGCGAATGGGTCGGCGTGGCCACCGGCGCCATGCCCGAACGCCGCCCGGACACCGCCGCCCGCACCCTTCTCGTCGACGGCTTGGTGGCGGGAGTGGCCGCCTTCCGCGAGCACCCCCTGTTCCGCAAGATCGTCGACGTGGACCCCGAACTCCTGCTCCCCTACGTCCTCGACCGGCGCGGGGCGAGTCAGGAGGCACTGCTGAAGCTGCTCGCCGACGGGCTGCGGGAGGGCCACGCCGACGGCTCGGTGCGCCCCGGCCATCCGGAGCGGCAGGCCCGCTCCCTGCTGCTCGTCGTCCAGTCGTTCACCCTGTCGCTGCGGACCATGACCGACGAGAACGACCCGGACCTCGACTCCGCGGCCTTCCTCGGCGAGTTGCGGACCCTTCTGGAGAGGACCCTCACGCCATGAGCCGCACCAGCGCTCCCGCCCCGCCCCCCGGCTCCTCCTCGCTGTCGGCCGCCCGCCGCTCGCGGGAACTCGCCGCGACGGTGGGCGGCCCGAGGGTGGACGTCCTGGTCGTCGGGCTGGGCGCGACCGGTGCCGGCGCCGCCCTCGACGCGGCCGCACGGGGACTGACGGTCGCCGCCGTCGACGCCCACGACCTCGCCTTCGGCACCTCCCGCTGGAGCTCCAAGCTCATTCACGGCGGCCTGCGCTACCTCGCCTCCGCGCAGTTCGACGTCGCCCACGAGAGCGCGGTGGAGCGCGGGCTGCTCATGGAACACACCGCCCCGCACCTGGTCCACGCCGAACCCTTCGTGCTGCCGCTCACCCCGCTGGTCTCGCGCGGCCAGGCCGCCCTGGCCTGGGCCGGCTTCCGCGCCGGGGACGCCCTGCGGCTGGCCGCCCGCACCGCACGGTCGACCCTGCCGGCACCCCGCCGCCTCTCGGCGACGGAGGCCCGCCACCTCGCCCCGGCGGTACGCGCCGACGGGCTGCGCGGCGGCCTGCTGTCCTGGGACGGCAAGGTGACCGACGACGCCCGCCTGGTCACCGCCCTGGCCCGGACCGCCGCCGCCCACGGCGCCCGCGTCCTCACCCGGGTCCGAGCGCTACGGCTCACCGGTTCCGGAGCCGTGGTCCGCGACGAACTGACCGGGGAGGAGGGCGAGATCCGGGCCCGCACGGTCGTCAACGCCTCCGGCGTCTGGGCCGGCCGCCTGGTCGACGGCGTCCGCATCCGGCCGTCACGCGGCACCCACCTCGTCCTGCGCTCCGAGCGCCTCGGCGCGCTCCCGGCCGGACTGCACGTCCCGATCCCCGGCGAGACGAACCGCTTCGTCCTCGTCCTCCCCCAGGGCGACGGCCGCGTCTACGTCGGGCTCACGGACGAACCCGTCGAGGGCGACCTGCCCGACGTCCCGGGCGCGCCCGAGTCGGACATCGGCTTCCTCCTCGACGTCCTCGGCTGCGTGCTCGACACCCCCGTGCACCGCTCCGACGTCGTCGGCGCCTTCGCGGGACTGCGCCCGCTCCTGGACTCGGCGGACCCGGGCCGCACCTCGGACATCTCCCGACGGCACGCGGTCATCGGCCAGGACGACGGCGTCGTCACGGTGGTCGGCGGCAAACTCACCACCTACCGGCGGATGGCCCAGGACGCGGTCGACGCCGCGGTGGCCTCGGGCAACCTGCCCGCCGCCCCCTGCCGCACGGCCCGCCTTCCCCTCGTCGGCGCGGCGCCCCCACGGACACTCCGGACCGTCGCCGCACCCCGCCGTCTCGTCCAGCGGTACGGCACGGAGGCACCGGCCGTCCAGGCCCTCGCGGACGCCCGGCCGCACCTCGCCGACCCGGTCCTTCCGGGCCACCCCGTCACGGGCGCCGAACTGGTGTGGGCCGTGCGCCACGAAGGCGCCCTCGACGAGGCCGACCTCCTCGACCGACGCACCCGCATCGGCCTGGTACCGGACGACCGCGACCGGGCCGCCGACGCCGTACGCCGCCTGCTGGGCGAGACCCAGGACCGGCCGTCCGGGTCCGTCGCGACTCCTCGCTGACGCGGGGTGCGGTCCCTGCGGGTCACCCTTCGCCGCGGTGGGTCGCCGCGGTGGGTGAGATGACCGTCGGCCGGTCGCCGGGATGCCGGTGAGGAGTCCTGCCCGTCGCCCCGCGTGCCGGTGAGGAGTTCGGCCGGTCACCCGGGGATGCCGGTGAGGAGTCTGCCCGTCGCCCCGCGTGCCGGTGAGGGGTCCGGCCGGTCACCCGGGGATGCCGGTGAGGAGTCTGCCCGTCGCCCCGCGTGCCGGTGAGGAGTTCGGCCGGTCACCCGCCTCAGGGCCTTCAGCCGCCCGTCAGGCCGGCCGAGTTCGGCCAGTGCCCTGCTGCCGGCCTCCCGCCGGCCGGGTCAGCCGGGTCGGCCGGGTCAGCCGGGTCGGCCGGCACCAGCGTGCGTGCCGCCTGGTACGGGCACCCCGCCGCCTCGAAGGCCGCCGCGGCGGCGCGCTGCCGTGCCACGTCGCCGCCCAAGAGTGCCCGCGGTGTGCCGCCGCGGATCGGCGAACCTCCACGCGGGCACCCCGTGGCCCGCCTCCTACCCGCTGACGGGGCCGACCGCCGACACGAAGGCGCGGATCATCGCGCTCATCGAGCGGGCGACCGGCCGAAACGGCTGGGAGGACGCTGATTACCGGTCCGGGCCATGCCTTGGGCAGGATGGCCCCATGACCGAGATCCGCACCCCCCGCCTCATCCTGCGTCGCTGGCACGACGACGACCTGGCACCCATGGCCGAGATCAACGCGGACCCCGAGGTGATGCGCTGGGTCGACGACGGCTCGGTCCTCGACCTGGACGCGACCGCGCGGGCCATCGAGCGGTGGGAGGAGGAGTGGGACGAGGAGGGCTTCGGCCTCTTCGCGGTCGAGTTGCTGGCCTCGGGCGAGCTGGCCGGCTTCACCGGCCTGTCGGTGCCCGGGTTCCTGCCCGAGATGGCCGCCGAGGTGGCGATCAGCTGGCGGCTCGGTTCACCGTTCTGGGGCCAGGGCTACGCCTCCGAAGCCGCGCAGGCCACGCTGGAGTTCGCGCTCCAGGACCGTGGCCTGGAGCGGGTCGTCAGCATCTGCCGGGTGGGCGACGAGGCCTCCGAGAACGTCATCCGCAAGCTCGGCATGGTGCCGGAGCGGGTGACCACCCACCCGGTGTACGACTTCCCGCTGGGCGTTCACGCCATCGACCTCACCGAGTACGAGGCCTGACCGGTCGGCGCGGCGGCCCCGGTCACCCCTGGGTGGCCTTCTGCGGGCGGACGGACTGGCGGTGGCGGAAGACGTCGTGGGTCCCAGCTCGCCTTCGCGCGTTGCAGACGCCGGTAGTTGTCCTTGTGGTGTCCTACGATCCACCGGGCCTCGGGCGAGAGACCCGCACCGCCGGATGCACGGACACCCTCCGCCCGCGTGCGGCACCGCGGCCGACCCCGCCGCGGGCCCGACGACACCGGCGCACTCCCGGCGCGGCACCGGCGCACGCCCGGCCCCGACGGGGACGGGCCCGACGCGGAGCAGCCCGCCTACTGCGGACGGGCCATGAGGATGGCGACGTCGTCCTGCGCGGGGTGCGGCAGCATCTGGCCGAGGACGTCGTCGCAGAGTGTCGCGAGGGAGTGTCCGGGCGTCCGCAGGGCCCGGGCGAGCCGGTCGAGGCCCTGGTCGAGGTCCCGGCCGCGGGCTTCGACGAGGCCGTCCGTGTACAGGACGAGCAGGCTGCCCGGCGGAAGCGGGACCTCTTCGGTGCGGAACTCGTGCCCTCCCGTCCCCAGCGGGGTGCCCGGCGGGCCGTCGAGGAACGTGATCGACCCGTCCGGCGCCATCACGGCCGGCGGCGGGTGGCCGGCTCGGGCGACCAGGCATCCGCCGGACGCGGGATCGTGGACGGCGTAGACACAGGTCGCCATCTCGTCCTCGCCCATGTCCGCCACGACGGCGTCCAGTGAGCGGAGCAGGCGGGCCGGATGGATGTCGTGCCGGGCGAGCGCGCGCACCGCCGTGCGGAGCTGGCCCATGACGGCCGCGGCGTGGATCCCGTGACCCATGACGTCCCCGATGACCAGGCCGGTCCTGCCTTCGGGCAGGGTGATGACGTCGAACCAGTCGCCGCCGACGTCGTGTTCGCTGGCCGGCAGGTACCGTCCGGTGAGTTCGAGGCCGGGGACGGCGGGCAGCGCGTTGTTGGTCAGGCTGCGCTGAAGGGTGAGGGCCGCCGCGCGCTGGCGGGTGTACATGAGGGCGTTGTCGATGTTCAGGGCGGCGCGGGCGGCCAGTTCGTCGATGAGGACGCAGTCCTGCTCGTCGAAGGGTTCGCGGCTGCGCAGCCGGGTCACGATGACCGCGCCGAGCACCTTGCCGCGAGCCACCAGGGGGATCAGCCGCGCGGAGCCGAGGCCCATGAGGTACGCGCGCAGCCGGTCGGAGCGGGGCTCGGTGACCAGCGCGGGGACGTCGGAGCGGTACAGGTTCGTGGGACGCCCTTCGGTGATGACCCGCTCGTACAGGGAGCCGCGCGGGATCTGGGACGTCATGCCCGGCAGGAGTCTCGCCGTGGGTGCGGAGGGGTCGGGGAAGTGGGCGGCCATGCGCCGGACCACGCCGCGGGTGGTGGCGGCGGACTCGTCGGGCTGCATGACCTCTTCGAGGATCTGCACATCGGCGGAGTCGGCGAGCTGGGGCACCAGCATCTGCACGATCTCCTCGGCGGTCTGCCGCAGGTCCAGGGTGGTGCCGATGCGGGTGCCCGCCTCGGCCAGCAGGGCGAAGCGGCGTCTGGCCCGTTCGGCGTCGGCCTCGGCGCGCTGGCTCTCGGTGATGTCGATGAGGGACGCGATCACGCCCAGGGTCCGGCCGGCGCCGTCGACGAGGGGGGCGTAGGAGCAGGACCAGGTCCGGTCGTGGTGCGGGTCCGACGCGGTGCGTCCGGTGCGGCGGACGTCGACGACGGCGGTGCCCCGCTCCATGACCCGTCTCATCGTCGACTCCAGTGCCGCGGCGTTGACGCCGGGCACCACCTCGGTCAGGCGTTTGCCCACGTGGTCGGCGGCGGAGAGGCCGTTCATCCGGGCGAGCGCGTCGTTGGCCCGCAGGAAGCGCAGGTCGGTGCCGAGGGTGGCCAGGCCGATGGGCGACTGCCGGAAGAGGCTCTCCAGGGCCGCCAGTGAGTCACGCATCCGCAGGACCTGGGAGGTCTCCACGGCGATCAGCAGCGCGCCGGCCCGTCCGCGGGGGTCGACGGCCGGCACGATCCACATCTCCATCGTCACCTGGTGGCCGTCGCGGTGGCGTACCCACAGGGTGCCGACGACGGTCTCCCCGGCGTGCACCCGGCGGGTCAGCTGGTCGGCGAGTTCACCGTTGCCCTCGGGGACCAGCAGGTCCGAGGCGGGTCGGTCGAGGACGTCCTCGGGTCGGTAGCCGAGCAGGTCCTGGGCGGCCAGCGACCACTCCACGACGCGTCCGTCCGCGTCCTCCCGCCAGAGCGCGATGGGCAGCAGTTCGCGCAGCACACCCGCGTACCCGACAGCCGTGGAGGGCTGTTCGGGCACCGGTCCCGCCGTCTGGTGAGCGTTCACCGCACGACCTAACCACCAGGCAATACGTCACATGAAAACACCCTATCCGGAAGAGCCGAGTCCACCAGGCGGCACGCCCGTTCCCGAGGCGGCGGACAAGGGGGGACGGCCGCAATATCACTCCATTCGAGCGATTTCACGCTTATCGACTTATGCTGTCGTCGGGAGGGCTCGGTAATCGAGGAGCCGGTTTTCGACCGGCGGGAAGCGAGCTTCCATGGCTGAGCGACTGAAAAGGTCAGGACTGATCGGCGAGCTGTCGGCCGAGTTCGCCGGCACGATGATCCTCATCCTCTTCGGATGCGGCGTCGTCGCCCAAGTGGTCGCCGGCGGAGCCCTGACGACACCGCCGGGCGGCCTCGGCAACCACGACAGCATCGCCTGGGCCTGGGGCATCGGCGTCACCCTGGGCGTGTACGTCGCGGCACGGTTGAGCGGCGCCCATCTCAATCCCGCGGTGACCGTCGCGCTCGCGGCGTTCAAGGGATTCCCCTGGCGCAAGGTCGCGCCCTACGCGCTGGCGCAGACGGCGGGCGCCTTCGTGGCCGCCCTCATCGTCCGGTGGAACTACACCGAGGCCCTGGCGAAGGCCGACCCCGGCCACACCATCAAGACACAGGGGGTCTTCTCCACACTCCCCGCCAACGGCAACCCCAACCTGCCGGTCCACGAGTGGGGAGCCTTCCGCGACCAGATCATCGGCACCGCAATCCTGCTGCTGCTGATCCTGGCCGTCACGGACCTGCTCAACAACCCGCCCGGCGCGAACCTGGCCCCGTTCATCGTGGGCCTCATCGTCGTGGCCATCGGCATGGCCTGGGGCACCAACGCCGGCTACGCGATCAATCCGGCGCGTGACTTCGGCCCCCGGCTGGCCAGCTTCCTCACCGGCTACGGCGGAGCGTGGCGAGATCAGTACGGGAACTTCTACTTCTGGGTGCCGATCATCGGTCCCCTGATCGGCGGTCTGCTCGGCGCCGGCCTCTACAAGGCGTTCATCGGCCGGTTCCTGCCGACGGCGGAGCCCGAACCCCCCGGCCGCGTCCCCGCCCCCGACTCCGAGCGCTGACACCCTCAGCAAAGGCGGCATTCCATGGCTGACTTCGTGGGCGCGGTGGACCAAGGCACCACCAGCACCCGATTCATGATCTTCGACCACGCCGGGAACGAGGTGGCGAAGCACCAGTTGGAGCACGCCCAGATCCTGCCGCGGTCCGGATGGGTCGAGCACGATCCCGTGGAGATCTGGGAACGCACCAACTCGGTGATGCAGAACGCCCTGCGGCACGGGAACCTGTCCCCGGAGGACCTCGCCGCGATCGGCATCACCAACCAGCGGGAGACCACGGTGGTGTGGGATCCGCGCAACGGACGCCCCTACTACAACGCCATCGTCTGGCAGGACACCCGCACCGACTCCATCGCCGCGGCCCTGGAACGCTCCGGCAAGGGCGACGTCATCCGCCGCAAGGCGGGCCTGCCCCCGGCGACGTACTTCTCCGCCGGCAAGATCCAGTGGATCCTGGAGAACGTCGACGGGGTCCGTGAGGCGGCGGAACAGGGCCACGCCGTCTTCGGCAACACCGACAGCTGGGTCCTGTGGAACCTGACGGGCGGCCCGGACGGCGGAATCCACGCCACCGACGTGACCAACGCCAGCCGGACCATGCTGATGGACCTGGAGAGCCTGGACTGGGACGACGAACTGCTGGGCTTCTTCGGGATCCCGCGGGCCATGCTGCCCACCATCAACTCCTCCTCCCACCGCGAGGCGTACGGGGTCACGCGCACCTCCCGGCCCCTGCGCGCCGCCATCCCCATCACCGGCGTGCTCGGCGACCAGCAGGCCGCCACGGTGGGACAGGTCTGCTACGCCCCCGGTGAGGCCAAGAACACCTACGGCACCGGCAACTTCCTGGTCCTCAACACCGGTACGGAGCTGGTTCGTTCGCAGCACGGGCTGCTCACCACGGTGGCGTACCGGTTCGGCGACGAGCCGGCGGTCTACGCCCTGGAGGGCTCCATCGCGGTCACCGGGTCCGCGGTGCAGTGGCTGCGCGACCAGATGAAGATCATCAGCAGTGCCGACGAGAGCGAGACGCTGGCCCGTACCGTCCAGGACAACGGCGGCATGTACTTCGTCCCGGCGTTCTCCGGCCTGTTCGCCCCGTACTGGCGCTCCGACGCCCGCGGCGCGATCGTCGGCCTGGCCCGCTACAACGACAACGGCCATCTGGCCCGGGCGACCCTGGAGTCGATCTGCTACCAGAGCCGTGACGTCGTCGAGGCCATGGAGCAGGACTCCGGTGTCCACCTCGACGTGCTGAAGGTCGACGGCGGTGTGACGGCCAACGACCTGTGCATGCAGATCCAGGCCGACGTGCTCGGCGTCCCGGTCAGCCGTCCGGTCGTCGCCGAGACCACCGCGCTCGGCGCCGCCTACGCGGCCGGACTGGCGATCGGCTTCTGGCGCGACACCGACGAACTGCGCACCCACTGGCAGGAGTCCGAGCGCTGGCAGCCCCAGTGGTCGGACGAGCAACGGGCGGAGGGTTACGCGGGCTGGAAGAAGGCGGTGGAACGCACACTCGACTGGGCCAAGGTCGATTAGGCGTCCTTCCCCACGGCGCTCCTCGCGGGGCGGCGGACAGTTCGGCGGCGGGACCGGCGGCGACAGCCGACGCCGGTCCCGCCCACGTCGGCTGCGGGTCCCTCGCCCCGGCCCGCGCCGCCCGGCGGCCGGCGCGGGCCGGGGCCGGGGTACGGTGCGGTGTCCGGGGCAGTCGGACAGGCAGAGACCCGGAGGGCAGCTCCGGCCGAACACAGGGGGAGCCGGTCCGCGATGGGAACCGCCGTCCACGTGCCGCAGACCAGGGACATGATCGGGGAGGAGCTGTCCGGCGACGAGGCGCTGACCGCGTTGCGGCGCTACGGCGGCATCCCCCTGTTCCTCGACTCGTTCACCCGGTTCCGGTACGCCGACGGCTTCACCAACGCGCGGGCGCTCGCCTTCCAGGTCGTGCTCGGACTGGTGCCCTTCACGCTGGCCCTGGTGGGCCTGGCGACGTCCGTGCACACCGACTCCGTGGGCCGGATCATCGAGATGACGCTCGGCGACATCGTGCCCGGTGCCGGTGCCGACGTACTGGACGACGCGTTCGCCGGGACGCGGCGCAGCGCGCACGGCGACGTGTGGAGCACCCTCGCGCTGTGGCTGGGACTGGGGTTCGCGATGCTGAACCTCGCCTCGGCGATGGCCCAGATCGAGCGCGGCGCGAACCGCATCTACGGCATCGAGCGGGACCGGCCCTTCCCGCGCAAGTACGGACGTGCCCTGCTGCTGTCGGTCGCGGCCGGCATGCCGCTGGTGTTCGGGTTCGTGGCGCTCGTGGCCGGCGGGCCGCTCGGCGACGCCGTCGCCGAGACCCTCGGTTCCGGCGCCGGCGGGCACCGCTGGTGGAACGCGGTCCGGATCCCGGTGGGTCTGGCGCTCGCGTGGATCGCCTCCGCCGTCATCTTCCGCTGGTCTCCGCGCCGCAGGCAGCCCGGCTACACCTGGCTCGCCTTCGGCAGCGCGCTGCACCTGGTCCTGTGGGTCACGGTCACCTGGCTGCTGTCGCTGTACGTGGGCCGGAGCGCCTCGTTCGGCGCGGTCTACGGGCCGCTCACCGCCTTCGTCGCCCTGCTGCTGTGGGCCAACGTCACCGCGATCGCCCTGTTCCTCGGCATCGCCTTCGCCGCCCAGCTGGAGGCGGCACGGGCCGGGATCGAGGCGCCCGTCCGACCCGACCCGGGACCCGGCTCCTGACCCGTCGCCGTATAGCGTCGGGGGAATGGACGACGAACCCCTCCCGGACCCTCTCGCGCGAACCCGTCCCGGCCCGCTCGGGGACGACTGTTATCCCTTGGTTCACCATGAGCCCGCTCCCGAGCGGTACGGGCGCCTGCGCGTACGGTCCACCGATCTGCGCCCCGCCGAGTGGCTCACCGAACGGGCCCCCGGCTACGGCGCCTTCGGGACCGTGGCGGGCGTCTGCGCGCCCGGCTTCGCCGCCTACGCCCGGGTGCTGCACCCGGCGTCGCTGGACGAGCGGCCGGTGCGATGGGCGACGGTGGCCGCCGCCCTGGGGCGCGCCGTGGGACCCGACACCGCCTGGCACGAGGTGATCGGCATGGACCGCGACTACGTCAACGCCTGCGAGTACGGCCTGCCCGGCGTCTGGGACGAGCATCCGGCGGAAGGGCCGACCCCGCCCGCGCTCGCCCTGTCCCTCATCCCCGTCCTGGCCCGGCACACCCGGACCGCCGAGAACTGCTGGTTCGGGCTGTGGCACGGCTACGGCCGCTGGGACTTCGGCGGGTACCCCTCGTTCGAGACCCCCGGCCGCGACGAGGTGCTCCTGTCCGGCACGCTCACCGAGGCGGTCAGCCCGGTCGAGCTGGACGAGTTCGCCGAACTGCCCGACCTGTGGTGGCCCGACGACCGTGCCTGGTGCCTGGGCGGCGACGTGGACCTGGTGAGCACCTACGTCGGCGGGTCGCCGGAACTGATCGCCGAACTCCTCGCCGACCCGGGCCTGGAGGCCCACCCGGTCACGGCGGGCGACCGGGTGAACTGACGGCGACCGCGCGCCGCGCCGCCCCTCCTGGGACGAGGGGGCGGCGCCGCGTCGGGGAAGGGCTGTCCCCGTGGTGGGATCGTCCGTTGCCGTCAGTGCCGCCGGAACTGGACCCCGGTCGGTTGCAGGACGTCCGCGCGCACGGGGATGTCGTCGAGCTGGAGCTGTTCGCCGTAGATGTCGGTGATCCTGAGGGCGCCTCCGCAGCCGGTGCCCTGCTCGGAGAGGAAGTAGTTGAACTCGGCGCGGGGCAGCGGACGCCACGCTCCCTGCGCCCGGACCTCCAGCCGCGCCACCGGGTTGCGGTGGCCGACGACCTGGATGCCGCACCAGTACTCGGTGGAGCCGGTCTTGTAGCGGACGGCGACGGTGTCGGAGGTACTGGGGCTCAACAGGGTCCACGTGATGGGCAGTTCCCCAGCCGACAGTGCGCCCAGTTTCGCGAACGCCTGCTTGCTCAGGTCCAGTTGGCCGGGAGCGCAGGGCAGCGGGCACTCGTTGGTGACCTTCACCGTGACGGAGGCGCCGCTCGCCGCACGGACCCGGACGTATGCCCCGCACGCCCTGGACGTCTCGTAGTCGGTGTGGTTCATCGCCGCGATCATGAGGTCGTCGCTCGGGCCGAACAGACAGGCGCCGTCGCCGTCCCCGGCGTCGTAATGGGTGGCGAGTCCGCGGTAGGTGACGCCGGGACGGATCCGGCCCGCCGACGGCGCCTCCGCGGTGACCGCCCGCGCGGGCTCCGACGCGGACGCGCGCGCCACCGGAGTCGCCGCGGGGGTCTTCGACGGGCCGGCGCCGGGGGTCGCCGTGGGCGAGGCGGAGGACGTGGTGGACGGGGAGGGTGACGGGGGTCCGGAGGGGCCGCGCGACACGTCGGCTGACGGGGCGTCGGCGGCGGAGGCCGCGACGGAACGACCCGGATCGCTGCCGCCGTCCGGACGCAGTGCCGTCACCAGGTAGACGAGAACGCCCGCGGCGACCAGCGCCGCGGTCACCGTCGTCCATGGTCCGCGCCTGCTCCTGCGGCGTCGCGCGGCGTGCCTCGTAGCCTTCATGTCCGTCCGTTCGGAAGAGCGGGTCGACTTCACGTCACCCTGTCGCCGCCCGACGCCGAAAGGTTGCCGCCGCTCCCCTTCCGCGCGCGAACTCCCGGTAGGGCGCCGGGCGCACCGCCCCGCGAACGGACAGCGGGGAGCGGACGATCCGTGCCGTCCGTCCCGCGACACGCCTCACCTCGCTGTCCGGGGGTACCCGCCCATCCTCACGGCATTTCCTTCGAAAGGGGTCAGGATGGACGGGTCGGCGGTACGGGCGGTCGGGTGGGCGCGGACCCTGCCATTGGACACTTCGGTGAAGGCCGCCCGCGACTGGGCCCGGGGACACCTCGACTCCCTGGGCTGGAGCACCGAGGCCGCGGAGACCTCCGACGCCGTTCTGCTGACGGTCTCCGAGCTGGTCACGAACGCCCACCGGCACGCCCACAGCAACGCCCAGCTCGTCATGGTGTGGGACAGCCAATGCCTGCACATCGCGGTCCACGACCACTCGGGCGAGCTGCCCTCTCCCCGGCAGCCCAGCACCGACCGGGTCGGAGGGCGGGGCATGCTCCTGATCGACGCCCTGGCCGACAGCTGGGAGGCGCACCCCTGTCCGCACGGGAAGACGGTCACGGCCTGCTTCCGTCCGCCCGCGGCGGACGCCGGGCCCGGCTGAACGGACCGGGGTCCGGCCGCTCGTCGGGCAGCGGCTCCGCTGTCGGGCGGGCAGCGGCTCCGCTATCGGGCGGGCAGCGCCTCGCGCATCGCCCTTCCCGTGAGGGTCGCGTCGTAGCCCTCGGGGACGCCCGGGACCAGGATGATGTCGCCCTCGATGTGCCGTGCGCGCAGCGGCGCGATCTCCTGATACGCGGCGGAGGCCCACCAGGCGCGCGCCCGGGCGATCGAGGGGAAGCCGATCACCACGACGTGTCCTGGCCAGGCGCCCTCCATCACCTCGTGCTGCGCACCGTGCACCAGGAAGCGGCCGCCGTACGGTTCGAACGTCGCGGTGATGCGCTCGATGTACTCGGCGACCTCCGCGTGCGGTGCCGCCTCCTGCAAGTGGGCGATCGCGTAGGCAGACATGGTGTCCTTCCGTCCGTTCGGGCTCTCGACACCCACGATCCTGCGCCTTCGAGGGGCCGGCGGTCGATTACCCGAGAGGTAGGCACGGCGCCGCACGGCACCCGCCCCGCGCCGGGCGAACCCCTACGCTTCGCGCGACACCGGGTTCCCGCGAGGGACGAGAAGCCGCCCCCAACTGCCTTCGTGGCCGGGGGGCGGCTTCTCATTTGCGTGCGGTCAGGTCGAGGGACGGTTGCGGCACAGGCAGAACGGATGCCCGGCCGGATCGGTGTAGACCTGCCAGCCGTAGCCCGACTCACCGACGAAACTCTTCTCGAAGGTGGCACCCAGCTCGATCACCCGGCGCTGCTCGGGCTCGAACTCGTCCACTTCGAAGTCGAGGTGGAACTGCTGCGGATGCTCCTGGCCCGGCCAGGAGGGCCGCTGGTAGTTCTCCACGCGCTGGAAGGACAGCTCGATGCCGTCGTTGCGCAGGTTGACCCAGTCCTTCTGGCTTATGTCGGTGTTGATCTCCCAGCCCAGCAGCTTCGCGTAGAACTCGGCCAGCTTCCAGGGGTCGGGGCAGTCCAGGATGACATCGGTGAGCTTCAGCATCCCCTCATCGTAGGTCGGGGCGCGGGCACCCTCGATGGAGGAGATCGGCGCACGCCGACACCGAGTCGGCGAGCCGTGCCGTCCGGGGGCGGGCGTCTGCCTGCGCGTGCCCGCGACCGGACACCCGCGGAGCCACTCCGACGCTTGACCTCAACCAAACCTGAGCTTCTAGGTTCCTACCAGGGCCGCGGGAACCGACCGGCGGCGCCGCTTCCAGGAGGTTCGCCGTGGCCGAGCGCACGACCCACATCGAGATTCCCGACCGCTACCGCTATGCCGTGATCCCGCACATCGTGGTCGAGGACGCCGCCGCGGCGATCGACTTCTACCAGCGGGCGTTCGGCGCCCGTGAGGACTTCAGGATCGACGCCCCCGGCGGCCGGATCCTGCACGCCGAGATCACCGTCGGACGGTCGGCCCTGATGCTGGGCGACGCCGGCGTGGACGAGGCGGCGGCCACCCCCTTCGCCGCGCCGACCTCGCTCGGCGGAGGTACGTCCGTCATGCTGCATGTCTTCGTGCCGGACGTCGACGGTCTGGCGGAGCGCGCGGAAGCCGCCGGCGCCGAGATCCTCCAGCCGCCGAAGGACATGTTCCACGGCGATCGCACCGTCGTCCTCAGGGACCCTTCGGGTCACCTGTGGGTCTTCCTCACCCACCTGGAGGACGTCTCCGAGGAGGAGCTTCGCCGCCGCCTGACCGCCGCCGGGTGACCGGACTTCGCGCGCGCGGCGACCGGACCGCACACCGGGCGCCGTGCCGTCCCGCGCCACGGCACCCCTCCCAGGTGCTCGGGGTGGAGGCACTCGGGCGCCGGACGTGATCGGCGGACGGGTCCTAGACGCGCAGCCAGGCCGCCGTGTCGGTGGGCAGCTTCCCGTCGTCCGCCAGGGGGCCGCTGGCGAGGAGGACGGTCTCGTGGTCCGGCAGGTCGGCCGGGGCGCCGCCCAGGTTGACCACGCAGACCAGTCCCGGCGCGCGGCGGAACGCGAGGACCTCGTCGGCGGCGGGCAGCCACTCCAACGGGCCGTCGCCCAGGCCGGGATCGGTGCGGCGCAGCCGCAGGGCCGTGCGGTACAGGGTCAGCATGGAGGCGGGGTCGGCGGCCTGGCGGTCGGCGGCGTACGCGGACCAGCCGGTGGGCTGCGGCAGCCAGGGTTCGGCGTCCGAGCCGAAGCCGGCGTGGGGAGCGTCGGCGGTCCACGGCAGGGGGACGCGGCAGCCGTCGCGGCCGGGGTCGGTGCCGCCGGAGCGGAAGTGCATGGGGTCCTGGATGCGGTCGCGGGGGATGTCCGCCTCCGGCAGGCCCAGTTCCTCGCCCTGGTAGAGGTAGACGGAGCCGGGCAGGGCGAGGGTGAGGAGAGCGGCGGCACGGGCCCGGCGGGTGCCCAGCTCCAGATCGGTGGGGGTGCCGAAGGCCTTGGTGGCGAAGGTGAAGCCGGTGTCCTCGCGGCCGTAGCGCGTGACCGTGCGTGTCACGTCGTGGTTGCACAGCACCCAGGTGGCGGGGGCGCCGACGGGGGCGTGCTCGGCGAGGGTGTCGTCGATGGCCGTGCGCAGCCGCGCGGCCTCCCACGGGCAGGCCAGGAAGGTGAAGTTGAACGCGGTGTGCAGTTCGTCGGGGCGCAGGTAGCGGGCGAAGCGCTCCGCGTCCGGGAGCCACACCTCGCCGACGAAGACGCCGTCGTGGGCGTCGGCGACGCGCCGCCAGGAGCGGTAGATGTCGTGGAGTTCGTCGCGGTCGACGTAGGGGTGGGGGTCGCGGCCCTCGACGAAGTCGGGCAGGGCGGGGTCCTTGGCGGGCAGGGCGGCCGAGTCGATACGGACGCCCGCGACGCCCCGCTCGAACCAGAACCGCAGGACGTCCTCGTGTTCCTCGCGGACCGCCGGGTGGGCCCAGTTGAGGTCGGGTTGCTGCGGGGTGAACAGGTGCAGGTACCACTCGCCGTCCTCGACCCGGGTCCAGGTCGGGCCCGCGAACTGTGACGGCCAGTCGTTGGGCGGCAGTTCGCCGTGCTCACCGCGTCCGGGGCGGAAGTGGAACAGCTCGCGTTCGGGGCTGCCGGGTCCGGCGGCGAGCGCCGCCCGGAACCAGGGGTGCTGGTCGGAGACGTGGTTGGGCACGATGTCGACGATGGTGCGGATGCCGAGGGCGCGGGCCTCGGCGATCAGCTTCTCGGCCTCGTCGAGGGTGCCGAAGGCGGGGTCGATGGCGCGGTAGTCGGCGACGTCGTAGCCGCCGTCGGCGAGCGGCGAGACGTACCAGGGGGTGAACCAGACGGCGTCGACGCCCAGTTCGGCGAGGTAGGGCAGTTTCGCCCGTACGCCCGCGAGGTCCCCGGTGCCGTCGCCGTCACCGTCGGCGAAGCTGCGGGGGTAGACCTGGTAGATGGCAGCGTCACGCCACCAGGGGTCCGAGTGGCCGGGGGTCGTGTCGCGATGCGGGGCTGCCACGTGAGGGTCCTTTCGGGGCAGGGTGGTTCTCCGCCGCCGCCTCGGACAGCGGGGCGGCGAGGACGGGCGGCGGCGGAAAGGTCGGGAGGGCGGTGGTGCACCGGTGCCGGGAGGCGAGACGCGTCAGCCCTTGAGGCCGCCCGCGGTCAGTCCGCTCATGATGTTGCGCTGGAAGAGGAGGAACAGCAGCAGGGTCGGCAGGGAGGCGATGGTCAGGGCGGCGATCAGGACGTTCTCGGGCACGCTCGTGGCGAGCGAGTAGACGCCGACGGCGAGGGTCTGTCCGGTGGGGTCGGGCAGCACCAGCATCGGCCAGAGGAAGTCCTTCCAGACGCCGACGACGGCGAAGATGGACACCACCCCGAGGATGGGCCGGGAGATCGGCAGGACGACGGACCACAGGACGCGCAGCGGTCCGGCGCCGTCCATGGAGGCCGCGTCGAGGAGTTCCCGGGGGATGGAGTCGAAGAACCGCTTCAGCAGGAAGATGGAGAAGGCGTTGGTCACCGAGGGCAGCCAGATGGCCCACGGCGAGTTGAGCAGGTTGCGTTCGACGATCGGCACGTCCAGCACGGTGAGGTACTGGGGTACGACGAGGACGGTCGCCGGGATCATCAGGGTGACGAGCATCATCCCGAGGACGGCCTTGCCGAGGACGGGCCGCAGCCTGGACAGCGAGTAGGCGGCGGCGACGTCCAGGACCAGTTGGAAGGCGAGCGCCCCGAAGGCGTAGTACAGGGTGTTCAGGAGCAGTCGGGCGAGGTCCATGACCTCCCAGGCCCGCCGGTAGTTCTCGGGGTGGACGGAGGCGGGCACCCAGGTCGGGGGTGTCTGGACGGCTTCCTGGGTGGTCTTGAGTCCGCCGGACACCATCCAGTACAGGGGGCCCAGGAAGGCCAGCGTGAACAGGGCGACGACGAGCGCGAAGGCGAGCCAGTAGAGGAGTCTGCCGCGCGGCCGGGCCAGTCGGGCGGGTGAGATGAGCGTGCGTGTGGACATGTGCGTGTCTCCCCCGGTCCTAGTCGTCGGCGGCGCGGCTGAGCCTGGTGTACGCGGCCGAGAAGCCGGCCAGCAGTACGAGCAGGAGCAGGCCGAGCGCGGCCGCGGCACCGTAGTTGTTGAAGTTGAAGGCGTACTGGTAGATGAGGTAGACGACCGTCGTGGTGGAGCCCTCCGGTCCGGCGCCGCCGGTGAGCAGGAAGGGTTCGATGAAGACCTGCATGGTGGCGATGATCTGCATGAGGAGCATCAGCAGCAGCACGAGCCGGGTCTGCGGGATCGTCACGTGCCACACCTTGCGCAGCAGGCCGGCCCCGTCGAGTTCGGCGGCCTCGTACAGTTCGCCGGGGACGCCCTGGAGTGCGGCCAGGTAGATGAGGGTCGCGCCGCCCATGTTCATCCAGGTGGAGGCGACGACCACGGAGAGCATCGCGGTGTCGGGGTCCTGGAGCCACTGCTGGGCGGGAACGCCGAGGACGCCGAGGACCTCGTTGAACATGCCGTACCCGGGGTCGTACAGGTACTTGAACAGCAGGACGGACGCGGTGGGCGGAAGCATCACCGGCAGGTAGACGAGCAGCCGCAGGTAGCCCTGGCCGTGCCGGAACTCGTTGATGACCAGGGCGGTGAGGAAGGGGACGGCGAAGCCCAGGAGCAGCGCGAGGACGGTGAACCACAGGGTGTTGCGCCAGGCCTGGCCGAAGGCGGGGTCGTTCCAGACGGTGACGAAGTTGTCCCAGCCGGTCCAGCTGACGCGGCCGTTCTCGGTCTTCTGGAAGGCGAGCAGGAACTCGCGGACGATCGGGTACCAGGAGAAGAAGGCGAAGCAGAGCACCGCGCCGATGAGGAATCCGTGGGCGGTGAGGTTGCGGCGCACGGCCGTGGCGAGGCCTGCGGCCGGGGGCCGTACGGCGCCGGGGCGGGTCCGGCGGGGACGGCGCTCCTTGGCCGCCGGGTCCTGCGCGAGGGTGGGGGCCGACATGGGCGCTCCTTGACGTGCTGCGGTGCCGCCGGACGCGTCGGTCCGGGCACGTGACGTGGGCGGTCGGGCTCGCCGTGCCGCCGGGGAGGGCGGGGGCGCGCTCGCGGGCCGGGCGGGGGCGCTCGCGGGCCGGGTCGGTGCGGCGCCGCCCGGCCCCGCGGGGTCACCGCGTGGCGAGGACCTGGTCGACCTGGGACGCCGCCGTCGACAGGAGCTTGTCGATGTCGGCGTCCTCGTTGGTGAGGATGCCGGACATCACGTTGTCGAGGACCTTGTAGATCTCCTGGGCCTTCGGCGGTTCGGCCTTGCCCGGGACCGGGTTGTCCATGAACGCCTTGAAGTTCTCCACCGGCATGGTGGCGTACTGCTTGCGGGCCGCGTCGTCCTTGGCCTTGCTGTCGTTCCTCCACAGGTTGGGCTGCGGGAGTCCGACGGGCAGACCGTCGGCCTTGGCCCGCCGCCAGTCGTAGTGGCCCTTGCCGACGGTGGTGAACTTGAAGTTGAGCCAGGCGACGGCGGCCTTGACCTTGTCGGGCGAAATACCCTTCTTGATCATGTAGTTGTTGCCGCCGGCGAGGGTGTTGCGGCCGCCGGGGATCGGGCCCATGCCGAAGTTCTCGTACTTGGCGCCGAGTTGCTGGACCATGTAGGTCACGTCGTCGGGCGCGGCGAGGAACATGCCGAGCTTGTCGGTGGCGATCTGCTTCTGGAGGTCGCCCCACTTCAGCAGTTGGGTCTTGCCCATCGAGTCGTCCTCCCAGCGCATCGCGTGGAGGTTGCGGGCGACCTGCTTGCCGGTCGCGTCGTCGAAGGCGGCCTTCTTCCCGGAGGCGTCGACGACGTCACCGCCGAGGCTGTACATCTGCGCGGTGAAGTGCCAGCCGCCGGTGTTGGCCGCGCTGTACTCGCCGAACCCGGCGACGCCGCCGCCGAGGGCCGCGATCCTCTTGGCCGCCGCGCGGACGTCCTCCCAGGTGGCCGGCGGGGTGTCGGGGTCGAGGCCGGCCTCGGTGAAGAGTCTGCGGTTGATCAGCAGGCCCATCCGGTAGTTGCTGGTGGGCAGGCCGTAGAGCTTGCCGTCCCGTGTGAGGGAGGCGAGGACGTCGGGGTCGATGTCCTTCAGCAGCGGAACGGTCCTGTCGTTGACGTAGGCGCTGATGTCCTGGGCGCCGTCGTTGTCGAGGACCTGCTCCAGGTCGGTGAAGTACGTGTAGAACACGTCGGGCTGGGACTTGGCCTTGAGCATGGCGGTGAAGCGGGGCGGCTCCAGACACTGGCCCGGGGTGGACCGGCCCCGGACGGTGACGTGGGGGTACGTCTTGTTGAACTCCTCGACGTCCTCGTTCCACTCCTTCAGCTCGGCCGCCTTCGCCGCCGGGGGCATGCAGTCGATGGTGATGGTCACCTTGGTCCCGGGGTCCAGCGGCGCGGTGGGATCCGAGTTCGCGCCGTCCCCGGAACCGTTGTCGTCGTCGGTGTCGCTGCTCGTGCCGCAGGCGGCGAGCGCCGTCAGCGTGAGCGCGGAGACGAGGGCGACCGCGCCGGCGCGGCGGGTGCGACGAGTGCGATGCGTGCGGGGGGTGCGGCGGAACCGAACTCTTCTCATGGGTGGTCCCCTTCGGGCATGAACGTGGAAGGCGCCCCCGTCGCCGATGCGATGTGGGGCGCCGCACACTCAACCACCGCCAACAAGTGGTCGCAATATCTCGCGCTGATTTAGTAATTGTTTGACAGTCAGCCGCATACACCCGAGTCCACGCCGGGTCCGGCTGCGCAAGGCCCGTCCCCGGCAGGCCGGTTGACCGGTCCGCGACGGCAGGCCCGCAGCGGCCCGCACCGAGCCCGCCGTTCAGCCGCGCGGAGCCTGCGCCGTCGATCCGCGGACCACCAGTTCGGGTTCGAACAGCAGCTCTCCGGGCGGCACTTCACCACCGCGGATCTGGGCGCACAACAGGTCCACGGCGGCCCGCCCCATGGCCTCGATGGGCTGGCGCACGGTCGTCAGCGGGGGCTCGATGCAGTTCATGAACGCCGAGTCGTCGAAGCCGACGACCGACACCTGTCCGGGCACCGCGAGGCCGCGGCGGCGGGCGGCCCTGATGGCACCGAGCGCTAGGGGGTCGCTGGCGCAGACGATGCCGGTGACACCGCGTTCCAGCAGGCGCGTGGTGGCCGCCTGGCCGCCCTCCAGGGAGAACATCGAGCGCTCCACCCGGTCGTCGGGCAGGGGGGAGCCGGCCGCCTCGGCGGCGGCGCGTGCGGCGGCGAGCTTGCGCCGGGAGGGGATGTGGTCACCGGGTCCGAGCACGACGCCGATGCGCTCGTGACCCAGCAGCGAGAGGTGGCGCCAGGCCTGCTCGACGGCGACGGCGTCGTCGCAGGAGACGCAGGGGAAGTCCAGTTCCGCTATGGGGGCGTTGATCAGCACCACCGGGATCCGCCGCTCGGCGAGTTGGTGGTAGTGCTCGTGCGGGGCGTCGGCCTGAGCGAACAGCCCACCGGCGAACACCACCCCCGAGACGTGCTGCTGGAGCAGCAGCTCGACGTAGTCCGCCTCGGAGACGCCGCCCTTGGTCTGGGTGCACAGCACCGGGGTCAGCCCCTGCTGGGCGAGGGCCGCGCCGATGACCTCGGCGAGCAGGGGGAAGATCGGGTTCTGCAGCTCGGGCAGGACCAGGCCCACCAGGCGGGCGCGTTCGCCGCGCAGCTGGGTGGGGCGCTCGTAGCCGAGCACGTCCAGCGCGGTCAGGACGGACTGCCGGGTGGCGTCCGACACCCCGGGCTTGCCGTTGAGGACCCGGCTGACCGTGGCCTCGCTGACCCCAACCTTCTTGGCTACCTGAGCAAGTCGTCGCGTCATGAACGAAAGGCTAGCGCAAGCGATGCAAGCGTTTTGCGTGAATGCCGAGCGTGCGGGACGTCGGCGGCGAGGCTGTCGTGGGCGGCTCACCGGGCGCGACGTCATCCGTCCTGGTTCTCGGCCGGGTCGCCCCCTCCCTCGGCGATTCGGCCTGTGACCGCCCCCGCCAGCGGCTTTCGCGAGGACTGTCGGGAAAAGCAAGTCGGCCGACAAGCGGCGCAAGCGACTTGCGCGTCAACCGGCGCTCCTCCCCGGACCGTTGACAAACCGAAGACTCGCGAGAAACCTGTGGACGTAGTTTCCGCAAAGAATCGACCGTCCGACTCAAATCACCTGCACGGCCGGCGTTTTCTCGCTCGGGTGGACCCCTCGGGGTCGTCCCGCTCTCTCCTCCCCGCACCTCCCCCGCCGGTCCGCCGCGCCCTCCGCCGCGCCACCGATCGAACTGAGGACACCATGAGATGGAGACCACCAGGCCGTCGGCCACTGACCGGCGTCGTCATCGCCGCTCTGGTCACGACGGGACTGCTGCCGCTGGGTTTCGCTCCCCCCGCCCAGGCCGAACCGGCCGCCGCCGACGTCAACCTGGCCCTCGGCCGCCCGGCGACCGCGGGCGGCTCGCACGCCGAGTACCCGGCGTCCCGCACCACCGACGGCGCCCAGGCGTCCTACTGGGAGGGCCCCGCGGGCTCCTTCCCGCAGTGGGTGCAGGTCGACCTCGGCGCTCCCCGCGACGTGGACCGGGTCGTGCTGAAACTCCCGACGGGCTGGGAGGGCCGCGACCAGACCCTGTCCCTCCAGGGCAGCACCGACGGCTCCGCGTTCAGCACCCTCGCCACCTCGGCGGTCCGGGTCTTCGACCCGGTGCGGGCCAACACCGTGTCCGTCGCACCGGCCTCCCCCGCCGACGTCCGCTACGTCCGCGTCAGCATCTCCGGCAACACCGGCTGGAACGCGGCCCAGCTCTCCGAACTGGAGGTCTACGGCGAGGACGGCGGCACGCAACCGCCACCCACCGGCACCAACCTGGCCCGGAACAAGCCCGTCGAGGCCACCTCCTCCGTGCAGAACTACGTGGCCGCCAACGCCACCGACGACTCGACCTCCACCTACTGGGAGGCGGCCGGCCACCCCGCCGACCTCACCGTGAGGCTGGGCGCCGAAGCCGATCTCTCCGCCGTGGTCGTCAAGCTCGCCCCCGACCCGGTGTGGGCCGCCCGCACCCAGGGCATCCAGGTCCTCGGCCGCCGGCAGGCGGCGGGTGACTTCACCTCCCTCGTCGCCGCGAGGACGTACGCCTTCAGCCCGGCGAGCGGCAACACGGTGACCATCGCGGTCGACGGCCGCTGGGCCGACGTACGCCTGCGGTTCTCCTCGAACACCGGGGCGCCCGGCGGTCAGGTGGCCGAGTTCCAGGTCGTCGGCACCGCGGCGCCCGCCCCCGACCTGACGGTCACCGGCCTCGACTGGACGCCCGCCGCGCCCACCGCACGGGACGCGGTCACCGTCAGGGCCACCGTCCGCAACGCCGGGACCGCACGCTCCGCCGCGACCACCGTCGAAGCCGTCGTCGAGGGCGTGGTCGCGGGCAGCGGCGCCGTCCCGGCACTCGATCCGGGCGCCTCCGCCACCGTGGACGTGGCCACCGGCACGCGCCCGGCGGGCAGTTACGCCGTGTCGGCGGTCGTCGACCCGCGGGGCACCGTCGTCGAGCTGGACGACACCAACAACAGCCGTGCCGCCGCGAACCGACTGGTCGTCGCGCAGGCCCCGGGCCCCGACCTGGAGGTGCGGTCCATCGCCACCAGCCCGGCCAACCCGGCCGTCGGCACCCCCGTCTCCTTCACCGTCGCCGTGCACAACCGCGGGACCACCGCGGTACCGGCCGGGTCCGTGACCCGGGTCCAGGCGGGCTCGACCACCCTGAACGGCACCACCGGCCAGGTGGCTCCGGACGCCACGGTGGACGTGCGGATCAGCGGAGCCTGGACGGCGACCGCCGGCGGGGCCACCGTCACCGCGACCGCCGACGCCACCGGAGTCGTCACCGAGACCGACGAGAACAACAACGTGCTCGCGAAGTCCCTCGTCGTCGGACGCGGTGCCGCCGTTCCGTACACCGAATACGAGGCGGAGGACGGCCGCTACTCGGGCACACTGCTGACGGCCGACGCCGAACGGACCTTCGGACACACCAACTTCGCCACCGAGTCCTCAGGACGCAGGTCGGTGCGCCTCAACTCCACGGGCCAGTACGTGGAGTTCACCTCGACCAACCCGGCCAACTCCCTCGTGGTGCGCAACTCCGTCCCGGACTCGGCGACCGGTGGCGGCGCGGACGCCACGATCAGCCTCTACGCCGACGGCACGTTCGTCCGCAAGCTCACCCTGTCGTCGAAGCACAGCTGGCTGTACGGCTCCACCGACGACCCGGAGGGGCTGACCAACCGTCCCGGCGGCGACGCCCGGCGCCTGTTCGACGAGTCCCACGCGCTGCTGTCGCAGACCTACCCGGTGGGGACCACCTTCCGTCTCCAGCGCGACGCGGGCGACTCCGCCGCGTTCCAGATCATCGACCTCGTCGACCTGGAGCAGGTGGCGCCACCGGCCGCCAAGCCGGCCGCCTGCACCTCGATCACCGAGTACGGCGCCGTCCCCAACGACGGCCTCGACGACACCGACGCCCTCCAGCGGGCGGTCACCGCCGACCAGAACGGCCAGATCTCCTGCGTGTGGATCCCGGCCGGACAGTGGCGGCAGGAACAGAAGATCCTCACCGACGACCCGCTCAACCGCGGCCAGTTCAACCAGGTGGGCATCCGGGACGTCACGATCCGCGGCGCGGGCATGTGGCACTCCCAGCTGTACACCCTGACCCCGCCGCACGAGGCGGGCGGCATCAACCACCCGCACGAGGGCAACTTCGGCTTCGACATCGACCACAACACACAGATCTCCGACATCGCCATCTTCGGGTCGGGCACCATCCGGGGCGGCGACGGCAACGCCGAGGGCGGCGTCGGCCTCAACGGCCGCTTCGGCAAGGGCACGAAGATCACCAACGTGTGGATCGAGCACGCCAACGTCGGTGTGTGGGCCGGCCGGGACTACTCCAACATCCCCGAACTGTGGGGCCCCGGCGACGGACTGGAGTTCACCGGCGTCCGCATCCGCGACACCTACGCCGACGGCATCAACTTCGCCAACGGCACCCGCAACTCCACCGTGTACAACTCCTCCTTCCGCAACACCGGCGACGACGCGCTCGCGGTCTGGGCCAGCAAGTACGTGAAGGACACCGCGGTGGACGTCGGCCACGACAACCACTTCCGCAACAACACCGTCCAGCTGCCCTGGCGGGCCAACGGAATCGCGGTGTACGGCGGTCACGGGAACACGATCGAGAACAACGTCGTCTCCGACACCATGAACTACCCGGGCATCATGCTGGCCACCGACCACGACCCGCTGCCCTTCTCCGGGCAGACCCTGATCGCGGGCAACGCCCTGTACCGCACGGGCGGCGCGTTCTGGAACGAGGACCAGGAGTTCGGTGCCATCACCCTCTTCGCGCAGGGCCAGGACATCCCGGGCGTCACCATCCGGGACACCGAGATCCACGACTCGACGTACGACGGCATCCAGTTCAAGACGGGAGGCGGCGCGATGCCGGACGTGCGGATCACCGACGTCCGTATCGACAGGTCCGTCAACGGCTCCGGCATCCTCGCGATGAGCGGCGCCCGCGGCAGCGCGACCCTGTCGAACGTCACGATCACGGGCTCGGCCGAGGGAGACGTACACGTCGAACCAGGGTCGCAGTTCACGATCACCGGAACCCCGAACGGGGCTTCGCCGGCGGCCCGGCGAGCCCCGCGCTGACCCGCGGCCGATCCCCCCGGTGGCGGGGATCGGCCACCCCTCTCATGGGCCGCGCCCGGTGCCGGAGATCCGGCACCGGGCGCGGCCTGTGCGCCTGCCGCCGCGTCACACGGCGGCCACCGCGACCGGCTCGCGGCGAGCGGCCGGCCCACGCGGGGGTCGCGGGCTCATCGGGTCACCGTCCACTTCTGGCCGACCGCTCCGGTGCAGGTCCAGATCTGGAGGCGGGTGCCGTTGGCGGAGCTGCCGCCGCTGGCGTCCAGGCACTTGTTCGCCTGCGGGTTGACGATGTCCCGCGCGGCCGGGACGGCCCACTGCTGGGCGGCGGTGCCGTTGCAGTCCCACAGCTGGACCGGGGTGCCGTCGGCCGTGCCGCCGGAGGCCACGTCCAGGCACTTGCCGAGGGCGCGGACGGTGCCGTCGGCGCCGACGGTCCACCGCTGGGCGGCGGTCCCGTTGCAGTCGTAGAGCTGGACGGCCGTGCCGTTGGCGGTGTTGGCTCCGGCCACGTCGACGCACTTGCCGCCGACGCCGGTGATGGGGCCGCTGCCGCCCGGCTGGGCGGTGTCGGTGCTGACGCGGACGTAGTCGACGAGGAGTTGCTGGGGGAAGACGGTGCTGCCGTCGGGGTCCCCGGGCCAGTAGCCGCCGACCGCGAGGTTGAGGATGAGGAAGAAGGGCTTGTCGAAGACCCACTGCCGGCCGCCGAGGTCGGCGGGGGTGCGCCGCTGGTACACCGTGCCGTCGACGGACCAGGTGATCGCGTTCGGGCTCCAGTCGACGGCGAAGGTGTGGAAGGCGTCCGCGAAGGCCTGTCCACCGGGCAGGGTGTATCCGGCGCCGATGCCTCCGGAACCGGAGTAGCCGGGACCGTGCAGGGTGCCGTGCACGGCGGACGGCTCGAAGCCCACGTTCTCCATGACGTCGATCTCGCCCGAGTTCGGCCAGCCGACCTGGCCGATGTCGTTGCCCAGCATCCAGAACGCGGGCCACATGCCCTGGCCGCGCGGGATCTTCATCCGGGCCTCGACACGGCCGTACGTCGTGGTGAACCTGCCCGCCGTGTTCAGCCGGGCGGAGGTGTACTCGCACCGTCCGTACCAGCACTGGTAGTTGCCGGGGTTCTCGCGGCGGGCGGTGATCACGAGATGGCCCTGGCCGTCCAGGGCGGCGTTGCGGTTGCCGGCCGTGTAGTACTGCCGCTCGTGGTTGTTGACGTTGTCGCCGGTCTCGACCTGCCATTTGGCGCCGTCGACGCCGGCGCCCGCGGGACCGTCGAACTCGTCGGAGAAGGTGACGGCGGCCGCCTGGGCCTCGGCGACGGCGGACGCGGCGGTCTTCGGCGCGGGCGACGCGCCCTGCGCGAGCCCGGTGGAGAGCGACGCGAAGGCGAGGAGCGGGGCGAGCGACCACAGGAGGCGCCGGGAAAAGCGCGGGGAGTCCATGACTCTCCCTTCGTGGGGCATGACGCGGGGACCGGCCACATCATGCCCATGACAGAGTCGGTCAGGTACGGGCGGGATCGGCCGGTCGGTGCGGCATGGCGGTGGGGGGCAACACTTAGTTCACTGTGTGATTTAAGGAGTGAGTAATCCGGCTGTCAAGAGTTTGGTATGGACCACCTACCACGGGGACCGCGACACCCTTCGACCTGGCCGCCGATCCCGTGGCCCGGTCGACGGCCGCCGCCGCCTTTCCCGGCACCACCTTTGCCTGCGCCACCTTTGCCTGCGCCACCTTTGCCTGCGCCACCTTTGCCTGCGCGCGGCCTTCGCTGCCGCTCCCCACCGCTCCCCACCCCGCCGCGAACGGTGTCGGTGTCCCTGTGCCCGCGGCGGCGGTCGGGGCGGTGGATCGCCCGGTCGGCGGATCGCCCGGTCAGCCGAGGCCGAGGACGTTCATGGTCCGTTCGGCCATGCGGCGCTCGCCGAGGGCGTTGGGGTGGACGGGGACGACGCTGCTGCCGAAGAGGAGGGGTTCGATCCACCGGGTGCCCACGGGCTTGCACGCGTCGTGGCCGTCGGACACCCGGCCGAAGTCGACGTAGGTGGCTCCGCTTTCTTCGGCTGCGCGGCGGACGACGGCGTTGAGGTGGGTCTGGATGGCGCGCAGGTAGGGCACGTCGCCGGAGGCGACGGGGAGCTTCGCGAAGCAGGACGGATCCGCGGTGGCGGGGGTGATCCAGGGGTAGCCCAGCACCGCCACACGGGCGTTGGGGGCCTTGGCGCGGACGCTGCCGAGGGCGGCCCGGAGCGCGGGATACGTGCTCGCGTCGATCTGGTCGTCGAACTTCGTGCCGTTGGCGTCCTTGCAGGGGCTGCCCTGACCCCCGCTCAGCACGCCGGCGGCGGCGCACGCCGTCACGGCGTTGATGAAGGTCCCGTTGTCGTTGCCGCCGATGGTCAGCGTGACCAGGTCGGTGCCCGCGTCGAGGGCGTTCACCTGAGGGGCCGTGCCCGGGTACTGGGCCTGGGTGAAGTCCTTGGTCTGGGCGGCTCCGCAGGTCACGTCCTTGAGGTGGGCGCCCGTCCTGGAGGCGATGACGTGGGGGTAGTTGGCCGTGGATCGCAGGCACAGCAGGTTCGAGAGGTCCACCGGAAGGACGCCCGAACCGGCGCTGTAACTGTCGCCGAGGGCGGCGTAGTCGAGGGGGGTGGCGGCTTGCGCGGGGGCCCCGGTGAGGCTGAGGGCCAGCGTACCGACGGCGGCCAGTGACGTAGCCATGACATGACGCAGGACGGGCTTCGGCATGTGCTCTCGATTCTCGGGGGTGCGGACGCGGCGGAAACGGGCACAGCGATGCCCACGGGCGTACGGGACGCGAGGATTCAGCGGCTCGAGCGAGGTGATGTGCCGACGGCTCGCGCGGGCGCGAGAACGCCCGCCGACGACCGTGACGTGCTGGTTGCGCGGTTACCTGTTGGTACTACCCATAGGTAATGTGCAGGCGCCCGGCAGCCGAGTCAACATAGTTGACCGAAGTTCTTGAACGCCTTACCACGTCGCTCGGCCGAAGACGGCCCACGCTCCGGCTCGGCTCCGCCTATCCTGGCGCGATGTTGCAGACGGGATCCGCCGCGACGACACGCGAGGCCATCCACTCCGCCGCCACCCGACTGTTCCAGCAAGGGGGGTTCGCCCGGACCACCGTCCGCCAGATCGCCGCGGCGGCCGACACCGACCCCGCCCTGGTGATCCGTCACTTCAAGAGCAAGGAGCTGCTGTTCCTGGAGACGATGCACCTGACGATCGACGACGAACCGCTCCTCGACGTCCCCCTGGGGCAGTTGGGCGAACGACTTGTCGAACTCCTCGTCGGCCTCGACGGATCCGCCAGAGGCATCTTCCTCGCCCTGGTACGCGGCAGCAACGAGCCGCAGATCCAGGAGCGGTTGCGCACCACACACGAACAGGTCCTCGTCCGGTCCCTGCGCGGCCGGCTCCGCGGACCGGACTCCGACCTCCGCGCACGCCTCGCGGCCGCCCTGGCGGCGGGTCTCCTGCACACCCTGTGGGTCGTGAGGGACGAAGCCCTGCTGCGCACCGACCGGGCGGAACTGATCTCCCGCTACGGCGCGCTCCTCCAGACGGTCCTCACCCCGGCGGATTCCTGACCGTCGGCCGCCCACCTGCTCACGGGCACGTCGTACCGGGCGGAGACGGGTTGCCGCGTTACCGTCGGCGGCATGGACGGTGAGCGCCGGGGATGGCCGCAGGTTCTGCTCGGCGGGGCCGTCTTCGCCGTGTGCATGGCCGGCACCACCCTCCCGACTCCGCTCTACGGCCTCTACCAGCAGAAGTTCGGCTTCTCCGAGCTGACGGTCACCGTCGTGTACGCCGTGTACGCCTTCGCGGTGATCGGCGTCCTGCTGCTCGCGGGCAACGCCTCCGACACCGTGGGCAGACGTGTCGTGCTCCTCGCGGGCCTGGGCTGCGCGGCGGCGAGCGCCGGCGCGTTCCTCTGCGCCGAGTCGCCGGCCTGGCTGTACGCGGGGCGGCTGCTGTCCGGGTTGTCCGCCGGCCTGTTCACCGGAGCCGCCACGGCGTACATCATGGACCTGGCGCCGCGCGGCGGCGGCCCGCGGGCCACGTTTGTGGCGACGGCCGCCACCATGGGCGGTCTGGGCTGCGGCCCCCTCCTCGCCGGGCTGCTCGCGCAGTACGCGCCCTGGCCGCTGTACCTGCCGTTCGCCGTGCACCTGGCCCTGGTGGTCGTCTCGGCCGCCGTCCTGCTGCGGCTCCCCGAAACCGTCCGGGAGCCGCGCCCGCTGAGCACCGTACGGCCGCAGCGCCCCGCCCTGCCCGCCGAGGTACGGGCCGTCTTCGGGCCGGCGGCGATCGCGGCCTTCGTCGGTTTCGCGCTGTCCGGCGTGTTCACGTCGGTCAGCCCCGCGTTCCTCGCCCAGTCGCTGCACGTGGACAACCATGCGGTCAGCGGGCTGATCGTCGCCCTGGCCTTCTTCTCCTCGACCGCCGGACAACTGGTCGTCGGGCGGGTCGGGGTCCGGCGGTCTCTGCCACTGGGCTGCGCGGCGCTCCTCGTGGGACTCGCACTGCTCGCGGGCGCGCTGCACCGGGAGCTGCTGGCTCTGGTGGTACTGAGCGCGATCGTCGGCGGGATCGGCCAGGGACTCGCGTTCCGCGGCGCGCTGACCGCGGTGGCCGGGGCCTCCCCCGCCGACCGGCGCGCGGCGGTGATCTCGACGCTGTTCGTGGTGGCCTACACGGGCATCTCCGTCCCGGTGATCGGCGTGGGCGTGCTCGCCGAGCCGCTCGGCCTGGAGGGCGCGGGCCTGGTCTTCATCGCCTGCATGGCGATCCTGGTCTCGACGGCGGCGGCGCATCTGCTCCGGCGACCACTACCTAGAAACTCCTGAACGTCCGGGCGGTTCGGAGGAGATTTCTACGCCGGGCCTCCACAGGTCGGCCCTGCACACGTCGGGCCTGCACATGTCGGCCCGCTCACGTCAGCCCTGCTCACGTCGGGCCTGCTCACGGTCGGTCAGCGAGGCCGGGGGCCCGGCTCCCGCAGAGTCGTCCGCTGCGGGGAAGCGGCCGCACCACGGTCGCGCGAACGCGCCAACACCCTGCCTCATGACGCTGACAGGGGCTTCGGGCCATCGGCCCGATGCCCCTCCTGCGCGTGACGGCGGCCGAACGGGCCACGGGGCGCGGCGAGTCCGGGGTCCGGGCGGCACCGGGGGCATCGGTTCCCCCGCCGCGGACGGCCGTCAGCGGGGGCTTCGTGCGCGACGCGGCAGCGGCGAACCCGGCCGACGCGCTCGCGACACACGACACCGGCAGCAGCGCAACGTCAACGGCAACAGCAAGCCTCCCGCCCCGGACGAGAGGGCCCGTCCGTGCGCCGGCCGCCGCGTACCGCGGTCCCGCGCCGGGCGCAGGAGCGGTGTCCGTCAGCCGGTGGCGGCGAGCAGTCCGAGCGTGTCGATGACGCGGTGGGAGAAGCCCCACTCGTTGTCGTACCAGGCGACGACCTTGATGTGACGGCCGTCGACGCGGGTGAGGGCCGAGTCGAAGATCGAAGAGGCCGGGTTGCCCACGATGTCGGCCGACACGAGCGCGTCCTCGGAGTACTCGAGGACCCCGGCGAGGGGACCTTCGGCGGCGGCACGGTAGGCCGCCAGCACCTCGTCGCGGGTCACGTCGCGGGCCACGGTCGTGTTGAGTTCGACGATCGAGCCCACCGGGATCGGCACCCGGATCGAGTCGCCCGACAGCTTGCCCTCGAGGTTCGGCAGGACCAGCCCGATCGCCTTCGCGGCACCCGTGGTGGTCGGCACGATGTTGACACCGGCGGCGCGGGCGCGACGCGGGTCGCGGTGCGGGCCGTCCTGGAGGTTCTGCTCCTGGGTGTACGCGTGCACCGTGGTCATGAAGCCGTGCTCGATCCCCGCGAGGTCGTCGAGGACCGCGGCCAGCGGTGCGAGCGCGTTGGTCGTGCAGGAGGCGTTCGACACGATCGTGTGCAGGTCCGGGTCGTACGCGTCCGTATTGACGCCGAACGCGAGGGTGACGTCCGCGCCGTCCGACGGCGCGCTGACGAGCACCTTCCTCGCGCCCGCGTCCAGGTGGGCGCGCGCGGCCTTCGCCGACGTGAAACGGCCGGTCGCCTCCAGGACGATGTCGACGTTCAGCTCGGCCCACGGCAGCCGTGCCGGCTCACGCTCGGCGAGCACCTTGATGCGGTGGCCGTCCACGACGAGGGTGTCCCCGTCGGCGCTCACCGGGCGGCCGAGACGGCCGGCCGTCGAGTCGAAGGCGAGCAGCCGGGCGAGGGTGGCGGGCTCGGTGAGGTCGTTGACCGCGACGACCTCCAGGCCGGTGTCGCGTTCCAGCAGCGCGCGCAGCACGTTGCGTCCGATACGGCCGAATCCGTTGATGGCGATGCGAGTCATGAGTGGTGTCCCTTCCATTCGCTTCCCCCAGGCTCGCGCGCCGCCCACGACCGGGACAGCGGCGAGATCGCCACGGTTCGAAAGGATCGCGCCACGGGGGTGCCTCGGACGGATGCCGGCCGGTCACTCGCCCCGGGTGAAGGTGCGCCGGTACTCGCTCGGCGTGGTGCCGAGGATGCGCTGGAAGTGCGTCCGAAGATTGGCGCCGGTGCCCAGGCCGACGTCGGCGGCGATCTGCTCGACGCTCCGCTCGGACCGTTCGAGCAGTTCACGGGCCGCGTCGATACGTGCGCGCATCACCCACTGCACGGGTGTGTACCCGGTGTCCTCGACGAAACGCCGCGAGAAGGTGCGGGGCGAGACCGCCGCGTGCCGGGCGAGGTCCGTGAGGGTGAGGGGGGCGCCGAGGCGGCGCAGCGCCCACTCGCGGGTGGCGGCGAACCGCTCGCCGAGCGGCTCGGGCACACTGCGCGGCACGTACTGCGCCTGGCCGCCGCTGCGGTACGGGGCCGCGACGAGACGCCGGGCCGTGTGGTTGGAGGCGCCCACTCCGAGGTCGCCGCGCAGGATGTGCAGGCACAGGTCGATGCCGGAGGCGGCGCCGGCCGAGGTCAGCACGGTGCCCTCGTCGACGAAGAGGACGTTCTCGTCGACCCGTACCAGCGGGTGCCGGGCCGCCAGCGCCCGGGTGTAGTGCCAGTGCGTGGTGGCGCGCCTGCCGTCGAGCAGACCGGTCGCGGCCAGTGCGAAGGCGCCCGTCGAGATGGCGGCGAGCCGGGCCCCCCGGCCGTGGGCGGCGATCAGCGCGTCGACGACGGCGGGCGGCGGGTCGTCGCGGTCGGGGAACCGGTGGCCGGGGATGAAGACGATGTCGGCCCACTCCAGGGCGTCGAGCCCGTCGGCGACGTGGTACGACAGTCCGTCACCGCCGGTCACCAGCCCCGGAGCCGCACCGCAGACCCGTACCTCGTACGGCATGCTCGCTCGCGTCGTGAACACCTGGGCGGGGATGCCCACATCCAGCGGTTTCGCCCCTTCGAGGACGAGGACGGCGACACGACGTAGACGGGGGGCCTGCACGGGACCAGGTTACCGGCGACGATCACCGGACCTCCCCGCCGGTATCTCGATTGACGGGTACACGTCCGCCCACCTAGGTTTCGCGGCGTTCCTGATCAACAGGACCGTCGCACATCGAATCCCGGGGGCCGCAGTGAGCTGGTACTTCAAGGTGCTCGGACAGTACGCCGTGTTCCGCGGCCGTGCCCGCCGCAAGGAGTACTGGATGTTCACCCTGGTGAGTTCGGTCGTCTACATCGCGCTGATGTTCGCGGACGACCACTTCGGCAACGACTGGCCCACCCTCTCGTACACCGCGGCGACCGCGCTGCCCACCCTCGCCGCCACGGTCCGCCGCCTGCACGACACCGACCGCTCCGGCTGGTGGGTGCTGATCGGCGCGATCCCCTGCGTCGGCATCATCGCCATGCTCGCGCTCACGTCCAACGAACCCACCCCCGGCCAGAACAGGTACGGCCCGAATCCCAAGGAGACCCCCTTCTTCGCCGACGCGGTCCCCGACCGACCGGTCGCCGACTGACCGGTGGCCGACCGGCTGCGGACGGGAGCGTTCCTCGGCATGGGCCGTTCCCTCCGTCCACGGACTGCCGGGCCACCCGTTAACTCCGGTGCCTCCCGGGCACTCGCCGGGCGTCCGCTCGGTCGTCGCGGGAGGAGGGACAGTGGCTGCCGGCCGACTTTCCGATCGGGAACGGCGCGTCCTGGAGGAGATCGAACGCGCGCTGCGCCGCGACCGTCGCCTCGATCGACGACTGCGCGCCTTCCACCTGCCCCCGGCCCGCCCGCGCCCGCGTACGGCACTCTTCCTGCTCGCCGTGTCCGTCACGTTCATGGTGACCGGGATCGTCACCTCCGAACCCGCCGTGATCTGGGCGTTCGCCGCCGTGTGGCCGGTGACCCTGGTGACGGTGTTCCGGCTGCTGTGCCGCTGGACGGACGGCTAGCGGTATCGCCCTGTGAAGTGGGGGACGCGGCCGGCGGCTGGTGATCGTCGTGCCCGAGCCGGGGAAGCGAGAGGTACGACACCGGCGAGCACGGACCGCGCTACGCCGGCCGACCTCCCGGCGCCGTCCCGCATGCTCGTCCCCGTCCGACCCCGCTCGGCCATCCCCCGGACCGACCCGGCCCGACCCGCCCGGCTCCGGGTGGCCGAGCGGGGTCGGTCTGTGCACAGCCTCGACGGTTCCGTCCCGCCCGTCCCGCCTGTTCCGTCCCTTCGGTCCGTCCCGCCTGTTCCGTCCCTTCGGTCCGTCCCGCCTGTTCCGTCTCCTCAGTGCTGTCGCACGACGCGCAGCGTCTCCAGCGAGGGATCGGCCGCGTCCGGGATGAGGACGCCGTGCTCGACTCCGCTGCGGAGGTGGTCGAGGACCTCGGCGGTGATGACCTCGCCCGGAGCGATGACCGGCACGCCCGGCGGGTACGGGCTGATCGTCTCCGCGGCGATCCGCCCCGCCGCGCGCTCCGCCGGCACGTGGTCCACCTCGGCGAAGAACGCCTCGCGCGGCAGCATGGCCTGTTCCAGCTCCAGGACGGAGGATTCCGGCAGGTGGACCGGCGGCTGCCGTTCGATGGAGTCGGCGCCGTCGACGAGGGCGCGCAGGGCGTCCAGGAGGATCTTCTCGGTCTCGTCGTCGTCGCCATGGGTGATCGAGGCGCTGATGCGGCAGGTGTCGGAGCCACCGACGTCCACGTGCCGCCGGTCCCGCAGCCACTCGGCGGCCTGCATACCGCTGATGCCGAGTTCCCGTACGTCGATCACGATCTTGAGGGGGTCGAAGGAGGCGGCGAGCCCCTCCTCGACCACCTCCTCGCCCATCGGCCGCAATCCCGGCAGCTCACCGGCCGCGACCCGGATCCGCTCCGCCCGCTGGAGCGCGGTCCCCAGGAGTTCGTGCCCCTGCTCGACCATCTGGCGGCGCCAGCCGTCGAGCGTCGCGTAGACCAGGGACGAGGCGCTCGTCGTACCGAGCAGGTCCTCCCGCTGCTTGAGCGCCTCGGCCGAGACGCGGTCGTACTGGAGATGGAAGACGGAACTCTGTTCGATCGCGCCGCCCATCTTGTGGACGCTGGTGACCACCAGGTCGGCCTCCGCGTCGATGCCCCAGGGCGGCAGCGCGGGGTGGAACGGCAGGTGCGCGCCCCACGCCTCGTCGACGATGAGCGGGACGTCGAACTCGTGGCACACCCGGGCCACGCCTTGGATGTCCGCGCAGGTGCCCCAGTCCGTGGGGGTGATCAGCAGCATGCCCTTGGCGTCCGGGTGCTCCTCGAGGCGACGGCGTACGTCGTCGGGCTCCGGCGGGTGGGCGAGGTGGCGCTCCTCGTCGAACTTCGGGTGGACCCAGATGGGTTCGACACCGTTGACGACGACGGCCGCGACCACGGACTTGTGCGCGTTGCGCGACAGCAGCAGCTTCTCGCCGGGGCCGGCGACGGCCAGCATGGCGGTCTTGACCGACAGGGAGCTGCCGCAGGTGGAGAAGAACGCCTGCTCGGCACCGACCGCGTCCGCCATGAGTTCCTGGGCCTGGCTGAGCACGCCTTGGGACTGGCGGCGGTCGTCGAGGCCGTTGAGGGACAGGACGTCGGAGCGGAACACGTCGAGGCCGACGATCTCCGCCACCCGCGGGTCCACCCCGCGGCCCTGCCGGTGCCCGGGCGGGCCGTACGACACGTCTCCCCGGAGCCTGAACTTCTGCAACGCCTCCAGCACCGGAACCCGTGAGTGATCCATTATTCCTCCTGGTGGGGAGCGCTCCGAGTACCCTGCGGCCCGGCGGGGGAACCCTGCGTCGTCGCCCGGCCGCTCCGCGTTTCCGGCCGGGGCCGACGGGCACTCGCGGAGCCATGAATCAGAGTCGTCGCCCCCCACTCGCCGACAGCTCGCTTCCCCTCCTGGCCAAGGGGTACGCCTGGCTGCCCGACCGCCGGCGCCGCACCGCGAGCCCTGTCGTACGCACCCGCCTGATGGGACAGCACGCCGTGGCCCTGCACGGGCCGGACGCGGTGCGCTTCTTCTACGACGAACGCCACGTGGAACGCGGAACGGCGCTTCCCGGGCCCGTGCTGAGCACCCTGTTCGGGCACGGGGCCGTACACACCCTGGACGGCGGGGCGCACCGCGCCCGCAAGGACATGTTCCTCTCGCTGCTCACCGGCCCGCAGGCCGTCGCCGGAGTGGTGGAGGAGGTCACGAAGGCGTGGGACGAGGCGGTGCCGTCGTGGTCCGGCCGTCCGTCGGTCGTCCTGTTCGACGAGGTGAGCCGCGTCCTCACCCGGGGTGTCTGCCGGTGGGCCGGCATTCCGCTGGACGACGCCGACCAGGTGGCGCGGTCCATGGTCGCCATGGTGGACGGTTTCGCCACACCGGGGCCGCGCCACTGGCGGGCCCGCCGGGCCCGTGCCCGCAGTGAGGCGTGGCTGGGGCGTCTGGTGGAGGACGTACGGGACGGCGATGCCGTCGCGCCGGCCGGGTCGGCGCTGGACGTGGTGGTCCGGCACCGGGACGCCGACGGCAGGCTGCTCGACCCGCACACCGCCGCCGTCGAACTGCTGAACGTCATCCGCCCGACCGTCGCGGTGTGCTGGTTCGTCAGCTACGCCGGACACGCGCTGCACCGCGGTCCGGCCATCCGGGAACGGCTGTGCCAGGACGACTCCGCCTACGCCGTGGCCTTCGCCCACGAACTGCGGCGCTTCTACCCCTTCGCGCCCTTCCTCGGCGGCCGGGCCGTCACCGATCTGGAGTGGCGGGGAGAACCGATCCCGTCCGGCGCGCTGGTCCTGCTCGACGTGTACGGCCAGAACCACGACCCCGAGCTGTGGACCGATCCGTACACCTTCGCACCGGAGCGCTTCCTGGGAAGGCCGCCCGAGCGCGACGAACTCGTCCCCCAGGGCGGCGGCGACCGCTCCTCCGGCCACCGCTGCCCCGGCGAGGACATCACGATCGCTCTGCTGAGCGCCCTCGGGCCACGGCTGGCCCGGCTGGAGTACGCCGTGCCCGAACAGGACCTGCGGATCCCGCTGAGCCGCATGCCCAGCCGTGTACGCAGCGGATTCGTCATTGAGGGGGTCCGCGTCCCGGCGCCGGCCCGCCAGGAATCGGGGCGGGTGTCCGGCTGAGGTCCGTCGGCACATCGGCGCGTTCTTAGGGCCCCGCCTGACGGCGGGGCCCGTTCGCGCGCCGGCGGCCGCCTCCCGGATCACGACGCACCTTAGTCACGAACCAGCTGACGAACAGGGTCATGAAAAAGGGGCCCCTTCGGCCGTGCGCCGCGCGTCGGCGGACGTGGCACACGGCCGGAGAACGCCGGTCAGGGCCCCGGTCAGGCCCTCGGGGCCGGTCAGGGCCCCGGGTCAGCGGCCCGCCTGGACCCGGCCCACGCGGCGCCCCGCGGTCACGGCCGCTCCCGCCAGCGCCGCCGCGACGGCCGTCCTGCGCACCGCGGTCCGTCGACGCCCGTGCCAGCCGCCGTGCACGGAGCCCTCTCCGGGGGCCGGTACGTGCAGCGCGCCGTGCGTGGCGGGAGCCGTCTCGTCCTTGTCCAGGTGGCCCTTGTCGGTCTGGCGTGCCATGGCCCGTTCCGCCAGCGCCGGCGCCATGCGGGACTGGCGCACCAGGGCGCGACCGGCCGGGCCGACCACCACCTCGCGGCGCGGACGGCGTACGAGAGCCACGATCGCGTGGGCCACCCGCTCGGGGCTGTAGACCGGGGGCATGGCGACCACCTTGCGCCCGGTGTAGTTGGCCGACTGCTCGAAGTGCGGGGTGTCGATGGTCGCCGGCATCACCGTGCACACGTGGATGCCCTTCACCCCCTCCACCCGCAACTGCTGGCGCAGGCTGGACCCGAGGCCCCGCACGGCGTGCTTGGACATGCTGTACGGGTGGCTGTACGGCTGCGAGACGGCGCCCACGATCGACGAGATGTTGATCAGCGTCCCCGTACCCTGCCGACGCATCACCGGCAGAACCGCTCGGGCCCCGTGCACGTAACCCATCACGTTGACGTCGAGGACCCTGCGGAAGTCCTCCAGCGGCACGTCCTCGAAGCGGCCGAAGGCGTTGACGGCCGCGTTGTTGACCCAGACGTCGATCCGGCCGAACTCCTCCACCGCGCGCCGTGCCAGGTTCTCGACCGCCTCGACGTCCGTCGTGTCGGTCGGCACGACCAGCGTCCGGGCCCCGCGGTGCTTGGCGCACTCCTCGGCGGCCGCCTCCAGTGCCTCCTCGCGGCGCGCCGCCAGCACGACGGCGCAGCCCTTGCGGGCGAATGCCTCGGCCGTGGCCCGCCCGATCCCGCTGGACGCTCCGGTCACCACCACGACCTGGTTGCGCAGTCCCATCCCGTACCTCCTCGGCTCTGTCGGAGCCGGACGCCTGATGTCCGGCCGCACACGGCGGGACGAGTACCCGGCACCGCCGGGTCCTCTCCGCGTTCCGTCGTCGAACCCTCGTGAGGACGTGGGGAGAGGAACCTGGCCATGGTTCCCCCGTCCTGTCCGGTGCATTTCGGCGCCGCGCCCCGACGGTGCGGGTGCGGGTCTCGGCGCCACGCCCGACGGTGCGGAGACCGGCCGCGCCCGGCCGTGATTGCCGACCGGACCACGGGGGCACCCGGGGCGCTGTGGCAGAGCGCACGCGGATCCTGCTGACCGGGTGGTTCGGCTTCCTGGACGGGGAGGCGACCGCCGGGGACGTGCTGGCGCTGGAGCGGGTGCGGGACGTGCTGCTGCGCGCCGGGCTGGACCACGACGTCGCCTGGAGCCCCGGCTTCCGGCCCGCGGGACCGCATCTGGCGCGGCTCCGTCCCGAGGACTACTCCCATCTGGTGTTCGTCTGCGGTCCCCTGCACGGGCCGCAGATCGAGGAGCTGCACCGGCGGTTCGCGCACTGTGTGCGGATCGCCGTCGGTACCTCCGTCGTCGACGTCGGGGGTCCCGCCGTCACCGGCTTCCACCGGGTGCTGGCCCGGGACGCCCCGGACACCGTGCCCACCACGGATCTCGCGGCCCGCGCCCCCGCCCTGCCCGCGCGACCCGTGGTCGGGGTGATCCTCACCCACGGCCAGCACGAGTACGGGGCGCGCCGGAGGCACGAGCGGGTCGCCGAGGAGGTGACGCGCTGGCTGTGCGGCCGGGACTGCGCGCGCCTGGAACTGGAGACGCGGCTCGACGTGCACGACTGGCGGCTGTGCGCGACACCGGCCCAGTTGGAGGCCGTGCTCTCCCGGCTCGACCTGGTCGTCACCGACCGGCTGCACGGGATGGTGCTCGCTCTGCGCGCCGGGGTTCCGGTGGTGGCCGTCGACCCGGTGGAGGGCGGCGCGAAGGTGACGGCGCAGGCACACGCCTGCGGGTGGCCCGCGCTGGTGCCCGCCGAACGGCTCGACGAGGCGGCGCTGGACCACTGGTGGCACTGGTGCGGGACCTCCGGCCGTGACCTCGCCCGCGAGATCGGCGCCGGATTCCGCCGGGATGCCGCGCCGGACGCGGCGGACGGTCTCCTCCAGGCCCTGGCGCGCGACCCCGCCGATTGAGCCGGAAGCCGCCGGGGCACCCGGGGCACGACCCCGGCGGTCCGGGCGGCCGGTCCGGGTCCTTCCGGTACACCGACGACCGCACACCGACGACCGCCACGACAGCACGCGAACGACACCGTTGAGGAGCCTCTCCATGAACGACCACACCCCCAGCCAGGCCGAGGGCGAGCCCGACGAGCCCGACGCCGGGAACAGGACCGACGTGCCCACCCCCGAGCACCCGACACCGTCCCAGGCCGAGGGCGACCGGGACGACGAGCCCGACACCGACTAGCGAGACAACGGCGAGGCCACCACGGCGAGCGACGGCGGCGAGGGCACCCCACAGCGAGGCGGCCCCGGCGAGGCGAAGAGAACTCTCTTTGCATGATCATGCGAGATGCTGCATACTCTTCCTATGTCCAAGGTCCTCACCTCCCTTCCCGCCGGCGAGCGCGTCGGCATCGCCTTCTCGGGCGGCCTCGACACGTCCGTCGCGGTCGCGTGGATGCGCGACAAGGGCGCCGTCCCCTGCACCTACACGGCCGACATCGGCCAGTACGACGAGCCCGACATCGCGTCGGTGCCCGGCCGTGCGAAGACGTACGGCGCCGAGATCGCGCGTCTCGTCGACTGCCGCGCGGCGCTGGTCGAGGAGGGCCTGGCCGCACTCACCTGCGGGGCGTTCCACATCCGCTCGGGCGGACGCGCGTACTTCAACACCACGCCCCTCGGCCGCGCGGTCACGGGCACCCTCCTGGTCCGGGCGATGCTCGAGGACGACGTCCAGATCTGGGGCGACGGCTCGACGTTCAAGGGCAACGACATCGAGCGGTTCTACCGGTACGGGCTGCTCGCCAACCCGCACCTGCGGATCTACAAGCCCTGGCTGGACGCGGACTTCGTGACCGAGCTGGGCGGCCGCAAGGAGATGTCGGAGTGGCTGGTCGCCCACGACCTGCCCTACCGCGACAGCACCGAGAAGGCGTACTCCACGGACGCCAACATCTGGGGTGCCACCCACGAGGCCAAGACCCTCGAGCACCTCGACACGGGCGTCGAGACCGTCGAGCCGATCATGGGCGTGCGGTTCTGGGACCCCTCGGTCGAGGTCCCCACCGAGGACGTGACGATCGGCTTCGACCAGGGCCGCCCGGTCACGATCAACGGCAAGGAGTTCGCCTCCGCGGTCGACCTGGTCGTCGAGGCGAACGCCATCGGCGGCCGGCACGGCCTCGGCATGTCGGACCAGATCGAGAACCGCATCATCGAGGCCAAGAGCCGCGGCATCTACGAGGCGCCCGGCATGGCCCTGCTGCACGCGGCGTACGAGCGTCTCGTCAACGCGATCCACAACGAGGACACCCTCGCCCAGTACCACGCCGAGGGCCGCCGTCTGGGCCGGCTGATGTACGAGGGCCGCTGGCTGGACCCGCAGGCGCTGATGATCCGGGAGTCGCTCCAGCGCTGGGTCGGCTCGGCCGTCACCGGCGAGGTCACCCTGCGGCTGCGGCGCGGCGAGGACTACTCCATCCTCGACACCACGGGCCCGGCGTTCAGCTACCACCCGGACAAGCTGTCGATGGAGCGCACCGAGGACTCCGCGTTCGGTCCGGTGGACCGGATCGGCCAGCTCACCATGCGCAACCTCGACATCGCCGACTCGCGCGCCAAGCTGGAGCAGTACGTCGGCCTCGGCCTGATCGGCACCGGCAGCCCCGCCATGGGCGCCTCGCAGGCGGCCGCGACCGGCCTGATCGGCACCATGCCGGAGATGCCGCAGGGCGGCGCCGAGGCCATCGCCTCACGCGGCGAGGTCTCCGAGGACGACGAGCTGCTGGACCGCGCCGCCATGGAGTTCGGCACGGACTGATCCCTCGACCCCCGAAGGCCGGCCGGACGCACCGGCCGGCCTTCGCGTCGTGGAGGCGGGGCCCCGCGCCGACGCGCCGCGCGGGTCGACGGGCCCCGCTCAGTGGGCGGAGAACCCGCCGTCCACGAAGACGGACTGCCCGGTGACATAGCCGGAGGAGCGGCCGGCCAGGAACACCGCGGCACCGGCGAAGTCGTCGGCCAGCCCGTTGCGCCCGACCATCGTGCGCGCGGCCAGCGCCGCCACCTTCTCCGGGTCGGAGGACAGCCGTGTGTTCAGCGGGGTCATCACGAAGCCGGGCACCAGCGTGTTGCAGGTGACGCCGTACGGCGACCAGGCCTCGGCCTGGGAGCGGGCCAGCGACTCCAGCGCCCCCTTGGAGACGCCGTAGGCGCCACTGTCGGCGAACGCCCGGTGTGCCTGCTGCGAGGTGATGTGGATGATCCGCCCGTAGCCCCGCCGGGCCATGCCGGGACCGAACCGACGGCCCAGCAGATGGGGCGCGTCCAGGTTCACCGCCATCGTCGCGTCCCACACCTCCTCGTCCAGCTCGCTCATCGGCGGACGCAGGTTGATCCCGGCGCTGTTGACGAGGATGTCGGGCTCGCCGAACACCGCGACGGCCCGCTCCGCCGCCGTACGCACCCCGTCGCGGGTGCTCAGGTCGCCGGCCACCCAGCCGGCGCGGCAGCCGTCCGCCGTCAACTCGTCCACGGTGGCGGCGAGTTGCGCTTCCCCGCGGGCCACGACCACCACGCTCGCCCCCGCTCGCGCGAGTGCCCCGGCGATGCCCTTGCCGATGCCGGAACTGCCGCCCGTGACCACGGCGGTCAGGCCGTCCAGCGAGAACAGTTCGGAGAGGTAGTCGCGCGATGTCATGACCGCACCCTAGGCGTCCGGTGCACGGCGACGGGGCCGGGGGACGCCACGGACGTCCGCCGCCTTCCGGTGCCGCGGGCCGGGGAGGCGGCGGCACGCGTCAGACGGCGGCCGCGTCGGCGGGGTGCTCGAGGGAACTGAGGTAGGGCAGGTCCGTCAGGGGCCGACCGGTGCAGAAGCGGAGGATGAGGTCGGCGTGGGCCACGTCCTGCTCGAGGGTGAACATATGGTCGGCGTCGCGGAACGTCGCGAACGGGGCGTTCAGTTCACGGGCCAGCTGCCGCCCCTGGGCCGGGGTGGTGAGGTGGTCCTGCTCGCCCGTGTAGACCACGGCGGGGACGTCGAGGGCGATCGGTTCGTACCACTCGTGCAGCAGCATGCGGGCGTTGTGGTCGCAGGCCTTGGCGAGGTCCTGGCGGCTCTGGGTGCGGAACTGGTGACTGAGCATCCGCCAGACCGCCGAGTGGCGCGGGATGCGGCGGTCGGGCGGCTTCACGAACGTCGACATCAGGCTGTCGGCGAGTTCGTCGCGCCGGTCCTCCGCGACCATCGCCCGCCACTGCGGGATCATGCCCAGGTAGGGCTGCGGCAGCCGTCCCGTCATCGCGCCGAGCAGCAGCCGTGACACGTGCTGCGGGTACCGCTGGGCGCAGCGCAGGGCGATCGCGCCGCCGTAGCACGTACCGAGCAGGTTCGCGTCGCGGATGCCGAGTTCGACGAGCAGGTGGCGCAGGGCCGCGGCGAGGAAGTCGTAGCCGTGGGCGGCGGGGAGCGGGTCGGAGGCGCCGAAGCCGGGAAGCTCGACGGTCACCAGCGAGGCCTGCCCGAGCAGCAGCTTCTCGTAGTTCGCCCAGGAACCGCGGTCCTGCATCATGCCGCCGATCACGACGAGGGGCCCGGTGACCGGGTCGGGCGACTCGGTCACCCGGCAGAGATACGTGAACCCCTCGAACTCGAGCCGGTGTTCACGCCTGCGCCCGGTCATCGTCGGCTCCGTCGGCCACGGTCGTGACGAGCACGGGTACCACGGGCTTGCACGGTCGCCCGGGTCGGCGGGACCGCTGTGGTGAGGGCATGTTCCATGGGAGGTTCAACGCCCGCTCCGCCCTCCGCGTCACGCTCGCCGGTGGGGCGACTTCCGCCGCGGGGTCCGGCGGGACGGAGACCGGAGCCCGCCGCCCGTGCAACCGTCGAGCCGTTTCAGGCGTCTTCCTCATCAAACGGAATGATCCGGGACGAACTCGGTCATCCACCTCACATCGTTCCACGGGGGAACACATGAACACGGCTCGCAAGCGCGACCACCGCCGGACCCGGCTCGGCGTGACGGCGGCCCTCGTCGCCCTGTCGGCGACCGTGCTCGGCGCCGCCGGGGCGTCGGCCGCCGGCACCGCCGCGCCGCAGTCACGGCAGATCGCCTCCTCGGTGCTCGGCGGCGACTACAAGATCACCCTGACCGCACTGCGCTCGGCCGAGGACGAGTACGCCGCCTCCGTGCGCCTTCAGGTCTTCACACGGACGGGCGGCGCCTGGAAGGAGACGGACCGTGTCACCGTCGGCGACCCGGAGGGCTGGTTCTGGTACCCGCTCACCGGCAAGGGCGCCGTCTGCGCGTTCTCGACGGCGAGCACCGAGCCGGCGCCGCTCACGGTGAGTCTGCTCCTCACGCCGTCCCTCGGCTGCTCCGACCCCGCGCACTACGTGGTGAAGGACGGCCGGGTGTTCGCGGGCTGACCACCGGCCCGGCTCGCCGGTTCCCTCGGCGGCTCCACGCCACCGGGCCGGTCACCCGTCGAGGGGGCAGTCCCTGAGCAGGGTGGCCGCGTCGGCGTCCGCGGGCCGCGCGACCGTACGGCCGGCGGGCGGGCGGTGGCCGGTGGCGAGCCAGGTCTCCAGGGCGGCGAAGGCCGAGCGGTGGCAGGGCAGCAGGGGGCGGAGCCGGTCGGGGAAGCTGTCGAACAGGGCGTCGGTGTGGGTGCCGCCCTCGACGCGGTAGTAGCGCAGCAGGCCGCCGCGGCCCGCCTCCCGCACCATCCGGGCGTAGACGTCGGAGTCCCGGGCGATGGGCAGCAGGACGTCGAGGGTGCCGTGGATCGTGATCAGCGGCCTGCCGATACGGCCCGTCAGCGCGACGCGCTCCACCGCCGCCCGCACCCCGGCGGGACGGGCCGGGTAGTCGTAGTCGGCGTCGCAGCCCGGGACCGACCCCGGTGCGCAGTACGGCGTGCCCGCCTCGGTGGCGCCGTCGAAGGCGGGGTCGAACTCCTCGCGGTAGACGCGCTGGGTCAGGTCCCAGTAGACCTGGTGGTGGAACGGCCACAGGAACTCCGAGCCGGCCGGGAAACCCGCCCGGTGCAGTTCCGTCCGCGCCCGCTCGGCGGCGGGGCCGCCGGCGGCGTGGGCGGGGTAGTGGCGCAGGGCCGACGGCAGGAACGTGAACAGGTTGGGGCCCTCGGCCCGCCAGAGCGTGCCCTCCCAGTCCACTCCCCCGTCGTACAGTTCGGGATGGTTCTCCAACTGCCAGCGCACCAGGTAGCCGCCGTTGGACATTCCGGTGGCGAGGGTGCGGGCGGGCGGCCGGTGGTAGCGCCGGGTGACCACCGTGCGGGCGGCCCGGGTGAGTTGGGTGAGCCGGGTGTTCCATTCGACGACGGCGTCGCCGGGACGGACGCCGTCCCGGTGGAAGGCGAGCCCGGTGTTGCCCTTGTCGGTGGCGGCGTAGGCGTAGCCGCGGGCCAGGACCCAGTCGGCGATGGCCCGGTCGTTGGCGTACTGCTCGCGGTTGCCGGGGGTGCCGGCCACGACGAGTCCGCCGTTCCAGCGGTCGGGCAGTCGGACGACGAACTGGGCGTCGTGGTTCCAGCCGTGGTTGGTGTTGGTGGTCGAGGTGTCGGGGAAGTAGCCGTCGACCTGGATGCCGGGGACCCCGCTGGGGACCGTGAGGTCCTTCGGGGTCAGCCCGGCCCAGTCGGCCGGGTCGGTGTGGCCCGAGGCGACGGTGCCGGCCGTGGTCAACTCGTCCAGGCAGTCGGCCTGTTGATAGGCCGCACCCGGCACCCTCAGGTGGGAGAGGCCCGCACAGTGACCGGTGACGTCGCCGGGGGCCGACCCGGCGTCCGCGGGTGAGGGCAGCAGGGCCGCGGCGGCGGCCAGGGCGACGGCGCCCAGGGCGGTACGCCGTCTCGTCGGCGGGGCGGCGGCGGGGAACAGGGCCATGAACGACCTCCGGAGGAAGCGGACTCGACGGCTGGAGGCTAGGCGGCACGAGAAGTCGCCGGACATGTGTGCGCCCGCCATGATGGCCCTGCTCATCGAGTGGGCTGACGCCATGCACGGCTGCCGGTTGCGTGGACGGCGCCGACAGCCGTGCCCGGCCCGGGTCAGGGGCAGGCGGTGTCGGCGACGGTGAAGTGGCCGACGGGTGACTCCCTCAGGGTGTGGGTGACGAAGGTGTTGTACAGGCCCATGTTCTGGCCGGATCCCTTGGCGTAGGTGGAGCCGCCGCCGGTCGTGGCACGCCCCGCACGGACATGGGCGTAGTTGCTCGCGGTCCAGCAGGCGGCGGTGGCACCGGTGGTCCGCGCGGTGACCGTGGCCGACAGCGGTCCGGCGCCGCCGTCGGCGTCGCGGGCGGCGACGGCATAGGTGTGGGTCGAGCCCGGTGACAGGCCGGTGTCGGTGTACGAGGTCGAGGCGGGCGCGGCGACCGGCGAACCGTCACGGTGGATGACGTAACCGGCGGCTCCGTCGACCGGGTTCCACCCCAGGGTGACGGTGGTGTCGGTGGCGCCGGTCGCGGTCAGGGCGGTCGGGGCGGGCAGCGAACCGGACGGGGGGCCGGGCTCCGCCAGCCCGAAGAAGTGCGTGATCCAGTAGCTGGAGCAGATGGAGTCGAGGAAGTAGGGCGCTCCGGTGCTGCCGCACTGTTCGGGGCCGCTGCCGGGGTCGACCGGGGTGCCGTGCCCGATGCCGGGCACCCGGTTCACCTCGACGGCCACCGTACCGTCCGCCGCCGCGTACTCCTCGTGCCGCGTCGAGTCCGGCCCGATCAGCGAGGTACGGCTCGGCACCGGGGAGAGTCCGTGCAGCGCGGTCCACTGGTCGCGCAGTTCGTCGGCGTTGCGCGGTACGACGGTGGTGTCCCGGTCGCCCTGCCAGACGGCGACGCGCGGCCACGGGCCGGTCCACGAGGGGTGGGCGTCCCGGACCCGCCGAGCCCACTGGGCGGGGGTCAGGTCGACGCCGGGGTTCATGCAGGTGTAGGGGCCGGTGTCCCTGGCGCAGTCGTACGGCAGGCCGGCCACGACGGCGCCGGAGCGGAACACGTCCGGATAGGCGGCGAGCATCACCGCCGTCATGGCGCCGCCGGCCGACAGGCCGGTGACATGGATCCGGCGGGGGTCCGCGCCGTAGGCGGAGACCGTGTGCGCGGCCATCTGCCTGATGGAGGCGGCTTCTCCCTGGTCTCTGCGGTTGTCGGTGGCCTGGAACCAGTTGAAGCACTTGTTCGGGTTGTTCGAGGACGTCGTCTCGGCGAGGACGAGGAGGAACCCGTACCGGTCGGCGAGTCCGGGCAGCCCCGAGTTGTCGGCGTAGCCCTGGGCGCTCTGGGTGCAGCCGTGCAGGGCGATCACCACGGCGGGGTGCTCGGCCAGGGACGGGGGCCGGTGGACGTACATGGCCAGCCGGCCGGGATCGGCGCCGAAGTCGGTGACCCTGGTCAGGCCGACGGCGGCGTGGGAGTGCGGCGCGGGTCCGGCCAGGGCCGCGACGAGCGCCAGGGTCATGGCGGCCAGGAAACGGGACAGCGGTGCGACGGCTCGGCGGGATGACGGCGACTGCATGGCGGCTCCCTCGGTGACCTGCGGGGGCACCGGCCCGGCTGAGCGGCCCGGTGTCCGGCACCGTAGGGGTGGTACGGCGGGCGACGGTATGGCCGTGGGCACCACAGCCTGCCGGGCGCCGGGTGGATCCGGACGGGTTGCGCCGCCCCAGGGCACCTGCTAACCGGCCGCCGGCGCCCTGGTAGGGGCGTGTCCGCGGGCCCGCGTCCCCGACACGAGGGGGGCTGGATTCGGCAGCCGTCGCCGGAACGTGCAGGATGGGGGCATGACGACCAAGGTCTATTTCGACATCACCATCAACGGCGAGCCCGCTGGGCGCATCAACTTCAACCTGTTCGACGACGTCGTGCCGAAGACCGCGGAGAACTTCCGCGCGCTGGCCACCGGCGAGAAGGGCTTCGGCTACGCCGGTTCCTCCTTCCACCGCGTGATCCCGTCCTTCATGCTCCAGGGCGGCGACTTCACCCGCGGCGACGGCACGGGCGGCAAGAGCATCTACGGCGAGAAGTTCGCCGACGAGAACTTCAGCCTCAAGCACGACCGGCCCGGCCTGCTGTCGATGGCCAACGCCGGCCCGAACAGCAACGGCTCGCAGTTCTTCGTCACCACGGTCGTGACCGACTGGCTGGACGGCAAGCACGTGGTGTTCGGCGAGGTCGCCGACGACACGAGCATGGAGCTGGTCCGCAAGATCGAGTCCCTCGGCTCGCGCAGCGGCGCCACCTCCGCGAAGATCACCATCGCGGCCTCCGGCCAGCTCTGATCCGGCCGCCCCATGGGCCGTCCCACGGTCGGCCGGCCCGTGCGGCGCTCGTCACGTCCCCCGGATCACCCGCACGCGGGCACGTCCCGCCCGGGTGTCCGGGCGGGACGTGCCCGCGTGAGCGGTCTAGGGGGCGTGCCGCGCGGCGGGGCGGGGCGGCGAGTCCGCCTACTTGACCGTGAGGGTCTTCGGCCAGCCGTAGCGGCCCGCCTTGGCGAAGAGGTTCTTGATGTCGGCCGGCTTCAGTTTGACGCAGCCGTTGGAGTAGTAGTCGCTCGTGCCGTCCCAGCGCTCCGACTCGATCCGGCCCTGCCCGCCGTTCGGCTTCATCTCGCTGTGCACGAAGAGTTCCGTGCGCTTGGTGCCGCCGGCGCCGTTGTTCCGGCACCGCTTGTCGGACACCTTGATGACGTAGCCGTTGATGATGCCGTCGAAGTTCGTGCGGTGGAACTCCACCTTGTACTTGCCGTTGGGCAGCCAGCCCTGGGCGGTGGCGCACGCGTTCCTGCTGCCGTTGCCGGAGCCGGCGCGGTACGAGGCGACCGTCTTGTCCGCCGCGTGGGGCACGCTCTTCATGAGGTAGAGGCGGGAGTTGACCGGGTTCGCCGAGTTCTTCTTGAAGTACAGATAGTAGCCGCCGCTCGCCGCCTGGGCCGCCGGCGCGGTCAGGGCGGACGTCGCGGTGACACCGCCGAGCAGGGCCGCCGTGAGGGCGAGCGGGGTGACGCGGGCACGCAGGCTGTTCGTGCGCATGCCGAACTCCTTGTCGTCAGGCTGTACGTGGGTGGAAGTGCCGTCGGCCGGCCCACCCCCGTGGGCCCGGTCGCGGCGACTGCAACCGAGCCTGGGCGGACGGATCTTGTCCGGCAAGGGCCGGGCCTGTCCGGGACAGCCGCGCGCCTGTCCGGGCTGGTCGGGCAGGGGACGGGCGGCCGGTCCGGACAGCCTGCATGTGGCCGGGAGCGTCGTTGCCGGCTGCGACACACGTGACGAGAATGACGGGATGACGATCTCGGGGGGATCGGACCCGTGTGAGGCACGTACCGCGTCCGAATTCGTCACGCTGCTGCGGCGGTTGAAGGACGGCAGCGGCCTGACGTACCGGCAGCTCGAACAGCGGGCCGCCGCGCGCGGTGACGTGCTGGCGCGCAGCACCGTGGCCGACGTGCTGCGGCGGTCGGCGCTGCCCCGCGCGGAGCTGGTCACCGCGCTGGTGCGGGCCTGCGGCGCCGAGGCGGACCTCCCCCGATGGCTCGCGGCCCGTGAGCGGCTCGCCTCGACGCAGGACGAGGCGGCGCGGGACGAGCGGGAGCCGGCGACGGCGGCCGGGGCGGACGACTCACCGGACTCAGCCTTACTCGACTCACCCGACGACGATGCCGTACGTCGTCGTCGGCGCGCTCCGGCCGACAGCAGCCGGGTGGAGACGGCGGCGCTCGTCGCCCTGGCGTCGCTCTGCACGGTCGCCCTGCTGGTCGTGGCCGCGATCGTGCTGCTGCCGAGGGACGACGACGCGCCCGCCGGTGAGAGGACGGGGAGCCGGTCGTCCGTGGAGCCGACGCCCGCCGCGGCGGGCCCCGGCCCGGCCGCGGGGTACTCCCGCATCCGTCCCGTGCGCGCGCCGGGGCTGTGCCTGACGGAGGGGGACGTCCGGATGACCGGCGCCGACCGGTCGAAGACGGTCGCGGTCCAGCGGCCCTGCGACCAGGCGGTGCCGCCCCGGACGTACCTCCAGCGGCAGGACGACGGGCTCTACCGCATCCAGTGGCGCCATCCGCAGCTGGGCACCGGGTGTCTCACCGTCCTCACCGCCGGGGCGTACCGCGGCACCCTGGAACCGTGGGACGACTGCCGGGCCGGCGGGTCGGCCCAGCTGTTCCGCATCGAGCGGGCGGGCGGGCCGGGACAGTGGCGGCTGCGTCCGACCCTGGACGGCGGGCTGTGCCTGGGGATGCGCGGGGCGGCCACGGAGCCCGGAACCGTGGCCGTGGCGGAGCGGTGCGCCACCGGCGCGGACACGGCCCAGGTCTTCCTGATCGGGAGCGAGCCGGCCGGCTGAGCCGGCGGGAGCGACACGGCCGTGGTCGGTGCCGGACGCCTCAGGAACGGCCGGGGGCCGTACCCGCGCCATACCGTTTGCCGGCGGCGGGCGGGCGCCCGGTCCGCCCGGCGGGACGGCGCCCGCTCACAGCTTGGCGCCGAAGTTCTGCGTCCACCACGGCCCGCCGGCGCCGTCGTGGATGCCCACGCCGATGTTCTTGAAGGCGCAGTTGAGGATGTTGGCCCGGTGTCCGGGGCTGTTCATCCACGACGTCATCACCGACTCGGCGGTCTGCTGGCCCTTGGCTATGTTCTCGCCGTAGGTGGACCAGCGGTAGCCGGCGGCGGTGATCCGCTTGCCGGGGTCGGCGCCGTCCGGGTTGGTGTGGTCGAAGAAGTCGCGGGCGGCCATGTCCGCGGAGTGGCCCTGCGCGGCGTTCCGCAGCTTGGCGTCATCGGTCAGCGGGCCGCAACCGGCCGCCGCCCGCTCCTTGTTGACCAGGGCGATCACCCGTGCCGCGGTGCCGGACGGAGCCGACTGCGCGACCGGGGCGCGCGACGCGCCCGGCCTCGGCGCGGGCGCCTTCGCCGTGGACGGCGCGCTCTTGGACGCCCGCGGACTCGCGGAGGCACGCGGGCCGGGGGACTTCGAGGCGGACGCGGACGGCGACGGAGAGGCTGAGGATGAGGATGAGACCGACGGGGAACTGTCGGGGCTGGTGCGGGGCGTGGCGAGATCCGTGAGGAGCACCTCCTCGGCGGTCCGTGCCGCGGTCCGCCCGCCGGGCTCGTCGCCCGGCCCGCCGCCGAAGTGGTAGAGACCGCCACCCGCCACACAGGCGGCCACGATCGCCCCGCCGACGGCACGCCGCCGGAAGCGGCGCCTGCGACGTGCCGCGCCGCGGGCGGTGGTCTGCGCGCCCCCGGAGCGGTGCCTGCCGACGGGCGGTACGGACGCCGGGGACGTCCCGCCGGTGACGGGGCCCTCACCGGTACCGGGGCCTTCGCCGGTGACAGCGTGGCCGCCGGAGACAGCGTCGCCGCCGGTGCCGAACGGCGAGGCCGATCCGGCCGCGGCCACGGCCGAGGGGTCGTAGGCGGCGCGGATCCTCCCCGCCAGCGCGGGCCCCACCGCCACCAGCGCCAGGCCGGCGAGCAGCCCCTCTGCGGGCAGCAGTCCGCTCCACAGGCCCGAGCAGCCGGTGCAGCCGCGCGCGTGCCGGGCTATGCGCTTGCGCCACAGCGCCGAGGGCCGTCCGTCCCAGCCCGCCAGCACGCCCCGCAGTTCTCCGCAGGGCGGCTGGGCGTCGAGCGCCCGCACCACCACGCGGGCGGCCTCCAACTGCGCCTTCATCCGCTGCACGCGGACGGCGGCGTGCTGCGGGGAGAGTTCCAGGGCCTCGGCCACCTCGGCACGGGTCAGCGCACCGGCGCACTCCAGCCACCACAGGGACAGCAGGCTCCGGTCGTCGGGCTCGAGCCAGCGGGTGGCGCGCGCGGTCTCCTGACGCTGGCCCGACAACTGGAGCCGCATCATGGTGAGGTCGACGAAGTCGGCGCCCGGGTCGGCGAGGTCGCCGGCCTCCTCCACGGGTTCCTGGGCGGACTGGCGTTGCTGCCAGTGCGCGCGGATCTGGTTCATGGTGATCGCCACCAGCCAGGACCGGAAGGCCTCGGGGTCGCGCAGCGCGGCCAGCGAGTCCAGGGCGCGCAGCATGGTCTCCTGCACCACGTCGTCCACGTCCACCGAGCCGTTCAGCGCCCGGCCCACGATGTTGTAGACCAGCGGAAGGTACGCGCCGACCAGAGCGTCCTGTGCCGCCGGGTCGCCCCCTCGGGCAGCGGTCACCAGTGCCGCCGACTCCACCGTGTGCTGAGTACTCATTGCCGCTTCCCTGTCGTCGATGCCGAACGTTTGCTGTCCGTGACAAGGGAGATCTCTGAGGCAGCCTCGGATAACAGTTATTCGGAAATACGTGTGAGGCGATGTTCACCGCACCGCCCCGTAGCCGCAATGGGGACGGTCACACCGGCATCACCTTGCGCACGGTGCGCGAGTCGGTCACGTCCGGGACCGCCCCGCCCCCACCTGCGGCGCCGACGGCCGCGTCCCGGACCGGGCCGGCCCGGATCGCGGTGTCCGCCCGGTGACTCGCGGGGCGGCGCGTCCCGCGCACGCTCCTCCGGGCGCGTCCGTACGGGTGGCATCGGCCGGGCGGCGAAGCGGCTCGGCGGTGGCCGGCGTTGTGCAGGGCCCAACCATCACCTCGGGAAAGGCACTTCGATGCGCCGTACGCTCCTTCTCGCCGTCTGCGCCCTGATCACCGCCGCCGCCACCGGATTCTTCGCCACCAGCGCCATCCGCAGCCGCTGAGCCACCGTCGCCCACCAAGACCCGGACCGAACCAGCGGCACCCGGAGCCCGGCAAAACCCGGACCGAACCAGCGGCACCGGCAAAGCCCGGACCGGACCGGCGGCGCCCGGAACGAACCGGCCCAGCCGACCCAGCGCCTCGGCGCACGCCTCCCCCGCGTGCGCCGAGGCGTTGGCGCACGCGGGGAGTCCCCGAGAAGCGAAGTCGTGCCATTGGCATGGACCTGCCCATGGTGCATGGCTACGCTCTACCCATCCGTACGAGAGCGCTCTCAGAACCGGTTGTTCCACCCCCACCTTGTCGGAACGACGAAGGGGCAACTCCCGTGAGACACCGCAGACTCAAGTACGCCGGACTCGCCGTCCTGCTGATGGCCGGCGGCTGGACCACCGGCTCCACCCTGCCCGCGGCGGCGACGGACTCCCCCGCGCCGACCGCGGCGGACTCCAGGCCGGTCTCCCCCGGACTGCTCACCGCGATGCGCCGCGACCTCGGCCTGTCGGAGCGTCAGGCGCGCGAACGGCTCGCCGCCGAGCGCACCGCCACCGCCGTGGAGCCGCGCGCCCGCCGGGCCGCCGGAACCTCCTACGGCGGCGCGTGGTTCGACGCGGAGGAAGGGCTGCTGACCGTGGCGGTCACCTCCGACGCCTCCCCCGCCACGCTGCGCGCGGTCCGCTCCACCGGCGCCGCCGTACGCACCGTCGAACACAGCGCGCGCGAACTCGACGCCGCCAAGGCACGCGTCGACCGGCTGACCGCCCCACAGGGCGTGAGCAGTTGGCATGTGGACCCCGAGGCCAACACGCTGGTGGTCGAGGTGGTCCGGGACAGGGTCTCCGACAACGATGTCCGCCGGTTCGTGTCCCGGGCGCGCGAGGCCGGGCCCGTCAGCGTCGAGACGGTCGCCGCCGCGCCGCGGACCTTCGCGGCGGGCACGGTCGGCGGTGACCCGTACTACACCGGCAACGTCCGCTGCTCCATAGGCTTCTCGGTGCACGGCGGGTTCGTCACCGCCGGGCACTGCGGCCGGCCGGGCGCCGGTGTCAGCGGCTGGGACGGCTCCTACGTCGGCGCGTTCCAGGGCTCGTCGTTCCCGGACAACGACTACGCCTGGGTGAACGTGGGCAGCGGCTGGTGGACCGTACCCGTCGTGCTCGGCTGGGGGACCATCCCCGACCAGCTCGTGCGCGGCTCGGCCGAGGCGCCGGTCGGCAGTTCGATCTGCCGGTCGGGTTCCACGACGCACTGGCACTGCGGCAGCGTGCTGGCCAGGAACGAGACGGTGAACTACAGCCAGGGCGCGGTGCACCAGATGACGAAGACCAGCGTGTGCGCCGAGCCCGGCGACTCCGGCGGCTCGTTCCTCAGCGGGGACCAGGCCCAGGGCGTCACCTCGGGCGGCTGGGGGAACTGCGGCAGCGGCGGGGAGACCTGGTTCCAGCCGGTCAACGAGATACTCAACCGCTACGGGCTGACCCTGCACACGGCCTGACCCGCGGCGGACCCGGGGGCCTCGGCCGGCAGCGGGGCCGCGCCCCCGGGTCCGCACGACGGCGCCATCACGCCGATCGCCGCGAGGTCAGTCCTCCAGCGCCAGCCGCATGATCGTGAGGTCGAACCAGCGCCCGAACTTCAACCCCGCCTCGGGCACCGTGCCGACCTCGGTGAACCCGAACCGCCGGTGCAGCCGGATCGACGTGGCGTTGCCCGACTCGATTCCGGCGATCATGCTGTGATGCCCGGCCCCGCGTGCCGCGTCGACGAGGGCGCCCAGCAGCGCGCGGCCGATGCCCAGCCCCTGGCTGTCCTCACGGACGTAGACGGAGTTCTCCACGGTGTGGCGGTAGCCGTCGAGGTCGCGCCAGGGGCCGTAGACCGCGAACCCGACGACCTCGCCGCCCAGCTCCGCGACGAGCGCCGAACCCCGGGCGAGGTGCGCGGCGAGCCAGGCAGCCGCGTCGGCCGGTGACTGCCGGGTGTCGGTCCACAGGGCCGTCGAGGTGGCTACGGCGTGATTGCGGATGGCGCGGACGGCCTCGCCGTCGGCCGCGGTTGCCGGACGGACCCGCACCACCTCGCGCTTCTCATATATTGTCACCATGTCCAACATAGTAGATCCCCTGGTGGGGCGGATCGCCGTCCGCGTCCGCACGGAGCGCGAGCGGCTCGGCTGGACCCTCAACCAGCTGGCCGAGGCCTCCGGCGTCTCCCGTGCGATGATCCACCGGATCGAACGGGGCGAGAGCAGCCCGACGGCCGTCGTGCTCGGCAAGCTGTCCGCCGCCTTCCGGCTCAGCGTCTCCTCGCTGCTGGCCCTCGCCGAGGGCGAGGCGCACGGGCCCGGGAGCACGACCGGGGTGCGCCGGCACGGCGAGGCGACCGAGTGGCGCGATCCCGAGACCGGTTACCGCCGCCGGCAGATCACCGGCCCCGGCTTCCCCGTGGAGACCGCCGAGATCCGACTGCCCGCCGGAGCGGCGGTGTCCTACCCGGCGGCGTCCTTCGCGTTCGCCCGGCAGGTGGTGTGGGTGCTGGACGGTCGGCTGACCTTCCACGAGGGCGCCACCGGCCACGATCTCGGCCCCGGCGACACCGTGGAACTCGGCGAGCCCGCGCCCTGCACCTTCGCCAACGACGGCGACGCGGAATGCCGGTACGTGGTCATCCGCGCCCAGGCCGACCGGCCGTGACCGGCCCGGCCCTCCCCCGGTACGGCACCGCGCTGCTCGCGGCCACGGCGGCGACGGCGATCGCCAACAACTACGCCCTCCAGCCCGCCCTCGCCGACGTGGCCGACGACCTCGGACTGTCCGCGACCACGACGGGGCTCATCCCGACGGCCACCCTCGTGGGCTGCACTGCGGGATTCGCGCTGCTGCTGCCCCTCACCGACCGGGTCGCCCCGCACCGGCTGGTCGGCGTCCAGCTGTGCGTCCTGGCGGCGGCGCTCACGCTGGCCGCCGCCGCGCCGAACGCCCCGGTCCTGCTGGCCGCCCACCTGCTCATCGGCGCGATGGCCGGGGTCGCCGCCCAGGCCGGTGCCATCGCCGGCCGGTACGCCGCACCCGGCCGGCGCGGCAGGGCCATGGCCACGGTCGCCACCGGGTTGTCGGCCGGCATCCTGCTCAGCCGCTGGGCCGGCGGAAGCCTGGCCGACCTGCTCGGCTGGCGCCGCATGCTGCTCGTCCTCGCCGGTGTCGCCCTCCTCGGCGCGCTCGCCACCGGCCGGCTCCTGCCCCGCGACCGCCCGCGGCCCGAGGGCGGCTACCCCGCCGCGCTCGCGGCCCTGCTGCCACTGCTGCGCCGGCACCGTCCGCTGCGCCGCGCCGTGGTGCTGGGAGGCCTGTGGTACTTCGCCTTCAACGTCGTCTGGGTGGCCCTCTCGCTGACGCTGGCGCGTCCGCCGTACTCCCTCGACGCCACCGGGGTCGGCCTGTACGGCCTGGCCGGGCTCCTCGGGTTCGCCGCGCTGCCGTTCACCGGCCGGCTGATCGACCGGTACACGCCGGGCAGGGTCACCGGCGGGGCCATGGCGGCCGCCGCGCTCGGCACGGCCGTCCTGGCCGCCGGTTTCCCGCACCCCGTCCCGACCGTGCTGGGGCTGGCCCTGTTCGACGCCGGCTGCTTCGCCGCGCAGGCCGCCAACCAGAGTGCCGTCGTCGCCGTGGACCCCCACCGCTCCGGCGGTCTGACCGGTGTCTACCTCGTGCTCTACTTCGCCGTCGGCGCGCTGGGCACGGCCGCCACCGCGCCGCTCCTCGACACGCTCGGCTGGCGGGGCACGATCCTCACCGCGCTGGCCGCCCTGCTCACCGCCGGCGGGCTCGCCGCCGCCCACCGCGGAACACCCCGACAGGACGACGACGGGGTAGGGGCCGGGGTCGGGGTCGGGGAGAGCCGACACCGACCGGACGCTCTCCCGCGCCCGTGACCGAGCGCTTGCCGCGTCATCGCGGTCGGCGTACCCCCGCCCGCATCGCTTCGGCGGCGACCGATGCGTTCCGGCAGGGGGTCCGGTCCGCCCTTGTACGAACCACCCCGCGCACCGGCGGCCCGGCGGACGGAAGGCGGAGGCCGGACGGCGGACGGCGGACGGCGGACGGCGGACGGCGGACCACCATGAGCAGCCTGGACGAGCTCCTGCGGCGCCCCGTCGACGACGGTGACCGTCCTGCTCACCCGGATGGCGATGGCCGGCCCGGCCCGCCCCGCCCGCCGTGATGCGTGACTTCTGGCAGCCGGCCGCCCAGGGGTGACGTCCACGGCCCGCCTGCAACCGCTGTGGCCGAGAACGTGTCTTCGTCCGCGTGGCCCGATGTGCCGGGCCACGGCACCGAGGGCGTACTGCGGGCTGGGGGACGGCGATGGACGCATGGGCTGTACCGGGGTACTCCGAGTCGCTGGAACTCGGGACCGGGGCGAGTGGGCGGGTCGTCCTGGCCGTCCACGAACCCACGGGCGTGCCGGTCGCCGTGAAGTACCTCAGCGAGTCGCTGCGGACGCGGCCGGGGTTCGTGCACGGGTTCCGTGCCGAGGCGGAGCTGCTCGCCGGGCTGCGCAGCCCGCACGTGGCCGGTCTCTACGAGTACGTCGAGGCGACGAACGGCGCCGCCATCGTGATGGAGCTGGTCGACGGCGTGTCCCTGCGGACCGCGCTGGCCCGGCAGGGCCCCTTGTCGCCGGAGGCCGCGCTGGTCGTCCTCAAGGGCTCGCTGCTCGGTCTCGCCGACGCCCACCGGGTCGGCGTGGTCCACCGGGACTACAAGCCGGAGAACGTGCTGGTCTCCCCCGAGGGCGTGTCCAAGCTGGTCGACTTCGGCATCGCGGTGGACGCCGGTGTGCGAGCCGGTGTGGCGGGGACGCCCGCCTACATGGCCCCGGAGCAGTGGACCGGCGCGCCGGCCTCGCCCGCCGGGGACGTGTACGCCGCCACGGCCACGTTCTTCGAGTGCCTGACGGGACGCCGTCCCTACGCGGGCGACAACCTGGGCGAACTGGCCCTGCGACACGTCGAGGGCCCGATCCCGGTCGAGGAGGTGCCCGAGGCGGTACGTCCGCTGGTCGGGCGGGGGCTGGCCAAGTCGCCGGAGCACCGGCCCTCGGACGCGGCGGCGTTCGTCGCGGAACTGGAGGGGATCGCCGTAGCGGCGTACGGGACGGAGTGGGAGGAGCGCGGGCGTGGTCGGCTGGCCGCGCTCGTCGCACTGCTCCTGTTCCTGCTGCCGACCGCCCGGCAGGCGCCGGACGCCGGCGCGGACACGGCTCGTACGGTGTTCACGCGGGGTGCCGGTCACGCCGGGCGCCGTCCGTGGCAACCCACCTGGCCGGGGGTCGCGGTGTCGGTGGCGGCCGTGCTCGTGGCGATCCTCGCGGCGCGAGGCGGCGGCGCGGACACCGTGGCCGGCTCCGGCCGGGCGGCCGACGTGCTGGCAACGACGACCGCCGTGCCGGCCCCGCCCACCGGCACGGCCCCGCCGAGCGCCGCGACGCCGTCGGCGACGGCTCCTTCCACGCCCCCCGCAGCCCCCGCCTCGTCCGGTGGCCCCGGTCCCTCGCCCGCGTCGCTCGCCCCTTTGCCCTCCGCCTCGCCCTCCGCCCCGGAGACCGCACCCGGCACGGGAACGACCAGCGGGGAGCCCACGGTGCCGGCCACCCCCACCGGAACCGCCGTCACCTCCGCTCCCCCGGGCCCGCCCGCGGTCGAGGAGGTCGCCGTGACCGGCTTCCGGCAGACCGGGCCCGGCACCGCGACGGCGACGATCACGGTCACGACCGACGGCACCGGTCCGGTGTCCGTCACCGTCGGCTGGTTCACGGGGGACAACCGCGGTCAGCCGGGGACCGGCGACGGGACACCGACGACGCGGCGGCTCGACGGCGCCACGCGGTACTCGTTCACCGTCGACCACCCCTTCCGGGGCACCGGCTGCTACTGGACGGTCCAGGCCGACACCGGCCCGGCCGCCGACGGCGGCGGCGCCTCCCAGCAGCTCCTGACCCGGCGGTGCGACCTCCGATGAGGACCCCCGAGAGCGGCCCGCCCGCACCCGACGCGCTCCCACCGGCGAGGCCCGACGCCGACGCGTACAGCGCGACCGTGCTGGCCAGTCACTGGGTTCAGCGGCCCGACCCCGACCCGGGGCCCACCCCCGGCCCGACCGTCGTGATCGACACGGCGGCCGCTCCCCCCGACGGGACCGTCCTGCGCTTCGGTCCCGGCGTGCCGGCGGCCCTGGCCCGGCACCCCCGTCCGACGCCCCCCACGCTCGTGGCCGCGCCGGCACCTCGGCGCCGGCCGCCCCGGCGGCACGCGCTGCCCGTGCTCGTGCTGGTCGCCGCCGTCCTGTTCCTGCTCTGGCGGCAGGACGCGGCAGCCGCGGTGGGCGTCCGCGACGTCTCCGTGACGGCCGCGCGCCGGACCCTGGGCTGTGACACGACCGCCGACGTCGTGGGAGTCGTCCGCACCGACGGCCGGCCCGGCACGCTCGCCTACCGGTGGGTCCGCAGCGACGGCACCACCTCCGCCGTACGGCACACCGCGGTCGCTCGGGGGCAGCGGCAGGTGCGGCTGCGGTTGCTGTGGACCTTCCAGGGGCCCGGTCGTCACGCGGCGGTGGCGGAGCTGCGGCTGCTGTCGCCCGAGCGGCGTTCGGCCGAGGTCCGGTTCGCCTACGACTGCTCCTGATCACCGTCCGGTGCCGCCGGCCCATCGCCTCGCACGCCCTCCTGGAGGTAGAAAGGAACGGACGTCGCAGGACTGCGCTTCCCGTCGTGCGAGAGGAGGCCGCGGCAGCCATGAGGACGATCGGAACGGGTGGCCCGAACCCGCGCGAGTGGCTGGGACAGGGCCTCTTCGCGCGCGTCGCCGGACCGGACGGCGTGCGGAACCGGGCCCGCATACACGGCACGCCCGGCCCGCGTTGGTTCGGACCCGAGCGTCCCGTCCGCCGGGTGCACGGCGACGCCTCGATGTTCGTCGGCGGGCTGTCCGCCCTGCTGCTCCAGTCGTTGCATCCGCTCGCCATGGCGGCCGTGGCCGCCCACTCGGGTTTCCGCGGCGACCCGTGGGGCCGCCTCCAGCGCACCAGCACCTTCCTCGCCACGACGACGTACGGCACCGCCGAGCACGCCCAGCGGGCCTGCGACCAGGTCCGGGCCGTCCATGAACGCGTGCGGGGAGTCACGCCGAGCGGCGAGCCGTACCGTGCGTCGGACCCGCACCTGTTGGCCTGGGTGCACGTCGCCGAGGTCGACAGCTTCCTCCGCGCCCATCAGCGCTACGGGCTGCGCCCGCTGTCGGACGAGGAGTGCGACGGGTACGTCGAGGACACGGCGCGGATCGCCGTCGCCCTCGGCATCCCCGATCCGCCGCGCAGCAGGGAGGCGCTCGCCGCGCGGCTGTCGGCGTACCGCCCGGAGTTGCGCGCCACGCCCGAGGCACGCGACACCGCCCGTTTCCTGCTGCTGAACCCGCCCGTCCCCCTCGTCGCCCGCCTGCCCTACGGCGTACTGGCCGCCAATGCCGTGTCCCTGCTCCCCGACTGGGCCGCCGGCGAGCTGCGCCTGCCCCGGTTCGCCGTGGTCGACAGTCTGTGCGTACGGCCGCTCGGCGCCGCCATGACGGCGGCGATCCGCTGGGCGATGGTGCCGACCCGGCGCGCGGTGCTCGCGCCGCCGGTCTGACGGGAGCGTGCCGGACGCGCCGCCGCCACCGCCGCTCAGGACCGGGAGTCGTCGCCCTCGACGGCCGGGCAGGTCACCGGTAGGCCCTCGATCGCGGTCCCGGCGGCGGAAATCCGGGCGCGCATCGCGCGGTCGCCTGCCGCCGGGAGGCGTGACGGCCGTCTCGGTCGGGGTCGCGGGGCTCGTCGCGGTCGCGGGGCGTCGCGGTCGCGGGGCGTCGGAGTCGCGGGGCGTCGGAGTCGCGGGGCGTCGGAGTCGCGGGGGTGCCGGGGCAGCCGCGGTCGACGCGGCCGTGCGGACGGCGTCGTCGCGGCGCGGTCGTGAACCACCCGTGCGGGGACGGGGAGTCGCGGTGCCGGGGGCTCGGAGCGGCTCGGGGCGCGCGCACCCCGAGCCGCCTCACGCCGCTCGTATGCGGTCCCGGACCGGGACCGGGCGGGCGGACCTGGAGGATATGCGGGTGGGGGTCTGGGCGGCGCGCAGCGGCCGGACCCGGTAGGTGGTCTTCGTGGGGTCGGTGAGGGGGTCGCCGAGGGTGATACGGCCGGCGGCCTGGAGTTCGTCGCACTCGGCCGTGGGAAGGGCCACATAGCAGCCGCCTCTGCCGGTGGTGGAGTCCAGCGGTCGCCAGTAGCTGTACCTGCGGCGGCCGTTGGCGTGCACGGTGACGAAGACCGGGGTGCGGGCGTCCGAGACGATGCGCAGGATGTCGGCCGTGGCCGGGGTGCGTGGCGCGTCGGTGGACTGCGGCCGGATCGCGGTGAGCGGCATCAGCGGTGACCTCTTTCAGGGCAGGGACTCGAGACCGCCTACCCCGTCAGGCCCGGAGTTGATCTCGCTTCCGCGCATTCTTCAGTACACCGCTGACAATTCGTCATGGGCGGCGCCCCCGGGCGCGGCGCCGCCCACCGGGCGGGCCTGCTACAGGGCGCGTTCCAGACGTTCCGCGAGGAGCTGCGTGAAGCGGGCGGGCTCCTTGGGCCGGCCTCCTTCGGCCAGTACGGCCAGACCGTGCAGGAGTTCGGCGTTCTCGGCGAGCGCGTCCCGGTCCGTCCGCTCGCGCAGGGCCCGGTTGAGGCTCTTCACGAGCGTGTGACCGGGGTTGAGTTCGAGGATGCGCTGGGCGCGGGGGACGTCCTGGCCCATCGCCCGGTAGAGGTTCTCCAGGGCCGGCGTCAGGTCGTTGGTGTCGGAGACCAGGCAGGCCGGGGAGACCGTGAGCCGGGAGGACAGCCGGACCTCCTTGATGTCCTCCCCGAGCTGCTCCTTCATCCAGGTGAGCAGTTCGGCGTACTCCTCGTTCTGCTTCTCCCTGCTCTCCTCGGGCTTCTCCTCGCCGTCGCCGTCGAGGGCGATCTCCCCCTTGGCGACGGACCGCAGCGGCTTGCCGTCGAACTCGGCGACCGCGTCGGTCCACACCTCGTCGACCGGGTCGGTCAGCAGCAGCACCTCGATGCCGCGGTCCCGGAAGGCCTCCATGTGCGGCGAGTTCTCGATGCTGTCGCGCGAGTCCCCGGTCATGTAGTAGACGGCGTCCTGCCCGTCCTTCATCCGCTCCACGTACTGCTTGAGCGTGGTCGGCTCGGAGGCGTCGTGGGTGGTGGCGAACGAGGAGACGGCGAGGAGGGCGTCGCGGTTCTCGGCGTCGGTCACCAGCCCCTCCTTCAGGACGGCGCCGAACTCCCGCCAGAACGTGGCGTACCGGTCCGGGGCGGCGGTCATCATGTCCTTCACGCAGGACAGGACCTTCTTGGCCAGCCGCCGATGCATCAGCTGGATGTGGCGGTCCTGCTGGAGGATCTCGCGGGACACGTTGAGCGAGAGGTCCTGGGCGTCGACCACGCCCTTCACGAACCGCAGGTACGGCGGGAGGAGCGCCTCGCAGTCGTCCATGATGAACACGCGCTTGACGTACAGCTGGACGCCGCGCTTGTAGCCCTGGGTGAACAGGTCGTGCGGGGCGTGCGAGGGGATGAACAGCAGCGCCTGGTACTCGAAGGTGCCCTCCGCCTGGAGCCGGACGGTCTCCAGGGGGTCCTGCCAGTCGTGGCTGATGTGCTTGTACAGCTCGTGGTATTCCTCGTCCTTCACCTCGTCGCGCGACCGGGCCCAGAGGGCCTTCATCGAGTTCAGCGTCTCGGGCTCGCGCGCGGCGCCGTCGTCGTCGCCCACCGGGGCCTGCGGGGCCATCCGGATCGGCCAGGTGATGAAGTCCGAGTACCGCTTGACGATCTCCCGCAGCTTCCAGGGCGAGGTGTAGTCGTGGAGCTGGTTCTCGGGGTCGGCGGGCTTGAGGTGGAGGGTGATCGTGGTGCCCTGCGGCGCCCCGTCGACCGTCTCCAGCGTGTAGGTGCCCTCACCGCGCGACGACCAGCGCGTGCCCTGGGCCTCGCCGGCCCGTCGGGTCACCAGGGTGACCTCGTCGGCCACCATGAAGCTGGAGTAGAAGCCGACGCCGAACTGTCCGATGAGGCCTTCGGCGCCGGCCGCGTCGTCGGCCTGCCGCAGCTGTTCGAGGAACTTCGCCGTGCCGGAGTTGGCGATCGTGCCGATCAGCTCCGCCACCTCGTCGTACGACATGCCGATGCCGTTGTCCCGCACGGTCAGGGTGCGGGCCTCGCCGTCGGCCTCGATGTCGATGTGCAGATCGGACACGTCGGCGTCCAACGTGTCGTCGCGCAGCGCCTCCAGGCGCAGCTTGTCCAACGCGTCCGAGGCGTTGGAGACGAGTTCACGCAGGAAGACATCCTTGTTCGAGTAGATCGAGTGGATCATCAGCTGGAGCAGCTGACGGGCCTCTACCCGGAACTCAAACGTTTCGGTCGGCATGATGGGTGACTACCTCTCCGTCCCAGGTCATCGGGAACTGACTGACGGCAGTCACTTTAGAACAGTCGGTCACCGGCGTGTCAGGCCGCCTACCGTCGCGTGCGCAGCCTGCTCAGCAGCCCGCGTGCCTGGGAACGCCGGCGCGGGTCGGAGGCGGTCCGGCGCACCTGCTCCACGGTGCGGCGGCCCTGGGGGCTCCGGGTGAACTCCTTGATGCGCTGGATGACAGTGGCCATCGTGGTCCTCCGGTCGGATCGGTGTCGGTTCCTCGTCCGCCTACCCCGCCGGGGACCGATCAGGCCGACGCGCCCCGAACGCCTGCGGTGCGCCCGGAGGTCGCGCGGAGGTGCGCGGAGGTTTCTGCGGATTTGGGACGTCCGGGGCACCGGGACGTCCGGAAACCGCCCGAGCGGTGCCGGCGCGCACTCGTCGGCCGAGGGGAGCGGCCGAGGGGTGCGGCCGAGCCCTGCTCGGTGGCGGGTGCCTCGCGCGGGTCGGCCGGGCCGTCGGCGAGGCGCCGTACGTCCTCGCGGGCATGGGCCGGGACGCGGAGGGCAACCGAGCTGCACCACCGTCCGCGGCTCCGCGGACGGCCACGCACGGCACCCGCGATCCACGCACCGGAGGGAGTCACCACCATGACCTCGGCCCACGACCCGTACGCCTACCCTCAGGCCGGCCACGGCACGGCGCCCGAGCACCGCAACGGATTCGGGATCGCCGCACTCGTGCTGGGCATCGTCGCCGTCGTGCTCTTCTGGACCGTCGTCGGCGGCATCGTCCTCGGACTGCTCGCCCTCGTCTTCGGCATCCTCGGACACCGCCGCGCCAGGCGTGGCATCGCCACCAACGGCGTCATGGCCATCATCGGCGCGGTGGTGGGCGCCCTCGGCCTGATCGGCTCGTCGGTCATCCTCGCCGCGGGCGTGTCGCTGCTCAACTCCGACGAGTTCAAGAACTACTCGGACTGCGTCCAGCACGCCGACACCCAGGCCGAACGCGAGCAGTGCGCGAAGGACTACGACCAGGACGTCGACAACTGACCCGACCGGCCCGGCGGCCGGTGGGCGGCGGCGCCTCACCTCAGGTCAGGACGTGCGGTCCGAGGTCGGCCACACATAGGGCAGGTCGTCGGGAACGTCCGGGAAGAGGTGGGCGTAGAAGACCGGGTCCTTGCGCACGAGCGCCGACCGGTGGCTGCGGTGGAACTCCCGGTCACCCAGCCACGGCGGCAGTTCACCGGCGGCGGCCAGCTCCCGCTGTGTGCGGACGCCGGCTGCCCCACGGCCCCCGGTGAAGTCGGTCATCAGGGAGGCGGCGCAGGTGTCGGCGCGTCCGGTCGCGGTCCACACCCCGCAGATCTCCAGGCCGTAACGGACCAGCGCCTCCTGGTAGCCGGTCCACATGCGGACCGCCGGATGGTGCCGCCACCCGTAGCCGGGGACGGTCAGTCCGCGCAGCACCTGGAGGGTCTCCACACGCTGCTTGCCGAGCCGGCGCGGATCGAGGGCCGCGGCGGACGCGGCGAAGTCTGCGTGCGGGAGGAAGGTCTGCATGGGCCGTCCCTCGCGGAGGAAGGGGGCCGTCGGCCGCGTGCTGGGGAGCGTACGGCCCACGGCCCGTCGGGTCAGCCGTCCTGGCCGGTTCGTCGGCCGGGCCGCGGTGGGCCCGGCCCGGCCGCGGTGGTCCCCGCACCGGCTCGTCCACCGGCCGGGGACCGGACAAGGCGGGTCAGCCCTCGTCGAGTTCTTCCTGGATCGGCGTCCGGGGAACGCTCCGGAGATGCCGCGACAAGCCCCGCCTGCCGCCCTCGCGGGCCTGATCGGCGCGCCGGGTCGTGGTGCGCCCGGGATCGGACTCCCGGTCCGTGCGGACCGACCGCGCCACGTCCCGCGGTGACGTGTACTCCTCCTGCGGCACCGCGCGCAGCGCCCTGACCACTTCCTCCGGGGCACCGGCCCCGCGGGCGGCCCCGACCAGCCGGTCCTTCCCCGCCGGGAAGCGGGCGCCCTTCAGCGAGTGCGGCACTTCGGGTACGTCGGTGTGGTCCATGACGGCTCTCCTTCCGCTCTGCTCGGCGCCGGGCCTCTCCGTCGGGCGCCGCGCCCGGTCCCACCGGGCACGCGACGCTACGAGCCCTCCGACCCCTCGGAACCCTTGTAGTCCTCGGAGCGGACCCCGGCCTCTTCCATCGCCTCGCGCATGGTGCGGCCCGTCGCCTCACCCGGACGGGAAGCGGCCCCGGTGTCGGCGCCCTCGCCGATCACCTCGTCGGTCGTGTCGGTCTTCTTCCGGTTCTCCTCCGGCACCGTCATCACAGTCGTCCTTTCCAGGGCCGTCGAACAGATCGCGAGCCGAGTACCCGATGCCCGCAACGCACACACACCCACTCCGACCAGGTCCGCTCGACTCTGGGGCAGAGGCTCCGATCGTTCCGTCGGCCGACGTCCACGCGCGGGTCCGGCGGCAGTCCGGCGCACATGATCTCCGCACCGCTCGTCATCGCCCTGGGCGTCGCCGTCATCCTCGGTGCCTCATCGCGGTGCCTCGGTGCCTCGGTGCCTCGGTGCTGAGGGTGCGCCGTGAGCCGCCGTTCTGGACGGTGCTGCTGGTCTGCCCGGCCGCCTCCCCCCCTCGGCGGCGCGCTGCTGCGACTGCCCGTGCCGGCCGACGCCGGACACTGAACTCCGGGTGAGTGGACGGCCCGGCCGGCCGTGGTCGGCGGGGGCACGGCACTCCTCGGCCTCGCTCTCGGCGGCGGACGACGCCGGGAGCCGGCCGGAAGCCGGGCGGGGCGCGATCCACGGGCTGAGCGCGCCCGCCCGGTGCGGTCAGGCGGTCGCGGGCAGGCAGCTGCCGAGGCCCAGGACGTCGTTCCCGCCGAAGCCGTATCCGGCGAAGGTGGCCACGTCGCGAGGTGCGAGGGTGCGGCACGGGGCCCACCGGCCGTCGGCGTACTCGACGGTCACGCTCACGGTGGTGTCGCAGTCGTTGACGACGATGGTGTAGCGGCGGTCGGCGTAGTGGTGCACGCAGTCGGGCGCGGATGTCCCGGGCGGGGCGGCGTCCGCGGCATGGGAGGCCACGGGGCTCGTCAGCAGGGCGGTCAGGGTGGCGGCGGCCGTGGCCGCGGCTTGCGCGAGAAGATGCGGCATGACTGTTCCTCAAGAGGTGAGGGGGTGCGGACGGATGGCGGTGGGGCGCACTGAGGCGCCATCCTCACGACTCCTCACCTCTTGCGCAAAGAGATGAAGCCATTTTCAGACGTCGTTCAACTATGAAGCGAAGCCGCTGCTCATCGCGGGCAGGACCCCTGCAACTCCTGTCGGCCGAACCGGTGCGGTGACCGGGGAAGGCGGGTCACTCGTGGCGGGGTCGCACGGCGAGGAAGTGCTGCGCGGGCAGGTTGCCGGCGGCGGACGGGGAGGGGATGACCGAGGCGAGATCGCGCTGGATGCGCTCGGCCTCGCCCCGCACCTGGGTCGGGATGTCGCCCCGTTCGGCGACGAGACGATGGAAGATCGGCGTTTCCTGGAACACGTAGGGACGTCACTTTCGGCAGACGGCGGTCACGACAGGGCCGGTTGGGCCGGTGGACAGGCACGGTCGATGAGGCGGGTCGACGCCGGTGTCGACCCCTGTCCACCGAGTCGGACCGGGTCACCGGACGCCGACTCGCTCCCACGCCGGTCGGGCAGGGGCCTGGACATCGTAGACGGGAGCAAGGGGGGACCTTCCGCCGCCCTCCCCCGGTCGGCGGTCGTCGCCGCGCGCGGCGCGGACGGCTTGTCGGCGTACGGCGAGGTGGTCGCCTCGGCGCCGTCCCGGCCTGCGCAGGCGGCCGCGAAGCGCCGGCGGCGCAGGCCGGGGGAGGGGTGCGCTCGCCTCCCGGTCCGGCGCTCCCGCGGTGTGCGCGGTCCGGCGTGTCCGCACGGCTGCCTCCCTACGGCGACCGAACGGCCGTTCCATGACATCGCCGAGGCCGACGGCCCACCTCGGCGTGCCGATGGCCGGCCGAGGTGGCCGAGGTAGCGGACGGCCGGACCGCCGAGGCAGCGGGGACGGCCGGACCGCAAGTAGCGGACGGCCGGACTGCCGCGGTGGCGGACGGCGGATCGCCCGCCGTAGCAGGCGGCCTGACGGCTACTCGTGTTTCCCGTGCCGCTCGCGCGGTGGACGGTCCGCGTCCAGCCGCAGCGTGCGGAATCTCCCGACCCGCCCCCCTCCACCCCAGCATCCGGCGCCCGCCCGCGGAGCCGGAGGAGCGCCGCTGCTCCGCCCACAGGGAGGGCGGGCGGGCCGATACGACTGACAGCGCGTCACCCGGACGGCCGCAGAAGGGACCGCGAACGGGCGTGACGCGGGGCGACGACCACATCATCCGTTTAATGTCACTTGTCATGTTTTCATTTCAGAAGCACATGATGCCGCGTCACGGGCGCGGATCGCTCCGGTCGGGCCGCTCGGCCCTGTGGCTCGGCCTGCCCGTCGCCGCCCTCCTCGCCGTCATGGCCCCCTCCGCCGGGGCGGCCCCGAGCATCCCGGCGGAGGCCGACTGGGATGCCATCGCACGCTGTGAATCCGGCGGCAACTGGCGGGCCAACACCGGCAACGGCCACTACGGCGGGCTCCAGTTCTCGCAGCGCAGCTGGGTGGCCGCCGGTGGACTCAGACACGCGCCGCGCGCCGACCTGGCGAGCAGGAAGTCGCAGATCGCCGTGGCCCGCCGGCTCGCGGCGATGCAGGGCATGAACGCCTGGGCGTGCGCGTAGGCCTCCCGCCGCTCCCGCTACGGGGGTGGCGGGAGTTCCAGCTCAGCCCAGATGATCTTTCCTTCGGCCGTGTAGCGCGCCCCCCAGCGATGGGCGAGCTGGGCGACGAGGAAGAGGCCCCGGCCCCCCTCGTCCGTGCTGCGGGCATGCCTCAGCCGGGGAGCCGTGCTGCTGGCGTCGGAGACCTCGCAGGTCAGCCGGGCGTCCCGGAGGAGGCGCAGGCGGATGGGTGGGGCGGCGTACCGGATCGCGTTGGTGACCAGTTCGCTCACCACGAGTTCGGTCGTCATCACGAGGTCCGCCAGGCCCCACGCCTCCACCTGGCGGGTCGCTCGGGCCCGTACGTCGGCGACGGCCGCCGGATCCACCGGTACTTCCCAGGAGGCGACGCGGTCGGCACCGAGCGCGTGGGTGCGGACCAGCAGCAGGGCGACGTCGTCGGGGCGGGGCACGGACACCAGTTGTCGTACGGCCGTCTCGCACAGCGTGCGCAGGTCGGCCTCGGGGTGGGCCAGCAGCTCGCCGAGTCGCGTCATGCCCTGTTCCATGTCGCGGTCGGTTCCCTCGACGAGACCGTCGGTGTACAGGCCCAGGAGGCTGTTCTCGGCGAGTTCGATCTCGGTGGTCTCGAAGCCCATGCCGCCCAGCCCGAGCGGCGGTCCGGCGCAGACCTCCGGGAAGGTGACCTGTCCGTCGGACGAGACGACGACGGGGGGCGGATGCCCGGCCCGGGCGAGCGAGCACCGGCGGGTGACGGGGTCGTAGACGGCGTAGAGGCAGGTGGCGCCGAGGAACGTGGCCGCGGTCGCGCGGGCCGCCTCGTCGTCGCCTCGCTCCGCGCTCAGCCGGAGCACGAGGTCGTCCAGGTGCGCCAGCAGTTCGTCGGGCGGCATCTCCATGTCGGCGAGGGTCTGTACGGCGGTGCGCAGCCGGCCCATCGTCGCCGCGGCGGTGATGCCGTGCCCCACCACGTCCCCGACCACCAGGCCCACCCGGGCCCCGGACAGGGGGATCACGTCGAACCAGTCGCCGCCCACGCCGTCCGTCGGGTCGGCCGGCAGATAGCCGGAGGCGACCTCCAGCGCCGAACCTCCGGTCAGGACGTCCGGCAGCAGGCTGCGCTGCAAGGTCACCGCGGCCGTGTGTTCGCGGGTGTAGCGGCGCGCGTTGTCGACGCACAGGGCTGCCCGCGCGACCAGTTCCCGGGCCAGCAGCACGTCGTCCGACTGGAAGGAGACGGGGTTGAGCGAGCGGATGAACGTGGTGAGTCCGAGGGCGGTGTCGCGCGCCCGCATCGGCACCGAGATCAGCGAGTGCAGTCCGAACTCCCGGATGCGCTCGGCCCGCGCGGGTTCCTGGGCCATCCACAGGCCGTCGGAGGGATCGAGGACCGGGATGAGGATCGGCTCCCCTCCGATGAGCAGGCCCATGTCGTGCGGCGGCGGGAGGAAGCCCACCCGGTCACCGATCCGCGCCACCGCCTCCGGGCAGCCCTCGCGCACCGATCGCAGGGCGGCACGGCGCATCACCGGCCTGGCGGGCGCCGGGCCCGCGTCGGTCAGCCACGCACCGTGGCCCTCGGTGCTGAGGACGGGCTCCAGGAGGTCGACGATGACGAAGTCCGCGAGGCGGGGTACGGCGAAGTCGGCGAGTTCCTGGGCCGTCCGCACCACGTCCAGGGTGGTGCCGACGCTGGTTCCGGCCTCGTTGACCATCGACAGCAGCCGGCGCGCGTTCCACCTCTCGGTGACGTCCAGGACCATGTAGCAGAGGCCCGTGACGCAGTCGTCGGAGCCCACCAGTGGGAAGAACGAGGTCGAGTAGGCGTGCTGCCGGTGGGGATCGGCCCAGCTCCACCCCATGTACTCGTAGTCGGTGACCGGGACGCCGGTCTCCAGGACCTTGCGCATCAGGCCCTCGAGGGTCTCCGCCTGGAGTCCGGGGAGCAGTTCGCTCAGCCGGCGCCCCAGCCGCTGCTCGCGGGGCACTCCGCCGAGGCGCTCCAGGGTGTCGTTCAGCCACGTGTAGCGCAGGTCCAGGTCCATCACCGCCATGCCGATCGGTGAGCGGGTCAGGAAACCGTCGACGACGGACTGGTCGACCGTCCAGTGCTGCCGTCGCTCGCGGGCCGAGAGCAGGAAGCACTCGTCCTGGCCGACGCGGAAGGAGGCGGAGACGCGCAGATCGACGTCGATCGACCGGCCGTCACGGTGACGTGCGCGGATGCGTCCGCTCCAGCCCATTCCGGCACGGCAGCGCTCGGCGACGCCGGCCACCCGCGCCGGGTCCGCGGGCATCGCCACCAACCGCGCGGCGGAGCCCCCGACCACCTCGCCCGCCGACCGGCCGAGCAGCGCTTCGGCACCCCGCGTCCAGCCCACGACGACGCCACCGGCGGTGACGACGGCCGCGGCGTCGGTGGACGCGTCGAGAAGGCTCTCGGCTCCCCCGGACGCCCGCCCACCCGAACGGTCACCGGACCCACCGGACCCACCGGACACCGATCCCTCGGGACGATCACCGGACCCACTGGACACCGGCCCCTCGGAACGATCACCGGACCCATCGGACACCGTCCCCTCGAAACGGTCGTCAGTTTCCCTGGTCACCGGCCCACCCGGACGTACACCAGGCCCCTCCGATGCCGGCCGCCCGAGACGATCACCGGACCCACCGGACCCACTGGCCCCACCGGACGCACCGGACGCACCGGACGCACCGGACACCGGGTCGCCGAGGCCCTCCCCCGGTTTCTCCCCCGGACCGCCGGACACCGACTCGCCGGAGACGCCGTCCGACGCCCGGCGCGGCAACCCCCTCGGGACATCCCCCGACCCACCGAGCACCGGACCACGAGGAACACCGTCGAGCCGGCCGGGCGCCGGCCCGCCAGGGCGGTCGTCGGATTGGCCGGGCACCGGTCCGCAAGGCGCGTCACCGGACCTGCCGGGCACCGGCCCGCCGGACGCGTCACCCACTTCGCCGGGCGCCCGCCCACCGGACGCGTCAGCCACTTCGCCGGGCACCGGCCCTCCGAGCGCGTCGGGGGCGTCGGGGGCGTCGGGCGTCGGACCGTCGGGAGTACGTCCAGCAGGTTCCATGGCAGCCATCCTCTTCACGACCATGGTCCTGCTTGTCCGCCCGATACGCACGGCACCGGCCGGACCGGGTGCCGGCATCGGCGGCAGCCTCGGCCTCGGCCTCGGCCTCGGCGGCCCGGCTTCCGGGATCTGCCGCGGGGAGGCAGCATGGAAGTGCCGGTGCCCGCGATCGGATCTGCGGCGGTACCGGCCGTCGCCGCTGCGTTCAGCCGACCGGTGGAGGAGGCCCAGGGATGACGACCGAGTCCTTCCGGTCCGACAGCGACCCGTACGGTTCCGAGCAGCCCCGCACCACCGGCCTGCTGGACATGCTGAGCGTGGCCGCGGTGGTACTCGACGCCGAGGGACGCATCGTCTTCTGGACGCCGCAGGCCGAGGAGCTGTTCGGCTACACCCCGGCGGAGGCCCTGGGGTCGTACGCGGCGCGGCTGTTCGTCGACCCGGCGAACCTCCAGGCCGTCGTCCGGCTGTTCACGGAGGTGCTGGAGACCGGGCGCGGCTGGGCGGGCGCGTTCCCCGTGCGGCACAAGGACGGCAGCAGTCGCCTGGTGGAGTTCCGCAACATCCGGCTCCAGGACGACCTGGGGGACGTCTACGCCCTGGGCATCGTGGCCGACCACCACCTGCTCCAGCGGGTGGAGACGGACCTCGCGCTGTGCGAGCGGCTCATCAACCAGTCCCCGATCGGTCTGGCCCTCGTGGACACCGACCTGCGGTATCTGCTCGTCAACCCGGCGCTGGAGCGCATCGACGGCATCCCCGCCGAGGATCACGTCGACCGTCGGCTGCGGGAGGCGCTGCCCCTGCCCGACATCGACACGATCGAGTCCGCGCTGCGCCAGGTGATCGCCACCGGCACACCGTTGCTCGACCAGTTCCACGTGGGCCGTACTCCGGCCGACCCGGACCAGGAGCATGCCTGGTCGCTGTCGTTCTACCGGCTGGAGGACCCGGGCGGCAGGGTCCTCGGCGCGGCCCTCTCGCTCGTCGACGTCACCGAGCGCCACCGTGCGGCCGCCGAGGCCGACCGGGCCCGCAGGCGTCTGGCCCTCATCGCCGAGGCCTCCACGCGGGTGGGCACCACGCTGGAGGTGGAGCAGACCGCCCGGGAGCTGGCCGAGATCGCCACCCCGCAGCTCGCCGACGTGGTCGCCGTCGACATCCTCGACTCGGCGCTGGCCTGCCGCCGCAGACGCCGGCCGGACAACGGGCCGGAACTCTTCCGCGCCCTCGCGCTCAAGGCCTCCCACCCGACCGTGGCGGAGCGCGCCGCCGACCCTCCCGGTGACCTCAGCACGTACGAGGGCGACCGACTGGTCACCCTGTGCGTGCACAGCGCGCGGCCGGTCCTGGTGCGCCACGTCGGCGAGCGCGACCTGCCGCGCATCGCCCGCAGCCCCGAGGCCGCCGCGCTCCTCGCCCGCGCTGGTGTGCACTCCTACCTGGCCGTGCCGCTGATCGCGCACGGGGAGGTGCTGGGCGCGCTGGACCTGAAGCGCACCCGCAATCCGCTCCCGTTCGACGAGGACGACGTCATCCTCGCCGGTGAGCTGGCCGGCCGCGCCGCCGTGGCGATCGACAACGCCCGCTGGTTCCAGAGCGTGCGCAACACCGCCCTCACCCTCCAGCGCAGCCTGCTGCCCGATCATCCGCCCCGGCATCCCGGCCTGGAGCTGGCCTCGCGCTACCAGCCCGCCCAGGCCACCAGCGAGGTGGGCGGCGACTGGTACGACGTCATCCCGCTGACCGACGACAAGACCGCGCTGGTCGTCGGCGACGTGATGGGCAACGGCATCGACGCCGCCGCCACCATGGGCCGGCTGCGCACCGCCACCTGCGCCTACGCGGACCTCGAACTCGATCCCGGCTCCGTCCTCCAGCACCTCGACAAGATCACCCGCGGTCTGGAGCACTACATCGTCACCTGTCTGTACGCCGTGTACGACCCGCGTACGCGCCGGCTCCGGATCGCCAACGCGGGCCACATGCCGCCCGCGCTGGCCGGTCCGGGCCACGAGCCCCGGCTGCTCGAACTGCCCACCGGCGCCCCGCTGGGTGTCGGCGGCGTCCCCTTCGAGACCACCACGACCGACCTGGTCGCCGGCGACCTGCTGGTGCTCTACACGGACGGCCTCGTGGAGACCCGCCACCACTCCATCGACGACCGGCTGAACGTACTGCTCGGCTTCCTCGACGAGCCGCAGCGGCCCTTGGAGGAGATCTGCGACCTCCTGCTGTACGGGCTGCGCCACCCGGAGGACCACGACGACGTCGCCCTTCTCGTCGCCCGGACCGTGTAGGTGAGGCGTGGTCAGGCGGCCTCCAGCGGCCTTCACTCGCCGATCGATGGCATATGACGGATGGGTAGACCAGGCCGTTTGGGCAGGCCCTTCGAGCCGCGCTCAACCACCCGTCGCCTCAAGGCACAAGATATTGAAGAAGTTACTTTTGGTACTTATGGGATTTTTTGCATCATTCGCCCCATTCGGTCAACTCGACCGAGGAAGCCATTCGGTTCCAGAACCAGAGGAGATGGTGGGCATGGCATCCACCGAGAACCGTATCGACGAGCTGACCGGCCTGCGTGCCGACGAACTCGAAGCAGTGCTCGACCCCGCCGAGGCGGACGGGATCTTCCGCGACAGCAGGGAGTGCGGCACCCTTGCGCTCAACTCCGGATCGGGCACGCTGCTGCTGTCCCCGCCGACCCCGCGTCCCAAGAAGCCCTGACCCGGGAGCGACAGGAGCAGGCAATGGAGCAGTCAGGCACTTCACCCCTTCTGCTGGGTACGGTGCAGGACCTCGCTGCCGGTGTGGTCTCCGCCCTTCGTGGCGGGGACCACACCCCGTCGGCGGGCCGCGCGGCCGTCGACGACGGCGCCGAGCAACTCCTGCTGGCGGCAGTGCGCGTGACGGGAGCCGACCTGCTCCTGCCGAACGTGCTGCTGCGCACCCGGCCCGACGAAGCGGAACTCACCGTGTTCCGCAAGGCCGTGGCCGCCTTCCCGCCCCGCCCGGACACCGCCCCGGCCATCCGCTGGAGCCACTGGGCCATGACCCGCACGCTGCGCGGATTCGAACCGCCCGGCCCGCAGGGGTACGGCGGTGACGGCCCGCCGGAACCGGACGCCACCTGGCTCGACGACGCGCCCTGGCAGACCCTGACCCATCGACTCGCGGTCCTGGCCCCGCTCGCGGTGCCCGACGTGGACTGCGCCGTGACCCGCGCCGCCCGCCGCCGGCCCGTGGACGTCGCCCGGGGATTCGTCCGGGCGGTACGCCGCAGGGACTGGCAGCAGGCCGCCGGAGCGGGGCGTTGGCTGACGCTGCTGGACGGGGTGCCCCCGGCCCTCGGACTGGAAGCCGGGCTGGACTTCGTGGAGTTGATGGGCGACACCGATCCGCGCGTCACGCTCCAGGTGCAGGCGGCCCGGACGATGCGGACCGGGGTGTTCGTGTGAGGCCGGACGACGGGAGCGTGGCCATGCGGCAGGTGGGCGCCCATGTCCGTACCGCCCGGCGCGTGCAGGAGGACGCCTTCGCCTGGTTGTCCGCGCACCGCGAGGGCTTCGCGCTCGGCGCGGACGCCCTGGCACCGGACGGGACCGTGAACGGCAGTTGGAAACCCCTGGGCGAACTGGCCCTGGTCTGCACGAGCGTCTCCCGGTGCACCCCGCCCTCCGATCCTCTGCACGCGCCCGTGCGCGACCTCCTCGACTACGCCTGGCGCCAGACTGGGCAGGGCGAACTCCTCGCGCGCCTACAGCGGTTGGAGCCCTTCGCCACCTACCCCCTGGAGGTGTACGCCGCGTTCGCCTCGGCGGGTCTGCGACACGCGGAGTACGAGGCGGCGGCCGCCACGGTGGCCCGCTCGCGCGGCTGGCGGCTCGCCGAACAGGACCCGACCCGGCGCCTCGGCGTGCTCGCCGCGGAGCGGCGCATCGGCGTCCTCCGCCCCGAGGACGTCCCCGGGTCGCTGGGCCGCACCTGGCTGGGCGGGCTCCCGGAACCCTGGACGTTCGAGCGGTTCTCCGGATACGCGCTCACCCACGTGGTGTTCCACCTGACCGACTGGGGCCGGGACCCGGCCGGCCTCCCGGCGGAGCTGAGGACGTATCTGGCCGACTGGCTCCCGGCCTGGCTGGACACCTGCCTCGAAGCCGGGATGTGGGACCTGAGCTGCGAGTTGCTCGCGGTGGCGGCGAATCTGCCGCAGCCCCTCGACCCGGTCTCGGCGGGCGACGCCTGGGACCGGATCGCGGCGGCCCGGCACGCCACCGGCGCGCTCCGCGAGGAACGTCCGCCCGGCCCGGCATCGGCCACGGCGACCGAGTACGAGCCGGACTTCGCCCACTGCTACCACTCCACGCTGATGGCCGCCTTCGCCGCGGCCCTGACCGCCGCACAGCACCGGGCGGACGACGGCACGACCGGCCCGTACGACGGCCTGGAAGGAGCCCTGCGATGACCGACACCCGACTGATCCACACCGTCGGTGTCCGCGCCCTGGAGTGGCTGTGGTCCCATCGCGAGGGCTTCCGTCTGGAACCGGACGTGGATCCCGAGGTGGGCTTCCTGGAGCGGCTCAAGCCGGTCGGCGAACTCGCCGTGGTCTGCAAGGTGTTGTTCCGCGAGGGCGTGGCCGGGGCACGCCAGGCCGACCTGGTGCGCAGGCTGCTCGACCACGCCTGGCGGGAGACGCTCGACGGCGGTGCCATGCTGGTGCGGGCCCAGCGCATCGAACCGATCTCGCCCATCCCGTTCGAGGTGTACCTGCCGTTCAGGGAACTGGGCCACAGCCGGCCCGACATCGAGCGCGCCGCCGTCCTGAACCACCGCATCGACAGCTGGTCGGCGTCCGAGAGGACCCCGACCCGGCAGCTGGGCCTGTCCGCGTTCCAGCGGCGCTTCGGGCTGTCCCCCCGCCCGCCCGAGGCCGACGCCTTCGCCGGGACCTGGCTGGCCCGCACCCCGGAACCGTGGACGGTGGACGGGCACATCGCCTACGACATCACGCACGCGGTGTTCCATCTGACCGACTGGGGCGAGAACCCCGCCGGACTGCCGCCCCGCATCGCCGACTACCTGGGCGACTGGCTGCCGGTGTGGCTCGACGACTGGCTGGACCTGCGACGCTGGGACCTGCTGGGCGAACTGCTGGTCGTCGACGCCTGCCTGCCGCGGCCCACCCTCGACGAGCGGGCCTGGGCGGGGTTCGCGGCGGCACAGCAGGCCGACGGCGCGATGCCCGCACTGCGTTCGATGCCCGACGGCGACCGCGACCAGGTCTTCGACGCCGTCTACCACCCGACGCTGGTCGCCGCCTTCGCCTCGGCGCTGGCCACCTCGCGCGCCCTGTCCGAGCTGGCGCACACCGCCGCGTCATGACCGCCGGCACCGCGCTCTGGCCGGGCGTCCCCGAGGACGACGTCGTCCACGCGCCCGGGGAGCCGTCTGCGCGCGGCCGGTCGGACGGCCCGGACTGGTCGGAGCGGCTGGCCGAGGCGGTGGAGAGCGCGGACGCGCCCGACGTCGTCCTCGCGGTCTCCCGGTACGGCCGCCGCATCCTGCTCTGCGGGGGCACGGCACCGGCGCCCGCCGTGCCCCGCGCCGAACTGCGCTACGAACTGGGCTCGGCCACCAAGACGTTCACGGCACTCATGCTCGCCCGGCTGATCCGGCGCGGGCCGCTGACCGGCGGCGAACCGGCCCTCACCTGCCTGCGTCCGGACCGCGCGCCGGGCACGGCTCCCGTGACGCTGGCGCATCTCATCACCCACACCTCGGGACTGCCCGCCCTGCCCGCCGACTTCTTCGTCCGGGCGCTGCCGGCCTGGCGCACCAACCCCTACGCCCGGTACCCGGGTCCACGCGTGGTCGACACCTTCCTGCGGCACCGGCCACGGCACCGGCCCGGCACCCGTTGGCGCTACTCCAACTTCGGTGTGGCGGTGCTGGGCCACGCGGTCGGCGCGGTCACCCGTACGCCGTGGGAGGAACTCCTCGCCGAACACGTCCTGGATCCGCTGGCGCTGGCCTCGACGGGTGCGTGGCCGCGCGCCGGCGGCGACGCCGTCGGGCACGCCGGGGACGGCCGCGCACCCGTGCCGCCCTTCGACGCGGGCGGCTTCCGGTCGGCCGGTGCCGTCCGGGCCACTCCGCACGACCTGCTCACCTTCCTGGAAGCCCATCTCGACCCGCTGCGGGCCCCGATCGCCGACGCGCTGCTGTCGGTGCGCACTCCCGTCCTGCGACGCGGCCTGGACCACCGGCATGTGCACACGGTGGGCTGGTTCCGGCACCCCACGGAGCGGGGGCCGATGTACTTCCACAGCGGGGCGACACTGGGCCAGCAGGCGTTCCTGGGGTTCCGGCCCGACACGGGCACGGCGCTGGTGGCGCTGTGCACCCGCCGGTTCCGGGCCCGCGACCCGTTCATGGCCACCGCCTACGCGCTCCTCGCGGAGGGATGAGACGGGCGGGCCCCGGCGGCGGAACGGAAACCGTTCCGCCGCCGGGGCCCGCGTACTCCAGCGGTCAGGAGCGCTGCCAGAGGGCCGGGGCCGCCTCCGGCGACCCCGCGCCCTGCGCCTGGTGGTTCTGGAGGCACAGGTAGTCGACGCCGGCGAAGGAGACGGACTCCCCCACCTCGTAGACCCGTCCGGGCGCCCAGGTGTCGGTGCTGGTCCCCTGCGGCGGGGCGGGGGTGACGGTTTCGCCCGCGGTCTTCAGGGTCAGCCCGAACTCGTCGAGGAGCGCGTTGACCGGCTGGAAGAAGGTGGTGCCGCCGCTGGTGCAGTCCCCCGAGCCGCCCGAGGTGACGCCCTGGGCCTGCGTCCCGGCCACGAACGGCCCTCCGGAGTCGCCGGGTTCGGCGCACACCGTCGTACGGGACAGGCCGTCGACGGTGCCCTCGGCGTAGGTGACGCTCACGTCGTACTGCTCGACCGTGCCGCAGTGCCAGCCGCTCGTCGAACCGGAGCGGCACACCGACGCGCCCACGAGCGCCTGGACCGAGCCGGAGACCTGGACCTTGGTGTCTCCCTCCCCCTTCACGTCGGCGGTGGCGGTCCAGTTGTCGTTGACGCCCACCCAGGCCATGTCCTTGCCCGGGAAGACGGACGCCTGGAACGATCCCTGGTCGGTCTCGTCGAAGCCGGCCGTCGTGGCCCCCGCCTTGCCGCAGTGGCCGGCCGTGGCGAACCCCTGCTGCTCGGCCTTGGTGACGGAGAAGCCCACGGAGCAGCGGGCGGTGCCGTCGATGTAGTAGGCGTCCCCGCCGACGATGTCCGCCTTCAGGAGCGGGCGCTCGGCCGACACCCGAACGCCCAGCCCCTTGCCCTGGGCGCCGGCCGCCTCGATGAAGGCGTCGGCGGCCGACCGGCTGGTCGCCTGGACCACGACGCGGTTCGCCCTGACGTCGACGTACCAGACGGGTGTCTGCGCGGTCCGGATGCGGCCGGCCGCCTCGTCGAGGTCCTCCTTGAGGGCGCGCAGGCCGCTGAGGGATGTGGTGACGACGGCGGCCTGGGCGCCCTCGGCGCGGATGGCGGGCACGTCGGCCGCGTCGGTGGTGGCGACCGTGAGGCCGGCGGAGGTCCTGCCGGTCACCCACGCCCCGGCGAAGCGTTCGCCCAGTGCGTTGTGCAGCCGGCCGGCCCGGGGGCCCGCCTCCGCCTCGTTGGCCAGGCGCGTCCTGGCCTGCTCGGCCGTCAGGCGCAGGTCGCGCTGGAGGGCGCTGAGCACCGCCTGCGGGGCTTCCTCGGCGCCGACGGTGCGGGCGGCGGCGGGGCCGGGCGGCGCGGGGTGCGGCGGCCCGGCGGCCGCCACCGCGGGGACGGCCGCCAGGACGAGGGTGCTGACAGCGGTCAGGGCGGCGCGGCGTCGGCCGGCGGCAGGTCTGGCAACCATGCGGGGTGTCTCCTCGGGTCAGGGGCGGATGACGCGAGGCTTTGCCCGTGACGTGTGAAGAGATGCCGGAAACCGCAGGGTTTAGCGGCTTCGGGGGACGGCTGGGGCTGCCATGTGCAGTATTCGCGGTCCACGGCCGGACCCGCTCGGGTGCTCAGTCCGGTGCGCTGATGAAGGACTGGATGGCGGTGGCCGCGGCCCCGCGCGCCCACTCCTCGAAGGGCAGCGGCCTGGTCCGTACGTCGCACCGCGCGGCCGAGCCGAACGCGGCGGCCGCGAACGCCTCGCGGATCTGCTCGGCGAACAGGTCGTAGGCGGCCAGGCCCTCGCCGGAGATGATCACGCGGGCGGGTCCGAGCAGGTTGGCGACGGTGGCGATGCCGCGGCCGATGGCGGCCCCGGCCCTGGCGTACGCCTCGCATGCGTCGGTGTCGCCCCGCCGCGCCCGCTCCACGGCCTCGGCGGTGTCGGCGACCTCGGTTCCGCCGGTCTCGCGGATGCGGGCGAGGATCGCCGCGTCCGCCGCGATGGCCTCCACGCAGCCGCGGTTGCCGCAGTGGCAGGGCGGGCCGTTCGGGTCGACGGTCACGTGGCCGATCTCGCCCGCCACACCGTGGGCTCCGGCGACCACCCGGCCGTGCACGACCAGGCCGCAGCCGATGCCCGCGCCGACGGTGACGACGGCGAAGTCCGACAGGCCCACGCCCGCGCCGAACCACTGCTCGGCGACGGTGAGGGCCCGCACGTCGTTGTCGACGGTCACCGGCAGCCCGGTGGCGGCGGCGGCGAGTCCGGCCAGCGGCACGTCGTGCCAGTCGAGGAACGGCGAGTACCGCACCACGCCCTCGGCGCGGTCCACGTCACCGGAGACGGCGATGCCCAGGCCGGCCACCCGGACGCCGTAACCGTCCGCCTCGGCCAGCAGCTCCCGCACGAGGTCCGCGGTCGCGGCGAGCACCGTCCGGGGGGCGCGGTCGCCCATCGGCACCCGCCGGGAGAGGAGGATCCGGCAGCGCAGATCGGTGAGCACGCCGATGATCTCGTCGCCGGTCAGCTTGACGCCGAGGAACAGCGCTCGTCCGCCGTCGACCCGGACCAGCGCCGCGGGCCGTCCGAGCGCCGGACGGGTCTCCGGGTCCGCGCCCGCCTGCTCCACCAGGTATCCCGCTTCGATGAGGGGGCGGACGGCCTTGGTGACGGCGGCCGGGGACAGGCCGGTCCGCCGGGCCACCGCCAGCCGGGTGAGCGGGCCGTGCGACAGGACGGCGGTGAAGATGTGCGCGGCGGCGGCGGTGGCGGCGGGGAACGTCTCGGCGCCGGTGGGCGAGGGCATGGCCGGAAACCTACGGTTTCTTATTTTCCGCTGTCAATGAAAGAAACCCGTGAACCCCGAAGAATCGCCGGTGGCCGCTCTCAACTTTCGATGCATCGACACAAGAGGGGGCTTGACATGCGATCGAAGGTCAGGCTTGGCTTTGCGTCACTCCGTCACTCCCTCCTCCTTTCGTCCCGTGAGGCCCGATACCGATGATCTCCTTCTCCCCGGACACCGGGATCTGGCTGCTGACCACGCCGCACACCTCGTACGCCCTGCGGATCGACGACACGGGCGCTCCCTGTCACCTGGCGTGGGGGCCGAGGCTGACCCTCCCGGAGGCGGAGAGCCTGCTCGCGCCGGTCGAGTCGGCGGGCGACAGCTTCGAGGGACGGCCCGCGGTCGGTGAGGAACTCCCGGTCGACGGAGGCACCCGTTTCGGCCCGCCCTCCCTCCAGGTGCGCCACGCCGACGGCTCCCGCGCCTTCGAATGGGAGCCGGTCGGGCACCGGGTGCACGAACCCGTGCCCGGCAGCGCCGAACTCGTCCTGGAGTTCCGCGACCGCCTCTACCCCCTGCGGGTGGCGCTCCACTACCGGGTGCGCGAGGACACGGACGTCATCGAGCGCCGGACCGTGCTGCGCAACGCCGGGGACCGGCGCGTCGAACTCCTGAGGGCCGACTCCGCCGCCTGGACGCTGCCCGCGCTGCCCGACTACCGGCTCAGCCACGCGACCGGCCAGTGGTCCGCCGAGAGCCAGCTGTGCCGGGACGCCCTCCCCTACGGCGAGACCGTGCTGACCAGCAGGCGCGGCATCACCAGCCACCACGCCAACCCGTGGGTGATGCTCGACGCGGGCGACGCCACCGAGGAGCACGGGCGGGTGTGGAGCGCCGCCCTCGCCTGGTCGGGAACCTGGCGGGTCACCGTGCAGCGCACGCCCGACGGGCGGGCCGGGTGGACCGGCGGGGCGGGGCACGAGGGAACGACCGTGCCGCTCGAGCCGGGCGAGGAACACGCGACGCCGGTGTTCGCCGGGCTGTGCACCGACGGCGGGTTCGGCGCGGCGAGCCGCGCCTGGCACGCGTACACGCTCGCCCATGTCCTGCCGCGCGGCCGCGAGACGGCGCCGGTGCTCTACAACTCGTGGGAGGCCACCGGCTTCGACGTCGACGAGGCCGGCCAGACGGCCCTCGCCGAGCGGGCCGCCGCACTGGGCGTCGAGTTGTACGTCGTCGACGACGGCTGGTTCGGTTCGCGCCGCAGCGACCGTTCCGGGCTCGGCGACTGGACGCCGGCCACCGACCGCTTCCCCCACGGCCTGGGTCCGCTGTCCGACGCCGTGCACGGGCTGGGCATGCGGTTCGGCATCTGGGTGGAGCCGGAGATGGTCAACCCGGACAGCGACCTGTACCGCGAACACCCGGACTGGGTCCTGCACATCCCCGGCCGGACCCGCAGCGAGCTGCGCAACCAGCTCGTCCTCAACTTCGCCCGCGCGGACGTGGCCGACTGGGCGTACGGGTGGCTCACCCGGCTGGTCGGCGACCACGACGTCGACTTCCTCAAGTGGGACATGAACCGCGCCTTCAGCGAGGCGGGCTGGCCCGGTGCCGGCCAGGGCGGCGACCGGCTGTGGAGCGCGTACGTCACCAACCTGTACGGCGTCCTGGACCGGCTGCGCGTCGACCATCACGGTCTGCGGATCGAGACGTGCAGCGGGGGCGGCGGGCGCGTCGACCTGGGCATCCTCGCGCGCACCGACCAGGCCTGGGCCTCGGACAACACCGACGCCGTCGACCGCCTGGCCATCCAGCACGGCTTCGGCCAGATCTATCCGGCCCGCACGATGTCCGCGTGGGTGACCGACGTGCCCAACCAGCTCACCGGCCGCACGGTTCCGCTGCGGTTCCGCTTCCACTCCGCCATGGCCGGCCTGCTGGGCATCGGCGGCGACCTCACCCGCTGGTCGGAGGAGGAACTGGCCGAGGGCGCGGCGCTGGTGGCCGAGTACAAGAAGGTGCGCCACCTCGTGCAGCACGGTGCGCTGTACCGGCTGTCCGAGCCGCTCGGCGACCGTCCGACGGTGGTGCAGTACGTCGCCGAGGACGCCGCCGAGCTGCTGGTACTGGCCTGGCAGCGCGGGCCCCGGCACGGCGCGCCCCGGCTGCCCGTGCGGCTGCCGGCGCTCACGCCCGGCGCCCGCTACCGGGACACCCGCACCGGCACCGTGCACCACGCCACCGTCCTCGCCGAGTACGGCCTCCGGCTCGACCTGCCGCGGGGCGACTGGTCGAGCACGGCCGTGCACCTGGTCCGGCTGCCCGGCTCCGACTGAGGCCGGCCGCCGTCGGCCCACGCGCACCTGCGCGTACGGCACCAGGCGTACCGGTCCCACCAGTCCGTGGTCCTGGCGGGCTGACGCCGCCGAACACGCCGGGCCGCGCCACCCGCAGACGGTTGATCAGCGGGGTCGCCACCTCCACCCGCACGACGTCGGGACCGCGCCGCAGCAGGGCGGGGCCGAGATCGACGACGGGACGCGGGCGGTCGACCGGCGGGAGCCGACGGCCATTGACCGTCACCCGGCGGTGTCGCCGACCCGGCCGAGTTCCAGGCGGACTCCATGGCGGGCGTTCCACCCGGCGGGAGGTCCGCGGTGGTGCGGTGGCGGCCCTCCCCGCGCCGTCCGCCGGCTCCGGGACGCACGACCAGGGCAGCAGCCCGTCCAGGGCCACGGCGACCTCGACGTGTTGGGTGCGGGTCGCGCCGGTGCCGGGCCGCCGGTCCGGGCCGTCGAGCCGCCACCGGCTCGGGACGCTCCCCGCGGGGGCGGCGGGGACGGCGGGGACCGTCGTGGTGACCGTCCGCCCCCGGCCGGGCCGGGTGGTGTACGTGCCGCGTGCGCTCGCCCGGACGACGAGGCCCTCGCCGGTGAACAGCGCCTGACCCGGCGTTCGGACCAGGCCACGAGTTCCGACGGGGAGGTCCCGGACACAGACGCGCGCCGGAGCGCTACCCGGTGATCCGCCGGATCCAGTCCAGGATCCGCTCGAAGAGGCGCTCGACCTGTTCCTCGGGCAGGCCGTGCCAGACGTGGTCGGCGCCGGGGACCGTCCACAGGTCGACCGGGACACCGGCCTCGTCGAGACGGGCGGCCAGGGCACGGCTGTGGTCGCAGTCGACCATGGAGTCGTCCTCGCCGTGGACCAGGAGGAAGGGCGGCGCTCCGGGCCGGACCTGGGCCACGGGGCTGGCCTCGCGGGCCAGTCCGGGCACGCGCGAGGGCGCCGCTCCGAGGAGCAGCGCCTCCGGGGTGTCCGGGCCGTCGGGCTGCCGGGTCAGGTCGCTGGGCGCGTACCAGGCGACCGCGCCCCTGAGGCGGGAGGCCCCTTCGGAGAGCGCGAGCAGGGCGGCGAGATGCCCGCCGGCCGATTCACCCCATACGACAGTCCGTCCGGTGTCCGTGCCGAGTTCGGGCGCGCGCAGGGCGAGCCAGCGCAGGGCGGCACGCAGGTCGTCCAGCGGGGCGGGGAAGACGGCCTCGCCGGAGAGCCGGTAGTCGACGGAGGCGACGGCCAGTCCGGCGGCGGCGAGCCGGGCGAAGGGGCCGGGCTCCCAGCCCCGCATCCGGTACCCCATGTCCTCGCGCCTGCCGCGCCGCCAGGCCCCGCCGTGCGCGAACAGCACCACGGGGACGGCCGGTGCGCCGGGACGGCGCTCCGGGAGCCACAGGTCGAGTTCGGGCGGCCGCGTCCCCGGTACGTCCGTGTAGGGGACGCCTCGCAGGAGGCGGACCCCGGCGCCCAGGTGTGCGGCGGGCGGCAGCGGGGCCCGGTCCGGGTGGGGTGCCGCGATGACGCTGAGCAGGTCGGCGTTCACGAGGTGCGCCACTGGTGGGCGGGCAGGAACCGTACGTCGTACTGCTGGGGCACGGTGGCGAACTTGGCGCGTTCCGGGACGTACGGCGACGGGGGCAGGTCGGGGCCCTCGACGGGCGTGCCGAGGTTCTCGAAGAACCGCTCGAACGTGCCGCCGGGGCCGGCGGCCACCCCGACGATCCGGCTGCCGTGCCGCTCGATGCGGTAGGCATGGGGGCAGTTCTTCGGGACGAAGCCGAAGTCCCCGCCGGTGAGGAGCTTCTCGTACTGCTCCCCCGCGGTGTCCTCGACGAACAGCCGCACCGCGCCGTCCGTCACGAAGAAGACCTCGTAGGTGTCCGGGTGGAGGTGGGCCGGGATGGTGTCGCCCTTGGGGCCCTCGCAGGTGAAGAAGTTGAACGTGCCCTCCGTCTGCTCGCCGCCGGCGTACACGGTGAACAGGTCGGTGAACAGCAGGGCGCGGTCCCCCATGCCCCGCTCGATGAAGTACGGCTTGCCCGGGTCGGGCGGGATCTGCGAGGCACGGCGGTACTGGGTGGCGTACTCGATGGTCACGGCTCTCCTCGGTGGTGCGGCGGCCGGTCGGCCGCCCGTCGCGGCGGCCGGTCCGCGATCGTACGGCGATCACGACGGGGCGTTATGTCAGCCAGGCTGACATAGTGGTTCCGGAACGTGCAAGACTTCGCTGACCTTTTTCCCGCCCGACCCTGGGGAGCGCATGGACGCCGGACGCCGCAGCCTGCCGCAGCTGCTGGGCGAGGCCCGCCGCTGGTTCGACGACGCCCTGCTGGCGGCTCTCGAGGCGGACGGCGCCGAGCAGGTGTCGTCGACCCAGCTCCAGTTGTTCGCGGTTCTCGACGAGCGGGGCACGACGGTGTCCGAGCTGGCCCGCCGCATGGGCGTCACCCGGCAGACCGCGCACAAGGCCGTACACGCCCTGGTGGACGTGGGCCTGCTGGAGCAGGTGCCGCATCCCACCTCGGCACGGCAGCTGCTCATCCGCCGCACCCCGGCGGGCCGACGCGCGCACGACCGGGCGACGGACGCCCTCGACGCGCTCGAACACACCCTGACGCAGCGGATCGGCGCGCGGTCGGTCGCGGAGTTGCGGACCGTGCTGGAGATGCCGTGGGGGGAACCGCCGGAACCCCCCGGCCCGACGGGCTGAGCCGGACGGCGGTGGTGGCGTGGGGCCAATGCGGTGGGGAGCGTCGTGAGGCGGTCCGCGCGTCGTGACGCTCTCGTGGGAGGAGCGGAGGGCGTGCGCTCACGCCAGGCCGAGCCGGTCGTCGGGGCGGACGACGAAGCCGGTCGGTCGTCCGGGTGGTGGGACGGGCTGCCTCGGTCGCGGTGTCGCGATGCCGTGGTGTCGCGGCCCCGGCGGAGTTCGGGACGGGCGCCGGCCCGCGGGTGTGGACGGCGGCGTACGACGGGCCGGAAGGGGTGCCGTCGGCGCCCGCCTTCTCGGCGGTCTCGGCGAGTCGGGCCGGGTCGGCGCCGCACTAGGCACCGCATTGGGCACCGCATTGGGCACCGCATGGCCGCCACGGGGTCCGTGCGCTTCGCGGGATGTCGGGCGGGCGCAGTGGCGGGCGGCCGCGGGCGGGGTGAGCCCGGCAGGGTCGGGGGCGCGATCGCCGGGCCGGGTCCCCGCCGGGCCGTACGGGTCGGCTCCCGGCGGGTGCGCTGCTGGACGCCGGTCGCTTCGCACGGGGCGGGCAGGCCGGGAGCCGGGTGACGCGCGGCAGCGAACCGCGCGTCGACGGGGTGCGGCCGCGGCCCTCGGGCCCGCGCCGGCGTCCGCGATCCGTACGTCGGCTGCCCCGCCCCACGCCACGGGTGCCCCCGCGCGAGGGGCGCCTCCCGCCGACCGGGTGTCGGACCGGCCGGCCCCCGTCCGTGGTGGCGCGCCGGAGTCCGGGGGGCGAGCCGGTGGCGGACGGGCGCCGCGGCGGGGGCGTCCGGCACCGGGTGTGCCGGACGCCCCCGCCGCCCGCCCTGTCCGCCGGGCGGTCAGCCGGTGGCGCAGGAGACCGTCGGCCAGGTCCAGTTGCCGTTGGGTTGCACGGTGACGCCCCAGTTGTTGCCGCTGCCGTTGGGCTTCGCCGTCATCACCTGACTGCTGGGATAGCCGGCACTGACGTTCCAGGTGGAGAGGATCTTCGCCGGGGACGGGACGTTCATCGTCACCGTCCAGCTGCTCGACCCGCTCACCGACACGTTCAGGTTGTACCGGTCACCCCACTGCTGACCCGCCGACAAGGTCGCCGTACAGCCGGTGCCACCGCCACCGCCACCGCCACCGCCACCTCCGCCACCACCACCGCCGTCGGGAGCCACCGCCCGGCCGGTCTGGGGGGAGATCATGCCGGCGCACAGGCCCCGGCCCGCCAGTCCCTGCGCGATGCGAGGGATGGCGGCGAGGGTGTTGGCGGACCAGTCGTGCATGAGGATGGTCTGGCCGTTGGTGAGCCGCGCGGCGGCCTGGACGATCGCGTCGGTGCTCGCGCCGTTCCAGTCCTGGGAGTCGACGTCCCAGATGATCTCGGTGAGGCCGTACCTGGCCTCGACCGACTTCACCGTCGCGTTGGTCTCGCCGTACGGCGGACGGAACAGCTTCGGGGTGCCGCCGCCCGAGGCCGCGATGGCCTGCTGGGTGCGGGAGATCTCCGAGTCGATCTGCGACGGGGAGAGCTGCGGCAGATGCGGGTGGGTGTAGCTGTGGTTGCCCACCCACATACCGGCGTCGACCTGGGCGCGCACCTGTGCCGGGTTGGCGGCGGCGTACTGGCCCTGGTTGAACATGGTGGCCCGCAGCCCGTTCTGCTTCAGGGCGTTGAGCAGGCTCGGTGTGCTGCCGGACGGGCCGTCGTCGAAGGTGAGTCCCACGTACCCGTTGCAGGTGGCGGCCTCCGCCGGGGCGGCCCGGACGGTGAGGGTGCCGGCGGCGGCCAGTGCGAGGACTGCCAGAGCGGTGCCCGGCCGGCGCGTCGAGAGACGCGGTCTGGTGCTCATGCGGATCGGTCCTCCCCTTGGGGGTTCGGCGTCAGCTCGGTGTGCAGGAGACCGTGGGCCAGGTCCAGTTGCCGTTGGGTTGCACGGTGACGCCCCAGTTGTTGCCGCTGCCGTTGGGCTTCGCCGTCATCACCTGACTGCTGGGATAGCCGGCACTGACGTTCCAGGTGGAGAGGATCTTCGCCGGGGACGGGACGTTCATCGTCACCGTCCAGTTGCTCGACCCGCTCACCGACACGTTCAGGTTGTACCGGTCACCCCACTGCTGACCCGCCGACAAGGTCGCCGTACAGCCGGTGCCACCGCCACCGCCACCGCCACCACCACCGGAACCGGCGTCACCCAGCGTGATGTTGGAGTTGCCGCTGCTCTGGTATCCCTCGGTGGCGAGGATCATGTAGTTGAAGGTACCGAGGCTCATTCCGGCACGGGCCCAGGCGTCGAAGTGGTTGCCGGTGGTGATGGTTCCGCCGGTCCGCCTGGACTGCCGCACGCTCCAGTACTGGTTGAAGGTGCGGGTGCCCTCGATGGAGGGGGCGTTGTACCGCGTGGTCTGGTAGATGTCGTACGTGCCGCCGTCGCTGGTGACGGTGCCCTTGAACGTTCCGGTGGGCCGGTAGGTGCCCCAGTTGTCGACGATGTAGTACTCCACTAGCGGGTTGGTCGACCACCCGTAGAGCGCGAGGTAGGCGTTGCCGGACGGGTTGAAGGTGCCGGAGTACGTCACGGCCCTGCGGCCGCCGGTGCTCCAGCCCTTGCCGGCGACGAAGTTGCCGGTGTTGCGCCATGAGGTGCTGTAGTTGCCGCCGGAGCCCATGTTCATGGACACGGTGCCCGCGCTGTCGGTCCAGAACGAGTAGTGGTAGCCGTTGTTGGTGCCGGTCTGGTTGGTGGTGACGACGGTGTCGGCGTGGGCGGCGCCCGGCAGCAGCATCGCCAGCACGGTCGCCAGGGCGACGGCCCAGGCACCGCCGACGAGCGTGCGGAACCGCCTGCGGCCGCGGCTCGCGGGATGGACGAACGCGGTCATGTTCGCGCCTCCTCCTTCGGGGACGGGGAATGGCGAAAGTGTTGAGCTGTCCCCGTCAACAGTCAACAGTTTCGGTACTCATTTCGAAACGTTCGGATGCTTTACGGAGTCGAGTGATGGGTGGTTGTGCCAGTCCAGGGGCGCTCACCTGGTGACTCGTCACGCAGAGGTGGCGCGCGAAGATCGTCCTACGGGTCCGTGAGGGTGGTTGTCTGCTCTCGAAACATTCGGCGTGTTTCCGGATGGTGGACGGATGGTGCTTTTCGGTCGGTCACCGTGGGGAACCCGCCCCTGCGAGCATCGCCCCCGAGCCGAGGAGGTCCACGTGACGGACGAGCACAGCAGGCAGCAGGACCCCACCACCCAGCATCCGCGGCCCGACTTCCCCTCCCAGGAACAGCCCCACCCCGGCTGGACCGGGCCGATGGATCCGCCGCCCGACCACGGCGAGGAGTCCTACCGCGGCTCCGGCCGGCTGGAGGGCCGCAAGGCGGTCATCACGGGCGGGGACTCGGGCATCGGGCGGGCGGTGGCCCTCGCCTACGCCCGCGAGGGTGCCGACGTCCTCCTCACCCACCTCGCCGAGGAGGAGGACGAGGCACGCGAGACCTGCCGACTGGTCGAGGACGCCGGGCGCAAGGCCGTCGCCGTCTCCTGCGACATCCGCGAGGAGAGCCAGTGCCGGGCGCTGATCGACCGGGCGGTCGCGGAGTTCGGATCGATCGACATCCTGGTCAACAACGCGGCCTATCAGATGTCCCAGCCGGACGGCATCGAGGCGATCACCACCGAGCAGTTCGACCGGGTCCTGCGGACCAACCTCTACGGCATGTTCTGGCTGACGAAGTTCGCCCTGCCGCACATGCCGCAGGGCGCCTGCGTCATCAACTCCACGTCCGTGCAGGCCTACAAGCCCAGCCCGCACCTGCTGGACTACGCCATGACGAAGGGCGCGATCGTCACCTTCACGCAGGGGCTGGCGCAGATGGTCGCGGAGCGCGGCATCCGCGTCAACGCGGTCGCGCCGGGCCCGGTGTGGACGCCGCTGATCCCGGCGACGATGCCCGACACGACGGAGTTCGGCAAGCAGACCCCGCTGGGACGTCCGGCGCAGCCGGCCGAGCTGGCGCCCGCCTACGTCTATCTGGCCTCGCAGGAAGCCAGTTTCATCACCGCCGAGATCCTCAACGCGACCGGCGGCACACCCCTGCCGTGAGCGTCGGCGTGGGGACGGACCGACGGGGCCGGCCGGTGCCGCTCGGGTCCGGCCCCGTCGGTCGGCCCCCGCCCGTGTCGTCCGCCGACGCGCACCGGCCGCGGCCGGCTCTCAGTCGGGCGGGCCCGGTGCGCGGGCGGCTGCCGCCGCTCCGATGAGTGCGGGGTGCGGCGTGCGGGCGGGGCGGCTCTCAGTCGGGCAGCGCGGTGTGCAGGCGGACGGTCGTTCCCTCCTCGCGGGTGGAGCGGATCTCCACGAGGTCGCAGAGATGGTGAGCCAGCCAGAGTCCGCGGCCACCGACCTGTGTGGCGTCGGGCCCGGTCCGTCCCACGAGGGGGTCGTCCAGATAGCCGCGGTCGTGGAACTCGCAGATCATGCGGTCCTCCTCCGCCCAGGTCCGGAGCACCCCGTGTCCGCCACCGTGCTTGATGCTGTTCCCGGCGATCTCCGTGGCGGCGAGGGTCAGTTCCCTCAGCCGTGAGCCGCCGATGCCGTGCCGACGGGCGCACTCGGCGATCCTCCCGCGCACCGCGGCCAGGTCTCCGGCGGCATAGCGCGTCTCCTCGTACGGGTTGCAGGGATCGTCCAGGGGCTCGAACTGGTAGGCGGCTGCCGCGTCGTAGGCGTCGCTCGCCTGCGAGCGGCCGTCCCGGCGCACCTCGGGGTGGCAGCGTGCCATCGCCTTGAGGTCGGCGTACACGGCGTCGGCGTCGTACGGGCACAGCAACCACCAGGCCGGACTCCGGGCGAAGGCCTTGTTGAGCAGCCACTCGTAGTACTGCAACTCGCGCACCTCGGCGCGGCTGCGGGCGGCGTCCCAGGGCGACTCGCCGATGCCCCGCACGGGGCGGCCCTTGGCGGTGTGCTCGCCTATCCACTGCTGCCAGGCGGCGATGAGACGTCCGGGATGGTGAGCGACGGACCCGGTGTCGACGAAGCGGACTGCCGACAGCTCCGGAAGCTCCGCGCGCAGCAGCGTCACCTTGTCGTGAGGCACGGCCACGACGACGGCCTCGTCGCCGTCGAGCGCCTCCTTGATGAAGCCCAGGGTGCCGTCCAGGAACTCCTGCCGGCCCCGGTAGGGATACAGCTCGTGCCGGTATCCCGTCAGGGTGTCCGCGGATCCCCGCGGAGACGAAATGGTCATGGCACCATCACCACCGGCACCTCCGGTACGGCGAATCCCGAGAGCCCCCAGCACAGGCGCACGGTGTCGTTGGCCCCCTCGATGATTACCACGCGCTCCGGCAGGAGCCGGGCGGCGTCGGCCAGGACGCTCATGCCCGCCGCGTCGAAGAATTCCAGGTCGTGACAGGTCAGGCGGAGGATCCTGGCGTGGGCGACCAGGCTGCGCAGCACAGCGCCGAACGCCGCGGCGCCTTCCGCGTCGATCACTCCGCTCACCGTCCAGCGGCCCTCTCCGGTTCTGAACACCCGGAACCCAGGCGCTTCGGGACGGCTGCCCACGTGGTGCGGATGCACACACCTGACCTGGTCGAGAATGGGCGGATCCCAGTCTCCGGGCCGATACGTGCACAGGACCGTCGCACCGCTGTCCGCGGCGAACTCCTCCAGATCCAGCTCGCTCTGCAGCATGGTGTCGGGCCGGGGGCCGCGGTGGTCGGCCGTGACGTGCCGCAGGATCCGCAGTGACCGGAAGCCCTCGCGCCCGGCGCTCGCGGCCTCCCGGCGGACGGCCGCCAGCAGGGATGAGCCCTCCAGCCGTGCCGGATCCAGGACGACGAGGGCCGGCGCGTCGGCGAACTCCGGAGCGGGCCGGCCGTCCGAGCCGACGATCACCAGCTTGTCGCCGAACAGCGCGCCGTCGGCCACGAAGGCACGACTGCGCTCCACGGCGTTCTCGGCCGGCTCCAGAAGCTGGCAGACGTGGTCGCCACTCTCCACCTCGTCCAGCGTCGCCAGGCTACGCGCCGCTCTCACCGAAGCTCCCTCCAGTCACCCCTCCAGCTTACCGACCGGTGTCGGTGCCCCCGCCGGTCATCCGGTGGGGTACCGGGCCGGGCGGATCCGACACCCCTGGCGCCGCCACCCGTACGGCGGTCTCCGGACCGCGCCGCGGCCGATCCGGTGGTCCGATCGTTGAGCGACGCGGATCACAGGCCTGTCGCACCGGGTGCGGGGCATCAGGGCACCGGACACCCCTGAGCTGAAGGAGCTGCGCAGATGGCGAAGGACCTGACCCCCAAGTACACCGTTCCGGGCCTCGATCGTGAGGCCGCGGGCCGTCTCATCGGCGTACTGCGCCTGCGGCTGCACGCCCTCAACGACCTGCACCTCACCCTCAAGCACGTGCACTGGAACGTGGTGGGCCCCCACTTCATCGCCGTGCACGAGATGATCGACCCCCAGGTCGACCGGGTCCGGGACATGGCCGACGACGTGGCCGAGCGCATCGCGGCCCTGGGCGGCGTCGCGCAGGGGACGCCGGGTGCGCTGGTCGAGGAGCGGAAGTGGCAGGACTACTCCATCGGACGGGACAGCGCGATCGCGCACCTCGGGGCCCTGGACGTGGTCTACACGGGCCTGATCGAGGGAGTGCGAGGCGCCATCAAGGAGGTCGGCGACCTCGATCCCGCCACCGAGGACCTGTTGATCGAACAGTTGCGTGATCTGGAGCAGTTCCAGTGGTTCGTCCGGGCCCACCTCGAGACCGCGAACGGCACGCTGGCGACGGCCGAGGCCGGAACCGAGCGGGAGGCCGCGGCGCGGGGCGCCGCACTGGACTGAGCCGCGGACGGCGGGATCGCTCGTACGGCCCCGGGGCGGTGCCGTAGGAGGCGGGGAGGCGGGGCGGTGCCGTAGGAGGCGGGGCGCGGTCCGCCGCCCGTCCTGGGAGGTGACCCGCCGCCGCCCGGGAGGTCACCCGCAGCCGCGATGCCCGCGCCGCGTCGTTTCCGGCGGTCCCGGCCCGAGTGGTCCCGGCCCGAGTGGTCCCGGCCCGAGTGGTCCCCAGGCGCCGCCCGGCAGGCGGCCGGGCGGCGGTGGGGTTCGCGGCGGCGCCTGCGGGCCGGACGTCGCCCTCGGGGGCCGGCCGGTGCGCGGCGGCCCACGGTCCTTCCCTACAACTCCAGGACGTCCTCCCTCTCGAACCGTCCCGTGGCCGGCACGGCCCGCTCGGCCTGCCGCCGCCGGTCACCGCCCGCACGGGCCAGCCCCCGCAGCAGCGCCCCGCGGCCGCGGTCGGGCACCGTCCACAGGGTCTGACCCGCGACTCCCCAGCGCTCCAGCAGGGCGTTGGCGGCGAGGAAGCCGCTCGTGGCCGCGCGTTCCATGAGGGCCACCGGCAGATCCGTGCGGACCAGGTCACCGGCGATCACCAGCCCGGGGTCGGTGGTGCGCACGGCCGGCCGGTCGTCGTACCCCCCGACGGGAAACAGCGGGCAGTCGGCCCGCCACTCGTGGCGTGCGTCGACCACCGTCGCCGCCCGCGTCTCCGGATAGACCCGGTGCAACTGCTCGACCAGGCGGCTCTGTTCCGCCTCGCGGGCCGCCCGCTCGGGCAGGGCGTAGGCGTGCAGCTCCACCACGGAGCCCCCGCTGCGGGCGGCCCAGCGCGCCGCCTCGCCCTCCCAGCGCTCCAGCACGCTGACGTTGTCGAGCGGGCCGAAGCCGCTGGTGCCGAGGAAGCCGGGCCGGTCCGCGGCGACGGGACGGTCCAGCCACAGGCGTGAGACCAGGAACGGCGGGGCGTTACGGAGCCCGGCCACGCGCTCGCGCCATCCGGCGTCGGCCAGCCGCGGGGAACGGGCGACGAGGGAACGCAGACCGGCTGTGTCCAGTGCCAGGACCACGGTGTCGTACCGCCGCTCCGCACCCGCCGCCGTCACCAGGAATCCGCCGTCCCGTGCGGGTTCGACCGTGTCGACGGGTGTGCCGGTCCGCAGCTCGGCCCGGTGGCTCTCCAGGTAACCGGCCAGGGGATCCCAGAGCGCGGCGGGGAAGGGCTCGTCGGGGACGTCGAACAGCAGTCCTTCGGCGGAGCCGAGGAAGTAGATGTGGAACATCAGCACCATCTCCGCCGCGGACAGGGCACGGGGATCGGCGAAGAAGCTCCTGGAGAACACCTCGAACGCGAGGTGGTGCGCGGCGGCGGGGAAGCGGACCGACCGCAGGAAGTCGTGGGCGCTGACGCGGTCGAGGTGCGCGTACACGTCCGGGACCCGCACGTCCAGCAGGGGCAGGGCGGCGGCCGGGTTCATGCGGACCAGGTCGCGCGGACGGAAAGTGGGGCTCAGGGCGACGAACCCCAGCGCGCTCCACGGCGGGGTGCGAGGCACGTGACGGAAGCTGTCGTGCAGCCCGCCGCTGTGGCGCAGCGGGTAGTCGGGGAGCCCCTTCAGACGGTGGAGCCCGGGATCGGTGCGCCGCAACAGCCCGCGCAGGTTGTAGTACTGACGGAAGAAGGCGTGGAAGCCGCGGCTCATGGTGACGGTGCTGCCGTCGGCCAGCACGGTCGGCCATCCGGCCAGGCGTCCACCCAGGACGGGTTCGCGCTCGTGGAGGGTGACGCGTACGCCTCGTTCGGCCAGGGCCGTGGCCGCCGCCAGACCGGCGATGCCGCCGCCCACGACGGCGGTCGTCGGCCGGTGGTCACCGGTGAGCGCGGGTGCGCCGGGTCGCGGACGGATCGTCCGGGCCCGGCGGTCCCTGCCGCGGCGGGCCGCCTCGGGCCGCCGGGGCGCCGTCATCGCCCGGCCCCCGCGTCCGGCCCCGGTCGGCGGGCGACGACGGTATGGGTGATGCCGGTCTGCCATCCGGGCAGGGGCAGGGCCCGTACGTGCGCGAAGCCGGCCGAGCGGAGCCTCGCCGTGAAGGCGTCCGCCGTGTCGAACCGGACGACGCTGCGCCAGAGGTGGCGGTACAGCTCGCCGTCGCCGAGGACGGTGGCGACGGGCAGCACGATGCCCCGGCAGACCGCCGTCCAGACCGCGCGGTGGGCGGTGCGGCCGCTGAGGGTGTACTCGTGCACGGCGAGCCGGCCCCGCGGCGCGAGCGCCTGGAGCACCGCCGCGAGCACCGCGTCCGGGTCGGTGGCGTTGCGCAGGAGGTAGGCGGCGAAGACGGCGTCGAAGGGCCCTCGGACACCTGCCTCCGTCAGACGTTCCGCCGGGGCGTGCACGAAGTTCACGCTGCGGGGCCACCGTTTGCGGGCCGCCCGTTCCAGCATGCCGGCGGAGGCGTCCACCGCGGTGATCCGGGCCTCCGGGAGTACGGCGGCCAGGGCGGCCGTGGAGGCGCCGGTGCCGCAGCCCAGGTCCAGGACGCGCAGACCGGCTCCACCGTGCGGCAGGCCCAGCCGCCGCGCGGAGCGCCGCAGATGGGCGTGGTAGCCGGGGTTGGCGGCCACCAGCGTGTCGTAGCTGCGGGCGGCGTGGTCGAACGCGGCGGCCAGGTCCGCGTCGCGCAGCAGGGTCATGAGGTCTCCTCGGTGGCTGGGGCGGGCGGTGGCACGGAACGGCGGGCGGGCCGGCGGTCAGCGGGGGAAGGGCCTGCGCGGCAGGCGGGCGAGGTCGACGGCGGAACGGAGCATCGGCAGCACGGGGGTGCGCACGCCGATGGAGAGGTCCTCGTGGAGGCGGGTGCGGCCGTCCAGGAAGCGCAGCAGCCGCTCCGCCGGCACGTGGGAGAACAGCCTCGAGAAGACCGCGGCACCGTCGACGCGTCCGCTGTCCAGGGCCCGCAGCAGCACCGCGTCCATGACACGGGAGCGGGCCGAATGGGCGGGCGGCGGCAGAGGGTGGCGGCCGGCGGCCAGCGCTGCCGCGACGGCCCGTGTCTGGCGCTGGACGGCGGCGAAGGTGTAGCCGGTGGACGGACGGGTGGCTCCGCCCGCGGCGCCGATCCGGAAGACCGAGGGCGCGGTGCGGCGCGCGAACGGCGCGTCCGTCATGGGGATCACACCCGTCTCCGTCGAGGTCACCTCGAACGGGCCGAGCCCGAGCACGTTCCGGGTGTAGTGGTGCAGCGCGGCCTCGTAGTCCGTCCGGGAGAGGGCCGCGCCGGAGAACTCGGTGTACTCGACGAGGGCCTCCTGAGGACCGGTCGGCAGGACGTAGCCGAACGCCAGTCCGTGCGGCGGCTGCGGAATCCGGAAGTCCATGAGGTCGATGACATCGGGATCGAACACCGGCCGTGCCGCGCGGACGAACCAGCCGTGGAAATGCTGCAACAGGGTGGTGCGGGCCGCCGGCAGACTCCCCAGCGGCCGGGAGTCGAACACCCAGCGGGCACGCACCGTCAGGGGGCGCCCTCCCGCCGTGCGGGCCCGGATCTCCGCTCCGTCGGGGATGCCGTCCACCGACTCGACGGTCGCCTCCAGGCGGCGCACATGGCCGCTGTGGCTCAGTTCGCGCGCGACGAACGCCTCGAAGTCCTCGGAGCGGATCATCTTGTAGCGCAGCGGCGCCATGCCGTCCTCGACGGACCGCCCTTCGGGGGTGTGCACCCGCAGGCGCTGCCATACGGCGGTCAGGGCGGCGTCGTAGGGGCCCGGCCCCGGCTCCCAGAAGCACCAGGTGCGGCTCGGCGGGCGCAACGGGCCCGGTGGCGCGTCGAGCAGCAGCACCGACGGCCGGCGGGCCGAGGCGGTGCGGGCCAGCCGGTGGGCGAGGGACAGCCCGGCAGCTCCGGCGCCCACGATGACGACGTCCACGTCCCGCACGAGTCACACCCCTCCCTGTCCGTCCGGCTCGGCCCTGTGGGAAGCATTCCCCTCCGGGGGGCTCGGGGGATGCAGGCTGGGCCGGGGAGTCGGCCGTGCGGCCGTGCGGCCGTGCGGCCGTGGGAAGCGATCCCCTCCGGCCGGCCGCGAGGTGCGGGCTGGGCCGGGAGGTCGCGCGGGCGGCCGTGAGAAACACTCCGCTCCCGGCCGCCCGCGAGGTGCAGGCTGGGCCGGGAGGTCGGCCGTGCGGCCGTGGGAAGCATTCCCCTCCGGGAGGCTCGGGGGATGCAGGCTGGGCCGGGGAGTCGGCCGTGCGGCCGTGCGGCCGTGGGAAGCAATCCCCTCCGGGCGGCCCGCGAGGTGCAGGCTGGGCCGGGAGGTCGGCCGTGCGGCCGTGGGAAGCATTCCCCTCCGGGAGGCTCGGGGGATGCAGGCTGGGCCGGGAAGTCGGCCGTGCGGCCGTGGGAAGCAATCCCCTCCGGGCGGCCCGCGAGGTGCAGGCTGGGCCGGGGAGTCGGCCGTGCGGCCGTGCGGCCGTGGGAAGCAATCCCCACCGGGCGGCCCGCGAGGTGCAGGCTGGGCCGGGGAGTCGGCCGTGCGGCCGTGGGAAACACTCCCCTCCGGGCGGCCCCGGAGATGCAGGCTGGGCCGGGATCCGCAGCCGTGCGGCGCACTGCGGATCATCGGAGCCCGGATCATCGGGGGCCCGGCGCGGTGGCGCACGGTCCACGTGCCCGCCCGGCACGGGGGCACGATCGCGTGGGTGGCCCGGACCTTCGGCGGCCCCGGGGCGATTGCACCCGATCCGCGTGCTCACCCGGCACGCAGGCACAGTCCCGTCAGGGTGATCCGAACCACCGCGTCCTCGGGTGATAGCACCCGATCCGCGTGCTCACCCGGCACGCAGGCACAGTCCCGTCAGGGTGATCCGAACCACCCGCCTCCTCGGGTGATAGCACCCGATCATCCGCATGTCCCCCGCCACGCGGGCCCGGTCGCGTCGCTTGCGCGACGCGTCACTCGACGACGGGTGCCCGCGGGCCTTCGTCCCGCACGCGCCTGCTCAGCCGGTGCAGTCCCCGGCGCGCGTGGCTCTTGACGGTGCCCAGGGGCCAGCCCGTCAGTTCGGCGATCTGGTTCTGGGTGAGGTCGGCGTAGAAGGCGAGGGTGAGGACGTGGCGCTGCGGGGCGGGCAGCCTCGCGAGTTCGTGGGTGAGCACGACGCGGTCCAGCACGGCGTCCGGCCGCGCGTGCCGGTCGTCGGCGGCGACGGACAGACGCGCTCCGACCGCCGCGACGAGGTCGGCCCGCCGGGTCCGCGCCGACAGGGCGTCGGCGATCTTGCGCCGGGTGATTCCGACCAACCAGGCGGACAGGGGGCCCCGTTCGGGCCGATACCCGGACCGGCCCCGCCAGGCGGCCAGAAACACCGTCTGCGTCACGTCCTCCGCCTCCCGGGCGTCACCCAGGCCGCGGGACGCCAGCGTGTGGACCAGCGCTCCCCAGCGGTGGTAGGCGGCGGCCAGACAAACTTCGTCACCCCTGACGAAACCCGTGGCCAGTTCGTCGTCGGCGAGTGGTTCCCCGGAAGGACTCGCCGCGGTGCTCGGGAGGGTCCGCTCGGTGACCTGCGGTGCCGTCATGGTGGCTGCTCCTCGCGCGCGCGGTCGTTCGCCTCTCGTCCCGGGGCACGGCGGGTCGTGGCCGTCCGTGCCCGCGGAAGCCGGTTGCCCGAGTCGCCCGGGCGAAACGGGATCCCTCACCTTGCGGCGCGGCGCGTCCTCGAACAACTCGCGTCGAACGCGCGTCGATTCCCCCGGACGGGCCGCCGGCCCGCCGTCCCCCCGGACACCCGGCCGCGAGGCATGGCGGACCCGTCACTCGTCCGGCGCATCCAGGACCGCCCCCGGCGCGGAATGCCTTGAAGTCAGGGCCCCATCTCGATCACGACGGGAGGAACCGGTATGCGCCCCAGCGCGGCGAGAGACGGCCCGCGGCGGACACGCCGCCCGGCTCCCCCCGCCCGCCCCGACCGGGTCCGGCGGGGCCCCACCCGCCGTCCCCGTCCCCGGCCGTTACCGGCCCCTCCCCCGACAGCCGACCGGAAGGCGCCATGCCCGCCCCCATCCCGCTGGACGTCAGCGACCTGTCCGCCCTCGACGACGACGTACCCGGAGCCGTGCAGCGGCTCCTGGACCACCTCCTGGCCCAGCGCGCGCAGGACGCCGCCGCGCTGGACCCCGTGTTCGCCCGGGACCTGGCCGAACGCGTCAGGCACTTCACCCTGGACGGCGGCAAACGGACGCGGCCCCGGTTCGTGTGGTGGGCGCTGCGCGCCTGCGGGGGAGGGCCCGGCGTGGCGGAGACCGCCCTGCGCGTCGGTGCCGCACTCGAACTGATCCAGACCTGCGCACTGGTCCACGACGACGTGATGGACGGTTCGGCCCTGCGCCGCGGGCGGCCCGCCCTGCACACGGACGTGACCGCCCAGTACGCCGGCACCGTGCCCTCGGCGCACGGCCCCCGGTTCGGCGAGGCCGCCGCGATCCTCGCGGGGGACCTGGCCCTGGCATGGGCGGACGACATCGTCGCGGCCACCGAGATGTCCCCGGCGACCGCCCGCGCGGTGCGTGGACTGTGGAGTGCCATGCGGACCGAGATGGTGGCCGGCCAGTACCTCGACGTGCACGGACAGGCGACGTCCTCGCGTTCTCCGGCCCACGCGGTCCGCGCCGCGTGTCTCAAGAGCGCCCTGTACTCGGTCGAGCGTCCGCTGGCCCTCGGCGCCGCTTTGGCGGGCGCCGACGCCGCCCGGACCGAGGCGCTGTGCTCGGCGGGCCGCTGCGTCGGCATCGCCTTCCAACTGCGCGACGACCTCGTCGACGTGTTCGGCGGCCACCGACCGACCGGCAAGCCGACCGGCGGCGACATCCGGACCGGCCGGCCCACCTATCTCGCGGCCGTGGCCCGGGCCAGGGCCGAGGCGACCGGCGACCGGCGTGCCCTCACGGTGCTGCGGCGCTCCCTCGGCCGGGCGGACCTGTCCGACAGCGGTCTGGCCGAGGTGCGCGACGTCCTCGTCACCACCGGGGCACGCGCCGTCGTCGAGGCGAAGATCGAACGGCTGGTGGCCCAGGGCATGCGCCATCTGGACTCGGTCGTCCTGGACACCGCGGGCCGACTACCCCTGGTGCGGCTGTTCCACGCCACCGCCGGCGTCGCGTGGGAGCCGGACGCCACGGGCGGTGCGGCGGGGCCGCGGGACGGTCTGCCCGCTCCGGCGAGCGAGGTCCCGCCTCCCCCGGACGGCGCCGGGCCCGTCCCGCTGCTGCTGACCGAAGGGGCGCCGCGATGAGAACCGTACCCGGGCGCACCGACCATGTGGTCGTGGTCGGAGCCGGCCTGTCCGGCCTGTCCGCCGCGCTGCATCTGCTGGGCGCCGGCCGCCGGGTCACGATCGTCGAACGCGACGCGGTGCCGGGCGGGCGGGCGGGGCTGCTGGTACGCGGCGGCTACCGCATCGACACCGGTCCGACCGTCCTGACCATGCCCCACCTGGCCGACGAGGCCTTCGCGGCGGTCGGCGAGAACCTGCGCGACCACGTCGACCTCGTCCCGCTGCACCCCGCGTACCGCGCCCTCTTCGCCGACGGCAGCAGGATCGACGTACACACCGACGCGGACGCGATGGAAGCGGAGGTCGAGCGCTTCGCCGGTGCCGAGGAGGCAGCGGGATACCGCCGGCTGCGCCACTGGCTGGAGCAGCTCTACCGGGCGCAGATGCGCCGGTTCATCGACACCAACTTCGACTCGCCCCTCCAGCTGCTGACGCCCGACCTGGCCCGCCTCGCCGCCCTCGGCGGTTTCGGGCGGCTGGACGCGCGGATCGGCCGCCATCTGCGCGACGAACGCCTGCGCCGGGTCTTCTCCTTCCAGGCGCTGTACGCGGGCGTCCCGCCGGCCCGCGCTCTCGCCGCGTACGCGGTCATCGCCTACATGGACACCGTCGCCGGCGTGTACTTCCCGCGCGGCGGCATGCACGCGCTGCCGCGCGCCATGGCGGACGCCGCCGCGCGGGCGGGCGCCGACCTGCGGTTCGGACAGGAGGTCACCCGGCTGGAGCGTCGCGGCGACCGCGTCAGCGCCGTCGTCACCGCCGGGGAGCGCATCGCCTGCGACGCCGTGGTCCTCACCCCGGACCTGCCGGTCGCCCACCGCCTCCTCGGCCGCGCGCCGCGCCGCGCCCTGCGGCTCAGGCACGCGCCGTCGGCCGTCGTGCTGCACGCCGGGACCGACCGGACCTGGCCGGTGCTCGCCCACCACACGCTCTCCTTCGGAGCCGCGTGGCACCGCACCTTCGACGAACTCACCCGAGCGGGCAGGCTGATGAGCGACCCGTCGCTGCTGATCACCCGGCCCACCGCCACCGACCCGGCGCTCGCCCCGCCGGGCCGCCACCTGCACTACGTCCTCGCCCCGTGCCCGAACACGGACGTCGGACCGGACGCCGCGTCCTGGGGGGAGCTGGCCCCGCGCTACCGCGACAGCCTGCTGCGGGAGCTGGAGCGGCGCGGGTTCGACGGCATCGCGGCGGCCGTCGAGGAGGAGACCCTCGTGACGCCGGCCGACTGGCACGCCCAGGGGCACGCGGCCGGCACCCCCTTCTCGGCCGCCCACACCTTCGCGCAGACCGGCCCGTTCCGCCCGCGCAACCTCGTCCGCTCCGCCGAGAACGTCGTGCTCGCGGGCTGCGGCACCACGCCGGGCGTCGGCGTGCCGACCGTCCTGCTCTCGGGCAAGCTCGCCGCGGCCCGCATCACAGGGCGCGTGGCTGCGACCGCGCCCTCCCGGCGCGGGCGCGCCGCGCGCGTCACCCCGGAAGGAACTCCGTCGTGACCGCCCGCGAACTGGATGCGGCCGGCATCACCGAGCTGGGTCTGCGCGCCGCCTACACACGGTGCCGACGGCTCAACGCCCGGCACGGCAGGACGTACTTCCTGGCCACCCGGCTGCTCCCGGTGGAGCGGCGTCCGGCCGTCCACGCCCTGTACGGCTTCGCCCGCTGGGCGGACGACATCGTCGACTCCACGGAGGCCGGCGTACCGCCGCACCGCCGCGCGACCGCTCTCGCCGCTCTCCAGGAGCAGCTGGAGCGGGGCCTGCGCGGCGGCGGCAGCGATCCGGTGGTGGTCGCCCTGGCCGACACGGCACGCCGGTACGGCATCCCCCACCAGCACTTCCGCGACTTCATGGCCGCCATGCGCAGCGACCTCACGGTCACCGACTATCCGGCCTACGACGACCTGCGCGCGTACATGCACGGATCGGCCGCCGTGATCGGGCTGCAGATGCTGCCGGTGCTGGGAACCGTCGCCCCGCGCGAGGAGGCGGCCCCGCACGCGGCCGCTCTCGGCGTGGCCTTCCAGCTGACCAACTTCCTGCGCGACGTGGGTGAGGACCTGGACCGGGGGCGCGTCTACCTGCCCGCCGACCTGCTGCGGGCGCACGGCGTCGACCGGGACCTGCTCCGCTGGAGCCGGCGCACCGGGTTGCGGGACCGCCGGATCACGAAGGCGCTCAGGGCGGCCGAGGATCTGACCCGTGGCGTGTACCGCGAGGCGGCGCCGGGACTCGCGATGCTCGATCCGCTGGCCCGTCCGTGCATCCGCACGGCGTTCGTCCTGTACGGGGGGATCCTGGACGCCATCGCCGACGACGGGTACGCGGTCGTCCACCGCCGTGCCGTGGTGCCCCGCCGCCGGCGTGCCGCGGTGGCCCTCGACGGTCTGGCCCGCCTGGCCGCCTGCCGTGCCGCCGCCCGGCGGAAGGGTCGGCCCGGTCCCCCGCGGTCGCCCGCCGTGCCGCCCGGCCCGCCCGGTACGCCCGCCCCACGCGAACGCGAGCACGAGGAGGTCGCATGAATCCCGCCCGTTCCGGCCGACGCGGACGGTATCCGCTGTCACTGCGCAGGAACCCGGTGTCCTGGGAGCGGCAGCGCCCGACGTGGCGCGAGGCTCGGCCCGCCGTGATCGCGCGGGCGCTGAAGCGCGCGCAGGCCCGCCCGTCCGGCAACTGGTTCGTCGTGGGCGCCACCCGGGACCTCCGCGACGACCGCCCCCTCGCGCGCACGGTCGCCGGAGCGGAGGTGGTCGTCTGGCGCGACGCCGAGGGCCGGCCGGTCGCCGGGCCCGGCGTCTGCCCCCACCTGGGCGCGCCCCTGCGGGACAGTCCGGTGCGCTGCGGCACCCTGGTCTGCCACTGGCACGGGCTCTCCCTGCGGGGCGGCCCGTTCGCCGGCTGGGAACCGCTGCCCGTGCACGACGACGGCGTGCTGGTGTGGGTGCGGCTGGACGACGTGGGCGGCGAACCGCCGCTGGCGGAGCCGGTGGTGCCGGTCAGGCCGGCCTTGTCGGGCGCGGTGTCGGCGGTCTACGTGGGCGTCGGCACCTGCGAGCCGGAGGACGTCGTCGCCAACCGGCTGGACCCGTGGCACGGGGCCTGGTTCCACCCGTACTCGTTCGTCGACCTGACCGTGGTCGACGAGGGCGCGGGCGCGTCGGCGGGTGCGGGGGTGGGTGCGTCGGCGGACGCGGGCGCGGGTATGACTGCGGGTGCGTCGGCGAACGAGGGTGCGGGTGCGTCGGCGGACGCGGACGGATTCACCGTGGATGTCTCCTTCCGGCTCGCCGGGCGGCTGGTCGTGCCGGTTCGGGCGGTGTTCACCGCGCCAGAACCGCGCACCGTCGTCATGCGCATCGTGGAGGGCGAGGGCCGCGGGTCGGTCGTCGAGACGCACGCGACCCCTCTCGGCCCCGACGACCGGGGCCGGCCGCGGACGGCGGTCGTGGAGGCGATCGTGGCCGCCTCGGACCGTCCGGGATTCGTCGTGGCCCGTACGGCGGCGCCGTTGCTGCGGCTGGTCATGCGGACGGCCGCCGGACGCCTGTGGCGCGACGACCTGGCCTACGCCGAGCGCCGCTGGCATCTGCGATCGACGGGCCGCTTCCCCGGCTGACGTCCCCGGCCCGCGGCGGTCTCCCCTGAGGCGGGACCGGGGACGGCGCGCGCTGACATCCTCGGTCCCGGAAGGCCCCGGTGCCCAGTGCGCCGACGACCTCGGCTCGGCGTCCCGGCCCGTGAAGTTCCCCTCACGCGGACCGCCAGGTCCCGGACAGGGCCTACCTCCGGCACGCCAGCCCTGTCCGGCCGGGCGCAGGGAGAGTGCCGCGCTGTCGGCACCAGGCATGCCACTCCCCCGACCGTTTCCCACTGGCCCACCGGACCCACACAGCGACGGAGCCGCCAGGACCCGCAGATCCCGGACAGGATCGCACCGCCACGGCAACGAGCCTCGTACGGCCGCAGCACAAGGAGGACGCACCTGCCGTCGACGCCAGCCGTACCACTCCCCCGACCGGCTCCCGCCGGCCCACCGGACCCACACAGCGACGGAGCCGCCAGGACCCGCAGATCCGGACAGGATCGCACCGCCACGGCAACGAGCCTCGTACGGCCGCAGCACAAGGAGGACGCACCTGCCGTCGACGCCAGCCGTACCACTCCCCCGACC